>NZ_AP036014.1:0-222500 GCF_003402415.2 Nitratidesulfovibrio sp. HK-II
GTGCTGAAAAAAGCCCTGCGCCAACACCTTCAGCAGACCTGCCAGGAGCAGGATCTGCGCCAGTGGTACGACCCGCTGGCCATCACCCTGAGCAAGGACGACAAGCGGCTGGACGTCCAGTTTCCGCACCCGTTCTTTGCCCAGTGGTTTTCGGCCACGGCGCAGGTGACCTTTGAATCGCGGCTGCGCGAGTTCCTGGGCGACGGCTACGCGCTGCGCTACACCTCGGGCAACGGCGGCTCTCCCCAGGCAGCCCCGGCGCGGGCGGCCGCCGCGCGCCAGCTGGACTACCCCTTCGGCCCCCGGTTCACCTTCGACACCTTCCTGCACAACCGCAAGAACCAGTTTCCGGTGGCCTCGGCCAAGGAAGTGGCCCGCGACGGCCGCGACCCCCACGACAGGGTCTACAACCCCTTCGTGGTCTGCGGCGGCAGCGGCAACGGCAAGACACACCTTCTTCGCGCCATCGCCAACGAACTGAGCCGCTCGCGCGACGACAACGCCATATTCTGCGGCGCGGTGGACGAACTGGGCACCCGCTTTTCCGGGCTTTCCGCATCCGGCCCCGGCGCGGCGCAGGAACGCCAGCAGGCCCGCAGCCGCCTGTGCGCGCAAGAGGTGCTGGTGGTCGACGACCTGCAGCGCCTGCGCGACCTGCCCTTTCTGCAGGACGAGCTGACCTTCGCCTTCGACCACTTTCACGACAACGGCAAACAGATGGTCTTCGCCTGCTCCGGCAAGCTGGCCGACCTGGACTTTCTGTCGCCCAAGCTGCGCTCGCGCCTGGAATGGGGACTCATCGTCGAACTGCGCGAACCGGACCTGGACGTGCGGGTGAAATTCATCCAGCAGCAGAGCCGTTCGCGCAACATCCAGCTTTCCAAGGAACACGTCCTCACCCTGGCCCAGCGCTTTCGCGAATTCCGCCATCTCCAGGGCATCCTGGTCAAGGTCGGCGCCTACCGCCAACTGGTCAACCGCGACATCCAGGACCGCGAACTGGAGCAGATCCTGCGGCACACAGACAGCGGCAAGACCACCAGCCTGACGCCGGAGACGGTCATCGCCGCCACGGCGGAGCAATTCGGCATCCCGGCCCGCGACATCGTGGGCGACAAGCGCCAGCAAAGCATCGTGCAGGCCCGTCAGGTGGCCATGTTCCTGTGCCGCGAACTGCTGGGCAGTTCCTTTCCGGCCCTGGGCCGGGTGTTCGGGGGCAAGGACCACTCCACGGCCATGTATGCCGTGCGAAAAATCAAGCAATTACAGCAAAGTGACAAAGATATGCAACTTCTGGTGACCGACCTCAAACGAAAGTGCCTAACTCGGGCCGAATGAGCACGCACCCCCTTTCGGCTGTTCCTTCGGTTCCCACGCGGTGCATTGTGATGTTACCGGGAATTCCAATTCATTTTCGCATGTTATGCCAGTTCCGCACCTGGAAACAGGCCCTGCTACTACAACAGGAGATCCAGATATGTTTCTGAGAATCCAGAAGGAAGATGTCATCGAAGGCTTGCAGAAGGCCGCCAGCATCATTCCCGCCAAGACGGGGGCGGCCTACCTGCGCTCCATCTGGCTGAAGGCCGAGAACGGTTCGCTCAGCGTGCTGGCCACCGACTCGAACATCGAGTTCCGGGGCTCGTACGCGGCCGACATCGAACAGCCCGGCCTGGCGGGCGTGCAGGGCCGCGCCTTCGTGGATCTGCTCCGCAAGCTGCCCGGCGGCCAGATTACCCTCAAGCTGGACGGCGAGAGCGGCAACCTGCTCATCGAGCAGGGCCGCCGCAAGTACAAGCTGCCCGTCAACGACCCGGTGTGGTTCCAGAACTTCTCCGAGTTCCCCGCCGACGGCTCGGTGATGTGGTCCGGCGACTACCTGCAGGAGCTCATCGACCGCATCGCCTTCTGCATCAGCGACGAAGACGCGGTGGAGGCCATCGCCTGCCTGTCGCTGAAGCCCGGCGCGCAGAATTCCATCGAGGCCTGCGGGCTGAACGGCCACCAGTTCGCCATGCTGCGCTTCGCTCATGACGAGCTGATGTCCATGCTGCCGCCCGAAGGCATCCTGATCCAGAAGAAGTACCTGGGCGAGCTGAAGAAGTGGCTGGGCACCGACGAGGTGGAACTGAACATCTCCGAAAAGCGCCTGCACTTCCGCACCGGCGATGGCAAGGAAACCTTCAGCCTGCCGCTGTCGTACTACCAGTACCCCGACTACATGAACTTTCTGGCCAAGCTGTCGGCCGATTCCGTGTCCCGGCTGGAACTGCCCCGCAAGGACGCCATGGACGCCCTGGACCGCCTGCTGATCTTCAATACCGACTCCAACCGCTGCACGTACTTCGACCTGGACGGCAACGGGGGCGGCGGAGACGTGGTGCTCTCGGCCCAGGGCCAGGACGTGGGCTCGGCCACAGAAACCCTGGAAGCCACCTACAGCGGCGACATCAAGAAGATCGCCTTCCCCACCCGCAACCTTATCGAAATCATGGGCCACTACCGCTCCGAACGGTTGGGCCTGACCCTGACCGGCAGCGAAGGTCCCTGCGGCATCACAGGCGGCGACGACAGCGAGTACACCGTGATCATCATGCCCATGAAGATCGTGGAAGAGACCTATTACAGCGAAGAAGAGGTATAGCCTTCTTCTTGTATGGGGCGCGTCCTGTCGGACGGTACGGTTTCTTGTGTGCCTCCGGCGGGCAGGGGCTACCGCCCCTGCACCCCAAAGTTTGGTCGATCTGTGAGTACAGCAGGCGTGCGCGGAATGCCCGCCGCGTTGGGTAACGATAGTTGCAATTCATGAAAGCCCCTTAAAGGGGGTGCAGGGGGCGAAGCCCCTTGCCCGCCGGAGGCGCATACAATTACTGAACGCGCCAACGTCCAGAACAACGTAAGTTGGAGACGATCCCAAAGATGACCACTCCCACGGGACAGACCTATACCGCAGACAGCATCACGATCCTCGAGGGTCTGGCTGCCGTCCGCAAGCGCCCTGCCATGTACATCGGGTCCACCGATGCGCGGGGCCTGCACCACCTTGTGTACGAGGTGGTGGACAACTCCATCGACGAGGCCATGGCGGGCTACTGCTCGCGCATCGTGGTCAAGCTGCACCTCGACAACAGCGTCACGGTCAGCGACAACGGCCGCGGCATCCCGGTCGACCTGCACCCCAAGGAGGGCAAGCCCGCGGTCGAGGTCGTCATGACCAAGCTGCACGCGGGCGGCAAGTTCGACAACGACGCCTACAAGGTGTCGGGCGGCCTGCACGGCGTGGGCGTGAGCTGCGTGAACGCCCTGTCCGAGTGGCTGGAAGTGACCGTGCGCCGCGACGGCAAGCGCCACCGCATGCGTTTCGCGCGAGGCGCGGTGCAGGGGCCGCTGGAGTTTCTGGGCGAATCGGCCAACCACGGCACCACGGTGCACTTCAAGCCCGACGAGGAGATCTTCGAGACGGTGCAGTACTCGTACGAGACGCTGCGCAAGCGTTTCGAGGAACTGGCCTACCTGAACAAGGGCCTGGAGATCGAATTCACCGACGAGCGCAGCGCCGAAACGCACGTGTTCCGCGCCGACGGCGGCATCCGCCAGTTCGTGAAGGACCTGAATTCCGGCGAGAGCGGCATCCATCCCATCATCGACGGTGAAGGGGTGACCGACGGGGTGACCGTGGACTTCGCGTTGCAGTACAACGCGGGCTACAAGGAAAACGTGCTCACCTTCGCCAACAACATCCGCACCAAGGAAGGCGGCACCCACCTGGCCGGGTTCAAGACGGCGCTCACCCGCGCCATCAACGGCTACATCAAGGGCCAGCCCGACCTGGTCAAGAAGATGAAGGGCACCGTGCTGTCCGGCGACGACGTGCGCGAGGGCCTGACCTCGGTGGTCTCCGTCAAGCTGCCGCAGCCCCAGTTCGAGGGCCAGACCAAGACCAAGCTGGGCAACAGCGAGATCGCGGGGCTGGTGGCCGGCATCGTGTACGACAAGCTCAACGTGCACTTTGGCGAAAACCCCAAGGACGCCCGGCTGATCATCGACAAGGCCGTGGACGCAGCCCGCGCCCGCGACGCCGCCCGCCGCGCCAAGGAACTGGTGCGCCGCAAGGGCGCCCTGTCCGACAACTCGCTGCCCGGCAAGCTGGCCGACTGCCAGTCCAAGGACCCGGCGGAATCGGAACTGTTCATCGTGGAAGGTGACTCCGCAGGCGGTTCGGCCAAGCAGGGCCGCGACCCCTCCACCCAGGCCATCCTGCCGCTGCGCGGCAAGATCCTGAACACCGAGCGCACCCGCTTCGACAAGATGCTGGCCAACAAGGAAGTGAAGGCCCTCATCACCGCCATGGGCGCTGGCATCGGCGAGGACGACACCGACTACGACAAGCTGCGCTACCACAAGGTCGTCATCATGACCGACGCCGACGTGGACGGCGCGCACATCCGCACCCTGCTGCTGACCTTCTTCTTCCGGCAGTACCAGGAACTCATCGACCGGGGCCACCTGTACATCGCCCAGCCGCCCCTGTACCGGGTGCACAGCAGCCGCTTCGAAAAGTTCATCAAGGACGATCCGGAGCTGAACGCCTTCCTGCTGGAACGCATCAGCAACGACATCACCATCCGCACCGAATCGGGCTGCGCCTTCACCGGGCCGGACATCGTCTCGCTGATGAAGGCCATCGAACTGGTGTCCGCCAAGGTGCGCGACGTGGAGAACATCGGCATCGCCCGCGAACTGTTCCTGGCCTTCATCGAATACCAGACCCGCATCGAACCCCAGTGGTTCACCGGCGACGACCCCAACGGCTTGCGCCAGTGGCTGGCCGATCGGGGTTATTCCGTGTCCGCCGAGCATGAGGACACCGACGAGGACAGCCGTACCTTCGTGGTCTTCGAGGACGCCAACGGCCACCGCACCCGCGTGGGGGCCGAGTTCTTCCACTCCAAGATGTACCGCCAGGCCTGGGACGCCCTGGCCGACATCCGCACCCGCTGCGGCAGCCTGCGCTGCACCGTGGACCGCAAGGGCGAAACCAGCGAGGCCGAAGACATCTTCGACCTGTTCCGCCTGGTGCTGGACGAGGCCCGCAAGGGCATCAACATCCAGCGCTACAAGGGCCTGGGCGAAATGAACCCGGAACAGCTGTGGGTGACCACCATGAACCCGGAAAACCGCACCCTGCTCCGCGTGACCGTGGACGACGCCGAAGAAGCCAGCGAAGCCTTTGAGCAACTCATGGGCGATCGGGTGGAACCCCGCCGCGAGTTCATTGAACGCAACGCCCTGTCCGTGCAGGATTTGGATATCTAAAAGAGTTTGGCGAGTGCCGGGGAGGGGACCCTTTGGAAAGGGTCTCCCTCCCCGGACCCCTCCCCCCAAACTTTTTATAGGGGCGGTTATTCTCCCTATTCAGGGGGTGCAGGGGGCGCAGCCCCTTGCCCGCCGGAGGCGTAAAAAAGATCTCCCCTCCATGGTCGTCGTCAGACCGCCGGAGGCGTATAAAAAATCTGTTCTCTCCGGGCGTAGTCGTAACAGCGACAGCCCATCGAGAAGCGAGGCAAACCAGTGTCGCAACAGGTCAGCATAGAAAAGGAGCTCAGGAAGTCGTACCTCGAGTACTCCCTGAGCGTGATCATCGGCCGCGCCATCCCGGATGCGCGCGACGGCCTGAAGCCGGTGCACCGGCGCATCATGTTCGCCCAGCACGAGTTGGGCAACGGCTACACCCGCCCGCCCAAGAAGTCGGCGCGCGTGGTCGGTGACGTCATCGGTAAGTACCACCCGCACGGCGATTCCGCCGTGTACGACGCCCTGGTCCGCATGGCGCAGGATTTCTCCATGCGCGATCCCTTGGTGGACGGGCAGGGCAACTTCGGCTCCATCGACGGCGACGCGGCAGCGGCCATGCGATACACCGAAGTGCGCATGTCCCGCCTGGCGGGCGAATTCCTTGCCGACATCGACAAGGAGACGGTGGACTTCCGGCCCAACTACGACAACACCCTGCTCGAACCTTCGGTGCTGCCCACCAAGGTGCCGAACCTCTTGCTGAACGGTTCGTCGGGCATCGCGGTGGGCATGGCCACCAACATTCCGCCCCACAACCTGGGCGAGCTGTGCGGCGCGCTGCTGCACATCGTGGACGAGCCGGGCTGCACCGTGGAAGACCTGATGGACCATGTGAAGGGTCCGGACTTCCCCACGGCGGGCTTCGTCTACGCCGGGCAGGGCCTGTACGACGCCTACACCACCGGGCGCGGCACCGTGAAGGTGCGCGGCAAGGTGGAGATAGAAGAGCGCAAGAAGGGCCTGCAGGCCATCGTCATCCGCGAGATTCCCTTCGCGCTCAACAAGTCGAGCCTGGTGGAGAAGATCGCGGCGCTGGTGAACGAGCGCAAGATCGACGGCGTGGCCGACCTGCGCGACGAGTCGGACCGCAAGGGCATCCGCGTGGTCATCGACCTCAAGCGCGGCACCATCCCCGACATAGTGGTCAACGCCCTGTACAAGTACACGCCGCTGGAAAGCTCGTTCGGCATCAACATGCTGGCCGTGGTGGGCAACCGCCCGCAGCTGCTGAACCTGAAGCAGGCGCTGGAAATCTTCCTCGAGCACCGGCGCGAGGTGATCATCCGCCGCACCCGGTACGACCTGCGCAAGGCCGAGGCGCGCGCCCACATCCTGGAAGGGCTGCGCATCGCCCTCGACAACATCGACGAGGTCGTCGCCCTGATCCGCGCGTCCAAGACGCCGCAGGACGCCAAGGACGCGTTGATGGGCCGCTTCGACCTGTCCGAGGCGCAGGCCCAGGCCATCCTGGACATGCGCCTGCAGCGCCTGACCAACCTCGAACACGAAAAATTGATCGAGGAATACAACGAACTGCTCAAGAAGATTGAATTCTTCCGCTCGGTGCTGGAAAACCCGGAAGTGCTGCGCTCGGTCATCCGCGAGGAAATAGGCGAACTGCGCGACACCTTCGCCACCAAGCGCCGCACCGAGGTGCTGGAAGAAGAGCTGGACGGCATCGACATCGAAGACCTGATCCCCGACGAGGACGTGGTCATCACCCTGTCGCGCCGCGGCTACATCAAGCGCACCACGCTGGACAACTACCAGCAGCAGCGTCGTGGCGGGAAGGGTATTGCCGGGGTGCACACGTCCGAAGACGACTTCGTGCAGGACTTTTTGACCACCACCAACCACCAGTTCCTGCTGCTGTTCACCAACCATGGCCGCATGCACCAGATCAAGGTGCACCGCGTGCCCGAGGGCAGCCGCACGGCCAAGGGCGTGCACATCGCCAACCTGGTGCAGCTGGACAAGGACGAACTGGTCACCAACGTGCTCACCGTGCGCGAGTTCGCCGAAGACCGGTACTTCCTGTTCGTGACCCGGCGCGGCATGGTCAAGCGCTCCAGCGCCTCGCTGTACGCCAAGTGCCGCAAGACCGGCCTCATCGCCGTGGGCCTGCGCCCCGAGGATGAGCTGATCATGGTGCGCGAGGTGGATGAAAACTGCCACATCGTGCTCACCACGGGCGACGGCATGGCCATCCGCTTCCAGTGCGAGGACGTCCGGCCCATGGGCCGCAGCGCCACCGGGGTCAAGGGCATTGCCCTGCGCGGCAAGGACCGCGTTGTGGCCTGCGTCATCCTGGCCGAGGAAGACACCACCTCCATGATCATGTCCGTGTCCGCCAACGGCTTCGGCAAGCGCACCAACGCCGATCTGTACCGCGTGCAGTCGCGCGGCGGCGTGGGGGTGAAGAACTTCAAGGTTACCCCCAAGACCGGCGACGTCATTGGCGCCATGCCCGTGCGCGACGACGACGCCCTGGTCCTGCTTACCTCCACCAACAAGATCCTGCGCATGGGCCTCGACGACGTGCGCAGCGTGGGCCGCGCCACCCAGGGCGTGCGCCTGGTGCGCCTGGATGAAGGCGCCCTCGTGGTCGGCTTTGACCGCATCGACGAACGCGAAGTTGTGGACGGGGAAGAGTAGATAGAAGAAGGGAAAGAGGAATGAATCGGGGGAGAGGAAGGAAACTTTTGGAAAAGTTTCCTTCCTCTCCCCGCACCCCCTCACCATCCTTCAAAACTTTTCGATAACTATATCATTATATTTGACTGTTATCCTGTAGGGTGTCGGAATGCGTATGTTCATCGGCGGTACCGAATCATCCATGTTCCGCGCATCCACCCAATTGAAAAGTTTGGGAGAGGGAGAGGTACGGAGAGGGAGAACCTTTTTCAAAAGGTTCTCCCTCTCCGTGGTTCTGCCTTTGCTCATGCTTCCTGTTCTTCTCCTCACGGGCTGCGAGAAGGCGGCACCGCCGGATGACATGGCGGATGCGCGCAAGGCGGCGGGGGAGCGGCGGTACGGCGAGGCGGAAAAGCTGCTGGAGCGGTATTTGCGCCTGAACCCGGAAGGTGAGGAGCGGTGGGAGGCTTGGCAGCGCCTGCTGCAGATCACCCTGGACGTGCGGGGCGACGACAAGGCGGGCATGGAGCTCTTGGAGGCCATGTACCTTGAGTTCGGCATGGACGGGGACAAGGCGCGCGAGGTGCTGGTGCGGCTGGGCGGGCTGCTGGAGACGGCACGGCGCTGGGACCGGGCGGCGGATGCCTGGCGCAAGCTGATCGAGGTGCCGGACCTGTCGGGCGACGAGAACGCCCGGGCGCATCGGCGGCTGGCGCGCATCCATGCCTCGCGGCGTGAGTTCGGCATTGCGGAGGACGTGTTGCACCAGTGCCTGCAACTGAAGGCCACGGACGCGCGACGGGCGGAATGCCTGTACGACCTGGCCGACGTGCAGATGTCCATGGAGCATTTTGCGCGCGGGGCGGACCTTGCGCGACAGATACTGGCCATGCCGGGCGCGGAGAGGGACCTGAAGGCGCTGGCCGGGTTCATGCTGGGCGACGCGCTGGAGCAGCAGGGCAAGACGGCCGAGGCGCTGGCCGCGTTCGAAGCGGTGCGCGAGACATATCCCAACGAACTGGTGGTGGAGACGCGCATCCGCCAGTTGCGCAAGGGGCGCTGAACCGGAGGGACGTGAAGGCGCGGCCCGGCGCGCTTATTCGCAGACGCAAGGGGTGCCGTAATGGCGGATTGATGGAACGGATGCGGGGTGGCCGCACACGGCGCGACCGCCGCTCCCCCAAGGGAGCGGCGGTCGCGCTGTTTTCGTGGCTATTCGGAAAGAAGGGGCGGTGCGGATCAGGCCGCCACCATCACGGTGCAGGGTGCTGCCCGCACCACGTGCTCGGCGGTCCTGCCCACGGGCAGTTCCTCGGTGTCGCCGGTGCCGTGGCGGCCCATGACGATGAGGTCGCACCGTTCGCGCAGGGCCATGCCCAGGATGGTTTCCGCCGCCGGTCCTTCCACGGTGTGCTCCATGTACCGAACGTGACTGTCTTGCAGAATGTCGCGCGCAGGTCCCAGCCGTTCGCTGGTGGAGGGCGGCGCGGGGGAACGTGCGAACCCCGGCGGCAGCCCGGCCCCGCCCGCCGGAAAGGGCAGGGACAGCGAGGGATGTGGATCGGCGCAATGCAGAAGAATGACCTCCGCTCCGGTGAGGTTGGCGATGAGGGCGGCGTGGTGCGCCGCGCGGTAGGAACCCTGTGTTCCGTCGATGGCCAGCAGAATGCGTGAAGGCTTGGTCATGTACTCCCCCAGTCCGGAGCACGGCGGCGTGCCGCGCGGCAACGCGGCGGCACGCCGCCCGGTCAGACGGACATGGCTTCACCATACCCCGGCGGCGCGGGCACGGCAATGGGGCAATGGAAAAAATGGTGCTATTGCTTGTTTTCCGGGTATTCGGCGTGGCGGGAAAACGAAAAGGCGGCGCGGGGTTGCCCCCGCGCCGCACCTGCGTGAGATTTTTTGGAAGAAGTTTAGAATTCGAGATTGCCGGGCGTGCGCGGAAAGGGCACCACGTCGCGGATGTTGGCGATGCCGGTCAGCAGCATCAGCAACCGCTCGAACCCCAGGCCGAAACCCGCGTGCGGCACGGAGCCGAAGCGGCGCAGATCCAGGTACCACCAGTAGTCATCCGGGTTCTGGCCCATTTCGCGGATGCGCGCTTCCAGCACGTCCAGGCGTTCCTCGCGCTGGCTGCCGCCGATCAGCTCACCAATGCGCGGCACCAGCACGTCCATGGCTGCCACGGTCTCGTTGTCTTCGTTCAGGCGCATGTAGAACGCCTTGATGGATTTCGGGTAGTTGTAGACGATGACGGGCTTGCCGAAGTGTTCCTCGGCCAGGAAGCGCTCGTGCTCGGTCTGCAGGTCCAGCCCGAAGGAAACGGGGTAGTCGAACTTCTTGCCCGAGGCTTTCAGCAGTTCGATGGCCTCGCGGTAGGACACCCGGGCAAAGGGCTGGTCGGCGATGGTGCGCAGCCGCTCCACAAGGCCGTTGTCCACGAAGCGGTCGAACAGATCGATGTCGGCGGCGCAGCGCTCCAGCACGCGGGCGACCACGGTGCGGGTCATGGCCTCGGCCAGTTCCATGTCGTCGGTCAGGTCCGCGAAGGCGAATTCCGGCTCGATCATCCAGAATTCGGCGGCGTGCCGGGCGGTGTTGGAGTTCTCGGCCCGGAAGGTGGGGCCGAAGGTGTACACCTTGCCCAGGCCCATGGCCAGCGCCTCTGCCTCCAACTGGCCGGACACGGTGAGGTTGCATTCCTTGCCGAAGAAATCCGCCTCGAAGCGGTTGCCGGAAGGCGGAACCGCCGCGCCCGATGCGGGCAGGGTAGTGACGCGGAACATCTCGCCCGCGCCCTCGCAGTCCGATCCGGTGAGAATGGGCGTGTGCACGTGGAAAAAGCCGCGCTCGCGGAAGAATTCGTGGATGGCGTAGGCGGCTTCCGAGCGGATGCGGAAGGCCGCGCCGAACTTGTTGGTGCGGGCGCGCAGGTGGGCGATGGTGCGCAGGAATTCGTCGGAATGGCGCTTCTTCTGCAGCGGGTAGGTTTCCGCGTCGGCCCCGCCCAGCAGGGTCAGGGTGGCGGCGCGCAGTTCCCATTTCTGGCCCTTGCCGGGCGATTCCACCAGTTCGCCGCGCACGTCCACTGCCGCGCCGGTGTTCACGTCCTTGATCACGGCGTAGGCGGGCAGGGTTTCGTCCACGATGCACTGGATGTTGGCGAGGCACGAGCCGTCGTTGATTTCCAGAAACGAGAAGCCCTTGGCGTCGCGCCGGGTGCGCACCCAGCCGCAGATGCGGATGTTGGCCGCGGGGGCCTCTGCGGTAAGGGCATCGGCCACGGAGGTACGGGCCAGGGCGGCGGCGGAAGCGGTCATGCAGCGTCTCCTTGGTGATCGGTGTGCGGCCCGCGTGTGGTGTGGCGGGCGGTGAACGCGCAGCGCTCGGGGGGCGCGGGGTAACGCGCAGTGGGCGCGGCGCATGTGGAAAGGGTGTACGGTGCAAGGGGGAGGGTGGTCAACGGGGTGAAGGAGGGGAAGGGGGGTGTGCGTTGATGGGCAGGGTTTCTACGAAGTCCGTCCCGTCTGTTTTGGATGCGCTCGATTTCGTTATGCCTCCGGCGGGCAAGGGGTGTTGTAACGAACACCCCCTGCACCCCCGCGTTCCAGGGGCTCCGCCCCTTGGAACCCCGTGTCGTCATGCGCGGCGTCCCTTCGGCGGCAGCTTCCCTACGGCGCAAGGCGCCTTCGGGCGATCTGCCACCAGTGACGCCAATGCGCGTGGTGCTCCCGGTGGCATGGCGGAGCGAGGGTGCCTTTATCCTGTCGCCCGTTGCGACGCGTGTGCCGCCGCCAAGGCCCGGCGGCACACGCTTCTACGCACGAAGCGTTGTGTCGGGCAGAGCTTCAAGGCCCCAACGTCTCATGGTCTTGGGGGAAAGGGCCGTGGAACGGGCACCGGGGCGAGCATGCGTGGCAAAGCCGTGGAACGCGATCCTGGGCGTGGTAGGGTAGCGGCAAGGTTTGCGGTTGGTGGAAAAGTGGAGAGGTACGGCGTGAAAGGGTTGACGAGCGGCGGCCATTTCGTTATCAGTAATTATTACTGATTAAATCACAAAGGAGCACACCCATGGAAGATCAGGTTTTGAAAGCCATGAAGGAAGCGGGCAAGCCCGTGCGGCCCGGCGACATCGCCAAGGCCCTCGCCGTGGATTCCAAGGACGTTTCCAAGGCCATCGACGCCCTGAAGAAGGCTGGCAAGATTCACTCGCCCAAGCGCTGCTTTTACGAGCCGGTGGCGTAGCGCTCTGGGGAGGGCACCATGAACGGATGGTAATCGCGCCAAGGTTGTAGGCTGCCCGGCAATCGCCGGGCCAGCACTCCTGTCCGTTTCAAAACCCCCGCCGCGCCCGCAAGGGCAGGGTGGGGGTTTTTCCTGTGGGCGGCCAAAGGGCCGGGGGGATGCGCACTGCCCACGACCGTGCCCGCTACCGTGCCTTGACGGGAGGTACGAGACGGAAGCGGGGGCACCGCCGTTGGTCGTGTCACCGGGCCGATGCGCGTCCGGTGCGGGCGTGGCAGCCCGGATGGGCCCCATCACGCGATTTTCCACCCTGATTGTTGACAAACACGGTGCGCTGGGGCAATGTCTGCTCCGCGCCCGGCCAAGCCGGTGCGTCCCAACACGCCTGGGGCTGTAGCTCAGTTGGGAGAGCGCTTGAATGGCATTCAAGAGGTCAGGAGTTCAATTCTCCTCAGCTCCACCAGAAAGGATAAGGGTTCCACATCACTGTGGAACCCTTTTTCTATTGTGGACGTTGCGTCCTGACTTTGGCGCGGCTGCCGTCAGCGGGTTCGCGCGCGGGAAATGCGCGGCCCGCATGCGCAGCGAACCATCGCGGCAATCCGCTCAATACGCCGTAAAGGTGTCCTTGGGCCGGAAGCAGATCGGACACTTCTCGAAGTCCTCGCCCTTGTGGATGTACCCGCAGATGGGGCACAGGTGGAACTTGTCGTCGTCCGGCGCGTCCAGGTCGTTGTAGGCCGCCAGGTAGCGTTCGGCGTGGACGGATTCGGCCAGCTTCGCCCGCGTGAACACGTGGACGGCCTTGGCGTTGCCTTCTTCCTGGGCCTTCTTGATGAAGGCCGGGTACATGTCGCACGTCTCGTAAATTTCGCCGTTGGCCCCGGAAATGAGGTTGAGATCGCACGCCTTGGCGGCGGGGGCGGCCACCGTGGGCTTCACGTAGCCGGGGTCCATTTCGGCCACCAGGGCGTACTCTAGGCCGATGTGGATCAGCTCCGCAGCCGCCGTGGCCTCGAACAGGCGGGCGATCTGCGTGTAGCCCTGCTCCCTCGCGGCCTTGGCAAAGGCCGTGTACTTGGCGTGCGCGCCGGTTTCACCGGCAATGGCGGCCTTGAGGTTGTCGAGGGTGCTCCCCACGGCGGTCTTGCTGTCCGCCACCAGGTTGAAGTTGGTTGCATTCTTGACGGTGGGTATCTGCGCGCGGACTTTCATGGATGCATGCTCCTTCCTGTTTGGATGGCGGGTGGCGGCGGCGTTCGGGAAGATGCGGAAAACCGGCGTCCCCTGGGGCTTGATGCAATGCCAGTTATCGCATTGTCTGCCCCCGATTGCCGCACGCGTCAAGGTCAGCGCCACGGCCAAAGGCGCATGGGCGGGCGTCGCCCGGTCATGTTGCGCGACGGGTCGCCCCTTGCGGCATGCGGGCCTATGCCAGGGTCTTTTTCAGCGCGCGCACGGCCATTTTGGCGAAGGAATAGTCGTAATATTCCAGGGCAAGCGATGCGGAAAGGGCGATTTGCGCATCCGAAGCCGTGCCCGCAAGCGTGGCCTGCCGGATGAACGGCAGCGCTTCCGGGCCGATTCCGGCCTTTGCGGTGCACCGGATGATGGCGTCCAGCGCTTCACCGGTCGGTTGCGCGGCAAAGGCGAGCAGGGCGTAGTCCAGCGCGTAGTCCGGAAAGCGCTCGGGCTCCTGCCGGAAGAAGCCCAGGTGGTAGTTCCTGCCCGTGTCGCGCAGGATTTCGCAGGCCAGCATGCAGCAGTTGTAGAGGGGTTCCCTGCCGTCCTTGAGGCCGTTCAGGTACGGCAGGTACCGCTTCCTGATGCGCCCGGCGCGCAGCAGGGTGGTTGTCAGCCGCCCCAGGCAGGCCAGCCGTCTTTCGTCTTCGGCAAAGAGCAGCAGCAGCTTCAGCAGGGCCGTCAGGCCCAGCGCTACCTCGTGCTCTACCCCTGCTGTGGCAACCCGCTCCAGCAGGGCCACGCCCGCCTCGATCCTGCCCTGGCGCAGGCGGATGCTGCCAAGCAGGTCCGCCGCGCGCACAGTGTCCCCGTCGGCCCCGATGGAACTGCCTGACCTGCTTCCGTTGCCCCTGTCCGCCCTGTCTGGCCTGTCCGGCCTGTCCGGCCTGTCCGCATCGCCCGCGACCTGCTCCAGAAAGGCCACGGATTCGTCGAAATGCCCGCCAAAGCGCAGGGCGTGGTGATACTTGGCTTCCGCCTCGTCCAGCCGTCTCGCGCGCAGCATGCCGCCTGCCCGTGCTGCTGCGGCCCTTTTCGCGCCCGATTCGGCCATGTCCCGCAGCACGTCGCGCGCCCTGTGCGCGCTGGTGTGGCTGCGCGCGCATTCCTCCTGCCCGCGCGCCGCGATGCGCGCCGCGTCCTTGCGCCCCTCTTGCACGGAACGGATCACCGACACCACGTCGCCGGGCGAGTAGCCCAGGTAGTGCCGCCCCTCGCGAAAGTGTCGCGCCACGCCGTATCCGCGCCTCTCGGTGAGCAGCAGCGCGCCGGAGGCCAGCGCGTGGAAGAAGCGCAGGTTCAGGCCCGAAAAGAAGTTCTCGTTCAGCACCATGTGCGAGGCGGCGAACACGTCGAGCATCGCGGCCGTGGAAACGTCCTGCACCACGTTGACGGGAAAATGCTCGCGCAGGTGGCGCAGCAGGTTGCTGCGCTTGGTGCGGTGCGGCGTCACCCGGCCCACGAAGGAAATCAGGTGCCGTTTTTCGGCCGGGGCGCGGAAGTCGCCCGCACTGGCGCACAGGGGCAGCCACCGGGCGTCCACCCCGCCCGCGCGGAACCTGGGCACCGAGGACAGCTGGTCCACGTAGACGTGGTCGAACAGCCGCGCCAGGGGGATGAGCCAGAATTCGTTGATCGGGGCGTCGATGCAGTAGGCGGCCAGCCGGTGGCGGCTTGCGGAAATGTCGCGGGGCAGGGCGGTTTCTCCGAAGAGCTCGATGAACACCAGGTCCGGGGCGACGCCCTGTTCCTCGATCTGTTCGTCCAGCGTCCGTGCCGGGTCTGGGCGGAAGGGCACCACGTCGCAGCCGATGCTGGCGAAGCCTTCACGCAGGAATGAGCCGGAATGGAGTATGCGCATGGCGGTCCGTGTTCGTGAAGGGCTGCGGGGAAGGGGGCGGAGCTTGCGGGCCGCGCCTGATCGCAGCCCACGACCGCAGGTCTATCCAAGCCTTGCCGGGCGCGCAACACCGGGTGGTTCTGCACATCGCCCTGGCGTTTCGTCTCCCCATCGTGCCATTTCCGCAAGGCGTGGTGCCTTTCCGAGTTGGCGGTTTTGCAGGCAGGGTAATTGGCCGCATCCTGTGAATTCAGCGTGTTGTCAATCAAAACCGCATGGTCTCGATCTTGCGCATGTGGCGGGCACTCATGCCGCGCGCCGCGCACGGTCCGCTGCGGGGTGTGCGCCGCGTTTTTCGGTTGTCCACTCCGCTCGTCTCGCTCGCTTCATTCTTCGGGCAGCCGTTTGTCCGCCAGCCATTCCTTCGGCATGGTTCCCAAGGGGGTACTATCTACCCTCGTGGACAGTTCTTGCCTTTTCCCCACCAGCGGGCATCATGGCCCCTTCCGCAACCCGCAACCGCCCGCCGGGCAGGAGCGCCATGAACATCATCGCCATCAACGGCAGCCCGCGCAAGAAATGGAACACCGCCACCCTGCTGCAAAACGCCCTGGAGGGCGCGGCGGAACGCGCCGCACAGGCGGGCCGCACCCCCAGCACCGAACTGGTGCACCTGTACGAGCACGACTACAAGGGCTGCATCAGCTGCTTCGCCTGCAAGAAGATCGGCGGCAAGAGCTACGGCCATTGCGCGGTGAAGGACGGGCTGACGCCCATCCTGGAGCGGGTGGCGGCCGCCGACGTGCTGCTGCTGGGCTCGCCCATCTACTTTTACACCGAAACCGGTGAGATGCGCTCGTTCCTCGAACGGCTGCTGTTCCCGTACCTGTCCTACACGCCGGGCTATCAGCCGCTGTTTCCGCGTCCGTTGCCCACGGGGCTGGTGTACACCATGAACATCCCCGAGGATAAGATGGCCGACTACCAGCAGGACCGCGCGGTGAAGGCCACCTGGGCCGTCACCCGCAAGATCTTCGGCAGTTGCGAACTGTTCCTGTGCACGGACACCTTCCAGTTCGACGACTATTCCAAGTACGTCTCCACCAGTTGGGACCCGGTGGCCAAGGCCAGACGGCGCGAAGAGGTCTTTCCGCAGGACTGTGCCCGCGCGCGCGAACTGGGCGCGCGGCTTGTCGAGCAGGCCGAACAAGCCCTGGCCGCGCCTGAAAGCGTCGCTGCCGCCGGGATGGACACGGCCGGCGGGCGGTCGTAGGTAGTAGCCTCCATCCCGCTTCGTTCCGTCCCGCCGCGCCCCGCCTTGCGGGTGCGCCACGTGACGCCGCCCGTTTCCGCATCGCGCGGGGCGGGCGGCGCGGGCCACGTTCTTTCCGCGAGGTAGCGCAATGCAGTTCACGCCGGTACGGCTGGGAGCCGCCGGTTCGCCGGTCATGGTGCTGGCCACCGTGTGCATCGCCCAGTTCATGGTGCCGTTCATGCTCACCGCCGTGGGCGTGGCCCTGCCCTCGCTGGGGCGCGACCTGGGCGCGTCCGCCGTGCAGTTGGGCCTGGTGGAGCAGCTCTACGCCCTGGCCCTGGCCATGAGCATGCTGGCCTGCGGCCGCCTTGGCGACATCGTGGGGCAGCGCAGGGTGCTGCTGCCCGGCCTTGCCGTGTTCACCGGCCTTACCCTGCTGGTGGGGCTTGCCCCTTCCGTGGAACTGGTCATGGCCCTGCGCTTCGGCCAGGGCATCGGGGCGGCCATGATGCTGTCCGGCAGCCTGGCGCTGGTGGCGGTGGCCTACCCGCCGGAGCTGCGGGGCCGGGTCATCGGCATCGTTTCCGCGTTCACCTATGCCGGGCTGTCCATCGGCCCGGTGCTGGGCGGCTACACCACGGACCACTTTGGCTGGCGCAGCGTGTTCCTGATGGTGGTGCCCCCCGGCCTTGCGGCCACGGCCATGTGCCTGTGGCGCATGCGCCCGCAGCCCGGCGCGGACAGGGGCGCGCACATGGACTGGCCGGGCAGCCTCGTCTACGCGGTGTCGGTGTGCATGGTCATGACCGGGGCCGCCCGCGCCATGAGCCTGCCGCTGGGGCCCGCGCTGGTGCTGGGCGGCCTGGCGGGCCTTGCGCTGTTCCTGCGGGTGGAGGCGCGCAGCAAAAGCCCCTTGCTGGACGTGAACCTGCTGCTGCGCAACCGGTTCTTCTCGCTGAGCTGCCTCGCCGCCTTCGGCAACTATGCCGCCGTGTTCGGGGTCACCTTTCTGTTCAGCCTGTTCTTGCAGTACGCCAAGGGCCTGCCCCCGCGCGAGGCCGGGCTGATCCTGCTCATCCAGCCGGTGATGCAGGTGCTTACCGCGCCGCTGTCGGGCCGTCTGTCCGACCGGGCCGACCCCGGCCGCGTGGCCACGGCGGGCATGCTGTGCAGCGCCGCAGGGCTGCTGCTGGCCGTGGTCACCATCGCGCCGGGCATGCCCGTGTGGCTGCTGGCGGCGGAACTGGTGTGCATCGGCATCGGATTCGGCATCTTCGTCACCGCCAACTCCGTGGCCATCATGAGCAGCGTGGACAAGGCCCACTTCGGCGTGGCCTCTGGCATGGTGGGGGCCATGCGCACCTTGGGCATGGCGTGCAGCATGACCGCCGTCTCGCTCATCTTCGCCCTGCACTTGGGCGAAGCCGCCATCACCCCCGCCGTGCTGCCCGAATTCCTGTCCGCCACCCGCACCGGCCTTGCCGTGGCCGCCGTGTTCTCGTGCCTGGGCGTGCTGGTTTCCGTGGGGCGCGGGCGCAAGCGGGATTGAGAACAGACAAGACGAACCGGGGAGGGGACCCTTTGCGGCAGCCGTAAGGTTCGCAAGCTCACCCAACGGCTGGGGCAATGCTCGAAGACTCGCATAACGGCTAAAGCTCCCCCCAAAACGTTTATTTGTGTTTTCTGCGCATTACAAAAACACAAAATACGGGGTTCCAAGGAGCGGCAGCCGCTCTGCGATCGCCATCCGTAAGGTTCGCAAGCTCGCCCAACGGCTGCCGTGCTTGGCCGCCGGAGGCGTATAAAAACAGGCTTTGTCAACAACATGAAGGCGTCGCGGCCAACTGGTCGCGACGCCTTGCGTTTTCGGGGCGTATCCGGTGCCTGCGCCTACAGCACGGGCAGGTAGCGCTGCAGTTCGAACTCCGAGATGTGGGTGCGGTAGTCGTCCCACTCAATGAGCTTGTTGCCCACCAGGTTGGCATGGGTGTGTTCGCCCAGCACGTCCTGCATCAGGGCGCTGCCCTTCAGCTCCATGGCCGCCTCGTACAGCGAGCCGGGCAGGGATCCGATGCCGTGCTTGGTCAGGTCTTCCTCGCCCATGTGGAAGATGTTGGCTTCCACGGCCTTGGGCAGCTCGTAGCCCTTTTCGATGCCTTCAAGCCCGGCGGCCAGCATCACCGAGAAGGCCAGATACGGGTTGCAGGCCGGGTCGGGGCTGCGCAGTTCGATGCGGGTGGCCGCTTCCTTGCCGGGCTTGTACATGGGCACGCGGATGAGGGCCGAGCGGTTGCGTTGCGCCCAGGCCAGGTACACCGGGGCTTCGTAGCCGGGCACCAGGCGCTTGTACGAGTTGATCCACTGGTTGGTGACGCAGCAGAACTCGCGCGCGTGCTTCAGCAGACCCGCGATGTAGGCGCGGCATTCGGCCGAAAGGTGGTGCGGGTCGTTGGCGTCGAAGAAGGCGTTGCGGCCGTTGCGGAACAGCGACTGGTGCACGTGCATGCCGCTGCCGTTCTGGCCGAAGATGGGCTTGGGCATGAAGGTGGCGTACACCCCGTGCTTGCGGGCCATCTCCTTGACCACGACCTTGTAGGTCATGACCACGTCGGCCATCTTCATGGCCTCGTTGTAGCGCAGGTCGATCTCGTGCTGCGAGGGGGCCACCTCGTGGTGCGAGTATTCCACGGGAATGCCCATGCGCTGCAAGGCGAAGATGATGTCGCGGCGCACGTCGTTGCCAAGGTCCAGCGGCGGCGCGTCGAAGTAGCCGCCCGCGTCGATGGGCTGCGGGCACTGCGAGCTGGCGAACAGGAAGAACTCCAGTTCCGGCCCCACGTAGTAGGTGTAGCCCTTTTGCGCGGCCTTTTCGGTCAGCTTGCGCAGGATGTAGCGGGGGTCGCCCTCGTAGGGGGTGCCGTCGGGGTTGCGCACGTCGCAGAACATGCGCGCCACCGGGCGCTCCATGGGCCGCCAGGCGCAGATCTGGAAAGTGGTGGCGTCGGGAAAGGCCACCATGTCGCTTTCCTCGATGCGGGTGAACCCGAGGATGGACGAGCCGTCGAAGCCCATGCCTTCCTCGAAGGCGGCTTCCAGCTCGCTGGGGGTCACCTGAAAGCTCTTCAGGTTGCCCAGGATGTCCACGAACCAGAACTGGATGAAGCTGACGTTGTATTCCTTGACCGCCCTGATGACATCATCGCCGTTCTTGCAATTGAAAACGGGAAAATCCATGTGCACCTCCTGCAATTGGTGCTTCGCGCCCGGGTCGCGGCCCGGCCGGCCCCGCAAGGCCGTGGTGTGTCTGTAAGTGCCGCGTCGGGTGGCGCGTGTGAAGCCGGACGAAGGTCCGGCGGGGGAAACAGGTCGGGGCAATGCTAGGCATAGCAGATACGCAAGGGGGGTCAATGAAAAGCCCGTCGCTTGACATCATTGTAAAATGGCAGGGGATGCAGGCAGGACGCGGTGTTGCGGGTGGCTTGCCGGAGGCGGAGGCATCTGCGGCAGACGGTGCAGGGGGGTGCGGACCCGCACGGACAGCGGGGGACATGGCGGGCGGGTGCATGCGCTTTCGGGGGACGCATGGCGAAAGGGAGAGGTATCGCTAGGCGTATCACGGCAAAAAGATATGTATCGCTATCCAGGGTCGCCCGCCGGGAATCTTTACGTGTACCCCTAATACCCTGCCCGGTGCGGCCGAAAAGACGAACAGCGGGGTGTGCCACGCCCCCGGGAGCACCGCATGAGTCTGAACCTGACCCTTGGCGCGCTGCGCGCGCAGAACGGCCTTTCCCCGTATGGGGAAGGGCTGGGCGCGCTGCTGGGCACGGGGGCGGGGGCGAACGCGCGGACTTCGGGTCTGTCGCCGGACAAGACCGCCGACGTATTCGGCGCGGACATCGTGCGCCGGACATCGGTGGCGTCTGCCGCAACCGATACGACAGGCGCGACGGGCGCGGCGGGCACGACCACGAATGCCGCGGCGGACGCGGCTTCCACCACCCCCACCGACGCCGAGCGCGAGGCCCTTTCCGGCGCGCTGTCCGGCAGCGTGCAGTGGGTGGCCGACAAGTTCGGCGATGCCGCAGCCACTGCCGTCATGGGCATCGTGTACAAGAGCATCGGCGATGGCCCTGTCACCGAGGATGCGCTGGGCGAAGGGCTGCTGAACGCGCTGCGCTTCGTGGACCGGCAGTTCGGCACGGCCTCTGGCGATGCGTTCATGGCCCAGCTCAATGGCGGCGGCCTCAACGACGCGCTCAACGACTACTTCGACAACGGACTTTCCGAGCGGTTCCTGGTGGCGGGCGCGGGCAACCTTGCCGACGACGCGGTGCAGGGGGCCGAGGCGGCCAAGGCCACGCTGGTGCAGCAGGCGGCGGAGGGCGATGGCGGCGGCGGGACCGATGCCATGCAGTCGCTGCTGGACATGCTGCGCGAGATGGGCGTGGAGGACAGCGCGCAAACCGGTGCCGCCCCCAATGCCGCCGCCAGTGGGGCTTCAGGCAGCCAGACCGCAGGGGCTAACGCTGCCGACTCCATGTCGGGGCTGCTGTCCGGTGCGCTGTCTTCACTCACCGGATTGTACGATCAGGCCGCAAGCCGCGCGGGCGGCCTTGCCGCCGGGTACGGCCCCACCGGCGCGGCGGCTCGGGGCCAGGACGCCCTCGCCCCTGGCCTGCTGCTGCAAGCCAGCGTCTAGCCGTTTCCCGCGCCTGCGGGCGACTGCATATGTCAGTCGATCGCACATCCCCACCGGGCATTGCCCGGTGTTTCCGTTTCAGAAGCCTTGCCGTGCTAGCCGCCCCACGCCCGCTTGCCTTGGCCCGGTAGAGGCGTATACCGAACTCCTCGCCCGCTCAATGACGCGGCGCCGGCCGGCACCCCACCCGCTCGCGACCCCCTCGCCCGGCCCTTTCCCACGGCATGACCCTCCATGCCCGGCTTCGACATACTCCGCCACCTCCGGGTCATCGCATGTCCACACCCGCACCCGTATCACCGCCCCAGGATTCCCCCGCGTCTTCACTGACCGGACCGCCCGGCCCGACAGGCCCGCAGGGCGGCGGCTCGTTGCGCGAAATAACGCACATCCCTTCGTTGCGCTGCTTCTGGATCAGCCAGTGCGGCTCGTACCTGGCCTACAACATGCTGGCCGTGGTCATTGGCTGGCAGATCTACGCCATGACCGGCAGCGCCCTGCATCTCGGCCTGGTGGGGCTGGCCCAGTTCACTCCGCAACTGCTGCTTACCCTGGTGGTGGGCGGCGTGGCCGACCGCTTCGACCGGCGGCGCATCGCCTTTTTCTGCCAGTTGGCCGAAGGACTGATGGCGGTGGCCCTGGCCGTGGGCAGCGCCACCGGCACGTTGACCCCCGCCGGGGTGTTCGCCGGGGCCTTTCTGACCGGGGCGGCCCGCGCCTTCGAGCAGCCCGCCATGAACGCCCTGCTGCCCGGCCTGGTGCCGGTGGTGGCGTTGCCGCGCGTGCTGGCCTTTGGCGCGGGGCTGCGCCAGGCGTCCATCATCGCCGGGCCCGCGCTGGGCGGCTTTCTGTGCGCCGCCGGGGCGCAGGTGGGCTACGGGGTGTGCGGCGCGGCGTTTCTGACCGCGTGCGCGGCCATCCTGCTGGTGCGCCGTCCGGATACGGCGGCCAGCCGCGAACCCATGACCCTGCGCTCGCTGTTCGGCGGCATCGACTACGTGCGGCGCAACCCGGTCATCCTGGGGGCCATCTCGCTGGACCTCTTTTCCGTGCTGCTGGGCGGGGCCACGGCCCTGCTGCCCATCTACGCCAGCGACATCCTGCACACCGGGCCGTGGGGCCTCGGCCTGCTGCGCGCAGCACCGGCGGTGGGCGCGCTGTGCATGTCGGTGTACCTGGCCCGCGTGCCCATGCGGCGGCGGGTGGGGCGGCGGCTGTTCGCCGGGGTGGTGGGTTTTGGCGTGGCCACCATCACCTTCGGGCTGTCGCGCAGCTTTCCCCTGTCCATGGCCGCGCTGGCCGCACTGGGGGCCTGCGACATGATCAGCGTGGTGGTGCGCCAGACCCTGGTGCAGCTGGAAACGCCGGACGCCATGCGCGGCCGGGTGGGCGCGGTGAATTCCGTGTTCATCGGCACCTCCAACCAGCTGGGCGAATTCGAGTCGGGCGTCACCGCCGCATGGTTCGGGGCCACGGCCTCGGTGGCGCTGGGCGGGGTGGGCACCATTGTGGTGGCCCTGTTGTGGATGCGCCTGTTCCCGGCCCTGCTGCGCCGCGATGAGTTGGTGAGCACATCCGCCGAAAGCCCGTACCAGGCATCCTCCGAGGTGACGGCTGCGCCGAGTGCGCCAGATGCGCCAGATGCGCCGGATGTGGATGACACGCCGGATGCGGAAACCCGGCCGGAAACGGCGCGGGCATCCGGCTAGCCGCACCTTCTCCTTCCCTCTGCTCTTCCTTTCCGCACGCGTAAGGGCCGCGTAGGGGCGTGCCATGCCCACCACGCGGCCCTTTTTGCCCTGCCTTTTACAGTTGGCAGGGCATGGCCTGATCAAAATCCGAAGAATGTCGCACCACAGCCCATGGATATGGGTGGGTTCCGGTCGTGCCTGAAAGGTGGTCGCCGCTGCGCCTATCGCCGCAGCCTGTCCCGCACGGCCACGTAAACGGGGATGTGCGCGCTGGCCACCACCTCTTCGGCCACGCTGCCCAGCAGCAGCCGGGCCAGCCCGCCCTTGCCGTGCGAGGCGATGAACAGGCACTCCGCGCCCAGCCGTTTGGCCGTGGCAAGGATGCGTTCCGCCGCTTCGCCCTGGGCCACGTGGCCGCGCGCCCGCACCCCTTCCTGCGCGGCCCGCGCCGCGATGGCCTCCACCACGGCCCGGCCATGCTCCACTTCCATGTCCGCCGCCAGCAGCCCTTCGGCGGAATCGGGAAAGGCCAGATCGGCCACGTACAGCACGTGCAGGTCGGCGTCGTGCTCCCGCGCCAGTTGCAGCGCGGTGACGGCGGCATACGTGCAGTAGCGCGAGCCGTCCGTGGCCAGCAAAATGGACCGAAAGCCCAGCACCGCGCCCTGCGGCACCAGCAGCACGTCGCGCTCGCTGTGGCCGATGGTGCGCAGCGGCACGTTGCCGCGCACCAGCCGACCCAGGGCGGAACGGTCGGCCACGCCCATGGCGATGAGGTCGGCCTTCAGCCTGCGGGCCGTGTCCACGATGACCTCGAAGGGCTCGCCCTCTTCGCACAGGCAGTCGATGTCCATGCCGCGCGCGTTGGCCATTTCCAACGCGCGGGCCAGGGCCAGTTCGCTGGGCTGGCGCAGCAGGCGCTTCAGGTCCGCCAGGGCGCTGGAGCCAAGGTCGCCCGTGTAGGGCGGCACCACGGAGAGTACCGCCACCCGGCACTTGCGGGTGGCGGCGAACTCCAGAATCTGATCCAGCGCGTACAGGGAATGGTCATCGCCGGTGACGGGCACCAGCAGACGCTCAAGCCTGCCCATGCGCCTCCTCCCGCGCGGCCGCGCGGCCCTTCCACATGCTGCCGAGAATGATCACCGCGCCGGTCAGCAGGGCCAGGCACATGGAGGCGAAGCTGATCTTGCCCAGCACGCCGAGCAGTTCGGGCGACATGTCCATCAGGCCCAGTTGCACCAGGTAGCGCGGCAGGGCGATGCCCCGGCTCACGGCCACGATGAGCATGATCACGGCCATGACCATCTTGATCATGTGCTCGCGCACGTAGGTGGTGCCGATGGCCCCCAACTGCACGCCCAGCAGCGACCCGCCGAGGATGATCAGCACCAGGCGGATGTCCACCATGCCGTGCATGGCCCAGTTGATGGACCCGCCAAGGCCCATGACGAAGGCGATGACCAGTTCGGTGGCCGACGCCATCAGCCCCGGCACGCCCATGACGTAGATCATGCCGGGCACGCCGATGAACCCGCCCACGGCGATGGTGGCGGCCAGCATGCCGGTGGCGAAGCCCACGGGCAGGGTGAACCACAGTGAAATGCGGATGCCGGAGCGGCGGAAGGTGAGCATGGGCGGCAGTTCGATGGCCTGCAGGCGCAGGGCCAGGGGCGCGGTGGTTTCCACGCCGCCGCAGCGGGCGCAGCGCAGGGCGTCGCGCATGACGTAGCCCCCCACCAGCACCAGCACGGCCACAAAGGACAGGCTGACGTAAAGGTCCGACCCGGCCTGGCCCCACTTTTCCAGAATGACCTGCTGGATGCGGATGCCGATCTGCACGCCCACGGCGGCGGACGCGGCCATGACCAGGCCCAGCTTCACGTCCACCTGGCCATAGCGGAAGCGCTTGATGGCCCCCACCAGCGCCTTGGGAAACTTGTGGCACATGTTGCTGGCCACGGCCACGGTGCCGGGCACGCCCAGGCTCATCATGCCGGGGGTGAGCACGAAGGCCCCGCCCGAGCCGATGAATCCGCTGACCAGCCCGCCGATGAAGCCGACGATGAACAGGAAACAGACGCCCGACGCGGTCAGGTCGATGAACTTGGTGGGGTCAAGGGTAAGAAAGTCCATGGTTCTCTCCTTCGGCGTGGGCTAGGCGTTCAGCGTGGCGCGGCGCGCGGCCGGGCGGACGGCGGCGGGCTTGGTGGCGGATTCCGTCGGGCGGGCGGCCTTGCGGGTGGCCTCTATGCCCAGCACGCTCCACAGGTTGCCGGTGAATTCACCGTGCACGTATGAGAACAGGAACACCGTGGCGATGGGCCCGGCGGCCCAGTACGAGCCCTGGGCGAAGTGGGCGGCGATGGTGTCCGCGAAGGCGAACACCCCTGCGTACAGGGCGGCGGACAAGATACCGAAGACGATGGTCTTGCCCCAGGGCTTGCGTGCGGTTTGCATTGCCATTGCTGACTCCCGTGGTGGCGCCGCCTGCGTGACGGCCCGTTGTCCC
Source organism: Nitratidesulfovibrio sp. HK-II (assembly GCF_003402415.2). NCBI lineage: Bacteria > Pseudomonadati > Thermodesulfobacteriota > Desulfovibrionia > Desulfovibrionales > Desulfovibrionaceae > Nitratidesulfovibrio > Nitratidesulfovibrio sp. HK-II. The sequence goes on from NZ_AP036014.1 coordinate 25,480, forward strand.
CGTTGACGGGGGTTGTCGAGGGCGGTCGCCCTCATTCCACCGTGAACAGCGCAAGGCCGGTACGGCCCCGCATCAGTTCGCTCTCTTCCGGTTCGCTCAGGATCAACTCGACGCGGCCATGGGCTCGCGCCGCTTCTTCCACTGCATGGTCCGGCCGTCCGGACGGGGCAAAGCGCACCTCGTGCAGGGCCGCGATGCCCCTGGCGCGTGCCGCTTCCACCCATTCAAGGGCCCCCGCCCGCGCCTGCCGTTCAAAGGCGGAGCGTCGGCAGGCGTCGTGGGCCGCATCGCCCACGTTCAGGAACAGCAGGCTGCTGCCCATGCGCCCGGCCAGGCTCAGGGCGTAGCCCGCCACGCGGGCCGACAGGCCGCAGCCGTGGCCCAGCACCAGGATGCGGCGGGATTGGGTTTCGCCCCGGCGGATCACCGCCCCGGCCAGCAACTGCTCGCCCGCCTCGGCCAGGGCCAGGGCTTCGGCGTAGTCGGCCAGGCGTTCTTCCACGCGCAGGGCGGCGGCGGTGCGCATGCGGATGTCGCCCTGCCCGGCGTCACCGCCGGGGGCGGTGCGGCGAAACCATCTACCGGGCATGGGCGGACTCCGTGAAAAAGGCGCGGGCGGTTGAAGGGTCGGCTGCGCGAAGGGAGCGGGCCGCCCGCGAACACTGGAACAAAGGCATGGCTACTCGGCTCTCAGCACCGGGCGCTGGCGTTGCCCGGCGGTTGCGGTGCGGGTCTGCGTCGCGGACGTGGCTGCTGCGGAGGCTTCGGCGCGGCCGGTCAGTGACGGGGCGGCCTTTTCGCCCCGCAGCTGCCACACGGCCTCGTCCGGCCGGTTCCGTTCCGCAAAGGCCACTGCGACAAATGCCGACTCGATCGATTCGCGGATGGTTCCCATTTTGCTTCCTCACGGTTTGTGTGTGCCGGCGTATAAACAAGCGCCGTGCCAGAACCTGCATTTTCTGGTAACTGCTTGAATTTGTATCGATGTCGTGTTGATGCAACGGGCGGGTGGAGCGCGGCCTGCGTTGCATTTTGCAACGCCAACTGCTACCAATCCGCGTAACAGGCCGGTTTCGCGCGGGTTCGTGAAAAAAAGCACAGTGTTGCGGAATGCAACGGTGCTTCACTCCGCAACGGCAATGCCCGGCCATGTGAGGTGCGCATGATCTTTTTTCGTTGGCAGGGAGGAGGCGACCAGCCGGAAGCGCCCGGCGCGGCCGGGCAGGACGGCGACCAGGCGGGCGTGGCGGACCCCACGGGCCTGCGCGCCAGATGCGCGTCGGCGGACCTGCCCGGCGCGGTGCGCGAGGTGCTGGAGGCCGAGATAGGCCGCATGGAGAAGACCGACGCGGCCGCGCCGGAAAACGCCATCGCCCTCAATTACGTGGAATGCCTGCTGGCCCTGCCGTGGAACGCGCTGACCCGCGACAGTCTGGACCTTTCCCGCGCGGCTGCGGTGTTCGACGCCAGCCACGCCGGGCTTGGCCAGGTGCGCGAGCGGGTGCTGGAGCACCTGGCCGCGCGCGTGCTGTGCGCCACCCAGCCCGCCGCCGTGCTGGTGGTGGACGACGAACCCATCGCCCGCGACAACGTGGCCCACGTGCTGGCGCGCGAGGGGTATGCGGTGGACACGGCCGCCAATGGCGAAGAGGCCTTGGCCCGCTTGGCGCACCGCCAGTTCGACTGCATCGTCACCGACCTGAAGATGGACCGCATGGACGGCATGCAACTCATTGAGGCGGCGCGGCGCGTGGCCCCGGACGCGCGCATCGTGGTGGTGACCGGCTACGCCACGGTGGACACCGCCGTGCAGGCCCTGAAAACCGGCGCGGTGCAGTACCTGTCGAAACCCATCGACATCGCCGAACTGCGCGCCACCGTGCGCGCGACCCTGGCCGACCGCGCACAGGGGCTTTCGTCGCGCGCGCCGGTATTGTGCTTCACCGGGCCGCCCGGCGTGGGCAAGACCTCGGTGGGCAGGGCGCTGGCCGAGGCGCTGGGACGGCGCTTCTACCGCATGTCGCTGGCCGACCTGCGCGACGAGGCGGAACTGCGCGGCCACAGGCGCACCTACGTGGGGGCCATGCCGGGGCGGATCATCCAGGCCCTGCGCGCCACGGGGGTGCGCAACCCGGTGTTCATGCTGGACGAGATCGACAAGGTGGGACAGGACGCCAAGGGCGACCCGGCCATGGCCCTGCTGGAAGTGCTGGACCCGGAGCAGAACGCGCGCTTCGTGGACCGCTACCTGGAAATGCCCTTCGACCTTTCGCAGGTGCTGTTCATCGCCACGGCCAACGGGGTGGAGCGGTTGCGCGGCCCCCTGCTGGACCGCATGGAGGTGGTGGAATTTCACGGGTACGCCGAGGCGGACAAGCTGGACATCGCCACCCGTTTCCTGCTGCCGCGCCAGCTGCGCGAGCACGGCCTGACCGCACCCTACCCGCAGGTGACGCGGGCGGCCCTTTCACGGATCATCAACGACTACACCAGCGAGGCAGGGGTGCGGGGCCTGGAACGTGAACTGGCCCGGCTGTGCCGCAAGCTGGCCCGGCTGCGCCTCGACGCGGGCGGGCACGACACGGGCGGCGCGGGAACGGCGCCCCTGGCCGATGGTGCGGCCACGGATACGGCGGTGGTGGACGAAACCGTGGCGGCCGCCCTGCTGGGGCCGCCGCGCTACCGGCACGACGCCGCCCACGGCGCGCCCCGCGTGGGCACGGCCACCGGGCTGGTGTGGTCCGAGGCGGGCGGCGAGATCGTGTTCGTGGAGGCGGCCCGCATGGCCGGTTCCGGCCAGCTCATCCTTACCGGCTCGCTGGGCGAGGTGCTGAAGGAATCGGCGCGCATCGCGCTCAGCCACATCCGGGCCGAGGCGGAGCACCTTGGCGTGTCCGGGCTGTCCGCTCCGGATGGCGCGGCGGCTGAAGGCCAGGCGGCCCATCCCGCGCAGGACATCCACATCCACATCCCCGCCGGGGGCATCGCCAAGGACGGCCCTTCGGCCGGGCTGACCATCTGCGTGGCCCTGGTCTCGCTGCTGTCGGGCCGTCCGGCGCGGGCCGACGTGGCCCTTTCGGGCGAACTTTCGCTGTCCGGCCGGGTGCTGCCGGTGAGCGGCGTGCGCGAAAAGCTGCTGGCCGCCGCGCGGGCCGGGGCGCGCATCGTGGTGCTGCCGGCCGCCAACGAGCCGGAGGCACGCGGCCTGCTGGCGGAACTTGCCGCGCGCGGCTCCGGGGGCCTGCCCGAGGTGGCGTTTGCCGCGCGGGTGCAGGACGCCCTGGCCGTGGCCCTGCTGCCCGCCCCCGGCGGAACCACGCGGGAGGGCGCGCCATGCAGTTCCTGATCCGCCGCCTGGCCGAGGGCAATATCCGCCAACTGGTGCTGTTCGGCATCTCGGTGTCGATTCTGGGCTTCTCGCTGCTGGGCGGGCTGTCGTACAACTACCTGCTGCAGATCGAGGACGCCCTGGCCCTGGCCGAGGTGGTGGACGACTTGAGCAACGACATCCTGGAAATCCGCCGCTACGAGAAGAACTACCTGCTCTACGCCATGGAGGAGGACCACGCCGAGAACCTGGAGTTCATCGGCCGGGCGCTGGATGTCATCGCCCGCATCGAGCCCGGCGGGGGCGGCATACAGGGCGCGGACCTGCGCGGCAGCGACGGGCTGCGCGCGCTGCGCCGCGACCTGCACGGCTACCGCGACACGTTCACCCGCCTGGGCGAGGTGCAGCTTGCCGGGCAGCAGCGCGAGCGCGACGCCCTGCGCGAGGACCTGCGCGAACAGGGCAAGGCGCTGGTGGCGCAGGCGCACCAGATCGTCACCTACCAGCGCGAGCGCATCCTGGGCATCGTGGGGTCGCTGAAGCGCCAGCTGCTGTTGTCCATCGGGGCCATGGTGGGGCTGGCGGCGTTCTTCTCGTGGCTCATCGGGCGGCGCATTTTGGGCGCGCTGTCGGTCATCGAGCGCTCTGCCCGCCAGATCGTGCAGGGCAGCCTGGAGCAGCTGCCCCTGCCCGCCACCAGCGACGAGACGCGCGGCGTGGTGGAGGCGTTCAACCACATGCTGGTGGAACTGGAGCACCGCCAGAACCAGCTGGTGCAGGAAAAGAAGCTGGCCTCGCTGGGGGTGCTGACATCGGGCATCGCGCATCAGCTGAACAACCCGCTGAACAACATTTCCACCTCGTGCCAGATCCTGCGCGAGGAGTTGCGGCCCCCCGGTGACGGCGGCGTGTCCGGAACGGGCGGTGCCGCCGCCGCGCCGCCCGCCCTCGACCCGGCCCTGGCCGGGCGCATGCTGGAGAACATCCACCAGGAAGTGCGCCGCTCGCGCGACATCGTGAAGGGGCTGCTGGAATTCTCGCGCGAGACGGAATTCTCGCTGAAACCCGTGGCACTGCGCGACGTGGTGGCCCGCAGCGTGGCGCTGGTGGCCAGCGAGGTGCCCGCTGGCATCGGCATCGACGCCGACGTGCCCGGCGACATCGTGCTGCCGCTGGACGTGCAGCGGTTTCAGGAAGTGCTGCTGAACCTGCTCATCAACGCCATCCAGGCGGTGCAGGCCATCCAGGCGGTGCAGGCGGCCCAGGCCGCGGAGCGGGACGGCGACGCGCCGGAAGGGGGCAAGCCGGACGGGGCCAGCCCGCGCGCCGGGGCCATCACCGTCACGGCCGAGCGCGACATGGCGGCGCGCCAGGTGGTGCTGCGCGTGGCCGACACGGGCATCGGCATCGGGCCGGAGCATCTGGGCCGCATCTTCGACCCCTTCTTCACCCTGAAGGAGGTGGGCAAGGGCACCGGCCTCGGGTTGTCCGTGGCCTTCGGCATCATCCGCAAGCACGGCGGCACCATCGGGGTGGAAAGCACCCCCGGCGCGGGCGCGTGCTTCACCATCCGGCTGCCGCTGGGCACGCCGGAACCCACGGGAGACGCGGCATGAACGACGCACCCGGATGGACAACGGACGCTCCCGCCGCCACGGCCACTCCAAAGGTCCCTTCGCCCGCCATCCCCGGCACGCCCAGCCCTGCCCGCATCCTGGTGGTGGACGACGAGGCCATTGCCCGCGACAACCTGGCGCTGGCGCTGGGGCGGCAGGGGCACGAGACGCTTACCGCCGCCAGCGGAACAGAGGCGCTGGAACTGCTGGCCGGGGCGGACTTCGACCTGGTGCTCACCGACCTGATGATGCAGGGCATGGACGGGCTGGACCTGCTGCGCGCCGTGCGCCTGCGCCACCCGGACACCGAGGTGGTGGTGGTCACCGGCTACCCCACGGTGAAGACGGCGGTGGAGGCCATGCACGCCGGGGCCTACCACTATCTGGCCAAGCCCTACGACCTGGACGAGGCGCGGGCGCTGGTGCAGAAGGCGCTGGAAAAGCGCCGCCTGAAGCAGGAGGTGGCCCGCCTGCGCGAACAGTTGCGCGAACGCTCGCTGCCCGTGCCCCTGCTGGGGGCCGCGCCGTGCATGCAGGCGCTCAAGCGCACCATCGCCCAGGTGGCCCCGTCGGACGTCACCGTGCTGATCCTGGGCGAAACGGGCACCGGCAAGGAACTGGCCGCGCGCATGGTGCACCTGTTCAGCCGCCGGTCCGAGGCGCGCTTTCTGGCCATCAACTGCGGGGCGTTCAACGAGGAACTGCTGGAAAGCGAGCTGTTCGGCCACGAGCAGGGGGCCTTTTCCGGCGCGGTGCGCCAGCGCAAGGGGCTGTTCGAGGCGGCGGAAGGCGGCACGCTGTTCCTCGACGAGGTGGGCGAAATGTCGCTGCCCATGCAGGTCAAGCTGCTGCGCGCGGTGCAGGAACGCACCATCCGCCGTGTGGGCGGCACGGCCGACATCCCCGTGGACGTGCGGCTGGTGGCCGCCACCAACAAGGACCTGGCGGCGGAGGCGGCGGCCGGGCGCTTCCGGCAAGATTTGTACTACCGCCTGAACGTGGTGGTGCTGCGCATGCCGCCGCTGGCCGAACGCATGGAGGATCTTCCCCTGCTGGCCCAGTACTTCGCGGAAAAGGCCGCGCGCGACACGGGCAGGCCCGCCCCGCACATCGCCCCGGAAACGCTGGACGTGCTGGCGCGCTACCCTTTTCCGGGCAACGTGCGCGAATTGCAGAACATCGTCGAGCGCGCCGCCGTGCTCCGCGCGGGCGATGTCATCACCCCGGCGGACCTGCCGCCTGACCTGCGGGCGCTGGCGGGGATCGCGGGAGCAGCCGGAGCCAACGGTGACAGCGGTGACAGCGGTGACAGGGGGGGCACGGCAGGCCCCGCGCTGGTGCTGCGCGCCGACGAGTCCGCCCGCCTGCCGGGCGGGGCGGGGGAAGGCATGACGTCCGATGGCCGCCCCATGACCCTGGACGAGAACGAGCGGGCGCACATCGAATGGGTGCTGGAACTGTCGGGCGGCAACCGTACCCAGGCGGCCAGGGCGCTGGACATCGACCGCGCCTCGCTGTGGCGCAAGCTGAAACGGTACGGGCTGTAGCGCGGCGCGCGGAAAAACTGGCGGGATGGATGGTGGGGGGCGCATCCCTCCCAGGCGGTCTGGACGCACCACCGCCCGCCGTGCCATTCTGCCTGCGGCGTTCCGGTTTTTCCGGGGCCCGGGTCGGCCCGCATCAAAAGGCAGCGGGCGGACGGTTGGAGTGCGCCCGCCGCGCATTGGCGGCCAGACGTTTTTCATGAGCACAGGAGATTCGCCATAGCACCGCTTCTGGAACTGCGCGGCCTTGGCCGCCACTTTGCCGTGCGCCGGGGCATGTTCGACCCCACGCCCGCCGTGCTGCGCGCCGTGGACGGCGTGTCGCTGACCCTGGACCGGGGCCGCACCCTGGGGCTGGTGGGCGAAAGCGGCTGCGGCAAGTCCACCCTGGCCCGCATGGTGGTGGGCCTGTTGCCCCCCAGCGCGGGGCAGGTGCTGCTGGACGGCCGGGTTTTTGCCGGGGTCGGGGCGGACGGGGGCGCGAGCGGCGGCGCGACCGCACCCGCCATTTCACGCGCGGAGGCCGCGCAACTGGTGCAGATGGTCTTTCAGGATCCCTTCTCGTCGCTGAACCCGCGCCGCACCGTGGGGGCCTCCATCGGCGAGGCGCTGGCCGTGGCCGGGATGCCTGGCGCGGAGCGCCGCGCCAAGGTGGCGGACATGCTGCAACTAGTGGGCCTGCGGCCGGAACACGCCGACCGCTACCCGCACGAATTCTCCGGCGGCCAGCGCCAGCGCGTGGCCGTGGCCCGCGCCCTGATCACCCACCCCGCGCTGGTGGTATGCGACGAGCCGGTTTCGTCGCTGGACGCGTCCGTGCAGGCGCAGGTGCTGAACCTGCTGCGCGACCTGCAGGAAAGCATGGGTCTGGCCTATCTGTTCATCTCGCACGACCTCGGCGTGGTGGGCCATATGAGCGACCACGTGGCCGTGATGTACCTTGGCCGGGTGGTGGAAGAAGCCCCGCGCGACGCGCTGTTCGCCGCGCCCGCCCACCCCTACACCCGCGCCCTGCTGGCCTCCGTGCCCGTGCGCGACCCGGCCCGGCGCGCCGAACACCCGGCCCTGACCGGCGACCTGCCCAGCCCCATCGTCCCGCCGTCGGGCTGTCCCTTTCATCCGCGCTGCCCGCAGGTCATGGACGTGTGCCGCAGCGTGCCCCCCGGCTGGCATCCCGTGGCGGAGGGACAGCATGCGCGCTGTCACCTGCATGCCTAGGGACTGCTGCTAACTTGTCCTTTCGCCCGTTGGTATCCGACCCGAAGGGCGCAAAGCGTGCCCGTTAGGTGAGTTTGCGAACCTTGCCCCAGCCGTAGGCGAGTCCGCGAGTCGTACGGATGGGGACAGCAGCGATACGGGCATCGTGCGCAACGACCGACCCGAAGGGCGCAACGCGGTCAAACGTCGCCTGCCAATGCTTTGCTGTCCTTATCCGCGCGCTGCGGTCGCCATCCGTAATGCTCGAAGACTCGCATAACGGCTGCCGCGCGCTGCGGTCCCTAGCCGTAAGGTTCGCTTCGCTCGCCTAACGGCTAGGGCACCCCCTCATGACAGGCTCGTTTTCCTTGCCAACGAACATCCTACGTTAGAAGCAGTCCCTGAAGAGCTGACCCGCCGCCGGCTGCTTTTATGCCGCTTGTGAAAAAACGTACTTGACGGACGGCCCTGCCGTAACCATAGTGCGGAAGCCCCGCGCGCGCCGCGCCACGCCGCGACCCCGCGCCATTCGGGGCCATCGAAGACCCAGAATCCCGGCCCCGGCAGTCCCGGCGGCGGGGGCGAATACGCCAAGGAGTATCCATGTCCGCCGAATTCGTCAGCGCCATCAATACCGTCAGCGAAGTGCTGATGTTCGAGAACTGGCTGCGCTTCTACTTCATCGCCGAAGAAGGCGACAAGCTGTTCATCCGCGTGCCGGAAACGGCGGAAAAGCGCATCCGCGAGGAATATCCCCACCTGTTCGGCCTGCTGGAACTGATGAACAACAAGGAGATAACCCACGATACCTCGCGCGACGCGGTGTGCAGTTTCGTGGCCTCTGACGTGGACGGTTCGCGCGTGAAGGCGGGGACTTCGGAAAAGGTCTTCGACAGCAGCCTGTTCCAGTTCGAGATGCAGCTGTTCAACATCTGGGTGCAGTCGCACGAGGAGCAGCTGGACAAGAGCTTCATGGACCTGCGCAAGTGGCAGGAACTGTTCGCGGAATGGAAGCGTTCGGACAAGGTCAAGGAATACGTGGCCGAACTGAAGGACGCCTCCACCCGCACCGCGCCCGACTGCGATTCCGTGCAGTAGGCGTCGGCCTTTCCCCCCAGCAGGGGGAACAGGCATCGCGCAGCGCAATGAAAATGGGGAGAACGCCATGGCGTTCTCCCCATTGCTTTGGTGTGGCCGTGCGCCGCGCGGCTACGCCTCCAGCGTGTCCAGGGCGGCTTCGATTTCGGCGCGGGCCGACAGGGGGGCAAGCCAGCGCTCGGGCATCCAGCCCAGGCCGTGCCGCGCGCCAAAGAGCATGCCCACGGCCAGGCCGCGCGCGCACGAATCGCCACCGGCCATGACGTTGTCCACAAGGCCGGTGGCCGGGTCGGCCTCGTGCTTCAGGGCAATGTGCACCACCCCCAGGAAGGCCCCCTGCATGCCGCACGACTGCCCGAAACGGGCGATGGCGGCGGGGGTTTCCTCGCCCAGGGACATGTCGGCGAAGGCCAGCCAATCCTCGGCGGGCAGGGCGGCGTAGCGGGTGCGCGCCGCGTGGTCGAAGGACGCGCGCATGTCGTCCCCGCGCAACAGCGCGGCGGTGGACCGGGCCATGAACTCCGCCCCGTCGGCGATGACCGGGCTGCCGTGGGTCATCAGGGTCTGGGCGCGCGCGGCGTTGACCAGCCCTTCCTCGTCGTTTCCAAGGACGGCCAGCAGCGGGGCCATGCGGGCCGCCCCGGCGAAGTCGTTGGTGGCGGCCCCGGTCTGCTCCGGCGGCCTGCCCGAGCGGAAGTTGGCCAGTGCCTCGCGGCTGGCCTTGTCCATGTACCCGGTGTAGCCGCCTTCCATCAGGCCGTGCCAGCGCGCGGCGAAATCGGCCAGGTCGAACGAGCCCCTGGCCGCCACCGAGCGGAGCAGCAACAAGGCCTGGTCGCCGTAATGCGACTGCGCGCCCGCGCCCTTGCCGGTGTGGTAGTCGTTCAGGGTGGGGGGCAGAAGATCCGCCACCCGGCCCAACTGACGCGCGATGCGCGTCTGGTCGTATTCCCAGTGCGCCCCCAGCGACAGCGAATCGGCCGCCAGCGACGCCAGAATGGCGCTGCGTATCCTGCTCATGCTGTACCTCGTGCGGGTTGCGGCCCGCGTGCGCGGGCCGGTGCGGGACACCTTTCCACTATATACGGCAGGACGCGCGCGGGGGCCAGTGGTGGCGGCGAATCGGGTGGTGATGCCCCGGCGCGCAACGTGCCGGGCAAAGGCCGACCGGGCCGGATGCTGGCGGGGCGTCCCGGTTGTACGCGCCGCTGCCGGGGAAACGGGAGCGGGAAAAAAGCGAAACGCACGGGGTGCACCGTGCGTTCATTGTCCCGTGCGAAAATGCCGGGCAGCCAAGGGGACGGAGGAGGTTTGCGTGCCTTGGCGAGGAGGGGCCGGGGAGGCCCTTTCGGGCCTCCCCGGTGCCGGAAACCGCTCGCCCGGTTGCCGGCGGGGGCAGAGGAGGTCAGCTAGCTGAAGCTGACGGTGGGGATGTCCAGGATGGACGGGGATGCCGGGGATATGCGCTGCGCTTCCCGCCAGAGGGCCGTCAGGGCCACGACGGCTTCCCTGTCTTCTGCGGGAAGGGCATCGATAAGGGCATCCAGGTGAGGAGGGGCTGCCGCTTCAGTGCGGCACGTCTCTGGAGTGTGCATTGTTCTGCGGCTCCTTGTTCCGTTACGGCACAAGGTTAGCAGGTACCGTGCCAAAAGCATTTAGCGTGGATGCTCAACGTGTTATGTGTCACGGCTCGGAGATATGCGCACGGCGGACGTGCAATCGGCGGCACAGGTTGCGTGCAGCATGTTGCACATATGCACAAGATGGTGCGCCACGGGCCGCGCCCGGTGCTTGTCGTGAGGGGGGCGGGTGGCGTACCACGGTGCCGGAGGTGCCCATGCCGCGTTCAGGACGCGTCGTCCCTGTCCAGCCTGCCACGTCGGAGCAGGCCGTCCGGTCCCGCCGGGCTGGCGACCCATTGCCACCCAGACGGTTGGGATGCTCCGGGGCCGACGTGCTGCCCGCCCTGCGCGATCTGTCACGGCAGGCCGTGGCCCACGCGCTGGCCCGCGTCGTGGCCCTGGCCGACGACATTGCCGGAGGCGCGAAAGACCCTGCCGAGGCGAGAGTTCGTGCTGCCGCAGCCGCTTGTCCCGGAGCTTCCTGGCCCGTGGCCGTGGACGGCACGGCGGGCAACGGCCATGACACGCTGTTCCTGGCCCGGCTGGTGGGCGAGGGCGGGCTGGTGCACGCCTTCGATGTGCAGCCGGAGGCCCTGGCCCGCACGGCGGCACGCCTGGCGGCAGAGGGACTGGAGGAGCGCGCGGCGCTGCACGGGCGCGGCCACGAGGAACTGGCGGCGGCACTGGGAGCGCACGGCGGCGTCAGCGCCAGCCCGACCCGGGTGGCCGTGGGCATGTTCAACCTGGGCTTTCTGCCCGGCAGCGACCGTGGCGTGGCCACCCGTACGGACACCACCCTGGCCGCCCTGGACGCGCTGCTGCCGTTGCTGGCGCCGGGCGGGCTGGTTTCACTGCACGTCTATGCCGGGCATCCCGGCGGGGCGGACGAGGCCGCCGCGCTGGATGGCCGCCTTGCCGGGCTGGATTGGCGCATGTGGCGGGTAGCCCGGTACGAGTTCGCCAACAAGCCCCGCAACCCGGAACGGCTGCTGCTGGTGTCGCGGCTGCCCGGCCCGGCGTAGCTTGCCGTCCGAATTTGCTCTGTCCGGACCTGTCCTGCCCGCACCGGTTCAGGCTACACCAGTTCAAGCCGGACCGGCTCTGGCCGACCCTGCCAGGGAAAACCCTGTGAATGCCTTTCCGGTGGTCGGCCAGCCGTCGGCGGCGCGCGCCCGCCTGTCCGCCGCGCATCCCCATGCACCTTGCAACCCGGCGGCCACAACACGCTGTCGGCATGGCCACGAGTACTCCCCATGACCTCCGAGACTTCCGTATTTCCCGACCCCTCCGACGACGACCTGTGGGCAGCCGTGCGCGCGGACATGGAAAAACGCTTCCCCGGCCGCTACCCGGAGGCGGACGTCCGCCGCGCCTTCGAGGCGGTGTGCGCCGCGCATGACGATTACCTGCCGCAAGCCGCCCTGCTCAAGAAGGTGCGCATGGCCTGCATGTGGACCCGCCCCAGCCTGGACGGCCGGGCCGAGGGCGCGGAATAGCGGGGCAAGGCGCACGACGGCGCAGTAAAAAGGACACCCCCCGAGCCAGGCTCGGGGGGTGCTTTTTTTCGCCCGGCGGGTGCACGCGGGGCGCGGGGCAGGCGGGAGCATTCATGCCTGCCCCGCGCTTTCGGACGAAAGTCCTGTCACGCTACGGCAGCATCCACTTCAGCGGGTAGGCCTGCAGCATGGTGAGCACGCAGATGAACATGGTCATCGCCACCGAATGCCACAGGGTGAAGCGGAACAGCTGGCCTTCCTGGCCAACCATCTTGGTGGCCGCGGTGGCTACCGAGATGGACTGGGGCGAGATCATCTTGCCGGTGACGCCACCCGAGGAGTTGGCGGCAACGGCCAGGTGCGGATCCATGCCCACGCTGGTGGCGGTGGTGCGCTGCAGACCGCTGAAGAGCGCGTTGGACGAGGTGTCCGAACCGGTCAGGAACACGCCCAGCCAGCCCAGCAGCGGCGAGAAGAACGGGAACAGCCAGCCGGTCTTGGTGAAGGCGAGGCCCATGGTCGAGCTCATGCCCGAGTAGTTCATGATCTGGGCAAGGCCGAGGATCATGGCGATGGTCACGATGGGGAAGCGCAGCTGATGCATGGTGCGGAACAGGCAGGGAATGGCCTGGCCGTAACCGTACTTGGGCATCATGGGCACCGCGGCAAGGCCGGTGAACAGGATGGCGGTGCCGGCGGCGGAGATGATGTTCAGCTTGTACATGGCGCCGTACGGGGCATTGGCGGCCACGATGGGCATGGTCTTTTCGATGGCGTTGTGCAGGCCCGGCCAGGCAAAGCCCTTGGCGGCCAGCGGGGTGTAGCCAGCGCCCAGGGCGCCGTCGAGGTAGGGCTTGATTTCCGGCAGGCCCCAGAAGAACACCATGACGGCCAGGATGATGTAGGGCATCCAGGCGCGGATGATTTCACCGAAGGAGTAAGGCGAGGGACCGGTGACGGAAGAGGGGGTTTCGTCGGGGAAGTGCCAGGTGGTGGCGGGCTTCCACACGCGCAGCAGCAGCACGAGGCCGATGATGGTGACGATGGCCGACATGATGTCGGGCAGGGTCGGGCCGTGGAAGTTCGAGAAGGCATACTGCGAACCGGCAAAGCACACGCCGGCCACGAGCACGGCGGGCAGCACTTCCAGCGAACGCTTGAAGCCGCACATGGTCACGCACAGCCACATGGGCACGATGATCGACAGGAACGGCAGCTGACGGCCGACGATCTGGCTGATGTGCATGGTGTCGAGACCGGACACCTGACCGGCGACGATGACCGGAATACCGATGGCGCCGAAGGCCACCGGAGCGGTGTTGGCGATAAGGCAGATGCCCGCGGCGTACAGCGGGTTGAAGCCCAGGCCCACCAGCATGGCGGCGGTGATGGCCACGGGGGTGCCGAAACCGGCGGTGCCTTCGATGAACGAACCGAACGCGAAGGCGATGAAGATGGCCTGCAGGCGGCGGTCGTCGGTGAGGCGGGCCAGCGAATCCTTGATGATTTCGAATTCGCCGGATTCAACGGTCATGTTGTAGATCCACACCGCCGTGATGACGATCCAGACGATGGGGAACAACCCGTACGCTGCACCGTACAGGGTTGCATTGACGGCCAGGTTCACGGGCATGCCCCACACCAGGATGGCGAGCAGCACGGCCGCGGAGGTGCCGAGGGCTGCGGCGAAGTGGCCCTTCGCGCGGCGCACGGCCAGCATGTAGAAGAGAACATACAGCGGCACGGCGGCGACCAGTGCCGACAAAAGGATGTTCGAGAGCGGATCGTAGTTCTGCACCCAGTTCATGAAACTCCTCCCTTACGGATTATGATGAGGGCCTGCACCGGCCCCAGCCCATGGGCTTGTTCTTGATCGTCGCATTAGCCTATGGAAAACATGACTTCAAGACGGGAAGGAGAATCTTTTTTTTCAGACTTGGCGTATGTTTTCAATAAAAAACCATGCTCATTCCGCAACAATGGACACACAGTATTTAATTGTTCGCGCAAACAGCATATTCATTACGTTTCATGCACAATAAATATAATCAAAATATAACTCATGAACATGGAACATTGCCAAGTAATGCCACGTCTGAACGTGTCCATGGCAATTAATACTCAAGCATGTTTTTTATTTTGCATAAAGCAATTGACTCTTGATGAAATATTACATGCCACGCATATCCAGTGCGCCTGCCTTTGAATGCTGTTTCCGGTGTGATGACGGGCTGGCATGGCGTTTCCTGCGTATGGTTGTGTCATCATTGTGCCCCATCACGGCTGCGAACGCAGGCGCGCTGCGTGCCCTGAACGTGCCTGGCCCCCCAACGAGCGGCCGGGCGATGCGGCGACACCCGGCGCAAAAAAACCTCTCCTTCCGTTTGCCTTGTGCCCTAGCGCCTTGCAGGCATGCTGCCGCTCAAGGGCGCACCGTGCGCGACGCGAGATAACGTGCCTGCTCGCTATTCTTTAAGCATGTGTTGCTGCAGCGTGAAGGCGTGTCCGGTCATTTGCGTCCGAAAAAACGGACAAAATTTTCCAGGGCGAAGCATTATTTTTTTGCGAAAGGGGGTGCAGGGGAGCCGCAAGGGGGATCACAGGGGGCGCAAGGGGGGGGCGATACCCCTACGCGGCAAGCGGCGTTGAGTGCCGCAGGCGGCGGGCACGCAAAAGGGGCGTTTCCGCCGTGTTGCGAAAACGCCCCCAAGGGTCGCGTGGTGGGCAATACAGGATTCGAACCTGTGGCCTTTGGCTCCGGAGGCCAACGCTCTATCCATCTGAGCTAATTGCCCGCGAAACGGGACAACTATCGCCTGCCCGCCAGCACTGTCAAGACATATGTGGTCCTGCCCCCCGCGCCATGCCCTTTCCCGCCGCCGCCGCTCGGACACGACCGGCAAACTCCGAATTGCCGCGCCTACCCTTCCCCACGCCGTCGAATGGCCGCCAATGTGTGACGGTCTTGAAAAAAATCGTGTCGGACGGCCTTGCAGGCATGGCGTGTCGTGCACATTTTCGATAAAAACATTCCCACCCCACCCCCATTGCGTCGCCCCTCTCGCCCCGGCCGCCGTCCGTCTGATTTTTCCACCCCGGCTGGTACGGCATCGGCTCGGTCCGCACTGCCGGATGCCAGAGGACGTTGGCGGATGCCAGCCGGAACGGTCATGCGCAGGTTGTCCGCGCGCCGCGCGGCAGCACCACGCAACGCCATGGATGCGGGCATGATTCCGGAGATTTCATGAAGCGCTTCGTGGTCGGCATATCCGGCGCCAGCGGCATGCCCCTGGCCGTCACCCTGCTGCGCGGGCTGCGCGCCGCCGCGCGCACCCTGCCTGGTCAGCCTGATCTCGCTGGTCAATCTGCGCTGTCAGGCGGCGTGCAGACGCACCTTGTGGTGTCCGACGCGGCCCGGCAGGTGCTGGCCCTTGAATCGGACCTGCGCGCCGAAGACCTGCTGGCCCTGGCCGACGTGGTGCACGACGCGCGCGATTTCGGCGCGCCGCCCTCCAGCGGTTCGTGGCCCCACGACGGCATGGTGGTCTGCCCCTGCTCCATGAGCACGCTGGCCGCCATCGCCCACGGCACCGGCAGCAACCTGCTGCACCGCGCCGCCGACGTCACCCTGAAGGAACGCCGCCCGCTGGTGCTGGTGGTGCGCGAAACGCCCCTGAGCCGGGTGCACCTGCGCAACATGCTGGCCGCCGCCGAGGCGGGCGCGGTGATCATGCCGCCCTGCCCCGGCTTCTACGCGCGGCCCGCCAGCGTGCAGGACATCCTGGACCACCTTGCCGGGCGCATTCTGGACCAGATCGGCGTGCCCAATGCCCTTGCCGCCCGCTGGGGCGAGGCCGCCGAACGGGAATAGCCCGCGCCGCCACGGCCGCGCGGCAGCGAGAGGAAACGCCGACTCCCCGGTGTTGCGTCGACACCGAAGGGCCAGGGCAACGTTTCCGTGGCCGCATCGCGGGCGCCCCCCGCCGTCCGGGCACGAACGGTCCTGGATCGGCATGGCCGCGCCGGTGCGGAAACCTTTTTTGCGGAAAGGCAGGATCAGACCATGCAATACAGTCTCACATGGCACGGCCACGCCAATTTCCAGATTTCCTGCGACCGGGCCAACGTGCTGGTGGACCCGTTTTTCGAGGGCAACCCCTCGGCGTCCACCCCGTGGAGCGACATCGCCCCGCCCGACCTCGTGCTGGTCACCCACGACCATGGCGACCACGTGGGCCAGGCCGTGCAGATATGCAACACCACCGGCGCGCTGCTGGGATGCATCGTGGGCACGGCCCAGCGTCTGCTGGAAGAAGGGCTGCGCCCCGGCCTGCTGCTGAACTCCATCGGCTTCAACATTGGCGGCACGGTGGCGCACAAGGAAATTTCCGTCACCATGACCCAGGCCTTCCACTCGTCCGAGTCGGGCGCACCCGTGGGGTACATCGTGACCATGCCGGGCGGCTTCACCTTCTACCACGCCGGGGACACGGGCATCTTCTCGTCGATGGAGCTGTGGGGACGGCTGCATTCCATCGACCTGGCCATGCTGCCCATCGGCGGCACCTTCACCATGGACGCGCGGCAGGCGGCCATGGCCAGCGCCATGCTGCGCACCCGCTCGGTGGTGCCCATGCACTGGGGCACTTTTCCGGTGCTGGAGCAGAACACCGAGCGCTTTCGCGAGCAACTGCGCAACCATGCCCCCGACTGTCGGCTGTTCGACATGAAGCCCGGCGACACCATCACCCTGGACATGGGCGAGGATGGCCGAGGCTGCGCCTACTGTTAGGCACACGATCTTTTTTGCCGCCGAAGGAAAACACCTGCCAGCGCCAAAAAATCCTCGCGTGCGTGTGGATGCAGCACGTAATCTGGAAAAGACAGGACACCGGCCGCGCGCTCGTGGCAACGGACCCGCACCATCAACACTGCAACACGCCTTGCGCGCCACGCGCCGGAATGCGGATTCCGGCCCACGGGCACAGGGCATCGCCTCCGGTTTCGCGCATGTCTGGCATCGTGCGCGGGAGGTCTGGAGCAAGCGGGGCGTGTGCCCCGGTTCGGCACCTCCATGGAACACGCGGCGGTAACATACAAATGGGTTGTCTATCTTGTGCGCTGTGCCGACGGGACGCTGTACTGCGGCGTCACCACGGACATGGAACGGCGCCTTGGCGAGCACAACCGGGGCAGGGGCGCACGCTACACGCGTTCGCGCCGCCCGGTCACGCTGGTCGCCACCGCCCCGTTCCCTGACCGCAGCACCGCACAGAAGGCCGAGCATCACGTCAAACGGCTGCCCCCCGACAGGAAGCAGGAAGCACTGGCACGATACGCCAGCGCACTTCCCGTCGCGGCGTCGCCGAGCGCCCCGCGCACGAAGGAATGAGAATGGAAACCTTACGTTTTGAAGAATTGTCCCTTTCCAAGGAAATCCTGAAAGCCATCGAAGAGATGGGCTTCGAAGAAGCCTCGCCCATTCAGGCGCTGGCCATCCCCCACATCATGGAAGGCCGCGACGTCATCGGCCAGGCCCAGACCGGCACCGGCAAGACCGCCGCCTTCGGCATTCCCCTGCTGGAACGCATCGACCCGCGCGAAAAGGACATCCAGGGCATCATCCTGTGCCCCACGCGCGAACTGGCCATCCAGGTGGCGGAAGAACTCACCCAGCTTTCCTCGCGCAAGCGCGGCCTGTACGTGCTGCCCGTGTACGGCGGGCAGCCCATCGACCGCCAGTTCAAGGCCCTGCGCCGCGGCGCGCAGGTGGTGGTGGGCACCCCCGGCCGCGTCATGGACCACATGGAGCGCGGCACCATCAACCTTTCCACGGTGCGCATGGCCGTGCTGGATGAAGCCGACGAAATGCTCGACATGGGCTTTCGCGACGACATCGAGCACATCCTGGGCCAGGTGCGGAGCGAAGCGCAGACGGTGTTCTTTTCCGCCACCATGCCCCCGGCCATCCTGGACATGGCCCAGCGCTTCCTGAAGACGCCCGAATTCCTCAAGGTGACCCAGAAGCAGGTCACCGTGCCCAGCATCGAACAAATCTACTACGAAGTGCGGCCCTTCCAGAAGCTGGAGGCGCTGTGCCGCGTGCTGGACCTGTACAACCCCAAGCGCGCCATCGTGTTCTGCTCGACCAAGCGCGGCGTGGATGAACTGACCCAGCACCTGCAAGGGCGCGGCTACCAGGCCGACGGCCTGCACGGCAACCTCAACCAGTCGCAGCGCGACCGGGTGATGGCGCGCTTCCGCAGTAACGGCATCGAAATCCTGGTGGCCACCGACGTGGCCGCGCGCGGCATCGACGTGGACGACGTGGAAGCCGTGGTCAACTACGACATCCCCAACGCGGTCGAACACTACGTGCACCGCATCGGCCGCACCGGCCGCGCCGGGCGTTCCGGCCGGGCGTTCACCTTTGTCTCCGGGCGCGACTTCTACAAGCTGCGCGACATCAAGAAGTTCACCAAGGCGCACATCGTGCAGCACCAGGTGCCCACGTCCAGCGACGTGGCCACGGTGAAGACCAACCAGCTGCTGGCCGAAGTGCGCCGCCACATCGAGGCGGGCGAGCTGGAAAAGTACACCGACATCGTGGAATCGTTCCTGGACGAGGACGTGACCACCGTGGACATGGCCGCCGCGCTGCTGAAGCTGCTGATGCGCCGTGAACTGGGCGACGCCGTGCCCGGCGGTGAAAAGACCCCTGCGGGCACCGGGGCCGAACCCGGCATGGTGCGCCTGTTCCTGAACGTGGGCCGCAAGATGCGCGTCACCGCGCGCGACATCGTGGGGGCCATCGCGGGCGAAACGGGCATACCCGGCCGCATGATCGGGGCCATCGACATCCGCGACCGCGTATCGTTCGTGGAAGTGCCCGCCGACTACGCGCAAGAGGTGCTCTCCGTCATGAACGGCAACCAGATCCGGGGCTTCCGCCTGGCGGTGGAACCGGCGACCCCGCGCGAACGGGATTAGGTGGCATAGCCGCAAGGCGCCTTTTGTCCTCTGCCTGCGTCAGTCCGCCGTTCCATTCCGGTCGAGTACGGAAAGAGCGCGCTGCGGTCGCCATCCGTAAGGTTCGCAAGCTCACCTAACGGCTGCCGCACGTCCCTCCATGGAACGACGGCCTTCCTTGGCAGAGAACAAAATTCCCTCTTGCGGCAACGCCACCTGTGGCTGCGCGTAACGAAACAAAGACCGTAGAAAAAGAAAGTGAGGTCCCGGCATCGGGGCCTCACTTTCTTTGTTGAAAAACAGCGCCGCAGACTAATTCACAGTGTCGAGGGAGGCGCGCCCGTTATGCGGTCCTTTCCGCCTAACGGGTGGTGACCGCCACGCGTCAAAAGGATTACTACCCCGCCCAGGCCTGCCGGGCCAGCGACAGGGCCACGCCCCACACCACCAGGCAAACGCTGCCGTCCAGCACCCGCCAGGCCACGGGCTTGCGGAACAGCGGGGCCAGCACCCTGCCGCAGCCGCCAAGGGCGAAGAACCACAGGCACGAGGCCGTGGCCGCGCCCGCGCCGAAGGAAAGCCGTTCGGCCGCCGGGTAGTGCCCGCTGATGCCGCCCAGCATGACCACGGTATCGAGGTACACGTGCGGGTTCAGCAGAGACACGGCCAGGGTGGCCCCCAGCACCCGGCGCAGGCTGGTGCGCCCACCGTCGCCCACCGCCCGGTCGGCCTCAAGGATGCCGGGCCGCAGGGCCGAGCGCAACGCGCCGAACCCGAACCACGCCAAGAACACCGCGCCGCCCACTGCCGCGCCCTGCCGCAGCAGCGGGCTGGCGGCAACCGCCGTGCCCACCCCGGCCACCCCGGCGGTAATCAGCACCACGTCAATGAGCGCGCACAGCGCGGCCACGGCCATGTGGTGGTTGCGGCGCAGGCTCTGGGTCAGCACGAAGGCGTTCTGCGCGCCGATGGCGATGATCAGGCTGGCCCCGATGCCGAGGCCCTGAAGGTAGGGGGTAGGGTGCATGACGCGACTCCTGAAGCAGGATGGGATGCCCGGCAAGGCCGGTACGCCTACCCACTACGCCGTTCCGGGCCATGCGTGAAATTACTTGTTGTGCTGTTGCATAAGCATAAGTAATGATCGGCCATGCTTGATTACCGACTTGTGGAGGCCGTGGCCGCCGTCATCCGTGAAGGGGGCTTCGAGCGGGCCGCACGGGTGCTGCACCTGACGCAGTCCGCCGTATCGCAGCGGGTGAAAGCGCTGGAGGACCAGTTGGGCACCGTGCTGGTGGTGCGCGCCACCCCGGCCCGCGCCACCGACGAGGGCCGCCGCCTGCTGGCACACTGCGACAAGGTGGGGCTGCTGGAAACCGATCTGGCCGCCGCGCTGCGGCCAGAGGGCGGTGCTGGCGGCGCATCCGGTTGGCCGGATTCGGATGACTCCGAAATCGCCGACATCCCCTGGACCACCCTGCCGGTGGCCGTGAACGCCGACAGCCTGGCCACGTGGTTTCCCGACGCCGTGGCCCCGTTCCTGCGCGCGGAGCGCGCCCTGCTGGACCTGTCCGTGGACGATCAGGAGCGCACCCATCTTCTGTTGCGCGACGGCCACGTGGCCGCCGCCGTGTCCACCCGCGCCGCCGCCGTGCAGGGCTGCCGCTGCCTGCCCCTGGGCCGGGTGGACTACCTGTGTCTGGCCGCGCCGGACTTCGCCGCGCAGTGGTTCCCCGTCGGGCTCACCGAGGCCGCCCTGTGCCGCGCGCCCGCCGTGATCTTCAACCGCGCCGACGAGGTGCATCACCAGTTCCTGCGCGGCCTGCTGCCCAGCGCCGCGTCCTTTGAAAAGATCACCCGCAGCCTGCCGCTGCATTACATTCCTTCGTCCGAACGGTTCGTGGACGTGGTTGCCCAGGGCCTTGCCTACGGCATGATTCCCCTGCCCCAGGCCCGCCACCATCTCTCCGACGGCCGCCTGGTCGATCTCGCTCCCGGCCGTGCCGTGCCCATCCACCTTTTCTGGCACTGCTGGGGACTGCGCACCCGCCTGCTTGATGCCCTGACCCACCATGTGGTCAGTCATGCCCAACAGGTGCTGGCGCAGGAATAGACAAAGGCAATCCATGAAATGAATCGGGGGGAAGGAACCTTTTAAAAAAGGTTCCTTCCCCCCGGGCCCCCCATCCTCCCAAACTTTTCATTTGGTCTGATGGGCAAAAGGTACGAAAGCCACGGCCTCACCCGCTACATAGTTTCATCTACACCCTGTATGCGTGGCGCGGCTCACTTGAAAAGCATTGGAAATATCAACTCCGCAAAAAGCCAAGCGGCTTTGCTCTCCCCCATACAAAAAGTTTTGAGGGATGGGGGTCCGGGGGAAGGGAACTTTTTCAAAAGTTCCCTTCCCCCGGTTCTCTTCCATCAAATCTAGCTTCTCCCTACTTCCCGGCATCCACCCCGGCATCGCCGAAGGTGGCCATCTTTTCGAAGATGTCGGCGGCGCTGCGCAGCAGGAAGATGGACAACGCGCCGCCGGTGCCTTCGCCAAGGCGCAGGCCAAGGTCGAGCAGGGGGCGGATGTCCAGCTTGTGCAGGATGGCCTTGTGGCCCTGTTCTGCGGAGGCGTGGCTGAACACGCAGTACCCGGCCACGGCGGGGGCTATTTTCCAGGCGGCGGTATAGGCGGCGGAGGAAATGAAACCGTCGATGACGGCCACCAGGCGGTGGCGGGCAGCGCCCAGGATGAGGCCCGCCAGCGCGGCGATTTCCAGCCCGCCCACGGCGGCCAGGATGTCCACGGGGTCGCCGGATTCGATGGCGCGGCGGTTGGCGGCCAGGGCGGCGCGGATGACCTGGGCCTTGCGGGCCACGCCGTGGGCGTCCAGGCCCGTGCCGGGGCCGGTGACGGTTTCCGGATCAAGGCCGAGGTAGGCGCAGTACAGGGCGGTGGAAGGGGTGGTGTTGGCGATGCCCATGTCGCCGGTGCCCACGCAGCGGCAGCCGTCGGCGGCGGCCTGCGCGGCAAGCTCCGCGCCCAGCAGCAGGGCGGCCTCGCACTGTTCGCGGGTCATGGCCGGGCCGTGGGTCATGTTGGCGGTGCCGGGGGCCACCTTGCGGCGGATGAGCTGCGGGTGCGGGTCGAAGTCGTCGCCCAGGCACCCGGCGTCCACCACGCGCAGGTCGATGCCCGCGGTGGCGCACAACACGTTGATGCCCGCGCCGCCGTTCAGGAAATTGAGCACCATCTGGCGGGTCACTTCCTGCGGGAACAGCGAAACGCCCTCGGCGGCCACGCCGTGGTCGCCCGCAATGGTGAAGATGCGCGCCGGGTCGACGGCAAGGGGGCGCGCGCCGCCCTGGATGCGGTGCATCTGGAGCGCGAGGTCTTCCAGACGGCCCAGGCTGCCGCGCGGCTTGGTGAGATTGTCCAGATGGGCCTGACCGGCCGTGTCGTGCCCGTGGTCCACGGGGTCGATGGCGGCGATGAGGTCGAGAAGGCGCGGAGAGAGAGACGGCATGGGAAACCCCCGGATGTGTCGGTGTGGAACGGGAACCGGCGCACGGTAGCGCCACGGGCCGGGCAAGGCAAGCCGGGCCGAGCCAAGCCGGGCCGAAGGGACGCATGAGCCCGTGCGGGCGCGCCGCCATTGTGCCGTGCGGGCATGCTGCTTCACGCAGCGCGCCGCCTGCCACGCCTGGGTTCCCGCATGCTGCGGGCCATTGCGCGCCACCCCCCTTGCCGTTGCCCCCGGCAGGTCGCATAGTGGTGCGTGCGAAACCGCAGCACGCACACCACGGAGAGCAGCCACCATGTCCATCCATAGAGATTCGCCGCGACGGGCCGCCGTTGCCCATGCCGTTCAGGTCGTTCAGGCCGGTCAGGCAGGTCAGGCAGGTCAGGCCGGACGCCGCGCAACCCGCCGTCTCGTCCGCCTCACCCGTCTTACCTGGCACGGCATTCTGGCCGTGGCCCTCGCGGCCCTGCCGCTCCAGGTGTCCGCCCTGGCCGCCGAATCTCCGCCCCCGCCGCTGCTGGCCGACCAGCCGGTGTCCTCGCAGCCCGGCCGCCCGGCCATCACCGTGCCCACGCCGCGCTCGCCCGCCCTGCCTGCGGGCATTCCGGAAAACAGCCCGCGCCTCACCCCGGTGGTGCGCGCGGTCAGCGCCGTGGCCCCCGCCGTGGTCAACATCACCACCGCGCGGGTGGTGGAACGCAATTTCAATCCCTTCCCCGGCCTGATGGACGACGAATCGGCCCGCGAGATGTTCCCCAGCCTGCCCACCCAGCGCCAGACCCGGCGGAGCCTGGGTTCCGGGGTGATCATCAACCCGGACGGGGGGCACCCCGGCATCGTGCTCACCAATGCCCACGTCATCGCCGGGGCCACGGGCATCGCGGTGCACCTGCTGGACGGCCGCTCGCTGGACGCGGAACTGCTGGGCTCGGACACCGACTTCGACATCGCCGTGCTGCGCGTGCCCGGCGCGCAGAACCTGCCCGCCGTGAAGATGGCCACCTCGGCCGACCTCATGCCCGGCGAGACGGTGATCGCCATCGGCAACCCCTTCGGCTTCGCGCACACCGTGACCACCGGGGTGGTCTCCGCCCTTGGACGGTCCATCAAGGTGGAGCAGGGCATGATCACCGACCTCGTCCAGACCGACGCGGCCATCAACCCCGGCAACAGCGGCGGCCCGCTGCTGAACATCATGGGCGAGCTCATCGGCATCAACACGGCGGTCTACGCCAAGGGCGAGGGCATCGGCTTCGCCATTCCCGTGGACAAGGCCCGCCGCGTGGTCGAGGAACTGCTGGGCCAGGGCCGGGTGGACCCGGTGTGGCTGGGCGTGATGGGGCAGGACATCGACCAGCGCACGGCGGCCTGGCTGGGGCTGAAGCGCGCCTCGGGCATGCTGGTGACCGACGTGCAGCAGGGCACGCCCGCCGAAAAGGCGGGCCTGCGCCCCGGCGACGTGCTGGTGTCCATCAACGGCAACCCCATAGAGGACAAGGACGCCTACATCATGCTGCTGCGCAACTACACCCACCGCGACACGCTGGAGGTGGGCATACTGCGCGAAGGCAAGACGGCCACCCTGCGCATGACCCCGGCGGTGCTCACGCAGGAAACGGCGGAACGCCTGGCCGAACGGCGCTGGGGCCTGCGGGTGCAGGAGGCGCAAGGCAACGGCGTGCGCATCAACGTCGTGCTCCCCAACAGCCCGGCCGCGCGGCTGGGGCTTTCCCCCGGCGACGTGGTGCGCCAGGTGGGCGGGGTGCGGGTGAACTCCACCCGCGACTTCGCGCAGGCGTTTGCCCGGCACCGTCTGGCGGGCAAGGTGACCCTGCTCATCCAGCGCGCGGGAAAGGGTTACTATGTGTCGCTGGCGGTTTAGGAAGGCGCGAATTTCGCGCCGCGAGAATTCCTGTCGGCCGCAGGGGTGAGAATTTGCGTCAGCGCTTGACACCCCGGTTGACGCCAGCTATCTGCAATTTCGATGGTAAGCCGTCAAACCCTGTCGTGACGCGGTTTTTCCGCAATCAGGACAGGGAATTGTTCCCAAAGAGCCGACTACGTCGTCGGCCGAAAAACACGCCTGGAGGATGACATGGGTTGGACTGTTACTGTTGACACCGATAAGTGTACCGGCGACGGCGAATGCGTGGACGTGTGCCCCGTCGAAGTTTACGAACTGCAGGACGGCAAGGCTGTTCCCGTGAACGAGGAAGAATGCCTGGGCTGTGAATCCTGCGTGGAAGTCTGCGAAGCCGGCGCGATCACCGTCGAAGAGAACTAGTCGCCGCCTTTCCGGATTTGCTGCACGTCATGCCGCCGGACGACGTTTGCGCCGTCCGGCGGCATTTGCCGCATCATGGGCCGGATTTTCCAGTGCCGGACGCTTCGCGGGGGGGGGGCTTCGAAACCTTGTCCCCGTGGACGGGGCAGAAGAGGCACGAGGGGAAGGGGGGTTGCCTTCCCGTGTCCGGCCGCCCGCACGCACGGCGCAGCCTGCCGCATCGCGATTTCCCGCACATCCGCACGCCCGCGCGGGAGCCGCGCGACCCGTTCGCCCGGCCACCCGGCCCGATCTGCCGATTTTTCCAACCGTGCAGACGCGACCGGCAACCTTGGGGTGTGCATTCCGGCCACAGAACGACCGAGTCCGCCCAGCGCCCGATACGCCAACCTGTCGGGCCATCGCATGACGGTCGCGCACGCGCGGCCCCCAAGGAGCAGAATGGATGACCGTGGACCTGACGGAAATCTTCGCCAAATATGAACGACTGGTGGCGGAAGCCGATGCGCTGTTCGAGCGCGTGCGTTCGCAGCATGCCGACTGCGTGACCTGCGGCCTTGGTTGCAGCGACTGCTGCCACGCCCTGTTCGACCTCGGCCTGGTGGAGGCCATGTACCTGAACCAGCGCTTTGCCGAAGCCTTTGGCTTCGGGGCCGAGCGTTCCGCCATTCTCGAGCGGGCCGACGCGGCAGACCGCCACGCCGTGCGCCTGAAGCGCCGCCTGTACAAGGAATCGCTGACCGGGCGCGATTCGGCCGAACTGCTGGCCGAGGTGGCGCGCGAGCGCATCCGCTGCCCCCTGCTGGGCGACGACGACACCTGCGCCATGTACGCCCACCGCCCCATCACCTGCCGCCTGTACGGCATTCCCACCGCCATCGGCGGCGTGGCCCACACCTGCGGCCGCACCGGCTTCGCCCCTGGCGGGCGCTATCCCACCGTGGCCCTGGACAAGATCCACGAACGCCTGGCGGGCCTCAGCCATGAGATCCTGGTGGCCGTGCAGTCGCGCTACCGCGAACTGGACCAGGTGTACGTGCCCGTGTCCATGGCGCTGATCACCAGATACGACAACACGTACCTTGGTGTCGGCCCCGCGAAGAAGGAGGGCTGAGCATGGTCAACATTTCGGGCTCCATGTTCCGCGACAGCACCACGCGGGAACTGACGCCGGACGAGGAAGTCCAGAAGCGCGCCATCTGGGACGCCATGTCCCCCCGGCGGCGCAAGTACGTGGAGCGCATCGGCTACGAGAACTGGGACCCCTTCCAGAAGCCCAACGACCCGCTGGACACGCGCCAGGACATCACCAAGCGTACCACCCAGCAGCTTGTGCGCGAATTTTTGCAGACCGCCAACAAGAAGGACTACACCAACGAATACGGCCGTGGCGCGCTTGAAACCGCCCTCGGCATCGTCAACAAGGACGAAAAGTACCGCGGCGTGTTCGATTTCTGCGTGTGGTACTACAATATTCTGATCAAGGAGGGTCACGTCGATGAAGGATAAGTACGATGACATTGACGAGTACATCGCCGATCTGCGCGCCGAAATAGAAAAAAGCGAGAACTGCGCCAACCATCACTATAACCTTGGCGTGGCCCTGCTGCACAAGCGAGACTTCGTGGCGGCGGAAGAATCGTTCCTGAGCGCGGTGCGCAATTCGCCCCGCCTGGCCGAAGCCTACGTGCAGCTTGGGGGCATCTGCCTGCAGCGCGGCGACCTCGAAGGCTGCCTGCGCTACAATGAGGAAGCGGCCCAATGCCGCGCCAAGTTCCCGGTGCCGTGGAGCAACATCGGCTTCGTGCACCTGCAGCGCGGCGAGCCGGAAGAAGCCATCAAGGCCCTGAAAAAGGCCCTGAAGTGGGACCCGGACTTCATCCAGGCCATGGCCACCATGGGCGCCGCCTACTACATGCAGGGCGACTACGAGGCCTCCATCCAGATCAGCCGCGAGGCCATCAAGCGCGAACCCGGCTTCGGCCCCGCCTACAACAACCTGGCGCTGGCCCATTACGAACGGGGCGAGTTCGCCCAGGCCGTGCAGTTCGCCGACCAGGCCATGGCCTGCGGCTTCGAGGTGCGGCCGGAGTTCCTGAAGGACCTGGAAGCGCACCGGTAGGTTCGTCCCGGTGGGTGGCCGCCCCTGGCGGCGGAGAAAAGACACGGGGAGGGGCGCATGCCCTTCCCCGTTTTCTTTCGGGGGCCGGCCCGAAAGGGGCAGCGCCCCGGCCGCAGCGGGCGGGGCTTGTTGACCTCTGTAAAGGGATGTGTTTCACCAGCGGACAGAAACTGACCGGGAATCTGTCGTCGCGGCATGTCCACGCGGCGGCTTTCCCTTGCGTTCCCTTTCCGGATCGGACGCGCAGGTCCGATCCGCCAACTTCCATGAGCACATCGACGCGGGGCGTCGGATCCAGTCTGCCATGCACATCCTGCATATTGTGGAATCCTTCGCGGCGGGTTGCCTGACGGCCCTTTCCACGCTTTGCCATGCCGTGCGTCCGGGATTCCGCCATTCCGTGGCCTATGCCCTGCGCGAGGAAACCCCCCCGGATTTCGCGTCCCAGTTTCCGCCGGACGTGGAGTTCCATGCCGTGCCCATGGGGGTGGGCGTGCTGCCGGGCCTGCGGGCCTGCCGGGAGCTGAGCGCGCTGATCCATGGCATCCGGCCCGATGTGGTCCACTGTCATTCTTCCAAGGCGGGTGTGTATGGGCGCATTGCCGCCCTGCACCGTCACGTGCCCTCGGTCTACACGCCGCATGGTTTCGCCTTTCTGCGCACGGATGTCGCACCCGTCACGCGGGCTGCGTTCCGGGGTGTGGAATGGCTTGTCGCCCGCGCGGGGCAGGCCATTGCCGCCTGTGGGGCGGAAGAGTACGTGCTGTCGCGTCAATTGGCGGGACGGGGCAGGACCGTGGTGTTCGTGCGCAACGCCGTGGATTTGTGCGTTCTCGACGCGCTGGTGGCCAGTGCGCCCGTAAGCGGGGCCGGGGAGAGGGTGCTGGCGGGCACCTGCGGTCGTGCGGTGCCGCAACGCGCCCCGGAACTTTTCGGCGACATCGCCCGCCGCTTGCGCGGTGAAGTGGACTGGACGTGGATCGGCGCCACGGAGGCGGCCGCAGCCTGCCTGCCGCCGCACGTGACGCGCACGGGGTGGCTTGACCGGGCCGCCGCGTTGAGCCGCGTGGCGGAACTGGACATCTACGTGCAGACGTCCCGCTGGGAAGGGCTTTCGTACAGCATCCTCGAGGCCATGGCGCTCGGCAAGCCGGTGGTGGCCACCCGCATTCCCTCCAACGAGGTGGTCATCGAGGATGGAGTGACCGGGTTCCTTGGCAACGATGCCGCGGAGCTTGCCGAGCATGTGCGCCGCCTGTCGCGTGATGCCGGGCTGCGCTCCCGCATGGGGGCGGCGGCCCGCGCCTGCATCGCCGACCACTACGACGCGGGGCGCAGTTATGAAGCCTACGCCGAGTTGTACCGCCGTCTGGCCAGGACGAAGGGGTAGCCCGTGAACATCAGGCGGAACCTGGCTGCCCGCATGCCCCGCCTGCGCACCTTCCTTTCCTTCGGGGCCATCCAGGCGGCGCAGATGGTGCTGCCGCTGCTGGCCTTGCCCTATCTTTCCCGCGTGCTGGGTCCGGAATCGTTCGGCGCGACCTTGTACATGCTGGCGGTGTCGGCCGTGGCGGGCATGTGCGTGGAGTGGGGGTTTGCGCTGGGCGCGGTGCGCGATGTGGCCACGCATCGGGATGATCCCGTGGCGCTCGGCCGTACCGTGGCCGACGTCCTGTCCGCGAAATGCCTGCTGGCGGCGGTCTGCGCCGTGCTGGGCGTGGCGGGGTGGGCGCTGTTGCCCCTGGCAGGGCAATATCCGTGGGGGTTCGCGCTGGCCGTGGCCAACGGCGTTGCGCTCGGGTTCAATCCGTTGTGGTTTTTTCAGGGCCTTGGCGCGGGGGTCGCCCGGGTGGCCGCCTGCGAAGTGGGCGGAGGGCTGGCCGTGCTGTGCCTGATGCTGCCGCTGGTCCGAGAGCCGGAGCACTGGACGCGCTACCTGCTGTTGCTGCTGCTGATCCGGGCGGGGACGTATGCATGGCTGACCGGGCGTGTGTTCTCTTGCCTTGGGTCGCATGCCGCGTCCATGCGCCTGTCAGGGGGCTGGCGAGCCCTGCGCGACGCACGGCACCTGTTTCTGGCGCACCTGGGAGCCATGGCCAAGACGCACGGCGTGCCGCTGTTGCTGGGCGGGGCGCTGCCCGCGCGGGACATGGGCATGCTGATCGCTTGCGACAAGATGGCGCGCGGGCTGGTAAGCCTGACCATGCCCGTCATCCTTACCCTGTTCCCCGAATTGTGTGCCGCCCGGCGGCAGGGGCGCGGAGATGACGTGCTGCGCCGCGTGCTGGTGGCCACGGGCGCGGCCATGGGGGTCGGCGCGGTGGCGGTCTGGGGGCTTGCGCCCTGGCTCGTCAGCGTGGCGATGGGCCCGGAGTACGCGCAAGCCGCTCCGCTGTTGCGCTGGCTGTGCCCGCTGCTGGTGCTGCTGCCTCTCAACTGCGTGCTGGGCACGCTGGGCCTGGTCCCGCAGGGCAGGGAGCGGGCGCTGACGCTGGCCATCGGCGCGTCGTCGCTGGTTGGCCTCTCGGCCGCGCTTCCGCTGGCGGGCACCTACGGCGTCGTGGCCGGGACATGGCTTTCGGGGGGAATGGAAGGGCTGATCCTCGTCATCCTGTTCATCGCGTTGCGCCGGGCCAGCCCCCATTCGCCCCGGCCCGCCCGCCATCATCCGTAGCCAGGGAAACCGCATGCCCGTCACCGTCAGCGTCGTCGTGCCCGTTCGCAACGCCATCCGCTACCTTGCGCAGACCATGGAAGTCCTGCTTGCGCAGACGCTGGCAGATGCGGAGATCGTGCTCGTGGACGACGGCTCCGACGATGGTTCGGGCGAGATGTGTCGCGCCTGGGCGCGTGAGCATCCCGGCCGGGTGACGCTGGTGACCCCCGCCAATCCGGTGGGCACGGGCCGGGCGCGCCAGTTGGGCATCGCCGCCGCATCGGGCGAGTACGTGGCCTTTGCCGACGCCGACGACATCCCCGCGCCGGACATGCTGGAGACCCTGCACCACGCCGCGCTGCGGCATGGCGCGGACATGGTCATCGCCGGGTATGCCGTGCACAGGCGGGCGACATCCTTCACCGTCCGTGCCGACGAACGCCCCGGAACGCCGCTGCGCCACAGGACAGACATTCTGGCCCCGGTGTGGAACAAGCTGTTCCGCAAGGAGTTCCTGCTGGCCAACGACATCACCTTTCCCGCGTCGAAGATGTTCGAGGACGGGGTGTTCGTGTACAAGGCCCTGGCCTGCGGCCCCCGCGTGGCGCTCTGCCCAGGGGTGGTCTATACCTACATCCGGCGCGACCACAGCGTCTCGTCGGACATCATGATGCGCTGCGAGGCCATGGACAGCCTTGCGGACCTGCGCGCCTTCCTGAAGAAACGCGGGGTGTTTCGGGACTTTCTGGCCGTATACGCCAGGCTGGTGTTCCTGCACTGCGTGTATTACCCGGCCTGCCTCGTGGGCATCGATTCCGTGTGGCACGGGCACCGTCGCATGGAGAACCTGCGTAACGTCTTGCCGTACCTGCGGGAGTTGCTGTGCTTCATCATGACAGGCAGGCGGAGCGGAGCCGGGGCATGATCCGCCTTCTTCCGCTGTTCGCCTTCGCGCTGGTTCCCATCGCCCTCTGGCAGCGCTGGATTTTCACGTTCATTCCCAATTACCACATGCAGCATCTGCTGTTCTACGTGGCGCTTCCCGTGCTGTGCTGGGCATGGGCGAGCGGGTCGTGGAACCCCCGCCGGGCGTGGCGGCGCATGCTGCCGCTGCTGCCCGTGGCGGCGCTGATTCTGGCTGTGCAGGGCGTGGCGGCGTGGAACAGCGCCCTGCGCTTTCCGGTCGAAGGCGTGCCCGCCTGGCGGGCCGTGGCGGTTTCGCTGGTGAAGCTGGGCATGCAGATGCCGTTCATCGCGTTCTTCATGGAATTGTGCCACCTGCTGATGGGAGATTCCGCCAGCCGCCGCAACGTGGTGCGCGGGGGTGTTGCCGGATTCGTGGCATTGTGCGCGCTGTGCGCGCTGCAGGGCGTGTACGCCTATGGCGTGGGCTTCGGGCTCGTCGGGCCGGACAAGATGGCAGGCTATGCGCAATTTCTGCGGGGCCTTGCCGCCGTGTTTGAAGCGCGCTGGGGCGACGCTGTCTACGACTTTTATTCCAACGGCAGTTACGCGCTGACGATCTTGCGCATCAACGGGACGTTCGAGGAGGCGTCGGCACTGGCGGTCATGCTGGGCGTGCTCTTCGTACCCCTGGGGTTCGGACTGACCGGGCTTGCCGATGGCGCGGCGCGCAGGGTGGGGTATGGCCTGGTGGCGGGTTCGTGCCTGTTCATGGTGCTGGCCCTGACCAGCACGGGCCTGGTGCTGGTGCTGGCGGCGGTAGCGTTGCTAGCCCGTGCGGCCTTCAGGCGGTATCCCCGCGCCGGGGTGGCCCTGCTGGGTCTTGTCATCGTGTGTGCAAGCTGGGCAGCGCTGGCGGTGGATCATATTCCAGATCATGCCCGCCCATTCATCAACCGGCTCAAGACCGGCGAAATCGAACACCTGCCCCGCTACGTGCTAGCGCGCGAACTGCTGGGGACGGCGAGGGAGCATCCCCTGGTCGGCGTGGGACGGGGCTGGTCCTCGCCGCATGTTCTGGAACGCGAGGGCTATCACGCCGCGATGGGCGACTACGAGTTGGCGTGCTGGGCGGTGCGCGGCAGGCTGCCCATCCTTTCCGCGTTGCCGGAACTGCTGGCTGAATACGGATTCCCCGTGGTGCTTGCGGCCGCCTTCGGACTGTATTGTCTCTGGCGACGGCTGCGGCGTCTGCACGCGCTTGCCCCCGACTCGGCAGCGTTGTCGTTCGCCAGCGCGTTCTGCGGCCCGTGGCTGGTCATGTTGCTGGTGGCGTCATTGGGGTCTTTCGACATCCGCAATCCGTTGATCGCGTTGCCGTTCTACTGTTTGCTGGCGTTGGCGCGCGGCGCGGCCGATGACGGCGCGGCGGGCATGCGCGGGGAAGGCGCAGCCGCATGATCCGCTGCCAACTGCTCATGCACAGCCACGGAGGCGGGGCCGAGCAACTGGCCCTCCTGCTGGCGCGCGAACTGGACCGCCGCCGCTTTGCGCCCACCGTGGCCTGCCTGCGCCATCTGCCCGGGTTGGCGGCCGAAGTGCCCCCGGACGTGCCCCTGCTCATGCCAAAGGATGCCACGGCGTGGGCAGCCCTGCGCAATCTGGCTCGCATTCGGCGCGACTGCGCGCGCAGCGACGTGGTGGTGGGCACGCTGGAACTGCAAAGCCTGCTGGCCGCCGCGGTGCTGGCCCCGCGCGGCAGGGCCGTGGGCTGGCTGCACAAGGATGTTCCCGGCTATCTGGCCCAACGGGGCAAGGGCTACGGCCGACTGTACGCCACCCTGCTGGGCGCGGCCGCAGCGCGATGCCGGAGGCTGGTCTGCGTCAGCGAGGGGGTGCGTGCCTCCACGGCGGCGTTGCTGCCGGGGTGCGATGCCGCCCTGCGGGTGCTGTGGAACCCCGTGGATATCGACAGGATACGGCGCGGGTCCGAAGAACCGCTGCCCGAATCGCTGGCCCCGTATTTCCGTGACCCCGTGGTGCTGGGCGTGGGCCGACTGGTGCCGCAAAAGGCCTTTCACGTGCTTATCCGGGCGCATGCCCTGTTGCGCCAGCGCGGCGGGCGGCAGGCACTGTGCATCGTGGGGGAAGGGCCGGAGCGCCCGTTCCTGGAGGCGGAGGCGAGACGGCTGGGCGTGGCCGATTCGACGCTGCTGCCGGGCTTCCGGAACCCCTGGCCGCTGATGCGCCATGCCCGCGCCCTGGGCGTGAGCTCGGCCTTCGAGGGTTTTTCCCTGGTCATCGTGGAGGCCCTGGCGCTTGGCCTGCCCGTGGTTGCGACGGACTGCCCCAGCGGGCCTTCCGAGGTGTTGCAGGGCGGCGAATTCGGCACGCTGGTGCCCGTGGGCGATGCCGCAGCCCTCGCGGATGCGTTGCAGCCTTTGCTGGGTGACGCCCCGTGCGTCGATGTCGTCCGCGCGGCCGCCGGTCACGCGCGGGCCGGGGATTTTTCCCTTTCCCGCACCGTGGGGGCCTGGGAGGCGTTGCTGGAGGAATGCGCGGCGGTTGCCAGGGGCTGACGGCACGCCGCCTTGCCCGCCCTTGAGGGAAAGGGACGGCGCGATGCGGCGCACATGCATTTCCCGACGACAATGGGCCGGTCCGCCATGGACCGGCCCATTGTCGTTGCAATGTCTTTCTCTTCGCCGGGGCCGACCGCTGGGCGCGTTCCGTCCCGTGCCAGGCCTGTCGTCACGGCCTGTCGGGGCGCTACTTCCCGCCCTTCAGTTCGCTGATGATGCCCGCGATCTGGGCCATCTGGCCGGAAAGGTCGTGCACGGCCTCGGCCGCGCGAGCCACGCCATTGGCGGTGTCCGCCGTGATGCGGTTGATTTCGTCGATGGACCGGTTGATCTCGTCGCTGGTGGCGGACTGCTGCTCCGCGGCGGTGGCGATGCTGCGGATCTGGTCGGCCGAGGTTTCCACCCCGCGCACGATCTCGTCCAGCACCCGGCCGGACGCGCCGGTCAGCTCCACCACCCGCTCCATGTCCTGCACCGCGCCGTCCACGGCCAGCATGTTCTGGCGCGCCTCTGCCTGGATGGCCCGGATGGAATCGCCCACCTGCTTGGTGGCCCCCATGGTCTTTTCCGCCAGCTTGCGCACCTCGTCGGCGACCACGGCGAATCCGCGCCCGGCGTCACCGGCGCGGGCCGCCTCGATGGCGGCGTTCAGCGCCAGCAGGTTGGTCTGGTCGGCGATGTCCTCGATGACGTTCATGATGGCCCCGATGGATTCCGCCTGTTGCCCCAGCTTGTCCATGTTGGCCTTCAGGTCCATGGTGCGGTCGCGGGTGGCCTGCATGGCCTCCATGGAGCGCTGCACGGTGCGTTCGCCGTCCTGGGCCTTTTCCTTGGCGTTGGCGCTTTCGGTGGCCGCCTCGCCGGAATTGCGGGCCACCTCCAGCACGGTGGCGTTCATCTCTTCCATGGCCGTGGCCGTTTCGGCGATGCGCTGGCCCTGCACCTCGGCCCCGTGGCGGATTTCCCCGGTCTGGCGGGCGATTTCGGCCGAGGCGGCGGCCACGTGGGCCACCACGTCCTCCAGCCGCAGCGCCGCTGCCTGCATGCCCTCGCGCTGGGCCACCTCGGCCTGGGCGCGGGCGGCTTGCGCCTCTGCCGTGGCCTCTTGCGCGTCACGGGCGCGTCGTTCGGCCTCTTCGGTCTTGCGGGTGATTTCGGCGATGTTGCCTTCCAGCGTGGCGGCCATCTCGTCCAGCGCGGCGTAGATCTGGCCGATTTCGTCCCGGCGGGAAAGACCGATGCGCGAGGCGTAGCGGCCCTGCGATATCTCGCGCAGGAAGGCGGTGACCCGCAGCAGCCCGCGCACCACCAGCCGGTCCATGAACAGGCCCAGCACCACCAGGATGGCCGCCACGGAAACGGCCATGACGATGCCGATCTGCCACAGCAGGTCGTTCACCCCGGACAGCACCTCGGCCTTGTCGATGATGCCGATGAACCGCCAGCCCAGCGCGGGCGAGGTGAACACCTCGGCCAGGCATTGCGTGCCGCCGATGCGCACCTCGGCCGAACCGGAGCCGAGGTCGAACAGGGTCTTGAACGCCGGGTCGCCCGCATCGGCGATGTTCTTGAAATTCATGGTCTTGTCGCGCGGGTTGGCGACGACGGCTCCGTCGCCCTGCACCAGCAGCACGTAACCGCTCTTGCCCAGGCGGATGGTGGCCATGGTGTCGGACAGTTCGTTCAGGGTCAGGTCTATGGCGGCCACGGCCACGGTTTCGCCGCCGCGCACATAGGCCTTGGCAACGCTGATCATGGCGTCGCCGGTGGTGCCCTTGTAGGCGGCGGTGACCTGCGGCTGGGTGGTGTCCTTCAGCGCCACCTGCCACCACACCCGGGTGCGCGGGTCGTAGCTCTTGCGGGTGCCCTGCACGTTGCTGAGCACGTTGCCGCCCCAGCGGGTGCCAACGTATACGCTGTCGTAGCTGGGGTGGGTGGTCTTGATCCATTGCAGCAGCGGGCTCATCTGCTGGCCGTAGGTGTCGGCCGGCGCGGGGGTGCGGGGCTTTTCCTCGGGGCCGAGGTAGCTGGTCACCCGCTCGTCGATCAGGGCGTTGAGGGGGCTTGCGGCGATCATGGCCGCGTTGCGCCGTGCGTCGTCCAGCAGAAAGCCCATGGCCCTGTCCACCTGCATGATCTCGTTGCGCGTGGCCGTGGAAAACGCCGCCACGGCCTGGTCGCTGACCCGCGCGTGGATGATGGCGTAGATGACGACGAACGGGATGATGACGGTGAGGCAAAGCCCCACCAGCAGGGTGAATTTGATGGACCGCATGCGGGGCTCCTGTGGGTTCGTGCGCACCGGGTGGGGGGGCGCCAGGACGGGGCTGCGCCCCGGATGTGAAGAGTGTATCCGGGCGGCAAGAGAGCGGGAAGTATATCCCGCAGATTGCCAGCGATGAATGACGGATTGCCGACCGCTGGCAGACGGTCGGGTGAACGCGCAGGAGACTGCGACGGGCGGGAGGAGGACTGCCGGCGGCGAGAGCGGGTGAATCAAAGGCGCGCGAAGCGCCCCACTTCATGAACTGCGCGAACAGTCAAGCATGTGAGAGGGGCAACGGCGCGGGTGAAGCCGGGGCGAGGCGGAATGGGTCGGTCCGGAAGAGAGGGCCGCGCTGGCGCGGGCTACCGCCTGCTGGCCGCAAGCATGCCCGCCGCGCCGCACAGGATGGTGGCCGTGACCTTGCTCTGGATATGCTCCAGCGACCGGCCGCGCAGCCATTGGAAGGCCCGCGCGCCGAACAGCGCGTAGGAAACCGCGCTGCTGCCCTGGATGACGAAGAAGCTGGCCGCAAGAATGAGAAAGTGCCCGGTATAGTGCGCGGGTTCGATGAACTGCGGAAAGAGCACGGTGAAGACCAGGATGGACTTGGGGTTGGACATGCCGGTGGCGAAGCCCAGGCAGAACTGCCTGCGCGGCGTGGGCGCGGGGCGGGCGTTCATGTCCCCCACTGTCATGGGGGGGCTCCGCCAGCTCTTCAGGGCCAGCGCCAGCAGGTACGCCACCCCCACCCACTTGATGCAGTTGAACACCACCACCGAGCCTTGCACGATGGCCCCAAGGCCGAAGTACACCACCACCATTTGCGCGCAGTAGGCGCACGAACCGCCCAGAATGGCGGGCAGGGTGCGCGCGAACCCGTTGCGCACGCTGGTGGACATGGAAAACATGGTCATGGGCCCCGGCGTGTAGGCGATGGCCGTCATGAGCAGGAAGTAGGTGAACCACGTGCCGAATGCCATGTTGTCCTCTCCTGTGTGGCGTGTGGAACGCAAAAAGGCGCAGGGGTTACCCTTTCGGATAACCCCTGCGAAATTCTGGTGGAGCTGAGGAGAATTGAACTCCTGACCTCTTGAATGCCATTCAAGCGCTCTCCCAACTGAGCTACAGCCCCAAGCGGAAGTAGGTTCTTGCCCGAAACCCCTCGGGTTGTCAACAGTGTTGTGCGCAATGGGCGCGAAACGGCCGGAAACCCGGACGGACAAGCGCTGGCCGGGGCGCGCCGGTGTCCTGCCGTGTCGGGACGGTGGCGCGCCGATGGCTGGCGATTTCCCGGCCCGGCGCGTTCACCGTTCCGCCACGTGCCCGACATTGACGGAAGCGGGCGCGGGCCGTACCACAGGCTCGGGCGCTCCGCCGGGCCTGGTCCCGTTCGCGCCCTTTCCGCAACCATCAGCATCACCCGGAGCCGTCCGATGCTCGCATACCCCCGCATAGACCCCGTGGCCATTTCCATCGGCCCGCTGCAGTTCCGCTGGTACGGGCTGATGTACCTGTTCGGTTTCGTGTCCGGCTGGTGGCTGGGGCGTCGCCGTGCCGCGCAGCCGGGCAGCGGCTGGCAGCCGCAGGAAGTGGACGACATGGTCACCTGGGCCATCTTCGGCGTGGTGCTGGGGGGGCGGCTGGGCTACATCCTGTTCTACGATCTGGCCTATTATGTCAGCCAGCCCGCAGCCATCCTGCAGATATGGCACGGGGGCATGTCCTTTCACGGGGGGCTGCTGGGGGTGCTGTTCGCGGTGTGGATGTACGCCCGGCGCAGCGGGCGCGACTTCATGTCCGTGGTGGATTTCGTGGCCCCGCTCATTCCGCCGGGGCTGTTCTTCGGCCGCATCGGCAACTTCATCAACGGAGAACTGTGGGGCGCGCCCACCACGCTGCCGTGGGCCATGGTGTTTCCCGATGGCGGCCCCTTTCCCCGCCACCCCTCGCAATTGTACGAGGCCGCGCTGGAAGGCGTGGTGCTGTTCGCCGCCGTGTGGTGGTTCTCCGGCCGCAAGCGGCCGGTGGGCGCGGTGTCCGGCCTGTTCGGCCTGCTGTATGCGGTGTTCCGCTTCGCCGTGGAATTCGTGCGCGAGCCCGATCCGCAACTGGGCTACCTGGCCTTCGGCTGGCTGACCATGGGCCAGGTGCTGTGCCTGCCGCTGTTCGGCGTGGGGCTGTGGCTGTTGCTGCGCGGCCGCGCGGCGCAAGGGGACCCCTCCGCCCGCTAGACACGGCGGGACGGCCCCGCCGACTACAGGATCATGCCGTCCAGGGGATCATGCGGGGGCGGTTCCGGCGTTCGGCAGGCGGGAAGGCGGCTCTTCCGCCCGTCACTCCGTCATCCCGTCAGGGCGGTCCACCTGTTTTTCCGGCGTGCGCAATGGCTCGCGAACCCTTGTGCGGCGCGGTTTTGTTGACAAAACCAGCGTTTTGTGGAATGGCGGTGAAGCTGATTCGCCCCGCTGGAACGGGGTTCGCGAGAACGAGACGGAGGAACCATGGCGAAGGAAGATGCCATCGAGGTTGACGGCGTTGTGCAGGAAGCCCTGCCCAACGCGATGTTCCGCGTGGAGCTCGAGAATGGCCACGAAGTGCTGGCCCACATCTCCGGCAAGATGCGCAAGTTCTACATCCGCATCCTGCCCGGCGACCGTGTGAAGGTAGAGCTTTCACCGTACGACCTCACGCGCGGCCGCATCACCTACCGCATGAAGTAACCTCCGCCCCACCTTCCGCTGTTCTTCCGGCCTCTCCCGCGTGCCGGAGGCGCGGCGATTCCGCACCGTCCCCCACAGCCCGTCGTTTCCGCGCCCCGCGCGGCAGTGGCGGGCTCATTGCATTGGGCGTGGCGGTCAGCTGCGCGCCATCCCTCAACGTCGGGGCCGCGTTGCGGCCATTCCGCGTAGGCGCGTCGCCTTCGCCTCCGCCCCCAATGCAAACGGGGACGCCGCGTGGCGTCCCCGTGGAATGAGGCCGGGCCGGAAAGCAATTGCCGTGATGTGTCTGCCCGTTGCCCGCCGCGAGTGGGCGGGCGCATGGTCATGCCTTGCGCGGGGTACCGGCGGGTTCGTCCGGCACGCCGGATGCTGCCGCCGTGGCCTGTGCGTCGGGTGCGGCCTGTGCGTCCGACGCATGGAATCCGTCTGCTGCGGCATCGGGCACGGCAGCCATACCCACGCCCTCGCCGCTGTCCGCCACCTCGCCGTTCGACGCCTCGTCTTCGGGCCGGGGGGCGAGCAGCATCACGAAGAACGCGGCCCCGGTGCGGGTGGCGGCATCCAGCGGGCTTTCCACCCAGATGTCGCCGCCGTGGCTCATGACGATGCGGCGGCAGATGGCCAGGCCCAGGCCCGCGCTGCCGTTCTTGGCGCCGTCGCCGTCGCGGTCCAGGCGGTAGAACCGCTCGAAGATGCGCTCGCGGCTCTTTTCCGGAATGCCCGGCCCCTGGTCGCTCACGCACAGGGTTACCCGGCCATCGGCGGCGGTGGCGGAAACGGCCACCCTCGTGCGTGCCGGGCTGTACTTGATGGCGTTGTCCAGCAGGTTGCGGAACACCTCCACCAGTCCGTCGCGGTCGGCCAGAACCAACAGCGGGGCGGCCCCCACGCCGTTTTCCAGCACGATCTCCTTCTGCGCGGCCACCGGTTCCAGTTCGCGCACGGTCTGGCGCAGCACCTCGGCGGCGTCCACCCCGGTCAGGGCCACCTTCTCGCCCTTGTGTTCCGAACGGGCCAGCACCAGCAGGCTGTTGACCATCTTGGTCATGTGGTTGGCGTTCTTGAGGATGGTGCGCAGGAAGGCGGACATCTGGTCGCGCGAAGAGGGCGGGGCCTCCAGCAGCGTTTCCGCGTAGCCCTTGATGCTGGTGAGCGGGGTCTTGAGCTCGTGCGAGACGTTGGCCACGAAGTCGCGCCGGATGCGCTCCAGCTTTTCGCGCTCGCTGGTGTCGTGGAACACCAGCACCATGCGCTGGCCCGATGCGTCGCGGAAGGGCACCAGCGAAATCTCGAAGGCGCGCCCCTCGCCAAGGTCGGTCTGCATGCTCGCGCCGCGCGGGTCGGGGGCCACCAGCATCTCGTCCACCATGCGCTGCAGCTCGGGCTTCATGGTGGCCTCCAGCGGGGTTGCCCCCAGCTTGTTGCCGATGCCCGTGAACATGGCGGTGAGGGCGTGGTTCATGGATTCGATGCGTCCGGCGGCGTCCAGCACCATGACCCCTTCGTGCATGCCGTTGAACACGGCCTCCAGCCGACCCTTCTGTTCGTTCAGCTGGTGCAGGTGCTGCTCTATGTTGTGGGCCATGCCGTTGATGGCGTGGGCCAGCGGGCGCAGCTCGCGGCCGGGAATGTCGCGGATGCGTCGGCCGAATTCCCCCTGGCCGATGGCCTGCGCGGCCATGGCCATGGTCTCTATGCCGCGCAGCAGCGGCCGCGTGACCAGCAGCCCCAGCGCGCCGCTGGCCAGCAGCGAGAACAGGAAGGCCCAGACCAGCCCCTTTTCCATGCGGTCCAGGCGGTCGTGCACCACCGACAGCGGCAGGGCAAGGCGCAGGGTGCCGGGGTCCAGCCCGGCGATGCCGTCCACCTTGCGGGCGGCGTAGATCAGGTCCTTGCCCAGCGTGGCGCTGAAGCGCACGTCGGTGCCCAGCGTGCCCGCCTGGGCCAGCACCACCTCCGGGCGGCCTGCGTGGTCTTCCAGCGTGGTCAGGCGCTCGTAGGGCACGTCGGAATCCGCCATGACCCGGCCGCCCACGATGTAGGTGATGCGGATGCCCGTGCGGCGCGACATCTCCGTGACCCAGGAGTTCAGCGACTGGTACGAGGGAAAGGCCTGGTGCTCGCGCAGCAGCCAGTACGTGGTGTCCACGTTCTCGGCGGCGCGGGCCTTGGCCTCCAGCAGCACGTCGCGGCGCAGGGTCTTGTCGAAATAGAGATAGGGCGGCAGCAGCGCCACGATCAGCAGCAGCCAGGTGCCCACGACGAGCCGTTTGCGCAGGGAGTACTGTTTCATCCTCTTGGTCTCGCGCGGGTTCGTGTCGTGCCCGTCACACGGATGTTACAATTCGTCGAACGTGTGTCGGGCGGCATGCGGGGACGGCCTGCCGCCAGGTCACGAACGCCCGGTGGGGTGCCCGCTGTCCGGTGTGGTGTCGGGTTCCCGGGTCGGGCCGCCGACCCGTTCGCGACGGTGAAAGGCGGCACGGTGTTCCGGCGCGCCTGGCCAGGCCATTCCGGGCCATGTGGATGGACGCGTCCGAGGCAGTCCGGCAGGGGCGGCACTGCGCCGTGGCCCACGAGGGACCATCCATGCAGAATGCGCGAGATGCCCCGGCGTTGCAAGTCGATTGGCGCATCCGGGCAACGCGGCGGCGCGGCCCCCTGTCGCGCGGAAAGGGCCGCCCGGCCCGGAAGCGAAGCCGAGGCCCCGCGTCCGGCTAGCCCTGCACGGCGCGCAGGAATCCGTAGATTTCCGTGGGGTGGGCCTCCACGCCGTTGGCGATGTAGCGGCGCACCACGGCCACCTGGTTGCCGCGCGGGGTGACCGATTCGTCCACCAGCAGCACCACGTCGTAGGGTTCGGCGGCCTGGGGCTGTTCCAGGGTCAGCCACCAGCCGCCATCCTCGGCTGTTTCGCCGCGCAGGGCGTAGTGGTCCGGCGGCTGGAAGGCGAAGGCCAGCATGGCCTTCAGGTCGTTGATGCAGAAGCGGCCGCGCGCCCGCCCGGCCACGCCCAGGAATTCGCCCTGGGGCGACTGCACCACCAGCGGCAGGGCCAGCAGGTGGCGGGGCGGGTCTTGCTGTGCGGGGTAAGATGCCTCGGGTGCGTCGAGGGAGTTTGGGGCGCCGGGGGCGGGTGCGGCCATGCCGCCAGGGAAGGGCACGACCCGGCCGCCGGAACTGGCAGGGTTGGCGGCAGTGGCGGGGCCGTCCCCGCGGGCGTGGTCGACCCCGGTGGATTCGGCGGTCGGATCGCCGGAACCGGCTTCCGCTTGCGGCGTTGCGGGCGTGCCGGACGTTGTGGGCGCGCCGGGTTCGGTGGGCGCGGAAATCGCCGGGGCCACGGGCGCACCCTGCGCCGCATCGGCGGATAGGGCGCGTAGCAGCGCCTCGAACCGTGCCGCCAGGGTCTGCGCCTCGTCCAGCCAGGCGGGGCGGCCGAGCGCACCTGCCACGCCTGTCGCCCCTTCGCCGCCCTGGACCAGCCCGCCAAGCAGGGTTTCGACGTGCTGCACCCGTTTCAGGATGGCGTTCTGCTGTTGGGTCAGCCCCACCATGCTCTTGGCCAGGTTGCTCACGGCCAGGGT
Source organism: Nitratidesulfovibrio sp. HK-II (assembly GCF_003402415.2). Classification (NCBI taxonomy): domain Bacteria; kingdom Pseudomonadati; phylum Thermodesulfobacteriota; class Desulfovibrionia; order Desulfovibrionales; family Desulfovibrionaceae; genus Nitratidesulfovibrio; species Nitratidesulfovibrio sp. HK-II. The sequence continues at coordinate 66,988 of NZ_AP036014.1, forward strand.
GAAGTCCTGCGGCAGTTCCACGCGCGCGGGCTGCGGCGGGGCGGCGGGCTCGTCGCCGTCGTCCTGCCCCTGGGCGGGGGCTTCCGGCGCTATCCACGCGAATTCGGAGGCCAGGCGGGCGCGCACCTCTTCCACCGACATGCCCATCTCGAACAGGTCGCGGATGCGCAGGGAAACCGCCGCCGCCTCTGCCGTGAAGCGGATGGGCTTGCCCTGGCTGGCCACCGGGATGCAGTCCGGGAACTTGCGACGGTAGCTCTTGACCGTGGTTTCGGAGACGCCCAGCATGCGGGCGAGGTCGCGGTGGGTGAGGTTGCCTTCGGTCATGGTGATCCTTTGGTGTGTCTCTGGTCGTGCGAAGCCGTGGGGATGCGCGCCCGTGTCCTGAGGTCGCGGCGGGGGGCATGGGCGGCGTGGCGCGGGTGCGCGTCGCGGTGTTGTGTGCTAGGCTGGAAATGCCCGCAAAGGGTATCCGGAGGCATCGTTGGCGGAGCGCAACCGGTGGAATACACCGCCGGGACGCGCTGGCGGGACGCGCCGACAGGGGTTGAACCCCGCCGCCCGAGCGGCTATGGTGCGCGCCCGTCGCCGTCTGACGCAGCACTTGGGCAGCAGCCGGGCACAGTCGACCCGCTTTCGGGTGGGCATGCGATGCAGCCGAGCCGCGAATATCGCGTGCTTATCATACGGCTACCGGTATTTCAACCTGTAGTGGCAGGTGGTTCACGATGGGACATCGTGCGCTTTCCGCAGAGTTGACGATACCGACGCGACTGCCGCCCCCTGCCGCATCCCCCCGGCCAGACGACCTGCCGGATGTCCGGCCAGACGTTCTGTCGGATGTTTGGCCAGACGGCCGGCCCCTTCCACCGTACCGGCGAGGACCCACCATGCACCGCCTTTTCCGTTGCCACCCCCCGTTGCCGTCCGGGCTGTCCGCACATGCCGCCCCGTCCAGACCAAAACGCACGCCATCGGCCGTTGTCGCGGTCCTCGTCCTGACGCTGGCCTGCATCGCGGCAGCCTTGTCCGGCACCGCCCGGCCCGCCCTTGCGGCCAGCGCCCCCACGGAGTTGACCCTGGCCGTGGTGACCACGCCCGGCTCGGCCCAGCATGTCTGCGCCGAGCGGTTCCGCCAGTTGCTGGAAGAACGCTCGCGCGGGGCGTACCGCGTGGTGGTGCACCATTCCGGCACCCTGGGCACGGAGACCGAAATCCTGCAACAGCTCCAACTGGGCGGCGTGCAACTGGCCATCATCACCCTGGGCGTGCTCGACCCGTTCGTGCCCGAGGTGAAGGTGCTGGACTACCCCTTTCTGTTCCGCGACGCGGCCGAGGCCGACCGCGTGCTGGACGGGCCGACAGGCAGGGCGCTGCTGGATGCGCTGGAGCGGGTGGGCCTGAAGGGGCTGCACTTTTCCGAGAACGGCTTCCGCCACCTGACCAACAACGTGCGCCCGGTGCGCACCGTGGACGACGTGCGCGGCCTGAAGGTCCGCGTGCTGGAATCGACCCTGCACCGCGAACTGTGGCGCGCCCTGGGGGCCAACCCCACGCCCATGGGTTGGCCCATCTACGCGGAATTGCAGCAGGGCACCATCGACGGGCAGGAAAACCCGCTGTGGGTCATGGCGGAATACCGCATGCCCGAGGTGCAGAAACACCTTTCGCTGACCGGGCACGTCTATTCCGCCCACGCCGACCTCGCCAACCTGGCCTGGTTCAACGGCCTGCCCGAGGCCGACCGCGCGCTGGTCATGCGGTGCATGGCCGACGCCGCCGCGTACCAGCGGGCCTACAACCGCGAGAAGGACGCAGACTACCTGCGCCGCCTGCGCGAGGCGGGCATGCAGGTGGTGGACGCGCCGGACCTGGCCTCGTTCCGCGCCCGCGCCGACGCGCTGCGCCAGGGGCCCCTGTTCGCCGAACCGCGCACCCGCGAGATGCTGGCCCGCGTGCTGGCGGCGGTGGGACGCTAGGGGCGAGCATGGGGGCCGCGTTGTCGCCCGCACCCCCCGGTTCCGGCGGTCCTGCCGGTCCTGCCGGACCTGCCGGAACTGCCGGACCCGCCGCCGCGCGCCTGCTCTTCGTCGTGGCCGACCGCTGCGACGCGCTGGCCCGCCTGTGGCTGTCCGTGGCCACCCTGGCCATGGCCGGGCTGCTCACCGCGCAGGTCATCTTTCGCTACGCGTTCAACCATTCGCTGTTCTGGTCCGAGGAGTTGGGCCGCGCCCTGCTGGTGCAGCTGACCTTCATCGGGGCGTCGGTAGCATGGCGCGGCCGTGCGCACATCGGCATGGACGCGCTGGTGGCGCGCCTTTCGCCGCAATGGGCGTGGCGGGCGCGGCTGCTGGTGCTGTGCGTGTGCTGCGCGTTCTTCGGGGCCGTGGCCTGGCACGGCGCGCGGTTCACCCTGTTCCTGCTGCCGCAGCAAACGGCGGCACTGGGCGTGTCGCGCGCCGTGGTCTTCGCGGCCGTGCCCGTGGGCGGGGCGCTGCTGACCTTGCACGCACTGGCGGACCTGTTGTCTCATCTGTGGCCCGGTGCGGCCAGCTCTGAAGGATGTGGGGTTCCAAGGGGCGATAGCCCCTTGGCCGCCGGAGGCACCCAAAACGCAGGCATTGAGAGCAGCCTGAGGGGTGATCGCGGTGCCAGGTTGGCCGCCGCGCCGCCTTTCGGGGCCACAGCCGCAGACACCACCACGCCGGAGGGCCGCTGACATGGTGGCCCTGATCCTGTTCGGCGGCATGGTGCTGCTGTTCGCGCTGAACGCGCCGGTGGCCGTGGCCTTGGGGGGGGCGGCCTTTGCGGCCGTGCTGGCCAAGGGGCTGTCCATGCCCGGCGGGCTGGAGCCCATGCTGGCCGTGCAGCGGCTGTATGCCGGGGCCGATTCCTTTCCGCTGCTGGCCGTGCCGCTGTTCATGCTGGCCGGTGAACTGATGTCCGCCGGGGGCATTTCGCGGCGTATCGTGGCCCTGGCCGACGCCCTGGTGGGCCACCTGCCAGGCGGCCTGGCGGCGGTTTCGGTGGTGTCGGCCATGTTCTTCGCCGGGGTGTCCGGATCCGCCGCCGCCGACACGGCGGCCGTGGGGTCCATTCTCATCCCGGCCATGGTCCGGCGTGGCTATCCGGCCCCGCTGGCGGGCGCGGTGCAGGCCGCCGGGGGGTGCATCGGGGTGATCATTCCCCCCAGCATTCCCATGATCGTGTTCGGCGCGCTCACCGGGGCCTCCATCGGCCGGTTGTTCGCGGGCGGGCTGTTGCCGGGGCTGCTTATGGGCGCGTCGCTGGTGGCCCTGTGCGTTGTGGAGGCGCGGCGCACGGGCCGGGTGCCGGAGCGGCGCTTCGACGCGCGGGCGCTGTGGACCGCCATCCGCTCCGGGGCGTGGGCGCTGGGCGCGCCCGCCATCATTCTGGGGACCATCATCGGGGGGGTGGCCACCGCCACCGAATCGGCGGCCATGGCCGTGGCCTATGCCCTGCCCGTGGGGCTGTACGCCCACCGCGAACTGCGCTGGCGCGACCTGCCGCGCCTGGCCCTGTGCGCCGGTGTGACCTCCGCCGTGGTCATGCTGATCATCGCCGCCGCCTCGCTGTTCGGATGGGTGATGGCGCTGGAGCGGTTGCCGCAGGCCATCGCGGCGTGGATGCTGTCCCTGTCCGGGGACCGCATCGTCCTGTTGCTGCTGGTGAACCTGCTGCTGCTGGTGGTGGGCGCGTTTCTGGAAACCACCGCCGCCATCCTGCTGTTCGTGCCGGTGCTGGCGCCGCTGCTGCCCGCGCTGGGCATCGACCTGGTGCACCTGGGGGTCATCGTGGTGGTGAACCTGGCCATCGGCATGCTCACCCCGCCGCTGGGGGTGTGCCTGGTGGTGTCATGCTCCATCGCGCGCATTCCGCTTTCGGCCATCAGCCGGGCCATCGTGCCCCTGCTGGTGGTGTTGCTCATCGACCTGCTGCTGGTGACCTTCTGCCCGCCGCTGGTGCTCTGGCTGGGCGGGTAGGACTTCCCGCCCTTCCGGGTGCCGGGGCCGCGCCCAACGTCAGTCCGCCGGGGTCTCCCTCTCCGCGTCCTCTCCGTTCGGCCCGTCCGCCCCGCCGAAATCCCTCTTGAGGAACGGTGTGGCGTTGCCGTTCGCCGCTGCGGCATCCCCCTCGCCGCCGAAACTGCCCACCACGTCCAGAAAGCCGCGCAACAGGGCATCGTCGCGCCCGGCGCGCCACACCAGGTCCAGACGAATGTCCGGCAAGCCTGGCCGGATATCCGGCAGGCCGGACGTATGGCCCGTTGCCCCGTTGCCTGTCGCCACGTCGCGGTACACCACGCCCTCGCGCGGTTCGCTGCGGGCGGAAGCGGGTACGATGGCCGCGCCCACCCCGGCCGCCACCAGGGCGCGCTGGGTGTTCAGGCCCACCGCTTCCTGCGGAACCTCCGGCGAGAAGCCCGCCGCACGGCACGCGGCAATGACGGCGTCGTACGCCGCCGGAAACACCCGGCGTGGGTAGAGGATCAGCGGCACCCCGGCCAGCGCGGCCAGGGGCACCACCCGGAGGCTGGCCAGCGGATGCTGCGCGGACAGGGCCACCACCTGCGGTTCGCGCAGGAAGGGGGCATGGTCGAAGCCCTCCGGCAGGCCGTCCAGGTTGCGCAACAGGCCCACGTCCAGTTCGCCGGATTCGATGCGCCGCAGTTGCAGCAGGGTGCCCATTTCGCGCAGTTCCAGCCGCACGCCGGGGCAGTGCGCCCGGTAGGCTGCCACCGCCTGCGGAAAGCGCGTGGCCGCCGCGCTGACCACAAAGCCCAGCCGCAGCCGCCCCCGCTCACCCCGCGCCGCGCCGCGCGCCCGTTCCACCGCCGCGTCCAGTCCGGCCAGTAGGGCCTGCACGTCGTCGCGCAGGGCCTCGCCCGCAGGGGTGGCCCGCACCGTGCGGCTGGTGCGCTCGAACAGGCGCACCCCCAGCTCCTCTTCCAGCGCTTGAATCTGCTGGCTGAGCGGCGGCTGCGAAACGTGCATGCGCCGGGCGGCCCGTCCGAAGTGCAGTTCTTCCGCCACGGCCAGGAAATAACGCAGCTGGCGCAACTCCATGATTGATATCCTCTGCATATTGATTGGCCCTTAAAATCGAATTGGACATATCATTCGGTGCGCCGTAGCGTCCAGACCATGCACTCGGCCCCCGTGGCCGGTTGGTGCGTACGGACAGGTGGAGCACGACAGGCGGTTCAGGATGGTCTTGGCCGCCCGCTCCATCACCCGGCAACAGTATCCGGAGCATGCCATGTTCGCACTTGCCGTCATTCAGCCCCGCCCCGACCGTCGCCCGCCCGTGCTGGTGCGCCTGATGCTGGCCGTGCTGATGGGCGTGGTGCTGGGCGTGGCCATGGGGCTTGGCCCCACGCTGGCCCCGTAACGCTCGCCCCATTCGACCGCCACGCGCCAAGGGCCCGCCTGAAGCCCGGACGCGCGAAACAAGGACGCCCCCTACCTGCCGGAGGGGGCGTCTTTTGTCGTTGGTGCGGAACGGGGCTGCGGGTGCCGTCGCCTCGGATGGTGGCCCATGGTGGCCCCCCCCCACGCACCAAAAAGTGCCTGCTTGACCGGGCCGCCCAGCGGGATATTTGTGGGACAGTACCAAACCGCGCCCGATGCCCGGCAGCCTGTTTCTGCCGGGCGGGCGCACAGCCCAGCGAGGTTGCCATGAACGTCCTGATCATCAACGGGCACGAGCCCTATCCCTTTTCACCCGGCACACTGAACCGCCACCTGGTCGAACTGGCCCGCACCACGCTGGAAGGGCTGGGCCACACGGTGCAGGTCACCGAAACCAGCAAGCCCTACGACGTGGCGGAGGAAATCGACCGCCACCTGTGGGCGGACAGGATCATCGTGCAGTCGCCGGTGAACTGGATGGGCTTTGCATGGAGCTGCAAGAAGTACATGGACCACGTTTATTCCATGGGTACCGACGGCAGGCTGTGCCAGGGCGACGGCCGCAGCCGCTCCGCGCCGGAACGGCAGTACGGCTCCGGTGGGGCGTTGCACGGCAGGCAGTACATGCTTTCGCTGACCTTCAACGCGCCCGCCGAGGCCTTTGGCGATGCCGGGCAGTACCTGTTCGGCGGCAAGACCGTGGACGACCTGTTCTTTCCCGCGCACATGAACTTCCGGTTCTTCGGCATGACGCCGCTGGAAACCTTCTGCTGCCACGACGTGGTCAAGAACCCGCGCATCGAGGAAGACTGCGAACGGTACAAGGCGCATCTTGCGCGGCTGTTCGGGTAGGGCAGGCTCAACCGGAATGCTTGCGTGCATGAAAAAACGACGCCCCATGCTGGGGGGCGGGCTGTTGACGTAATATTAAAAGTTTTGGGGGGAGGGGGTGCGGGGGAGGAGACCCTTTACACGCTTTGCGGACGCCATCCGTACGGCTCGGAGACTCGCCTACGGCTGCCGCAAAAGGGTCCCTCCCCCGCAAGAATTTCGGGTTGTCGAAAACGCAAAGACGCCCTCTGCGACAGGGGGCGTCTTTGCATTTCGGTCGGGCGGAAGCTCCGATTTGGCTACAGCAACGGAATATCCCAGTTGAAGGGACTGGTCCGGCGCGGCTCGGGCACGGTCTGGGGCGGGTGCTCGTCGATGCGCACGAACAGGGTGTACCCGGCGGATTCCAGCTGGGCGCGGCGGTCCTCTATGTCCAGCGGCCAGCCGGGGTAGATCCAGGTGTTCTGGCCGTAGCGGCGGGCCCAGAACACCTCGTTCTTGGGGCTGTTGAACGGCTCGCCCTGCTTCAGGCCCTCCAGATGGTGGCGGGTGACGCCCATGGGCCAGTAGCCGGACAGCACTACGCCCAGCGGCAGGCAGCTCTGGCGCGGCAGGGCCAGCATGTCCTCTCCGGGCAGTTCGGGGCTGACGATGGCAGCGGCAAAGCCCAGTTGGCGCAGTACGGCCAGCGCGGCCGGGTTGGCGGTGTTGCAGAAGGGACCAGCCGTCAGCGACAGGTCGCGTCTGGCGTGCGCATCGCCGAACAGGCTGACCTGCCACGGCGCGTTGAGCACGAAGTGGCGCGCCCCGTCGCGGACGGCCTCGCGGGCCATGCGCAGCCACTGGGCCTCCTCGTCCGGCCAGATCACCGGGGGCAGCCACCACGAGATGCGCGGGTACAGCGTGCGCGACACCTCGCGCAGGGCTTTCGGCGACAGCCACAGGCCCATTACCGTGCCGGGCCGCACCCCGGCCTTGCCCTCGCGGCCGTGCGGCAGCGAGCCGCGCAGGATCACGTCCAGCGGGCGCGCGGCCTTGCCGGGGGCGGGGTAGGTGGGGGCGAATTCCACCGGGCCGCCTTCGCGGCGGGCGTCGCGGTGGCGTTCCAGCTTGGACTGCCAGGTGCGCACCTCGCGCGTCAGTTCCTGTTCGCGGCGGTCGATGAGGAACACCGGCGTGCCCAGCTTGGGCGTCTTGTGGCGCGGCAGGCGCAGGTTGAAGGTGCCCGCCTTGGGGATGTGGCGGGCCACCGGCAGGGTGGTGTGCCACGATTCGTCCTCGTAGCCGATGCGCAGGAGGTCCTGCGGCAGCAGCTCGAAGCGCGGCCTGAAGTAGATGCCGCCCTCCGGGGTCTGGCCCACCTTGCCCGCCAGCAGGCCGGAACTGGTCTGCTCGCCGGGGGCGGTGGGGTCGCCCCCGCGCTGGGGCAGGAAGCGGGCGTGGGTGCCGGGACGGCCAAGGGCCATCTCCAGGATGTCCTCGGCCTGCTTGCGGGCCTTGGGATCGTCCGGGTTGTCGCGCAGCAGGCGGTAGGCCGACACGGCGTAGTACACGTAGTGCGGCCCCTTCTTGCGGCCCTCGATCTTCCACGAGGCCAGGTGCGGCACCGACAGCAGCGTCTTGGCCAGCACGTCCAGCGAAAGGTCCAGGCACGAGAAGAAGCGCCCCTCGCGGCCCTTCTGGCGGTACACCCGGCGGCAGGGCTGCACGCAGCGGCCGCGCAGGCCGCTTTTGCCGCCCATGTAGCTGGACCAGTAGCAGCGGCCCGACACGCAGTAGCACAGCGCGCCGTGCACGAAGAATTCCAGGTCCAGCCCGTCCGGGCAGGCGGTTCCGCAGGCGCGGATTTCGTCGATGTTCAGCTCGCGCGGCAGGATAACCCGGCTGGCCCCCAACTGGCGCGCCACGGTGAGCGCGGCGGGGTGGGTGATGTTGGCCAGCGTGGACAGGTGCATCTCGCCCGTGAACCCGGCCTGCCGGGCGATGTCCAGCATGCCGAGGTCCTGCACGATGAGCGCGTCGGGCCGCACGTCGCGGGCCAGACGGGCCACCAGGCGTCCGGCGGCGTCGGTGTCGCCCGGCTTCAGCATGGAGTTCATGGCAACGTAGATGCGGCGGCCCTCGGAGTGGGCCAGGTCCGTCAGCGCGGCCAGTTCGCCGGTGGAGAAGTTTTCCGCCTGCATGCGGGCCGAGAAATGTTTCAGGCCCAGATACACCGCGTCGGCTCCAGCGGCGAAGGCGGCCAGCGCGGCGGGCATGTCGCCCGCCGGGGCGAGGATTTCGGGGGTGCGCAGGCCGTCCGCCTGGGCTGGCGCGGCACTGCCGGATGCGGCCGAGGCGGTCCCGCTGGGGGGCAGCAGTTCCGCCAGTTCCGCGTCGGTCAGGCGGGTGCGGCGGTGCTCGCGTTCCGGGGCGCGGTCGTCCACGAATTCGTCGGCCTTGCCCGAGGATTGGGCCGGATTGCTCGGACGCGCAGGGCGCGACGGACGATCCGCGCGGGGGCCGGAACGGTCATCACGCCCACTGTCCCGGCGACTGTCGCGGCGTTCCCCGGCGCGGGTATCACCGCCACGAGGGTCGGTTGTCCAGTCGTCGTGGTCCCGCTTGCCGGAGCGTTTTCCGGACTGTTTGCCGGACGGCTTGCCGGATTGTCTGTCGGACGGCTTGCCCGACTGTTTGTCTGTCGGCTTGCCCTGCTGCCCGCCATGCGGACCGCCCTGGCCAGCGGGGCGCTTGCCGCCGCGCGGGCCGGTGGGCTTTTGCGCATCCTGCCCGTCTTCCTGCTGCGGTCGACGGGTGCGGGTGGGGCGGTCCTCGCGTTCGGCCTGCGCGCCGCTGTCCTTACGGGCCGGACGTGCGGGGCGGGGGGCGCGGGACTGCTGGTCGTCACGCCCGCGCGAGCGGGGGGCGTCGCCCGTATCGGGCTTGCCGGACTTCCCGGATTTCCCGGTCGCGTCGGGCTTTTTCGGACCGGCCGGGCGCTTGCCCGTGGCGGCGGCGCCCTTGGGGCCGGATGCGGGGCGTGAAGGCTTGCTGGACATGACTATGTTTCTCCGCAGGGGGATGCACTATGCGTTGGGGGGATGCCCGCCCGGCGGAAAAGGCCGGATGAAGGATCGGCGCGCGCGGGGGGCTGCGTGGCGGCGGTGACGTGATGACGTCGCGGTGGCCGCACGGGGAGCAGTGCATCTAACCATAGAACGCCCGCATGGCAACCGCAATGGTTCGCGCCCATTTCCGGAGGTGGCGCGGGGGGGCGCATCCGCATCGCATCCTCATCACGTCCTCATCGTATCTGGGCCGCATCCGCGTCGTACCGGGCCATGTGCGCGGCCCCGCACCGTCCACCGGAGCTTGACCCGGCCCGCGCCGCCGACTACACCCGTATGCACGGGGGGCACGCGCGGTTGCCGTCTCCGGGTGCGCCCGCACCCCGGCGGCCACACGACGCGGCCACATTCTTTTCGAGGACACCATCACCGCCATGAACACACCCGCCTGCACCGACCTGACGGTGCTCGACCTCGTTCCCTTCGGACAGACCGGCGGCGAGGCCCGCTTCTTCGCCCTGCGCCTGGAACGCCCCCAGTGGGCCGACTGGAAGCCCGGCCAGTTCGTCATGCTGCGCCCCGCCGGATGGGCGCTGGACATGCTGTGGGCGCGCCCCTTCTCCATCTGCCGCATCAGCGCCCGCGACCTGGTCATCTTCTTCCAGGTGGTGGGGCGCGGCACCGCGCGCCTTGCCCAACTGCGCACCGGCGACGTGGTGCACGTGTGGGGCCCGCTGGGCAACGCCTTCGCCATGGAGCCGGACACCCCCACCCTGATGCTGGCCGGGGGCATCGGCATCGCGCCGTTCATCGGCTATGCCCACACCCACCCCAAGCCGTGGAACCTGTGGATGGATTTCGGCCACCGCATGCCGCTGGGGTGCTACCCCTTCGAGAGCATCAACGAAAAGATCATGGCCGACAGCCACCACGAGGAAGGTCCCGAAGACCTTTCGCGGTTCATCGAGACCATGGGCCGCAGGATGCGCGAATTCCGCGACCAGAACGGGCTGGTGCTGGCCTGCGGGCCCACCCCCTTCCTGCGCACGGTGCGCTCGTTCGCGCTGGAATACGGCGTGCGCACCCAGCTTTCGCTGGAAACGCGCATGGCCTGCGGCGTGGGCGCGTGCCTGGGCTGCGTGTGCCGCACCACCGAGCAGTGGCCCGACCCGGCCAGGGCGGGCGGCAACGTGCAGACCTGCACCCAGGGCCCCGTGTTCTGGGCGGAACAGATCACCTTCGACGACGAAACCGCCGCCCCGCCCACGGCTGCCGATGCGCCCGTGCAGGCCTGCGAACGCTAGGGCCAGGACGAGGAGCAGGATACACTCATGATCGACATGCACGTTACCCTTCCCGGCGGGCTGCACCCGCTGACCCTGAACAACCCGGTCATGACCGCCTCGGGCACCTTCGGGTACGGGGTGGAGTTCACCCCCTACGGCGACCTGACCAGGCTCGGCGGCATCGTGGTCAAGGGCCTGTCCCTGGCCCCGCGCCGGGGCAACCCCATGCCCCGCGTGGCCGAAACGCCTTGCGGCATGCTGAACGCCGTGGGGTTGCAGAATGACGGCGTCGAGTACTTCGTGCGCACCACCCTGCCCAAGCTCCCGTGGCGCGAGGTGCCCATCGTGGCCAACCTGTACGCCTGCGACCCCGGCGAATTCGGCGAACTGGCCGCCGTGCTGGCCGCCGAAGAGGGCGTGGCCGCGCTGGAAGTGAACATCTCCTGCCCCAACGTGAAGGAAGGCGGCGTGATCTTCGGCCAGGACCCGCGTCAGGCCGCCAAGGTGACCGAGGCGGTGAAGATGCGCGCGGGCAGCAAGCCGGTCATCGTCAAGCTGTCGCCCAACGTCACCGACATCGCCCACATGGCCCGCGCCGTGGAAGACGCCGGGGCCGACGTGCTGTCCTGCATCAACACCCTGACCGGCATGGGCGTGGACATCAACACCCGCAAGCCCCTGCTGGCCAACGTGGTGGGCGGCCTGTCCGGCCCGGCCATCAAGCCCGTGGCCCTGCGCTGCGTGTGGCAGGTGGCGAAAGCCGTGTCCATTCCGGTCATCGGCATCGGCGGCATCACCAGCGCGGAGGACGTGCTGGAATTCCTGCTCGTCGGCGCGCACGCCGTGCAGGTGGGCACCGCCAACTTCATCCGCCCCGACTTCGTGTTCCGCCTGGTGGACGACCTGGCCGCCCTGTGCGAGCGCATGGGCATTGAGCAATGGGATGATTTCAGGGGCACGCTGAAGGTGTAGCGGGGCGCGCTGCGTTCTTTCGCTCTCCGGCTGCGTCAGATTCGTTTTTTACTCCGGTCACGTACGACAAAAGTACGCTCCCTTCGTAAACAAACGAATCTTCCTTGCCGGAGAACGAAATTTCCGCAGCGCGAGCTGGTGTGAATCCCTGTTCAAAAGAAACGGCACGGCTGTAATACACCGTGCCGTTCTATTGTGGGTTATCCGGGCGGAAGGTGCGGGTAATGTTCCCCTCTCTCGGTTCCTCGCGCAATGGACTGAAATTGAACGGGCCGCGCACCATGCAGTGCGCGGCCCTTGTATTGTGGCTCGTCCTGGCACGTCGGCGTGACCGCCAGCGTCAGCCTACCCGATCCAGTCGTCGTCTTCCTCGATGGGGGCAAAGCCCCGGCGCATGGTGTTTTCGGTCACGCAGCGCGGGTCCATGAACTGCAGCAGGTAGTCGGGGCCGCCGGTCTTGGAGCCGACGCCGGACATCTTGAACCCGCCGAAGGGCTGGCGTTCCACCATGGCCCCGGTGGAGCCCCGGTTCAGGTACAGGTTGCCCACGCGGAAGTCGCGGCGGGCCTTGGCCAGGTTTTCGGGGCTGCGCGAGAACACGCCGCCGGTCAGGGCAAAGCGGGTGCCGTTGGCGATGGCCAGCGCCTCGTCAAAGCTGCCCGCGCGCATCACGGCCAGCACCGGGCCGAAGATTTCTTCCTGCGCAATCCGATGATGCGGCTTGATGCCTTCCACGATGGTCAGCGGCACGTAGCAGCCCTCTGCGGGGATGTCGGTGCGCTTCACCAGCACCTTGCCTTCCTGCTCGGCGATCTTGATGTATTCCAGGATGTTCTTCTGCAGCGACGCATCGGCCACAGGCCCCATGTAGTTGGCCGGGTCTTCCGACGGGCCGATCTTGATGGCCTGCGCCGCTTTCACCAGCCGCTCCACGAAGCGGTCGTAGATGGGGTCCAGCACGATGACCCGCGAGCAGGCCGAGCACTTCTGCCCCTGGAAGCCGAACGCGGAGTTCAGCACCTGCAGCACGGCCTCGTCGAGGTCGGCGTCGTCGTCGATGATGATGGCGTTCTTGCCGCCCATTTCGGCGATGACCCGCTTGCACTGCATCTGGCCGGGCTGCACTTTTGCCGCCTTTTCCTGAATGCGCAGGCCCACTTCCATGGAGCCGGTGAAGCAGATCATGCTCACCTGCGGGTGTTCCACCAGGTAGTCGCCCATGACCGAGCTGCGGCCCGGCACGTAGTTGAACACGCCCTCGGGCAGGCCCGCCTCGCGGAAGATTTCCGTAAGGTTGTACCCGATGCGAGAGGCTATGGACGACGGCTTGAAGATCACCGGGTTGCCGGTGACGATGGCGGCGGCGGCCATGCCGATGGCGATGGCGAAGGGGAAGTTCCACGGCGCGATGACCGCGGCAATGCCCTTGGGCTGGTAGAACAGGTGGTTCAGTTCGCCGGGGGCGCGGCCCATGCGGCGCGGCGCGCCAAGGCGCAGCATTTCGTGGGCGTAGTAGTCCAGGAAATCGATGCCCTCGCCCACGTCATGGAAGGCCTGGTCCCACTGCTTGCCCACTTCCAGCACCTGCCAGGCGGACAGCTCGAACATGCGGCGGCGGGCGATGTCCGCCGCGCGGTGCAGGAACATGGCCCGGTCGGCCGGGGATGTGTCGCGCCAGGCCGGGAAGGCCTTTTCGGCGGCCTCGATGGCGGCGTCCACTTCCGGCTTGCCGCCCTGGCAGACCCTGGCGATGACTTCCGCCGGGCTCGCCGGGTTGGTGGAGGCGATGGTGTCCTCCGTGGTCACGTCCCTGCCGCCGATGAACAGTGGAATAACCCCGCCCGCCTTGCCGCGCACTTCCGCGATGGCGTTCACGAAGCCTTGGCGGTTGGCGGGCAGGGTCAGGTCCAGCATGCTTTCGTTGACGAACGGGGGCAGGCCGTCGGGGCTGGTCTGGGCCGACAGGGGCGGGCGCGGCGGCGGGGATGCGGCCAGTTCGCGCTCCAGGGTGGCCTGGGGGTTTTCCAGCAGCCGTTCCAGTTCCGCGCCGTCCACGAAGCTCTGGCGCAGGAAGGATTCGTTGGCGGTGTTTTCCAGCAGGCGGCGCACCAGGTAGGCCATGCCGGGAATCAGTTCGCCATAGGGGCAGTACAGGCGCACGCGCCCGGCCACGTTCTTCAGCCCCTTTCGTACCGGCTCGGCCATGCCGTACAGCACCTGGAATTCGTAGCGGTGGGCGGGCACGTTCAGCGCGCGGGCCGTTTCCATCACCGTGGCGATGGTGCGCACGTTGTGCGAGGCGCAGGCGAAGTAGACGAGGTCGTGGTTTTCAAGAATGCGGCGGGCCAGCTTTTCGTAGCAGATGTCCGATTCCGGCTTGCGGGTCCATACGGGAATTTCCCAGCCGTTCTGCTTGGCCATCACCGTTTCGTAGTCCCAGTACGCGCCCTTCACCAGGCGGATGCCGAAGGGCAGCTTTTCGGCACGGCCCCAGGCCAGCAGGTCGTCCAGGTCGTGTTCGGTGCAGCGCAGGTAGGCCTGCAGCACGATGGACAGGTGCGGGTAGTCGCGGAATTCGGGCATGGTGCGCAGCCGCTTGAACAGTTCCAGCGTCATTTCGCGGTACTTCAGCTGCTCCATGTCGATGCACAGAAAGCCGCCCATCTCCACGATCTTGCGGTAGATGGGCACCAGGCGCGACAGCATGCCCCGCACGGATCCTTCCACGTCGCCGGGCTTGGCCTGCGAGTAGAGGGCGGAAGGCTTGATGGACACGTTCACCTTGGGGGTGTGGCCCCAGTCCTGCCCGGAATCCGGACCGGTGGTGCTGCCGGTGGAATCGGCCAGGGGAGCCCACTTGGCGTGCTCCTTGGCGATGGCGTCCAGCACCTCCAGGTAGCCGTTGGCGTAGGCGTCGGCCTCTTCTTCGCTCACCGTGGCCTCGCCCAGCAGGTCCACGGTGAAGGCAAAGCCTTCCTTGCGCAGCTTGGCCAGCCCCTTGATGGCTTCCTTGGTGTTTTCGCCGATGATGAAGGTGCGGGCCATGCCCTCGATGTTGGACCGGATGAACTTGCCCATGAGCATGCCGGTGAAGGCCCCGCCGAAACCGGCCGCGCCCGCGCCCCACTTGAGCACGGGGGGCACGTCCGCCCCGTCGGCGGAAAAGTATTCGCGGATGTGGCGGGTGAGCGCCTCGGAGGTGTTCAGGTAGGGCAAAACGTCCACGAAGCGGAACAGTTGGACCTTGAAGCCCTCGTTCTGCATGGCCCAGTCCATGACCTTGCCTGTCCAGAAGCCCTTGTTGAAAATGGACGGGGCTTCGCCGCTGATGCTCTTGAAGAATTCCTTGCCGCGCTCGACGATGCGCGCATCAAGATGCTGTTCCATGCGGTTCCTCCTGGGCGTCGCGCGGGTGTGGTCCCGGCGGGTGTGGTGTGGGTGCGGGTCGTGCGGTGTGGTGAGAAAGGCTCCTGCTGTGTCGCGCGGCGGCGGGGCGGGCGGTCCGCTCCTGGTGCCGTCGTGAGGCATGATTTTTCGATATTCGGAACGGTTGTAGGCGCTGGGGTGCCAGAAATCAACCCCGCGCGGGGTCGGAGCGGAGCGGTCGCTCTTGCGTCCAGATGGGCCGGGGGCTGGCGGGCGGCGGGCGGTGCGCGGAAGGAACAAAGGGACAAGGGACGGGGGGCACGCGGACGGGGGCAAGGCTGGGGCGCGGAACCGACAAGGGCCGCCGACATCGTGCGATGTCGGCGGCCCTGCGTTTCGGTCATGCAGCCGGTGGGCTGGCGGGGCGCGAGGTGGGAAGTCCTCGTGAAGGCAGCGCGGGTGCGCCCCGGGGAATCATCTCGTGGTCAGGCTACTGGTTGGCCGGGGCCTGGCCGCCATGCATGGGGCCGTGGCCCTGGCCCTGGCCGCCCATCATGCCGCCGCCTTGGCCCTGGCCGCCCATCATGCCCATGCCGCCCATGCCCATGCCGCCCATGCCCATGTGGCCCATGCGGCCGTAGCCGGGGTTCACGCCCACTTCCTTTTCAAGCCGGGTGTCGAGGGCGGTGTATTCGCCGCGAATCTGGGTGCGCAGGTCGGCCAGTTCGTTGCTCAGCTTGGAAATGGTTTCCGGCTTGGTGTTGGGGTTGCCGGACAGGGCGTTCAGTTCGGTGTGCTTGGCCCAGGCCTTGTCCTTCAGCGGCTGGATGCGGGCGTCCGCTTCCTTGTAGATGGCGTCGTACTTGGCCTGCTTTTCCGGGGTCAGGGCGTTGTATACCGCGCCGGTGGCGCAGCCGCCGCCCATGCCCATGCCGCCGCCCATGCGGGCGAAGGCGCTGTCGGTGACGCCGGTGAAGGCGAGCAGGCCCGCAAGGGCCACCGTGCCGAGAACGAGATGCTTGGTCTTCATGATGTCTGCTCCTGTCGATGGGGTTGATTCGTTGCCGCCCCGCCGCGGCGTCTGCGCGCATCCGCAGTGGATGGCGTGGCCGTGAACTGTGTGCGGGGCTGGTGCGCTTGTTGCTTCACCTGGTATGAGCAACCGGCGTGCCAAGTGCATGCGCTTTGATTTAACATGCTGCAACTGCTAGTGTAATTTTGCTTGTGATCGCGCGGGCCACTTCCGGTTTCTCTCACAAGGCCCGGTCAGATGTATAAAAACTATACGGTGCGCCGCCGTTGGCGTATGAAAATCGAACAGGTGTCGCGGAATCGACCACCCCGCCCGACAGTGGGCGGCGAACACCCGTGAGGAATATCCCCATGCCCAAGGACAACGCGGCCAGCGCGCCGCACGCAGCGAACGAAGCAGCATCCCGCTCGTCGGGCGCATCGGGCCGGGCGGGGCTGTTCGCCCCGTCCGGCTCGTCCGGCCTCTCTGGCCCCCCTGACGGTGACGGTGGTAACGGGCGACTGCCCTCGCCGTGGCTGATCATCTGGTCCACCGTGGCGCTGGCGCTGGTGGTGGCCGTGCTGGCCGTGCTGAACCACGACGGCGAACAGGAGGCCATGCGGCGCATCCTTTCGGAAAAGGGGGCCTCGCTCATCCGGGCCTTCGAGGCCGGGGCGCGCACCGGCATGCGCGGCCGGGCCGGGGGCGACCTGCGCTTGCAGGTGTTGCTGGAGGAAATGGCCGACCAGCCGGACATCCATTTCATCGCCGTCACCGACAGGCAGGGCGTGGTGCTGGCCCACAGCGATCCGGAATGGATCGGCCGCCCCCTGGCAGACCCGGAAACCATGGCCGCCCTGGCCGTGCCTGCGCCGCCGCACCGCAGGCGGGATGGCGGGCTGGACAATGGTCAGAACGGGCTGCCGGACGGGGACGCGTCGGGCAGGCGCGAGGCTCCCGACCGTGCCCCAGACCGTGCCCCAGACCGTGCCCCAGACCGTGCCCCAGACCGTGCCCCAGACCGTGCCCCAGACCGTGCTCCAGACCGCGAAGGGCAGCAGCCGCGCGACGAGGTGGGCTGGCGGCTCATGGACGCGGGCGGCGAGCGGGCCTTTCTGGTGTATCGCACCTTCATTCCCCTGCGGCGCACCGTGCGGTCCGTGGGCATGGGGGGCATGGGCGGGCACATGATGGGCCACGGCCAGGGCGATGCGGAACATAACGGCATGGCGTGGGGATCCCTGCCCGGCTGGCTGCGCCGCGAGATGGAAGCGGACATGCGGGCCGAGCGCGACGCCCCGCCGCCCGTGATCATCGTGGCGCTGGATACCGCGCCCTTCGATGCCGCCCGCGCGGCGGACCGGCGGCACACCCTGGTCATGCTTTCCATCCTGGCCCTGCTGGGCGCGGCCGGGGCGCTTTCGCTGCTGTGGGCGCGCCACGCCCGCGCCTCGCGCAGGCTGGTGCGGCAGGCCCAGTCCTTTGCCCTGCACGTGGTCACCAGCCTGCCGGACGGACTGGTGGTGCTGGACGGCGCGGGCCGGGTGGCCACCTGCAACGCGGCGGCGCGCGACCTGTTGCGCCTGGGCGATTCCGTGCCCGCCGGGGCCGCGCCGACAAGCGTGCTGCCCCCGCCGCTGGCGGAACTGGCCGGACAATTGACCGGCGGCGCAACGCAGGACGGCGAGGACGCCCGACCCCGCTTCGGCGAGGAAGTGACCCTGGACTGCCCCGTGGCGGGCGGGCCGCCCGTGCCCATGAGCGTGCGCGGGGTGCGCATCGCCACCGGCGGGGGCGACGCCGACGCCGGGGCCATCCTGGTCCTGCGCGACCTGCGCGAGGTGCGCAGGCTGCAGGACGAGGTGCGCCGCCGCGAGAAGCTGGCCGCCATCGGCAGCCTGGCCGCCGGGGTGGCCCACGAACTGCGCAACCCGCTCAGTTCCATCAAGGGCTACGCCACCTATTTCGGCAGCCGCTTCGCCGAGGGCAGCGAAGACCGCGAGGCCGCGCGGGTGATGGTGCAGGAGGTGGAACGGCTGAACCGGGTCATCTCCGACCTCATCGGGCTGGCCCGGCCGTCGGACATCGCCCCCCGCCCCGTGGACGCCGGATTTCTGGTGCGCCACGTGCTGCGGCTGGTGCGGCAGGACGCCGCCCACCGGGGCGTGACCGTGCGCGTGGAGCCCGACGGAATGGACGGGCCTGACAGTGTGACCGGGGTGGTCGGGGCGGGGCCTCAGGGCGGCGTGCCGCGAGACCTGCCGCAGAGCGGCGTGCCGCGAGCCCTGTTGGACCCGGACCGCTTCTCGCAGGCGCTGCTGAACGTGTTCCTGAACGCGCTGGAGGCCATGCCCCACGGCGGCGAGCTTGCCGTGCGCCTGGCCGCCGCGCCGGGCAACCGCATTGCGGTTTCGGTGCGCGACACGGGCTCCGGCATCGCGCCGAAGCACCTGGCCACCATCTTCGACCCGTATTTCACCACCAAAAGCCAGGGCACGGGCCTTGGCCTCGCCATCGTGCACAAGATCGTGGAGGCTCACGGCGGCGAGGTGTCGCTGCGTTCCATCCCCGGCCAGGGCACGGAGGTCACCTTCCTGCTGCCCGCGGAGCCGAATGCGGCGGACATGCCGGGCACGCCGAACACGCCGGACACGCCAGCCGGGCGGATGGATGATGGAGCGTACGGGACCACCCCGGCCGCCGCTCCGGACGCATCCTGCGCTGCCCCCGACGGGCCAGACGCGCCCGCAAAGGACGAAACGCCATGACCACAGCCACCATCCTCATCGTGGACGACGACGCGGCGCACCGGTCCATGCTGCGCACCATGTTGCGCGGCTGGGGCTACGCCACCGAAGAGGCCGACGACGGCGATTCCGCCGTGGAAAAGGTGCGCCAGCGCGCCTGGGACGCCGTGCTCATGGACGTGCGCATGGCCCGCATGGACGGCCTGGAGGCGCTGCACCGCATCCTGGACTGGAACCCGGCCACGCCGGTGCTGATCATGACCGCCCATTCCTCGGTGGACACCGCCGTCGAGGCTCTGCGCACCGGGGCCTACGACTACCTGACCAAGCCGCTGGACTTCGACGTGCTGCGTCACACCCTGGAACGCGCCCTGGACCACACCCGCCTGGCCAGCGAAAACCGCGAACTGCGCGAACGGCTTTCCGCGCAGGGGGCGGCGGGCGGGGGGCACGGCATCATCGGCCGCAGCGCGCCCATGCACGAACTGGTGGAAATGATCGCCACCGTGGCCCCCTCGGAGGCAACGGTGCTCATCACCGGCGAATCGGGCACCGGCAAGGAACTGGTGGCCCGCGCCCTGCACGCGGCCAGCCACCGCGCCGCCCGGCAGATGGTGACCGTGAACTGCGCCGCGCTGGCCGAAACCCTGCTGGAGTCGGAACTGTTCGGCCACGAGCGCGGGGCCTTCACAGGGGCCGACCGGCGGCGCGAGGGGCGCTTCGTGCAGGCCGACGGCGGCACGCTGTTCCTGGACGAGATCGGCGAGATGCCCCTGACCCTGCAAGCCAAGCTGCTGCGCGCCCTGCAACAGGGCGAGGTGCAGCGGGTGGGCAGCGACACCCCGCTTACCGTGGACGTGCGGGTCATCGCCGCCACCAACCGCGACCTGCGCGAAGAGGCGGCGGCCGGTCGCTTTCGCGAAGACCTGTACTACCGGCTCAACGTCATCGCCCTGCACGTGCCCGCCCTGCGCGAGCGCGCGGGCGACGTGCCCCTGCTGGCCGCGTTCTTTCTGGACCGGTATACCGAAAAGAACCGCAAGCACCTCAAGGGGTTCACCCCGCAGGCCATGGACCTGCTGCTGCGCCACGACTGGCCGGGCAACGTGCGCGAACTGGAAAACGCCATCGAGCGCGCCGTCATCCTGGCCACCGGCGACTACGTGACCGAGCGCGAACTGCCCCTGCATCTGGGCAGCGCCGGGAACGGAGGGGCCGGGGCGGGGGGCGCGTCCGGCGACGGCACGGGCGCGGGGAACGCCCCGGCCGACGGCGACGGGCTGGCCCCCTACGCCGGGCTGTCGCTGGAAGACCTGGAGCGCCGGGCCATCATCGCCACCCTGCGCGAGACCGGCGACAACAAGAGCGAGGCGGCCCGGCGGCTGGGCATCACCCGCGCCACCCTGCACAACAAGCTGAAGAAGTACGATCTGGAATAGGCGTCCGGAACGGGGACGCAAGACGGCGGGCGGAACACGGCAGGTGCCGGTTCCGCCCGCCGCATTTTCAGGGAGTGGGCGTGCAGGCGTTCTTCAGGGGCTGTTCCTTTTAGGACGCCTCCGGCGGCCAAGGGGCTGCCGCCCCTTGGAACCCCGTATTGGTTTTATTCATAACCAACGGTAGCTGATTGTTCGTTACAGCCCGGCGCGGAGAAAAATCGCCTCGGCCCGCGCCGCGCCCATGCGGGCCACGAACAGTTCGCGCAGGGCGCGAATGTCGGCGGCGCGGGGAATGACCCCCCGGCTGAAGGGGGCCGCCCACGGCTCGCCGCGCAAGTGCGCCCGCGCCCAGGCCCGTACCTCGGACTCGAAGAAGGCCGGGTTGTCGCGCACGATGCGCGCCTTGGCCCTGCCGTCGTCGGCGCGGGCCGCCAGCGAATAGTTGGCGTCGTGGAACACGTAGTGCAGCAGCGGCTCCGCCACGCGCACCACCCCGAACCCGGCCATGGCCGCCTGCACCCAGAAGTCCCAGTCTTCGTACGCCGTTTCGGCGCGAAAGCCCCGGCTGGCCAGCCATACCTCGCGCCGCACCAGCGAGGTGGTGTGGAACAGGTTCTGGGTGCGCAGCAGATCCGGGTGAAAGTTTGGCACCCGCACCACCCGCGAGCCCGTGGGCGATTCCTCCACATAGTCGGTGCAGGCGATGTGCGGCCGCGCGGTTGTGGACGACGGGGTGCCGGTGGGCAGGTCGCCGGGGGCAAGGCCGTCCCCGGTCCCGGCGGCCAGCAGGGCGGCGTGGGCCAGGTCGCGCAGCGGGGTGGGCCCGGTCCCGATCACGTCCCGCCCGCGTGCGTCCGGCGTGGCGTCCGGCGTGGCGTTGGGCGCGGCGTCGGCGTGGCCGTCCGGTTCCGTCAGGGCCGCGTGGGTGCGCCGCAGAAAGTCCGGGGCCAGATAGTCGTCCGGGTCGCAGAACAACAGAAAGGAGGCACGCGCCGTTTCCGCCCCGGCGTTGCGCACCGGGCCGGGCCTGCCCACGCGCGGCAGGGCCAGCACCCGGAACGCCGCCCACGGGCCGTCGGCCTGCCAGCGGCGGGCGCGCTCGCGCGAATCGTCGCTGCTGGCGTCGTCCACGAAGACCACTTCCACCTCGTCGGCTGGAAAGGTCTGCGCGGCCAGCGCGCCGAAAAAGCGGTCGAGAAACCGGCCGTAGTTGTGGTTGGCCACCACCACGGAAATGCGCGGCGTGCGCATGGTGCTGCCCCCTGGCTGCTGCGTCGTCCTGGCCCGTGCGCGCGAGCAGGGTCGCCCTTTCTCGCGAAAGGGGAATGCGGCGTGCTGGCCGGGGAACGCCATGCCGCAAGACCCCGCACGTCGGGGTGCGGGCTGTGGCGCGTGGCGTCCGCTGTTCTTTTCGGCGCATCAAGGGGAAGGTTTAGCGCCCGGCGAAATGATGATGTACTGCCGGGGGGATGCGTGCCTGCGCTGGTTCAGCGCGTGGCGATGGCCGCGCCGGTGCCCACCATCACCGCGCCCGCGCCGCGATGCAGCAGCCGGGTGGCGCGCGGCGTGGACAGCAGCCGCCGGGCCCGCGCGGCCATGACGGCGTAGCCGCCCAGCACGCAGCCCACCACGCACACCGTGGTGGCGGCCACCAGCGTGGCCCCCGTGGCGTCCAGAGTGCGCAGGTCCACGAAGGTGGGCAGAAAGCCCACGTAGAACACGATGACCTTGGGGTTGCCCAGGGTCAGGGCCAGCCCGCCGCACAGGGTGCGCGCAAGGCGCAGCGGGGTTGGCGCGGGCTGCGCCATGCCGTCGTCCGGGGTGCCGGTGGCATGGGCCGTCATGGGCCGGGCCTTGTCCGCGCCGCGCCACAGGCCCACGCCCAGCCAGATCAGGTAGGCCGCGCCGCCCAGGCGCACCACCAGGAACAGGTCGCCCATGGTTTCCGCCAGCACGGTCAGCCCGGCCATGGCCAGCAGCAGGAAGACGAGGTCGCCGCAGATGATGCCCACGGTCAGGGCCAGCGCCGTGGGCAGGCCGCGCCCCAGCGCGGCGGACAGCACGGCGAACACGCCGGGGCCGGGGGTGATGGCCAGCACGAACAGGGCCAGGGCCAGGGCGAGCAGGGAATGAGCGGTCATGGGAAGCCTCTTGGGAGAGCCTTTGGGGGAGCTTTTTGGGGGAACCTTCGCGGGGTCGCGAAGCGAACGTGCGGGCGCGTTTGTACATTTATGGATGCACCCCCGGCGGCGGGCCGCGCGGCGGGGGGCAAGCCGCCGGACGCCCGTCCTGCATAGCCCCGCGAGGAGCGGCAGGCAAGGCCCGCGCACGGTGGTGCCCCGGCCCTCGCGGCGTGCCCCTCGACAAACGGGGGCTCCTGCCGCTACGGTGCGCCTTGCCGTCCGTCGGTTTCACGCTTTCGTGAACCGGCCTTTCCCGCACACGCCTGTTTCGCTCACGCAGTTGCGCACCCCGCGCGGAGACGCCATGTCAGCCATGCCGTTTGGCACACCGCCCGCCACTTCGCCCGCCGATTCCGGCCAGCCCGGCGCGCCCATTTCAGATGAGGACATGGAGCACGTCCGCCGGTTCATCGCCGAGCGGGACATGTTCGCCAAACATCTGGGCATCGAGATCGCAGAGGCCGCGCGCGGCTACGCCCGCGCCGTCATGCCCCTGGACGTGCACCACCGCAACGGCGTGGGCATGGCCCACGGCGGGGCCATCTTCGCCGTGGCCGACCTGGCCTTTGCCGTGGCCTGCAACACGCGCGGCAAGGTGAGCGTGAACCTGAACACCGCCATATCGTTCCTGGCCCCCGGCAGGCGCGGGCCGCTCACGGCCGAGGCGCGCGAGATCAGCGCCGCCAGCCGGGTGGCCACCTACGAGATTCGCGTCACCGACGGCGAGGGAACGCTCATCGCCACCTGCCAGGCCACGGCCTACAGCAAGCATCAGCCGGTGCCCGGCCTGGCGGCCGAAGGCGGCGCCGAAAGCGCAGCCAGCGCCGCCAACGCGCCCGGTTCCGCGTCCCTTGCCGCCGCCGGTTCCGCGTCCGCTCCGGCCTCCCCCTTGGGCGCTCGGAGCGCGGACTAGCCGCACCATTCACCACTGGGAAGCGCCACGCCCACCCCGTACCGGAAGACGCACGCATGAAACTACGAATGGAATGCATCTTTCGCGACAGGGTGGGCATCGTCTCCGACCTGTCCTCGCTGCTGGCCGGGCAGGCGCTGTCCATCGTCTCCATGGAAGTGGAGCGCCGCGCGGGCAACGACGCCCCGCCCCCTGCGGTCTCCGCGCCCGGAACATCACCGGCCGCCGGCCCGGCTCCGGGCCCGGCTACGGGCATGGACCGGGCCTTCGTGTACCTGGAGGCGGACAGCCCCAGCGACGTGGACCGCGCCGCCCTGTTCGAAACCCTGGGCCGCATCCCCGACCTGCTGGAATTCCGCATCGTGGACACCCTGCCCGCGGAGGAGCGCGCCAACCGCTTTCTGGTGCTGCTGGACAACCTGCGCGACGGGGTGCTGTCCATCGACGCGCAGGGGCGGCTGACCTCCATCAACAAGGTGGCCCGTGAGGCCTACGGGTGTACAGGCGCATCGGGCGCGTCTGGCGCGCCGGGCAAACCCGGCGGCGGGGCCCATGCCGCCGACCTGTCCGGCCTGCCGCTGGACGCGCTGGGCCTGCCCGACCGGGGCATCCTGGATTGCCTGTCCGGCCGCGAACTGGTGGACGCCAAGCGCGAGGTGGCCACCCCCGGCGGCGGGCGGCTGCAATTCTTTGTCACCCGCAGGCCCATCCGCGACGGCGAGGGCCGCATCATCGGCGCGGTGGAAGTGGCCCGCGACATGCGCGAGATCCGCAAGCTGGCCCGGTCCCTCACCGAGCCCGCGCAGGTGACCTTCGGCGACATCGTGGGCCAGCACCCGGCCATCGGTTTCGCCATCTCGTTCGCGCGCCGCGTGGCCACCACCGATTCCATCATCGCCATCCGGGGCGAGAGCGGCACCGGCAAGGAACTGTTCGCGCGGGCCATCCACACCGCCAGCGGGCGGCAGGGGCCGTTCGTGCCCATCAACTGCGCGGCCCTGCCGGAGCAGCTGCTGGAAAGCGAACTGTTCGGCTACGAGGCCGGGGCCTTCACCGGCGGGCGTCGCGAGGGCAAGCCCGGCCTGTTCGAGACGGCGCGCGGCGGCACCGTGCTGCTGGACGAGATCGGCGACATGCCGCTGGCCTCGCAGGCCAAGATGTTGCGGGTGATGCAGGAAGGCAGCGTGCGCCGGGTGGGCGGCACGGCCGAGGTGCCCGTGGACGTGCGCATCATCACCGCCACCAATCGCACCCTGGAGCGGCTGGTGGAGGAAGGGCGTTTTCGGCAGGACCTGTACTACCGCATCAACGTGCTGCCCATTCACATCCCGCCGCTGAAGGAACGGCCCGAGGACATCGCCGTGCTGGCCGAGCATTTTCTGCTGGGGCTGGCCGCGCGGCTGGGCGGGCCGGTGCGCAGCCTTTCGCCGGGGGCGCTGGCGCGGCTTGCGGCGCACCACTGGCCGGGCAACGTGCGCGAACTGAAGAACGTGGTGGAGCGCGCGGCCATCCTGTGCCCGGACGAGGTGGTGGGGGCGCGGTTCATTCTCTTCGCGCACGAACTGGAGGGCGGGCTGTTCGGCGAGTCGGCCCGGTTGGCCGACGGCGTTGCCGACACCGTGGCCGACGCGGCGGCCCTGGCGTCCGGCCACGCGCACGGCCCTGCGCTCCGGCAGGACGGTGAGGGACGGCTTAAGGATATGATTGCCGTTTTTGAAAAACGGATCATCTCCGATTCTGTGGCCGCAGCGGGCAGCGTGCGCAAGGCGGCAAAAAAACTTGGCATTTCACACACGGCCCTGCTCACCAAGCTACGCAGGCACGGCCTGAGGGCGGTCTGAAAACTTTCCAACGGTCTGAAAACTTTCCGCGCCGCAGGGGGTGTAATTCCGGGTTTTTTGCGCTGTTTATCTGAACAGTGGTCTGATTTATTTCCACTTCGCCCTTGGCGGCTTGTGGCGCCATTCCAATGTCCCGCCCCCCCTCGCGTCTTTCCTTCTTGTTTCCACTCGCGCAACTCATTGGTCCGATTTGCGTTTTTGTGACCAGCTCGGAAAGTTCGGCGTTTAGCCCGATTTTTCGGCAAGTTGGCAAGGTGTTTGCTGTAGGAAAGCTGCGCCCGCGCGGGCGCGCCCTGTCCGGGGTTTTCACGCGCACCGAAACGCACCGCAACGCGCCGCACCACCGGCGTATCTGGAGGCTCAGATGATCGTTGGCATCCTGAAGGAGATCAAGAAGGAAGAAAACCGCGTCGCCATGACCCCCGCCGGGGTCGAGGTGATGGTGCATGCCGGGCACACCCTGCTGGTGGAAAAGAACGCCGGCGCGGGCAGCGGCTTTGCCGACGAAGCCTACGTGGAAGCGGGCGCCACCATCGTGGCCACCCCGGCCGAAATTTACGCCAAGTCCGACATGGTCATGCACGTCAAGGAGCCGCAGGCGTCCGAATACGGCATGATCCGCCCCGGCCAGATCGTGTTCACCTACCTGCACCTGGCCGCCGACGAGCCGCAGACCCAGGCCCTGATCAAGAGCGGCGCGGTGTGCATCGCCTACGAAACCATCCAGAAGGCCGACGGCAGCCTGCCCCTGCTCACCCCCATGAGCGAAGTGGCCGGGCGCATGGCCATTCAGCAGGGCGCGAAGTACCTGGAAATGGCCCAGGGCGGCAACGGCGTGCTGCTGGGCGGCGTGCCCGGCGTGGACCCCGGCACCGTTGTGGTCATCGGCGGCGGCGTGGTGGGCACCCATGCGGCCCGCATGGCCTGCGGCCTGGGCGCCAAGGTGTACATCCTGGACATGAGCCTGGACCGCCTGCGTCACCTCAGCGAAGTGATGCCCTCCAACTGCTTCCCGCTCATGTCCTCCCCGGCCACCGTGCGCAAGCTGGTGCGCGAGGCCGACGTGGTGGTGGGCGCGGTGCTGGTCACCGGCGCGAAAGCCCCCAAGCTGGTCACCCGCGACATGCTGAAAACCATGAAGAAGGGCGCGGTGATGGTGGACGTGGCCATCGACCAGGGCGGCTGCTTCGAGACCTCCAAGGCCACCACCCACACCGACCCCACCTTCGTGGTGGACGGCGTGGTGCACTACTGCGTGGCCAACATGCCCGGCGCCGTGGCCAAGACCTCTACCCTGGCCCTGACCAACGCCACCCTGCCCTACGCGCTGACCCTCGCCAACAAGGGCTGGAAGCGCGCCATGCAGGAAAGCTGCGAAATCGCCAAGGGCGCCAACGTCATCGATGGCAAGATCACCTTCAAGGGCGTGGCCGAGGCCTTCGGTCTGGACTACGTGCCCGTGGACAACTTCCTGAACTAAGCCGCACCGTACCGGGCGAGCTTCATCCCGCACCTCCGCGCGGGCTCGGGCGGATCGCCCGCCGCCCGACCCGCGCACCGCATTTTCCCGATCCCTGCCTTTGCATTCCCGGCCCCCGCAGCGTTCGTCGCGCTGCGGTCAAGGCCCGCCCTACGGGGGGCGGGCCTTTTTCATTTGGGGGTGCACCAGCGAGTGTCTGGCTGGCGCAGGGCATGAGGCGCGGAATGCCACGGCAGGTGGGGGCGGGGAATGATGCCGGGAGATCCGCATCGCATGGCGCGCCGGTATGGCCGTGCGTGCCGCGTACGGGGGCACATGCGCGGTTTCCGGGTGCGCAACGCGTTTGCCGGGTTGGCGTGCAGCAATGACAGGTCGGTCCGGTAGTGCTGGCGCGGCATCGCCGCGCTCTTGTGCACGGCGCAAAACCGCCCGGACCGTTCGGTCCGGGCGGTTCTGTTTGCGTTGTGCCGGGCAGCGCCGCCCGTGCTGTTTGTCCGCCCTGCGGTGCGGCGGGCGGCAGCGGACCGCTAGGCCACCGGGTTGCCGGTGCGGATGCGCAGCCCCTTGGCCACGTCCATCACGAAGACCACGCCGTCCCCTTCCTTGCCGGTGCGGGCGCCTTCGGTCACCGCTTCCAGCGCGGCGGCCTCCAGTTCGTCCTTGATGCCGATCTCTATGCGCACCTTCTTCAGCAGGTTCACTTCGCTGACGACGCCACGGTAGGTTTCGGTGTAGCCCTTCTGGCGGCCGGCGCCCAGGATGTTGGTGACCGACATGCTGTAGATCTGCCGGGTGTACAGTGCCTGCTTCACGGCGGTCAGGCGCTCGGGCCGGACATAAGCGATGATGAGTTTCATTTTGGTATCCCCCTGCCCTTACTCGTTGGAGAAGATCTGGAAGCCGCTGTAGGCTTCGGAGCCGTGCTCGGTGATGTCGAGGCCCTTCATTTCTTCTTCGACGGGCACGCGCACGCCCATCACCAGCTTGAGCACGGTGAACAGGACGAACCCGGTGCCGAAGGCCCAGGCGAAGGCCGCGCCCACGCCGATGGCCTGCGTGACCAACTGGTCCACGCCGCCGCCGTAGAACAGGCCGGTGATGGTGCCGTAGCCGGGAGCCGCGAACAGGCCCACCATCAGCGTGCCGTAGGCCCCGCACACGCCGTGCACCGAGACCGCGCCCACCGGGTCGTCGATCTTCAGCACCTGGTCGATGAACAGCACCGAGAGCACCACCAGAATGCCCGCGCCAAGGCCGATGATCAGCGAGCCGATGGGAGACACCTCGAAGCACCCGGCGGTGATGGCCACCAGGCCCGCCAGCGCGCCGTTCATGCTCATGGAAACGTCGGGCTTGCCGTACTTCAGCCAGATGGTGATCATGGCGCCCAGCATGCCCGTGCAGCCCGCAAGGCAGGTGTTGACCGCGATGTAGCCGATGGTGCCGTTGGCCACGGTGGTGGAGCCGGGGTTGAACCCGAACCAGCCGAACCACAGGATGAACACGCCAAGGGCGGCCAGCGGCAGGCTGTGGCCCTGGATGGAGCGGGGCTTGCCGTCGGCGCTGTACTTGCCAAGGCGCGGGCCCACCACGATGGCCCCGGCCAGGGCGATCCAGCCGCCCACCGAGTGGACCACGGTGGAACCGGCGAAATCGGCGAAGCCCATGGCCGCCAGCCAGCCGCCTTCGTTGCCGAACAGGTTGCCCCACGCCCAGTGGCCGGTGACCGGGTAGATCAGGCCGGTCACCACCATGCTCATGATGATGTACGCGCCGAACTTGGTGCGCTCTGCGATGGCGCCGGACACGATGGTGGCCGAGGTGGCCGCGAACACCGCCTGGAAGAACCAGAAGGTCAGCGCCCACATGCCTTCGGGCGTGGTGGCGTCGTATGCCAGCAGCGCGAAGTCCGAGCCGCCGATGATCCCGCTGATGGACTTGCCGAACATCAGCCCGAAGCCGAACAGAAAGAAGATGGGCGCCCCGGCGGCGAAATCCAGAAAGTTCTTCATGATGATGTTGCCCGCGTTCTTGGCGCGGGTAAGCCCCGCCTCCACGAACGCGAACCCCGCCTGCATGAACATGACGAGAATGGCGGCGATGAGCGTCCACAGCGTGTTGGCGTCGGACTGCGACAGGAACTGCGGTGCGTCCTCGGCAAAGGCGGGCAGCGGTGCGAGCGCGGCCAGCCCCAGCGTGGCGCACCCGATGGCCAGAGACAGCAGGGAGCGTTTGCCCGTGGGTGATGCGGTAGTCATTGGTTCCTCCTTCGGCCCCGTGATCGAAAACCCCTCGAAGGGTACGGTGATGTTGTAGAGCCCATGGAGCAATCTCCGGTCCAAGTGTGCAGCGCCGTGTAATTATTGATTGTTTTGCCTGATGCGCATGGAGGAGGCATGGTTATTGGTGCTATTTTTACAAAAACAGACTAAAAAATATTATGATAAAATTCATAATTGTAAAATCATACAAAAATAGCGGGCAGGCGCGCCGGTGGGGGAGGCTTTGCGACGGCGGGCGGCGCAACCGCCAGCGCGTGCGCCGGACCGTCACATTGGATTGGGGGTGGGCCTATGGGGTGCGAAGATGGGTAAGCCGAGGCGCGACGGCAGCGAAACATACGCTGGGCGCGGCCTGCCACTCCGGGGCAAGGTCCGGGAAATTGTGGCGGGAGTTGGAGAGACGGGGGATCAGCGAAAAGGCGTGGAATGAACATAATTGTAGCAAACGGCACGCCGCACCACGGTGGGGCCAAGCAAGGGGGGGTGCCGCCAGGCTACTGGATGCGGTGCCGAAACAGCCAACCGGCCGCCGCCATGCACCCCGCGCCGATGAGCGCCAGCGGCCACAGCTGGGGGGCCAGCAGGGCCAGGTCCGCCCCTTCCAGGAACACCCCGCGCACCACGATGAGCACGTAGCGCATGGGGTTGACGTAGGTCAGCCATTGCACCGGCTCGGCCATGTTGGCGATGGGCGTGGCGAACCCGGACAGGATGGCGGCGGGCATGGTGAACAGGAACATGCCCAGCAGCCCTTGCTGCATGGTCACGGACAGGGAGGAGATCATCAGGCCGATGCCCACCACCGAGAACAGGAACAGCACCAGTCCGGCGTACAGGGTCAGCAGGCTGCCGCGCAGGGGCACCCCGAACCAGAACACCGCCATGGCCACGATGAGCGAAGCCTCGAACAGCCCCACCAGAAAGCCGGGCGCGGCCTTGCCGATCAGCAGTTCCGTGGGGCGGTAGGGGGTGACCAGTATCTGGTCGAAGGTGCCCTGTTCGCGCTCGCGGGCCACGGACAGGGCGGTGATGATCAGCGTGACCACCATGGTCACCATGACCACGATGCCCGGCACGAAGAACCACCGGCTGAGCAGGTTGGGGTTGTGCCACGAGCGCACCACCAGCGTGGAGGGGCGGGGCTGCCCGCCGTGGGCTGCCGCGTACCGCGCCCCGAAGTCGTCCACGATGGAGGCCATGTAGTTGAGGGCGAGCCCGGCGGTGTTGGAGTTGCGCCCGTCGGCGATGGCCTGGATTACGGCGTGGGAAGGGGCTTGCGCGGGGGCGGGGGACGTGCCGGACGACGCGGCGGCGGAATCAGCGCCATCGGCGGCAGCGGCCGGGGTGCCCGCCGCGCCGCGCAGGGTCAGGGCGCGCTCGAACCCCTGCCCGATGCGCAGCACCAGCCGCACCTGGCCTGCATCAAGGTGCCGGGCAATGTCCGCGTCGCGGTCGATATCCGCCACCACCCGGAAGGTGGGCGACCCGGCCACCCGCGCGGCCAGCTCGTGCGAGGCCGCGCTGCGGTCCTCGTCGTAGATGGCGCAGAGCACGTCCACGAGGTCGAAGGTGGCGGCGTAGCCAAAGATGATGGTCTGGAGCAGCGGCGGCAGGATGACCACGGTGCGGCTTTTGGGGTCCTTCAGCAGGGTCAGGAATTCCTTGATGATGAGCGCCAGCAGGCGGTGCAGCGTGGTCAGCGGCCCTGTCTGGCCGGACAGGGCAGGCTTGGCCGGGGTGCGCGCGGCGATGGATGCGGGCAGGCGATCGTGCATGGGGTCTCCCTAGTCCAGCCGCTTGCGGCAGCGCAGCCTGGCCACGGTCAGGAAAAAGGCCGCCAGCGCGGCCAGGGCCAGGGCGTTGGGCACGATGACTTCCCATACGTCGCCCGCCAGAAAGATGGTCTTCAGCAGGGTGGCGAAATAGCGCGCCGCGATGGCGTACGACACCACCTGCACGAAGGGGGGGGTGCTTTCCAGGTCGAAGATGAACCCGGAAAGGAACAGCGCGGGCAGAAAGGTGGCCAGCAGGGCGGCCTGCCCGGCGATGAACTGGTTGCGCGCCAGCACCGAGATGAACAGGCCCATGCCCAGCGCCGCCGTGAGGAACAGCGAGGCCGCCCCGGCCAGCACCGCCAGCGAGCCGCGCAGGGGTACCCCGAACAGGTACAGGGCCATGATCACGGTCAGCACCATGCCGCCCATGCCCAGCACGAAATAGGGCAGCAGCTTGCCGGTGAGCAGTTCGCCCATGCGCACCGGGGTCACCAGCAGGGCCTCCATGGTGCCGCGCTCCCACTCGCGGGCCATGACCATGGCGGTCAGCAGCGCCCCGGTCAGGGTCATGATCAGCACCATCAGCCCCGGCACCAGGAAGTAGCGGCTGTCGGACGCGGGGTTGAACCACATGCGCGGCACCAGGCGCACCGCCGGGGCCTGCCCGGCGGCGGCCACCCGCCCGGACAGCCAGCTTTGCCACACGCTGGTGATGTAGCCGGACACGGTGCGGGCGTTGTTGGGGTCCACCCCGTTGACGATGAGTTGCACCGGCACGGTGCCCGCATCCCCTGCGGGCGGCGCGCCGTCGGGGCGGGCGGTGCTGGCGGCGGCCCCTGCCGTGGCATCCGACAGGCGGCGGGCGAAGTCCGATTGCAGATGCACGATGGCGTCCACCCGCCCGGCGCGCAGGTCTTCCTCCGCCTGGCGCATGCCGGTGACCACGCGGGGGCGGAAGGTGTCGGCCAGCAGCAGGCGCGCGGCGAATTCCATGGCCTCCGGCCCCAGGTCGTCGGCAACGATGGCCACGGGCACGTCGCGGGCGTCCAGGCTGATGCCGTAGCCGAACAGAAGCAGCAGCACCACCGGCATGATCAGCGCGATGGCGATGGCGCTGGGGTCGCGCACCACCTGCAGCCATTCCTTGCGCAGCAGGCCGCGCATGCGCACCAGCAGGGCGGGAAAGGCGGCCGGCCGGGCGTCCCGTGCGGGGGCGGCGGGCAGGAGGGCGGCGGAAGAAGGGGCTGCGCCGCGGTCAAGGGGCAGCGTGCCGGGGGCGGCGGTTGGGGCGGGTGCGGCGGGTGAAACCGTCGAGCCCGTCGAGCCCGTCGAGTTGGTCGAATTGGTCGAATCGGGCGCGCTGGCCGGGCCGCTGGCCCGGTGGCGTTCCGCCAGCGCGATGAAGGCCCGCTCGATGGTGGACTGGTTGGCGGTGGCGGGCGCGTCCCGGCTCTCGCCGTTGCGCTGGCCTTCCTGCTGCGGGCTGCCTTCCTGCTGGCTGGCCGGGGGGGCCAGGGCGCGGATTTCCGCCGGGGTGCCCAGGGCCAGCACCTCGCCGCCCACCAGGATGGCCATGCGGTCGCAGTATTCCGCCTCGTCCAGGAAGTGGGTGGTGACGATGACGGTGACTCCCGATTCCGCCAGCGCGGTGATGCGCCGCCAGAACTCGCGCCGGGCCAGCGGGTCCACGCCCGAGGTGGCCTCGTCCAGGAACAGGATGTCCGGCTCGTGCATCAGGGCGCAGGCCATGGCCAGCCGCTGGCGGTAGCCCAGGGAAAGTTCGCCGCTCTGGGCGTCGGCCGCGTCGGCCAGGTCGAAGTCGCGCAGGGCCCAGGCGATGCGCGACTCGCGCGCCGCGCCGGACAGCCCGTAGGCGCTGGCGAAGAAGCGCAGGTTCTCGATGACCGAAAGCTGTCCGTACAGCGAGAATTTCTGGGCCACGTAGCCCACCCTGCGGCGGGCGGCGGCCGGGGCGCGGCGCAGGTCCACCCCGGCCACGCGCAGGCTGCCGCCGGTGGGCGGCAAGAGGCCGCAGAGCATCCGGAAGATGGTGGACTTGCCCGCCCCGTTGGGGCCCAGCAGCCCGAAGATTTCGCCGCGCCGCACGTCGAAGCTGGCCCCCTTCACGGCCATGAAGGAGCCGAAGCGGCGCTCCAGGTCGCGCACCTCGATGACGGGCGGAGCATCCGCTGCAGCGGGAACGGGCGAGGCGGCCAGGGCCTGTGGGGGGCAGTCCGGCTCTGGGGGGGCGGAGGCGGCGACGAATGTTCCGTGGGGCGCGCTGACGGCGGGCGCTGGTTCTTCGCCCGTGCCCGGCTCTTGCGGCAGCGCGGCGAACAGGGCGAGGAATCCGTCCTCGAAGCCGGGCGTTCGCGGGGTCAGGTGGCCCACGGAGCCTGCCCCCTGCCCTTCTCCGGCCAGCAACCCGCAGTCCGTCAGCGCCCGCGCCGCCTCCGGGGTGTCGGTGAGCAGGCGCACCCCGCCCGCGTGCAGCACCGCATCGGTGACGCCGGGGGCCGCGTCCAGCAGGTTCTGGGCCGCACGGGCGCGCATGGTTGGAGTGACGAACCAGGTGCGGCCCGCCAGCGGTCGGGTGAAGTCGCCGGGCGCGCCGTCGCCCACCAGCCGCCCGTGGTGCATGATGGCCACCCGGTCGCAGTGCTCGGCCTCGTCGAGGTAGGCGGTGCTGACCAGCACGGTGATGCCGTGCCCGCGCACCAGCGAGAACACGATGTTCCACAATTCGCGCCGCGACAGCGGGTCCACGCCCACGGTGGGTTCGTCCAGCAGCAGCAGTCGGGGCGAGCGCACCAGGGTGCAGGCCAGCCCCAGCTTCTGCTTCATGCCGCCGGAAAGCCGCCCGGCCAGCCGGTCGAGAAACGGGGCGAGGCCGGTCATGCGCATCAGCGCGGGCCAGCGTTCGGCTTTTTGTGCGGCGGACACCCCGTGCAGGTCGGCGTACAGGGAAAGGTTTTCGGCCACGGAAAGGTCTTCGTACAGGCCGAAGCGCTGGGGCATGTACCCGATGGCCGACTGCACGGCCTGCGCCTCGGCCACGGTGTCGCGGCCGAGCACGGTCAGGCTGCCCGCGTCGGGCAGCAGCAGCCCGGCGGCGAGGCGCAGCAGGGTGGTCTTGCCCGCGCCGTCCGGCCCCAGCAGGCCGGTGATGGTGCCGGGGGCAAGGTCCAGGCTCACCCCGTCCACGGCGCGGACTTCACGCCCGGCAACGCGGAAGGTCCGGCACAGCCCGCGTGCGGCGAACACGGGCGAAGGGGAGGTCATTGCGCGGCTCCGGGCGCGGTTGCAGGAGCGGCCTCGGCCGTGGCCCCGGCCGTGGCATTGGCCGTTCCCGGCGCGCCGGTCTGCCCACCGGTCCGTACGGGCACGGCGTGGCCTTCGCGCAGGGTGACCGTGGCGGGCATGCCCAGGCGCAGCACGTCGCCGGGGTCGCGCACGAACACCCGCGCCTCGTACACCAGCGAAGTGCGCAGTTCCGGCGTTTCCACGTTGCGGGGGGTGAATTCCGCCGTGGGCGAGATGAACCCCAGCCAGCCCTCCAGCGGCTGCCCGGGCCGTGCGTCGATGGCGATTTCGGCGGGCATGCCTTCATGCACGCGGCCAAGCTGGGTTTCGGTCAGGTAGGCGCGCACCCACTTGGGGTCGGTGAGGGCCATGGTGCACACCGGACGCTGGGCCGAGGCCATGTCGCCCGGCTCCAGCAGGCGCGAACGCACCACGCCGGACGAGGGGGCGCGCAGTTCACTGTCGGCGCGGCGCTGTTCCAGCACGGCCAGTTCGGCCCGCTGGGCGGCCAGCGAGGCGCGGGCCTCGGCGATGTCTTCGCGCCGGGGGCCTTCCTCCACCAGGGCCAGCTGGGCCTGGGCCACGCGCAGGCGGGCGGCGGCCCGGTCGCGCGCGGCCAGGGCGTCGTCCACGTCCTGTTCGCGCGCGGCCCCGGAGCCGGACAGGGCGTGCAGCCGGGCGTAGGTGCGCTCGGCATTGGCCAGTTCCACGGCGGCGGCGTCGGCATCGGCGCGGGCCCTGCGTTTTTCCTGCGGGCGCGAACCGTTTTCCAGCCGTTCCAGCGCGGCGGCCTGCGCGGCCACGCGGCCTTTGGCGCGGGTTATCTCGCGGTCCAGGCGGTCGGTTTCCAGCACGGCCACCAGCGCGCCGGGGGCCAGCCGGTCGCCCTCGCGGGCCACCACGCGGGCCACGCGTTCGGCGTCCTTGAAGGCCAGGGAAACCTGGCGCAGATCCACGTTGCCGTACAGCACCACCGGTCCCGCGTCGGGCGCGGGGCGCAGGGCGCGCCAGGCCAGCACGCCCCCGGCAATGCACAGCGCCAGCACGGCGAGGATGAGGATGCGTTTTTTCATGCGCTGCTCCGGGGCGCACGCGGCAGGCGTGCGGTGGCGGTTCCGGTGGAATGGAACGAACCTAGTTCCGTGCTGGGTAAAAGTCAAATTCAAATTTTAATTTTGAATTTGACACCATCCCCGCCGCTATCCTATAGCATGCGCATGAAGAAGTCGTCCGAGCATATGCCCAGTGCGTCCCATGCCGCCCCTTCCGTGGCGGCTTCCGGCCCCGCGTCACCGGGCGTGGCCGCACGCGCGGCCGGCAAGGGGCCGGAACGCGAGCAGGGCCGCGAATCCACCCGCCAGCGCCTGCTGGAGGCGGCGGGCATGGTCTTTGCCGAGCACGGCTACGACCGGGCCACCGGCAAGGAAATCTGCGACCTGGCCGGGGCCAATCCCGCTGCCATCAACTATCATTTCGGGGGCAAGGACAAGCTGTACGCCGCCGCCCTGCACGAGGCGCACCGCCGCTTCCTCACGGCCGAGGACCTGCGCGCCTCGGTGCCGGCGGGCGCGCCCCCGGCCGAGCGGGTGGGCATCATCATCCGCGACCTGCTGTCCAACCTGCTCAGCACCGACCCTTCGGCCTGGCAGCTCAAGCTGATGACCCAGGAAATGATGCGCCCCACGCCCTTCCTGGACGAACTGGTGCGCGCCGAGATCGTGCCCAAGTCCATGTTTTTGCGCGCGGCCGTGTCCGAACTGCTGGGCCTGCCCGACGGACACGCCAGGGTGCAGCTTTCGTGCATGAACATCATTTCCATGTGCCTCAGCATGTACCTGAACCGCGAGATATTCCGCCGGGTGTTCCCCAGCCTGGCCCTTTCGGCCGAAGGGCTGGAACTGCTGACCGCGCACACCCTGACCTTCGTCACCGGCGGGCTGCGCCAGGTGGCCGCCGCATCGTCCGAACCGTCCGGCCTTGCGCCAGGCGCAGCGCCGCAGGAGACGCCATGAACGCGCACCAAGCACCGGCCCGGCCCGACCGCCATTCAGGCAGGCTGATTCCGGCCCTGGCGGCGATGCTTTTCCTTGCCCTCGCGGGGTGCGCCGTGGGGCCGGACCACACCCGGCCGGAGCCGCCCGCCGCGCCCACGGAATGGAGCGCCGCCAAGACCCGGCCCGAGCTTGCCGGGGCCGCCGCGAAAGGCGGTGCCGAGGCCGCGCGCGCCACCGTGACCACCGCCAGCCCGGACGCGCAGTGGTGGGACCGCATGGGCGACCCGCTGCTGTCGGAACTGGTGGCCACCGCCGTGGGCCACAACAACGACGCCCTCATGGCCGCCGCCAACCTGCGCGAGGCCCGCGCCGCCGTGGGCGTGGCCGTGGGCGCGCTGCTGCCCGAGGCATCGGCCGGGGGCAGCTTCGAGCGCAGCCGGGTGAGCAGCAACACCCTTACCGGCAAGTCGCTGGAAATGGCCCACATGCCTGTGGAAAGCGACCTGTACCAGGCCGGTTTCGACGCGCGGTGGGAAATCGACATCTTCGGCGGCGCGCGGCGCGGGGTGGAAGCGGCCCGCGCCCGTGAACGCGCGGCGGACGCCGGGCTGTCGGACGTGCTGCTTTCGGTGGCGGCGGAAACGGCCCGCGCCTACGTGGAACTGCGCGGCGCGCAGGCCCGGCTGGACGTGGCCGAGCGCAACGCCGAAGCGCAGCGGCGCACGCTGAACCTGGTGCGGCTGCGCCGCGACGTGGGCGTGGCCAGCGAGATGAACGTGTTCCAGGCCGAGGCGCAGCTGCAGCGTACCGAAGCGCTTGCGCCCCCGCTGCGCGCGGCCGTGGACGCCTCCATCCACCGGCTGGGCGTCCTGTGCGGCATGGCCCCCGCCGCCCTGCGCGAGCGGCTGGCCCCGCGCGCGCCCCTGCCCGCCGTGCCCGACCTGGTGCCCGTGGGCCTGCCCTCGGACCTGTTGCTGCGCCGCCCGGACATCCGCCGCGTGGAGCACGAACTGCACGCGGCCACGGCCGACATCGGCCAGCGCGAGGCGGACCTGTTCCCCAAGTTTTCGCTCACCGGCTCGTACGGGCTGAACAGCATCCATTTCTCCGACCTGTTCCGCGACGAAAGCCGCGCCTGGACCATCATGCCCGGCGTGCGCTGGGCCATCTTCGAGGGCGGGCGCACCCGGGCCGCCGTGGCCGCGCTGGAGGCCCGGCGCGAGGCCACCCTGGAGCGCTGGCGCAAGACCGTGCTGGTGGCCTTCGAGGACGTGGAAACCTCGCTGGCCCGCTACGCCGAATCATTCGTGGAGCGCGAACGGCTGGCCAGCGCGCTGGCCGCCCAGGCCGAGGCCACCCGGCTGGCCAACGTGCGCTACATGGAAGGCGTGGACGACCTGCTGACAGTGCTGGACGCCGAGCGCCGCCAGTTGGAGGTGGAAGAGGCACTGGCCCGCAGCCGCTCCGGCGTGCTGCTGCACCTGGTATCGCTGTACAAGGCGCTGGGCGGCGGCTGGCCTGAAGCCCCGGTGGACGCAGCCGCCGCCGGGGCGGCTCGGCCCGCGCCGTAGCAAGGCGGCGTCGGGGGCTAGCCGAAGCCGCCGGGCGAGAACACGCCATGGCTCCGCACGCGCCAGGAACATGGGGCGGGGGCTTGCGCGCGGGCGCGCTGCATGCCATGACGGCGCACCGTCCGGCGTCATGCCTTGGGGGCTGCGCCATCCCTTCCGGACCGTCCGTCCCCTTTCCAAAGGAGACCCCATGCCCGTCATTCCCATGATTCTGACCGTGCTCGGCGCGTGGCTGTGGTATCAGGCGTTCGTGGCGTGGAAGCGCCACTTGGCCGGAGACCCCAAGGCCCGCACCATCGCGCTGGTGTGCGTGGGCGGGGCGGTGATCGCCATGATCGGCGGCATTCTGGGCGGACTGCCCAAATAGCCGCACGTTCCCGCTGCCCGGCTTGCCAGCCAACGAAAAACGCGGCGTCTTCGCTTGAAGACGCCGCGTTGTCGTTTCGTGCGGCTTGCGGGCGGGCGTGCCCGTCAGTCAGATCCCCGATCCGGTTCGTCAGGCTCATTTGGCTCATTTGGCTCATTCGGGGCGTCAGGGAGTGCATTCTCCCGCTTCGCCCCCAGCCAGCGCGTCCAGCTTGTCCAGCAGGCGCAGCATCACCGCGTGGGCGATGTCCAGATGCTCATCCGGGATGTCGTGCATCAGTTCGTCGCGCAGGGCGAAGCCGATGTCCAGCATGGCGTCGTATACCGGGCGGGCCTGGTCGGTCAGGGCCACCAGCTTCACCCGGCGGTCGGTTTCCGAGGGTTGGCGGCGTACCCAGCCTTCCTTTTCCATGCGGTCCAGCAGGCGCACCAGTGTGGGACCCTCCACGCCCAGCAGTTCGGCCACCCGCCCCTGGGGGAGCGAGCCGTGCTCGGACAACAGCCAGATGACCACCCAGCTGGTGTCGGAGAGGCCCATGGGCCGGAAGCGCCGGTCGAACTCGGCCCGCCAGGCGCGGGCCAGTTCCTTCACGGTGTGGCCGAAGCCGTGCGCGCCCTTGCGCTCGGCCCGGTCCACGCGGCAGCGGCGGCAGTTGCGGCCGTCGCTCATTGCGCGGCCGCCACGGCCTTGTCGGGCTTGGCCGCGCCGT
The DNA here is from genome assembly GCF_003402415.2 of Nitratidesulfovibrio sp. HK-II. Lineage (NCBI taxonomy): Bacteria > Pseudomonadati > Thermodesulfobacteriota > Desulfovibrionia > Desulfovibrionales > Desulfovibrionaceae > Nitratidesulfovibrio > Nitratidesulfovibrio sp. HK-II. The sequence goes on from NZ_AP036014.1 coordinate 105,541, forward strand.
TTCCGGCCGCGTCCCCGGATTCGCCGGGCTGCTGCGGGGCAATGCCGCCCCAGCCGCCGCCCAGGGCGCGGTATACCTCGACCACGGCCACCAGCTGGTCGCGCTGGGCCGATGCCAGGGATATCTCCACCTCGAACAGGCTGCGTTCGGCGTCCAGCACTTCAAGGTAGCTGGAATAGCCGTTGTCGTAGCGCAGCCGGGCCAGGTGCAGCGAGCGGCGCAGCGCGGTGACCTGGGTGGTCTGCGCCTCCACCACGCCGCGCGCCTTGCGGTTGGCCACCAGGGCGTCCTGCGCCTCGCGGAAGGCGTCCTGCACGGCTTTTTCGTACCCGGCCAGGGCGGCGCGCTGGCGCGCCTCCGCCGCTTCCACCCCGGCCTTGACCCGGCCGAAGTCGAAGATGGGCATGGTCACGCTGCCCGCATACCGCCACGTGCCGGAAGGCCCGGTGAACAGCTGGGTCAGGTCGCTGCTCTCGTAGCCCAGCAGGCCGGTAAGCGAGATGGCCGGGAAGTAGGCCGCCTTGGCCACGCCGATGTTGGCGCTGGCCGCGGCCAGTTGCTGTTCGGCCTGCACGATGTCCGGGCGGCGCTCCAGCAGGGCCGAGGGCAGCCCGGCGGGCACGGTGGGGGGCACGGGCACGGCGTCCACGGCGAGGCCGCGGTCCACGGTGCCGGTGACGATCTCTCGCGGGCTTCGGCCGGTCAGCACGCCCAGCGCCGCCTCGCTGGCGGCCACGTTGTATTGCAGGGTGTGCACGGTGGACCGGGCCGACGCCGCCTCGGCGATGGCCTGCCTGTAGTCCAGTTCGCTGGTCAGGCCCAGTTCGAAGCGCACCTTGCGCAGTTCCTGGGTGGATTCGCGCGAGGCCAGCGTGTCGCGGGCCACCTGCAGCTGCTGGTCGTAGGCGCGCAGGTCAAAGTAGGTGCGGGCCACCTGCGCCGTCAGGGCCAGGCGCACGGTGTCGCGCGCGGCCACGGTGGAGAGCAGTTGGGCGCGCGCCGCCTCGGTGGCGCGGCGGTAGCGGCCCCACAGGTCTACCTCGTACGACAGGGCGCCAGCGGCACTGTGCAGATCCTGGATGCGTGTCTCTTGGGTGAACGAGTTGAAGGCGTTCAGCGAAACGCGCTGGCGTTCGGTGGAGCCCTGCGCGTCGAGCCGGGGCATCTGGTTGGCCCGGGCAAGGCCCAGTTGGGCGCGGGCCTCGTCCACGTTGGCGATGGCCTTGGCCAGGTCGCGGTTGTGGTCCAGCGCGGCGGCCACCAGGGTATCCAGGGCCGGGTCGCCGAAGCCCTTCCACCAGCCGTCCTGCACCGTGCCCGCATCGGCCGTGCCCGCGCGCCAGGCGTCGGGCAGGTCCATGGCGGGGCGGGCGTGGTCCGGCCCGAAGGCGCAGCCGGACAGCATGCCTGCCAGCAGCGCCGCCGACAGCGCCAGCGCCGCCAGGCGAAGCGGGCGCGACGGCTGGTCGTATGCGAAGCCCTGAAGGTTAGTCATGGCGCTTCTCCTTGTTGCAATCGGGGCCGCTCTCTTCGGTCCCGTCGGGGGGCAGGTTCTGGAAGGCCGAGTGACGGTCTTCTTCGCAGTATTTGCCCACGGCCATGGTGCGCATGGCCTCGGTGCCGCGCATGCGTTCGCTCAGGCCCATGATCAGCCGGTAGAACATGGGGATGAAGAAGGTGGCGATGAAGGTCGCCGCCAGCATCCCGCCGATGACCCCGGTGCCGATGGAGTGGCGGCTGGCGGCCCCGGCCCCGGTGCTGATGGCCAGCGGCACGCAGCCCAGCACGAAGGCCAGCGAGGTCATGATGATGGGCCGGAAGCGCAGGCGGGCGGCCTCGATGGCCGATTCCACCAGCGAAAGGCCCTCGTGCCGCTTGATCACCGCGAACTCCACGATGAGGATGGCGTTCTTGGCGGCAAGGCCGATGAGCGTGACCAGCGAGATCTGCAGGTACACGTCGTTGGCAAGGCCGCGCAGCCACACCGCGCAGATGGCCCCGAACAGGGCGAACGGCACGGCCATGATGACCGCCAGCGGCAGCGACCACTTTTCGTACTGCGCCGCCAGGATCAGGAAGACCATGACCAGGCCCAGCACGAACACCAGCGAGGATGACCCGCCGGTCTGCTTTTCCTGGTAGGCGGAACCGGACCAGGCCAGGGTGTATTCCGGGGGCAAGACCTCTGCCGCCGCCGCCTCGATGGCGGCGATGGCCTGGCCGGAGCTGTACCCGGCGGCGGGGCCGCCCACCACCTTGGCGGCGGGGAACACGTTGAAGCGTTCCACCACTTCGGGACCGGTCACTTCCTTCACGTCCACCAGTGCGGTGAGGGGGATCATTTCGCCCGACTTGGAACGAACGAACACGTTGGCCACGTCCGCCGGGCGGGATCGGAAGTCGGCCTCCGACTGCAGCTGCACCTTGTAGGTGCGGCCGAACTTGTTGAAGTCGTTCACGTAGCTGGCCCCGAATGTGGCCTGCATGGTCTCGAAGATGGTGTTCACCGGCACGCCCAAGGCTTTGGCCTTGTTGCGGTCCAGGCTGATGAACAGCTGCGGCGCGTTGGCGCTGAAGGTGGTCTGCACCCCCGCCAGTTCGGGCCGCTTGGCCGCGGCGGCTGTAAGCTTGCCCACCATGGCGGCCAGGGCCTTGCTGTCCCCTTCGCCGCGGTTCTGCACGTACAGTTCGAAGCCGCCGGTGTTGCTCATGCCGGAGATGGGCGGCGGGTTGAAGGCCAGCACAACGCCTTCGGGCACGCCCATGCCCACGCCGAACACCTTGCGGGCGTAATCGAACGACGACTGCCCCTCGCCCTTGCGCTCGTCCCACGGCTTCAGCGGCACGAAGGAGGTGACGAAGTTGGGCTTGGGCATGCCGGAGAGCAGGTCGAGCCCGGTAAGGGTGATCAGGTTGGCCACGCGGGGGTCTTCCATGTGGCTCTTGTCCATCAGGTCGGCCACCACGCGGCTGCGTTGCAGGCTTGCGCCGTCGGGCAGGATGTACAGGCCGATGATGTAGCCCTGGTCCTCGTCAGGGGCGAGGCCGCCGGGCACGATCTGGAAGAGGTGCCAGGTGGCGCCGCCCAGGCAGGCGAACAGCACCAGCGCAAGGCCCGTGCGGCGGATGAGAAAGGTGACGCCGCCGGTGTAGCGGTGGGTGACGCGCTCGAACCACGCGTTGAACCAGCGGAAGAAGCGCGGCGGTTCATGATGGCCGGGCTTCAGCATCAGGGCGCACAGGGCGGGGGTGAGCGTCAGGGCCACCAGGCCCGAGATGATCACCGACACCGCGATGGTGATGGCGAACTGCTTGTACATCTGCCCGGCAAGGCCGCCCATGAAGGCCACGGGAATGAACACCGAGCACAGCACCAGCACGATGGCGATGACCGGGCCGGTCACCTCTTCCATGGCTTTCAGGGTGGCCTTGCGCGGCGTCAGCCCTTCGGAGGACATGATGCGTTCCACGTTTTCCAGCACCACGATGGCGTCGTCCACCACGATGCCGATGGCCAGCACCAGGCCGAACAATGTCAGCGTGTTGATGGAGAAGCCCAGCGCATACATGCCCGCGAAGGTGCCCACGATGGACACCGGCACCGCAAGGCAGGGAATGAGCGTGGCCCGCCAGTTCTGCAGGAACAGGAACACCACCAGGAACACCAGCACCATGGCTTCCATCAGGGTATGCACCACCTCGTTGATGGAGATGCGCACGAACTTGGTGGTGTCATAGGGGATGGAGAAGCTGATGCCGTCGGGGAAGCGCTGCGACAGTTCCTGCATCTTGGCGGCAACGCGGTCTGCCGTATCCAGCGCGTTGGCCCCCGGCGCAAGGTACACGCCCACGGCAACGGTGGGCTTGCCGTTGAGCTGGGTGCGCATGTCGTAGTCCTTGGCACCCAGTTCCACGCGCGCCACATGCTTGAGCAGCAGGGTGGAGCCGTCTGGCTCCGCCCGCAGGATGATGTTTTCGAATTCCTCGGGGGTGGCAAGCCGCCCCTGGGTGGTGACCAGGTAGTTCAGTTCCAGCGGGCTGCTGGAAGGCTCCTGCCCGATGCGCCCGGCGGCGAACTGGGCATTCTGTTCGCGGATGGCCTGCGTGACGTCGCCGGGGGTCAGCTTGAGCTGGGCCAGCTTGTCAGGGTGCAGCCAGATGCGCATGGAATAGTCTTTGGCGCCGAAGATGGAGGCGTCGCCCACGCCGGGAAGGCGCTTCAGCTCGTCCACCACGTTCACCAGCACGTAGTTGCTGATGTACACCGAGTCGTATCGGCCATCGGGCGAGAAGGTGTTCACCACCTGGAGGATGGAGGGCGACCGTTTGGTCACGGTGACGCCCTGACGGCGCACTTCTTCCGGCAGCGCGGCGGTGGTGGCCTGCACGCGGTTGTTGACGTTGATGGTGGCCTGGTCGGGGTCCGTGCCCACGGCGAAGGACACGGAAATGGTCATCTGTCCGTTACCGGCGCTGACCGAGTTCATGTACAGCATGCCGTCCACGCCGTTGATCTGCTGTTCCAGCGGCGAGGCCACGGTGGCCGCGATGACCTCGGGGCTGGCGCCGGGGTAGGTGGCGGAGACGATGACCTGGGGCGGCACGATTTCCGGGTACTGCGCGATGGGCAGCGTGCGCATGGCCATGAACCCCGCCAGCATGATCACGATGGAGATCACGCAGGCGAAGATGGGGCGGTGGATGAAGAAACGCGATATCATAAAGGAATCCTGCTAAGAACGCGGCGGCGTTCTAGTTTGCGGCCTTGGTCGCGTTTCCGGAGGGGGCCTGGCCCGACTGACTCGACTGGCCCGACGGGGTTGCCTGGGCTTCGCGGGGCTGGCCGATGGTCACCGGCTGGCCGGGGCGCACCTTCAAAAGGCCCTCGACCACGTAGCGTTCACCGGCGGCAAGGCCCTTTTCCACGATGTATTCGTTGCCGATGGGCAGGCCGATCTCCACGGGGCGCGGCTGGGCCACGTCGCCTTCGCCGATCACCCACACCATGGGACCCTGCTGGGTTTGCAGCACGGCGCGTTGGGGAATGGCCAGGGCGTTGGTGTACACCGCGCCGCTCATGACCACGCGCACGAACTGGCCGGGCAGCACTTCGGCCTCGGGGTTGGGGAATTCGGCGCGCACGCGGATGGTGCCGGTCAGCGGGTCCACCAGCGGGTCGATGAAGTTCACCGTGCCGGTGCGCTTGTAGGTGGAGCCGTCGATGAGCCGCACGGTGACGTCATACCCTTTCTTGGGCAGGGTGATGCGCCCTTCCTCGCGCATGCGGCGCAGGCGGAACAGGTCCACGCTGGGGGCCGAGAAGTTCACGTACACCGGGTCCACCTTGGAGATGGTGGTCAGCAGGCTGCCATCGGCGGTGGTGGTGACAAGGCTGCCCTCGGAGCGGGTTTCCTTGCTGGTCATGCCCGAGATGGGGGCTTCGACGCGGGTGTAGCCAAGGTTGATGCGCGCGGTCTTCACGCGGGCGCGCGCCTCTTCCAGCGCGGCCTTGGCAGAATCGAACTCGGCCACGGCGTCGTCGCGGTCCTTCTGGCTGACGGCGTTCTCGCGGTACAGGGGCAGCACGCGGTCGCGGTTGCTCTGGGCGCTCTGCAGGCGCGCCTCGGCCTGGGCCTGCTGGCCCAGGGCCTGGTCCAGGTCGGCCTTGAACGGTTCGGGGTCGATTTCAAACATCAGGTCGCCCTTCTTCACCGGGCGGCCTTCGGTGTAGGCCCGGCGCATCAGGATGCCGCCCACGCGGGCGCGCACCTCGACCTCGCGCGAGCCGGCCGTCTGCCCCACGTACTCGTAGGTCAGGGGCAGGTCGCGCGGCTGCACCTGCTGCACCACCACCAGGGGCGCGGGCATGGCCTTGGGCGCGGCGGAGTCGTCCTTGCAACCGGCAAGCATGGCCGTCAGGCCCGTCATGCCTATCAGGCCCATGAGGGCCGACAGGGTCAGAACCTGGGAGAACCGCCCGGCGCGGGCGCGGAGGGAGGCAAGGGAGAAGTCGTGGGGCATGGGGTGGTTCCTCCTCGGCGCGGGGCACGTGCACTGCGCCGACATGCGGGACGTTGGATGTGTTTTTCGAAATTCCGGCACGCCGTTCCGGCCCGGAAAGCGACGGGGGCGGTGAGCGGGAGGGGAAAACCGATAGGCTGCTATTCGGTAGCGTGCTATTGAAGTTTCGCGTTCTACATGGGGGGGCGCAGGCCGTCAAGCAGGGCGCGCGTTCTCGTCCGTGGGTGGCCCGGGGGGGCGGGCCATGGCGGCAATGCCGCCCAGGGTGAAGCGGGTCACGCCGTCGGCGATGCGTTCGAGCACCTCGGGCGTCAGGTCTTCGCGTCCGTACAGATGGGCGATGGCGGCGCGGCCGCTGTAGTGGAACGAGATGTGCCCGAAAATGGCCAGCAGGCAGGTGCGCAGCACGTGCGGGTCGCTGGCCGCCGGACCCATCAATCCGTGCAGGATGTCCACCAGCAGGTCGTTCACCGGCGCGATGTGCTCGCGCAGCAGCGCGTCGAACGCGGGCGTGGGGTCGATGAGTTCCAGCGACACCAGTTTGCCGTGCGCCTGGCCCACCGGGTCGTCGCCGTCGCCCAGCATGCGCAGCACAAGGCCGCGCACGAAGGCGCGCAAGCGATCCTCTGGCGACGAGGCGGGCGTTACCCCCTCGTTCAGGGGGTAGCTGGCCTGGCAGGTGCGCATGTAGTGGTCCAGCATGGCCGCGTACAGCTTGTCCTTGCCCCCGAAATGGTAGTTCACGGCGGCCACGTTGGCCCCGGCCCGCCTGCATATTTCGCGCACCGTGGCCGACTGCTGGCCGTGTTCGGCGAACACTTCGGCCGCGGCGGCCAGCAGCCGCTCGCGCGTGCCCTGGTCATGGCGAACTGGCCGAACTGGCCGAACCTGTCGATCTGGCCGGTCAGGCGTGCAGACGTTCTCGCTCATTGCCCGCTCCCCGGCGTTTCACCGGTTGCCAACATAGTTTCAAATCAAAAATTCAAGCATTGTTTGAAGCGTGAATATGCCTCCGCGCCGCCCCTGTCAACTCGGTCAGCCGATGCGGGCCCGATTGGCCCAACTGGCCCAACTGGCCCAACCGGTTAGTCAGGCCAGACGGGTCAGGCAGACATGGCAGGGCAGGCAAAGGGGGACACGCCGCATGCTCTCACGTTGCGGCAGCGGGCGAATGATTATTCCGGGGCGGGGCCGCCGGGAGCGGGCGGGGTGCCCGTGGGCCGGGACCGGCAGGGGAAGGTGGGAACAGTGGGGTCGGGGGGCGCGGCCCCGCGCCTGCCGCCGGACTATTCCGCCGTGTCTTCGCCCCAGGCGCGCCTGCTCTTGGCCGCCTTCTTGCGCACGCCCTGGCAGGTGCGCCTGGGGTGCCAAGTGTGCCTGGTGAGCGCGAATGATCCATGGCGTCCCGCATCTTGCGGTACATGGGAAACGGCGCGGCAAAGGTCACGCCCGTCCGCATGCGGGCGGGGGGACGGGAGTGTCGTGGGCAGGCGTGCCGGGCGCGCGGACAGCCCGGCGGACAGGCGTTGCCTGCCGCGCGGCCGGCTCGCCAGACGCGGCCAGGCGCGGCCTGATGCGGCCAGATGTGGCCAGACGCGGCCGGGGCGGGGCGGAGGCGCTACCGGGCCTCGATGCGTTCGGCAGCCCCGGCGGGGCGGCCCACCTGCGATTCCACCTCGGTCTGGCAATGCACGCACAGCCGGGTGGTGGGGCGGGCCAGCAGGCGGGGCACGGGGATGTCGTCGCCGCAGGCGTCGCACACGCCGTAGTCGTGGGCGTCCATGGCGCGCAGCACGCCCTCGATTTCCTGGATGCGCTGGCCGGCGCGGGCCATGAGGGTCATGCTGAGGGACAGTTCGCTGATGCGCGAGGCGAATTCGTTTTCGTCGGCGCAGGCTTCCACGCCGCCCTCCACCAGCAACTGGCGGCGCAGGGTGGTCAGTTCGGCTTCGAGGCGGCGGCGTATTTCGGCGTGCTGGCGGTCGGTCATGGCATGCTCCTTCCGTTGGCGCGGCGCGGGACGCGCGGCCCGCGCGCCGTGCGGTCTGCGGAACCGCCAGGGCGGCGGCACCGGGTTTCCGGACACTGCCCCTTCTGCCCCACGGGCCGGAATGGTGCGCGACGGCGCGGCGACGGGCCGCCGACAATCGGGTGACGCCGCTCCCGCCCGGTCCCCTTCACGCAATGTTCACCGATCGGTCATGGCTTCTCCACCGGACGGGCCTATCCATCCATGCAACAGGACTCCATTTCGCGGAACAGGCACGCAGCCGCAACGGCGTCGCCTTCCGGCAACGGCCGGGAAAACGCCCGCTTGTCACGCTTCCGGCCGCCATGCCGCGCGCAAGGCGGCGCACGGTGCCCCCCGCGCCACCCGTCTCCGGCCAGCACGGCCGCCCAGGAGGACGCATGGACATGCTCCGCCCCCGCACCCCCGCCGATTCCGCCCCGCCCGACCATATAATGGATACGCCGCCGGACGCATTCCCGCAGTCTGCCGCCGTCCCGGCCTCCCTGCATCCCGCCGCTTCCCGTTCGCTGGTGCCCGCCGCCGCCAGACGCATTCCCGCCCCCCTGCGCATCCCGCTGCTGCATCTGCTGGGCGTGGGGCGCATCGACTCGCTGTACCGCGCCCTGCCGCAGGGCGAAGCCCCCCTGGATTTCGCCCGCCAGGCCCTGGACGTGCTGGGCGTTTCCGTGCGGGCCGAGGGCGAGGGCTTCGAGGGCGTGCCCGCCACCGGCCCCCTGATCATGGTGGCAAACCACCCCTTCGGCGCGCTGGAGGGGCTGGTGCTGGCCAAAGCCCTGCTGCCCGTGCGGCCCGACCTGCGCTTTCTGGCCAACTACATGCTGGCGGCCGTGCCGGAACTGCGCGACCTGATCTTTTCGGTGGACCCCTTCGGCGGCGACGGGGCGCAACGCCGCAACATGGCGGGCCTGCGCCAGGCCATCCGCCACGTGGCCGAGGGCGGGGCGCTGGTGGTGTTCCCCTCGGGCACGGTGTCGCACCTGCAACCCTCCCGGCGCGAGATCACCGACCCCACGTGGCAGTCCACGGTGGGACGGCTGGTGCGCCGCACCGGGGCGGACGCCCTGCCCCTGTATTTTCACGGGCGCAATTCGATGCTCTTCAACCTGATGGGCCTGGTGCACCCGGCGGCGCGCACGGCCATGCTGCCCAAGGAACTGCTGCGCAAGCGCAACACCACGGTCACCCTCAGCGTGGGGCGTCCCGTGGCCGCCGCCACCTTAAGCGAACTGCCCGACGACGAGGCGCGCACCGCCTACCTGCGCATGCGCTGCTACGCGCTGAAGCCCAAGCCGCGCCGGGTGCTTTCGCTGCCGGGCAAGGCCGCGCCGGGGTCTTCCGGGGCGCGGCGCATGCGGCCCATCGCCGCCGCCCGGCCGCTGGAACTGCTGGAGGCGGAACTGGCCGCCATTCCGGCCGGTGACGTGCTGCTGCGCGAGGGGCCGTGGACCATCGTGGAGACCTCGGCCGAACGTTCGCCCGAGCTGATCCGCGAAATCGGCCGCCTGCGCGAGGTGACCTTCCGCGCCGTGGGCGAGGGCAGCGGCGCGCCGCTGGACCTCGACGCCTTTGACGCCACCTACCGCCACCTGGTCCTGTGGCACGAGGGCGACCGCGCCCTGGCCGGGGCCTACCGCCTGGGCGAGGTGGACGCCCTGCTCGCCGCGCAGGGCCAGCGCGGGCTGTATTCCTCGTCCCTGTTCCGCTTCAGCCCGGAATTCTTCGGCGGCGCACCCGCGCTGGAACTGGGCCGGGCCTTCGTGTCGGCGGACTACCAGCGCGACTACGCCCCCCTGCTGCTGCTGTGGAAGGGCATCGGCCAGTTCATCCTCAAGCGCCCCGGCGTGCGCCGCCTGTTCGGCCCGGTGAGCGTGAGCCTGGACTATACGCCCTACTCGCTGAACGCCATCATGGACTACCTGACCCGCCACCACGGCTGCGAGGCCACGGCCCGGCTGGTGCGCGGCCGCGCCGCCCCGTCCATCCGCCAGCCCGGCTGCCTGCGCCGCATCGAGCCCGCCGGGCTGGACTGGAACGCGCTGTGCGCCCTGGTGCGCGACATGGAGGGGGGGCGCACCATTCCCATCCTGTTCAAGCACTACCTGAAGCTGGGCGGGCGCATCGCCACCTTCCACGTGGACCGCGCCTTCGGCTCGCTGGACGCCTTCCTGATCATCGACCTGCTGGAATCGCCGCCGCGCATGCTGCAACGCTTCATGGGCGCGGAGGGGCTTGAGCGCTACTACGCCCAGACCCCGCGCGCGGCCGGGGAGGTGGCGTCCGCCGACGCGGGCCCGGTCGCCCTGGCCGGGGAGGCGTAGGTGTTCGCCCGGTTGACAGACGCCGCCATGCGGGTACCCTTGCCGCCATATACCGGCGAAATGCCGCGCACGCCGCATGGTGGCGGCGCGGGCCGCAGGGCGCTGTGCGCCGTCATGTCCGTGGGCCGGAACATGGGGGGCGGCATGCGCCGCGCGGCAGGCTACGCGGCGGGCTGCATGGCCCGCCTGCGCGCACGGCGGGGGCCGCTTCCCGCGTCCGTGCCCGCCCTGCCCGCGCCCGTCCGTGTTCCCCGCGCGCAGACGCGCGGGGCCGCGCGGCCGCCGGAAACGGAGGCACCCATGATCTACGTGGTCAGCGCCTGTCTTGCGGGCGTGGCCTGCCGCTTCGACGGAGAGGCCAACCCCCGCGAAGGGGTCATCGAACTGGTGCGGCAGGGCCTGGCCCTGCCGGTCTGTCCGGAACAGCTGGGCGGGCTGGCCACGCCGCGCCCCCCGTGCGAACTGCGCGACGGCCGCGTGCTGTGCCGCGAGGCCGACGGAACCTTGTCCGACGCCACCGACGCCTTCGCGCGCGGCGCGGAGGAAGGGGTGCGCCTGGCGCGGCTGGCCGGATGCACGGAGGCCATCCTGAAGGCGCGCTCGCCCTCGTGCGGGTGCGGGCGCATCTACGACGGAACCTTTTCCCGCACCCTGGTGGACGGCGACGGACTGTTCGCCGCCGCCCTGCGCAAGGCGGGCATCGCGGTGCGCTGCGACGAGTAGCCGGGGCTGGCCGGGCTCAACCGGACCGTGCGCCCGGCCGGATGCATCGGCGCATTCGGCAACTGGTGACGGCTGGCGACGGCGCGGTCATCCGCACTGCGGCAAACCAATTTCCGAAGCCGGAAGGAGACCACCATGTCTTCCTTCCGGCTTCGTACGTTGTGCCGGGGCGGCGTGCCGTCCCCGGCGGCGCGGCCGGTATGGCGGCGGATGCCCGTGCCGCGCTTGTGCATACGTGGGACCGGGGTGATTTGCACACGTGCAAGGCTGTTTGTGCAAAGCGCATGTGCATCGTGTTGCACAAGAAGAGTCTGCACATTTTCATGAAAAATGGTAACATGCTGAAAATATGTGTGTTCAATGTTTGGCACGCCCTGTGCTTATTCCCCGACAGCGCATGACAACGCTGCCCTTCACAGAGTGCAAGCCCTAGCCTGATCCCCCTGGCCGCCGCGACCCGCCGGTCGCGGCGGCCCCCCCCTCCCCCCGGCATCGGCCAGCGGAAGGGACAGGGCAAAGCGCTTCGAAGGCAACCCCCCACGTGCGGCCCGGCACGTTTCGGGCGGCAAGGGAGCTTCGCGAGTCCCCTCGCGGATACGGTGGACGTGTGGCGTCCCGTTCCCCCGCCGCCCCTGGCCCCCCTCCGGTTCCCCCTTGCGGAGATGGGCACGGGCGATGAATTCGCGGCAACGGCCGCCGGGCCAAGGCGACGGCCCGAACGGCCGAAGCGATACGGGAGCATCGGCAGCAAACCGAAACGCCCCCGCACTGTGCCGGACAGACCTCCTCCAGTCCGCACGGTATCTCCAGCCGGGGGCTCGTAGCCCCCGGAAGCGACCAGCGGCCGCCACGGCGACCGACGACATAGTGCCCAAAGCACACCGAGACAGCGACCAGCCCAAACTCCTCCTTCGTTGATGCAGTGACCGCAGGGGCGGCGGGACAGCCCACCCGCCGCCCCCCCTTCAGCCCAAGTCCTGATTCCCCCTGATTCTCCTTGGTTCCCCCGCCTCTCTTGGACAATCCGATCCCCTTGCAGGACCCCGGCCGACACTGGCCGGGGTCTTGTTTGCGCGGCGCGGCCCGCCGCCCGCGTTGACACCCGTCGCCCCCCGCGACTACCATCCGCGCGGCGGCCGGACGCTTCCGGCCCGGAAATTCTTCCGGCCCCACACCCCAACCGGCTTCGTATAAGGACAGGCATGGACAGCTACATCGTTCGCGGCATCCTCATCGGCGGCTCCCTCGGCGTGTTCGCGGCACTGCTGGGCTTTAGCGACAGCATCCCCCGCGCCTTCGGCGTGGGCATGATCGGCGGGTTCCTGGCGGGCATCACCCTGGAGCGCCGCCGCAGGAAGTAGCCGTAGCGGCCGCCTGTAGCCGTTTATCCGCCTTTCCCGATTCCTCTCCGGCCGTATCGCCGCGCCCTGTGCGCCGCGCCAAATGCAAACGGGCCGCCCCGGCAATGCCGGAGCGGCCCGTGTCGCGTCTGCGTTGTGCAGCCAGTTACTTCTTGGCCTTGGCCGCCGCCTCCAGCGCCATGTCCACGGCGTCGGAGAACAGGTCCAGCGGCAGCGAGCCGCGAATGACCAGATCGTTGACCAGGAAGTACGGGGTGCCCTGCACGTTCAGGGCGCGGGCCTCGGCCATGTCTTCCTCGATGATCTCCTTGACCTTCTTGCCCTTGATGTCCTGGGTCAGGCGCTTCATGTCCACGCCGGCTTCGGCGGCGGCCTTCTTCAGGAAGGCTTCGCCCTCGGACATCAGCCGTTCGCGGTCGCGGAACACGGCTTCGTAGAACGCCCAGGCCTTCTTGCCGTCCTGCAGGCTGGCGGCCACGTGGTATTCCGAGGCCAGGCGCGCGTTGTCGTGGCTGTCCAGCGGCATGTGCTTGAAGACGTAGCGCACCTTGTCCTTGTAGTTGGCCATCAGCAGTTCCATGGTGCCCGCCGCCTGCTGGCAGTACGGGCAGGTGAAGTCGGAGTAGGCCACGATGGTCACCGGGGCGTTGGCCGGGCCGCGCATGGGGCGGCCTTCCAGGTTGGCCTTCTTGGGCTGGGTCTGGTCCACCTGCCACTGGGCGATGAGGGCCTTCTTGCGGCGCACGTTGGAGCCCTGCTGGGCGATTTCCAGCACGGTCTCGCTGTTGTCGCGCAGCACTTCCATGATCAGTTCGGGATTTTCCTTGAGCAGGGCGCGCAGGGCGGCCTTGAGCTCTTCATTGGAGGCGGATGCGGCCTGCACGGGCGCGGGAATCACGGAAGTTGCGGCAAGGGCCAGCGCCAGCAGCAGGGCGATGAACAGGGTGCGGAGCATGCGTCTTCTCCCGGAAAGGGGGGATGGAGGTCGGGGCAGGGCGCGCCGGGGGAACAGCCCCGGATCGGTGAATCCGCCGATCGGTCGCATGGCAGGGCCGTGCGGGAGCGGGCGCGCGACGGTACCCGCCCCTTCTACACGCCCGCGATTGCGGGGGCAAGTTGGCGCGCGCTTGCCGACGCTGGCGCAAAAGACGGCGAGGCGGGGCCAATGGAGCGGGATGGCGCGACCTTGCGGGGGCGGGGCGGGGGGGGCGACGGAACACGGTGCGGGTGGTGGCGGCGCGGCGAGGAGGGTGCCGCGCCGCCACGGGTCCGGTCCGTCCGCGCAGGGAGAAGGAGGAAAGGCGGAAGAAGGAAGGCGATTGGCAATGTATCCCGGTGTATTCGGAAAACTGCTCCTAGGCCATGCCGAAAAAGCGTGCATACGCCACCGAGGCCATGCCCACGGCGATGGTGCCGAAGAAGCTGCCCGTGCGCCAGGCCACCAGCGTGGCGGGCACGGCGGCCAGCAGGTACAGGTTGTCGGCGGCAACGTGCACCGCGCCCTGTTTCATCAGCAGGTCCGGGGCCAGCAGCGCGGCCAGCACAGCGGGCGGCACGAAGGACAGCCAGCGGGTGATGACGGGGTTCAGCTCGCGCTGCGACAGCAGTTGCAGGGGCACGGCGCGGGGGATGTAGGTGACGGCAAGCATGCCGCACAGCATCAGGAAAAAGGTGGTGGTCATGTCCGGTCTCCTCGCGGCGGCTACAGGGTGGGGGCGCGGCCTGGCCCGTCAAGTTGCGCCAGCCCGGCCAGGTCATCCGTTGCGCTTGGGCTGTCCGGTCCGTCCGCGTTGCTGGCCGCGTGTTGCGCGGCATCGGCGCGCGTGGGCAGCAGGGTGCACAGGGTGGCCGCACACACCGTGGCGATGATCACGTTCCATTGTCCGGCCCCGGCCAGCGCCAGCAGCACGGACAGCGCCCCCGCCAGCACGGCGGCCAGCGCGAAGCGCCGGGCCTTGCGGCAGTATGGCAGCAGCAGGGCGATGAACATGGCGGGCAGGGCGTAGTCCAGGCCCAGGGGGCGCACGTCGGCCACCAGTTCGCTGCCGAACACGCCGATGATGGTGCCGATGACCCACGCGGACTGCGCGGTCATGTTCAGGGCCAGGGTTTCGGCGCGGGGCGGTTCCGGCCGCGCATCACCGGGGGACGCGGGCAGGCGGCTGACGTGCAGGGCGAAGGTTTCGTCCGTCAGCTGGAAGGCGAACAGCGCTTGCAGCATGCGCGGCCAGCGGCGCAAGGCCGGGGCCAGCGCGGCGGACATGAGCAGGTGGCGCAGGTTGACCACGAAGGTGGTCAGCACCACCGTGGCCGGGGATGCGCCGCCCGCCAGCAGGCTGACCGAAATGAGCTGGGCCGACCCGGCGAAGACCATCAGCGACATGCACACCGCGCCCGTTGCGGGCATGCCGGTCTTGCGGGCCAGCACCCCGAAGGCGAAGGCCACCGGCACGTAGCCGAGCACGATGGGCAGAGCCTGGCGCATGCCGGACAGCACGGCGGACAGGCGGGATGCGGGAGCGATGGCCCCGGAATGGCGTGATGCCATCGGGTGTCCCTTGCCGGGCGACGAAGCGGTATCCATGGTGCAACCTCCGGGTTGCACATGACCATGAAATCTGTCACCTGAACAGATACAGTCAAACGCAAAAACAAGCATAACAGATGGCGTGGCAACTGGCGTTGACCTGGCCCGCCCCGCCGCATCCCCCCCGGGCCCCACGTCCGGCGCATTCGCAAGGAGGCCCCATGCCCACCCGCCCCTTTGTCGCCACGCCCCCCGGCATGGACCGGGACGCCGGTTTCGACTCCCCCGCCGCCCCCGGCGCCGCATCATCCGGCGATGCCGCCGCCTTCCAGTACCACCGGGTGGAACGCCACGTGGCGGACATGATCCAGTCCGGGCGGTTCCGCCCCGGCGACAGGCTGCCCTCGCTGCGCGGGCTGGCCACCTCCATGGGTCTGTCCATCGCCACCGTGGGGCATGCCTACCTGGAACTGGAGCGCAAGGGCATCATCGAGGCGCGGCCCCGCTCCGGCTATTTCGTGCGCAGCGGCATGCGCGGCCTGCCCGTGCCGCAGGCCCGCCCGGAACCGCCCACCGGCCCGCGCGAGGTGAACCGCGCCCGGCTCATCTCCACCGTGCTCGAAGCCGTGGGCAACCGCGACCTGGTGCCCTTCGGGGTGCTGTGCCCGGACGAAACGCTGCTGCCGGGCCGGGCGCTGGGGCGCATCCTGTCCGAGGTGATGCGCTCGCGCGCGGGCGAGGCCGCCGCCTACGCCACCATTCCCGGCGACCTCGAACTGCGCCGCCAGATCGCCTGGCGGCACCGCGAATGCGGCGTGGGCGCTGGGCCAGACGACATCCTGATCACCAACGGCGCGGTGGAGGCCCTGTACATCGCCCTGCGCTGCCTGACCCGGCCCGGCGACATCGTGATGATTCAGTCGCCCACCTACTACTGCTTTTTGCAGCTCATCGAATCGCTGGGGCTGCGGGCCATCGAGGTGCCCAGTTCGCCCGAGGCCGGGGTGGACCCGCGCGACGTGCGGCACATCCTTGACCGGCACCGGGTGGCGGCGTGCGCCTTTTCGCCCAACTTCAACAACCCGGACGGCAGCCTGACCCCCGACGACGCCAAGCGCGAGATACTGGACATGCTGGCCGAGCGGGGCATCCATCTCATAGAAGACGACGTGTCCACGGACCTGCATTACGGCCCCTCGCGCCCGTCCACCTTTCTGCAATGGGACGTGCACGGGCTGGTCACGCTGTGCTCGTCGTTCTCCAAGACCGTTGCGCCGGGTTTTCGCATGGGCTGGATGGTCACCGGGCGCATCGGCGAGCGCGCGCGGGAGATAAAGGCCACCACCAACGTCTGCGGGGCCACCCTGCCGCAGTTCGCCATGGCCGAATACCTGAGGCAGGGGCTGTTCGAGCGGCAGCTGCGCCGTTTGCGCACGGCCTTTTCGCGCCAGATGCAGGCCATGCGGATGCACCTGGCCGACTGCTTTCCGCCCGGCACCGGGGTTACCCGGCCCGAGGGCGGCGGCGTGCTGTGGGTGGAACTGCCGCCCGGCACCGACGGGGTGGAATTGTTCTTTCGCGCGCGGCAGGCGGGCATATCCGTTGCGCCGGGGGCCGTGTTCAGCACGCAGGAAAAGTTCGCCAACTACCTGCGCCTTGGCTGCAACGGCCTGTGGAACGAACGCATGGCCGAAGGGCTGCGTACCCTGGGACGGCTGGCCGGGGAGTGCCGCGTGGGATAGGCCGGGATAGGGCGGGATAGGCCGGGATAGGTGCGGGCTGGGCCTGGGTCGGGTGGTTCGGGTCGAGGTCGGAACGGACAGGGCACGGCGAAGCATAGGGCAGACATGCCACGGGCCGGAGGAGCAATCCTCCGGCCCGTGGCGTTTGCGGAGGGGAAGCGCGGCGATGGGGCGGGCATGGGAGTGGCCCGGCCTGCCGTCATGGCGGTGCGCTCACGGGGGGAGGCGGTTTTCGCGCATTGTGCGCCGTTTCGCGTCCGATCCGGCATGGCCGGGCCCCTTTCGGACCGCCCCGCAACCTCCTTCCCGTCCCCCTGCGGCCGGATGCAGCCGAAAGGCGCGGGGGTACCGTGGCTCCGCGCCATCGGGGCGCGCAGTTCCCTGGCGGCGGGGCGGCCGACGTCCGCCCCGCCGTTTTGCCTGCACCACACGGGTACGCCATCTGGCGTCCGAAGCACCGCACCCATCTATACACGGAGGCACATATGAACTACGGCTTGTCCACGACCGGGCTGAAGAACATCGCTGACCCTCGCCGCCGCAAGTTGGCGGGCTCGCTGGAAGGCGCGGTGGGCCGCGCCCGCTCGGCGCGCACCATGCAGGAGTGGTATGGCGAACTGGTGCAGGGCATCCGCTCCATCGACGCCTTCGGCCACGACGGGCAGGACCCGCTGCCCGAGGACGAGGACAAGGATGTGCGCCAACGCTTTCAGCGCACCATGTTCGACGACACCGACGTGCGCGCCTTGCCCGACTATGCCGCGTTCCGGCAGCCCCGCGACCGGGGGTACGACATGTTGCAGGAAGAACGCATGCGCGACCTTTTCGCGGGCAGGAATGCGCCGCAGCCCGCACAGGCGACCCTGGTGGAAGATGCTGCGGCGTCGGAGGCCGCGGTCGGCGGTCTTCTGGGCGGCAACGGCGCGCAGGGCACACCGTGGTGGCAACGGGCCATGGAGAATGCCTTTCCGGGCGACGCGCATCCCTGGCAGACCCCGCCGCTGGTGCCCTGGAGTGCGAGTGCCCCGCGCAAGAACGGCATGGAACGTCAACGGGCGGGCGAAGCCGGAGGCAACGGTTCCGACGCCCAGGCTTCCCGAGGTGGTTCGGTGCTGCCGTCGCACGGACAGGACGACCCCTTCGCGGGCACCCTGCTGGCGGCCAACGCCAACGCCCGGCAGAATGGCAATGCCACGGACGCGGGGGGCGGCGCGGGGCGCGGCCCAGAGGACGGCAAGGCCGCGCATGGCCGCCGCACGCCGCCGCTGGAGGATTTCGCCGACCCGTCAAAGAACATCCTGCGGCCGGACAAGATACAGGACTACTACCGCAAGCCCGGCGACATCACCAAACTGCACGAGACCACGGCCAAGGAATTGGCAACCGTATCCAAATCAGGGTCGTGCGGGCCGTACCAGCTGACCGGGGAAACGCTGGGAGATTTCATGAAAAGCCCGGAAGCTGCGAACCTGCCGGAAAAGTATCGGGCGTTGAAAGACAACCCCAAGGCCATTGCCGCCGCTTGGCCGGAAATGGCCCGCGAGCACCCCGACGCGTTGGCCGCCGCCAACGAGGCGTTTATCAAGAGAACCCATTACGAGCCGACACTGAAAGCCTTTGAAAAGGCTGGCCTTGATACGGGATCGGAAGCCATCAAAAACGCGGCCTTTTCCATGGGTGTGCTCAGGGGGCCGAACGCATTTTTGAAAAAAGTGGCGAAGCATCTCCCGGATAGAGACACATTGCAGAACATGGGAGTTGAAGAGCAGTTGGATGTATTGGGGAGGGCGTTCAAGATGGGGTACGGTGGTGACAGAGAAGTGAAGAAGCGAGTTGATTGTGAGTTTAATGGAAATTTGATAAATCTCCATCGAGCATTGAAGTCGAAAGCGGAGGCCGCAGGTGGCAAGAAATAGGATTGCACATTTTGCAATGTTGGCCTTTTTGGTCATCTGTGCAGATTGCCATGCATCGAGTGAAGAATGGCAGGGTGTGCGAACGGGAATAGTGGGCATGTATTCAATATATTATTCAGGAACAAGTTCCGGATTGGGTATCGATACGAGCGTTACACGCAGCATCCATGCAGTCTGCGCATTCGGTGACCTGTGCCGTATCGTGGGTGTAGAGAAGAAGATAGAGCGCCTTGGGAACGAGTTTGTCCTTGTTCGTTCGGTGCGGCGTCTTGTCGCAGCGGCACCGGGGGATTTCGATGTAACGGGCGTTCTTGGCAGGCAGACGAATGGGTATCTGTTTCTGAATTCCCCGCTGGGCACAGCGGACAATCTGGTAATTCCCGAAGGGTTTCCCTTGGAAAGAACGGTGCGGTCCGTGTGCGCGGAAGGCGACATCTGCCGGGTTCGAGGCAAAGGTACGCGGGACCCTTCTTGGCGGCAGATGGTCATGCCCTCGGAATTGCACGAGGTGGAACTGGTGCAGCGTGCTCGCCTGGTGACGGTGGAGATGACGGGCGTCTACTCCGGCGGCAGCGCGGGGAACTTTGATGTCGTCGGGGATGAGGAGGACCAGTTTCTCGACGGGCTGGAGCGGTTCGCGCATACCCCTGTGGGGCGCACCATGCCTTCCTGCGAGCGGTACCGGGTGGTCGCATTGGTACGGGATACCGATCCCCACCGCGTGGTGGACCTGCTGGCTGTGGGCTGTGCCCGCCCGGACCAGGATGACATTCCGGCGGCGGTGGAGGGTGGGCCGCAATAAGCGGCGCATGCCGGGGACAGGCGAACGCGGGAAAGGATGTCATCAGATCGTGGGCGATTGCCGGGGACTGGGAACATGGAGCGAAACCACGCAAACGGGCCGAAGGATCACTCTTTCGGCCCGTGGTGTTTGTAGGGAATGGGGTGGCGTGGCGCGCAGGCTACCGCGCCAGCGGGTCGGTTTCGCTTTCCGGCGCGAAGAAGAAGGCGGTGTCGAAGGGGCCGAAGCTGCCGGTGTCGGCCATGATGGTGAAGAATTCCACCCGGCCGTAACGGCGCAGGCGTTCTTCGGTCACGCCGTTGCGGGCGTAGTAGTCCGCGCGGGGCTGCGGGTTGCGGGTTTCCGTCAGGTCGTACACGGCCTCGTCGGTTTCGCCCCAGGCGTGCAGCACCCACTTGCCGTGCAGGTGCAGCCAGGCGTGCACCACGCGGCAGTCCTCGCATTCGCTGGCCACTTCCAGCGCGGCGTCGAAGCAGGACGGGCGGTGCGCCCCGGCGGCGCACTGGCAGTCGTGGTCATGGGCATGGTCGTGGCCGCAGCCGCAGGCGTCGGCTTTGGGGGGCTGGAAAGGATCGTGGCTGTGCATGGCGTATCCTTGCGTGCCGCATGGCGGCGGTGGTGCGTGATGATGGTTGCGCGCGTGTACTGTGGGGACGGACCGGATGGCCGTCTGCGTTGCAGGGGCCGCGCGCGTTGCAGGAACTGCGCATGATGTGCGCGGGTGCCTGCCCGGCCCGGTGACGGTGCGCCGAAAGGGCGGTGCGCGTCAAGATGGCGGAGTGCGGACAGCGCGCCGAGAGCGGGAAGGGAGCGTTGCGCCGTTCGCGCCCGCGTTGTCGTCCGTTCCGTTGCCGCGTGTTCAGTCGTCTTCGTGCCGTCTCGCGTCACTTTCCGGCGGCATCCCCTTCGCCCAGCGCCAGCAGGGCCGCGCCCAGGGCGTTGCCCACGTCATACCGGCCGGGAAAGGTTACCGTGGTGGACAGCGCCCGCGCAACGGCGGGCAGCAGGTGGCGCGATGCCGCGCCGATGCCCACCATGGGCACCCCCAGCGACACGTTCACCCGCAGCAGCCCATGCCGGTGCCGCTGGGCCAGATAGGCCGCGAAGTTGCCGCCCACCTCGCGCCGGGCCACGTGCTGGACCACGGCATCCTCGATGCGCTGGCTGGCGGCGGTCAGCACGGCGCGGGCCGCGTCCTGTGGGGTATTGGGCGGGGTGTGGGGAGTGATGCTGCCTGGGGGCAGCAGGGCGGCCAAGGCCCGCGCCCCGGCCAGCGCGGCGGCGGCGTTGCCCGCCCCGGCAGGCACGCCGGGCAAGGCGGAAAGATCCAGCAGGCCCAGCACGTGCAGGGCGTCGGTGGGGGTGAACCCGGCCACCTGCACGGCGCGCTGGCGTACCAGCCGATCTATGGCCCGCTCCAGCGTGCTTTCCGGCAGGCGCAGCGCGCGCAGCAGGTCGCCCGCCGGGGTGGGGCCGTGGACGTTCAGATGATCCAGCACCGCGCGCTCGGCGGCGTCCCTTGTCGACGCGTCGTGCTCGTCGCTGTTCGTGATGTCCGGTCCTTCGCATGCGCCCTCGCGGCGCATGGGACAGA
Source organism: Nitratidesulfovibrio sp. HK-II (assembly GCF_003402415.2). NCBI lineage: Bacteria > Pseudomonadati > Thermodesulfobacteriota > Desulfovibrionia > Desulfovibrionales > Desulfovibrionaceae > Nitratidesulfovibrio > Nitratidesulfovibrio sp. HK-II. The sequence goes on from NZ_AP036014.1 coordinate 126,577, forward strand.
TGCACCGCGCCCGGCCGCCGGGCCGCAGCCATTGTGCCGGGTCGGGCAGGGGACCGGCCATGCACAGCGGCACCACCCGCAGCGGCCCCACGGACAACGTGCCGTCGGCCTCCGGCCGCACCAGGCTGTCGCCGCCGATGCCCACGGTGAACATTTCCACGGCTTCCACGTGGGTTTCCCAGTCGCCCACCACCATGCCGTCGGCCTGGATGACCGGGCGGCCCCGGCGCAGCAGGGTGACGTCGGTGGTGGTGCCGCCCACGTCCACGATGAGGGCGTCCGGCGGGGGCGGGGTGTCGGTGCCTGCCCATGGTTGGGTTGATGCATTCGGCGATGCGTTCGGGGTCGTGGCTGGCGCTGCGGCGTCCTTGCCAGCGTCCTCCACAGGCAGCCGACCGGCTGCATGGGCCGCGCCGTACCCGGCCATGGCGGCGGGGCCGCTGGCCACGGTGGCCGATGCGTTGCGCAGGGCCTCTTGCATGGGCATGGCCGTGGCGTCGCCGCGCACCACCACCACGGGGGCGGCAATGCCAAGGCCGTCCAGCGCGGTGCGCACCCCGTCCAGAAAGCGGCGCATCACCGGCAGCAGTCGCGCGTTGAGCACCGCTGTGGCCGCGCGCTCCTTCATGCCCGCGCGCGCACTGGCCAGGTGCGAACAGAACACCGGCTTGGGGTCCACCATGCCTATGGCCCGTTCCGCCACCAGCTCGTGGGCGGGGTTCACGAAGCTCATCATGCCGCACACGGCGTAGGCGTCCACCCTGTCCTGCATCAGGCGGATGGAGTCCACCAGCCGGTTGAGGGCCAGCGGGGCCTCTTCCGAGCCGTCCAGCTTGTGGCCGCCGGGGATGGCGTCCATGGCCGCGCAGGGCACGGTGATGCGCCCGGCGTAGCCGATGATGAACAGCCCCACCTCGGCCCCCTGCCCTTCCACCACGGCGTTGGTGGCCAGGGTTGTGGACACGGAAACCAGGTCCACGGCGCTGGCGGGCAGGCCGGACGCGGCCAGCGCGGCGGCCATGGCCCCGGCCATGCCCCGGCCCAGGTCATGGTGGGTGGTGGGTCGCTTGGCCGACGCCACCACCCGGCGGGAGTCTGCATCCACCAGTACGGCGTCGGTGCAGGTGCCGCCGGTGTCCACGCCCATCACGTAACGGACGGGGCGGGATGTTTGCGTATCGGGGGCCGTGGCGGTGGGGATATTGGCGTGGGTGGTCATGGAAAAACCTTGAAATGCATGGGGATGATGTCGGAAATCCGTTGGCTGGCGGGCTGTTCTGCCTAGGCGAGTTTCAATCCATTGTCCACGACCCGCTCCGGCACCGCCAGCACCACGCTGCCGTCCGCCTGCGCGAACCCGGTGACCAGGAATTCCGAGCGGAACGGCCCGATCTGCCGGGGCGGAAAGTTCACCACGCCGATGATCTGGCGGCCCAGCAGGTCGTCCGCCTTGTACAGGTGGGTGATGCGCGCGCTGGACTTCAGCACGCCGATGCCGGGGCCGAAGTCTGCCCACACCTTCCACGCGGGGCTGCGGGCTTCCGGAAATTCCTCCACCTGCACGATGGTGCCGGTGCGCAGTTCCACCTTTTCGAAGTCGTCCCAGGTGATGGCGGGCAGGCCGGATGCGGCGGCGGGGGTGGTCATGTGGGTTTCTCCGGTGATGGCGTGGTGTGTCCCGGCTGCGGCGCGCGGCGGCGCGCCGGTCATTCGGGCTTGGTGGCGGCGAACAGCGCCCCTTCGGTGACGGATGAACTGCGGAACCCGGTGCGGCCGATGCAGACCGCGTCGTGGAATCCCGCCTCGCGAAGCATGGCCAGGAACGCCGTTCCCGGTACCGCGCCGCCTTGTCAGCGAAACCAGCTGGACACCACGTCCGCGCCCTGCGGGGCGGGGCCGTCCAGTGCCTGGTCGGCCAGGCGCAGGCGGCCGCCCGGCCGCAACACCCTGTGGATTTCGCGCAATGCGGCGGGCTTGTCCACTATCAGGCTGAACACCCCGTTGGAAATGGCCACGTCGAAGCTGTTGGCGGCAAAAGGCAGGGATTCCGCCCCGGTCTCCACGAAGCGTATGGGCGCGGACTGTTTCGGGGCACGGCTTGCGGGGGGCACGGCCCGGTCCGTGGCCGCACGGTTGGCGCGGGCGCGGTCCAGCATGTGCGGGCTGGCGTCGGCCCCGGTCACCGTGCCGTGGGGCCCGGCCAGCAGGGCGGCGCACAGGGTGTCCACCCCCGCGCCGCAGCCCACGTCCAGCACGGCATCGCCGGGGCGCACAGGACAGGCGGCCAGTTCCGGCGGCAGGCAGCGGTCGTGGGGGGCCCCATCGACAGGCCCGCCGACAGGGTTGCCGTCTGGCGCCTCGTCTGGCTCGTCGGTCAGGCTGTTGCCGAAGCACACCGGGGCATCCAGCTCCGCGTCCGGCATGTCGCAAAAGATGTCGCCCGGCACGCCGCTGCCCGAGGCGGAGGGGTATGCGGCGGGGGAAGGTTCCGGCAGCAGACACGCGGGCGGCCACACGCAGGCGTCCACCGTGGCGAAAGGGTTGCCCACGCCGCAGAAATGCGCGCGCACTGCGGCGGGCAGACGGCCGGTGAGCGCTGCGTCATAGCCCAGCCCGGCCAGCCCGGCGTCGCCCACCGGGTAGCGGAACTTGCCTTCCGGCCCCTGGGCCACGGCGGTGAAGCGGTCACGCACGGCGCGGGCGACCACCATGCGCTCGGCGGGGGTCAGCCCCGGCGTTGGCGCTGCGGCGGGTGGGGATGCGGCGGCCCCGACCGGGGCCTGCGGCGGCGCTCACACCCCAGTGGAGCAGGAATCGCCCCCGAAGGGCGGCGTGCGGCGGTGCATGGGTGCCTCGTGGTGGAGGTTGCAATGAAGGCGCGGGCCGGTTTGCGTGGTATGCGCGGTGCGCCCGGTGTGTGGAGGGCCGCGTGGTATGCGCCCTGCCTGCCGCCGTCATAGGGGGCGGCGTGGTGTGGCGTCAATCAAGGCGAGGAGAGTGACAGGGTGGTTGGGTGATATGCGGCCTGCCACAAAACGGGGGGCGAAGCCTTGTTCCCCGCACCCCTTCTCGAAAATTTTTATTTGTATTTTCTACATAGTAGGCGAGCACAAAAGACGGGGTTCCAAGGGGCGGTAGCCACGTGGCCGCCGGAGGCGTCCAAAAAACAGATGTTGCCAACAAGTTGAACGGGGCGCGGGTATCCCGCGCCCCGTGGCGTATGCATCCGTGGCGACAGGCTATTCCCCGGCGGCCTCGGCCAACTGGCGGCCCAGGGCGCGGCAGCGTTCCAGCCCTTCGTCGTCGGGGTTCCAGGCCTCGCGGGCCGGGTCGCCCACCTGCGAGAAGCCGCACTTGGCCAGCCGCTCGGCCAGCACCTTGGGCGATTCGCCGCTCCAGCCGTACGAGCCGAAGGCGGCGGCCTTCTTGCCCCGGAACTTCAGCCCTTCCACCTCTTCCAGCAGGCCCGCGACAGAGGTCAGCACGCCCCGGTTCACCGTGGGCGAACCCACGGCCAGCACCTTGGACCGGAATATCTGGGTGATGATGTCGTTCTTGTCCACCAGGCCGGAATTGAACAGCTTCACGGTCAGCGTGGGGTCGGCCTGCGCGGCCCCGGCGGCGATGGCCTCGGCCATGCGCCGGGTGGAGTTCCACATGGTGTCGTAGACCACGGTCAGCTGGTGCTCGGCGTAGTTGGCCGCCCATTCCTGGTAGCGCCGCACGATCTGCAGCGGGTCCTTGCGCCAGATCACCCCGTGGCTGGGGCAGATCATGTCCACGGCCAGGCCCAGCCCCAGCACCTCGTCGATCTTCTTGGTCACCAGCGGGCTGAACGGGGTGAGGATGTTGGCGTAGTACTTGATGGCCTCCGCCCACAGTTCGCACTCGTCCACCAGGTCCGCGAACATCAGTTCCGAGGCGTAGTGCTGGCCGAAGGCGTCGTTGCTGAACAGCACGTTTTCGCCGGTAAGGTAGCACATCATGGAGTCTGGCCAGTGGAGCATGGGCATTTCCACGAACACCAGCTCGCAACTGCCCAGCGACAGCGTGTCGCCGGTGCGCATCACCCGGAAGTCCCAGTCCGCGTGGTACTGGCCTTTCAGCGATTTCACCCCGTTGGCCGAGCAGTACACCGGCGTCCTGGGGATGTGGCGCATCAGCTCCGGCAGCGCGCCGCTGTGGTCCGGCTCGCCGTGGTTGGCCACCACGTAGTCGATGGACGAAAGGTCCACCACTCGCGCCAGGTTGTCCACGAATTCGCGGGCATACGGCCCCCACACCGTCTCGATGAGCGCGGTGCGGCCGCCGGGGTCGCGCACAAGGTAGGCGTTGTAGCTGGAGCCCTTGTGGGTGGAATATTCCTGCCCGTGAAAGGTGCGCAGTTCCCAGTCGATCTTGCCCACCCAGCGGACGCGGTCGGTAAGTTGCATGGCCTGCCCTCCCGGCGGCGCACATGGCGAACCCTTCCGGCCGCGCCGCGTGGCGCGGAAGGGTGGAAAAGAGGAATGCCTATTCTGGCAAGCTGGCAGGATACGCGGCAGGTGTCAACGCGCCCGGCAGGCCACGCCGGACAGGCGGCGCCGGAGGCCGGACAGGATTGACCGGCCAGGATGGACGGGATGGCCCGAATGGACCGGATGGGCTGGACTGGACGGGCGGGGCAAGCCGCCCGGCATGAAAACGGCGGAGGGATGGTCCCTCCGCCGTCGGGTGTGGCGAGTGCGCCCGATGCCCCGAGCCGGAACCCGGAACGGTTTCCGTGAATACGGGGCGATGCGGTACGCTGTGCCGCCGGGGTGCCAGTGCGGCCCGGCGGACGGTGCGCGGCGTGCCGCGCGGGGTTGCGGCGTCGGCGGGATGCCGTCCCGACGTCGGCGGAACACCTTGCTGACGGCAGGGGAGCATGCCTTCCCGACACCGGGGATGATGCGGAATCAGGCGTGGCAACCGGCGCGGATACCCTCCTCGCCGGGCACCCACACGCATTCCTCGGACGAGGCGCGGGGGATGGTCACGGTCAGCACGCCGTCGTTGACCGAGGCGGAAAGGCCCTCGGCCACGGCGTCATCCGGCAGCACCAGGATGCGCCGGAAGCTGCCGGGCTGGCGCTCCATGCGGTGCCAGCCCCAGCCCTTGTCCCGAGAGGAGGACCGCGTGCGGCCCCTGATGGACAGCCGCTGGCCGTCGGCCTTCACGTGCAGGTCGGCGGCGTCGCCATCGCCCATGCCGTTGTCGTCGACGCGCGAGAGGCCGGGCACGTCGGCCACGACCACGTAGGCGTCATTGTCCACCGCGATGTCCACGTCCAGGCGGCGGGTATCCTTGAAGCCGCATTCGGCGGGCTGTTCCGGCAGGGCCTCGTAGAGCAGGTCCATGGTGCCAGCGAATTCCAGGGCTTCGCGCAGTGCGTCCGCCTCGCGCGCGCATTCCACGTCAAAGGGAACGGGAGCCGCGAGGCGTCCTTCGTCATGCCGGCCGGAACCGGCGTCTTCGCGTTCGGCACTCTTGCGGAACCAGTTCCGGGGGTGCAGTGCGTCCAGTTTCATGGCGGTTCCTCCGTTGTCGTTGCCAGCGGAATCGCGCCGCCAAGGCCCGGGCGTCCGGACCGGGCGGCGTGCGCCGATCCATGGCTGAAAACAATTATCACCAGCAAGAAGGCAACCGCGTCCGACCGTATTTTTCGCAGCGTGGGGGGGGCAACGCCCGCCCGTGCGGGGGCGGGTTGGGAGACGGGGGATCCGGCAGCCAAGCTGTATGTGGATCGCGGGCGCGCTCCGTGCGGAACCCGGCGCAAGGGGGCGGGCATTGCATTGGGCGGCCTGGCCGGGTATGCCTTGAAAATGGGGCAGAAGTCCGCGTCGCCGCGCGCCGGGCTTGCTGGCCCCCCTCCGGCCCGCCCGCCAGGCATGGCCTGTCCGTTTCCGGTTCCGCTTCCGGCCCGTTCCGTTCCGCCAACTTACAGGAGCACGATATGACGCAGCGCGTTCAGGTGGGTGGCCTGCAGATCGCAGCGCCGCTGTATGACGTCATCGTCCGCGACATCGCGCCGGGCACCGGCGTGGACCCCGACAGGTTCTGGACGTCCCTTGAGAACATGGTGGAAACCATGGGCGACAGGAACCGCGCCCTGCTGGACAAACGGTCCGAACTGCAAGAGGCCGTGGACGCCTGGCACCGCGAACGGCGCGGCGCGCCGCACGATGGGGCCGCCTACGAGGCCTTCCTGCGGTCCATCGGCTATCTCGTGCCAGAAGGGCCGGACTTTGCCGTGACCACCGAAGGCGTGGACCCGGAAATAGCGCTGGTGGCCGGGCCGCAGCTGGTGGTGCCCATCACCAATTCCCGCTACGCCCTGAACGCGGCCAACGCCCGCTGGGGCAGCCTGTACGACGCGCTGTACGGCACCGACGTCATTTCCGAAGACCCGGCGCAGGGCGGCGCGCCGCGTGGCGCAGCGTACAACCCCGCGCGCGGGGCGCTGGTGGTGGCGCGGGCCGCCGCCTTCCTGGACCAGGCCTTTCCGCTGGCCACGGGCAGCCATGCCGATGCGGCGCGCTACGACGTGCGCGGCGGCCGCCTGGTGGTCACCCTGAAGGGCGGCGCGGAAACGGGCCTTGCCGACCCGGACCGCTTCGCCGGGCACTCCGGCGCCCCCGCCGGGGGCAATGGCGCGGTGCTGCTGCACAACCACGGCCTGCATGCCGAAATCCGCATCGACCGCGATCACGCCATCGGGCGCGAGCACCCCGCCGGGGTGAAGGACGTGGTGCTGGAGGCCGCCATGACCACCATCCTCGACTGCGAGGATTCCGTGGCCGTGGTGGACGGGGCGGACAAGGCCCTGGCCTACCGCAACCTGCTGGGCCTGTTCCGGGGCGACCTTGCGGCCGAATTTCCCAAGGGCGGGCGCACCGTGCTGCGCACCCTGAACCCCGACCGCGAATACACCGGGCCTGACGGCGCGTCCTTCGCGCTGCCCGGCCGCAGCCTGCTGCTGGTGCGCACCGTGGGCCACCTGATGACCACCGACGCGGTGCTCACCCGATCCGGCGACGAGATTCCCGAAGGCATGCTGGACACCCTGGCCACGGCCTACATCGCCCTGCACGACCTGCGCGGCACGGCCAGCTACCGCAACAGCCGCACGGGCAGCGTGTACATCGTCAAGCCCAAGCAGCACGGGCCGGAGGAAGTGGCCTTCACCGTGGAGCTGTTCCGCATGGCCGAGGACGCCCTGGGCATGCCGCGCAACACCCTGAAGATCGGCATCATGGACGAGGAACGCCGCACCACCGTGAACCTGAAGGAATGCATCCGCGCGGCGGCCGAGCGGGTCATCTTCATCAACACCGGCTTCTTGGACCGCACCGGCGACGAAATCCACACCTGCATGGAGGCTGGCCCGGTGGTGCGCAAGAACGCCATGCGCGCCGAACGCTGGATCATCGCCTACGAGGACTGGAACGTGGACGTGGGCCTGGCCTGCGGCCTGGCCGGGCGCGCCCAGGTGGGCAAGGGCATGTGGGCCAAGCCCGACATGATGCGCGAGATGGTGGAAACCAAGATCGCCCACCCCAGGGCCGGGGCCAACTGCGCGTGGGTGCCCTCGCCCACGGCGGCCACCCTGCACGCCATGCACTACCATGCGGTGGACGTGGCCGCCGTGCAGAAGACCCTGGCGGGGCAGCGCCGCGCCAGCCTGGCCGACCTGCTGACCCTGCCCCTGCTGCCGCCCGCCTCCCGCCCCGCCCCGCAAGAGGTGGAAGAGGAACTGGCCAACAACGCCCAGTCCATCCTGGGCTACGTGGTGCGCTGGGTGGAACAGGGCATCGGCTGCTCCAAGGTGCCGGACATCACCGACGTGGGGCTGATGGAAGACCGCGCCACCCTGCGCATTTCCAGCCAGCACATCGCCAACTGGCTGCACCACGGCATCTGCACCCGCGAGCAGGTGGTGGCGGTGCTCAAGCGCATGGCCGCCGTGGTGGACCGCCAGAACGAGGGCGACCCGGCCTACCGGCCCATGAGCGCGGACTTTGACGCCAGCGTGGCCTTCCAGGCCGCGTGCGACCTGGTGCTGCTGGGGCGCGAGCAGCCCTCGGGCTACACCGAGCCCATCCTGCATGCCCGCCGCCGGGAGGCCAAGGCCAGGTTCGGCCTGGCGTAGGACGGGCGACGCCCGCCCCCGCCCGTGGCGTGCCGATACGACTGGAAAGATTCGCATGGCAGGCCCCGCCGGAAGACAGCTTCCGGCGGGGCTTTTCGTCGGGGTGGCGGGGGTGTGGTACGCGGCCAAACGTCAATTGGACGGGAAAATAATGGCGTTGGCCGGGGGCTGCGGTATGGCGCGACAAGGGGGCCTTGGCGGGGAGCAAACGTAGCGGACCGGGCAGAGCCCGGCAGGGAGGGTGCAGCCATGTCGGACGCCACCATCTGCGGCAAGGACATCATGGTCCTGCAGCAGTTCCGCACCACCTTGTCGGCCCAGGTGGGGCTGCTGGCCGAAGGCTCCTTCAAGAACACGGCGGTGTACCAGGCCGTGGCGGCCCGCCTGGAAAAGGATGATTTCTCGTGGGGCGACGCCCACTTCGTGGAGCAGAGCATTGCCCCCTACCATTCCGACGGCCGCATTCTCATCGAGATAGAGCGGCTGCTGGTGCAGGCGCGGGTGATCATGGACCGCGAAACGTCGGGCTTCTACGCCGAGGTCGATCCCAAGCCCATGACCTCGGACTGCCGCCGCGACCTGCTCTCGCGCATCCTCGTGGACCTGCAACTGGAATCGCAGAAGCGCGAGCGGCGCAAGTGGCTGCTGGAACGCACCTGCAAGCGGCTGGTATACCTCATGCTGGCGGGCTTCGGCGTGCTGTTGCTGCATGCAGAGGTGATTGCCCTGGCGCGGGCCGTGTTCTGGTTTTTCATAGGGCTGCTGGGCGGCCTGCTGCCGGGGGGTGGGGGGGGCGTCGCCCTGCCGTGGTGCGGGCCGGGCATCGGCCAGGTGATGCTGCTGGCCCTGACTGGCGGCTGCCTGGGCGCGCTGGTGACCGTGGCCATCCGCATGAACAATTACTTCAAGAGTTCACGGCTGCGCGAGGTGGAGTCGTTCTCGTCCCATGCCTATCTGCTGAACCGCATGCTCATCGGCGCGGTTGGGGCGCTGGCGGGGTGCTACCTGGTCAACGCCCAGATCATTTCGCTGTTCAACATCAGCAACCTGTTCGCGCCGCTGCCGAAGGGGGCGGACCCCTGCGGCGGGGCGGGGACGGTGTACAGCATCGACGTGCTGAAGACCGTGGTGGTGGGCATTGCCTTCGGGTGCTCGGAATACTTCATCCCCGCCACGTTCGGAAAGCTGCCGACCCCGAAGGCCGATGCAGGCGGCGCGGCCACCGCTGCCGGGGGCGCGGCCCCGGCCCGGCCCGTGGCCCCCGCGCCCCGTCCGCACCCCGCGCAGCCCGTCCGTTCCGGCAAGGCCGCCGGGGCGGATAGGGATGTTGCGCCGGTGGAAGCGCCTGTGCCCGTGCCCGCGCATGCACCCGATCCCCTGGAGTTGCTGGACCGGCTGAACCTGGACGAGCGGCTGGAAGACGATGCGACCGGCCAGGCGGGCGTGCCGGGTCAGGCGGATGCACCCGGACAGGCGGATGCACCCGGACAGGCGGATGCACCCGGACGGGCGAACGCGCAGGGCAAGGGCGGTGCGGCCGCGCGGCCCGGCAAGGGGGATGCGGGGTCCGGCGGCAGTTCCGGGGGCGGAGGGGCCTGACGCCGGGCGGATGCACGGCTGCCGGGTCTTCAGGTTGTTCAGGCCGCCGCCACGGGTGTGTGGCGGCGGCTTTCGCATGCCTGGCCTTGTGGCCGCCTGCCCTTCTTTCCCCTTGCCCCCTCCCCCGCCCTTCACTATGTTGCGATAATGGACGATTCGCCCCGCCGCTGCCGGATGTCGGCCGCACGGGGCGCGTCCGCCGCTCCGGAGTTGCCGCATTCGCCACGGCAGGCCGCGCGCCGCCGTCACATAGGGAGGTTGTCATGAAAGTGTTGATGATCGTCACGTCCAACGACAGGCTGGGCGATACCGGCCACAAGACCGGGCTGTGGCTGGAGGAACTGGCCGCGCCCTATTACGTGTTCATCGACGCCGGGGCGCAGGTGACCCTGGCCTCGCCCAAGGGCGGCCCAGCGCCCGTGGACCCGCGCAGCGAGGCGGACGAGGCCCAGAACAAGGCCACCCGCCGCTTCACGGCGGATACGGTTGCCATGGCCGCCCTGAAGGCCACGGTGCCGCTGGCGGACGTACGGCCAGAGGACCATGACGTGCTGTTCTACCCCGGCGGGCACGGCCCCCTGTGGGACCTGGTGGACGACGCGCGTTCGGTGGCCGTCATCGAGGCCATGCACCGCGCGGGCAAGCCCGTGGCGGCGGTGTGCCACGGCCCGGCCGTGCTGGTGCGCGCCACCACGCCCGACGGCAAGCCGCTGGTGGCCCGGCGCAACGTGACCGGCTTCTCCAATGCCGAGGAGGACGTGGTGGGGCTGTCGCAGGTGGTGCCCTTCCTGTTGCAGGACGAGCTGACCCGTCTTGGCGCGAAGTACGAGCGCGGCCCCTTGTGGGAGCCGCACGTAGTGGTGGACGGGCTGCTGGTCACCGGGCAGAACCCGGCGTCGTCCGAGCGCACCGCCACGGAAGTGCTGGGCGTGCTGTCCCGGTCGTGCGGCTGCACGCCGTTTCCGGGCGAACCAGTCAGGGAGCCGGGGGAGCCTGGGGAACCGGGGAAACAGGGGGCGTAGTCCGACGGTGAAGGGGGGGATGGACTTGGAAAGGCCATAAGGCCGAGTGAGATTGCGCATACGAAAGGAAGGCCCGGCAAATCTGTCGGGCCTTTTCTTTGGCTGTATATGCGGGTAGCAGATTTGAGCGACAGACCGATACTGGCGTTATGGTAGCGGGTGTTCAGGCGGCGGGTGCCCGGCGAATGTTTTTGCGTTCGCGCAGGCCTTGATCTGCAAGGATACAGGCTGTGTCCTAGGTTTCTGTTAGGGGGAGTCGAATGCGCTTCTTTGCCAATGGTCCTTCCCTGCCCGATGAACTCCTGCTCGCAAGAGATCAGGGCCGGGTTGTCTTTTTTTGTGGTGCGGGCGTTTCGCGTGCCAAGGCTAACCTGCCGGATTTTTTTGGGCTAGCTGGCGCGGTAACCCATACATTGGGGGTGCCTTCAGATGCCCCGGCAATGAGGATTATCGCTGAGGCGAGAGAAATAGGAGAGCGAACCGGGGTAGAAGGGCTCATTTCTGCCGACAGGATATTCGGCCTGTTGGAGCGTGATTTTTTGAGCCGGGATATCTATGAAGCGGTGGCCAAGGCGTTGGTGCCTGCGGACTCGCCAGACCTCGCCGCCCATCAGACACTCCTGAAACTTGCGACAACTCGTGAGGGTCTGGTTCGCGTGGTTACGACGAACTTCGACCGCCTGTTTGATGCATGCAGACCAGATTTGCCTACGTTTGCGCCGCCGAATCTTCCTGATCCATCCCATGCAAAAAGGCTCAATGGTGTGGTGTACCTGCATGGTAGGATTAATCCAGGCGGCAATGGGGCCGAGGGTGACGGACTGATTCTTTCCAGTTCTGAATTCGGCAAAGCGTATTTGTCAGAAGGCTGGGCAACCGCGTTTGTAAGAGGAATCTTGGAGCGATACGTTGTAGTTTTCGTTGGCTATTCCGCCGACGATCCTCCCGTCCAATATTTGTTGGAGGCGTTGAACAGGGCCTCCGGGAAACTGGAAGGCCTCTATGCGTTTCAGTCCGGAGATTCAAATTACGCCAATTCGAAATGGCAGCACAAAGGGGTTACAGCCATTGCCTATGATAGCGCGGATGGTCATGAAGCCCTTTGGAAGACACTCGAAGCATGGGCTGATCGGGCGGAAGACCCGGATGCGTGGGTAGCTGGCGTTGTAGAGATGGCAAAAGCCGGTCCCCAAGCTTTGCAACCGCATGAGCGTGGCCAAGTGGCCCACATCGTTTCAACGGTTGAGGGCGTGAAGAAGTTTTCTGAAGGAGATGCCCCGCCGCCTGCAACATGGCTCTGTGTCTTTGATCCTCACAGGCGGTACGCAACGCCGGGGAAGCAAGGCGGTTTTTGGGAAGAAGGGGTCTTCGTAGATCCATTTGATTTATATTCTTTGGACTTTGATGCGGTTCCCGACAAAGTAGCCCCCCAAGATTATTCTGCTAAACGTGTGGTGCCCGATGGCGCATGGGATGCTTTTGCCCTTAGCAGGCAGGATAGGCGTGATCGACAGGATCAGCATAATTGCACGATGCGGGGATATTGGTCCGGACAGTGCCCCAACCTCCTACCCAGGCAATTCCAGCTAGGCGTTTGGATCGGTAAGGTTGCATCTCAGCCTGAAGCCGTGTGGTGGGCAGTCCGCCACGGTCCGGTGCATCCCGAAGTCCAGAAGCAAATCACTTGGCAGCTTGAGCGGAACGGGAACAATGTTCCGCTCGCTGTTCGACTTGCGTGGGGGTATTTATTTGAGTTTTGGTCTGGGGAGCATGGAGAGAGTCGTCATGATTGGTATTCATTCGCGTCGGAAATAGGTGAGGAGGGCTGGAGTGATCTCGTCCTGCGCCGTTTTGCCAGTTTGGGTCGGCCTTTCATAAAGGTCGAGGGTGGTCTGGGGGATGGCCCCATTCCCGAGAAAAGGGGGGATTATGGTCTGAACCATCTTGTAAGTTGCGGCGTTGAATATCCGGATTTGCCCACGAATATTGTGGTGCCTGATGAGTGGTTGGCACGCGTCGTTGTGGTGTTGCGTAAAAATCTTGAGGTCGCGCAGGCGCTTGAAGCTGAAGTCGGTGGCTACGGCCTTAGCCGTATTTGCCCAATTGCCCCTGAGAAAGATGCAGATGGTGCTCCTTACGAGCGTGATAATGGTCTTTCCTCGTGGGTGTTGTACTTTGTTGAGCGTTTCCAGGGATTGATGGACCTCGATGTAGCGACTGCCAAATTCGAATTTTCAACGTGGCCCACCCCAGACGCCGCGATATTTGCACGGTTGAGGATATGGGCTTTGGGGCAGTCTGTTCTGGTACCTGCAGAACAGTTCAGCAAGGTTATCAATGAGGTTCCGCCTGAAATGTTTTGGGGTATGTCTCATACCCGTGACCTTCTTTTATCCATTTCTGGGAGATGGGAGGACTTGGATGTAGAGACGCGAAATCGCATTGAACAGAAAATTTTGGACGGGCCAGGGCGATGGGAGAATGAAGAAGAGGCCGAATATAAAGAGCGGAGAGCTTGGGCTGTTCTTGGAAGACTGCATTGGATCAAGGCGCAGGGTTGTAGTCTTGCCCTCGATTTAGAGCAGGCAACACAGGAGTTGCGGAAGGATGCGCCGGGTTGGAAGCCTGAGCACGCGAAGAGCGCGGCCCGGTCCTTTGAAGGGCGGAGCGGCTGGGTTGGCACGGATACAAAATATTCAGACATCCTAAAAGAGTCCTTGGCGACAACACTTGATAGGGCAAAAGAACTCTCTGGGCATCAGAATGGAGAGTTTGTTGACCGCGATCCATTCGCGGGCCTTTCACAAGAACGGCCTGTGCGGGCCTTTGCAGCCTTAAGGTTTGCAGCGAAAAAGGGTGGATTTCCTGAGTGGGCTTGGCGCAAGTTTCTTGCCCAAGATTGTAGGAAGGATGATCGCGTCAAGTTTACCGTATTTATTGGAGTGCAGCTTTCACGCTATCCAAGTCAGTCGTTGGTGGGCATCATCTGGCCTGTGGCGGATTGGCTCCAGAAGTCCGCCAAAGTTTTTGCTAAAGAATGCCCAGAGATATTTTTCAGTCTAGTCTCGAAGGCGACTGAATCACTGCGACTTCAGTCTGTTGAGAATGGTAGCGTAGCTGTACGGCGCGGCAAGGATGTGGACTGGTCCATGGAAGCCATCAATGCCCCTGCCGGGAAACTCGCTGAAGCGTTGTTCGGCGCCCCGCAGATAGACGAGTTACGGGCACAGGCTGGATTTCCAAAAGAATGGCTTGAGTGCGCGGAGGATCTTTTGGCGTTGCCAGGTGCTTTGCGGAGGCACGCCTTGGTGATTTATGCCCATCGGTTGAGCTGGTGCTTTTTTGTCCACTCCGGGTGGACGCAAGAAAATTTGCTGGCCGTTTTGAATGCAGACGAAGATGAGGACCGGGAAGCGTTGTGGGCAGGGTTATTGTGGGGAGGAAAAGTTCAAGGGCGTGAGCTTTTTGTGATTTTGAAGCCGCATATGCTGTGCATGGCCAAAGTGGAAAATTTGGAAAAGCATGGGCACGTTGAAGTGCTCACAGGTCTGCTCCTGTCTGCGTGGTCAAGGATAGACGCAGATACCGGCGAAAGGTGGGTCACCAGCGAGGAGTTGCGTGATGTCCTCCTCCATTCCAGCGATAATATGCGATCTCGTGTTCTTTGGCACGCGGAGCGTTGGGTAAGAGAAGATTCGGGGAAGTGGCATCCTTTATTGCTTGAGCTTCTGCATGACGTGTGGCCACGCCAGCTTGCAGCAAAGTCTGGTGCAATATCGAAAGTATTATGCGATATTGCGTTTATTAGCGAAGAGAACTTTGAAGATATTGCGAAGGCAGTTATTCCATTGCTTGTCAGGGGCGAGGGTGGCTATTTAAGATTGCACAATTTCTATAGGATTCGCAAAAGCATCACAAGGCGATATCCAGGCACGGTACTCGCGCTTTTTTATGCGGTACTTCCTGATAGCGTGCGTGCCTGGCCTTATGAGATGGGCGAGGTGTTGGGGTATATGGTGGAGGCTGATGCCACCCTGCGTAGCGATGAGCGATTCATTGAGCTTAAACGCAGGTGGGATGCCCGGTAATATTCCATGCGTGATCGAAAGGAAGCCAGCAGGCTTCGGCAATAGATACACAAGGCCGCGATGTGAAATAAACAGGGTAGGCGGGTCGAATGACCGCCTGCCCTTTTGCGTTGGCCTGTTACGGGGGGGAGGTGCGGCGCGTTGCCGAGGCCCGACCGTCAGGGGCCGGGGCTTTCGCCGTTCCGCGTGCCCCCGCCGCCCCCGTTGCCCGTCGCCGTGGGCCGCAACAGGCAGGCGATGGCGTGGAACACGGTCTGCACATAGCGGCCGGAGAGCACCTCCGGCAGGGGAAAGCAGGGCGGATCTTCGGACGGCTCACACCCGGCCAGGGCCGCGAAGGTGCGGCGCGAAAGGTCTTCCAGAGGCTGTTCCAGCATGTCCACCCACAGCCGTTCGCGCTCGCCGGTGGCGTCATCGGCACAGCCGGGGCCGAGCTGCGGGCTGGGGGGAGAGGGGATGTCCGACAGGCGGCAGCGCAGCGGGCGTCGGGCGAAGAGCATGCACAGGCCCGCTGGTTCGGCAGGTCCGGCCCCGTCGGCGGGCGGGGCCGTGGCGCGTTGCGCCGTGTCCGCCTCCGGGTTCCCGTTTCCAGCGGCCCTGGCCAGCAAAGGGCAGAACATGGCTGTGACCGGCCCCGTCGTGGTGCGGGCGCCGCTTTCGGTGTCCCCCTGGCGTTCTTCCCCGCCGTGTGCGGCTGGCGCGCGGTGGGCGCGGCAGGCCGCCTGCACGGCCCCGCGCTGTGCGGCGGTGAGCAGGGTGTCGGCGTTGCGGGCCAGGGCCGCCGCCTCCACCAGCGTCACCACCGGGGGCACGCGGCAGCAGCGGGCGTGGTCGCGCCCGCACTGCGGCGCGTCCGCCATATGCGGCATGGCGCGCAGGGCGGCATCCAGCCGGGCGGACAGGGCCTCGTATTCGGCCAGCACGGGCAGCAGATCGTCGTGGCGGGCGGGTTCCGGGGCGGGTTCGCGCAGGGTCAGGGCGCGGTTGCGGCGGCCGTAGCGGCGCAGGGCGCTCCACTGGCGATAGTTGGCGGGCTTGGAGCGCAGGCGGCGCATCAGCCGTTCGGTGCGGCGCTGGCCCAGCCCCCGGCGCAGCAGGTAGGCGTTCAGCACCGTGCCGGTGCGGCCGATGCCGTAGCGGCAGTGGATGTACACCCGGCGGCCCAGGTACACGGCCTCGTCCAGCCAGTCCAGGGCCTGTTCCAGCGCGACCTCGTCCGGGGCGTGCTCGTCCTCTATGGGCAGGTAGAACACGTCGAAGCCCTGCTCCTGCTCCAGGTCGGCCAGCACGCACAGCTCTTCGCACAGGTTCAGGATGGCCTGGATGCCCTGCTCGCGCAGGGCGTCGAGGTGTTGGCGCGTTACCGGCGCGGGACCGGCGGCAATGTGCTGGGTGACCCAGGTGATGGGGAACGCGGGATGCCCGGAGGGAACCTGGGTGGTCAGGGCGTCGCGCAGGAAGGCCGCCACCCCGCGCGCGGCGCGCAGCAGCAGGCCGCCCTGGCGCGAGCTGCCGCCACCGCTTCCGCCGGGCGGCGTCTGGCCGGGCGGGCCCGAGGGCGATGACGCGTCGGACGTGCTCATGGCGCGCCCCCGCCCGCCGTGTCCAGCCGGGCCAGGAAGTCGTCGGCCATGGCCTCGGCCTCGTCGGCATCGCCGATGCGCACGTCCAGCAGGCGCGTTTCGGCCAGCAGCATGCCCAGCATGGCCAGCCGCTTCTGGATCACCGCCTCGGCGTCCGGGCCGTGCCGGGCGTCCAGCAGGTCGCCGCGCGTCTTCACGGCAAAGCCCTGCCGGGCCAGCACCCGTTCCAGCACCCGGATGCGCAGTTCGCGCCCTTCGGCCGCCGCGCCGCCGCCCTTGAACCGGAACTGGATGTAGTTGGTGCGGTCTTCGGGTGCGCACAGGGTGTCCACCAGCGCGAAATGATAGCCGAAGCGCATCATCAGGTGCGCGTAGTGGGCGGAGATGACCGCGTAGCTGGCCAGTTGGGGCGCGTCGCGCCGGAAGATGCCCGCGCTGATGCGGTCCAGCTCGTTCCAGTCCGCCGCCGGGGGCATGTTGGCCCACAGCTCGCGCGCGGCGGACAGGCCGAACCACAGCGCCCACATGGGCGTGGAGCGGAAGTCGTCGGGGCCGATCTCTTCCTTGCCCGCCGCCGTGGGAAACAGCCCGTCCTCGATGTTCAGCACGTACATGATCATGGGCACGTCGGTGCGCAGCTTCTTGGCCCCGCCAAGGCCGCGCCCGCCGCGCCCCACCAGCGAGAACATCTCGGCCACGCCGCGCTCGTGGGCAAAGCGCACCAGGTCGTGCATGGACCGGCAGTTCTCGGGCGAAAAGTCGCTGGATGCCGGGTCCGTCAGGTTCAATTTGGCGATATGCTGCATGGCCCGGGCCAGGCGGCGCATGCCGCCGCGCCGTTCGCGGGCCGCTGCCGCCGCCCTGCGCCGGGCGCGGGGGGGGGCGCTGGTTTCCGCCCCCTTGTCCGGTGCGGGCCTGCCCGCGTGAATGCGGCCGGTGCCGCCGTCCACGGTGACAACGGAACCGTCGGCGATGGCCGTGAACGGGTCGGCGATGCCGGTGACCACGGGCAATCCGAACTCGCGCGCCACCGAGGCGAAGTGGCAGGCCCGGCTGCCGGTCTGGGCCACCACGGCCTCCAGCCGGTCGATGATGCGGGTGAGCGAGGGGCCAAGGGTGGTGGTGACCAGCACGGTGCCCTGGGGCATGTCGCCTATCTCGCAGCAGATGGCCGCGTGGCGGGCCGTGCCGCTGCCCACCCCGGCGGATACCGGCTCGCTGCCTTCGGCCAGCACGGGCAGCGCGTCATGAGATGCGGCGGGCACGGGCGCGGAACCATCCGCCCCTTGCGCCCCGTCACTCGCACCGGCCGTCCTTTCCGGCACGACGCCGTGAGCCGTGCCGCCGGGCACCGGGCGCGACTGCACGATGAAGATGCGTCCCGCCGTATCCAGCACCCACTCCACGTCCTGCGGCTCGCCGAACAGG
This sequence comes from Nitratidesulfovibrio sp. HK-II, assembly GCF_003402415.2. NCBI lineage: Bacteria > Pseudomonadati > Thermodesulfobacteriota > Desulfovibrionia > Desulfovibrionales > Desulfovibrionaceae > Nitratidesulfovibrio > Nitratidesulfovibrio sp. HK-II. The sequence continues at coordinate 144,467 of NZ_AP036014.1, forward strand.
TTTTCCAGCTCGCGGCCGTAGCGGGCCAGGCGCTTCATGTCTTCCGTGGTCAGCAGGGGCACGGTGGGCATGGGCTGCTCCACCGTGGGTACGCCCTGTACGGGACGTTCCAGGATGCGGCTGCGCGGGCGGCGCGACAGCCACGCCGACTGGGCGGCCTTGTCGCCGCTGACCAGCACGTCGCCGGTGCCCGCCACGGCATGCACGGCGGTGACGCCCTCGGCCAGTTCCTCGGCGGGCAAGCGGCGCGGCGGGTCGGGGTCGCGGGTGTAGATGACCCCGGCGCAGGCCGCGTCCAGCATGGGCATGAGCAGCGCGGCCATGGGGGTTTCCGCATCGGCCAGGCCGTGCAGGATGCGGTAGGACAACGCGCGCGGCTGGTACTTGGAGGCCACCACCCGCTTCCAGGCCGTGCCCGCGTGGCCCGGCTCCACCCCCAGCACGCTGGCGTACTGCCCGGCGAAGGATACCGGCCCGTCCTCGGCCACGGCGCTGCTGCGCACGGCCAGGGGGGCGCGCTGGGGGCTCATGGCGTAGGCGGCGGTAAGGATGTCCTCTTCCAGCCGGGGCGGCAGGTCCGCCTCCATGATCATGGCGCGCAGTTCCTCGGAGATGGCGGCCAGCTCGTCCGGCCGCGAAAGGCGCAGGCGGCGCAGGCGCGCGTCGATGGGTTCGCGCAGTTCGTTGTGTTCGATGAAGTAGTGGTAGGCGGCGGCGGTGATCACCGTGGCGTCGGGCACGGGCAGCATGGTCTGGCTGCGTACGGTGGCCAGCCGCGCGGCCTTGCCGCCCGCCCTGTCCGGGTGCTGGTGCGCTTCCGCCAGGGGGATGACGTAGGGGGGGGCAAGGTCCGGCTCGGGCACGCTGACGGCCATGCGCATGTAGAAGGCGATCTTGTTGCAGTAGTCGGCCAGGCCCATGTACCGGGCGGGGTTCATTTCCATCAGCTGGCCCAGCATGGCGCGCACCGCGTCGTCCAACTGGTCGGCCAGTTCGATCACGCGCGACCAGTCCACCTTCTCGTTGCCGTAGTGGATGTCCTCCAGCTCGGCGATGAGTTCGAGGCTGCGCGAGTCGTGCCGCAACAGCTCGCGGAACGCGTTGTACTTGCGCCGCAGCAGGGTGCCGGGCGCGAAGACCTGGTAGGTCCAGTGACGGAACAGTTCGCCGATGGCCATGGCGCTCCCTTGGGAAAGTCGTGATGGCGGAAACAGGTTGTCAGGCCCGGCAGGGCAGCGTTGACGCGCCCGGCCCGGCCTTTGCCGGTCGCCGTTCCCGTGGCGGCAGGGGCGTTACCCGTCCCTATCGCCCGGGCGTTATCCGCCCAGCACCTCTGCCACCTTGCTTTCCAGTTCGTCCTTGTCGATGGGCTTCACGCAGTACTCGTTGGCCCCCAGGCGCAACGATTCGCGCGCCGTTTCCAACGTGGGGTAGCCGGTCAGCATGATCACCCGGATGTCCGGGCGCAGCTTCTTCATCTCTTCCAGCACCTCCACCCCGGTCATGCGCCGCAGCTTCATGTCCAGGATGGCCAGGTCCGCGCCCTTGCCGCGCACGTGGGCGATGGCCTCTTCCTCGTCCGTGAACACCGAGACCGCGTGGCCCTTGCGCTCCAGGATGCGCTTGATCAGCACCCCCGCGTCGATGACGTCGTCCAGCACGATGATGTCCGCCATGGGCTTCCTTCTTTGTTTTCTGCCTCTTGTTCCGGGGCGTGTGTTGTTTTTGTTCGCCTCCGGCGGGCAGGGGGCATCCGCCCCCTGCACCCCCTTTAAGGAAAGATTACCCGACAAATAAAAAGTTTAGGGGGGAGGGGGCCGGGGAGGGAGACCCTTTTCAAAGGGTCCCCTCCCCGGTTCGGTTCTCATTGTTGGGATATTCCTGCGGTTCCTCTTCCTGCACCTTGGCCCGGGGGTCGGTATCGGGCAGGTCTGCCGCGCCCAGGGGTTCCAGGGGCAGGACCACGCGGAACACGGTGCCGGGGCCGCGCGTTGCGCCCTGGGGCATGTCTTCGTCGATGAAGCCTGGGGGCAGGGGGCTGTGCGCCTCGATGAACCCTTCGTGGTCCTCGATGATGCCGAAGGACACGGACAGGCCGAGTCCGGTGCCCTTGCCCACGGGCTTGGTGGAAAAGAACGGGTCGAAGATCTTTTGCAGGTTGGGTTCGGGAATGCCGATGCCGGTATCGGCGAACCACGCGGTGACGGTCATGTTCATGATGTCCAGCCGGGTGCGCACCTTGATCAGCCCGCCGCCGGGCATGGCCCCGGTGGCGTTGTGCAAGAGGTTCATCCACACCTGCTTCAGCTTTTCGGGCGCGCCGTAGATGACGGGCAGCCGGTCGTCGAGGTCGGCGAGGATGGTCACGTTCTCCAGCGAGAAGGTGTGGCGCACCAGGGTGACCACTTCCATGATGGAGTTGTTGAAGCACATCTCCTTCTTCTGGCTCTGGGTCTGGCGCGAAAAGCCCAGCAGGTCGGAGACGATCTTGCGGCAGAACTTGGCCTGCTTTTCGATGATCTGCAGGTCCTGGTGCATCTGGGCGTCGGGGGGCACGTCCTCTTGCAGCAGCTGGGCATAGCCCAGGATGATGCCGAGGGGGGTGTTGATCTCGTGCGCCACGCCCCCGGCCAGCTTGCCGACCGATTCCATCTTCTGCGACTGGATGAGCTGGTCCTGAAAGCTGCGGATGGCGGTGATGTCGCGCGCGGTGGACAGCACGCCGATGATGCGGCCGGTCTCGTCGGACACGGGCACCTTGACCAGGTGGAACCACTCGTCGCGGCCGTGGCCGAAGTCGGAGGCGGGGTCGTTTCCGGTGGTGTCGCGGCGGTCTTGCGCCTCTCGGTACACGGGCATGCCGGTGGTGAGGATGGCGCGGTTTTCGGCCACGCGCAGTTCGGCGGCATCGCGCGCAAAGATGTCGAAGTCGCTCTTGCCGATGATTTCCGACGGGGGCAGACCCAGCGAATCGGCAAAGGCCTTGTTCACGGAAAGGTAGCGCAGGTGCTCGTCCAGCAGGGCCAGCCGGTCGGGGGTCACTTCCAGGATGGTGCGCATGATGCCCTGCTGGCGGGTAAGGTCGCGCTCGGTCTCGCGCAATTCGGCGATGTGGGCGCGCAGGGCGTGGGCCATGACGTCGAAGGTGTCGGCCAGTTCCTCTATCTCGTCGCCGGCAAAGGTTTCGTACACCTCGCACTGGCGGCACTGGGCGAGCTTGGCGGGGTAGGCCCGGCCGTCGCACCCGGCGCAGGCGGTGCCCTTGACGTACCAGCAGCGGCGCTCGGTGTCCCCGTAGGCGGGGCATTCGGTGCGCCCGCACTGGCGCTGTTCCCAGCAGTTGCGGCGCAGGGACGTGGTGGCGGGCAGGTGCAGGTTGCCGCGCACGATTTCCTCGGCGTGCTCCTTCAGCGCGCCGATGCGGGCGGTGATGCGCTTGGCGAAGTGCGCGCTGATGACCACGGCCACCAGCAACGCCACCACCGAAAGCCCGCTGATGGCGAAGATCATGCCGTTGACGACGTCGAGCACCTTGGTGCGCGAAAGGCCGATGCGGATGGTGCCGAATTCGCGCCCGCCCACCAGCACCGGCGCGGCGAAGTCGTAGATGCGTTCGCGCCCGGTGTCCAACAGGCGCACGGAAAGATGGCCGTCCTCGGCCTTGTTGGCTTCCAGCAGGTCCAGCGGGAAGGTGCGGCCAAAGGTGTGGGCCAGCACCTGGTCGCGGTCGTCCACGATGAAGGCGTAGACGATGTCGCTGTCCACGTTCAGCAGTTCGTCCACCAGGTTCTTCAGGCGCAGGAAGTCGGTGGACAGCATGGGGTCGGCCGCGCGCAGGGCCAGGTTGGTGGCCAGCACCGCGCCGCGCCGCTTGCTTTCCTCGATGAGCGCGTTGGCCGCGATGCGCGTGACGAACACGGCCAGCAGCGCGGCCACGAACAGCACGATGAGCGTGATGCCGAGGTTGAGCTTGCGGCGAAAGTTCAGGCGGCGCAGCCGGTTCATTCCGCGCCCACCTTGGAGGGGTCCAGCCGCAGCTTGGTGAACAGTTCGCGGCAGGGGTCGTAGTCGCGGTCGGTGGTGGGAATGATGCCGCGCATGCCCGCCGCGGCCAGGATGCGTTCCTGCTCGGGGTCGTTTTCCGAAAGGGCGAACATGGCGTCGGCGATGCGCCGCACGATGTCCGGGTCCAGCCCCTTGCGCGCGGCATAGACCCAGCTGGGGTATTCGCGGGTGGTGGCCACCACCTTCAGGGCGGAAAGGTCCACCTTGCCCTCGACGATGCCAAGGGTGCCCTCGCGGATGGAGGCGATGTCGTAGCGCCCCGCGTACACGCCGAGCACGGCCTTTTCCTGCTTGCCGCCGGGGCCGGGGGCAAAGGCGATTTCGGCGAAGTCGCTTTCGGTCAGCCCCTTGTCGCGAAAATGGCCGAGCACGAACAGGTAGCCCCCGGCGGAATAGGGGTCCACGGCGATCCACCGTTTGCCCTGGCAGTCTTGCTCGTTCCTGATGGCGGCGTTGTCGGCCCGGGCGATGACCTGCCCCCGGAAGGTGGCGCGGCCCGAAGGTTCGACGATGCCCGCGAAGGCTTGCGCGCCGCTTTGGGCCAGCAGCACGTAGGTCATGGGATTGGAGAAGGAAATGTCGATTTCGCCGCGTTCCACCATGCGGCGGTGCGCCTCGAAGGTGTCGGGGAACACCTGGCGGATGGCGAGGCCGGTGGCCTTTTGCAGGTATTCCACCAGGGCGCGGTGGCGCAGGTACGAGGTGGAGTGGGAATACTGCGGCAGGTAGGCGTAGGTGATGGCGGGCACCGCCTCGGGGGCCTTCACCTCCGCCCGGCGGGTCAGGTCCACGCGCGTCACGGGCTCCACGTCCCACCACAGCTGGATGGCGGCGGCGAAGGCCATGACAAGGGCGGCTATGGCAAGAAAGCGGGTGCGCACCGTGTGGCTCCGGAATGCGAAGGGCGGCCTAGCCGCCGGGGCGGGTGCCGGGGGTTGCGCCGCCGTGCAGATCGGCGGGCGGCGTGGCGGCCCAGGCCTGCGCGCGGGTGAACCACCCTATTCTGGACATGACGTTGGCATAGATGATGCGCAGCGGAATGTACAGGAGCAGGAACCAGAACACGATGGACGGCTGCTGCCCGATGAGCGGCGCGTCCCACGGCAGTTCCGGCGTGGCCCCGGCAAAGCGCATGTCCATCCAGGCCAGGGCGAAGGGCAGGGGAATGATGGACACGCAGAACATGGCCCCGCCCAGCGAGAAATAGTGGCCGAAGGCGTCGTGGGCCTGGCTGTTGACCGCCTTGTAGCTTTCCTTGTCGCCCGCGCGCAGGGCCGCTTCCGATAATTTGTGGTGGTGCTCCATGCCGTGGCGCAGCTCGGCCAGGCGGCGGCGATTGAGGCGCGTGGCGCACAGCGACAGCGCGCTGCCGAAAGCCACGCACCACAGGGCCAGCACGGCCGTGCCCAGCAGAAATCCCGCCAGGGCGTTGCCCGGCAGGCGATAGGGCGCAATGAGCAGGGGGTCCAGCCAGGCAAGGGCGGCGTGCAGGGTGTCCATGATGCGTCAGGTTGCCTTCGTTTGCGGGAAAAGGAAAGGGGGGCGGGGCGCAGGCCCCGCCCCCCGGCGAATGGCGGTGCAGCCCCGGCTAGCCGAAGATGCGGTAGTTGAAGAAGCCGCGCAGCACGTAGTCGATGCCGACGTACAGGGCCAGCACGATGAACAGGCGCTTCAGCCACATGTCGGAGAAGTACTTGGAGGTGCGGGGGCCGATGACCGAGCCGATGAAGATGCCCACCAGTTCGGTGCCGATCATGGTCCAGTCGAGCGGGGTGCCCTTGCTGACCAGGGTGGCGATGGAGGTGACCATGGAGATGAGCACCGCAAGCGCCGAGGTGCCGGCGGCCAGGTACATGGGCAGCTGCGAGATGCTGGTCAGGAAGGGCACCAGCAGGAAGCCGCCGCCCACGCCCAGGAACGCGGCGATGGCGGAGATGACGATGCCGCCCACCACGGGCAGGATGGGGTTGAACGAAAATTCAACGCCCGAGAAGGTGAACACGCACTTGGTCAGGCTGGTGGAGATGACGTGCACGCCGATGGACTTTTCATCCACCTGCTCGCCGCTCTTGATCTTCTTCACCGCTTCTTCAAAAGCCTTGGCGGCTTCCTTGGCCTTCTTCTTGGAGGCCTGGCCGGCGGGAGAGGTTTCCCAGAACAGGTACAGGCCCAGCACCAGCACGAACAGGCCGAAGTAGCCCTGGTACTGGGAGAACGACACCTTGCCCGCGAAGAAGTACGCGGAAGCCCAGGCGCCAGCCAGCGAACCCGCGCCAAGGGCCAGGGCCAGCGGCAGCACCAGGCGGCCCATCTTGTAGTAGTTGAACGAGGAAATGAGGGCCGAGAAGCCCACCAGCCACTGGTTCGACGCCTTGATGGAGTCGGTGGCCACCTTGTTCAGGGGCAGGTCCTTGCCCAGCGACTTGGCGTAGCCGCCAAGGCCGAACACCGACATGTGGCCGACACCGGCCATGACGCCGCCGAACGCGCCCACGGTGGAGAAGATCCAGCCTACCCACACGGCCCAGGCAAAGGACAGGATGGGGCTGACATGGGGGGCGCCGGGAATGCCGAGGAAGCCGGCGGGGGCGTCGGCCTTGACCTTGCCGGCCTGAACCGCGCCGTCGATGGCGTCGGACAGCTTGTCGGCCCAGGCGGGCTCGAACCACAGAAGGCTTACGGCAACGACGGCCGCGAGCAGCAGCAGGTGTTTGGTGTGCTTGGACACGGTCTCTCTCCTTGGGATGGTGTTTCGGTGCGCTTCCGAAATGGGAACGGGGGCCGCCGCCTACGGGGGGCGACAGGGCGGCGGCCCCCGTCGTGCCTACTTTTCTTTCTTGAAGATGATCAGCGGACAGTTCTTGCAGATGTCCGCGCCGGGGAAGTTGTCGCCGGGGCGGGTGATGGCGCCGCTGCCCAGGTTGCGCTTGCGTTCCAGCAGGCGCTCCACGGTGGCTTCGATGTGTTCGCCGGGGATCACGAAGTTGATTTCGCCGCGCTCGGTCTTGCCCGCGTTGTAGCTGCCGGAGCAGGCGGGCAGCATGTTGGCGGTCTTTTCCTGGTACGAGTACACCGTGCCGCCGCAGGCCGAGGAGTTCATGGTCACGTTGGTCTTCAGCGGGTGCTGGTCGGTGGCGGCCATGTAGTCGACGGCCAGGTGGTAGGCCTGCATGTTGTCGCAGTAGAAGTGGACCACCGAGGGATCGACCACGGCGTCGCCCAGCGGGCCCACGGCGACGGCCTTCAGCCCTTCGGGCAGGCGGGGCTTGGAGCGCACGAAGCGTTCGGCCTGGGCAAGGTCGCGCACGTACTTGGCGTGGCTCTTGATTTCGTTGTCGTCGATTTCCTTCCAGCCGAAAGAGACCAGCGCGTTGGAGCAGCCGAGGCCCTCGGGGCCGGACAGCACGGTCTGGCCCTTCATGCGGGCGGCGATTTCCCACTGGCAGAAGGTCATGGGCTTCACGGGCAGGTAGAATTCGGCCTTGTCCTTGAAGGCTTCCAGCTCCGCCTCGTCGAAGAAGAACTTGACGGCGATGGGGTAGTGGTACAGGCGCAGCTCGTCCATCAGGGTGTGCTGCATTTCCTTGTAGCTCAGCGACATGGTGCGTTCTCCTCGGGCGCGCGGCCCGTGTTGCGTGTCGTGCCTGCCTGGGCGCGGCGTTGCCGCGCGGCCTGTGGCTGGGAGCGCCGCATCCGTTCCCGCCCCGCGTGCCCGCACGTGCGGGGAAGGTGGCGGGGCATGACCCGCGAAGGCGTGCGCCTTGGGCGGGGCTGGTCCGGATCTCGTCCGGGCGTGGGCGCATCCGGTGGTTCTGCCTGGGCCTGCCAGCCGGGGCAGCCGGATGCGGGATGGCGGCGTGTCGGTATGCCGCCCCTAACAGCGGCGAAAAAACCGGGCAACGGAAAACGGGAATGCGAAAAAATGTACTTTTTGCACAAGCTGAACAGGAATGGTGTGTGCATTATTGAGAGGTTTATGTGAAATAAATAATAACTATGAATTTTAAATAATTATTGCGCGTAAGGGTGGGTGCTCAGGCCAGCGTGGAGATTGCGCGGGGATATTTGCCCGTCTTCATAGCATGTTCAGGATGGAATGGACATATGAATCAGGTGTAAAATCAGCACGACGCCACGGCTTGCCCGGGGCATGCGGTTGCCCGGAGCGCAGCAAGGACCGGAACGGGCGCCAGGATGCAACCCGGTTGCATTCGTATGCGGCGCGCGGTATGCGGGCGTGGCGGCGCACGGTGGCCCTGGTCCGTCCCCGTTTGGTTCGGTCCGGCTGCCGGGCCCGGCCGACCTTGCCCGGCCCGTGGCGTCGTGCCGGTTTCGGCCATTCGGGACAGTTGCCGCCGTTTCACCTGCCGCAACAGCACACCATTTCATCCAGCGCACCATTCCCCACCCACACCATTTCATGGACGCACGCCTCATCCATCTCGCCCAGACCGCCCTCGCCGTGTTTCTCGAAGCCCTGCCCTTCCTGGTGCTGGGTTCGCTGGTGTCCGCCTGCATGGAGGTGTTCGTGCCGCGCGCCTGGGTGGAGCGGCGGGCGCCCAAATCGCTGCCGGGGGCGCTGGCCTTCGGCGTGGCGCTGGGCACGGTGCTGCCCACCTGCGAATGCGGGGTGGTGCCCGTGGTGCGGCGCATGCTGTCCAAGGGAGTGCCGGTGCCCGCCGCCGTGGCCTACATGCTGGCCGCGCCGGTGGTGAACCCGGTGGTCATGGTGTCCACCTGGGTGGCCTTTCGCGGCGACATGACCATGACAGCGCTGCGCGCGGCGGTGGTGGCCGCCACGGCGGTGGCGGTGGGCATTTCCGTGCGCCGCATGGCCGTGGGCGAGGCCGTGCGTCCCGATGCGGGGAGCGCCGCGCACCTTTGCGGGTGCGGCTGCGTCCATGACCACGCTGCCGAGCACTATGCGCCAACGAGCCCGGCCGCGCCGCTGCTGCCGCGTTTTGGCGAGGTGCTGGCCGCGGGCATGGCCTCCGTTTCCGCCGGGGGAGAACAGGCCGCGCCTGTCCCCGCCGCCCCGGCATCCCGCGCGGCGCAATGGCACGGGGTGGCCCGGCACATGACCGCAGACCTGCTGGACGCCTGCGCCTGGCTGCTGCCCGGCGCGCTGGCCGCCGCCACGTTTCGGGCGTTCACCCCGCCCGAGGCGCTCTTTTTGTTCATGGACACCCCGGCCCTGGCCATTCCGGCCATGATGGGCCTTGCCGTGCTGCTCAGCGTGTGCTCCGAGGCCGACGCCTTCGTGGCCGCGTCGTTCGTGGGCTTTCCCGCCTCGGCCCGGCTGGCCTTCGTGGCGCTGGGCCCCATGCTGGACCTGAAGCTGATGGCCATGTACGGCGCGGCCTTTCGGCGCGGGCTGGTGCTGCGGCTGGTGGTGCTGCCCACCCTCTGCGTGTGGGCGGCGTGCATGCTGCTTGCCGGGCTGGGGGTGCTGGAATGAACGCGTACCGTCGCGGGTTCCGCCGTCCCCCGGCCGCCGCCCTTGCCGATGCCGCGCTGCTGTGGGGCGTGGCGGCGGTCATTGCCTGGCTGGGCTGGTCGGGCAATTATGGAATGTTCCTGAACCCGCGTTTTCTGTGGCTGAGTCTGCTGGCGGGCGCGGCGCTGGCCGTGCTGGGCGTGGCGGCCCTGCTGCGCGATGATGCCGGGCCCCGCCCCGTGCCGCTGCGCCGGGCGTTGCTGCTGGGGCTTCTGGCGTGCGTGACGCTGACGGCCACGGTGGACTGGTGGGGCGCGGGCGCGGCCATGCCCGGTGCGGTGACGGGCCAGCTTGGCGGCGGGGCGGCGGGCTTGCCGGTAACCGCGAGTCCAACTGGCCCGGCCCGATCCATGCCCCCAGGAACCGCCGTGGGGCCGGACATGCGGCCCGATGCGCGGCCCGATGCACGTTATGACGACCCGGACGCCTTTGCCGGACCGTCTGATGGCTGGGAGGCCACCGGCAAGCCCGGTCCGTTCGATGACGCGCCCGTGGCATCCGGTGGCGAAGACGAACTCGGTCCCCGCGCCACGTATGCGGGCACGGACTACGTGCGCATCAACGTGGCGGAGCTGTTCCTGCTGGAGCGGCGCAACAGGCCGGAAGAACTGGAGGGGCGCTACGTGTTCCGGGGGGCGGTGACCCGCCATGCCGCGCTGGACGCCCGGCAGTCCGTGGCCGTGTTCCGGGTGAGCCTGTACTGCTGCCTTGCCGACGCCACGGCGGGCGGCTTCGTGGTGCGGCCCGGCGCGCAGGAACCCGCCGGAAAGCGCCCGGCGGATGGCGGCGCTGTCTCGTCCGGCTCCGTCACCTCTTCCGCCCCATCCGGTTCTGGCTCATCGGGGGCGGCGCACGCCGCGCAGCCCACGCCCGGGCAGGCGAAACCCGGTGCGGCAGGCACGGCGCAAGCGGCCCCTGCGTGGCCTGTTCCCGCGCAGCCGGTTCCCGCGTCGCGGGACATTCTGGCAGGACTCCGTGACGGCCAATGGGTGGAGGTGTACGGCCGCCTGACCCGCGAAAAGCTGCCCGCCAAACTGGCCCGCCTTGCCCCGCGCGAAGTGTTCTCCGGGTCGCTGAACCCCGGCTGGGTGTTCACGGCGGACGCCATCCGGCTCATCCCGCCGCCCGGCGATCCGTTCATCTTCCAGTGGCGCGAGGCCGAACCCTACCTGTGGTAGGCGAGAAGGAAGGACGTTGTGCATTGCTGTGAACTTATGGATATGTTTCTGGAAGACAGAAGGTTGAATGTGCATTACGATGAAGTGCGGAGGGAGTATTATACAAAACTCAGGGGTAATTCTGCTATTCAACTGTTCGTGTACTGTCCGTGGTGCGGGGTTAAATTGCCAACGCCATTGGGAAGTGTATATTATGGTACATTGCGGGAAATGTTTGGAGATGATGTTGATATAAAAGATATGGATATCCCGGAAGAGTTCAAGACGGATGCGTGGTGGAGAAACAGCAAGGTCGATCTTGAAGCTCTTGCTGAGAAATATGAGAAGGAATGGGAAGAGGAAGTGTCTTTGATACAGATTGCAGGCGCGTGATCTTTTGTGCTGATCGTGGGTGATGCTGTGTAGGGTCGCCCCCACCATGCCCGCGCGGGAGCATGTGATCTCATGTTGCGCCGCTGTACAGAAATAGTGTTTGGATGGTTGTCAATGCCGTGGCCCGGTGCTGTCCAATCCTGGCGCGGGGCGGTTGTTTGAGGATTACTTGGCACGCTTGTGCTCATTTATTCCCCAGTGCTCGGCGAGGCCTTGCCCCTGACGGGAGGCGGCGACGTCTGGCCCGCACGCGGCACGGGAGGATTGAAGCAGGGGGGCGCGCGAATAGGCTACAACTCGGCGGGAAAGGGCGCCCGAAGCTCGAAACCGGGCTGGTCACTTTCCACTTCAATTACAGGCCCGATCGTATTACGGTTCCGCCTCGCCCCGTACGTCACCTCCATCTGAAGGGCTTGCTTTGAAGATCGCCATTTGTACGAAGAAAGACCTGGCGGGCTGCCTTGCCCTGAACAGGTTGCTGGCAGGCATTGCGGACAGGCACGATGTTTTCGTGGTGCTTTCCGACTACGTGCTGGAGGCTGAAAAGGCCAACCCGTACGCCGCATGCTTCGTGGCGCATGAACGCGACATGGTGCTGGAGCGCATCTTTCCCTTTCTGGATGCGCGATACCCCTCCGGTTCTTCCGCCGTGTTCTGCACCTACGCGGGGTTGCAGGCCCGGTACGGCGTTCCCATGGAGTTGTGGGGACCCATGCGCTCACCGCAGGCGCGGGACGCCATGCGGGACATCGCGCCAGATATCATCATATCATGCCGGTACGACTACATATTTCAGGAAGATGTCATAGGGATTCCCAGGCTGGGCACCTATGGGCTGCACCCGGGCGCCCTTCCGGTGCTGCAGGGGTTGTGCAGTCCGTTCCGGGCCATGGAGCGGGGGGATGCCCGGTCGGGGTGCACGCTGTTCCAGCTCGATTCGGGGCTGGACACCGGGCCGGTGGTGGATATCGGCTGGGCTGACGTGGCGTATGAGCGGTCGGTGCTGTGGAATTTCGTGCAGACCTACTTCGCGGGCATCGACACGCTGTTGCGGCACCTGCCCGTGCTGGAGGAAGGCCGCAGACTGCCGACGAAGCCGCAGGACGCATCCCTGCGGCAGTATTTCTCGTACCCCAGCGAGGAAGAATTCCGGGCGTTCGTCGAGCGCGGCGGGCATCTTGTGCTGCCGGGCGACTACCTGGACCTGTTGTCGTGGTTCCTGCCGCAGGGGCTGCGGGACGCGCACCTGCCCGAGTTGGAGCGGCTGGTCAGTTCCCTGGAGTGCTGAACCGCCAGGCCGCGCGAAACAGCAGGGCCAGCACGCAGACCACGCCGCCCACCACCAGCAGCACCTGCGTGGTGCCCATGACCACGGTGGCCAGGCCGAACAGCACCGGCCCCGCAACCTGCCCCAGGCGCTCCAGGGCCCGGTAGATGGACGCGGTCTTCTCCCGCCCCAGGGTCTGCGCCGAGCGCAGCGCAAGGATGCACAGCATGGAGGCCGGGGCCGCGATGCATTGCGACAGCCCCAGGGCCACCACCGCTGCCGCCGTTCCGGCCAGGCCGGAGGCGGTGGCGGCCAGCAGCAGCGACACTCCCGACAGCAGGCCCGCAAGCATGAGGAACAGGGGTTTGTCCTTCGTGCGGTCTATCCATTTGCCCAGCAACGGCCCGGCGGTAATGAAGCACAGGCCGTACAGCATGAACACCCGGCCGATGTCCGATTGCTCCACCCTGGCGTTGGCCAGGGTGAGCGGCAGCAGATAATGGAGAAAGCCCGTCAGGCAGATGGCCACAGGAATGCCGACGAGCAGCAGCATCAGGTGCATGCGCGGGTCTTTCAGCAGGGTCAGGCTGCCGGTAAAGGGTGACGTGCCCACGCCCCCCGTCGGGGCGGGTGGGGCCTTCGCCGCGCCGTCCGCCGCCATCCCGTGGGGCGCTGCCGCCCCGCCAGCGGCACCGTGCGCATCCGCCCCGGAACCCCTGCCGAACAGGATGGCGCGGATGGCGAACAGCGTCACCACGCCGGCCATGGTGAGCACCGATTCGTAGCGCATGTGTTCCGCCAGCATGGCCCCGGCCGCCGATCCGCAGATGCTGCCGGAAAAGATGCCCGCGAACACGCTGGCCAGCCCGGCCCCGGCCTGGGCGTGCTCCAGCGTGCCGATCTGCGAGGCCATGAGCACCAGCCCGAAGCCGAACCCGGTGACCACCCGCGCCAGGATCAGCATGGGCAGGCCCGTGGCCATCCCCCCCAGCAGCAGCCCCGCCGCAGCCGCCACGGCCCCCAGCATGTAGGCCCTGTGCCATCCGTACCGCTGCGAGAAACTGCCGGAAATGAGCAGGGCCACACCGGCGCTGATCATTTCCGCAGAGATGGGAAGGCCGATGACCACCTTCTCCGAAAGACCCCACAAGGGCTGGTACAGCTTGCGGGCCAGCAGCGGGATGAAGGATATGCCCATGTCGTACCCGAGAAAGAACACGAAGCCGCCCACCCGCAACGCCTGAGCGGCCTGGGGAAGCCGTTGCGAGGCCCCTTCGGCGGCGGAAGGGGCGTCCGCCTCCGCTCCCAGGCTGCGCCGCGCGATGAGCCCCAGCAGTTTGGCCAGTTCCAGCAGAAGCAAGAAGCTGATGACCAGTGACGTCCCCAGGTCGATGGCCAGCTTGGCGACGCGGCTGGTGATGACCTGCGGGTCCAGGTCCAGCCGAAGGCGCATGACCTCCTGACGCTGCCGGAAGCGGCTGGGCCAGTACCTGTCCAGCGGTTCTTCCACGGAAAGGGTCGCGTCCGTGGCGCCCGGCGTGTGGGGCGCGCCCTGTGCGCCCTGTGTCTTGGACGGCCTGCCCGCGGCGGCCAGCGGTGTGCCGTCAGGGGCCAGCAGTGCCGCGCCCCGCAACTCCTCGTTGTCCGCCACCAGTTGCGCCAGCAGCTGCTCCTTCCCCTTCAGTTGGGTGACGTCCACGCCCTTGTGGATGAGATATTCAACGTCGCGCCCCACCGATTGTGCGAGAATGGCGGCCTTGGTGCGCACGGCCTGCTCGACGAATCCGTCGAACAGGACGAGCGCGCCGCAGGAATAGGCCAGCTGCGTGCCGCCCACGATGACCAGCAGCAGCCTGCCCAGCGAGGCGTGCAGGCGGGTACGTGCTTCCGCCGTGCCGGTGAGCAGGCCGAGCCACCCGGGCAGGATCAGGCCCACGACGATGCACGCCCCCAGCACCAGAAAGCCCGACCAGCGCAGAAAGCCGCGCGTGGCGGCGTCCACCTGCGCGCTTTCGATCTCCATGGCCACCCACCCGGCCAGGGCGTTGTGCTGCAAGGGGATGAGGACGCGGTAGCCCGTGGGCGTCTTGCGGGGCTTTGGGGGGGAGTCTGTCGTATCCTTCGAGTCAGCCGAATCGGGCGAATCGGGCGAACGGGACGCACCCTGGGATGCGCCTGCGGCGGAAAGTTGTTCCAGGTCGGCGGCCCCCTCGCGAACCGCCGAAGCCGACGTGCCAGCATCGTCTTTCGCGTCGGGCGCGGGCAGGGCGTACAGCCGCGCGCCGCGCGCGTCGAACACCTCGACGCTGTGGATGCCCCGCACGCCGTGCCGCAACTCCGCCAGCATGTCCTCCATGCCCGCGTACGCGCCAAGGGGCTTTCCGAAACGCATTCCCCGCTCGATGCTCCGGGCCAGATGCTCGCCGCAACTGCGGTAGCCGGAGAGGATCGAGTCGGCGGCCAGCGAATCCAGCGTGGAGGAAGAGAGCAGCACGTTGAACCCAAGGGTGAGCACCAGCACCCCCAGGGACAGAAGCATCGTATTCACGCGCAGCCGTTGTATGGCGCTGATGTGCAAGGCGCTTCTCCTACCGCGTGTCGGAAGGGGCCGGGCGGGTTATGGTTTCGTGCAGTTCGTCCGCCGCCACCAGTACGTCGAAGGGAAACTCGAAGCCGATGGCCTTGGCCGTGGCCAGGTTCAGGGCGATGGAAGGCTCGGACTTGTCCTGCATGGACAGCGCGCGGGGCGAGCCGCCGGTGAGGATGGAGCGCGCCTGGCGCGCATGAAATTCTCCGATGGGCTCGAAATCCCAGGTGGAAAACCCCATCAGCGCCCCGGCCTTCACGTATTCGGAGCCGTCCCTGGCAAAGGTGGGCAGCTTCCAGGCGGCAAGCGTGTCCAGCAGGGGGGCAAGGCCGTCGCCCCCGATGTCGAAACAGTTGAGCGGGCCGATGAAGAAGGCGTCCATGCCTTGCTCACGCAGCGCTTCAAGCCCCTTGCGGCATTCGTCCGGCGTTTCGGCGGAAGAAAGCCCGCCGTACCGGACAAGCGAGAACCCCAGTTCCGAGGCGATGGCCTCTGCGTCGCCCAGGGCCGCATACACCCGTCCCTCGGGGGTGTCCGGGTACATGACGCCCATCTTCCGAAAGCGGACCACGTCGTGGAACACCCGGAACATGGAGGACCACCGGTCCACCGTGACGCGGGTGGTAAGGTTGTCCACCCCGGAATCCTGCGCGTTCTTGACCACCCCGGCGGCGACCGGGTCGGCCATGCCCATGCCGATGATGGGCGTGCGCCCGTCGTTGGCGGCAAGCAGCGCCTTGACGGCGGCCGTGCCCATGCCCACCACCAGGTCCAGGTCCTTGCGCCGCATCAGTTCGGCCGCCTTTTCCGGCAGGGTGCGCATGTTCTCCGGCTCCCAGCCGGGGCTGAACCGGGCATCCTGGGGAAATTCGCAGCGCAGGCCGCCTTCGCGGGCCATGGCGGCGCGAAAGGCGTCCCATGTCCGCGTGTACAGCCAGAACGGCCCGGCTTCGAGGTAGCCGATGCGCTTGGCGGCGGGCTGGGCATGCGCCGTGGCGCACCCCGTTCCCCACAGCGCGGCGGAGAGCAGCAGGGCGACCATGGCCGCCAGCAGGTGGTGGATGAATCCGGTGATGTGCGCCCTTGCGGAAGGGGGGACCGGCATGCGCCTTGGCGGGCGCGCGGGCGCGGCGGGGAGCGGGGCGGGGGGGCGCGAAGGAAGGGCGGCGCGGCGCACCCGCGTGGCGCGCGCGACGGCCATGCGGCAGCCCACGGGCGGCTGCGCCGTGGCTGCCCCGGCCGTCGTTGCGCAGCTGGCCGCACGATTGCGGGGGGTATGTGCGGCCCGGTCCTCGTTCATGGTTCCTGCCTGCGCCGTTTCGGGCGGGTGGCTATTGGGGCTTGGCGGGCTTGCCGGATGCGGCGATGACCAGCAGAAGGCCCACGACCGGCGTGAGCAGCATGCTAGCGAAGAAGTTGCCCCAGAAGCCGAAGCGGGTGTGCATGCCAAACAGGCCGACAAGCAGGCTGAAGCCTAGAAGAAGAGCGAATAGTTGCATGATCGCCTCTCGTTATTGTTTGGGCGTTTGCACTTGGGGCGGGTTCAGCAGGGTTTTGTCCAGGCGCTTGATGTAGTCCATGATGCTTTCGTCGGGAGCCCGCAGGCCAATCCCCTCCGGCGCGGAGGACGCGGGCGGCGTGCCCTGCGATGCTTCCTGCTGTGCTGCCTGGGGCGCGGCCTGTGATGCGGCCTTGGTGGAAGCTTCGCTCTCCGGCACGGACTTGGCGGGCGCCTTGGCCGTGGCGGCCGGCGCGGGCTCCGTTCCATCGGCGGGGGCCGAGGACGAGGCGGGCGCGGCCTGCGATTCGGTGTTCAGGATGAGCGGCAGCCCGTCCCTGCCGCCCACCACCACGATCTTGGCATTGGGCGAGGCCGCCAGGTCCCTGGTGGCGCGGATGCCTTCGTGGCGCAGGAAGTTCGGCGTCATGTTCTTGTTGACCAGTTCCTGGTACAGCTGGATTCCCTGCCCTTCGATGGCCTTGCGCTTTGCCTCCTGCGTGGCTTCGAGCAGCAGGTAGTTGTAGCGCAGGTAGTTCTGCTCTGCGACCAGCTTGTCTTCGATGGCCTTGCGCAGCACTTCTGGCAGGGTGATGCTTTTCACCACGAAACCGTGGATCATGATGGGAATGCGGCCCATTTCCTCTATGGCGTCCACAAGCATCTGATCCTGCAATTCCTGCCGCGCGGTGGAATACAGGTCGTTGGGGCGGTAGCCGCTGATGGTCTGGCGCACGGCGGAGGTCATGATGGGAATGACGATCTTGTTGCGGTAGTTGGGGCCGATGTTCTGGTGCAGGGTGGGCAGCCTGTCGCGGATGATCTGGTGCCGCAGGGAAACCTGCACGTTGATGGTCAGGCCGTCCACGGTCAGCACGTCGATGTTCTGCGTTTCTTCCTGCACGCGCACGTCGTAGACGTACATGATGTCCCAGGGCTGGATGACGCGGATGCCTTCCTCGTAGGTCCTGTCCAGCACGGTGCCGCCGAAGAAGCGCGAATACAGCACGCCGAGTTCGCCGGGCCGTATGCTTATGACCATGTTCGGCCACAGGAAGATGATCAGCAGCGTCACGACGACGCCAATGCACACGAGCCTGACGCGGTTCCGGCGCACCATGTTGCGCAGATCGGTGAAGATTCTGTTCATTGATCCAACCGGTAGGTTTGTTGTGTGTACTGGGCTGCGCCGCGCCAGAAGACATCAAGCGTGTAGTCTATGCACTGCCGTTCGAACTGGATGCAGCGCTCCTTGTCGTTTTCCGTCTGCCCCATGCACAGGTTGTGCAGTATGGGGCACATGCCGACGTGCGCGGCGAATTCGCCAAGGCTCGGGCGCGACCGCACGGACTCGCGGGCAAGGCGCACGACCTTCTTGGTGTAGGCATTGTTGCAGATGTGGATGCGCTGCGAGTATTCGTGGTAGTCCTCGTAGCACTTCAGCCTGCTGCGGATGGCTTCCTCGTTGCCCCTGGCGTTCACCACCGAGGGAATGGTCTCGCTGACCTTCCTGTACAGTTCGCGCACGAGGTTGATGTTCGAATTCCCGCGCAGGTCCTTGGCCAGCGAGGCCAGCGGGGTCAGCGATGCCAGCCCGGCCAGGGCGAGGCAGAGGCAGAGGCAGAGCGCGGCCGCCAGCGCGCGCGTGCGTGGCTTACGCGGCTTCATGCCGTCCCTCCCGCGCCTTCCGCCGTATCGGCGAAGGCGCCTTCGCGCATGGTCAGCACCCTGTCCGCGATGTGGAAGTATCTGTCGTCATGCGAAATGGCCAGCACGGTCCCCCCCTGCCTGGTGAGGCCCGGCAGCAGTTCCTCGTAGAAGAATTTCCGGAACGCGGGGTCGAAGTCCGCCGCCACCTCGTCGAACAGGTACACCTCGCGTCCCTCCAGCAGGGCGCAGGCCAGGGCAAGCCGCTTGCGCTGCCCGGCGGACAGGTCCAGCGTGGAGAAAGAGCCGTCCTCGCGCAGGTGCACCTTGGTTTCCATGCGCATGGTGCGCAGCACCTCGTGCAGGCGCTCCGCCGTGACGTGCAGGCCGAGCGGTCGCGGGAACAGGTGGTAGTCCGTGGGCACCACGGTGAACAGGTTGCGGTAGGCCTCCATGTGCATGTCCGACACCAGCGCGCCGTTCAGGTGGATGTCGCCCGTCTGCGGGGCGTACAGGCCCGAAAGCACCTTCATGAACGTGGACTTGCCGGAACCGTTGCCCCCCCGGATGAACACCAGTTCACCCCTGCCCAGCGTGAATTCGTCCACCTGGATGCCGAAGACCCGCATGCCGTTGGGGTCGCGGTAGTCGAAGCGCACGTCGCGCATGTCCAGCGATTCGAAGCCCGGCACCTCGGGGTCGGCATGCTGCCAGCGCGTCTCCACGCCCTGCCGCTCGAAGGGTTCGGTCACGGCGTCCAGCCGGGCCTCCACGCTGGCCAGTTCCTGCAGGTTCATCTCCACCTTGGTCATCATGGGCACGGTGGTGACCAGGCTGATCAGCGGGCTTAAGCTGAACATGCACAGCACGAGCAGGGTGGAGGTTTCGTCCGCTTCAAGGCCCAGAAAGCCGGGCATGAGGAACAGCACCAGCCCCAGGATGAGCAGGTTGAACATGGCGAAGAACGAGATGCCCAGGGCGTGCCGCTGCTCGGTCAGGGCCCGCGCGTCCGAGGCGGCGTCCAGCCCGGGAATGATCTGGCCCGCGAAGAGGTCCGTGGTCTTGGGCTTGTGCACCTTCAGTTGCTGCAACCCGTCGTGCAGGTCGCGCAGGCTGCCGCTGAAGCGCATGTCGGCCTGCATGGCCGGGCCCATCTGGGCCTGCACGCTGTTGATCAGGCGCAGGAACACCACCAGCCCCATGGTCATGAAGGCCAGCACCCCCAGGGTGCCCGCCAGCGAGACGGTGGCCATCTTGACGCAGGCCACCACGATCATGACCGTATTGGCGGCAGCGGCCACGAGCATGCGCGCGGCCTCCACCACCATGTCCCGCCCGTCCAGCAGCGCGGCCTGGATGCGCCCCTTGTCCAGCTTTTCGTATTCCAGCAGCGAGATGCCGCGCAGCTTGGTGGCGATGCGCATGCGCCATTCCATGATGCCGCGCAGGGCGATCTGCGCCGAACGGCCCGTTATGTACCGGAAGAGGAAATAGAACGACGCCAGGCAGACGAGAAAGCCCAGAAACGTGTGGAAGCGTATGCCGTCGCCGGAAAGCTGTTCCAGCCCCTGCAGGACGGTGAACACGGCAAGGCCCTGCATCACACCCGAGGCCAGGCACGCGGCGACGAGCTTCGTGCCCCCGTCGCCGGCGTGCGTCCAGAGCA
The DNA here is from genome assembly GCF_003402415.2 of Nitratidesulfovibrio sp. HK-II. Taxonomy (NCBI): domain Bacteria; kingdom Pseudomonadati; phylum Thermodesulfobacteriota; class Desulfovibrionia; order Desulfovibrionales; family Desulfovibrionaceae; genus Nitratidesulfovibrio; species Nitratidesulfovibrio sp. HK-II. The sequence continues at coordinate 164,244 of NZ_AP036014.1, forward strand.
GCTTCAGAAAGTGCGATTCCTTCAGTTGCAGCATGAAGTTCGTGCGCCTTGGGGTTCAGGTGTGTGCCGAGCGGCGGCTCGCCGTCTGGCCCGTTGCACCGGTGTGGCCTGTCCGGCGTGCCCGGGCTGGCGGACAATACGGAAAAACCACTGGAAGAGCACAGGGTCGGCCCTTCCAGTGTTCTTTCAGAAGCCCGTCTGAAAACGCTATGCGGGCGTGGCGGCCTGCGCTTCGGCCTTGGGGGCTTCCGCGTCGGCCGGGGCGTCCTTGCTGATCTTCTGCTTCATGCGGGCGACCAGGCCCTTGCCTTCTTCCATCTTGGTCTTGAAGTAGGCCTTGGCCTCCTGCGCGTCGAAGTTCTTGAGGGTGCCGCCGTTCCGGAAGTGGCGGTCGAACACCCAGCCCAGCGCATAGGTGGAGGCCCCGCCCATGATGCTGATGGTGGCCGCGCCCGCCGTGTAGCCGATGAGCGGTATGCTCTTGAGCAGCGAGGCCGCCAGCGGCACGCTGGCCGTGGTCAGCACGCCGCCGCACAGCGAGGAGATGATGGACTTCACGCGCTCCTTCTTGAACTCCACCCCGTGCGCCTTGGACAGGGCGTGGATCATTTCCAGTTGCACGGCGGTAAGCCCCGCGAAGTCCACCAGGGGCACGGGAATGAAGCCGATGCCGATGGCCGCGTACACCCGCTTGCGGATGATCGCGTCGATGTCCGACTCGCCGGGGCAGCCGCAGGCGGGGGCTTCCACCGCTTCGGCGGTTTCGGCCGACAGGGCTTCCTGCCCTTCAACGCCATCAGTCTGGGCATCCATGGTCTTTTTCGCCATTGTCGTCGCCTCGTAGTGATTGGTTGCAGGGTTCATGGAAATCATCGGGGCATGGTCGCATTGTGGCTGCCCGCCAGCGTGGCGTCGAAAATCTCGTCGGACGAGATGAGCAGCAGCAGCGGAATGTCCATGCCAAGGTTGTTCGCTGTGACGAGATTGAGGGTGATCTTGGGGGTGTAGGCTTCTCTTTCCAGTTCCGCGCCGGGGGGCAGCAGCCCCAGTTGCCGGGCCATGCGGTCCGCGTAGAACCGGCCCAGCGGCACGTAGTCCAGGGTGGAAAGCCCCATCAGCGCCCCGCGCCGCACATGCACGCTGCCGTCGCGGGCAAAGGTGCGGATGCCGCGGCTGGCCAGGACGTCGAACATGGGTTGCGGGTTTGCCTGGGTCCAGTCGAAGCAGTTGAGGGCCGAGATGTAGAAGGCGTCGATGCCTTGCCGCAGCAACTGGTCCACCCCCTGCGTGCAGGTGGCGATGCTTTCCGCCTTGTCCAGGTGGGGGTATTCCACGAGGGTGAAGCCCCGTTCCCGCGCCACCTCGCGCGCCTCGTGCACGTTGGAGTAGGAGAGGCCTTCCGGGCTGTCGTGGTACATGATGCCCAGCCGCTTGAAGGGCAGCGCCTCGTGGAACAGCGCGAAGACCTTGTACCACTTGTCCTTGACGTAATGGATGGTGAGGTTGGGGGCGGTCTTGCCCGTCCGCGCATCCACGATGCCCGCGCTCACGGGGTCGGCCACGTCGATGGACATGATGGGCGTCCTGCCGTTGTTCTCGGCGAGCAGCGCCTTGGTGGCGGCGGTGCCCATGCCGAGGATCACGTCCACGGAAGGGTCGTTCATCAGCCTGCGGGCCGCGTCCCGATATGCGCTCTCCGGGGCGTCCCAGCCGGGGCTGATGTGCAGGGCCTCGGGAAAGGCCACGTGTTGCAGCACCCCCCGCTCCTTGAGCGCGGTGATGACCTGCTGGCGGATAAGGGAAAACTCCCAGTACGGTCCGGCCTCGAAGTAGGCCGCCGTCTTTTTCGGCGGCTCGCTCCGGGGCTCCGTGGCGCTGGCGGCGTGGGCCGTCCGTGCGGCGGTGCACAGCATGGCCGCGCAGAAGAAAAGTGCTGCGGCATGAAAAAGGGCGCTGAAGGACCTGCTCATGGACGTATACGTTCCCCATTGCAATTGCATGTCGCGGCACGCAAGGCTTGCATATAGGTTAACAGGGCAAAAGCGTTATCGTCTACACCTAGTTAGGGCCGATTGAGCCTGCGGATGCATCTGCCCGACACCCCCATGGGCGGCATGACATGCGCCCCGTGCGCCCCGTGCGCCCCGTGCGCCTGTCGCGCACCGGGGGCGGTGCGGCAGCGCGCACGCTTCACGCACCGCATTCCCCGACGTTTTCCAGAAGAACCGCCGCAACGCGCAGGTGTGGTGCGCTGGCCGCCACGCTGCACTGGTAGCCCGGCCCCACGTCGATGTCGCGGGTGGTCCACGCCGCGCACTCCCGTTCCCATCCGGCGGGCCAGGCGGGCCGGGCGGGCCGGGCGGCCTGGTCGTGCCCGGCGGCGTTCGGCAGCGAAACCAGCCACTCCTGCGCGTCGCGTTCCGTGCGCACCTGAAAGCCGTGCAGCGGCAGGCTCAACCCCCTGCCCAGCGCCTTGAGCACGGCCTCCTTCCGCGTCCAGCAGCGGTAGAAGGCCTCGGTGCGCTCCGGGTCGGACAGACTGCGGACCAGCCGGCATTCCTGCGGGTGCAGTTGCGCCGCAAGCTCCGCAATGTCCGGGATGGGCCGCGTCTGCTCCACGTCCATGCCCACGGCCCCCTTCTGGCAGAACGCCGCCCACACCATGTCGCCGGAATGCGTAATGGAAAAATCGATGGCGTTCCGCGCCGGGGGAGCGCCCAGCCCGTCTGGCGGACAGGTGGGCTTTCCCCATGGCGTGCGGGGAAAATCCGTTGTCCATGCGCCCCCTTGGGCGGCCCACAGCATGCGCCGCACAAGGGCTCTGCCCACCAGGTGCCGGGCCGCGTCCAGCGCGTGCACGAAGCGCCCGGCGTGGGTGCGTTCCCGCGCCGTGGTGAAGGGCATCGCCGCCTTGATCCACGCGGTGGCGTCTCCGGAAAGCCGCACCCCCACGCAGGTGAGCGTGGCGTCGTTCACCGCTGGGAGGGGGTACGCGGAAAATGCCCGGGGGTCCGCCATGTCACGCCGCCGCCTCGCAGGCCCGTGCGATGCGGTCCGCCAGGGTTTCCCAGTGGTTGCGCAGGTAGAAATGGTCGCCCTGAAAGATGCGGATGCGCAGTTCCTTCGTGGTCAGGCGTTGCCACTGGCGGGCCATGTCGTCGGTAATGACGTCCTGGTGCCCCCGGAACACGGTGATGGGCACGGGCAGCGGTTTCATGGGCGCTGGCAGCCAGTCTTCCAGCGCGGTGATGTCGGCCCGCAGGACCGGTTCCAGATATCGGCGAAATTCGTCCGATGCGGCGATGTCTTGCGGTATGCCGCCCATGTCCACCACGCTTTCCCAGAGCTGGCGGGGCGACAGTGACGCCATCGGGGGGATCGGGGGGCGTTCCTGGCAGCCCGGGGCCGAGGCGGCGGAGATGAACAGCGCCCTGGGCAGCGGCACGCCGCTTTCCCGCGCCCGCACCGCGCACTGCAGGGCCAGCAGCGCGCCCATGCTGTGGCCGAACAGGGCATAGGGAGCGGTTTGCGCCACGGGCCGGATGTGGTGGAAAAGGTCTTGCGTCAGCGCCTCCATGCTGGTGTGCGGCGCTTCGCGAAGGCGGCGGCCCCTGCCGGGCAGTTCCAGGGGGCGGAAGGCGACCGTGGCGGGCAGGCACTGGCCGAGCCGGGTGTAATAGGCGGCGCTGCCCCCTGCGTGGGGAATGCAGAACAGCGTGGTGGGTCCCCGCCTGGTCGCGGCGTCCTCCACGGGGTGCCCTGGCCGGGTCCCGACAGTCGGGCTTTCGAAGGGGGGGGCTGCCCCGTCGCTACCCGGTGAATGCGGCCCGCGCCCGTTCACAGCGTCACCCACCCGGCGTTGTCGTCCAGTTGCTGCATGATGATGCGCGAGGCCTGGTCGTCGTGCCCGGAGCGGGCGTGCAACTGCTTGAGCACGATATTGTCCCCGACCATGCCGCAGATTTCGAGTTTTCCGACGTCATGGCCGATGATGTACTTGAAGCGCTTGCCGTAGCCGTTCAGCCGCGCCCTTGCCGCGTCCACGATGTCGACGCCCTGCTTCAGGGGAATCTGGAAGTGGTGGCGCACGCGGGATACGGGCATGCACTGGTACAGGTAGTACGGGTTGACCCCGATGCCGAGCAGGCCGTTCATCAGCGCCACGATGTCTTCGGCGGTGTCGTTGACCCCGCGCAGCAGCACCGCCTGGTTGTTCACGGTGGCGCCGCAGAGCCGCAGCCGCCGGATGGCTTCGGTGGCGGTGGGCGTTATCTCGCGCACATGGTTGAAATGCGTGGCGATGTACAGTGCCTTGCGCTCGCCGAACTCGCGCAGCAGGTCGATCAGCCCGTCATCGAACAGCCGCAGCGGATAGGTTACCGGGGTGCGCGAGCCGATCCGCACGAAGTCCACGTGTTCGATGTCCGCCAGGCCCGTCAGCATGGTGCGCAGGGCGGCGGTGGACAGCATCAGGGGGTCGCCGCCGGACAGGATGACGTTGTTTATCTCCGGGTGGTCGGCAATGTAGCGCAGCGCGCCGGCGAAATCCCTGGGGGGGTGGCCGTCTGGTTTTCCCACCATGCGCCTGCGAAAGCAGTGGCGGCAGTACATGGCGCAGCATTCGGTGACGACCAGCAGCGCCGTGTAATCGTACTTGTGCAGGACGCCGTTGCCCTTGTCGTGCTTGTCGTCCCCGTAGGGGTCGGCCGTGGTTTCCCCCATGGCGCCGGCCACGACGAGTTCCTCGGCGCTGGGAAAGCACATGCGGCGGATGGGGTCGTCGGGGTTCGTCCTGTCGATGAGGCTCAGGTAATATCGGGGAACATTTACGGGGTGTACGTGTGCGACTTCGCGCAGCGCCATCTCCTCGTCTGGTCCGAAGGACGCATATTCCTTGAGCTGGTCAATGGTTACGACATTGTTGGCGAGCTCTTTCTTCCAATCGAGCCGCGACCAATCCGTTTCACCATTCATTACAGCATCCTCCTGTACTCGGCGTAGGGTAGCGCATCGCTGTGGAGTTGTCGTGCGAGGAGTGTCTGGATTTGCAAAGGATGCAGTGGCGTCGGGTGCTGCGACAAAAAAACAGGCGCTCTCCCCCATCAGGCGGCGTGCGCCGCATGGCCGGGGAGATGCGCGGTATCGGGCCAGGCATGCGTTGCCTTTCGGGGACGGCGACCGTCGCCGGGGTGGCGGGCGTTCATGCCTGCGGCAAGCCGATGTCTGCTCGCGGATTTCCGGCCGGGCATGCCCGCCACGCGCGTGGGGGCGCGGCCGTATCCGTGCGGGCATGGCGCGCCCGCAGGGTAGGGTTTTCCTCCGTGAGCGTTCACCATCCCGCATTGCCGTGTAGATACTGCATAGGTGGGGGGCAGGTACAGCCTTAAGTGATAGGTTAACCTTGCCAACATGTTGAGGGGTGGGGTAGTTCTCGCGGCATAGAGAGGTTGTTCATGAAAGACGCCATGATGGATGACGGACTGCAAGAGATTGTTCCGCTTACCGGCTGCCAGAAGGAACTTTGGCTGGCCTGCCGGACGTCACTGTCGGAATATGCCGAGGTCTCCATCAGGGGCAGTTTTCCCATCGCCAACGCAGTCTGCCCGGACCGGCTGCGAGAGGCCATACGCATCGTGTTGCGGCACACCCCCCTGCCGGGAGCCACGCTGTGCGCGGATGGCGACGAGCCGTGCTTCATCGTGGGCGCGGCAACCGATGTGCCCGACAGGGGGGACGACATCGATTTCCGGTTTCTGGACCTGCGGGATGCCGCCAACCCGGAACAGGCCGCCAAACAGTATGCCGCCGCCTTTTTCGAAGAGCACGTGGACAACCCGCTGATGCGCTATGCCCTGCTGCGCACGGGGGAGTCGGAAAGCCTGTACCTGGTCAAGAGCTCGCATCTCGTGCTCGATGGCCTGGCCTTTTTCTACCACACCGCGTTCGTGGCCGACGTGTATACCGAGCTTGCGCAAGGCCGCACGCCGGGTCCGTACGAGCGCTGCTCGTGCCTCGAAGAATACCGGGCAGATGCGGGGCACGCCGCCTCGTCCCGCTTCGCCAAGGACATGGCGTTCTGGGAAGAGCATCTGGAACGGCTGCCAGAGAAGCGCATTTTCCGAGCCCTGCCGGGCCGCCCCGACGTGCTGGGGAACACTCGCTACAAGAAGTACCTGTTGGCACAGGACGCCTCGCGCCAGGCCGGGGAATTGCAGGCCAGATACGGCGTGAGCCCCGCCGGGCTGTTCACGGCGTTGCACGCGCTGGTCCTTTCGTACATGTGCGACGAGAAGGACATCGTGGTGCAGACGCCCCTGGCCTTCGGCGAGCGCAAGGCGTTCCGCAAGCGGCAGGGGGCGCACATCTGCATGCCCCCCACCCTGCTGGACATGCGCCAGCACGAGACGTTCGCCTCGCTGCTGGCCGACGTGGGGGCACAGAGCGCCGCGTTCTTCCGGCGCGCGCGCACGCCGTTCCAGTTGGCCGTGCGCAACCTGGGCCACAAGAATCTTGCCTACATAGCCGACACGTTCATCAATTACCTGCCCAACGCCCCCGAGGGCTCGCCCGATTTCCACATTCGCGAGGCCGTGCAGCATCACAGCGTGCATGAGCCCGTCCTGTTCGGCGCGCTGGTCATGGAAGAATGCCATACCCGGCGGCTTTCGCTGACGGTGCGCAGTTGCCGCAACCATTTCAGCGAGCGGGACGTGGACCGGTACGTGCGGCGCGTGGAGTACCTGGTGCGCCAGTTGGCCTCCGGCGCGGACCTGCCCCAGCTGGACTACCTGCTGGAGGAAGAGGCGGGCGAACTGCGCGCCTGGCAACGGGGCGACGAGCGGCACTACCCCGTGCGGTCCATGCCCGGCCTCTTCGACGAAAAGGCGGAAGCGTTCGCGGGGCGCGATGCCGTGCGCGACGAGCACGGGGCGGTCCTGTCGTACGCCGAGCTGCGCGAGAACTCCCTGCGCTGCGCCGCGTGGCTGGCCGGGCAGGGGGTGGGCAGGGGCGATGTCGTCGCGGTGCTGGCCAGGCGGGCGCTGCTCCTGCCGGAGATCATCCTGGGGATACAGCGGTGCGGGGCGGTGTATCTGCCCGTGGACCCGAAATCCCCGGCGGATCGCATTGCGTACATCGTGGCCGATGCCGGGGCGGTCCTGACGCTTGATGTCAATGACGCCGCCTACGCCGGGGCACCCCCCGTGGCGCCGCCCCTGGGGCCAGACCCCGGAGACGGCGCCTATCTCATTTATACTTCCGGCTCCACGGGCAGGCCCAAGGGCGTGCTGGCCCCCCACGGCGGCTTCGTGAACATGATTCAGGGGCAGATCGAGGTCTTCGGGGTGGGGCCGGAGGACCGCGTGTTGCAGTTCGCGCCGCCCGTGTTCGATGCCTCGCTCTCGGAAATGTTCATGGCCCTGCATGCCGGGGCCTGCCTGTACCCGGTCAGCGACGCGTACCGCAACGCGCCGTGGGATTTGAAGGGATACATGGCGGACAACGGGGTTACCGTCACCACCTTTCCGCCGTCGTACCTGCGCCTGTTCGACGGGGAACCGTTCCCCGGCCTGGGCGTGCTGATCACCGCCGGCGAGCCGCCTGTGGCGGCCGACGCGCTGCACTACGCGGGCGCGCTGCGGTACTTCAATGCCTACGGCCCCACCGAAACCTGCGTGTGCGCCTCCATGAAGCGCGTGGCCCCGGACGAGGCCCTGCCGATCAGTTCCGGGCGGCCCATCCCCAACGGCGTGGTCTGCATTCTGGATTCCTCGGGACGGCCGCGCCCGGCGGGCATGGTGGGCGAGCTGTGGGTGGGGGGGGCCAGCGTGGCCCTTGGCTACCACGGCAACCCGGAACTGACCGGGCAGCGATTCCGGCCCCTGCCCGGCTCCACGCCGGACAAAGACGGCAGTAGGGCCTATGCCACGGGCGACCTGGCCCTGTGGTCCGAAACGGGCGAGATACTGCTGGTGGGGCGCGCCGACGACCAGGTGAAGGTGCGGGGCAACCGGGTGGAGCTGGGCGAGGTCGCCTTTCTGCTGGAGCGCTGCGAGGGCGTGCGCCAGGCCCAGGTCCTGGCGGTCAAGGACGGCAACGGGCAGACCGAGTTGGCGGCGTTCATGATGCTGCGCCCGGACGCCACGCAGGAAGCCGTGGCCCGCTGGAGCCGGGCCAACCTGCCGCCGTACATGGTGCCAACCCTCTGGCACGTGCTGGATGCCATGCCGGTGACCCGGACCGGCAAGGTGGACCGCACCGCGTTGCGCCGCATGGCGGAAGCCCCCGTGCAGGCTCCGCGGCGAGAACGCCCCGTGGACGAACGGCTGCTGGATGCCTGCCAGCGGACCATGGGCGGCACGTATGATCCGGAGGCGAACTTTTTCGACCAGGGCGGCAACAGCCTGAAAGGCATGCTGCTGTTGCAGGAAATCCGCAAGGTTTTCGGCGTGGACCTGGCCTTTCGCGACTTCGTCGCCTGCGAAACCCTGTTCGACGTCGAGGCCATGTTGCGCCAGCGCGGGGAACAGGCAGCGCCGCCGCCATCCGCCACGGTGCCCCTCAGCCGCGCCCAGTACCGGATATGGGCGTACCAGCAGGCCAACCAGGGCACCGTGGACTACAACATGCCTCTTTTGCTGGAGGTGGGCGGCGAGAACGCGCGGGCCTTCACGGATGCGCTGCGCCGGGCCCTGGGCGACCAGGAACTGCTTTGCTGCACCATCGGCGGCGACATCGACGCCCCGCACCTGGCGCGTGGCGGCGAAGGTGCCATCCCCGTGCGGGAGGAGGCGTTCGCGGACGAGGCGGCGGCCACGGCGTTCCTCGACGGGCAGATCCATGCCCCTTTCGACCTGCGGCGCGAACCGCCGGTGCGCATGGCCGTGGCCCGGCTGGGCGACCGTTTGCGGGTGCTGGTGGTGGTGCACCACATCGCGGGTGACGGCGAAACCCTGGACATCGTGTTGCGCAACGCCCTGGAATACCTGCGCGGAGGGCAGCCGGAGAAGGGCGCGCTGGCCGTGCAGGCGCGGTTCTGCCACAGGGAGGCGGAATACCTGCGCTCGGACGCCTGCCGGGACGATGCGGCATACTGGCGGGCCATGCTCACCCCGCCGGTGCCCCCCGTGTCCACATCCGCGGCGCGCATCGGGGCCATGACCGACATGGCCCTGCCGCCAGCGCTGGCCGAAGGGCTGGACCGGCTGGCCAGGCGGTCGGGCACCACGGAACTGACCTGTTTCGTCCCGCTGCTGGCGCGTTTTCTGTGCCGTGCCTGCGACAGGCCGGAGATGCTGGTGGCCGTGCCCGTGGGCCTGCGCGAAACGCAGGAGGAATTCCGCACGGCGGGATTTTTCGTGAACACCGTGCCCCTGCGATTCGCGCCGTCCCCGGCGGCGAACATGGCGGAGGACGCAAGGGCCACGGCGCGCCAGCTGCGCGAGGCCGTGGCGCACGGCCGTTACTGCGACATCCCGGCGATGCCCGATTTCCTGGCCACCCATATCCACGCGGAGCCCTGCCAGGGGCCGGGCCTGGCGTTGCGTCGGCTGCCCCTGCAACTGCGGGCCAGCAAGCTTGCGGGCAGCTTCACGCTGGTCACCGGGGAGGATTCGCGGATCATCCTGGAGCACGACGCGGGCTTCATCCACGATGGGGCGGCACTGCTCGCGGCGCTGCTGCGGGACATGGCGTCCGCGCTTGGTGATGGCGGCATGGCGGACGCCGGTGGCGCGACCATCTTTTCCCTTGCCGCGCGGTCCTGCGACGTTGAACCCCACGCAGGCTTGCCTGATGCCATGGTAACCACGGTCGCGGGCGGGTCCGCGCCATCCGGCCCCCGCGAGGCGCTGGCCCAGGCCTGGGCCGCGATACTGCACGCCGAAGCCGTGGACGCGGCCGATTTCTTCCGGGCGGGCGGCGATTCCATCAAGGCCATCCAGATCACGGGCCTGCTGCACCGAAGCGGCGTGACGGTCCTGTCCGCCCCCGATTTCCTGCGCACGCCCAAGTTTGCGGACCTGTGCGCGTTGCTGGACAGGGCGGATTGCGGCCAGCCGGACGCCGGGGACGCGGCCGCTGCCTCCGCCTCCGGAGTAATTGCCCACCCCCCGCTGGAGGCGGGCCAGATGGCGCCCTTGCTGCCCATCCAGCAGGCCCTGCTGCGTGACCACCCCGACCACTGGACCGCGTTCCACATGCTGCTGCCGCTGGAACTGGATCCGTCCATCGCGCCGGAGACGGTGCAGGCGTGGCTGGAAACGCTGCCCGGCAGGTTCGAGGCCCTGCGCCTGGCCTTCTCGCCGCGCGGGGCGGAAGCGCTGGCGGAACCCCGGCCCGTGACGCTGCGGCGCTGCGACATGCCGCACGGAACCTCGCGGGTGGATGCATTGCGCCATCTGGTGCGAGAGGTCACGGCCGGGCTGGACCCGCAAACGGGGCACACCCTTGGCGCGGGGCTGGCGGACTGCGACGGGGCGCGGCTGCTGGCGCTGGTGGGGCACCATCTGGTGCTGGACGCCGTCTCGCTGGACATCCTGCTGCGCGACCTGCGGGCCTTCGTCAGCGGGGCGAGCGTTTCGCGGATGGTCGAGGGCTGCGGCCTTGCCGCCCGCTCGGCGGCCATGGAACGGCTGGTGGCGGAGGGAACCTTTCCCAGCGCCGAGGACCGCGAATTCTGGGCGGGCGTGTGCCGCACCCCCGCCGCGCCCCTCAATGCCCTGCGAACGCATGGAATTGCCAATGGCGCCGATGACGTCCCGGGCGCGGGCGGCCAGGACATCGCCTCCGAGCGTGTGACCGCCCGGGCGGGCCTGCGCGGCTTTCGCGCCGGGCACACCCGGTCCGTACCGGCGGACCTGCTGGCCGCGCTCGCGGTGGCGTTGCACTGGCAGGGGCAGCACAGCACCGTGTTCGTAACTCTGGAAAGCCATGGCCGCGACAGCGTGGCCCCAGGCTGCGACCTGAGCCGCAGCCTGGGCTGGTTCACCGCTGTCTGCCCCCTGCCGCTGACGCCCGCCGCCTCTGGCGCGCAGGCCCGCCGCCATCTGCTGCCGTGGCTGCGCGACGCCTTCACCCCGCGTGGGTGCAACGCCTACGGGTACCTGCGTCGCGCCGATCCCCAACGGTTCGGCTACGCCGCCCAGATCGGCTTCAACTATCTGGGGGCGGTGGGCGATGCCGGAGAAGGCGGGATCGTTCCGCTGCCCTCGCTGGCGGCCCCCGGTGAAATTCCTGGCCTGCTGCACCCCCGCTACCGCCCGGACGCCCCGCTGGACCTTTCCGCATCGTTCGACGCCAGCGGCGAACTGCACCTGCTGGCGTGGTTCAGCCCGCACCTGCTGGCCCCGGAGTGGGTCGCCGGACTGCTGGAGTGCTGGGCCGCGGCGCTGCGAACACTGCCGGCGTACAGTCCGCCCGTCGATGACGAAACGCGCGCCGCCATCCTTGCCGACTGCCGCTGCACGGAAGCGGATGTCGAACGCATCGAACGGCCGGACCCCAGCCACGAGCCGATGCTGTACCAGCACCTTGCTCCGGGTGACGGCGTGTATACCCAGCAGGTGGAGTTCCACTTTGGCGGCGAACTGGACGAATTCCGGCTCATGGCCGCATGGGACCGCGTGGTGGACCGGCACGAGAGCCTGCGTTCGCTGTTCCCCATGCCGCACCACGGCGAATTCTTTCGCGTGGCCCTGCGCCGCGCCCGGACCGGCGCGGAATACCACTGCCTGTCGCACCTGCCCCCGGACGCCGCCGGGGCGGAGGCCAAGGCCCTGGTGCGGCAGCGGCGGGGCAGGGCATTCGACCTTGCTCGCGGGCCGCTGCTGCACGCCCAGTTCTTCCGGCTGGATGCGCGCACCCTGGTCATGAGCTGGTGCTTTCACCATCTGCTCATGGACGGCTGGTGCATCGGCGTGCTGCTGCGGGAACTGTTCGCTACCTGCCGCAGCCTTTCCGGGCGTCCCACCCCGCCGTTGCCCGCGCCTTTCGCCCTGGCGGAATACGAACGATGGCAGGCGGACTTCGACATGGAGGCGGCGCGGGAGTACTGGGCCGCGCTGCTGGACGGGTATGGCCCCCTGGCCGGTGTGGCCCCCGCGTCAAGCGGGCCATCTGTCGTTTCGTCGCCCGACGGCGAGCCCGAAACGCTGGAACTGGCGCTGGACGTCCCGCTTGGTGACGCCCTGCGGCAGGCCGCGGCATCGCATGCGGTCACCCTGTCGGCCCTGACGCAGGCGCTGTGGGCCGTGGTGCTGGGCGTGCGCAACGGACACCGCCGCGACGTGGTGTTCGGCGTGGTGACCTCCGGCAGGCCCGCGGAAGTGGACGGCATGGACCGGGCCGTGGGGCTGTTCATCCGCACCCTGCCCCTGCGGGCGCGCTGGAACGAGGCCGACGGCTTCGCCAGCCTGCTGGCCGACCTGCGCGAACAGGGGCTGGGGCAGATGCGGCACGGGTACCTGCCTCTTGCCGCCATGGGGCGCAACCTGCTGGATCACCTGATGGTCTTCGAGAACTATCCGGCGGATGCGCCCTTCGGCGGGGCCGACGTGCAACTGCTGGACGTGCGGGGTTACGAGAAGATTCCCTATCCCCTTGGCATCACAGTTATTCCCGGTGCGGAGCTGCGCTTCCGCTTCCTGTACGACCCCGCCGTGCTGGCCCGGTCGGACGTGGAGAACCTGCGGGACAGGCTGCACGCCGCCCTGCGCGCCGTGGGCGGGGATCGGGACGTTTCCTGCCGGACCCTGGAAGCGGTGGTGGCCGCCGTGCCCGCTTCGGATGTGGCGTCTTCGGACGGGGCATCTTCCGGCGTTGCCGTTCCTGCGGATGCCGGGCTGGCGGATGCCGAACGGGCATCTTCCGCGCCTGCGCCGCAGGGCCTGACGCGCGGGATGGCCGCCGCGCCGTCCCGTCCGCACACGGATGAGGGGCTGGAAGAAACAGTCCGGAGCGTCTACGCGGAAGTCCTGGGGCGCGGCGTGGTGACCCCCGATGAGGACTTCTTTGCGCTGGGCGGCCACAGCCTGTCGGCCATGCAAGTCATGGCCCTGCTGGGCAGGCGGCTGGGCGTGAAGGTGGGCATCGACGACATCCTTTCCCACTCCAGCCCCCGACAACTGGCGGCGCGCATCCGGGATCTTTCGCACGGCGAAGCCCCTTCCATTGGGCCGAATGAGGCCCGTGCGGCGGCGCGCATTCCGCGCGTGGACACGGAAGGGGTGCACCCCCTGTCTCCGGCCCAGCAGCGCATCTGGTTTCTGCAGCGGCTGCACGAGGACGGCCGGATCTACCAGATTCCCTTCGCGGCACGGCTGCCCGGCGACGTGGACGCGGACGCGCTGCAACAGGCCCTGCTGTTGCTGGAAGGCCGCCACGACGCGCTGCGTCTGCGCGTTTCCGCCCATGCACCGGAACAGCGCCTTGCCCCGCTTGGCGGCCTGAAGCTGGAACTGCGCGACGGCCCGTGCACGGAACAGGACCTTGAGCTGGCCCCCATGGACTTCGGGTTCGACGCGCCGCTGGCCAGGGTGACGCTGTTCCGCGAGGGCGCATCCGGCTGCGTGATGCTGCTCAGCGTGCATCACATCGTGTTCGACGGCTGGTCGGCGGAAATCCTGCTGCGGGAACTGAACGAGGCCTACGCGGCGGTGCTGCGCGGTGATCGGCCCGCATGGCCGCCGCAGGAAACGGACTACCTCAGCCATGTGGCGTGGGAACGGGAGCGGGAACCCGCGGGACTGGCCGCGCTGAAGGACGCGCTGCTGCCCCTGCCGGAACGGCTGCGCCTGCCGCTCGACTTCCCCCGGCCCGCCGTGCAGGGGCTTGCGGGCGGGGTGGAAGTGTTCCGGCTGGACACGGCGCGGGGCCGCGCGCTGAAGGCCCGCGCGCGCGATGCGGGCACCACGCTGTTCCCCGTGCTGCTGGCCCTGGTGGGCACGTTCCTGCACCGCCACACCGGGCAGGACGACCTGATCGTGGGCTGCCCCGCCGCCAACCGGGAACTGGGACATACCCAGGGCATGATCGGCCTGTTCGTCAACACTCTGGCCATTCGCATGCCGCTGCGGCCGGACGGAAGCTTCGACGAACTGGTCGGCGCCGTGGACGCGGCGTTCCGCCGCGCCCTGGCCGCGCAGTCGTACCCCTTTGAAAAACTGGTGGATGCGCTGGGCGTGGAGCGGGACACCTCGCGCAATCCGTTGTTCGACGTGTTCGTGGCGCTGGAAGACGCCACCTGGCACGACTACGGGCAGGAGCCCCTGCGCATGCGGTCCCTGCCGCTGCCGCACCGCCACAGCAAGTTCGACCTCAGTTTCTATTTCCGCGAGATGGAACCCGATGCCTATGAAGTGCATCTGGAATTCCGGACGGACCTGTTCACCCCCGCCACCGCGCGCAACCTGTGCGAGCGCCTGTCCACCCTGCTGGACGCGGTGCTGCGCGGCGACGGCGCGTCCGGTGGCTCGTTCGTGGGCGTCCCCCTGCACGCGCTGGACCTGATGCCGGAACGCGAACTGCGGCAACTGCAACGCTTCAACGATACGGCGGAAGTCTTCGACATCGAGCGGGACGCGGACAGCCTGTTCCGCGAACAGCTGGCCCGCACGCCGGGCCATGCGGCCATCATCGCCCCCAACGGGCAGGTGTGCAACTACGCGGAATTCGACGCCCGGATCGCGGCCACGGCCGCCTGGCTGGCCGGGCAGGGCGTCTCGCCCGGCGACCATGCCTGCGTCTGCCTGGAGCGGTCGCTGGACATGATGGTGAGCATCTTCGCCGTGCTGCGCCTGGGGGCCGTGTATGTGCCCGTTGCGCCGGGCCTGCCCGCCGCGCGGCTGCGCGCCATGCTCGAAGACCTCGGAGCGCCCGTGGTCATCTGCGACCCGCGCTTCGCGTCCGCGTTCGACGGGTGCGGGGGGCGGGTGCTTGTGCCGGACACGTTAGCACCGGACGCGTACACACCTGTCCCGCGCGGGCTGCCGCCTGCCGGACCAGCCGGGCGGGGCGGCGTCGCGCCGGATTCCGTGGCCTATGTCATCTTCACCTCCGGCTCCACAGGGCGGCCCAAGGGCGTGCAGGTGGAGCACCGCAGCCTGTGCAACCGCCTGTTGTGGATGCAGTCGCGCTTTCCCATCGGGCCGGACGACGTGGTGTTGCAGAAGACCACCGTGTCCTTCGACGTGTCCGTCTGGGAACTCTTCTGGTGGTCGTGGTGCGGGGCCGGGCTTGCGCTGCTGGAACCGGAAGGGGAGAAGGATCCGGCCCGCATCGTCGAGGCCATCCACGCGCGCAAGGTCACGGTGCTGCACTTCGTGCCGTCCATGCTGCGGGCGTTTCTGGACTACCTGGAAGCCTTTCCGGGCGAAACGTCCAGGATTTCGACCCTGCGTTACGTGTTCACCAGCGGAGAGGCGTTGCCGCGCGATCTCGTGGCCCGGTTCAACGCGCTGCTGCGCGCGCAACTGCACAACCTGTACGGCCCCACGGAGGCCACCATCGACGTTTCGTGGTACCCGTGCGCGCAAACGCCCCCCCATGGGGTGCCCATCGGCAGGCCCGTCAGCAACACCGGGCTGCACGTGCTGGACGCCCGGATGCGCCCGGTGCCGCCGGGCGTTGCCGGAGAGATATGGATCAGCGGGGTGCAGGTGGCGCGGGGCTATGCCAACCGGCCGGACCTGACGGAACGCGCCTTCGTGGCGGATCCGTCCTTCTCCGGCGGGCGCATGTACCGCACCGGCGACCTTGGCCGGTGGCTGCCCGACGGCAACATGGAGTACCTTGGCCGCAACGACGACCAGGTCAAGATTCGCGGCCACCGCATCGAACTCGGCGAGGTGGAGGCTGCGCTGGCCCGCTGCCCCGGCGTTGCGCAGGCGGTGGCGCGCACCTGCCGCATCGGCGGGTACGACGCGCTGGAAGCCTTCCTGCTGCCGCGCGCCGGGGCGGAACTGACGTTCCGCGACATCCGGTCCGCGCTGGCGGCCAGCCTGCCCGAATACATGTGTCCCTCGCGCTTCCATGTCGTGGACGACATTCCGTTGACCCCGTCGGGCAAGGCGGACCGGGGGCGGCTGGCGGGCGCGCCGCTGCTGCCCGCCGCGCGTGCCGTCGGCAACGCGTCGGAAGTCCCGCTGCTGGACGAGGTGCGCGCCCTGTGGCGGCAGACGATGCCGGAAGTGGACGTGCGGGACCCGGACATCGGCTTTTTTGGCGCGGGTGGCAATTCGCTGCTGCTTGTCCGGCTGCACGGGCTGCTGGACCAGCGCTGGCCGGGCGTGTTCACGCTGGCGGGGCTGTTTTCGGAAAGCACCATCCGGGCGCAGGCGGCGTACATCGCCCAGACGCGAAGCGCAGTCCGGCCCCGTTCCGCCAAGGCCGCGCCCGATGCCCCGGTGGCCATCATCGGCATGGCCGTGCGCCTTGGCGACCACGCGGACACCGAACGCTTCTGGCAGGACCTGGCGAGCGGCGCGGACCTGAACGTACCGCTGCCCGAAGCGCGGCGGCGGGAGGTGCGGCAGGTATTCGAGGCCGTGGGCTTCCCCTTCGACGAGGCCCGGCTGCGCGAGGCGGCGTACCTTTCCGACGTGTCCTCCTTCGACCACAAGCGGTTCGGCCTTGCGCCCGGCGATGCGGCCCTGCTCGACCCCAGGCAGCGCGTGTTCCTTGAAACGGCCATGCAGGCCCTGGACGACGCGGGCTACGGCGGTTCGGCGCTGGAAGGGCGCAACGTGGGCGCCTTCGTGGGGGCCAGCCCCTACCGGCTGTTCCAGGACGCGGTAAGCCGGTCCTTTCCCGACCAGGCGGAGCAGATCTACCTGCTCAACGTGCCCTCCAACGTGGTGGCGCGGCTCAGCTACCTGAAGGACTGGAACGGCCCGGCGGCCACCGTGGATACCGCCTGCTCGTCGGTGCTGAAGGCCGTGCACGACGCCTGCCACAGTCTGCGCGCCGGTGAAAGCTGCGTGGCGCTGGCGGGCGGGGTGCACCTCATCGACCTGCCGGTGAAGGCCGACCGCACCTTCACCATAGAGGCCGCCTCGGGCCGCACGCGCACCTTCGACGCGGAGGCCGACGGCGTGGGCGCGGGCGAAGGCGCGGCGGTGTTCGTGCTCAAGCTGCTGGATGACGCCCTGCGCGACCACGACGCCATCCACGCCGTCATCGCGGGCAGCGCGGTGAACCAGGATGGCAGGTCGTCCAGCATGGCCGCCCCCAATCCCGGCGCGCAGGCCGAGGTCATCACGCTGGCGGCCCGCAACGCATCCGTGGAGCTCGAAGACATCAGCCTTTTCGAGGCGCATGGCACGGCCACCGTGCTTGGCGACCCGGTGGAGATCGAGGGACTGACCCGTGCCTTCGCCCGCGAGGGGGCGCATCCGCGCGGCAAGATTCCCATCGGCTCGGTGAAGGGAAACCTGGGCCACCTGGACGCCGCCGCCGGGGCAGTGGGGCTGGCCAAGGCCGTGTTGTGCCTGAAAAAGGGCCTCGTGCCGCCGCAGCCGCACTTTACCCGGCCCAACCCGCACATCGACTTCGACGCCGCGCCCGTGCGCGTGGCGCAAACGCTGGAGCCGCTGCCCGAGGCGCACCGGCCGTGGCGGTGCGGGGTGAGTTCCTTCGGTCTCAGCGGGGTGAACACCCACGTCATTTTGAGCGAGCCCTGGCCGAACAAGCCCAGGCTGGCCGAACACGATGGGACCGGGCACGAGCGCGGGGCCGTGCCGCGGGATGGCGACGGCGCATGGTGCTGCGCGCCGCTTTCCGCCCAGAGCGAGGCCGACCTGCTGGCATACCGCCGCGCGGTGCGGGACGCGGTGGCCCGCAACCCCCACTGGCCCCTGCACGCCATTGCCGCCACGCTGGCGGCCGGGCGCGACCATCTGGACGTGCGGGCCGTGGTGGTGGCGCGCACCCGGCAGGAGCTGCTGGATGCGCTGGATGGCGGCATCACGCCGGTCACCTGCCACGCACGGCAGGCGGTGGGCGCCGCCGCAGCAGCGGCCGGGGCCGCGCCCACCGTCCATGCCACGCGTGAGGCGGCCGACGAGGCCGCGCGGGCGTTCCTGGCCGGGCAGCGGCTGGCATGGCCTGCCGATCGCCCCCTGCACCGGGTGCACCTGCCCGCCACGCCGTTCACGCGCGTACCGCTGTGGCCCCGGTTCGCCTCGGCATTCCTGTCCGGCCCCGTGCAGACGCCCACGGGCAGCGCCTTTGCCCTGTCGCTGGACCGGCCAGATTTCTGGCCCGTGGCGGAACATTGCCTGAACGGCGTGCCCACGCTGGTGGGCATGGGCATGCTGGACATCATTGCCAAGGCCGTCGAACGGGGCAAGGCCATTGATCGAGGCCAGTCCGTGGACCGTCTGCCGCTATGCATCGAAAGCCTGCGCTGGCGCAGCCCGGTGACCATGGCCGACGGCAGCCGGGCCACGCTGGTCGTGGAGCGGCGCGACCACGGGCACTCGGTGGAACTGCACCACCTGCGCGACGGGGCCTGGAGCGTGGCGGCAAGCGCCACCGTGGGCGATGCAGAGCCCGTGCGGCCCGCCGCGCCCCCCGCTGCGCTGGACATGGCGGCCCTGCGCGCGGGCCTGCGTCCCTTCGAGGCGCGGGGCGCACAGACGCTGGTCAGCATCAGCGGGCGCTGGCTGTGCCGCGAGGCGCTGTGGATTTCGGACGGGGGCGACCGGCTGCTGGCGCAACTGGCCCTGCCAGACGCATACCGGCACGACCTGCATACCTTCCGCTGGCACCCGGCCATGGTCGACGTGGCCGCCAGCCTGGCCCTGCACGGCGTTTCCGGCTTCGTCCCGGCCAGATGCGGCGCGGTGCGGCTGTACCGGCCGCTGCCCGCCAGGGCATTCGCCCATGTGGGCATCACCGAACGGCAGCCGGGCATGATCACGGCGCGGTGCACGGTGGCCGACCTTTCCGGCAACGTGGTGCTGGAGATGGACGACCTAGTGTTCCTGGCGCTGGCGCAGGCCCGGCCGGAACGGGACGAGCCGGACGCACGGCCGGAGCCGGAACTGTATTCCGTGGAATGGACAAGGGCCGACCTGCCCCCCGTCGCGGCAGCGTCGCCCACGGACGATGGCGGGCTCATGCTGCTGGGCGGGGGCGATGGCGAACTTTGCGAGGCCCTGGCTACGCGCGCCTGCCTGCGGCGGGAACTGCCCGCGCGGCCTGAAGAACGGCAGGCCCTGGCCGGGGAGATACTGGACCGGGGCATTGACCACATCGTCTACTTGCCTGCGGCGGACGACGATCACTGGGCCTTCTGCAGCCAGCTACAGGAACTGTGCCGGGCCCGGCTGCGGGCTCCCCTGCGCGTCACCGTGGTGGGCGGGGGGGGGCTGCCGCAATCCGGGGGCGCGCCCGAACACGCCTTGCTGCTGGGGCCGCTGCTGTGCCTGCATCAGGAAGAACCGCGCATTTCCTGCGCCCATGTGGATCTGACATCGGCTGCCCCCGAGCCGGTGCGCGCGTTCATGGACAGCCTTGGCCGCATCGACGGGCCGTACCGCATCGACGGCGACGGGAACGTCCGGGTGCGGCGGCTGAACGCATTGGGCGCGACTGGCCCGACTGGCGAGACTGGCACGTCTGGGGCACAGGGCGCGGCATTCCCCGCCCTTGCGCCCGATGGGTGCGTGGTGATCTCCGGCGGCCTTGGCGGCATGGGCCTGACCCTGGCGCGGCAACTGCACGCCGCCACCGGCGTCCGCGTGGCCCTGCTGCACCGCAGGGGCGAAGTCCCGGCGGACATGCCCTTCGCCGCCTACCGCTGCGACGTCACGGACTCCGGGCAGGTGGCGGCCGCATTCGCCGCCATCCGGCGCGAGGTCGGCCCCGTGCAGGGGGTCATCCATGCCGCCGGGGTGGCGGGCGACGGCTACCTGCTGTCCAAGGGCCGGGAAGCCTACGAGGCGGTGCTGGCCCCCAAGGTTGCCGGAACGTGGAACCTGCACCGCGAGACCCTTGGCGACGACCTGCGCTTCTTCGTGCTGGCCTCGTCCCGCACCTCCCTCACGGGCGCGCCGGGGCAGTGCGACTACACGGCGGCCAACGCCTTCCTGAACGCCTTCGCGCGGTATCGCAAGGGCTTGGGGCTGCCTGCCCTGGCCATCTGCTGGAACACCTGGGCGGACGTGGGCATGGCCGCGCGCCACGGGGCGGACCGGGGCGCGTTCACCCTGGCCCCGGAACAGGCATTGGGCGTGCTTACTGGGGCGCTGGCCAGCGGTTCGGACCTCGTGGTGGTGGCCATGCCCGGCGAGGGCGCGGCCGACCATCCCCTGGCCACCCTTGTCGGGGTCGCCCCCGCATCGGGCCCGGCAGCGGAACCGCAGCCCGCGTCCGGCGCACCGGATATGGCCGCAGCGCCGGATGGGGAGCAGGAAGCGCAACTGCTTGAAATATTTCGCGACTGCCTTGGCTACGACGCGGAACTGACCCGTGAGGACGACTTCTTCGACCTGGGCGGTGATTCCATTGCCGCAACGCGCATCGTCAGCCGCATGGACCAGGCGCTGGGCATCAAGGCCAGCGTGGTGGACCTGCTGGAAAGCGACAGCCTGGGCGACTTCGTGGACAAGGTGTTGGCCGAGCGCAGGCGGGCCGCCCCGGCGGCGCGGGGCCTGCAGCCCGCCCCGGCGCGCGAAGCCTACCCCGTGGGCCGCGAGCAGTTGGCCATCCTGTACGCGGACATGCTGAGCGAAGGTCACCTCGGCTTCAACCTTCCGGCCTTCCTGAAGCTGCCGCGCGACCTGGACAGGCGGCGGCTGGAAGCGGCCATCGGCGCGCTGGTGCAGCGCCACGAGGTGCTGCGGACCTCGTTCCGCGACTTCGAGGCCGAGCACCCCAACATGGTCATCCACCCCTACACGGGCTTCACCCTGGAAGAAACGCGCCTGCCGGACCTGGCGCACAAGGATGCCCTGATCACCCCCTTCGACCTGAAGAAGGAGGGCGGTTTCCGGGTTCGCCTGCTGACGCTGGACGACGGCGAACACGTCCTGTTCTACGACGTCCACCATGCCCTCGCCGACGGCAGGACCATATCCCTGCTCAACGCGGAGCTCTACCGCCTGTATCACGGGCTGCCGCTGGAGCCGGTGAGCGCCCAGCAGAAGGATTTCGCGTGGCGCCAGTTCACGCAGTCCAATGCGCAGGACAAGGCCTACTGGCTGGCGCTGTACCGCGACGGCCTGCCGAAGCTCGACCTGCCCGCCGCGTACCCGCGCCCCCCGGTGCAGACCAACCGGGGCGGCATGTACGAGTTCGAGTTGCCCGGGGAACTGGTGGCGGGCATCCGCGACCTGGCCCGGCGCGAGGGCGCGACCAACTACCACGTGGTGCTCACGGCGTGGAGCCTGCTGGTCCACGCCCGCACGGGCGACGACGACTTCGTCATCGCCATATCCGTGGACAGCCGCGACGAGCACCTGAACACGGCGGGCATGCTGGCCTCGCTGCTGCCCCTGCGGCTGCGCGTGGACGGCGCAAAGCCGCTGGGCGCGCTGCTGCGGGATACCCGCACGGCCAGCAACGAGGCGCTGCGCCATCGCGGCTACATCCTGGGCAACCTGCTGGCCGACCTGAAGCCGCCGGTGTGCCTGGACCGGTCGCCGCTGTCGGAAGTGATCCTGTCGTACATGAACTTCGAGTTCGCGGCGGAGGGCGTCCAGATGTTCGAACCGATGCGGTTCAGCAAGCACGCCAGCAAGACCGATCTTTCCATCTTCGCCAGCGACACGGGCAGCGCCATCGGCTTCGCGCTGGAATACTACGCGGACCTGTTCAGCCACGACGACGTCGTGCGCATGGGGAAAGACCTCACGCGGATACTGGAGTTGATGACCACTGGCCCGGCGGACGAGCCCGTGCGGTTCACCCATGCGCCGCCAGCGCGTCCCGTTCCCGGCCCCGCTCCCGGTCCCGCTTCCGATTTGGCGCCGTGCGCCCTCGCTTCGGTGGTGCGCGAACTGGGCGGGGAACTGCGCGAGGGCATCCGCGGGCTTGCCGCGCGCATGGGCGCTTCCGCCGCCTCGGTCATGCTGGCCACCTTCGCGGTGCTGCTCGGCCGGGTGACCGCGCGGCAGGAGTTCGTGGTGGACGTGGCGTCATGCGGCCCGGTGCGGTTCCTTCTCGACGAAGAGACGGAGTTCGGCGACCTGCTTGCCCATACCCACGCGCAACTCCTGGGCAACGGGCAGGAGGCGCGGGTTGCGCCCGACGATGGCGAACCGGGCCGGGCTTCCGGCAGTTCGTTCCCGCGCGTGGCGTTCCTGTGGGACGGGGATGAGGCCGGGGCGTCGCTGGCGCCCGGCCATGGCGGAAACCCAGGCGAACATGATCTGGTGTGCCGCGTGCGGGATGACGGCGGCACCATCACCGTGCGGCTCGACCACGACGCCCAGTCCCTCGCTGCCGAAACGGCCGGGAACTGGCTGGAATATTACGTGCTCTTTCTGGATGGGGCAGCCAAGGGAAATTGATGATGAAACTCTCCGACTTCAAGCTCGACCCCACCGCCATGGCGGCGGCCCCGTCCGATACGCCCGGCAGGCCCGGCGCGCCGGGCGATGCGCCCACCCTGGAGGCCCTGTTCCGCGACATGGTGTCGCGCAATCCGGAAGGCGTGGCCCTGACCGATGACGTTACGTCGCTGAGCTTCGGCAGGCTGGACGAGTTCTCCGCCACCATCGCGGGCTTCATCCTGTCGCGGGGCTATGGGGCCGAGGCGGCGGTGGGCGTCCTGTGCGAGCGGGGGGCGCGCTATCTGGCGGCGGCGCTTGGCGTGCTGCGGGCGGGCGCGGTGTACGTGCCCGTGGAGCGCGACCTTTCGCCCGCACGGCAGGAGGCCATGCTGCGGCCGGTCAGGATGATAGTCACCGACAGCCGATGCCTGCGCGAGGCGGAATACTACCGCTACCGCAATCCCGGCATTCGGGACGTGCTGTGCATCGACCTTGCGGGCACCGACGGTTTTCTGGAAAAGGGCACGGGGCTTGGCAGCACCGCCTATTGGGAGGGCGTGACCGAGGCGGGCAGCGACCTGGGCTGGAAAAGCTGGTTCGACGGGCAGCCGCTGCCGGGCGACATGCTGGCGGGCATGGCGGCTGGCATTCTTGCCGCAACCGGGCTGGCGGAAAGGCCCCGCAGGCGGGTGCTGGACGTGGGCTGCGGTTCCGGCGCGGTGGCCGGGGCGCTGGCCGGTGTGGCGGAGCTTTACACCGCCGTGGATATCGCGCGCAACGAGCTGGACCGGCTCGGGTGTTTGGGCGCGTCCACCGTGGTGAAGGGTCACCAGATGGAGGCCGTGGACATCTGCTTCCTGTCCGGCGTGGAGTACGACCTCGTCTGCCTGAACGGGGTGGCGGAGAACTTTCCCGGCTACAACTACCTGCGGCGGGTGCTGGACCACGCCCTGCGGCTGCTGGCCGACGACGGCACGCTCTTCGTCGGCGCGGTGCGCGACCTGGACGGCAGGGACGCCTTTCGGGCGGCGCTGGTGGAGCACGCGGGGCAGACCGGCGAGAGCGCCGGGCTGCTGCGCCTGGACTCCGGGGCGGAGCTGTTCGTCCCCGAGCGATTCTTTGTCGAATGGGCGGCGCACAGCCCCGTGCCGGTGCGGGTTTCCGTTTGCCGGCACGACGCGGCACACCGCGACGTCGCCCACTGCTACGACGTGGTTATCAGCAGGGGGAACCCGGCGGCCTCGGACGTCCCGACTGGCCAGATTGGTCCGACTGCCTCGACTGCCCAGCCCACGGAACGCCCCCTTTACGGCATGGAGCACGCCCGGCAACTGCCGCCCCCCAAACTGCCCGCCGTCGCGCCGGAACAGGCCGCGTACATCGTGTACACCAGCGGCTCCACCGGCATGCCCAAGGGCGTGGTGGTGGAACACCGCAACCTGCTGCACATCATCGCTGCGCTGCGGGAATATTCCAGCGGCTGCCGCAAGGCGGCGCTGGTGGCCCCGCTGTCGTTCGACGCATCCATCCAGCAGCTGGCGGTGTCGCTGTTCTGCGGCAAGCCGCTGCACGTCATGTCAGACGAGGCCCGCAAGAGCCCGGAGCGGTTCTGCGCAAGCGTGCGCAGGCACGGGGTGGACCTGTGCGACATGACCCCGGCCTTCTTCAACGTGCTGGTGGAGCATCTGCACGCCCGGCGCGAGCCGTTGCCCATGGCGCGGCTGCTGCTGGCGGGCGAGGTGCTGCGCCCCGACGCCATCCGCAAGTTCTACGCCATTCCCGGCAACGAGGCCGTGGTGCTGTTCAACGTGTACGGCCCCACGGAATGCACCGTGGACAGCAGCGCGTTCCGCATTGATCACGGCAACCATGCCGCGTATTCCGCCTATCCCATCGGCAGGCCGCTGGCGGGCGTGGAGGTGACCATCCGCGACAGGGACGGCAAGCCGCTGCCCGATTCCGTGACAGGCGAATTGTGGATTTCCGGGGCCGGGGTTTCGCGCGGGTACCTGAACGGCGAAAGCCCCGGGGCTTTCGTCACCGCCGAGGGGCGGCCCTGCTACCGCACGGGCGACTACGGCCACGTTCGCGACGGGCTGCTGCACTACGCCGGGCGCGAGGACCAGCAGGTGAAGATACGCGGCAACCGCGTGGAGATCGGCGAAGTGGAAAACGCCATCGCCGGCTTTCCGGGGGTGCGGCAGGTGGCCGTGGTGGCCGACACCTTCAGCGCGCAGGAAGGCAAGAGCCTTGCCGCCTACGTGGTGGGCGACGTGGATGCCGCCGCCTTGCGCGCCTATCTGGAGGGGCAGCTGCCGTCGTACTGCGTGCCCGCCCATTACGTGCCCATGGTGGAGCTGCCCTTTTCGGTCAACCGCAAGGTGGACCGCAAGGCGCTGCCATCGCCGCTTGCGGGCAGGCGCATGGTCGAGGGCCGCAGGCCCGAGGGCGACATGGAGGAACGGCTGGCGGCGATCTGGAAGCGCCTTCTGGGCACCGACGTGGCGGACGCCGACGCCAGCTTCTTCAGCCTGGGCGGCAACAGCATCATGGCCATCCGGCTGGCGGCCATGGTGGAAAAGGAACTGGGCGTCCACGTGGCCGTCAACGAACTGTTCACCCACCCCTCCATAGCCCTGCTGGCGGGGCTGATCGCGGGCAAGGGGGGCACGCGGAACGGCCCGGTGATCCGGCTGTGCCGCCGCGAAGGGGGGAAGAACCTGTTCCTGTTCCACCCGGTGGGCGGCAGCGTGTTCTGCTACAGCCACCTGGCGGAGACGCTGGGCGGGGCCTGCACGGTCTACGCCGTGGAGGCGGCGGGGTTCAGCGCGGAAAAAACGGCGCTGAACACCGAACTGCACCGGGTGGAAGACCTTGCCGAATACTACTTGGGAGAGATCCTGAAGGCCGAGACGGAGGACATTGTCTTCGGGGGGTGGAGCTTCGGCGGGCTGGTGGCCTACGAGGCCGCATGCCGGTACGCGGCCATGGGCAATGATCCGGGGCCCGTGCTGATACTGGATTCCGTGGCGGACAACCGCCGGGCCATGCGCGAGGCAGCCAAGGACGACGTGGAATTGCTGAAGCATCTGATGCAGGACACCCTGCCCTTTGACGAGGCCGTGTTGCGCTCGCTCCCGCGTGAGGAAAAGCTGGCCTATCTCGTCCGGCGCGGCGAAAGCACCGGGCTGCTGCCCGAAGGGTTCAGCGCCGTGCAGATGGACAACCTGTTGCGCACCTACCGGGGCAACGCCATCGCGGCGGCACGCTACGACCGGCCCACGCCGTCGGACCTGCGCGTGCTGCTGGTGCGCGCCCTTGATTTCACGGGCAATCAGCATATCGTGCCCGATGACGACCATCAGG
Organism: Nitratidesulfovibrio sp. HK-II; assembly: GCF_003402415.2. NCBI lineage: Bacteria > Pseudomonadati > Thermodesulfobacteriota > Desulfovibrionia > Desulfovibrionales > Desulfovibrionaceae > Nitratidesulfovibrio > Nitratidesulfovibrio sp. HK-II. Next base: position 190,103 of record NZ_AP036014.1, read on the forward strand.
GGTGGAGCCGCTTCTTGCGGCCGGAAAACATCACGCTGCGGTGGACCGAGGGGACGCACGAGAGCATGCTTTCTCCCGGTCTTGCTGGCAATGTGGCCAAACACATTCTGGAGTATCTGGACCATGCGTAGCATCCTGAAATCCTGCCCAGCCCTTGCCCCGGCGTGCGCGCATGGGCCCGTCCGGACGTTCCTCCTGGTGCTCCCCCTGGCGTTGGTCCTGACGTTGGCCTTGGCGCTGTGCGCATGCGGCAGCGCCCATGCCGGCTACGATGCGGCCAAGGCGCGCAGGATCGTCACGGAACTGGGGGCGAAGGCAGCGGCCACCCCCGATGTGCCCGGCATGTCCATCGCCGTGCTGCAAAAGGGCGGGGACGACCCGGTGGCGGTGGCCTTCGGCGCCGCATGCATCGAGAACGCCACCCCCATGACCACGCAGTCGCGCTTCAAGATCGGGTCGGTCACCAAGGTGTTCACCGGCGCGTTGATCCATCGGTTCATCGAGGACGGTAAACTGGCGTACGACACGCCCATCGACCGGTTCTTTCCCGGCTTTCCCGACGGCGGCACCATTACCGTCCGCCACCTGCTGGAACACACTTCGGGCATCATGGACATGCTCGGGCTTGCGGAGGTGCGCGCCAATCCGGTCCGTAACTGGCCCCCGGCGGAACTCGTCACCCTGGTGGGGAAGCAGCCGCTGCAATTTCAGCCCGGCACGCGGCAGGCCTATTCCAACACCGGGTTCCTGATGCTCGCGGTCATCTGCGAACGTATTTCCGGCAGGGCGTACGATGATCTGGTGCGGGAAATGTTCATCGAAAGGCTGGGCATGGCATCCCTTGTGCCGGGCAACGACACCGCCATCGTGCCCCACCTGTCCTGCGGGTATGCAAGCGGCGGGGAAAACGGGACCCTGCAACTGCCCATGATGGCCAGCCTGGCCGTTGCCAAGGGCACGGGCAACCTGGAGGCGACCCCCTCCGACGTGGTGCGGCTGGTCAATCTGGACCGGGTGCTGCACAACGACGTGCTGGATACGGTGGCCCTTGCGCCGCTGAAGCTGCCCGACGGGCGGGCGGCCCTGGTCGCCAGCAAGACAGGCAGTTACAGCCTTGGCGAGCTTGATGGCTGCACGCTGTTCCTGTTCGACGCGCCGAAAATGGCGCTGGTGGGCAAGCTGGGCTCCTTTCCCGGCTTTGGAACCGTGTACTTCTACGATCGCCACACGAAAATCGCGGTGGTCATCAGCGTCAACAACGAGCGGGCCATTGTCCGGGCCATAACACTTGGGGCGGATATCCTGAACGCGCTGCGGAACTGACGCGCCGCGCAGCACGCATGGCAGCGCCCAGGGACGACTGAAGCCGCACCGGACGAGAGAGGGGAAATCTTTGGACACGCCCGCGACACATGGGGGGGCGTGTGCTGGCCCCCTGTTGTTTGGGAACGCCGCGCGCCTGAATCCCTGTTCACTCGCGAAATGGACTGGAGCCGCGTGCGCAAGAAAAGTGGATATATGGTTGGCGGCGTGGCTGCCGCCATCGGTCAGGTTGCGGCGCAGGCCGAAGCGCTGAAAAGAGACATGGCGGCGCTTGGGCGCAGGCCGAGGATATGGGCCAGGTCATGGAGGTATCAGCGACATTGCGTGCCAGACCAGCCTGTTGGCGCTGATCGGGCCATCGAGGCAGCACGAGCGGGCGAAGCGGGTAGGGGGTTTGCCGTTGTTGCCGATGAAGTTCGCAAGTTGGCGGAAAAGACAATATCGGCACCATGAACGGCGGAGCCGAACTGGCGCACACCGGAAAGACATGAACGCAGGGCAACGGCCCGTGCGATGAAAAAAGGGGGCCTTGCAGCCCCCCTTTTCTTTCATGCCCTTGCGGGCTCCGCACGCCCCGGTCTTACGCAGACTTGGGCGTGGTCACCTCATCCACCAGATACAGGATGTTGCGGTACGGAATCTTGCCGTGCAGCGAAAGGCCGATTTCGCAGGTGCGGCTTGTGGAATAGCCTTCCTCGCAGATTTCCACCTGCCGCCGCAGTTCCTTCAGCGCGCCGGTGTTCAGCTCCGGGAAGCTGAAGCCACGGTCGCCCGCGAAGCCGCAGCAAAACACGTCTTCCGGCACCACCACCTGTTCGGCGCACAGTTCGGCCAGTTGCTTGAACTTGCCGGGCAGGCCCAGCTTCACCGCCGTGCAGGTGGAGTGGATGGCGATGGTGCGTTCCGCCTTGCGGAAGTCCAGCGCCTTGGTCAGGTGTTCCAGCGCGAATTCGATGGGTTCGTACAGCTTCAACCGCTTATCCAGGGTTTCCTTCATGCGGTACAGGCAGGGGCTGGTGTCGCACAGCACGGGGATGGCCCCGTTGTCGCTGACCTTCAGCAGGGCCTCGGACAGCTCCTTGGCCTTCATGTCTGCCTGCGCCTTGAAGCCCTTGCTCTCGAAGGGCTGGCCGCAGCACAGGTCGCCCAGTTTTTCGGGGAACAGCACGTGGTAGCCCGCCTTCAGCAGCAGGCCGATGGTCTTGGCGGGCAGCGGGTCGCGCTGTTCGTCGTCGCGGGCCGGGCCCATGGAGCGGGCGATGCAACTGGGGAAGTACACCACCTTGCGGTCGGACACCGGGCCGCGCGGGGCGTGGGCCGGGGCCGATGCGCCGGTGGGCATGGCCCGCGTCCACAGCGGGGCCTTTTTCAGTGAGACCACGCGCAGGAATTGCGCGCCCTTGTCCATGACCTCGGCGCCCAGCACGCGGTGCAGCAGGTCCGCCCCGGTGAGCGCCGTGGATACGGCGCGGCACACCCCGCCGTAGTGGCGGGCCACCCAATCCGCCGCCTTCTGCGCGCGCGGCCCCACCTTGTCGGCCCGCAGTTCCTTGATGAACGCGCCGGTGTTGATGCCCACCGGGCAGCGCGTGGCGCACAGGCCGTCGGTGGCGCAGGTGTTGTCGCCCAGGTAGTCGTAGCCCGAGAACAGCTGCTTGAGCAGGCTGCTTTTCTCGTCCCCGGCCTTCATGCGCGATATTTCGCGCCAGCCCACGATGCGCTGGCGCGGGGTGAAGGTCACGTCCTTGGACGGGCAGATGGGTTCGCAGAAGCCGCATTCGATACACTTGTCGATGATGGAATGCGCGGCGGGCAGCGGCTTCAGGTTGCGGATGTGCGCTTCTGCGTCCGGGTTGATGATGACGCCGGGGTTCAGCAGCCCGTACGGGTCGAACAGGGTCTTCAGTTCGCGCATCAGCAGGAAGGCGTCGCGCCCCCATTCCAGTTCCACGAACGGGGCCATGTTGCGGCCGGTGCCGTGTTCCGCCTTGAGCGAGCCGGAGTAGGTGCCCACCACCATGGCCGCCACGTCGTCCATGAAGGCGCGGTAGCGATCCACTTCGGTCTGGGTGTTGAAGTCCTGCGTGAACACGAAGTGCAGGTTCCCTTCCAGGGCGTGGCCGAAGATGATGGCCTCGCTGTACCCGTGCTTGGTGAACAGGGTTTGCAGCTCCAGGGTGGCGTCGGCCAGCGAGGCGATGGGGAAGGCCACGTCCTCGATGATGACCGTGGTGCCCACCTTGCGCACCGCGCCCACGGCCGGGAACAGGCCCTTGCGCACGTTCCACAGGGTGCCGAATTCGGCGGGCACGTCGGTGAAGGCCACCGGGCGGATCTTGGGGATGGCCTCGATGGACGCGGTGATGCGGGAAATCTGGTCTTCCAGGGTGGCCTTGTCGCCCGCGCGGGTTTCCACCAGCAGGGCGGCGGCGTCAGCAGGGAGCCCCTGCAATCCGTCGGGCATGCCGGGCTTGTCCTCGACGGAGCGCAGGGAGGCGCGGTCCATCATTTCCACGGCGGACACGGGCTGCTGGCGCAGGATGATGGTGGCCTCGCACGCGTCGCGGATGGTGGGGAAGATGACCAGCGCAGAGGCCTTGTGGGCGTGCTCGGTCACGGTGTGGTAGGTCACCTCGCTGATGAAGCCGAGGGTGCCTTCCGAGCCCACCATGAGGTGCTGGATGATGTCGAACGGGTCGGCGAAGTCCACCAGCGCGTTCAGGCTGTAGCCGGTGGTGTTCTTGATCTTGAACTTGCGGGTGATCAGGTCGGCCAGTTCCGGCTTGGCCATGATCTGCGCCCGCATGGCGGCCACGCCGTTGACGATTTCCGGGTGGGTGCGCTGGAAGGCGGCGCGACTCTTGGTGTCGGAGGTATCCAGCACCGTGCCGTCATGGAACACGACGCGCATGTGGCTGAGCGTCTTGTAGCTGTTCTCGGCCACGCCGCAGCACATGCCGCTGGCGTTGTTGGCCACGATGCCGCCGATCTTGCAGGTGTCGATGGAGGCCGGGTCCGGCCCTATCTTCTTGCCGAACTCGGCCAGCAGCCGGTTGGCGTGGCTGCCGATGATGCCGGGTTGCAGGCGGATCTTGGTGGCGTTGTCGAAGATGGCGTACTTGCGCCAGCCGTCGCCCAGGCGCACCAGGATGGAATCCGTGACCGCTTGGCCGGAAAGGCTGGTGCCCGCCGCGCGAAAGGTCATGGGCAGGCGGTGTTTGTTGGCCAGCTTGATGACGCCCACCACCTCGTCCTCGTTGTGGGTGTCCACGACGATCTTGGGGATGAGCCGGTAGAAGCTGGCGTCGGTGCCGTAGGCCAGGGTGCGCAAGGGGTCTGTGAACACGTTGCGCCGGGGGATGAATTCCAGCAGTTCCTTCAGAAATGCCTGGTACGCGGCGGGGAGCATGCATGCCTCCTGTTGGGCGGTTGGCGGGCAGCCTTTGGGGCGGGAGCGTGTCTGCGGTCGTGGTGCGGGCCATGTCCGATGGTACGCCACGCGGCCGACTGCCGTGCGTCCGAAGCGGATGGCGCGGCGCGGGCCGCTACGGGCCGTGCGTATGTCATGGGGCAGCGGGGGTATGGCGGACAAGTATAACGTTCCGCCATGCCCGGCGCGTGACGGTGCACGGGACTCCGGGAATTTCCACCCTAGCACGCGGGCACGGGCGTGGGAAGGGGAGACGCGCGAAAGGGGTGGGCGCTCACGCGGTTGAGAGGCTACGCGAACTGGGCGTTGACAGGAGAAGATCGTGGTGAGGACGCGGAACGGACAGGCTGTACTCCCCCCGGCACCAGGGGGGGAGCGGTGATGACGGTATGACGATTGGCATGCCGATTGGCGCGCACAGGTTGCCCGCGTCGGCAGAAGGTCCGCAGGCCGGAAGCGGCCCGGGCTCAAGCCTTGGGGTTGGGGCCGTACATGTTGGCTTCCGGCAGGCCGGGAATGCAGGCCATGACCAGGTGCACCACTGGCACGAACACCCACAATTCGCTGCGCCCTATGTCGTGCATGCGTCGAAAGCCCACGCCGATGCTGGGTACGAGCCACAGTATCGAGATGAAGTTAGACATGTGCAGTTGCAGCAGCGCATCTGCCACGCCCGTGGCCACGCTGCACAGGATGGCGATCAGGGTGAACCCCCAGTATTCCTTGCGGCGTGCCCGCCCGTGGCCCATGTTGAACAGGCGCACCGGCTCCAGGGCAAGCAGCCAGAAGCCGGTGGGCTTGCCGTTGCGCAGGTGTTCGGGCGGCAGGTTGTACAGGATGCGCCAGTCGTAGGTGCGTCGCGCCTCCTTCCGTTCGTACTTGTCCATGGGGAGCAGGGGGCGCGCATCGAAGCGTTCGATGATGGCGGCCAGCAACTCGGCATTGCGCAGGTTCAGGGCTTGGTGAAAGTCCTCGGCGTGGTGCTGCGCGATCCACGGGATCAGATAGCGCCGGTCGCCGCGAGGGTGAAAGAACGAGAACACGGCGGTGCGGATGACCTTGTCATGGAGCAGGGTGTGGTTGTCAGGGGTGAGCAGGCCGTGCCGGGCCAGCAGGTCGAACAGAGCGCTGTCCTTGCCGAAGATGCGCATCCCTTTGATGCGCCCGCGCGCCAGCGCATAGAACAGCAGCAGGTTGAGCAGCCTGCCCATGTGCATTTTGCGCAGGGCATCGCGGGCAAGGTCGGTGGTGCCGGTCTGTTCGAAGAAATCAAGGATGTCGAGGGGCGGCAGGGGCTGGGCCAGGGCCACGGCGCCAGAGCGGTACCGCGAGAGATCGTAGTGAACAAGATTGTGGGCGGTGTCGCCTTCCGTCTCCGTCAGGGGCAGCAGGCGTGCGCGCAAGGCCACCACCACGCTCATGATCTCCTGGTCGGAGGCGACGCGCTTGCGGAAGAACACCAGCCATATCAGCAGGCACAGGGCGAACAACGAGAACAAGACGGCCATGGGACCTCCGCACGCAAAGATTCGCTGTTGCATAGCAGCGGATGCGGCAGAGTATCAATGGTGTGATATCGCGCGGGGGAAGTCCGAAACGGGACTGGGCAGATCGATCAGCATCTGCTGCATATCCATAATGTGTCGCGGACATGCCGGACCTGCGTCGCACTGGCGCGGACAATCTACCACGCCACCGGAACCCGCACGGCCTGCCCGGCCTTGTTGGTGAACAGCAGGTAGCCCTTTTCGCGGCCATGCAGGAACAGGGCACGGGTGATTTCCACGTCCTTGCGGCAGTACTCGGCGATGAGGTCGAGCCGCTGTTCCTTCCACCATTGCAGGGCTTGCAGGCCGTCTGCCGATTTGGGCGTGCCGAAGGTGGCCTGGGCCAGGTTGTCCAGCGAGATGCGGTAGGACAGGCGGTCCTTGACCTTTGTGAGCATGTCCAGGGTGGGCAGGGTGTGCAGGTCGTAGGGGGCGAAGGGCGAGAGCACCGCGTAGTCGAAGCGCGAGATGTTGAAGCCCACCACAAGGTCCGCCGCGCGCAGGCGGTCGAGCATTTCGGGCACGGCGTCCTGCTCGTAGGGGGTGTAGGAATCGTCGGCGGCGTCGTACAGCACGGCCACGCTCACGCCCATGCGGTCGGCCCGGTGCCAGCCGCCCACGTCCGCCGCCGCGCGGCGGGTTTCCACGTCCAGCACCATGTAGCGGCCTGCGGGGGCGGCGATCCTGCTGTCCGTGGGGCTTGTGGTCGGTGACGCAAGCAGCGGCCCGGCATCGCGCGGGGATGTGGTCATGGCGTGCTCCATGGGGGGATGTGGCTTAGCGTGGCGCTGGCTTGAATTCGGCTCGCTGGTCGCAGATGCCTCGGTTCCGGTGTGTTCGGCGGGCATCGGGCGGTACCGCGTGCCCCCTTCCTCCATATATTGGAAATCGTGGCGCGCTGTCTCGTCCGGGTGATGATGCCCGCTTCGGGCTTCATCGCCCGGACGCAGAAAGGGGGTTCGGGGGACTGATAGTCCCCCGGCGGGGTCCGGGGCAGCGCCCCGGCTCCCCACACCCACCCCTTCTTCAAAAATATTCACCTCTTCTCCCTGCTTCCCCCCCTGCTCCAGCCCGGGCTGCACCGGATCGGATTCCGGCGTGCCGCTGGCCATGCGGTCCAGCAGGAACAGCGCGCCCGCCTTGTCGATGGGCCGGTTGCCGGAGCCGCACTTGGGCGAATGCACGCACGAGGGGCAGCCGGTTTCGCAAGGGCATTCGGCGATGGCGGCGCGGGTGGCGCGGAACAGCGCATCGGCGTCGGCAAAGGCGGCGCGGGTCAGCCCGGCCCCGCCCGGCAGGCCGTCGTAAATGAACACGGCGGGGCGTCCCACCTGCGCGTGCATGGGGGTGGAGATGCCGCCCAGATCGTTGCGGTCGGTCATGACCAGCAGCGGCAGAATGCCGATGGCGGCGTGCTCCAGCGCGTGGATGGCCCCCATGAAATGCAGCAACTCGTTCTCGGTGGCGATGCGCGCGGCGTCGGGAATCTCGAACCACAGCCCCTCGGTTTCGAAGACGAAAGGCGGCGCATCCAGCGGCACCACGGACAGCAGCCGCTGGCCGGACACGCTGCGCTTCTCGTACCCGGTGATGGTTTCCGTCACCCGCAGCTTGCCCAGAAACACGCGGGTGCCGCAGGCCTCGCGCTGGTCGTAGATGTCGAGGATATCGGTGGTCTTGTTGCCGCGCACGCGGGTGAACCACGACACGCGGGCCTGCTCCGCCACCACCTTTTGCGCGCCGGGGTCCAGCCGGGTGATCACCCAACTGCGGCCCCGGTGCAGGTACACCGCGCCGGGGTGGGTTTCGCGGTAGGCGCGGTGGCCGTCCACGCTGCCGATGACGTTGCCGTCGCCGTCCTCGATGGTGAAGGTGTTGCCGCTGCCGCGCAGGTCCACGTGGCGGTGCGGCCGCTTGCGCGCGGCCAGCAGGGTTCCGCCGTCGGCGCTGCGCAGCACCAGCCCTTCGGCTTCCAGTTCCGCCAGCGCGGTTGCGGCGCCCGGCGCGGCCAGCCACGGCTCGTCGGCAGGAAGGGGAAGCTCTGCCGCTGCGCACTCGATGTGTCGCTTGGCAATGACCGGGTTGTCCGGGTTGACCACGGCGTGCTCGGCAGGCCGGTCGAAGAATTCGTTGGGGTGCCGCACGAAGTACTGGTCCAGCGCGTCCTCCCCGGCGATCAGGATCACCGCAGATTCCTGCTGCGCGCGGCCCACCCGGCCGCCGCGTTGCAAGGTGGACATGACCGTGCCGGGGTAGCCCACCAGTATGCACAGGTCCAGCCCGCCGATGTCGATGCCCAGTTCCAGCGCGCTGGTGGAAATGACCGCCAGCAGATCGCCCCCGGACATGCGCGCCTCGATGTCGCGCCGTTCCTCCGGCAAAAATCCGGCGCGGTAGGCGCTGATGCGGTCGCGGTACGGCCCGGCCTTTTCCGCCGCCCACATGCTGATCAGCTCCGTCATGCGCCGCGACTGGCAGTACACGATGGTGCGCAGGCCGCGCGCCAGGGCCGCGCGCAACAACTGGATGGCCGCCGTGGACGGGCTGTCGTCCGGGTTCACGAACACGAAGTGCCGCAAGCCCTGCGGTGCGCCGCTTTCGGTGATGACCTGGATAGCAGATGCGGGGCTCTGCCCCGCGCCCCGCAAGGGGACCGCGTCCCCTTGACCCCATATTGTGGGGTAGGAACCCTGCTGAAAGGTTTTGGGGGATGGGGGCGCGGGGGAAGGGGACCTTTCACGCTCTGCGGACGCCATCCGTAAGGCTCGCGCGTTGCGCTCACCTAACGGCTGCCGCAAAAGGGTCCCTTCCCCCGCAGTGTCTTCTTCCCCAAAAGTCCCACCCAACCCCGTGAGATTGGCGGCCAGTTCGCCGGGGTTGCCCACGGTGGCGGAGCAGAACACGAAGGTGGGGTGCGCGCCGTAGCGGGCGCACACGCGCAGCAGGCGGCGGAACACCTGGGCCATGTGCGCGCCCAGCACGCCGCGATAGGTGTGCACCTCGTCCACCACGATGAAGGCCAGCGAGGCCAGCAGGCTGGTCCACTGCTGGTGGTGCGGCAGGATGGCGAGGTGCAGCATTTCCGGGTTGGTCAGCAGCACGGTGGGCGGGTTCTGGCGGATCTTGCGGCGGAAGTGGTCGGTGGTGTCGCCGTCGTAGATGGCGGCGCGGGGGCGTGCGTCTTCGGGCCAGGCGGCGGTGAGGCCGTTGAAGGTGGAAAGCTGGTCCTGCGCCAAGGCTTTGAGCGGAAACAGGTACAGGGCGCGGGCGTCCGGGTCGGACAGAAAGCGTTCCAATACCGGCAGGTTGTACACGTAGGTCTTGCCGCTGGCCGTGGGCGTGGCGACGACGACATGCCGCCCGGCGCGGATGAGGTCTGTGGCGCGGGCCTGATGGGTGTACAGGTCGCCGATACCGTTGCGGGCCAGAATGTCGCGGATGGCCTTGGGCCACGGGCGGCGGTTGGGGGCGTGGGCGGCCTCGCGCGCGGGCAGGGCGCGGTGGTGGGTGACCTGTCGCCCGAAGGGCGAGGCCAGCAGCGCGGTGATGTAGTCGCGCACGGGGTTGTCCTCGTCGAAGGCCGGGGGGGCGAGCGGCGCGGTGGGGGCTGCGGGGGTATTGGGGGCCTCGCGGCGCGGGTGCGCGGCGCGGGGCGTAGTGTGGGCGTGGCCCTGCTCCGGCGTGTCCGTGGGGTGGGGGGAGTCGGACGTGCCGGGCAGGTTGGAATCTTCGGGGGCGTGGGGCATGGGCTGGGGGTGCGCCCGGCAGGGCCGGGGGCGGGTTGCGAACGGAAGCGGAATGCGCGGTCGGCACGGGGGGCCTTGCCCCGACGTAGGGCAGGGGGGCGGGGTTGTCAACGTGGCCGGGCCAGTCGGGGCGGTCGGGGCGGTGAGGCCGAAGAGCAAGACGGCGGGTTGGATGGCCTGTCTTTCCCAGGCAGCATGCCATCACCGCAATATCGTCCTATGCGCGCGCGGTGCGCATGGGGCATGCAGCAGGCAGGATGCCGACATGCCCCCCTGACGGGTGCCGGGCGCACGCCGGACGTACTCCGGGCGCTCGCCGAATGCACGCCGGACGCGTGGGGTATGCCGGGCATCGGGCATCCAGTCCGTATCGGCCTGTACCGGGAGTTTCGTCATGAGTCTGCTTTCGTTGCTGTTGTATTGCGTGGTGGTCACCTTTACGCCGGGGCCCACCAATATCGTCATCCTGTCCATAGCCCAGGGCGAGGGCACGCGCCGGGCGCTGGTGTTTTCGGCCGGGGCGGCGGCGGCCTTCGCGCTGATGCTGGCGGCATCGGCCGCGTTGAACAGCCTGTTGGCGGAGCTGTTGCCCGCCGTGCAACCGGTGCTGCAACTGGTGGGCGGGGCGTACATGCTGTACCTTGCGTGGAAGGTGTACGGCATGGACGTGGGGGATGCCCCGGCTGGCGGCACGGTTGGCAGCGCCGCCCCTGGCGCTGGCGATGCCCGGCCGGGCGACTGCCTTGGCGTCTGCCCCGGTCCGCACCCTGCTCCGCGTTCCGGCCGGGCGTTGTTCGTCACCGGGTTCCTGATGCAGTTCGTGAACCCCAAGGTGGTCATGTTCACCCTGACGGTGATGCCCAGCTTCGTGGCGCTGGCCCAGGGTTCGCGCGGGGGCGTGGCCGCCGGGGTGGCGGCGGTGTCGGTGATCGGCTGGGCGGCCTTTGCCGCGTGGGTGGGATTCGGCGCGCTGCTGCGCCGGTTCCTGTCGGCGTACCGGCGGGTGGTCAACGTGCTGATGGCCCTGTTCTTGGTGTACTGCGCGGTGGCCATGTCCGGCGTGCAGCAGGTGTTGGCGCGGTAGGCGGTTGCGGCTTCGACCGCCGGAGTGGTTTTGGGAAATGACCTGGTGAGCGGATGGGACGAGTGAGCGCGGACGAAAGAGACCGCCGCCGTGACGTTGGTGGTGCCGATCGCAACGGCAGTGACGGTCGTGACGGCCGCCCCGCCCTTTCGGGCGAGCGGTTCGTGTACCGCCGCGCGGCCGGGGTGACGGTGCTGTCCGCCACCATGACCCGCTTCGCCTACAAGCGTCACGCCCATGAGGAATACGCCCTGGGCGTGACGCAGCGCGGCATCCAGCAGTACCGGCTGAACGGCGCGCAACTGGCCTCGCACCGCAGCGGGGTGATGCTGTTCTCGCCAGAGCAGGCCCACGACGGCAACGCGGGCGACAGCGGCGGCATCGACTACGTGATGGTTTACGTGCCGCCTGCCCTGTTCGCCGAGGCCACCGGGCGGCCAGAGGTTGTGCGCTTCGATGCGCCCATCGTGTACGACGCGCGGCTGGCGGCGGTGGTGCTGCGGCTGGCCCACGGCGCGCTGCTGGGCCGCGACGAGGGCCTGACCTCGGAAAGGCTGCTGCTGGCGGCCGGGCTGGCCACGAGCATGGCCGGGGGGCACGGGACGAAGCGGCAGCCGCCCCCGGCGCCACGGCACGGCGGCGCGGTGCGGCGCTCCATGGAGATGATCCGCGAGGGCATGGGGGCCACGCTGCGGCTGGACGACGTGTGCCGCGAGGCGGGGCTGTCCAAGTTCCATTTCATCCGGCTGTTCCGCGACGAAACGGGCATGACGCCCTACCAGTACTTTCTGAACTGCAAGGTGGAACACGCCCGCCACCTGCTGGAGGCCGGGGCCGACACCTACGACGCCATGCTGGAATGCGGGTTCTACGACCTGTCGCACCTGAACCGGCACTTCAAGGCCATGTTCGGCACCACGGCCACGGAATACCGGCGGTTGTGGCTGCGCGCGGGCGGCGAGGCGGCCATACCCGGCGGGACGGGCGGGCCGGGGATGGGCGTGGGCGAGGGGACGCCGAGACGGGACGCGCCGGACCGTGAAGCGGGCGGCGCAGGCGCTGTCGCTGGCGCAGACGGGCCGACGTGCCTTGCCCCGGAAGGCTGCGCCGGGCTGTTTCGCTGAAACGACGGTGCACGGCCATGAAAAAAGGGCAGGTCATGGACCTGCCCTTGTGCGTTGCTATGTGTTTCGCGCGGGCGAGAGGCTATTCTTCGGACGCGTCGCCCTTGTCCTTCTTCGGCTTGTCCTTCTTGCCGTCCTTCACGGACTTTTCGGGCGTGCCGTCCTTTTCCGGCTTGGACTTCTTTTCCGGCTTGCCGTTCTTGCCGGGCTTGTCCTTTTTCTTGTCCCCGTCGCGCTTCTCGTCCTTGTGGTCTTTTGCCTTGGCCTTCGCGGGCTTGTCGGCTTTCTTCAGAGCCACGTCGAGGTCGATGTCGCCAACCTCTTCCACGTCGGCGCAGCCAAGGGGGGCCAGATGGTCGCGGCCGGGCAGGTTGGCCACCTCGTCGCAGGCGGCCACGGTTTCATCGTCGGGGATGCGCCAGGAAATTTCGATCATGAACTTGCCGCGCCCGTCGCGGACCTTGGCTTCCACGTCCACGTCCACGGCCTCGGGCGGGCTGAGCACCAGCGTCTCGTCGCCCTTCTGGACTTTCAGGCAGCGTTCCTTCAGCCCCTCGGCCAGCGCCTCGACGACGCCCGCCGCGTCCGCGCAGAGCAGCCGGGTACTCAGGGATATCTTCTGCTTTTCCATGGGGCACCTCCGTGGTGCGGTTTGTCGTCAATATCGACTATGCGGCGGCCATGACCACCCGTCAAGGCCGGGGAAAATGCGTGGCGGTAGTGTGCGTGGGGGGGGACTTGAGCGGCAGGGCGGAATGAAGCCGTGGCGTATGGCTTCATTTGCAATTGAAAGGTTTAGGGGGTTGGGGGTCCGGGGGAAGGAGACCCTTTTCAAAGGGTCCCTTCCCCCGGTCGGTTCTTTTTGTATTCCTTTTAATGTCCCGTGATATTGTATTTCTTCAGCTTGTACTGCAGCAGGCTCTTGGAGATGGCGAGCAGCTCGGCGGCTTTCACCTGCACGAAGTCGGCGCGGACCAAGGCGCGGCGGATGAGGGCGGCCTCGATGCGCTCCAGGGTGTCGGCCAGGTCCAACTGGACGGGCAGCAGGTCCACGGCGCTTTTGAGCTGGGCTTCTTCGTCGCGCAGTTCGGGGGGCAGGTCATCCACGCGGATGGTGTCGCCGGAGACGAGCACAAGGCAGCGCTCCACCACGTTCTGAAGCTGGCGGATGTTGCCGGGCCATTCGTAGCCGGTCATGTAGTCCAGGGCTTCGGGGGTGAAGGTCTTTGGGGTCACGCCGTTCTCGCGGGCCAGCTTGTCCACGAAGTGGGCCACCAGCAGGGGGATGTCCTCGCGGCGTTCGCGCAGGGGCGGCAGGGCGATGTGCACCACGTTCAGGCGGTAGTACAGGTCTTCGCGAAAGTTGCCCTTTTCCACCTCTTCCTGAAGATTCTTGTTGGTGGCGGCCACCACGCGGATGTCCACCTCAACCTCTTCGGTGCCGCCCACGCGCTCGAAGCGGCGTTCCTGCAGCACGCGCAGCAGTTTGACCTGCAATTCTGGGGTCAGTTCGCCGATTTCGTCCAGGAACAGGGTGCCGCCGCCGGCCTGTTCGAAGCGGCCCCGGCGCATGGCCACGGCCCCGGTGAACGACCCCTTCTCGTGGCCGAACAGTTCGCTTTCCAGTACGCCGGGGTTGAGCGCCATGCAGTTGACGGAGACGAACGGCCCCTTGTTGCGGGGCGAGGAAAAGTGGATGGCCCGCGCCACCAGTTCCTTGCCGGTGCCCGATTCGCCGGTGATCAGCACGGTGGAGCGGCTGGGGGCGGCGCGGTCGACCATGGCCAGGGTTTCGCGGATGGCCCGGCTTTTGCCGATGATCTGGTGCATGCCGTAGCGTTCTTCCAGATTCTCGCGCAGCACGCGGTACTGGCGGTGCATGCGCGAAAGCTCGGAGGCGTTGTGCACGGACAGCAGCAGTTCGTCGTTGGAGAACGGCTTGGTGATGTAGTCGAACGCGCCGTATTTCATGACCTCGACCGCGCTTTCGATGGAGCCGAAGGCGGTCATGATCAGCACGGGGATGTGCGGCCAGTTCTTCTTGACCTGTTCCAGCACCTCGCGTCCGGTGATCTTCGGCATCTTCATGTCGGTGATGATGACGTCGACTTCCGATTCCTCGAGAAAGGCGAGGCCGGTCTCCGGGTCGTTGAGCGCGGTGACGGTGTAGCCCGCGTCGGTAAGCAGGGCTTCGAGCACGAGCAGGTAGTTCTTCTCGTCGTCGAGCACGAGCAGATGCGTCTTTTCGTTCATGGCGATTCCGGTTGCGGTGTCGGGGGGCCGGGCCCGCGCGCGGGCGTGCGGGGCGGCGGTGCTACGTGGAAGTCCAAGGGACAGAGATAGGGCCGGAAGGCCGCGCGCGCAAGCGGCCAGACGGGTATTGGCGCAGATCGGCCGATGTGGCGCACCGAGTGCGCTGCGGGCCGCGCGCCCTGCGCCCCCCGGCTATTCCGTGCGCAGGGGCAGGCGCACGTACACCACGGCCCCGCCCTCGGGCGCGTTGTCGATGCGCAGGCTGCCGCCGTGGCTGGTGATGATGGAGTTGACGATGGGCAGGCCAAGGCCGGTGCCGTCGTCCTTGGTGGTGAAGAACGGGTCCATCAGTCGTTCGCGGTCGGCCGGGTCGAAGCCGGGGCCGCTGTCGCGGAAGGCGAATTCCGCCTCTTCGCCGTCGCGGCGGGCCGTCACCGTCACCGTGCCGGGGCCGTCCATGGCCTGCAACGCGTTGGTCATGATGTTGTAGAACGCGCGGTACAAGAGGTCCGCGTCGCCGGAAACGGTGATGCCCGGCTCCGCCTCGCGGGCCACTGTAACCTCGCGGCGGGCCAGTTCCCCTTCCAGAAAGCCCAGCACGCGGTCGAGCACCCCGCCGGTTTCCACCGGGTCCTGCCGGGGCTGGCGGGGGCGGGCGTAGTCCAGGAAGTCGTTCACCGTCTGGCTGAGGCGCTTGGCTTCGTCGTAGATGGCCTGCAGGATGCGCGCGGTGACCGGGTCCGAACTGCTGGGGCGTTTCAGCAGCAGTTCCGCGCTGGAGCGGATGATGCCCAGCGGGTTGCGGATCTCGTGGGCGATGCTGGCCACAACCCGGCCCATGCCCGCCAGCTTTTCGTGCTGGTGCAGTTCCCGCTCCAGGCGCTGCTTTTCCTGCATGCGTTCGGCCATCACCCGTTCGGCCCGGCGGATGAACACCAGCAGCATGCCGAACAGCACCAGCGAGGAAAGGCTGGCCGTGCCGATGATCAGCCACTGGAAGGCGATGATGGCCCGGGTGTCGTTGGTGATGTCCTGGGTCATCTCCAGCATGCCCATGATGGGGCCGTCGTCGTCATCGTCGATGCTGCCCAGGCGGCCTTCCACGCGCAGCGGGTAGATGGTGCGCAGTATGAAGCTGCCCGGCTCCAGCCGGGGGGTGAACAGGGCCCGCCAGAACGAGATGTCCGCGTCGATGCTGTAGCTGGGGGTTTCGTCGCGCAGGGCCGCGGCCACGTCGGGCCCGGCCAGGTCGGCCCGGCCCAGGTCCGCGCGGTCGGTGGAATACGACACGATCTTGGAGTGGTCGTAGATGCGTACCCGTGAAACCTGCAACCCGTGGATCACCGACTGCACCAGCTGGTCCAGCCGTTCGTACTGCACGGGCTGGCGCAGGGCGATGCGCCCCGCGGCCATCAGCGTGGGCAGGGTGAAGCGCCGGTAGATCTGGTGGTTCAGGTTTTCGGCCAGCAGCGAGGCGAATTCCTGCTGCTTGCGGAACATGGTGTTGCGCGCCGAATCGGTGATGACCACGGACATCACGATGCTGGACGCCAGGATGAGCACCAGCGACACCCACGACAGGAAGCGGGCGAAGCCGAAGGGCAGCCCCCCCGGCAGTTCGAAGCGACGCGGCACCGGCTAGAACTCCTGCGACTGCCCGGCCCGGCCGAGGAAGGCGGCAAGGTCCGCCTCTTCCGCCGGGTAGCCGGGCGCGCCCAGGCGGGCGTTGGCGAGGCGCTTGCCAAGCTCCACGGCGGGCTGGTCCAGCGGGTTGATGTTCATGAGCCAGCCGGTGAACAGGGTGGTCAGCTCCAGCAGGCCCATCAGGCGGCCCGCGGCGGCCTCGTCCGTGTCGCCCATGCGCAGTTCCACGAGGGGCGTGCCCTGCTTGGCGAGGGCCATGCGGGTTCCCAGGCCCTCGGCGTCCAGCAGTTCGCCGAAGCGGCGGCCCTTCAGGAAGGCCCATTTGTCCGGCAGGTCGTCCGGGAAGGGACGGCCCTGCGGCAGGCCGGGGCTGGTCAGGAACAGGCAGCCCTTGTCGCGCGGCCCGTCCAGAAACATCTGCTGCAGGGAATGCTGGTCGGTCACGCCCACGGCGGGCAGGGGCATGGTGCCCTTGCCTTCCTTGCCCAGGCTTTCGGCCCACAACTGGGCGAACCACGGGCCGAACGGGGCCCACAGCGGCACGTAGCAGAAGAAGATGAGCTGCGAATACCCGGCGTCGGCCAGGGCCATGTTCCACAGGGCCAGCCGCCACGCGGGGTGGCCGGGCAGGGCGTGGGCCGGGTCTGCCACCAGGTCCGCCCCGGCGGCCAGCGCGCCGTCCAGCAGCCCGCGCCAGTTCAGGCCCAGGAATGCGGCGGGCACGAGGCCCACGGCCGAGAGCACGGAATAGCGGCCGCCCAGATGGTCGGGCACGGGCAGCGAGGGCAGGCCCGCGGCGTTCGCTTCCTGCCGCAGGAAGCCGGCCTTCTCGTCGGTGACCACCAGCATGTGCTCGCGCCAGGCGCTGCCCAGGGCGGACTGCAGCCACTGCTTGGCCAGAAAGTATTGCGCCAGGGTCTCGATGGTGCCGCCCGACTTGCTGACGGCCACCACGATGGTCTGTTCCGGCGGCAGGCTGGCGAACCATGCCTCCATGGTGCCCGCGTCCACGTTGTCGGCTATCCACAGCCAGGGGCCGTCGTGGCCGGGCCGGTCCTGCTGCGGAAAGAAGGCCCGTTGCAGCGCCCGCGCGCCCAACGCGGAGCCGCCGATGCCCAGCAGCACCATGTGGCGGTAGCGGGCAAGGGTGGGCTGCAGGGCGGCAAGCCCGGCGACGAGCGCATCGCGGTAGGGCATGTCGATGAACGGCAGGTGCCCGGCGGCCAGTTCCGCCTTCAGGCGGTGGGCCAGCTCGCCCTTGTGCAGGTCGTGCGGAGCGGTGGCGTCGGGGGCAAGGCGGCCCAGCGGCGCGGCGGGCCAGGCGTTGGTCCAGTCGAGGCGGTGGGGCTGGGGCATGGTCATGCTCCTTGCGGGCCGGAGAGAAGGCCCATGGCGTGCGTGCCGGTGGTGCGCGGCGGGGCCGTGCGGGGCGCGACGTGAAATTTCGTGGCGGCCGTGCCGCCGCGCGGGCGGGGCCAGCGAAGCGGCGGCATGCCCCGGCCGGTCGCGTGCGCGAGCCGCGCGGGACATGCCGCCGTCATATCGTACTTTTCAGCGAAGGGCGAGGCCGGTGCGGCGCGCTGGTGCATTCCTGCTCCAGCATTTTCCCAAAGAGGATTTTCGTCCGTTGGCAAGGAAAACGAGCCTGCCATGAGGGAGTATACTCTTATCGTATTCGACCGACATGGCAGGCGAAGTTTGACGAAGCCAACGGGCGAAAAGACCGTTTGGGCTAGCCGAAAAGAACCTTCGCTACCTTGTCCAGCGCAATCATCAGCGTGTCGTCGGACACCGCGTACGAGAAGCGCAGGCAGGCGTCGTCGCCAAAGGCCGCACCCGGCACCAGCGCCACGTTGGCCTGCTCCATGATGTGGGTGCACAGGCTGGCCGAATCGGGCAGGGCCGGGGTGAACAGGGCGCGCATGTCCGCGAACAGGTAGAACGCGCCGTCGGGCTTGGGGCAGACCACGCCCGGCCACGCGGAAACGATGGCGTGGGCCAGGTCGCGCCTGCGGCGGAAGGCCTTCTTCATGTCCTCCACCGCGTCGTAGGGGCCGGTAAGGGCGGCCAGCGCGGCCTTCTGCGCCACCGAGCAGATGTTCGAGGTGGACTGCCCCTGGATCTTGGTCATGGCCTTGATCAGGTCGGGGTGGGCCAGGGTGTAGCCCACGCGCCAGCCGGTCATGGCGAAGGTCTTGGCCAGGCCGTTGACCACGGCCACGTTCTCGGGGTGGCGCGCCCACCAGTCGCACACGCTGACGGCCTCGGCCGGTTCGTACACGAGGCGGTCGTAGATTTCGTCCGAGATCACGAACAGGTCGCGCGCGATGGCCCATTCCATGATGGCGTCGGTTTCCGCGCGGGTGTAGCAGGCCCCCGTGGGGTTGGACGGCGAGTTCAGCAGCAGCACGCGGGTCTTGGGGGTGACGGCGCGGTCGAGCTCTTCGGGCGTGACCTTGAAGCCGCGCTCCGCCGGGGACGCCACGAACACCGGCACGCCGCCCGCCAGTTCCACCAGCGCCGGGTAGCTCACCCAGTACGGGGCGGGCACCAGAACCTCGTCGCCGGGGTTGAGCAGGCACTGGAAAAGATTGTACAATGCCTGTTTGCCGCCGTTGGTGACCACCGTGGCCTCCATGGGGGCATCCACCCCGTAGAAGCGCGCGAAGTAGCCGCACACCGCCTGGCGCAGTTCGGGAATGCCCGGCACCTGCGTGTAGCGGGTGAAGCCTTCGTCGATGGCGGTCTTGGCCGCCTCGCGGACGTGTTCCGGCGTGGGAAAGTCGGGTTCGCCCACGGCAAGGCTGACCACCTGCACGCCCTTGGCCTTGAGTTCCAGCGCCTTGGCGTTGACGGCCAGGGTGGCCGAGGGCTTGATGCGGGTGAGACGGTCGGAGATTCTCATTACGGTGCGTCCTGTTCGCGTGGTATGGTGTGCGAAACCGCCTGGATGCCGAAGACGCAGGGGATGCGGGCAGGGCGGCGGTCGCGCATTTGAGGACTGTTCCGGGCGGGGGCATGGGGGCGCGCGATGCGCCGCTCGGGCGCTCCCGTTCTCGGCGGCTGGTTACCAGCTTACGGGACGACTGTAAATTGCGGAAACATCAAAGCATACCGGCAGGATGCGCGGGGATGCGGGCGTGCCGTGCCGCACGGCGCGCGAACAGCGCCAACCTGCTGTAAGGAAAGACGATGTCAGGGGACGAAACAGGAAGGGGAAGCAGGAAGGGCGCACGGGGAAGCGCCGGGGGATTGGCCGCGCCCCATGTCGGCGGTGGCGGGAGCGGAAAGGGTAGCGGCGCGATGGCCGAGTGCCTGCCGGGCCTGGGCACGGCGGGCTACGGCGCGCCCTTGTTGCCGTTTCCGCCCGGCTGCGTGGTGGGGCGCTTTGTGCGGCGGGTGAAGCGCTTCAGCGTGGAACTGGAACTGGATGGCGAACCCCTGTGGGTGCACAGCAACAATTCCGGGTCCATGCTGGGGCTGATGCGCCCCGGCGCTGCGGTGTTGGCGTCGCCTGCGCCCAACCCCGACCGCAAGCTGAAATACACCCAGGAACTGGTGCGCTGCGACGGCAACGGGCCGCGCGGCTTCTGGGTGGGGGTGAACACTTCGGTCCCCAATCGGCTGCTGGAGGCGGCCTTCCACGCCGGGCGGCTGCCGTGGGCCGCCGGGTACACCACCCTGCGCCGCGAGGCCAGGCGCGGCGAAAGCAGGCTGGACGCCCGGCTGGACGGCCCCGGCCTGCCCACCCTGTGGGTGGAGTGCAAGAACGTGACCCTGGTGGAGGACGACGTGGCCGCCTTTCCCGATGCCGCCACCGAGCGCGGGGCCAAGCACCTGCGTGAGATGATGGACATCGTGGCGCGCGGCGAACGCGCCGCCGGGTTCTACCTCATCCAGCGGCCCGACGGCCATTGCTTCGGCCCGGCGGACTACATCGACCCGGCCTATGCCGCACTGTTCCACGAGGCCCGCGCGGCGGGCGTGGAAATTCACCCCCACCGCGCCCTTGTGGGCATGGCGGGGGTGGACATTGGGGACGAGGTGGCGGTGGTGGGGGAATAGGGGACAGGCTCACGGTCTGTCCGGTGCGGCGGGGCTTCCGTGCGGCGGGAAAAGGCCGGAGCCGGGCGTAAACTCAGGCTGATTCCCCGGCCTGCGAATTTTGCCCTTTTTGCAGCCGCTCCAGCGCGGCCTGCTTGCGGGCCTCCCATACCTTCAGGCCCACGCGGCGGCCAAGGTCGGCCTGGCGGGCGCGCAGCAGCGCCTCCGCCGCCTCGCGTTCGCCCTGCTGGTTGAGCATGGCGACCGATTCCAGGTCGCGCAGGTACTTCTCGCATTCGGCGATGATGCCGGACAGGTCGATGGCCGAAAGTTCTTCCGGCACGCGGACCGATTTGACCTTGCGGGGCATGGCGTTCTCCGTGGGGGCGCGAGTGGGCGCGGGGCGCGCGGGCGCTGGCGGCGGGGCGATGGGCGATCCGTCGCGGCGCTTGCCGAAGGCTTGCCGGAACGTGGACGCAGGGTGGCCGAAACACGTTCCGTCGTGCGGTCAGTAATACAGATGGTATCCGGAACGTCAACGGTCTATCGGGGCTGGATTTCCGGTTTTTTCGGGGGGCGCGTCCCACTGCGGGGCGAATGGGGCGGCGCGAGGGCGTCCGGCTTCCCCTTCCTGTCCCACCCGGCCGCCGGGCCTGCCCGAAGCCTGCCGGGTGCGGTGCATCGGGCGAGCGCGGCGGCGCGTCAGACCTCCCAGGCCGCCCGCGCGTCTTGACGGGCCACGCCCGGCCGCGTATGGGGCCTGTTCCGCCATGCCCGGCGAAAATTCCGGCGCAGGCCAGATGCACGGCCCGGTGCAATCCGGACGCGGGCGGCGCCCCGCATCCCCACATCCTTATTGTACGCGCCCTGCCCGGCCCGCGTCAGGTCCCGCCCCGGCCAGCCCGGCCGACTGGGCCAACCGGGCCAATTGGACCTGAATCGGCGCAGTCCAGACGCACTCCGGCCCGCAGTCCGGGCCATTCCTGGGCCGCGCGTCCTGTGGGACGTGCATTCGCGCCGCCGCTTCCCGCACGTCCGCTATATTTTCGCGCCGTTCCTTGACGCACGGCGCGCGCTGTGGAACATGCGGCGAAGAAAACGACCTTTTTTCCGCAAGGAGCATATATAATGACCAAGACCGAACACCGCTGCGGCTGGGTTGCCCTGCTGGGGCCGCCCAACGCGGGCAAGTCCACGCTGCTCAACTCGGCGCTGGGCCACAAGGTGGCCATCGTCACCCCGCGCGCCCAGACCACCCGCAACCAGATCGTGGGCATCCTGTCCGAGCCGGACGCGCAGGTCATCTTCATGGATACCCCCGGCATCCACCAGCAGCGCGGCCGCATGAACAAGATGCTGCTGCAGACGGCGTGGCATTCCATGCACAGCGCCGACGTGATCCTGGTCATGCTGGACGCGGACCTGTACATCAAGAAGCCGGACTTCCTCGAAAACGACGTGAAGCCGCTGATGGACGCCGTGGCATCGGAAGACCGCCCGGTGATCGTGGCCGTGAACAAGGTGGACCTGTTCCGCGACAAGTCCAAGATGCTGCCCCTGTTCATCGACCTGCAGAAGATGTGGCCCAAGGCAGAGGTGTTCCCCGTCTCGGCACTGACGCGCGACGGCCTGCCGGAACTGGTCAAGCTGCTGAAGTCCAAACTGCCCGTGGCCCCGGCCCTGTACCCCGAGGACCAGCTTTCCACCCTGCCGGTGCGCTTCATGGCGGCGGAAATCGTGCGCGAAAAGCTGTTCCTGGCCCTGCGCCAGGAACTGCCCTATTCCGTGGCCGTGGAGATAGAGAAGTGGGACGAGGAGGAAGGGCGCGACCTTACCACCATCCACGCGGTCATCTACGTGGGGCGGCCGTCGCACAAGTCCATGGTCATCGGCAAGGCCGGGGCCACCATCAAGGACATCGGCACCAAGGCCCGCGCCGACATCCAGACCCTGCTGGAGCAGAAGGTGCATCTTGAACTGTGGGTCAAGGTGCGCGAAGGTTGGACCGAGGACGTGGGCTTTCTGCGTTCGCTGGGTCTGGCCGACGAATAGATTGATGCCTGTCATTGAATGACCGGCCGCTGGCGGGCGCATGACCGCCGCCAAACCCCGGTGTTGTTGCACGCCGCCCGTCCGCCGTCAGTGAGAGGCGCGGCGCGCGGCGTGCGCGCATTTTCGCCCCGTTTTTCGTATCGCCAAGGATTTGGGATGATCGCCATGCCGCACGATATTGCAACCGCTTCCGCCTTTCTGCCGCCCGATGACGCGCGCGCCCTGCTGGACCGCCGGGCCGCCGTGCGCGCCCGCGTGGACGCCGCCGCCCGCGCCGCCGGGCGCGACCCGGCCGGAATTATCCTGGTCGCGGTGTCCAAATATCACCCCGCCGCGTCCGTGGCCGCGCTGGTCGCCGCCGGGCAGCGTGATTTCGGCGAGAATTATGTGCAGGAAGCACTACGGAAACAGGCCGAAGTTGCCGATATGACCGGCAAGGCCCCAAGCGTTGTCTTTTCGCCCGAACAGGGCGACGGCCCGCGCTGGCACTTCATCGGGCACCTGCAAAGCAACAAGGCCAAGGACGTTGTGGGGCGCTTCGCGCTCATCCATACCGTGGACTCGGATGCCCTGGCCCGCAAGCTGGACCAGCGCTTGGCCGGCATGCCCGCGCAGGGCGCGGACGGCGCGCCGCCGGTACAGGACATCCTGCTGCAGGTGAACATCGGCGACGAGGCGCAGAAGTCGGGGGTGGACCCGGACGACCTGCCCGCCCTGGCCGAGGCCGTGCTGGCCCTGCCGCGCCTGCGCCTGCTGGGGCTGATGTGCATGCCGCCGATTTTCGACGACGGCGAGGCCTCGCGCCCGTACTTTGCCCGGCTGCGCGAACTGCGCGACGCGCTGGCCGCCCGCGTGGGCCTGCCCCTGCCGCACCTTTCCATGGGCATGTCGCACGACGCGGAAGTGGCCGTGGCCGAAGGGGCCACCATCGTGCGGGTGGGGACGGATATTTTCGGCCGCCGTCCGGTACGAGCGTAAGCCCCGGAGGCCGGACCCGGCGCTCCCGCCGGGGAAGTGACGCCGGTCCGCCCGGCACGCAGGGATAGCACGGGATACACGCACCAACCGCCCGCGCGACGGCGAGAGGTACCGCATGGATCTGGCAACCGTACTCGGCATCCTCATCTCGTTCGGGCTCATCGGCACGGCGCTGGCCATGGGCGGCAACCCGCTGTTCTTCGTGGATGCGGCGGCCCTGCTCATCGTGCTGGGCGGCACCCTGGGGGCCGCGCTGGTGCACTACCCGCTGCCCGTGGCGGTGCGCGTGCTGTCCATCACCCGCAAGGCCTTCTCCACCCACCTGCTGCGCACCGACCTGGTCATCGACCAGTTCATGGAATTCGCCCACCGCGCCCGGCGCGAGGGGCTGCTGTCGCTGGAGCATGCCGTGCACGGGCTGGACGACCCATTCCTGCGCAAGGGGTTGCAACTGACCATCGACGGCCTGGAGCCGGAGGCCATCCGCGAGATCATGGAAAGCGAGATCGCCGCGCTGGAGACGCGCCATTCCATGGGCGTGGACATCTTCAACGCGCTGGCCTCGTACGCCCCGGCGCTGGGGCTGGTGGGCACGCTCATCGGCCTGGTGCAGATGCTGCGCTCCATGAACGACCCCTCGGCCATCGGCCCGGCCATGGCCGTGGCGCTCATCACCACCTTCTACGGGGTGGTGCTGGCCAACCTGGTCTTCCTGCCGCTGGCGGGCAAGCTGCGCCACCGCAGCAAGGAAGAGGTGCAGATGATGGAGATGCAGTTGGAAGGCATACTGGCCATCGCCAGGGGCGAGAACCCGCGCATCATCCTGGAAAAGCTGACCAGTTACCAGCCGCCGCGCGAGCGGCGCACCGGCTAGGCCCCCGGTCGACCCCATCCCCCCACACGGAGCACGGACCATGGCGCGCGACAGGCGGAAACCCCAGCCCGCGGGCATCACCCAGCCGCCGTGGCTCATCACGTACTCCGACCTGATGACCCTGCTGCTGACGTTCTTCGTGCTGCTGGTGGCCATTTCGGTCATCGACGAGCGCCGCCGCGTCATGGCCGTGGGCTCCGTGGCGGGCAGCTTCGGGCAGGAGCAGGGCACGGCCACCCTGCGCGAACCGGCCGACGGACGCCCCGTGCCGGGCATTGCCCCGGTGGGCGACGCGCCCCCGCGCGGCCGCGACCTGACCCCCCTGCGCGAAATGCTGTGGGAAGACGCGGAGCGGGACATCAACTACCAGGAAAACGGCTACATCCAGATTTTCTCCATCAACGACGAGGTGCTCTTTCGCACCGGCTCGGCCGAGCTTTCCGAACGCGGCGCGGCCCTGCTGGCGCGGGTGGCTCCGGTGCTGCGCGGGGTGGAGCACCCGGTGCTCATCGCCGGGCATGCCTCGCCTGCCCGCGACGAGGAAGGCATCCTGTTCCGGCTGCGGGGTGACGACCGGGCCCTGCCCTCGCCGTGGCGGCTTTCGCTGGGGCGGGCCACGGCGGTGTACCGCAAGCTGGCCGACCTTGGCGTGCCGCGCGGCCGCATGCTCATGGAGGCCCACGGCGACACGCGGCCCCGCTTCGACAACCTCACCCCGGACGGGCGGCGCGCCAACCGGCGGGTGGAGATCGTGCTCGACCGGCGTAACGCCGAATGGGCCCGCCGCATGGAAGCCCTGAAGGATGGCGCGCCCGTGCGCGAGACCTTCCAGTACAAGGGGTTCCGGTTCGATTTCGTGCTGCCGGAAGGCGCGGGCGGCGGTGCGCCCGCCACGCCCGCCGTACCGGCCACGCCCGGCTCTGGTTCCGGTCCCGGCCCCGCAGCCAGCCAGGACGAAGGGGGGCGCTGACATGTTTTCCCGGCATGCGCCGCCCGTCTCGCCCGTCTCGCCCGCCCGGCCCGGCCGGCCCGCCCAGCCCGGCGGACACGGCCCCCAAGCCCGCCAGCGCCGCGAGAAGGCAGAGGACAAGCCCCGCCAGCCGTGGCTGCTGACCTATTCCGATCTGGTCACCCTGTTGCTGACGTTTTTCGTGCTGCTGTTGTCCATGTCGTCCATGAACCGGGTGACGCTGTCGCGCATCAGCACCCATTTCGGAGAGCAGGGCGAGGTGCGCGCGGGCGTCACCGGCACGGTGCCGGAACGCATCCGGCTGCTGGAACCGTTGCTGGCGCGGCCCGCGCAGGTGTACGCCCACCAGCGCGAAATCAAGGAGCTGCTGTTCCCCGGCGCCGAGTTGCCCCCCGGCATCGACAGAAGTATGCTGGACAAGAACCTGCGGATACTGGAACATCCCGAAGGCGTCGTGCTGGCGCTGACGGACGACCTGCTGTTCGCCCCGGGCCAGTGGCAATTGCGCGAGGTGTCCCGCCCGCTGCTGGCCTTGCTGGCCGAGGTGCTGGAATACATCACCGCCGACGTGGCCCTTTCCGGGCACAGCGACCCCCGCGCGGAGGGCGCGCCCGCAGGGCAGGCAGACGACGCGGCCGGGTACGAACTGGCCGGGCGGCGCGCTTTGACGGTTTTGGAATATTTTGTGCAAAGAAAACTTGACCCGGCCCGGTTTTCCGTCGCGGGGTATGGCCCGGACCGTCCGTCGCTGTCGGGCGCGGCCCGTGCGCCCGCTGTGGCCGATACGGCCGAGGCGACCGAGGCGACTGGTTCGACTGGCGCGGCTGCCGCAGACACTGCGGACGGCGATGGCGGCAATGACCGCAACCGCCGGGTGGAGATTCTGGTGAAGACCACGCCGAGGCTCGGCGGGTACCCGTAACGGCCGCGCCACGCGGGCCGTGGCGGATGCCGCGCCCGGTCGGAGCGTTCAACGTCTAGCTGTTTCAAGGAGCGTGACCCGTGGCGGAAGAAGCCGCACCTCCGAAAAAGTCCGGCAAGCTGAAGTGGGTCATCCTCGTCCTGCTGCTGTTCGTGCTCATTGGCGCGGGCGGCGGGGCGTACTGGTGGTTCATGCTGCGGCCCGCCGCCCAGGGCGCGGAGGGCGCGCCGGAACCGGCCAAGACCGAGGGCAAGGCCGACGCCAAGGGCGGCGAGGCCCCGGCCCGCAACGCCAAGGTGGCCAAGCTGCCGACGTTCCTGGTGAATCTGGCCGACCCCACGGGCCGCCGCTACCTCAAGCTGACCATGGAGGTGGAGGTGGGCTCCGACGCCACGGTCAAGGAACTGGAAGGGCAGTCGGCCAAGGTGCGCGATGCGGTCATCCTGCTGCTGTCCAGCAAGTCGTACGCGGACCTCGCCCCCATCGAAAGCAAGTTGCAGCTCAAGAATGAAGTGGCCGACAGGCTGAACCAGATTTTGGGCGGCCCCAAGGTGCTGCGGGTGTACATCACCGAAATGGTCATCCAGTAAGCGCCCGGCGCGCAAGAGGAATACCCATGAGTGACGGCAAGGATGTCGATCAGGATCTGCTGGCGGCCCAGTGGGCTGCCGCGCTGGAAGACGAGGACGAGGGCGGCGACGCGCCCGCTGCTCCTGCCGCCGGAGCGGGCGGGGGCGAGGACGATGCCCGCCTGGCCGAGGAATGGGCCAAGGCCCTGGCCAGCGAAGAGCAGACCCAGTTGAAAAAGGAAAAGGAGCAGGGCTTCTTCGCGTCCGCCGCGCGCGAGGCCAAGTTCAAGGATTTGACGGAAGAGGCCAAGTCGCCCCGGCCCGACAGCGGTCGGCGCGAACTGGACTTCATCCTGGACATTCCGCTGGACGTCTCGGCGGAACTGGGCCGCACCCGCCTGCTGATCAACGAACTGCTCCAGCTGGGCCAGGGCTCGGTCGTCGAACTGAACAAGCTGGCTGGCGAACCGCTGGAAGTGTACGTCAACGGAAAGCTGGTGGCGCGCGGCGAGGCCGTGGTCATCAACGAGAAGTTCGGCGTGCGCCTTACCGACATCATCAGCCCCATCGAACGGGTGAAGCAGCTTGGATAACGCCACCGTCTCCGCCGTGGGCGCCGCCGCCGACATGGCCGCGCAGGCCCCCTCGCAGGCGGAAAGCGCGGTGCGCGCCGCCATCTCCGCCAACGCCACTCTGGGCGACGCGGCCCAGGCCCTGCCCCAAGCCCTGCCGCAGGCCGCCGAACACGTGGCGGGCCGGGCGGCGGACGCCGTGAACGCCACCATCGCCCACGCCAACGCCACCGTGGGGCTGGGCGCGGCCGACGGCCTTGCGGCCGCCAGCGTGCCCGCCTTTTCGTGGAGCGGGTACATTCAGGCCGTGGGCGTGCTGTTCCTGCTGGTGGGCCTGCTGTGGCTGGCCCTGTGGGCCGTGCGCCGCCACGGCGGGTTGTTCCGCGCCGTGCCCGGCGCGGGAGGCTTCTCGCGCGACGACCTGCGCCTGGAGGCGCAGTTGCCCATCGGGCCGCGCAAGGGGCTCATGGTGGTACGCTTCTTGAACAAGCGATTGCTGCTGGGCGTCACCGACCAGCAGATAACGCTACTCACGGAGCAGTACCTTGACCACGAGCATGGCAGCGACGACGCAACCCCCCTTTCCGGCCAGCCCGGCGATGCGGCGGAACAGCCCGGCGGGCGTGCCTCCGGCGGATTCTCCGCGGTGCTGGGGCGCACCCTCGGCAAGGGGCGACCTTCCGGCAGTTGACGCTGCCGCCGTCATTTCCGCCCCTGCATCGCACGATGGGGGCGTCACCGGCCTGACGGGCACCCGCCCGCTTGCCCCGGCCCCCTGCGACCGCCCCGTGGGACAGGCGGCCCTGCCCGTTGCCCCCTGCCTGCCCGGTGTCACCCGCCGCTCCGCCGTTACCCGCGTCCTTTCCCTGGCCTTCGCGCTGCTGGCGCCTTTGTCCCTGCTGTCGCTGTTGTCCGGGGGCCTGGCCCATGCCGCGCAGGACCTGGTCATGCCCACCATGCAGCTCACCCTGGGCGCGGGGCAGACCGAGCCGGAAAAGGTCTCGCTGCTGCTCGAAATCCTGTTCATGCTCACGGTGCTTTCGCTGGCCCCGGCCATCATGCTTACCGTGACCAGCTTCACCCGCATCATCATCGTGTTCCACTTCATCCGCCAGGCGCTGGGCGTGCAGCAACTGCCGCCTTCGCAGGTGCTGGCCAGCCTTGCCATTTTCATGACGGTGGTGATCATGATGCCCGTGGGCAAGCAGATCAACGACACCGCCCTGCAACCCTACCTCGAGGAGCGCATCGGCTTCAACGAGGCGCTGGACAAGGCTCAGGCTCCGTTGCGCTCGTTCATGTTCAAGCACACCCGCGAGAAGGATCTGTCGATCTTCTACTCCATCACCAAGATGGAACAGCCGCGCAGCAAGGAAGAGGTGCCCACGGTGATGCTGGCCGCCGCCTACGTCATCAGCGAGCTGAAGACCGGCTTCACCATCGGCTTTCTCATCTACATTCCGTTTCTGGTTCTGGACATGGTGGTGTCCAGCATCCTGCTGGCCATGGGCATGATGATGCTGCCGCCCATGATGGTCTCCATGCCCTTCAAGCTGCTGCTCTTCGTCATGGTGGACGGGTGGGCGCTGCTGGTGGGGTCGTTGGTCAACAGTTTCGCGGTCTGAAGAGGTAGGTCACATGACGCCGGAAATGGTCATTGCCTTCGCGCGCCAGTCCATCGAGGTCGCCCTGCTCATCTCCCTGCCCATGCTGGGCGTGGGGCTGGTGGTGGGCGTGGTGGTCAGCATCATCCAGGCCGCCACCCAGATCCAGGAGATGACGCTGTCGTTCATCCCCAAGATCGTCTCCATCTTTCTCGCGCTGCTCATCTCGTTTCCGTGGATCATGGACAAGATGATTACCTACACGCGCGAAGTCTTTCTGAATATTCCAAACTACATCAGGTAGTTTTGGCCGCATTGCCGCGCGGCGGTCGTCGGGCGCGGAAAGGCCCCCGCCTTCCATCGGAAGGTCGGGGGCCTTTGTGTCGTCGCGGGGGGGTGTGGAGTGGCTGACAGCGGGCCTGGCCCGGCTATCCCTTGTGGCGGCGCGCCGCGAAGCAGCCCACCAGGATGGCCCCGGCCTGCGCCACGTTCAGCGAATCGAAGTCGCGGGCCATGGGGATGGTCAGGGTGAAGTGGCAGCGTTTGGCCACGTTGGGGCGGATGCCGGTGTCCTCGTTGCCCAGCACCAGCACGGCCGGGGTGCGCAGCGGTTCGGTGAGGGGGTTGAGGGGCGCCGTGCCGGGCTTGCCGTCGCCGTCCGTAGTGGCCCCACCCGCCGCATAAATGGTGTAGCCCGCCTCGTCGGCCTCATCCAGGGCGCGGGCAAGGTTGGTCACCTTGGCCACGGGCAGCTTTTCCAGCGCCCCGGCTGCGGCGCGGGCGGCGGCCCCGCCCAGCGCGGCCCCGCCGTGCCGCACCACCACCAGTCCTGCTGCGCCCATGGCGTACAGGGTGCGGGCCAGGGTGCCCACGTTGCCGGGGTCCTGCACCTGGTCCAGGGCCACGATGAGCGGCAGCGGCGCATCCGGCGCGTCGCGCAGGATGTCGCCAAGTTCGGCGAACCCGGCGTCGAACACCCGCGCGATGACCCCCTGATGGGAAGGGGATGCAAGGTGCGCCGGACGAGAATCGCGCGGGGCGCGTGCTTCGTCCGCGTCGTTTCCTTCCAGGATGTCCCAGGCTTCGTCGTCATCGGCGAAAAGGTCGTCGTCGGTCTGGCGTTCGGCCATGTCCGGTTCGGCAATGGATTCGGCGGGCTGGGCGGTGGTTTGTCCGGCCTGCCCTATGGCCTGGCCGGACGCGAACAGCCGGTCCAGGGCGTGCGGTTCGGCAAAGATGAAGCGCACCCGCGCCTCGCGGCACAGTTCCACGATGCGGTCCACCTCGCGCCCGCGCTTGCCCTTGCGGATGAACACCGCCTCCACGCGGCTGGGGTCTGCTTCCAGCAGTTCCAGCACCGGCTTCACGCCGGGCAGGATGGAGCACGGGGATTCGGGGGCGTCGAATGCCGCCTCGGGCCGGGCATCGGCGGTCCTGTCCCGGAACGGTGTGCGGCCGGGCCTGTCGGGTCTGTCGGGCCTGGCCTGGCGGTCGGGCCGTCCGCGCCCGTCCTGTCGCCCTTCTTGCCGCCCTTCTTGCCGCCGGTCCTGTCGCCCATCGGGGCGTTCGCCCCGGCGTTTTTCGCCCGGCCCGCCGCTACGCCTTTCGGGGCGGCCGCCCCTGCGGTCGTCGGGGCGGGAATCCTGGCGTTCGCCTGTCCTGCCGCCCTTGCCGGTTCCCGGACCGCCCGAGCGGCCACGGGGGCCCTCGTCGCGTCCGGCAGAAGGCCCGGCGGGCCGCCCGCCCTTGCGGTTGCTGGTCCCGGAGCGGGGACGGTCGTTGCGTGTATCGTCGTCGCGGGCATCGCGCCGCGCGTCATCGCGCGCGACGGTGCCCCAGATGGGGTGCTTCTTCGGCATGGTTCGCTTTCGCCCGGACGGGCGCAGGTAGACGGGTTGCGTTTGATGGGCGGCATGAGGTAGGGTCAGAATGCCGTTCACATCGCAGGTACCCTTGAACGTGTTTCCGTGCAAGTGGCCCTGGGGTTGCGCCCGGCCCGGCTCCGATGAGGAACGCCCCGGCGCTTCACGACCCTTCGGGTCTGACGGCAGACGAACCGACACTCGCTCCTCCTTCGCGGCCCTTTTCCCGCCGCACCCAACACATCCGGAACATCCATGCAGCGAACCAGACTCCTGTCCTCCGCTCTGTACGCGCGTCGTGCCGCCCGGCACGTGCTTGTGCTTGCGGCGGTGGTGTTGTTGGCCGCAGGCTGCGCGCCCAAGAAGCATCTGCCTCCCACGTTGCCCGCCGAATCCTGCCCGGTGCCGCCCACCGCCACCGCCCCCGCCGCCGAACCCGAAGAAGTGGTGGAACTGCCCATCCCCCCCGCCGACGACGGCGTGCCCCTTACTCCGCAGGAATGGGCGGCCCTCAATTCCACCGGCGAACTGGACAAGGACCTCACCCCAGAGGCCCGGCGCGACGTGGAACTGCATTTCAAATTCTTCACCCATCGGGCCCGCGCCACGTTCGAGCGCTACCTGAAGCGCTCGCAGCTCTACCTGCCCCACATCCGCGAGGTGTTCCGGCAGCAGGGCATCCCCGAAGAGGTGGCCTATCTCGCCATCGTCGAAAGCGGGTTCAACCCCAACGCCGTGTCCACCTCGGGCGCGGTGGGCGTGTGGCAGTTCATGCCGTACACGGGCATCCGCTACGGGCTGTCGTACAGTTGGTGGGTGGACGAGCGGCGCGACCCGTACAAGGCTACCCGCGCCGCAGCCGACTATCTGCAGAAGCTGTACGGCGACTTCGGCGACTGGCATCTGGCCCTGGCCGCCTACAACGCGGGCGAAGGCAAGATTTCGCGCGCGTTGGAAGGCACGGGGGCGGACAGCTTCTTCGATCTGCGCACCAAGAACCACATGCTCGACGGCAAGGCCCAGCTCAAGGACGAGACGCGGCAGTACGTGCCCAAGTTCATCGCCGTCTGCAAGATCATGCGCAACCTCGAATCGTTGGGCTTCACTAGGCCGGATTACAGCTGCCCGCCCAGGTTCGAGCCCCTGCGCGTGAAGCCCGGCACCGACCTGATGGCCCTGGCCCAGGCCATGGGCCAGAACTGGAACGACTTTTCGGCCAACAACCCGGCCTTCCGCCGCTACATCTCTCCGCCCGACGCCCACGCCACCGTCTACGTGCCGCCCATGCACCTGGAGGCGGCCACCGCCCATCTCGCCAAGCCGCAGCAGCGCAGCTACGCGGGCTGGCGGGTGTACAAGGTGCGCCAGGGCGATACCCTGGACCGCATCGGCAAGCGCTGCGGCGTGCCCGTTTCGGTGCTGAAGCGGGTCAACAAGGGCAGCGGCAAGCTGAAGGTGGGGCAGGAGCTGATGATCCCCGGCGGGGGGGATGCCTCCGACTTCACCGCGCAGGCCGACCCGCCGTCTTCCAGGGCTTCGGCCCCGGCCAAAGCGGCCAAGGGCGGCCCGGATGCCGAATCCAGGGCGGACAAGGGCAGCGCCACGCGCACCCGCGACATCGCCGAGCGCCGCGCCACCTACATCGTCAAGCAGGGCGACACCCTGTACGGCATTGCCAGGGCCCAGGGCAGCAGCGTGGAAACCCTGCAGAAGGCCAACGGCCTGAACGGCACCAGTCTGCAACTGGGGCAGAAGCTGTACATCCCCGACGCCGGGGCAGAGGCCACGGCCGTCGCCCGG
>NZ_AP036014.1:227500-250000 GCF_003402415.2 Nitratidesulfovibrio sp. HK-II
TACGCCAGTATGGGGGGAGCCATCCTTGAAATACCACCCTTGCAAGTCTAAGGCTCTAATCCATGCCCGTTACCCGGGATGGAGACAGTGTCTGGTGGGTAGTTTGACTGGGGCGGTCGCCTCCCAAACAATAACGGAGGCACGCAAAGGTTCCCTCAGCCTGATCGGAAACCAGGCGTCGAGTGCAAACGCATAAGGGAGCTTGACTGCAAGACAGACATGTCGAGCAGGGACGAAAGTCGGCGTTAGTGATCCGGTGGTTCCGCATGGAAGGGCCATCGCTCATTGGATAAAAGGTACGCCGGGGATAACAGGCTGATCGCGCCCAAGAGTTCATATCGACGGCGCGGTTTGGCACCTCGATGTCGGCTCATCACATCCTGGGGCTGAAGCAGGTCCCAAGGGTACGGCTGTTCGCCGTTTAAAGTGGTACGCGAGCTGGGTTTAAAACGTCGTGAGACAGTTTGGTCCCTATCTTCTGTGGGCGTAGGAGACTTGAGAGGGCCTGTCCCTAGTACGAGAGGACCGGGATGGACGCACCCCTGGTGGTCCTGTTGTCACGCCAGTGGCACAGCAGGGTAGCTATGTGCGGAAGGGATAACCGCTGAAAGCATCTAAGCGGGAAGCCTGCCTCAAGATAAGGTCTCCCTCTCTTCGGAGCTGAAGGGCCCGGGTAGACAACCCGGTTGATAGGCTGGAGGTATACATGCGGTGACGCATTCAGCTGACCAGTACTAATAGCCCGTGCGCCTTGTTTTCTTCTCTACACTTCCTTTCCACCCTGTTTGATTACATCTTTCGGTCCCGGCCGATGTGGCGGCGCTCAATAGCCAGCCTTGCCGGACGGTGACCAGAAATTTGTGCTGGTGTCCATGGAGGAGGGGGTACACCCGATCCCATTCCGAACTCGGAAGTTAAGCCCTCCATCGCCGATGATACTGCGTACTCTTGCGTGGGAAAGTAGGCCGATGCCAGCACTTATTTTCAAAAGGGATACGAAACCGCATCCCGACCCATCACGCAAAGGCCCCGGTGAGAAATCACCGGGGCCTTCGTGCGTTTGAGCCAGGGGGACGTGAAGAGGCCGGACTAAGAGGCCGGACGGGGGGGGACGGGGACGCGGGGATTGCTGGGCAGTAACGTCACAGCCTCTTCTTCGGCCTGCCTTATCCGCTATCAGGCCCTCTTGCCCCCGCGTTCAACCTGCGCCGAAATCCACGCGCTGCGCCTTCCATCCAAAAGGTTCGCGCAGCGCGTTCGCCTGTCGCCTGCCGATCTAGCCACCCGTTGCCAATCCGCCGTCCATGCCCCCCAAAATCCGTGAGCAGACGCACTCTGCCCGCGCCAGCCTATCGCGCCGAAGTTCGGCGCGACGTTGAAGCCAGCAACGTCAGATTGGCGAGGATAGGGGGAGGGAACTGGGGGGACGAGAATGCTGGCGAGAGAGGCCACAGGGTGATGGCGGAGTGCCTGCCTTTTACGCAGAGAGCCTCAACCATGTGCCTGCCGATGAACTTCAGCGATGCGCGCTTGATTTCTTACCGGTTCTTCCTGCGCCATTCCCACGGCGGGGTGGGGTTGCGGGTCTTCCACAGGCCGATGTTGGTCTCGCGCGCTTTCCCGGCGGCGAGGTATCAGGAAAGGCAGGGATAGGGCAGGCGGCAATATTCCCCATAGAACCACGCCTGCCCGGCGCGCAGCATGTCGCCGTTCACGTCGGCGGAGAGTTCGGCGGGCAGGGCGTCGCCGGTGGGGTTGGCGGCAGGGGCGTTGGAATCCGTCCGGCTGCCGGACGCGACGGGTGCATCGAGAGGTGCCCCGTTTGCCGCCCAGGGGAACGGCCTGGTGCGTACATGGGCCACCTCGCGGCCGTAGCCGTCGCGGTCGATGGTCACGAGATACACCGGGCGGTCCATGACCATGCGCAGCAGCGTGGCGCGGGCCTGTTCGCCCCCGCGTTGGTGCAGTTCCGGCGCGTCGATGCCGTACAGCCGCACGCGCACATCGTTGCCGTGCTGGTCGCGCACCACGATGGTGTCGCCGTCGGGCACGGAAATCACCCGTCCCTGCCAGGGCTCCACACCGGCCAGCGTCCACAGGACAAGCGCCAGCAACAGGCCCAACAGTGAACCCGGGCGGGCCAGCATGCGCCACGGGATGCGCCGCGCCATGCGGGGGCGTGAAGGGCCTCCGGCTCCTGGCCCTGGCAGTTGAGGGGGACGGGGCAGCCGGGGCAGTCGAAATGGAAAGGATGCGGGCACACGCATGCGGGTCAGTTTCCTGCCCGTAACGCGTCCAGTTCGCGCTCTACCATGGGCAGCATGCGCCCCACGATGACCTGCACCCCTTTGGCATTGGGGTGCATGCCGTCGGGCAGGTTCAGCGATCGGTCCAGCGCCACGCCATCAAGAAAGAACGGATACAGGGTCAGGCCGTATTGCTTCGCCAGTTCCGGGTACACCGCGTCGAAGCGGCGGGTATAGTCGGGGCCGAGGTTGCGGGGGGCCTGCATGCCCGCCAGCAGCACGCGCACGCCGCGCTGGCGGCAGGCCTCTATGATGCCCGCAA
Source organism: Nitratidesulfovibrio sp. HK-II (assembly GCF_003402415.2). Lineage (NCBI taxonomy): Bacteria > Pseudomonadati > Thermodesulfobacteriota > Desulfovibrionia > Desulfovibrionales > Desulfovibrionaceae > Nitratidesulfovibrio > Nitratidesulfovibrio sp. HK-II. Next base: position 230,069 of record NZ_AP036014.1, read on the forward strand.
GGTTGCGGCGCAGGTCGTCCACCGGCAGGCCGCGCAGGGCGTCATTGGCGCCCAGTTCAAGGATCAGCAGGTCCGGCCTGTCATCCAGCGACCATTCCACGCGCGCGAGCCCCCCGGCGGAGGTGTCGCCCGAGACCCCGGCGTTGGTGACGCGCACCGCGCGCCCCCCTGCATGCAGCGCTGCACCCAGGGCCTCCGGAAAGGCCTCGCCCTGCCCCAGGCCGTACCCCGCCACCAGGCTGTCGCCCAGCACAAGGATATGGGGTATGGAGGAAGTGGAGCCGCCATCCGCGGCCCGTGCCGCAGGCACGGCCAGCGCCATCAGCGCGCACAGCGCCAGGGCCAGCCATCGCGCCGGGACAAGCGCCCGGCAACTACCCCAGCCGACAAGGGTGACTCGCGTGACATATCCGATCATTGTGCTCTCCGACATACATCTCAACCTAGTGGGCGGCTCCGGCCAGGTCAACATCCTGCGCGGCGTGAATCTTTCCGTGGACGCCGGGGAAACCGTGGCCATCGTGGGGCCGTCCGGCTCGGGCAAGACCACCACCCTGATGATCATGGCCGGTTTGGAGCGGCCCACCGGCGGCACGGTGCAGGTGGCCGGGCAGAACCTGAACGAGATGGACGAGGACGCCCTGGCTCGGTTTCGCCGCGCGCATCTGGGCATCGTGTTCCAGTCGTTCCATCTGGTGCCCACCATGACCGCGCTGGAAAACGCCGCCCTGCCGCTGGAATTTTCGCACGCCCGCGACGCGCGCGATCGGGCCATGGCCGCGCTGGCCGCCGTAGGGCTGGAAGCGCGCGCCCTGCACTACCCGGCGGAGCTTTCCGGCGGCGAACAGCAGCGCGTGGCGCTGGCGCGGGCGTTTGCCTCCGCGCCCAGGGTGATTCTGGCCGACGAGCCCACCGGCAACCTGGATACCGAGACCGGCCGCCGGGTGATCGAACATCTGTTCCGCCTGCGCGAGGAGCACGCCACCACGCTGGTGCTCATCACCCACGACCGGGGGCTGGCCGCCGAGTGCGGACGGCAGGTGCGCATGGAGGATGGGCGGCTGTACGGGGCCGCCATGCCTGGCGCTGCCGTCGCCTCCGGCACGCCCGACACGCCTGCGGCGTCCGTCATGCCGGGCACGCCCGGCGATTCGGGGCGCGCATGATGCCCCTGCGCGATCTTGGCTTGGCCTTCCGGCTGGCCCTGCGCGAACTGCGGTCGGGCCAGCGGCGGCTGACGGTCTTTCTGGGGTGCATGTTCCTGGGGGTGTTCGCCATCGCCGCCGTGGGCTCGGTATCCGAGGCGGTGCGGTCGGGCCTTGCGCGTGATGCGCGCGCCCTGCTGGGCGGCGATGCGTCCGTGGAATTCGCCACGCAGCAGCCCTCGGCAGAGGAACTGGCGTGGCTGACCGCGCGCGGCACGGTGAGCCGGGTGGTTTCGCTGCGCGGCATGGCCCGCGCGGCTACCCCGGCGGGGGACGACACGGCCATGGTCGCCCTGAAGGGCGTGGACGCGGCCTACCCCCTGTACGGCGCGGTGACCCTGGACCCGCCCCTGGCGCTGGCCGAGGCCCTGCGCGACGGTCCGGTGGCTGGCGGCCCGGCAGGCGATGGCCCAGCAGGTGCTGGCCAGCCCGGCGACGTCCCTTCCCTGCCCGGCGTTGTGGTGGACCCGCTGTTGCTGGAGCGCTTTGGCGTGCGCGTGGGCGACGTGCTTACCGTGGGCGCGCAGCGCTTCCGCATCGCCGCCGCCCTGCTGGGCGAACCGGACCGGGTGGTGCAGGGCATTACCTACGGGCCGCGCGTGCTCATGTCGTTGCAGGGGCTGGACCGCACCGGCCTGCTGGTGCCCGGCACCCTGCTGCAAAGCGGCGCGCGGGTGCGCCTGCCCGGCCCGGACGGGGACGTTCCCGCCGCTGCCACCGCCCCGGCCGCAGATTCCGCCGCATCACCAGCCACTTCTCCTTCCCCCGCGCCTGTCCCCACGCCTGTCCGTCCGGCCGACGAGGCCACGGTGACGGCCTTCGTGGAGCAGGCGCGCACCGCCTTTCCCGATGCCGGGTGGCGGGTGGAGTCATACAGCCGTGCCGTGCCGCGCATCCGCAACCTGCTGGACAGGGTGGACACCGACCTCATGCTCATCGGCATCGCCGCATTGCTAGTGGGCGGGCTTGGCATTGCAGAGGCGGTGCGCGGGTACCTTGCCAGCCGCATGGCCTCCATCGCCACGCTCAAATGCGTGGGTGGCGGGGTGGCCACGGTGCTGTGGACCTATCTTTTCCAGATCCTGCTCATCGGCGGCGCGGGCATTGCGGCCGGTTGCGCGCTGGGCGCGGCCGTGCCGCCCCTGGCCGCCGGGCTGACCGGGCAGCTCATTCCCGTGCAGTTGGATGCGTCCATCCACGCCGCGCCCCTGCTGCGCGCGGCCCTGCTGGGGCTGGCCATCCTGCTGGCCTTTTCGCTGCGGCCGCTGCTGCTGGCCGGTGCGGTGCGCCCGGCCACCCTGTTCCGGGGGTACGTGGCGGGCGGCAACGATGGCCTGACCCCGGCGGGCCGGGTGCTGGTGGGGCTGGGCTTCGCCGTGCTGGCCGGGCTGGTGTGGCTGTTTACGCCCGACGCGCGGCTGGCCTTCGGTTTCATGGCCGGGTGCGCGGGATGCTTCGCGGTGTTCCGCGTGGTGGCCTGGGGCCTGCGGGCCGGGGCGCGCCGCGCCCCGGTTGCGGGCAACCCCAGCGTACGATTGGGGCTGGCCTCCATCCACCGGCCGGGCGCGCCCACGGTGAACATGGTCTTCGCCCTGGGGTTGGGGCTCACCGCGCTGGTGGGCATTGCCCAGGTCGAGCGCAACCTCAGCGCGTCCCTGGCCCGCGACCTGTCGCGCGACGCCCCGGCGTTCTTCTTCATCAACGTGTTGCCCGCCCAGGTGGCGGAATTCGAGGAACTGGCCCTCGCCCCCGGCGTTACCCGCATGGAACGCGGCCCCATGGTGCGCGGGCGCATCGTGCGCATCAAGGGCGTGCCGGTACAGGAGGTGGCCGTGGCTCCCGAAGCCCAGTGGGCCGTGCGCGGCGACCGTGGCCTGAGCCATGCCGCCACGCCTCCGCCGGACACGGAACTGACGGCGGGCGCGTGGTGGCCGCCCGACTACAGCGGGCCGCCCATCATGTCCCTGTCCGACGACCTGGCGCGCGGTTTCGGCGTGACCGTGGGCGACAGCCTGACATTCAACATTCTGGGGCGCGAGGTGACGGCCACCATCGCCAACGTGCGCAAGGTGGACTGGATGACCTTCCAGTTGCAGTTCGCCGTGCTGTTCGCGCCCGGCCTGCTGGACCGCGCCCCGGCCACGTGGGTGGTCACCGCCTACGGCACCGGCGCGGGCATGGACGGGCTGTACCGCACGGTGACGGCGGCGCACCCCAACGTCACGGCCATCAGCATGCGTGAGATACTGGGCGAGGTGCGCGTGCTCATGGAGCGCATGGGCGTGATGTTCCAGGCCATGGCCGGGGTGATGCTGGCCACGGGGCTGATGGTGGTGGCCGGGGCCATTCTGGCCGACCGGCAGCGGCGCATCTACGATGCGGTGATCTACAAGGTGTGCGGGGCCACCCGGCGCGACATACTGCTGGCGCTGGTCACGGAATTTCTGACCACGGGGCTGGTCACCGGGCTGTTCAGCGCGGGCACGGGCACTCTGGCCGCATGGGCCGCCGTGCGTGGTCTGCTGAAGCTGCCCTTTGCCGTGTACCCCGGCGTGGTGGCGGGCACGGTGGCCGCCTGCGTGGCCTTTGCGCTGGTGTTCGGTCTGGCGGGAACGGCGCGCGCCCTTAAGGAGAAGCCAGCGCCGTATTTGAGGAATGAGTAGACGGGGACGGCAGGGGGCACGAAAGCATGCGTGAGCAAGCGAAAGCGAGGGCCATGCGGTGGTTGCGGGAGAAGCGCGGAGGATGGCTGCGCGCCGGTGGCGCGGTCTTGCTCCGGGCGTGCCTGGTGCTGGTGCTTGCGGCGTGCCTGCCTGCGACAGGCATTGCCATGCAGCCCGCGCATCAGGATTACGCGGAAAGCATCCGCGACGACGCCATAGAAACGGCCGTACAGCGTGCCGGTGACGCGGCGTGGGGAGACCTGGCCGAAATCAGGCGCACGGGGGTGCTGCGGGTGCTGGTGGCCTACGCCAAGGGCGACTTCTTCATCGCCGATGGCGAGGCGCGCGGCGTGGAGGCGGACCTTGCACGCGCCTTCGCGGCATGGCTCGGCCGCAAGCGGGACCGGCATACGCCACCGGTGCGGGCCATCTTCATTCCCGTGCCCTTCGAACGGCTGCTGGACGAACTGGAGGCCGGGCGGGGCGACATCGCCGCCGCCGGGCTGACCGTCACACCGTCGCGCGCGGCGCGGGTTCCCTTCGGCACGCCCTACGTGCGCAACGTGGACGAGGTGGTGGTGGGGCGCAAGGGCGGCCCGGCCCCGGCTGGTCTTGCGGGGCTTTCGGGGCGCGTCGTGAACGCCATGGCGGGGTCCAGCCAGGAGGAGCACCTGCGCGCGCTGGACGCCCGGCTGCGGGCAGAGGGCAAGCCCGGCATCACCATAACCCTGCCGCCGGAAGGGCTGGGCAAGGAAAACCTGTTCGCCATGCTCAATGCCGGGGCCATAGACCTGATGGCGGCCGACCGGCATCGGGCCGAGCTGTGGGCGGCCGTGCTGCCCAATCTCCGCATCCTGAACGGGGTGGTGCTGCGCTCCGGAAACAACATCGCATGGGCGGTAAGGCCGGGCTGCCCGGAACTGCTGGCCGCCGTGAATGGCTACTTCGCGGCGTCCGGCAAGGCCGCGCTGGCCCGCGCATCGCAGTTGCTCGCCGAGTATTTCCGCAACCCGGAGTGGCGGGTGAACCCGCTCGGCAGCAGGTTCAAGAACCGCGTGGACGCCCTGTGGCCGCATTTCAGCCTGTATGCGGACCAGTACGGATACGACCCGCTGCTGCTGGTGGCGCAGGGCTTTCGCGAATCACGGTTGCGGCAGTCCGCCCGCAGCCCGCGGGGCGCAGTGGGCATCATGCAGGTGCTGCCCGAAACGGCGGCGGAACTGGGCGTGCCGGATGTGGCCACCAGCGTCGGGGCGAACATCCGGGCCGGGGTGCTGTACATGCACACCCTTCGCGAGGGATACTTCAGCGATGCGGACATCCGCGAGCCGGACAGGACGCTGTTTGCCCTTGCCGCCTACAACATGGGGCCGAACAGGCTGGCGCGGGTGCGTGAAAAGGCCGCCGCCATGGGGCTGGATCCCAACCGCTGGTACGGCAACGTGGAGTTCGCCGCATTGCGCTACGTGGGGCAGGAGCCGGTGCGCTACGTGGCCCTCATCTCGTCGTACTACCTGACCTACAAGGGGGCGGCACGCCAGGTGCTGAAACGGCGGGCCGTGGCGAACCGCCCCGTGCTGCCGGAGTCGCTGACGCCAATCCCGTCTGAAGTCTCCGGGGGCGAGGCGCGGCAGGCGGAGCCTGCCGGTCCGTGAACGCAAAACGGGCAGCCATGCGTGTGCATGACTGCCCGGTCTTGCCTGGTGGGTCGTGCGGGTCTCGAACCTGCGACTCTCTGCTTAAAAGGCAGATACTCTACCGACTGAGTTAACGACCCGAAAGGGAGAGGTCCTATACGACCAGTGACGGCCTTGTGTCAAGGTTGCCGCGCCGTCCCGCCGTGCGCCGCGTGGCGCGGCCGGGCAAGGAATGGGCTCCGCACCGTCGTACCGGTCGCCTCGGCTATTCCGCCGCCACCCGTTCCATGCCGCCCATGTACGGGCGCAGCACATCGGGGATGACGATGCTGCCGTCTTCCTGCTGGTAGTTTTCGATGACGGCCACCAGGGCGCGGCCCACGGCCAGGCCCGAGCCGTTCAGGGTGTGCGCGAACTCGGGCTTGCCGCCGCCCGCCGGGCGAAAGCGGATGCCCGCGCGGCGCGCCTGGAAGTCGCCGCAGTTGGAGCACGACGATATCTCGCGGTAGGTGTTCTGGCCGGGCAGCCAGACCTCGATGTCGTAGGTCTTGGCCGCCGAGAAGCCCATGTCGCCCGTGCACAGGGTGATCACCCGGTAGGGCAGGCCCAGGCGCTGCAACAGCACCTCGGCGTGGCCGCGCATTTTTTCCAGTTCGTCGAACGAACGTTCCGGATGGGCGAAGCGCACCATCTCCACCTTGGTGAACTGATGCTGGCGGATCAGGCCGCGCGTGTCCTTGCCGTAGCTGCCCGCCTCGGAGCGGAAGCACGGGGTCATGGCCGCGTAGCCCATGGGCAGCTGCGCCTCATCCAGCATTTCGTCCGCGTGCAGGTTGGTCAGCGGCACCTCGGCCGTGGGAATAAGAAAGTAGTCCCAACCTTCGAGCTTGAACAGGTCTTCCTCGAACTTGGGCAACTGGCCGGTGCCGGTCATGGTCTTGCGGTTGACCATGAACGGCGGGATGATTTCCACGTAGCCGTGCTCGGTCACGTGCGTATCCAGAAAGAAGTTGGCCAGGGCGCGTTCCAGCCGGGCCGCCCAGGTGCGGTACACGGCAAAGCGGCTGCCCGCCAGCTTGCCCGCCCGCTCGAAGTCCAGCCCACCAAGGGCGGCGCCGAGTTCCCAGTGTTCCTTGGGGGTAAAGGAGAAGGCGCGGGGGGTGCCCCAGCGCAGCACCTCGGGGTTGTCGGCCTCGCTGCGGCCAAAGGGCACCGAGGCATCGGGAATATTGGGCACAGCCAGCAGCCAGTCGTTGACGGCGGCCTTCACTTCCTCGGTTTCGCGGTCCAGGTCCTTGATGCGGTCGGACAGCCCGGACAGGCGCTCCAGCAACGGGGCGGCGTCTTCGCCCGCGCGCTTCATGCGGGCCACCTCGCCCGAGGCCTTGTTGCGTTCGCCCTTCAGGGTTTCCACCTCGGCCAGCAGGGCGCGGCGGCGTTCGTCCAGAGCGGTGAATTCGGCCATGTCGAGCGACGAGCCCCGGTCGGCCAGGGCCTTGGCCACCACTTCGGGGCTGCGTTGCAGCAGCTTGAGATCGAGCATGCGGGGGTACTCCTTGTGGAAAAAAGACGCCGGAGAATACCCGCATCGCGCGAGGGGCGTCAACTCGCGCGACCTTGAAACGGGGAGACAGGAGGCAGCGAGGCAGGGAGAAGGGGGACGCGGGGGAACGGCGCGGCCTGGGCCGGACGCGCCGCGAGACGGCCGGGCGACTGGTGGGACTGCGGGGGGCTGCGGTCGGTCGTGCGGGAGTGGAGGCCGGGTATGTGCGGGGCGTCGGTGCGGTCGATGCGTGCCGGTGGAAACCGGGGGGCGCGGGCAAGTTGTGCGGCAGGCCGGAGGCAGGGCGGCCGGTGGATGGAAAGAGCGGGAGCGTGCGGCTCCTTCCGGAGCAACTCCTTCCGTGCAATTTCTTCCGGGCCAACCCGACGGAGGGCGGCGAGGCCCTGCCGTCAGGCTGTCCCCGCGCGGGCGGGGGCGGACGCCGATCAGTTGTCGGACATCACCTCGGGCGCGGCGCGCATCTGTTCGGGATGCAGTTCGCGCAGGAAGTCGATGAGCGTGGGGTAGTCCTCGTCGTAGACCATCTCGTCGCTGTCGTCGCGCGCGTAGAAACCGGCCCAGGCGGGCCCGCGCAGCGAGGAGGGCAGGCCTTCGCGCGATTCGTCGGTAAGCCACACCACCACGTTCGCGCCCTTGCGGACCAGCGCACGGGTGAAGGCGGGCACGCCGCGCGGTGTCAGCGCGATGACGTAGCCGAGCGCCAGCAGGATGCGGTGGGCACGGGTGCGGGTATCCTGGATGCGGCCGATCTTCTTCAGCCGGTTGCGGAACAGGGCCGCCTCGCTGTCCTTGCGAGGCTGGATGTCCTGCCGCGTCACGGGAATGCTGGAATGACGGGCGGGCATTGGTGAACCTCCATTGAGTGCGTATCGGGCCCGGACGGTTCCGGGCGCTGTTTGATTGAACAGCCTAGATGGTTGCGCTGTCAACCATTATCTTCACTATGGGAGTTGAGATGGGCCATGTCAATGGTGAGAGTGACAACTCAATCGGTCGCGGCAGGGGTAGAATTTTTTGAATCTCGCTGTCGCTGCAGCCAACCCGCTGGCTGGGTGCTCGCCCAATACATTGTGAAATAAGGAATTATCAGCAAGTCCGGCGTTGGCCTCTCGCGCGGCGCAGGATTGCGCGGGGGGGAGAAGGGGGGGCGAAAAAAATGTCTGAGCGAACAGTTTATATGTTGTCGCATTGCCAGGGTACAATATTTTTTACGGCAAGAACTGCCGCCGTCACGGCAGGGGCTGACTTGATATACGATAAAATCGCTAATTTACTGTTAAAATGAAGAGCACCGCCCGGTGGGGCGGTGCTCTTCACTGTTGGCACGCGGGTTGCTATGTCCCCTGTACCTTCCTTTCTTTTGCAGACAGCTTTTCCTCCAGAACGGCTTGCGGGCGGTCCGCAAGCCGTTCTGCATTGTGGCGTCCGGCGGTGCCGACGCTACCCCGCCAACGCCCGGCGCGGCCGCGAATTCAGCGCGCCACGGCCTTGTTGACCATGTTGGCCACGGCCCGCGCGGCGTCCTCGTCCACGTCCACGTACTTCAGCCCCAGCAGGTAGCCCCCGCCGGAAAGATCAACCCTGGTCACCTCGGCGATGGCCTGCAGGTACTGGTCGGCGTCGTTCTCGTACACCTTGAAGAACCCCGGCGAATACTTGTTCAGCGTGGGGATGTGCACGCGCACCTGCAGCTTGGCGCCAGGGTCGAACCTGCGCGGGCTCAGCACGCTGAGGCCGCCTGCGCTGATGTCGTGGCACTGCGTCTCGAACCGCGCCTGGTTGGAGGGGGGAAACCGTATCTCGCTGGCCTCGACGGGAAAGGGCTTGGGAAGCCGGGAATGCCTGCGCCGTTCGCTGTTGGTGTCTGTCATGGTCCCGAAGTCTCCTTGCGGGGGTGGAAATGAGGCCGTCGGGCGCGGCTCCTGCCGCGTCCGTCCTGTGCGGGACGCGGTGCGCCGTCTGGCGATGCTCCTACGGGCCTCCGGCCCGAGCCATGGAGCAAGGGTATCACACGCTGGGGTGCCGCGCCACCCCATGCCGTCAATACGCGGCCCGGGAGCATGAACGGCGACAAGGGCGCGCGCCGCATGCCCGCCGGAAGGCGTGCGATCGTGGGCATGGGCACGTGCGAGACCGCACGAGGCGGGCGGAACGGGACGGGAAGCCCCCTGGCGGGCATGCCGCCCGTCAGCCGCCGCGCTGTTCGTCGCACGACCCTTTGCCGTTCACCATCTGTCCCGTTTTGCACCCGCCCGTGCCGGGTTTCGGCCAGCGAGGTGCGTCCATTCGGCCGCCCGTCCGCGCGTGTGCCATGCGCGCGCACCCGCGTTTCCACAAGTAAGTGGTCATTGACTTTCCGGGGCAAAGGATTATCAGGTGCGGAACGCACACCCGTTACGGAGGATATCCCACATGCTCAAGATTGCCCTGCCCTCGCGAGACGGCATCATTGACGAACATTTCGGCCACTGCGAGTATTATACCCTGCTGACGGTGGACGAGACCCGCAACATTGTGAAAGAAGAGCGCCTGACGCCGCCCCCCGGCTGCGGGTGCAAGTCGAACATCGTGCCCATTCTGGTGGACCTTGGCGTCAGCGTTCTGGTGGGTGGCAACATGGGCGAAGGCGCCGTGATGACGCTGCGCCGCCACGGCATCGACGTGGTGCGCGGCGCGTCCGGCCCGGTGCAGGACGCCGCCCGGAGCTGGCTGGACGGCCGCCTGGCCGACCGGCAGGAATTGTGCACTTCCCACGGCCATCACGGCTGCGGTAACCATTAGCGGAACGCCGACGGGCTTCGCGGGGCGAAGCGTCGGGCGGCGGGCCGAAGGATCGACCCTCATGTCCGAGACCACGCTTTGCCCCTGCGGCTCCGGCCTTGCGCTGGACGCCTGCTGCGGCCCCTACGTGCGCGGCGAAAAGCCCGTGCCCACGGCGGAAGCGCTGATGCGCTCGCGCTATTCCGCCCATTGCCTGCACGCCTTCGACTATCTGGACACCTCCACCCACCCGGCCATGCGCGAGGACGTCAGCGTGGACGAGATGCGCGCCTGGTCCGAGGCCGTGGAGTGGAAGGGCCTGGAAGTCCTTTCTGTGAAGGGCGGCCAGCCCGGCGACGAGACCGGCGAAGTCTCGTTCGTGGCCCACTACGTGCTGGGCGGCGTGCCGCAGGAACTGCGCGAAGACAGCTTTTTCCGGTGCGAGGACGGCGTGTGGTACTACGCCGACGGCCTGGTGCACGGGCAGGAGCCCTTCCGCCGCGAGGCCCCCAAGGTGGGCCGCAACGAGCCCTGCCCCTGCGGCAGCGGCAAGAAGTTCAAGAAGTGCTGCGCCAAGTAGGCTGACAGCCCGCCGATTTCGAGCGCCGGGGATGGAGGGAGTGCCTTCCGTCCCCGGCGTTTGCGTTGCGGCGCGGCGGATGCCGCCGCCCGCCCCCCCTGTCCGTCCGTCGTCCGTCCGTCGTCAGGCCGCCCTCTTGCCCTCCGCCCCGGTATCTGCTTTGCTGCCCGCAATCACGGAGCATCGCCCATGCGCACCTTCCTCTTCATTCCGCCCCTGCCCCGCATGACCGGGGGCCTTGCCGTGCTGTACCGCATGGCCGTGCATCTGCACGCTGCGGGCTACCCGGTGTTTCTCGTTCCGCGCGAAGGGGGCGCGCCCGGGCTCGACCCGGCCAATCCCCCCGCGCCGGTCATGGGCTGGGACGAGGCGGTCGCCGCCGTGACCCCGCGCGACGTATGGCTTGCGCCGGAGGGCTGGGTCAACGCGTTGGCCCCCGGCCTGCGCGCGGGCGCGCGCTGCGTGGTGTACGTGCAGAACTGGGCGTACCTGCTGTCCGCGCTGCCGCCCGGCGTGGCCTGGCCGCAGTTGGACGTGTCGTTTCTGGCTGTGTCCGAGCCGGTGGCCTGGTACACCCGCCAGGTGACCGGGCGCGAGGCCCCGGTGCTGCGCCCCGGCATCGACCCTGGCTTGTTTCATCCGGCGTGGGCTGACGGTGGGGATGAGGACGGCGCATCCGCCGCCCCCGCGCAAGGGCCGGTGCGCATTGCCTGGATGCCGCGCAAGAACCGCGCGCTGGCCCAGCAGGTGCGCGAGATGTTGTCCGCCCGGCTGGCCCTTGCCGCATCGCGCGGCGAACGGGCCATCGAGGTGGAGTGGCGCGAGATTCACGGCCGCACCCATGCCGAGGTGGCGGAACTGCTGCGCGCCTCGCAGGTGTTCCTGGCCACGGGTTTTCCGGAAGGATGCCCGCTGCCCCCGCTGGAGGCATTGGCCAGCGGCTGTCTGCTGGTGGGGTTTGCCGGATTCGGCGGGTGGGACTACATGCGCCAGGCCCTGCCCGGCGGGGTGACCCCGTGGTGGCCGACGCCCGCAGGCAGCACTGGCCCAGACGGCCCAGACGGTGCGGACCTGCCCCCCAACGGGTACATTGCCGCCGACGCCGACGTGGTGGCCGCCGGATTGGCCCTGGAACGGGCCGTGCGCCTCGCGGCCACGGGCGGGCCGGAACTGGCCGCGCTGCGCCGGGCTGGCCTGGTCACGGCGCGGGCCTATTCGCTGGACCGCCAGCGCGAGACGGTGCTGGCGCTGTGGGCGCGGGTCGCCAGGGGCGAGCTGTTTCCTGCCGCCCGCACCTAGCAGAAGCTTTCGCCAGGCCCGCCGCGAGCGCCTGCCCACTGGACAGGCTGCCCGGCAGGGTGCATCTATCCCGTGCATCCCATGAACATTTCGTGACGCCCCGCGCCGCCTGCCCGAAAGCGGCGCAGCCGCGTGCGTCATCAGATAAGGAATCCGCAGCATGTCCAAGAAGAAACCGGAACGTCCCGCGCCCGAAAGCCTGGGGCTGCCCGCCACCGGCGTGGAATCGCACGCCCATCTCGACGGCAGCGAGTTCGACGCCGACCGCGAGGCCGTGCTGGACCGCGCCCGCGCCGCCGGGGTGGCGCAATTCGGCAACGTGTTCCTGGGGCCGGAACGATGGGCGGCCAACCGTCACCTGTTCGCGCACCGGCCCGAGGTGTTCTTTCTGCTCGGCATTCATCCGTGCGAGGCGCAGGCCTGCGACGATGCCGCCCTGGCCGCCATGCGCGCGGCCTTTGCGCAGGACAACCGCCTGCGCGCCGTGGGCGAGATCGGCCTGGACTTCTACTGGGACGACTGCCCCCCCGACGTGCAGCGCGCGGCCTTCCGCGCCCAGTTGGCCATGGCCCGCGAGGTGGGGCGGCCGGTGGTCATCCATTCGCGCGACGCCTTCGACGACACCCTGCGGGTGCTGGAGGATGAAGGCTTTTCCGGCTATCCGCTGCTGTGGCACTGCTTTGGCGGCGACGCGGCCCAGGCCGCGCGCATCGTGGCGCACGGCTGGCACGTCTCGCTGCCCGGCCCGGTCAGCTACCCGGCCAACGAAGCCCTGCGCGAGGCCGCCCGCAGCCTGCCGCTGGACCGGCTGCTGCTGGAAACGGACTGCCCGTACCTGTCGCCCGTGCCCTATCGGGGCAAGCGCAACGAGCCCGCCTACATGGTGTTCACCGCGCAGGCCGTGGCGCAGGCGCGGGGCATGGATGTGGCCGAACTGTGGACGGCGGCGGGGGACAACGCCCGGCGGTTCTTCGGCCTGTAGCTGTTTGCCGCATCCGTTGCCGGGGGCGGCGCTGGCGCATCGTCGCCAAGGAGGCTTCATGCCTGACGACAGGACGCGAAACGGCGAAGAGTCCGCACCGCCGGAGCGTGGCGGGAACGGTCGTACCCCCGACAGTCGCTCCCCTGACGAAATCCGCCGTTTCCACAGGGCGCTGGCCCTGTTCGCGGCCGGGGCATGGTTCACCTGCCACGAGGTGCTGGAACACCTGTGGCTGGACGAAACCCGGCCCGAGCGCGACGTGTACAAGGGCATCCTGCAAATCGCCGTGGGCCTGCTGCACGAGGAAAACGGCAACCGCACCGGGGCGCTGCGCCTGCTGGAACGCGGGGCCCGGCACCTGGCCCCGTTCCTGCCGGTGACGTTCGGCGTGGATCTGGCGGCACTGCGGGACGAGGCGTTACGCCTGCGCGCGGTGCTGGCCGCATTGCCACCCGGCCAGCGGCTGGACGCGGGGCGGTGGAAGACGCTGTTGCCGCGCGTGCGCCAGACGGGTTGAGCGACGGAAAAGAAGACGCCGGACACGCGAGTGCCCGGCGTCGGTTATTTTCAAAAGGGGAGTAACGCGATGTCGCGTTCAGTGCCGTGCTTCTCCACGGTGCGTTCAGGCCGTGGCCCCCGCCGTATGCCCGAACCCTTCCAGCAATCGCCCGATGAACCGGTCCACCAGCGCGTGCTCCGGCAGGCCGGTGACGCAGGCATCGTCCAGCATGCGCGCGGCAAGGCCGGGCAAGGCGGGCACGCCCACCCGCGCGGCGGGCAGCCCGGCCAATTCCGGGCTGTCAGGCAGCTTGGGCAATTGGGGAAGGTACTCGTCTTCAGCGCAGGCCACGCACGGCCCGGCCAGCCGGTTCAGGGCCAGCACCTGCCGGTGCAGGCCAAGGCCGTGCGCCAGCCGGGCGATGTCCGCCGCCGTTTCCAGGCTGCGCAGCCCCGGTTCGCTGACCACCGCCAGACCGTCCACTGCCGCCACGGTGCCCCGGCCAAGGTGTTCCACCCCGGCCTCCAGATCCACCAGCACCCATTCGCGCCGGTCGTGCACCAGATGGGCCAGCAAGGCCTTCAGCAGGGCGTTGGCCTCGCACGCGCAGCCGCCCCCGGCCCCGGCCACCGAGCCCATGACCAGCAGCCGCTTGCGCCCCGGCGCGACGCCGGGCGTCGGGCTTCCCCCAAGGGGAACGTCCACCGCCAGCGCCTCGGGCAGGTCGCCCACCTCGGGCGTCAGGCTGATCATGCCCGTGCCGATGCGCTGCATGATCAGGTCGTGCCGCTCCACCAGCGGCACCGGCAGCCCGTCGCGGGCCAGGCCGGAGGCCCTTCCTAATGACAGGGCCGTGTCCGCATCGATCATCCATACATCGTGCCCGTGCCGGGCCAGATAATCCGCCGTCCAGGCCGCCAGCGTGGTCTTGCCCGCGCCGCCCTTGCCCGCGAATGCCAGTTTCATGCGTGTCTCCTGCGTGGCGCCGCGTTGGAGCAGAGAGAACCGGGGGCGGGGAAGGGACCCTTTCGGGAAAGGGTCTCCTTCCCCGCCCCCGGACCCCCACCCCATCCCCCCAAAGCTTTCGAAAGGGGGGTGGCGCGTCCGGATAGTACGAAGATGCCCCGTCAGCGTGTTCCGTGTTTGCCCGCGTGGCCCGGTCAGGGCCGGAGCGCCGGTGCAGGGCCGGAGCAGCACTGTCTGCCCCGGCCCTTCCCGGTGCGGGAAGGCGCGGCCACGGGCCGGTGACCGCGCCGCCGGGTGATGCGCAAGGCGCGCTCCGGGATGGTGCCCGATGGTCCGGACGCTCGCCTGTATGTCCTACGCGATGCGTGATTTCAAATTAGGATTTTCGTTCGTTGGCAAGGAAAACGCGCCTGCCATGAGGGAGTATACTCTTCTCGTATTCGACCGACATGGCAGGCGAAGTTTGACGTAGCCAACGGGCGAAAAGACAATTTGAGCGCTTACGCCGAAAGGCCCAGCTTCTTGCGCCGCTCCACGATGTGCGCTTCCAGCAGGTCCGCCGCCTTCACCGGGTCCGCTTCCACCATGAATGCCGCGCCCACCAGCCCGTTCAGGCCGTCCACGGCCATGCCGGTCACCACCTCGCTGCCCAGGATGTTGGGCGGCAGGCCGAGGTGGGTGGGAATGCCGCTGGCCACGGCGTACAGGCCGATGGCCGCCGCCTTTTCCGAATACCACTCCGGCGACGACGCCCCCACGGGCAGGTCGCTGATGTCCACGCCCAGTTCGTCGGCCAGCAGACCGCACAGTTGCAGGATGCGCGAGTTGTCCACGCAGCTGCCCATGTGCAGCACCGGCGGCACGCCCAGCGCCTTGCACACGGCGGCAAGGCCCGGCCCGGCCATGTCGGCGGCATCGGGCATCAGCAGCCCGGCCTTGCCCGCCGCCGTGGTCACGCAGCCGGTGGCCAGCACCATGATGTCGCGGCGGATGAGTTCCCTGGCCAGTCCCACGTTGCCCGAGTCCTGCTTGATCTTGGGGTTGTTGCACCCCACGATGCCCACGAACCCGCGAATCCGCCCAGCCTTCACGGCGTCCAGCAGCGGGGCCGGGGTGCCGCCCAGCGCGGCCAGGATGGCCTCGTTGGAGAAACCCGTGGTGATGGGCACCGGCTGCACGGGAATGCTCACCCGCGCCGGGTCGCGCCTCGTGAACGCCTCTATGGCCAGCAGCACGATGTCGCGGCACTTTTCCTGCGCGTTGTGGGGGGGCACCTCGATGTGCGTGGCCCCGGTGAACCGCCCCTTGGGCGAGGTGGTCACGAAGCGGGTGTGGTAGCAGGCGGCGATGCGCACGAGGCTGGGCATGATGCACTGGTAGTCGGCCACGATGGCGTCGGCCGCGCCGGTGACGATGGCCAGTTCCGTCATCAGGTGGTTGCCCGCCATGGGAATGCCCTGGCGCATCAGCAGCTCGTTGCCGGTACAGCACAGCCCGGCCACGTTGACCGTGGCGGCCCCGGCGTTGCGGGCGGCCTGCTGCACGGCGGGTTCGCGCGCGGCGGCCAGGATCATTTCCGACACCACGGGGTTGTGGCCGTGCACCAGGATGTTCACGGCGTCTTCGCGCAGCACGCCAAGGTTCACGGTGGACTGGCGGGGCATGGGCGTGCCGAACAGGATGTCCGAAAGCTCCGTGCCGATCATGGACCCGCCCCAGCCGTCGGCCAGCGCGGTGCGCGCGGCGTGGGTCAGCAGGCTGGCCGGATCGTTGTCGCAGCCCATGTGGGTGCGGTGCATCATCTCGGCGATTTCGCGGTCCACCCCGCGCGGGGTCATGCCCAGGCGTTCCCACAGTTCGCGGCGGGCCTTGGGCGCGCGCTTCAGAAAGGCCAGTTCGGTGCGGCGGCTGCCGAAGTCGGCGTAGCAGACCTCGACCAGATCGCGGGCCACGTCCAGGGTGGGGCGGGTGTCCGCGTCGGCCACGCCCAGTTCATCGGCGATGCGGCGCAGCTTGGCCTCGTCGCGGATGGTGTAGCCGGGGGCATGGCCTTCCACCACGGCTTCCAGGGTTTCGATGAGGTCGCGGCCATGGTCGGAGTGCCCCGCTGCCCCGCCCGCGATGAACCGGCCGAAGTTGCGGGCCACGATGACGTCGGCGTCGGCCCCGCACACGCCGAAGCGCATCTTGCCGTCCTTGCGGTTGGCGATGCGGCAGGGCCCCATGACGCAGTTGCGGCAGGTGGTGCCCAGTTCGCAGAATTTGCAGTGGGGCGTCTGTTCTCGCGCGCGGTCCCAGGCGGTGTCGATGCCTTCGGCCTCTGCCTTGCGCAGCATCTGCCGCGCGTCGTCCCACAGGGTTTTTTCGGAGGTGGGAATTCGGGGGTTCATGTTGCCCTCCCTGGGCTTGGGCCCCGCACGGGCCCGCTGCGGTTGCACCACGTCCGCTGCCGTTTCCCGCGACGCGTGCGGACGCATCCGCCGCCCCCGCACGTCCTCTCTTGCGCGCGGGCGACACTGTATGGCGCAAACGTAGCGCGGCAGCGCGGTGACGTATGTCGGCTGGCCGACAGAAGGCGCGAAGGTGCGGAAAAAGTGGGTGGGCGGGGCAAACGCAGGCGTTTGCGCAGGGATGGAGAAGGAAGGTCCGCAGGGCGGGCGCTTCCTTCGCAAGGGAACGGGGAGAGAGGGGCGGCACGCGACAGGAGGAAGCGGGCGGCGCGTGACGGATTGGGGGCGGGCGAAGGCTGGCTGGGTCTGGCAGGGCGGGGCGGACGGGATATGCCCGAATCGGCAGGCGCAGTGCTACGCGCTGGCCAGTTCGCGCAGGCGGTCCATGTCGCGCACGCGGTAGACCCCGCGCCCCACCCGTTTGAGGATGCCGGAGCGGATCATGTCGTTGAGCAGGGTGGAGACGGTCTGGCGGGTGGCCCCCACCATGCCGGCCAGCTGTTCCGTGGTCAGGTCCAGCCGGATGATCTGGCCGCTGCCGGGCTGCACCGATGGGGATGGCATGGCGTGCCGCCTGGCGGCGGCGGTGGAAGGCACATCCTGCGGGCCTTCCGCGTCCGCCGTATCGGGGGCGTCGGGTGTCGCTTCCGCGTCGGCGGCCCCGGCAGGCCCGGCGGGGGCAATCCGTTCCGCCAGTTCCGCCTGCTCCAGCAGCAGGGAGGCCAGGCGGGTGTTGCTGTCGCGGAACACCAGCCCCTCGATGAGGAAGAAGGTGGAGCGCAGCATCTGCCCCAGCACCCGCACCATGATGGCCGAAACCTCTGGCAGGTCGGTCATGCGGCGGCGAAAGACGCGGGTGTCGGCCAGCAGCACCTCGCCGTCGGCCAGGGCCTGCACGTGCGCCCCGGTGTGGCTGCTGTAGATGTCGCCCCGTTGCAGGATGGCCAGGGTGAACTCCTTGCCCCCGTAGGAAAGGTACACCCGGAACCGGCCAGACTTCACCACCAGCACCAGGTCCTCCTGCTCGTCGGGCCAGAAGATGCCCTGCCCGCGCGTGACCCGGCGCGCGGCGAACATCTCGCGCAGGGGCGCGCACTCGGAGCGTTCCAGCGCTTCCAGCAGGTCGACGTCGGAAAGTTTCATCATCATTGCGGGGCTCCTGGCGTTCCGGCGCGGCGATGGGGCGATGGCGGTGGAGGCAGATGCGGAACGTACGTGGCAGCATGGCACGGCCGCCAGCCCGGAGCAACGCATCACCTGCGCGGCGTGGATGCGTGCGCGCGCGGGCCGTCCGTGCGGGGCAAAACCGCGCATCCCCGTGCCCTCGCCACGCGGCGACGGCACGGGGATGCGAAAAAAGCGCGGCGGGAACAGGTTGTCGTCTGCACCGTCCGGGGGCGTCCGCTATTCCAGCCCCGCCTTGCGAAATGCCTCGGCTATGCTCTCGGTGTATGGGGCGCGCAGCACGCCCACCTCGGTGACGATGCCCGCGATGAGCGCGGCGGGGGTCACGTCGAAGGCGAAATTGTACACCGGCACCCCGTCGGGGGTGATCTGGGTGTCGCCCACGTGGGTGACCTCGCGCGGGGTGCGGTCCTCGATGGGAATGTGGTCGCCGTCGGGGGTGTTCCTGTCGATGGTGGACAGCGGCGCGGCCACGTAGAACGGCACGCCGTGTTCGCGGGCCAGCAGGGCCACGGAATAAGTGCCGATCTTGTTGGCGGCGTCGCCGTTGGCGGCAATGCGGTCGGCCCCCACCACCACCTTCTGCACCATGCCCTTGCGCATCAGGTGGCCGCATGCGTTGTCGCAGGCCACGGTGACGGGGATGTTGTCCTCGTGCAGTTCATACGCGGTCAGCCGCGCGCCCTGCAGGAAGGGGCGCGTCTCGTTGGCGATGACCGAAATCTTCTTGCCCGCGTCCACGGCCCCGCGAATGACCCCCAGCGCCGTGCCGTATCCGGCGGTGGCCAGCGCGCCCGCGTTGCAGTGGGTCATCACCGTGTCGCCCTCGTCGATCAGCGCCGCGCCGTGGCGGCCCATGGCGCGGTTTATCTCGATGTCGTCGCGGTGGATGCGCCGCGCCTCCGATTCCCACAGCGAGATCAGCGTGGCGAAGGGCGCATGCCCGGCGGTCTTCCATACCTTGCGCATGCGGTCCACGGCCCAGCGCAGGTTCACGGCCGTGGGCCGCGCCCCGGCGATGCGCTCCAGCAGGCCGTCCAGCACCGGGTGCCAGTGGTCGCCCGCCTCGGCGGCCTCGTATGCGGCCAGCACGCAGCCCCACGCGGCGGTCACGCCGATGGCCGGGGCTCCGCGCACCACCATCACTTGCAAGGCGGTGACGATGTCTTCCGTGGTCCGGCACACGAAATCCTCCTGCCGGGTGGGCAGCAGACGCTGGTCGAGCAGGATGAGGGCGCGCTGGGCGGCGTCGTAGCGGATATGGTGTTCCATGGGGGCCTCCGTGGAATGGGAACGTGGTGTGGGACGGGCGAGACGGGCACGGGGGATGTGCGGCAAAACCATCCCCGCCGGATGTACCGTCACAGGCTCGGCTCGGCAAGAGGCCGGTCCATTCCGGGTGGCGGCAGGGCTACACGGCCAGGTCGGCCGCGTCGGTCACCTCGGCGAACACCCCGTGCAGCGCGGCCAGAAAGGTGGCGCGCACCGTGTCCGCATCCACCGTCCGTCCGCCGTAGGACAGCGGCGGCGAGGCCGTGGCGTCGCCCGCCACCCGGCAGCGGAAACCCAGGTCGAAGGCGGCGCGCACCGTGGTGTCGATGCACATGTGGGTCATCATGCCCACCACGATGATGTCGGTGGCCCCAAGGTCGCGCAGGTGTTGCAGCAGCGTCGTGTCGCGGAACGAGTTGGGGAAGTTCTTGGTCAGCACGGCCTCGCCGGGCAGGGGGGCCGCCAGCGGGTGGATGTCCGCCCCTTCCGTGCCGGGCAGGAAAAAGGTGGAGCCGGGGCGGATGCTTTCGTGCCGCACATGGATGACCGGCATGGACGCCGCGCGGCAGCGGGCCAGCAAGTCGGCGGCGCGGCGGCCCGCGTTTTCGGCATCGGGCAGTGCCATGCGCCCGCCGGGAAAGTAGTCGCGCTGGATGTCCACGAGAACAAGTGCGGTGACGGGGGCAGCGGCCGTGGCTGAAGCGGGGGCGGTTGCGGCAGAAGACGACATGGCGGCTCCATGAAGTTGTTCGGGTTGCGTTGGGGATTCCGGTGCGGATGGGACGCACGAATGGGATGCACGGACGGACGTGCCGGGTGTGCGCGCCCATATATTGATAGCATTCCCCGGCCAGGCAGGCGAGGGCAGGC
>NZ_AP036014.1:255000-1305000 GCF_003402415.2 Nitratidesulfovibrio sp. HK-II
TGGATGACTTGTGGATAGGGGTGAAAGGCCAATCAAACTCGGTGATAGCTGGTTCTCCCCGAAATATATTGAGGTATAGCCTCGGGAAATTGTCTTGCGGAGGTAGAGCACTGACAGGGCTAGGGGTCTCACCAGATTACCAAACCCTTTCAAACTCCGAATGCCGTAAAGATGTACCCCGGGAGTCAGACGGCGGGTGCGAAGGTCCGTCGTCAAAAGGGAAACAGCCCAGATCGACAGCTAAGGTCTCCAAATCCATGCTCAGTGGTCAAGGTGGTGGAGTTGTTCAGACAGCCAGGACGTTGGCTTAGAAGCAGCCATCGTTTAAAGAAAGCGTAATAGCTCACTGGTCTAATGACTCTGCGCCGAAAATGTAACGGGGCTAAGCATGGTACCGAAGCTTCGGGATCGCTTCGGCGATCGGTAGGGGAGCGTTCCCTGCGGGCAGAAGGTGTGCCGGAAGGCATGCTGGACTGCAGGGAAGTGATTATGCTGACATGAGTAACGATAAAACAGGTGAAAAACCTGTTCGCCGTAAACCCAAGGTTTCCTGGGTAAAGGTAATCTTCCCAGGGTTAGTCGGTCCCTAAGGCGAGGGCGAAAGCCGTAGCCGATGGAAAACGGGTTAATATTCCCGTACTTGCGCGAGTGTGCGATGGAGGGACGCAGGAAGGTAGGCAGGCCGGCTGTTGGCTTAGCCGGTGCAAGCAGGTAGGCTTGAGGGTAGGCAAATCCGCCCTCTTCAAGGCCGAGACGCGAGTCCGTGACCGCAAGGTCTGAAGCTGTTGAGCCTCTACTGCCTAGAAAAGCTCCTAAGTTTAGCGCGTGCGAACCGTACCGGAAACCAACACAGGTGGGTGGGGTGAATAACCCAAGGCGCTCGAGAGAACTCTGGCCAAGGAACTCGGCAAAATAACCCCGTAACTTCGGAAGAAGGGGTGCTCTTATGGGTGAAAGGATTTACTCTCCAAGCCCGCGAGAGCCGCAGAGAAATGAGGGTGGCGACTGTTTACTAAAAACATAGGTCTCTGCTAAGTCGCAAGACGACGTATAGGGACTGACGCCTGCCCGGTGCCGGAAGGTTAAGAGGAGAGGTCAGCGCAAGCGAAGCTTTGAATCGAAGCCCCGGTAAACGGCGGCCGTAACTATAACGGTCCTAAGGTAGCGAAATTCCTTGTCGGGTAAGTTCCGACCTGCACGAATGGCGTAACGATCTCCCTACTGTCTCGGCCAGAGACTCGGTGAAATTGAAGTCGCGGTGAAAATGCCGTGTACCCGCAGAAAGACGGAAAGACCCTGTGCACCTTTACTATAGCTTGACATTGGGTTTTGGGCTTGCATGTGTAGGATAGGTGGGAGGCTGTGAACTCTGTACGCCAGTATGGGGGGAGCCATCCTTGAAATACCACCCTTGCAAGTCTAAGGCTCTAATCCATGCCCGTTACCCGGGATGGAGACAGTGTCTGGTGGGTAGTTTGACTGGGGCGGTCGCCTCCCAAACAATAACGGAGGCACGCAAAGGTTCCCTCAGCCTGATCGGAAACCAGGCGTCGAGTGCAAACGCATAAGGGAGCTTGACTGCAAGACAGACATGTCGAGCAGGGACGAAAGTCGGCGTTAGTGATCCGGTGGTTCCGCATGGAAGGGCCATCGCTCATTGGATAAAAGGTACGCCGGGGATAACAGGCTGATCGCGCCCAAGAGTTCATATCGACGGCGCGGTTTGGCACCTCGATGTCGGCTCATCACATCCTGGGGCTGAAGCAGGTCCCAAGGGTACGGCTGTTCGCCGTTTAAAGTGGTACGCGAGCTGGGTTTAAAACGTCGTGAGACAGTTTGGTCCCTATCTTCTGTGGGCGTAGGAGACTTGAGAGGGCCTGTCCCTAGTACGAGAGGACCGGGATGGACGCACCCCTGGTGGTCCTGTTGTCACGCCAGTGGCACAGCAGGGTAGCTATGTGCGGAAGGGATAACCGCTGAAAGCATCTAAGCGGGAAGCCTGCCTCAAGATAAGGTCTCCCTCTCTTCGGAGCTGAAGGGCCCGGGTAGACAACCCGGTTGATAGGCTGGAGGTATACATGCGGTGACGCATTCAGCTGACCAGTACTAATAGCCCGTGCGCCTTGTTTTCTTCTCTACACTTCCTTTCCACCCTGTTTGATTACATCTTTCGGTCCCGGCCGATGTGGCGGCGCTCAATAGCCAGCCTTGCCGGACGGTGACCAGAAATTTGTGCTGGTGTCCATGGAGGAGGGGGTACACCCGATCCCATTCCGAACTCGGAAGTTAAGCCCTCCATCGCCGATGATACTGCGTACTCTTGCGTGGGAAAGTAGGCCGATGCCAGCACTTATTTTCAAAAGGGATGCAACAAACCGCATCCCGACCCATCACGCGAAAGGCCCCGGTGAGAAATCACCGGGGCCTTCGTGCGTTTGCGACAGGGGGGAAGCCGAGAGAGACGGGAAAGGCGGGAGCGGTCATTGCGGTCATCGCGGCCGTCACCATTGTCGTGCGCAAGGCCCCTTGCCTCCCCTGTCTTGACGCTGCTACGCCGCCGGTGCTAGCACCGGGCCTTACCCATTTCATTCCGCGCGACTGGCGAGAAAGTGGAGCAACACCACGAGGGAGCGCGGAATTGGTCAGCGCCGCTCGCCTGGGCCGCATCGGACACGATGCCGACATCGACCTTCCCCGTTCGAACGGGGAAGCCTGTCCGGAGGCCCCCCATGTGGCCATTCATGGTTTTTCGCCCACTTTGTTCCCCTTCATGCAGCGGCGGTGAGGCCGCAGGCGGCCGCAGCGCGCCCGCGCTTGCGGCGTTCCGTGCTGGCGCGTCGTGTTGCGCGGATGGCGGCTTTGGCCGTGACGGCGCGAGCCGACTCCTGATCCGCGTTTCCTTCGCGCATCTGTTCGCAGGCATCTCCTCTGCCCTCTCCAGTTCCGTTTCCGACCCCGACTGCAGGAGGTCCGCATGCTGAAGCGCACCCTGTCCGAATCGTCGCTCTCCGCGCTCGTGGCGGGCCTTGTGGCGGTCATCGTCTCGTACGCCGGACCCGCGGCGCTGATGTTTCAGGCCGCCGACGCGGCGCATCTGTCGCAGGGCCAGCTTTCCAGCTGGATCTGGGCCATTTCCATCGGCAGCGGGCTGACGGGCATCGGCCTCAGCCTGCGCTACCGCGTGCCTGTGATCACCGCGTGGTCCACCCCCGGCGCGGCGCTGCTGGCCGCCGGATGGACCGCCTACAGCTACCCCGAGGCCATCGGAGCGTTCATCGCCGTGGGCGTGGGCATCACCGTGTTCGGGGCCACCGGGCTGTTCACCGCGTTCATGGACCGCATTCCCAAGCCGGTGGTGTCGGCCATGCTGGCGGGCATTCTGTTCCGGTTCTGCGTGGACGTGTTCACCCGGGCGCAGGCCGCTCCGTTGCTGGTGGCCCCCATGCTGCTGGTATGGCTGGCGGCCCGGCGACTGGCCCCGCGCTATGCCGTGCTGTTGCCGCTGCTGGCGGGTCTGCTGGTGGCGGGGCTGACCGGGCAGCTGTCATTCGGTGCGGTGAGCGCCGCGCCCGCCATGCCGGTGCTGACCGCGCCGCACTTCACCGTGGGGGCGCTGCTGGGCCTTGGCGTGCCGCTGTTCGTGGTGGCCATGGCCGGGCAGAACGCCACCGGCCTTGGGGTCATGCGTGCGGCGGGCTATTCCACGCCGGGCAGCCCGCTGGTGACGTGGACCGGGGTCGCATCCACCCTGCTCGCGCCGTTCGGCTCGCACGGGGTGAACCTTGCGGCCATCACCGCCGCCATCTGCACCGGGCCGGAAGCCCATGCGGACCCGGCCCGCCGCTACTGGGCGGGCATCTTCTGCGGCGGTTTCTACGTGCTGGTGGGCACCTTCGGGGCCACGCTGGTGGGGCTGTTCACGGCCCTGCCCCAGGCGCTGGTGGCCGTGGTTTCCGGCCTTGCCCTGCTGGGCGCGTTTCTGGGCGGGCTGACCCAGGCCACGGAGGACCCGGTGTACCGTGAAAGCGCCATCGTCACCTTTCTGGTCACCGTGTCCGGGGTGAGCCTGCTGGGCGTGGGCTCGTCGTTCTGGGGGCTGTTGGCGGGCCTGCTGACGGCCGGGGTGCTGGTGGGGCCGCAGGCGCGGATGCAGGCGGCCATGCAGGTGGCGGCAAGGAAGTAGGCCGGGATTGAACGGGCGGGGCTGGAGGCGGAAACGCTACGCCCCTGCGTATGCCGCACAAGATGAAATGATCGGCGGCGTGGACGGGAACACCGTGCACGCCGCCGTGGTATTTGCGGGAAGGGAAAAAACGGGCGAAGTGAGCGGGTTGCGGCTGGAGTGCGTGCGGCCTGTGGCGCGGGGCCACTCCGGCTCCGGGGCCGCGCCGCCGGTCAGGACGCCTCGTCTCCGAACAGGGCCTGCTCCATGGCCTCGGTGTCGGCCAGCACGTGCCCCACCAGCGAGGAAAACGCCGCCGGGGTCAGCGGCAGCCGGTCCAGCGCGCCGAGGGCGGGCGGCCGCAGCAACTCGTCGCCCGGCATGTGGTGCCCCAGGGCCACGGCCATGAAGTCGCCCAGATGCACGTGCACGGTGATGTCGCTCCAACCGGCGGAATCCGGCTCGTGGTGCAGCCCGGCGGCCTCGGCCACGGCATCGCCCAGCCGCCAGTGGTCCAGCAGACGGCGGCCGATGTCGCAATGGTCGTAGCCCAGCAGTTCGCGTTCCGCCGCCTGGATGGGGACGCCCCCTTCAAGGGCGCGCCGCGAGATATGGGCGGCGATGTCCGGCAGGTTGCCCATCAGCAGCAGATGGCCGATGTCATGCAGCATGCCCGCCACGAAGGCCCTGCCTGGATCGCCCCCGCAGGCCAAGGCCAGGGCGCGGGCGGCGGTGGCCGAACAGGCGGCGTGCCGCCAGAAGGTACGCCGGGCGGCCGCGTCGCGGGGGGACATCAGGCGCATCAGCGACGCGGCGGCGACCAGGCTGAGAATCTGGCGCATGCCCAGCAGCATCACGGCGCGCCGCACCGACTCCACCGGCACCAGCGGGGCGTGCAGGGGGCTGTTGGCGATGCGCAGCACGGCGGCGGTAAGGTAGGTGTCGTGCTGGATGATTTCGGCCACGTCGTCCGGCGTGGCGTCTTCGGAGCTCACCACGGCGCTCAACCGCTGCACCACCTCTGGCGGCGTGGTCAGGGCCGGGCGGCGGGCCAGCAAGGCGGCCAGCGACGGCGTTTCCGTCAGGGGCGCGGGGGGGCGTGATGGCCGCGTGACGGCGGGTGTTACGGCGGATGCACCGACTCTCGCAGCTCCCGTGGTCCCCGGCATGCCTCCCGGCGGCGGCGATTCGCCCTGCCGGGCGGCTGCCTCGGCGTCGCGCAGCAGCCGTATGCGGGCCCAGGCGGCCAGTTCGGCCAGCAGCGGATGAGCGCGGTCCACCCTGGAGAAGCGGCGCGCCAGCACATCGTCGGCCCATGCGCCATGGACGGACGCGCTCTCGCCCTGGGGGCCTGGCGCACCGGGCGGGCTTGCCGGGCCGTTGCCGGGCCGCGCGTCAGCATCCCGCCCGTGGCCGGGCGAAAGAGTGGCGGCGTCCGACCCGGAGGCGGAAACAGTGGTATTGGTAGCGGAAGCGCGGGGCGCTCCGCTGCGGAAGAAACGCATGCTATGGCCGGGCGTGCCGCGCGGGGCGCGGGCAGAGTGTGTCCGTCAGACTGACGGATATCGCAGAGTGCGTTGCTTGAAAAGTATGTCCGTAGGGTATGGCGGGGCACACAACGCAGAACGGCTTGCGGACCGCCCGCAAGCCGATTTCTGCGTCATGCAAAGAAAGGAAGGATGTCTTGTTTAATGCACGCAGCGTGCCAAAGGTTGCGGGAGGGCCATGTTTTTGTATAACATGCTGATGCGAATGATGTTTTTCGCTTCTTGCATTCTCGCCGACATGCGGGCTGCGCGTGCAGGAAGTTGAACCTGCCGTGCCGGACCCTGCGGAGCGGCCAAGAAATTTGACCACCGCTCCGGCCCGGCGCGTGTCCACCCCGTGCCTGCCCCGCGTCTGCCTGTCTGGTAGCCTGTATGGCCGCCTACTGCTCCACGTACAGGTAGCGCTTGATCTTGTGGGTGGGCGTCTTCTCGAAGGGTTCGGTCTGCTCGATGACCTTGTGCAGCCGCGCGAAGGTGGACACCTTGGTGTTCACGTCGTTGCGCAACTCTTCCAGCAGGGCCTCCACCTTGTCGCGGGCCTTGGTGGCGGGCAGGCCGCCGAACTCTTCGTCCAGCCGCGCGTAGTCCAGGTGGATGCGCGCCGCCAGCCGCCCGTCCAGTTGGAACACCAGCGATTCCATGACGTAGGGCGACTGCTGGATGACCGCCTCCACCTCTTCGGGGTAGATGTTCTCGCCGCTGGGGCCGACGATGACGTTCTTCAGCCGCCCCTTGATGTACAGGTAGCCGTCGCGGTCGAACTTGCCGAGGTCGCCGGTGCGGAACCAGCCGTCTTCGGTGAAGACGGACGCGGTGATTTCCGGTGCCTTGGCGTATTCGCGCATCACGTTGGGGCCGCGCACCAGTATTTCGCCCTCGCCCGTGGCCTGGTCCGGCGCGTCGATGCGCACCTCTACCCCGGTCAGGGGCCAGCCGGTGGCGGTCAGGCGGGTGTCCGCCGGGCCGCAACCCGCCACGAGGGGAGACGTTTCGGTCAGGCCGTAGCCGATGGCGTACGGAAAGGACGCCTCGCGCAGAAAGCGTTCCACGTCGGGGGCGATGGCCGCGCCGCCGATGCAGAAGATGCGCAGCGCGCCGCCAAAGGTTTGCAGCAGCTTCTTGCCCGCCATGGCATGCAGCTTGCGGCGCACGAAGGGCAGCGCGTACAGCCGCCGCTTCAGCCAGGTGTCGGTGAACTTGGGCAGCACTGCGGACTTGAAGATCTTCTCGATGACCAGCGGCACCGACAGCATGGCCGTGGGCCGCACCTGGGCCAGCGCGGGCAGCAGGGCGCGCGCCGTGGGCGGCTTGTCCATGTAGTGCACGTGCGCGCCGTTCAGCACCGGCAGCACCAGGCCCAGGGTGCATTCGTAGGTGTGCGACAGCGGCAGGATGGACAGCATGCGGTCGCCAGGGGCCAGTTGCACGATGGTCTTCACCGTGTCCGCGTCCCACACGATGTTGCGGTGGGTAAGCACCACGCCCTTGGAATGGCCGGTAGTGCCCGACGTGTAGATGATGGCCGCCACGTCGTCCTCGCCGGGCTCTTCGGCGGCCAGGTGGGTAAAGCGCATGGCCTTGTCGCGCAGGCGGCGGAATTCGCGCAGGCCGCGTTCCTTCAGGTCGCGCAGCTTGTCGCGCGTGGCTCCCTGCTGGACGGGGTGGAAATTCTCTATCTGGATGAGTTCCGGCGGGGTGTCGAACTGGCCGTCTTCCAGCTTGGTGAACAGCCGTTCGGACACGAACACCACCTTGGATTCCGAATGGCGGATGATGTGGTGCACGGCATCGGCGTGGAATTCCGGCAGGATGGGCACGGCAACCGCGCCCATGGCGGTGATGCCGAAATAGGCGATGCCCCAGTTGGGCATGCTTTCCGAAAGGATGGCCACCCGGTCGCCGCGGGCCACGCCTTTTTCCGCCAGCAGGGCGGAAACCGTGGTGGCGTGTTCGAGCAGTTCGCGAAAGGTTATCGGCGTGCCGCCAATCTGCGACAGCGCGGGCTGGTCGGCGAACAGTTCGGCGCTGCGTTCCAGCACCCGCCTGAGGGTAAGCGTCTGCAACTCCATGCAAGCTCCTTCATGTGGGACTTCACGGATGTACGGCAAAGCCGGATTCGCCGCAATCCCATGCGACGCGGCAGGGCGCGCGGGGTGCGGCGTGCCGCCGAAACGTCACGCGGGCGAACGGGCGGCACCATGAAGGGGCGGGCAGAAATTGGCCAGGGGCTGGGCGGCCGTGTGCAAGGGGAGGTTGCGAACGCGCTTTTTCTGGATGGGGCGTGCGCAGCCGTACGCTGCGGTGCGCACGCATGCCCGTGCCGGTTGACCGCGCAGCCCGTCGTGTCGCATACCGGAAGGACCATCCAAACCCCAACGCCGCACGAGGTTTCCCATGCTCAAGCACATCGTCTGGTGGACCCTGAAGGACGAGGCCGAAGGCGCCTCCGCCGCCGAGAACGCCGCCAAGATGAAGGCCATGCTCGACCCGCTCATGGGCAAGATTCCCAGCCTGAAGGGGCTGGAGGTGAGCACCACCTTCCTCGGCACCACCACCGAGCCGGTGCAGATCATCCTGGTGTCCACCCATGACGACGCCGAAGGGCTGAAGGCCTATGCCGAACACCCCGAGCACGTAAAGTGCGTGGACTTCATCAAGAAGATCGTGGCCAGCCGCAAGGCCATCGACTTCACGGTGTAGCCGCGCGGGCCGGGCGTGCCCGGCGGTGCTTTTTTCGGGGCGGAAGAGCGCGGGCTCTTCCGCCCCGTGCCGTTTCGGAGGCGGGATGACCAACGGCGGCCTTACCGGGTGCCCGAGGCGACGAAGATGGCGATGCTGGCGCTGTCGCACCCGCAGGCGGATGTGGCGCAGCACGCGCCGCCCGCGTCCTCCACGCGCACGTCGCGCAGCCCGGCCTCGCGCAGCCAGCGGGCCATGTCATCGCGCCGGAAGCCCGGCCAGCGGTCGTGGTGTTCGCGCAGCAGAAAGGCGTTGTCGTGCAGGTCGAGGTCGGTCAGCACCACCCGGCCGCCGGGCCGGACGATGCGGGCCATTTCGCCCAAGGCAGCGCCGGGGTCGTCGGCATGGTGCAGGTACATGTTGGCGAAGGCGTGGTCCACCGCGCCGTCGGGCAGGGGCAGGGCGTTGCCCTCGCACACCCGGCAGTCCACCGGGGGCAGGCCGGGGCCGCCCGCCGCGAAGGGCTTGCGCCGCAACACGTCCAGCATGGCCGCGTTGGCGTCCAGGGCGATGACGCCCACCCCGCGCGCCACCAGTGCCTCGGTGACGAAGCCGGTGCCCGCGCCCACGTCCGCCGCCGTCTGGCCGGGGGCCAGCGGGGCGCGCGCGCAGGCGGCCTCGCGCACGGCCTCGGAAAAGAACCCCGCGCGCAGGGTGTCCCAGTTGTCCGCCACGGCGTCGAAATAGCCCTTGCATCCCATTTGCGTCCTCCTGCATGTTTCGTGTGGCCGTCGGATGCCGGAATGTACGCCCTCCCCGACCGAGCGGCCATTCGCATGTTCCGGGGGCGGGTTCGGAAAAGCAGAAGACGGGCTATGGCACGGGCCAGGCCCAGGGGGATGCATGGAACTCTATCAGCTGCGCACGTTCGCCGTGGTGGCGGACACCGGCAACCTGACCCGCGCGGCGGAACGGCTGCACGCCAGCCCGCCCGCCGTCAGCGCGCACATCCGCGCGCTGGAGGACGAACTGGGGGTGGCCCTGTTCCGGCGCACCCCGCGCGGCATGGAACTGACCGACGCCGGGCGCGACCTGCGCGAACGGGCGGGGGCGGTGCTGGCCGGGGCCGAGGGGTTGCGGGCGCGCGCCCTGGCCCTGCGCGGCGAGCCGGAGGGCGAGGTGACCATTGCCCTGCACGCGGCATCGAACCTTTTGCGGGTGGACGCGGCGCACGCCCTGCTGCGCGCATCCGCGCCCCGCGTGCGGCTGCGCCTGTCCCGCGCCATGAGCTGGGAAGTGGTGGACGCCCTGCGGACCGGGGAACTGGACGCGGGGTTCCTGTACCTGGCGGATCAGGGGGCGAATGACGGAGGCGCGCCAGTGCCGGAAGGGCTGGCCGTGACGCCGCTGGCGCGGGTGGGGCTGCACGTCATTGGCCCGCTGGAATGGG
The DNA here is from genome assembly GCF_003402415.2 of Nitratidesulfovibrio sp. HK-II. Classification (NCBI taxonomy): domain Bacteria; kingdom Pseudomonadati; phylum Thermodesulfobacteriota; class Desulfovibrionia; order Desulfovibrionales; family Desulfovibrionaceae; genus Nitratidesulfovibrio; species Nitratidesulfovibrio sp. HK-II. The sequence continues at coordinate 264,839 of NZ_AP036014.1, forward strand.
CGGATTTGCTGCAAGCGGGCACCCTGGCCGAACTGGCGGCCCTGCCGTGGCTGTGGGTGCCGTGCGAGTGCCCGTTCTGCCCGGTGATGGAACGGCTGTTCGCCGCTGTGGGCGTGGAGCCCACCGTGGCCGCCGTGGCGGAGCAGGAGGACGCCCTGTGCGCCCTGGCCGCTGGCGGAGCGGGGCTGACGGTGATGGTGGAGGCCGAGGCGCGCGCCGCCGTGGCCGAAGGCCGCCTGGCCCTGCGCGAACGGCCCGTGGCGCACGTGACGCTGGCCTTCGCGGTGCCCGCCGCCCGGGCCGAGGAGCCCGCGCTGGCCGCACTGCGCGACGCGGTGTGCGCCGCGTGGGATGCGGGACGTGGGGACGCCGCCCCTACAGCACGCTGACGTAGGAATACATGACCACGAAGTGGCAGAAGCTGCCCGCCATCACGAACAGATGGAATATCTCGTGGAATCCGAAGTGCCGGAAGCGGTTGGGGCGCTTGCGCGCATAGATCACCGCGCCCACCGAGTAGAACGCGCCGCCCGCCACCAGCCAGGCCAGGGCCCCGGCCTGCAGGTTCATGACCAGCGGGTAGATGCCGACCAGGGCCATCCAGCCCATGCCCAGGTAGATGCCCGTGGACACCCAGCGCGGCGCGTGCAGCCAGAATACCTTGGTGAAGATGCCCGCCACGGCCACCGCCCACACGCAGCCGAACAGCGACCAGCCCCATGGCCCGCGCAGCGGGATGAGGCAGATGGGCGTGTAGGTGGCCGCGATGTAGACGAAGATCATGGAATGGTCCACGCGGCGCATCAGGCGCACGCCCCGTTCCCGCAGCGGCAGCCAGTGGTACAGGGTGCTGGCCGTGTACAGCAGCACCATGGACACCCCGAAGACGGAAAACGTCACCACATGCCACGGCAAGAGGGGCGAGGCCGCGCGCACCACCAGCAGCACCGTGCCCAGCACGGCCAGCAGCGCGCCGATGCAGTGGGTGAGGCCGCTGACCGGGTCGCGCAGGCTGGATGCCATGCGGCGCAGCAGCGAGGCGGTGGGGGAGGGATGCAGGGCTGCGGTCATGCGGGTGTCCTCCTGGCGGGGGCACGGGGGAAGGGGCGCGGCGCGCGCCGAAACGGGCCGGACCTGACGGGCTGAAAATGGCGGGCGGACCACGCCGCCCCGTGCAGTTGGCATAGCCGGTTTCCGGCCCGCCGTCACGTGGGACGCGCGGGGGAAACGAAAGGGCGGAACGCCCGCGCCCCGTACCGGGTTTGCGTGCATTCCGCCCGAAGATGCGTTGCGGGGAGGCTTTCGGGCTATTCGGCCCCGGCTTGGCCTTCGTCGCGGCCCACGCCCAGCAGGGCCAGGGCAAAATCGCCGCCGTCGAAGGGGCGCAGGTCTTCCATCTTTTCGCCAAGGCCCACGAAGGTGATGGGAATGCCGAACTGCATGGCCACCGCCACCACGATGCCGCCCTTGGCCGTGCCGTCCAGCTTGGTCAGCACGATCTCGTCCACCCCGCAGGCTTCGTTGAACAGCTTGGTCTGCGAAAGGGCGTTCTGGCCGGTGGTGGCGTCGATGACCAGGATGGAGCGGTGCGGCGCGCCGGGGTGCTTGCGCTCCAGAATCCTGCGGATCTTGTGCAACTCTTCCATCAGGTTGACCTTGGTGTGCAGGCGGCCCGCCGTGTCCACGAACACGATGTCGTAGCCGCCCGCCAGCGCCACGTCCATGGCTTCGAAGGCCACCGCGGCCGGGTCGGACCCGGCGGACTTGGCGTGGAAGTCGGCCCCCACGCGCCTGGCCCACACTTCCAGCTGCTCGATGGCCGCCGCGCGGAAGGTGTCCGCCGCGGCGATGAGCACCTTCTTGCCCTGCATGCGGGCGCGGTGGGCCAGCTTGGCGATGGTGGTGGTCTTGCCCACGCCGTTGACGCCGATCATCAGCACCACCTCGGGCGGGGTCACGGCGGCGATGCGGCGAGGCGCGCGGAAGATGTCCTGCAATTCCTCGCGCAGCAGGTCGCGGAAGGCGGCGGGGTCGTCGGTGCCCGCCTTGCGGGCGCGTTCCTTGAGCCGCGTGGTGAGCTGCGTGGCGGGCTCGAAGCCCACGTCGGCCATGATCAGGATTTCTTCCAGCTCTTCCCAGAACTTCGCGTCGATGCGGCCATGCGAGGCCAGCAGGGCGTCGATGCGGCCGGTGATCTGCTCGCGCGTGCGGGCCAGGCCTTCGGTCAGCTTCAGGAACAGGCGGTTGCGCTCGTCTTCCTCGTCTTCCAGGTCAAGGGCAAGGGCGAGGCGGTATTGCAACTCGGAGCGAAAGTCGCGGACGTACTGGTAGTCCATGGCGGCAAGCCAGCGCCGGAAGTCGGCGATGAAGGCGTCAGCCTCGGCCTCCGGGGTTTCCAGCGCGGCGAACAGAAAGCGCAGCCGTTCCCACAGCGCGTCGCCGGCTTCGTCCACACCCGTCAGCACGTGGCCCAGCCACACCGACAGGCGCGGCTCGGACTGGCGCAGGGCGCGGGCCAGGTCGGCCCGCCACGGGGCGTCCTGTGGGGCGCCGGGCGCGGCGTCTTGCGCGGGCGCGGCTTCCGGGGCCGGTGTGGCCGGGGCCTGGGCCTCGGCTGCCGGGGTTTCCGGCGTGGGCGCGTCCGTCTCGCGGGGCGTCCACAGTTTCTTGATGGCGCTGAAGAAACCCATATGTCGTCCTCCAGATGCGGGGGAAGTGGCGGTGGGAAGCGTTGATGCCGCAGGGTCCGGCTGGCCGGGGGCGTGCCGGTTGCGGGGCCGCCACAACTTTGCCCAGAACCCCCGGCGAGTCAAGGTTGATGGGGCGCGCGGCAGCGTGCCCGGCGGGCGGGGCCTCGTCCCGTCCCGTCCCATCGTCGGCCCCATCACGTCATGCCCGGTTCAGTCCGGAACCATGCCGCCCCCTCCGGTCTCATCCGGGTTCGCCGGTACAGGCGCGCGCATCGCCCCACCGTGCCGCCCCCCTTGGCCGCGCGGCCCGCTTTCCGCTGCGGCGCGGGCCATCCGCATTTCCGCCCCGTCGTTGCCCTGCCGCTCTTTCCATCGCATGTCGCATCGTGTACGTTGTGGGAAACTGGAAGGCCGATGCGCCGCCGCCCGCGTTCCGGGCGGATGCGGGTGCGACAAGGTCTGGAACAGGCGACGGGGACGTGACGCGCGCATGAGCAACACAACCACCAGCAAGGGGCTTTCCGTCCCGGACATCATCAAGGGGCGTTCGCTGTCACGCGACCTCACCGTGAGCCTCGTGGTGATGGTGCTCGTGGTGGTGGCGGCGCTGTTCTCGTTCGTCTACGTGCAGATTTCGCGCGACATGCTGCACGAGGTGGACCGCAAGGCCGACGAATACATCACCCGCCTGGCGGACATCCTGTCCATACCCATGTGGAACTTCGACGCGCGCACCATGGACCAGATCGGCTCGGTGTTCGCGCAGTACGAACTCATCAACGAACTCCACATCGAAGACGCGCAGGGCAACACGCTGTTCCGCGTGCGCAAGGGCGCGGACCCCGACGCCACCGTGTTTCGCGACCGGGCCGTACGCTTCGAGTCCGAGACCATCGGCCGCGTGTCCATGGTGGTCACCCTGCAGGACTACCGGCGCAGCCTGGAGCGGCTGCTGAAGGCCAGCGCCCTGATCATGGGCAGCGTGCTGGTGGTGCTGCTGGCCTCCACCGGGGTGCTGTTGCGCGTGTTTTTGCGCCGCCCGCTGGAGGCGCTGCAATCGGGCATGGACCAGATAGCCCGGGGCGACTTTGCCTACGACATGCGCACCATCGCCCATGCCGAGCTGGCCCAGATCGCCGAAAACTTCACCCGCATGTGCAATCAGGTGGAGCAGCGCGAGAACGAACTGCACGCCATCAACACCCAGTTGCAGGGCGAGATACAGAACCGCCGCCAGACCGAACGGGCCCTGCGCGCCAGCGAGGAACGCTACGCCCTGGTGGTGGGCGGCACCAGCGACGGCATCTGGGACTGGGACCTCGTCGCCAACACCGTCTATTTTTCGCCCCGCTGGAAGTCCATCATCGGCTACGACGACCACGAGGTGCCCAACCGGCTGGACGAGTGGAAGACCCGGGTGCACCCCGACGACCTCGATACCGTGCTGCACGCCCACGACGACTACCTTGCGCGCCGCCTGCCCGAATTCCAGGTGGAATACCGCATGCGCCACAAGGACGACAGCTACCGCTGGATTCTCGGGCGCGGCGCGGCCCTGTGGGACGCCAACGGCGTGCCCGTGCGCATGGCCGGGGCCCACACCGACATCACCACCCGCAAGGAAGTGGAGCAGGAACTGCGCGAGGCCAAGAACAACCTCGACAACATCCTGAACGCCATGCCCTCGCTCATCGTAGGGGTTGACCAGTCCGGCAGCATCGCCCTGTGGAACCGCACGGCGGAACGCATCACCGGCCAGTCGCGCGACGCGGTGCTGGGCCGCCCCGTGGTTGATGCCCTGCCCGATTTCGGCTTTCTGATGGACGAAATCCGCCGGTCCATCGCCGAGGGCGGCACCATTTCGCTGGACAAGACCCCCGTGCCCGGCCCCGGCGTCACCCGCTACTTCGACATCGTCATCTATCCCGTGGTCTCGCGGGGCAGCTTCGGCGCGGTGGTGCGGCTGGACGACATCACCGGGCGCATCCGCATCGAAGAGATGATGGTGCAGACCGAGAAGATGCTTTCGGTGGGCGGGCTTGCGGCGGGCATGGCCCACGAGATCAACAACCCCCTCGGCGGCATCCTGCAGGGGGCGCAGAACATTCAGCGCAGGCTGGACCCGGACTTTGCCCCCAACGTGGTGGCTGCGGAAGAGTCGGGCTGCTCCATGGACGCCATCCGCGCCTACCTCGACAGGCGGGGCATCCTGCGGTTTCTGGACGGCATCCGCGAGTCGGGCAACCGCGCGGCCAACATCGTCTCCAACATGCTGGAGTTCAGCCGCCGCAGCGAATCGCGCTGGCAGCGGGTGTCGTTGCCCTATCTTGTGGACCGCACCCTGGAACTGGCCGCCAACGACTACGACCTGAAGAAGAAGTACGACTTCCGGCATATCGACATCGTGCGCGACTTCGCGGCCGACCTGCCCGACCTGCCGTGCATGCCCACCGAAATCGAGCAGGTGCTGCTGAACCTGTTCAAGAACGCCGCCCAGGCCATGCACCTGCGCGGCGAACGGTCCGACCCGCCGCGCATCTCGGTGGCGTTGCGGCGCGAGGGCGGCATGGTGCGCATCGACGTGGCCGACAACGGCCCCGGCATGGAAGAGGACGTGCGGCGCAGGGTGTTCGAGCCGTTCTTCACCACCAAGAGCGTGGGCGAGGGCACCGGCCTTGGGCTTTCGGTGTCGTACTTCATCATCACCACCAACCACGGCGGCACCTTTACCGTGGATTCGGAGCCGGGCCGGGGCACGGTGTTCACCCTGCGGCTGCCGGTGGATCAGCGCCACGTGACCACCTAGCGCGCAACCGCCGTCTTGCCCGACGCCCGTTTTTTTAGCGTCTGCCCGTTCCCGTTTCCCCGTCCTCGCCATTTGCCGGTCACGCCGCGCCTTCACGCGCGGCGTTGTGCGTTGCGCCGCCCACACCTGCCGGGCATCGGGCTTTCGCTTGCCCGGCGGGGCGGCGTCTTCTCGCCCTGTCCCCGCTGCAACGCCGCGCCCGCCAACGCCTTCTTCCTTGCCATCACGGGCAAATGTTTCTACATGTTTCCGCTCGGCACAACATGATGTGGACAGGGGCGGCGCAGGCCGCCCGCCTTCGGCGCGCGAGGGAACGCGGCCCGGTTTCGGGCGGCGTGCGCGCCGGGCTGTCGCACGGCCGTGTCCGGCCGCATTCCAAACCGGAGGCTACGTGTTCCGCGTTCTCTTGGCCGCGATGCTTTGCGTCGCGGCATGGTCGTCTATTGCCCAGGCCGCGGGCTTCGCCATGTACGAATTCAGCGCGCGGGGCAATGCGCTGGGCGGCGCCATGACCGCCCGCCGCGCCGACCCCTCGTCCATCGCCTTCAACCCCGCCCTGGTCACCCAGCTGGAAGGCACCCAGACCCTGGCCGGGGTCACGGTGGTGGCCCCGCAGGTGTCCGTGGACGTCAACGGAAGCACCACCGATGCGGAGTCCAACCTGTGGACCATCCCGCACGCCTACGCCACCACCCAGATCAACGACAACCTGTTCCTGGGCGTGGGCACCTTCTCGCGTTTCGGCCTGGGCACGGAATATCCCAGCGACTGGGCGGCCCGTAACGACCTGCAGTCGGTGAGCATAAAGTCCATGTCGGTGAACCCGGTGCTGGGCGTGCGCCACGGCAACTTCGCCCTGGGCATGGGCATCGAGGCCATGTGGTTCGACTACGACCAGCGCCAGGCCACCACGGTGGGGGCCACCGACATCGACGGCCGGGTCCGGGGCGACGCCACCGGCTTCGGCCTGAACGGCGGCGCGTGGTGGAAGGCCACCGACAGCGTGGCCCTGGGGGCCAGCTTCCGCACGCCCATCAAGCAGGACCTGGAAGGCCGGGCCACCTTCGACAAGAACGGGGCGGCCGTGCCGTCCACCTGGTTCAACAGCACGGGCGCGGAAGGCTCCGTGACCCTGCCGGGCGAAGTGCGCTTTGGCGTGGCGTGGGAGCCGGACAACCGCTGGAGCGTGGCCGTGGACGTGACGCGCACCTTCTGGAGCAGTTACGACGAGTTGCGCATCCGCTACAATGAGCCCGTGACCCCCGTGACCACCGAAAGCCTGAAGACCACCGAATGGCGCGACGTGTGGCGCTTGGGCGCGGGCGTGGAATACCGCCTGACCGACATGGTGGATCTGCGCGCGGGCTACGTCTACGACTGCGAACCCGTGAACCCCGACCGTCTGGACTTTCTGGTGCCCGCCAACGACCGCCAGTTGTACAGCCTGGGCGTGGGCGTGCACGACGGCCCGTGGCGGGTGGATGTCTCGTACACCTACCTGTGGATCAAGGGCCGCGACGGCGAGGTGGAAGGCAAGAACACCATCTACGACGTGCGCTTCCACGACGGGGATGCGCATCTCGTGGGCCTCTCCGCTGGCTGGGAATTCTAGGGGGTGCGTCACGAGCGTCCTTTTGCCCTCTGCCTGTGTCAGAACAGTTTTTTATTCCGGTCGAGTACGAGAAGAGTACACTCCCTCCATAAAAAACTGTTCTTCCTTGGCAGAGAACAAAATTCCTGCTTGTGACGCACCCCCTGCAAACAACCAGCACGACGGGGTTTCCGAGTCTGGTGAAAAGTGATGTATCCCTTGGAAATGAAAAGGGGAGGAACCTTACGGTTCCTCCCCTTTGTCGTATCGTGCGGTGCTAGGGGCTGATTGCAGCCCGAGCCTAGATCAATTTGTCGAAGATCAGCTTGTACGTGGCGCGGATGTGCAGGGCCAGGCGCAGGCGCAGGGCCTTGGCCTCGGCGTCGCCCAGCGAGAGCAGCGACACCAGGTGGTGCGCCGCCTCGGAGAAGTCGGCGTCGCCCTTGTGGTCCAGCATGTCCACGTAGGCGCGCACCTTTTCCACCATGGCGGCGGCGTCCTTGCGGGCGGAATCCCGCGAAGGGTTCTGCTGGTAGCGCTCCAGAAACGTTTCGAAGATCACATCGCCGTCGTCCGGGAATGACTTGCGCAGGGCCAGCCGCCACAGGGCGATGAACAGGGCCCGCAGGTCCTGCAGCGCGCGTTTGCGCCGCAGGAACTGCATGCGTCCGATGCCCATGGCGTCGATCTCCGGCGTGAAGTCGAAGGAACCGAGCAGGGCGGCGAAGTTGTCCAGCACCTCGTCGATGGTGTAGGCGGGCGATGCGCTGATGCCCGGCAGTGGACCGGCGCTCATTCGGCGTCGGCCTCCGTGTCGCGCGCTCCGGCGGTCTTCTCGCCATCGGTTGCCCCGGCGGGCTTCTTGCGGCGGCGGCGTCTGCGGCGCTTGGCGGGCGCGGCCTCGTTGCCGGGCATCGCGGTGTCCCCGCCATCGGGACCGTCGAATCCGTCATCAAGGTCGTCGTCCGGGTCGTCGAAGGCGTTCAGCGCCTCGGTCAGCACGGGCTGCACGGGCTGCACGGTGGTTGCCTTGGGCTTGGCCGCCGCGCGGGACCTGGGCTGGGGCTGCGGCTTGGCCCCCGTGGGAAGCCGTTGGCCGAACACGCTGCCCACCGCCGTCGAGGACCCGCGAACGTCGTCCAGACGATCGTCGTCGTCTTCGTTCAGGTAGTCCTCCAGCAGCAGGGGCATGGCGTCGTCATCGTCTTCCACCGGCTTGCGGGCCGGGGACTTGGCCTGCGAGGGCTTGGCGGATGCGGGCCTGGCGTTTTTTCCGGCCCTGTCGCCCTTGCCGCCCTTGTCCGCCTTGTCTGCCTTTTCAGCCTTTTCAGCCTTGTCGGGGGCATCGGCCTTGCCGCCCCTGCCGCGCCGCCTGCCGCGCGCGGGCGCGGATTCGGCGTCGTCATCCTGTGCGGCGGCAGCGGGCGTGGCTGCGGGCGCATCGGCATCCGCCGCTTCGTCAGCCGCCACGGAGGCCTTGGCTGCGCGGCCCGAGGCCTTGCCCCTGGCCGGGCGCTTGCCCTTGCCGGTGGATTCGCTGGCCGGGGCGTCTTCGTCCTTGGGGCCCTTGGGGGCCTCGGGGGTCTCGGCTGTCTCGGACGCGGCGGCTTTCGGCGCCCTTGGGGCGACCGGAGCCGTGTCCATGTCCGTGTCCATGTCCGGGATCATGTCGGGGACGTCGAACTGGTCGTCGTCCGCGGCTTCGGCCGCTTCGCCGTCATGCAGGGCCAGTCCGGCATCCTGCCCGGCGCGGGCTTCCGCCTCGCGGCGGCGCTTGCGCCCCCGGCCTCGCCGCGAACGGCGGCGGCCTTCGCGCGGGGCCTGCCCGTCTTCGCGCGGTTCCGCATGGTGTTCCGGGCTTTCAGCGCTGGCGGGGGCATCCGGTGCGGCCACGGCGGGCGCGCGTTCGTCACGCCGTCCGTCCGGGCGTTCGTCACGACGCTCGTCCCGGCGGTCGCGGCCGCGGCGGTGCCCGTCACGCCCATCGCGCTCATCGCGTCGGGCATCACGCCTGTCATCGCGCCGTTCGTCCCGTCTCCCGTCGCGTTCGTCCCGTCGGCCTTCCTCCCGGCGTTCGTCGCGGCGGCGGTCCGTGCGCGGGGCCGGGGCCGTTGCGGGCATGGGCGGGGCCGCGTGCAGGCTTTCCTGGTAGTACTGGTCCAGCAACATGGCCAGCAGCGCAAGCTGCTCTTCGTCACCGGCCAGGGCGCGGGCCAGCGGCGCGAAGCGCTGCTGCCGTTCGCGTTCCAACCCGGTGCGCGCGCGCAGGCGCGCTTCCAGCAGGGCGGTCAGCCGGTCACCGGCGATGCGCGCCACGGATTCGTCGTCGGGCGTGGGCCGGTGCTGGATGTCGATCTTGTAGTGCTTGGCGATGCGCTGCAATTCCAGCTTCTGGATGATGTCCACCAGCGAGATGACCGTGCCCGCCGAACCGGCGCGCCCGGTGCGGCCCGCGCGGTGGATGTACGATTCGCGGTCTTCCGGCGGCTCGTACAGGATGACGTGCGAAAGGTCGGGAATGTCGATGCCGCGCGCGGCCACGTCGGTGGCCACCAGAAAGCGCACCGCCCCCTGGCGCAGCTTGCCCAGCACCTGTTCGCGCTTGACCTGGGTAAGGTCGGCCGAAAGTTCGTCGGCGTTGTAGCCGAAGCCCTGCAGCACCGCCGTCACGTAGTGCACGTTGGCCTTGGTGTTGCAAAACACGATGGCCGCCGTGGGGTTCTCGGACTCGATGATGCGCACCAGGGCCCGATCCTTGTCCATGGGCTTGGTTTCGCAATACAGGTGCTGCGTCTGGGCCACGTGCACCTGCTGGTGGCTCAGGCTGAGCATGCGCGGGTCGCTCAGGAACTCGCCCGCCAGGTTCAGCACGTGCGGCGGGTAGGTGGCCGAGAACAGGTACGCGGAAATGCGGCGCTTGGGCATGTAGCGCTGGATTTCCTTCATGTCCGGGTAGAAGCCGATGGACAGCATGCGGTCGGCTTCGTCGAACACCAGTACCCGGATGCGGTCCAGATTCATGGTGCGGCGCAGCAGGTGGTCCAGCACGCGGCCGGGGGTGCCCACCACAAGGTGCGCGCCCTCGCGCAGGGCGTCCATCTGCTTGCCGTAGCCCACGCCGCCGTACACGGCGGCCACGTTCAGGCCCGTGCCCTCGAACAGCATGCGGGCCTCGTATTCCACCTGCAGGGCCAGTTCGCGCGTGGGCACCAGGATCAGGGCCTGCACGGCGGGCTCGTCGGGGGACAGGCGTTCGAGCAGCGGCAGCAGGAAGGCCCCGGTCTTGCCGCTGCCCGTGCGCGACTGCACCATCAGGTCGCGCTTGGCGAAGATGTACGGCAGGGCACGGGTCTGCACCGGCATCAGGTTGGTCCACCCGGCGCGGGCGGCGGCCTCCTGCATCATGGGCGGCAGGTCGGTCAGCGCCACCGGGGGCAGCGCGTCCTCGGGCTCGTCGATGCGGGTGACCTCTGCGGCAAGGCGCAGGGCGGGGTCCTCGTCATACGCGAGGTCGGCGGCGAGGTCGGCGGCTGGCTCGTCGGCAGACGTGTCACCGGGCATGGCTTGGGGCGCGGAGGCGGAAATTTCGGCGGGGGCGACGGTTGGGTCGGGGGTGCCGGGGGTAGCGGACGTTTCTGGGGCGTCGGGCGCTTCGGGCGCGGCTGCGACGGCGGATGCGTCAGTGACGGCAGGGGCGGGCACGTCGGTGGCGGAGGGAGCGGCCTTGGGCGTTTCGCCCGTGTCCGCAGCCGAGTGCGCGTCGCCCTCAAGGCGTGGGTCGTGGGTCATGCAGATTCCTTGTTGGACCGGCTGTGCCGGCGCGGTGTGGCCTTCGTTCCGGCGAGGGAACGGAATGCCTGTCCGCCAGAATAGCAAATGGTGCACCGGTTGTGCAAGAACGTGCGGCGGGGAACCTCGGGCCGTTCCCCGGCGGTGCGGCGCGGCCCGTTATCCCCGCCCGCGCAAGGCGATTTCGGCCAGCGCGTTCACCGTGGCCGCCGCCAGGGGCGATCCACCCTTGCGGCCGCGCAGGGCGAGGCAGGGCAGCCCGTGCGGGCCAAGGTGCGTCAGCAGGGCGGCCCGTTCCAGGAACAGCGCCTTGGATTCCTCCGCGTTGACGAAACCCACGGGCATGGCCACCACCAGCGCCGGGGGCGGGCCGCCCGCCGCCAGGTGGTCCAGCAGGGCCAGCAGCGCGGTGGGCGCGTTGCCTACGGCCACGATGGCCCCGCCCAGCCGGTCCCCGGCCAGTTCCATGGCCGCGCGGGCGCGGGTGGTGGCGCGTTCCTGCGCGCGTTCCGCCGTGCCGGGCAGGGCGTGCAGGCAGGCCACGGTGCAGCCCAGCGGGCTGAGGCGGCGCAGGGGCATGCCCGCGCGGGCCATTTCCGTGTCGGTGTAGATGGCGCAGCCGCGCGCAAGGGCGGTCACCCCGGCGGCGATGGCCGCGTCCGGCAGGTGCAGGTGGGGCAGGATGTCGAAGTCGGCGCAGGTGTGCACCAGCCGCCGCGCGATTTCCCACGCATGGCCGGGGAAGGGCTTGGGTTCGCCCGCTTCCGCGTCGATGATGGCGAAGGAGCGGGCCTCTATCTCGCCGGGGGTGAAGGCGGGTTGCAGGCGCGGGTCGGCGTCTATGGATGGCGGGGCATTCCCGCGGGCAGGGTCGGGGGTCAGGGGCATGCGCTGTCTCCGTATGCGGCATCGAAAATGGGGTCCGGCGCGGCGCAGGCGGCCACGAAGGCGCGCGCCACGGCGGGGTTGGAGCCGAAATGCAGGTGCACGTAGCTGCCGGACACCGACCCCGCGCACACCCCTTCCCGCCCCAGTGGCGCGCCGTTGCGGTCGCGCAGGGTCCAGACGGAAAGGGCGGAAGGGGCGGGGCGGGCGGCCTCTGCCGCTTTTGCCGTTTCAGCCGCTCCGGCCAGTCCGGCGGTTACGGCGGGGTCCAGGTGCGAGTAGTGGAATTCGTGGCCGCGCAGCACCGTGCCCGCCGGGCCGAAGGGCGACGGGCGCAGGGTTTCCGCCTCTCGGTAGCCCAGGGCGCGCAGCCGGGCATCCATGCGGCAGGCGGCGGGCAGGCAGCCGGTCATGGCATGGGGCGTGCCCTCGGCATCGGTGATGGACCGCATCAGGTACATGAACCCGCCGCATTCGCCATGCACCGGGCGGCCCAGCGCGGCGAAGGCGCGCACGGCGGCCAGCATGGGGGCGTTGGCGGCCAGGCGCGCGGCGTGCAGTTCCGGGTAGCCGCCGGGCAGCAGCAGGCCGCCGATGTCCGGGGGCAGGGCCGCGTCGGACAGGGGCGAGAAGAATGCCGGTTCGGCCCCGGCCGCCTCCAGCAGGAACAGGTTTTCCGGGTACAGGAACGAGAACGCCGCGTCGCGTGCGATGCCGATGCGGATGCGGCGCGGCGCGCCCTCGGAAAGTTGCTTCGCGGCACGGGGAACGGCGGCGGTGCCGACCGTGGCGGCGTGGTTGCCGGACGCGGGGGTGGCCAGGTCTTCCGGCGTCGCAACCATGTCGTCCGCCGGGGCCATGGCCGCGCAGCGGGCCAGCAGGCCGTCCAGGCTCTGCCCCGCCGCGTCCAGCCCGGCCTCGAACCAGTCGGCCAGCCGGGCGGACAGTTCCGGCCAGGCGGCATGCTCGTGCGCCTGGGCCAGGCCCAGGTGGCGCGAGGGCAGGCCAAGCGTTGCGTCGCGCGGCAGAAGACCCAGCAGGGGAATGTCCGGGCAATGGGCGGCCAGCGCCCCGCGCAGCAGGTCGCGGTGGCCGGGGCCGCCCACCCGGTTGCAGACCACCCCGGCAAAGCGCAGGGCCGGGTCGAACCGGGCGTACCCCCCCACCAGCGCCGCCGCAGAACGCGACATGCCGCGCACGTCGGCCACCAGCAGCACCGGGGCGTGCAGCAGCGCGGCCACTTCCGCCGTGGAGCCTGACGGCCCGTCGCCCGACGCGCCGTCATGCAGGCCCATGACGCCCTCGATGATGGCGATGTCCGGCGTTCCGTGCGGTTCGCCTGCCCGCACGGCGCGGGCGAACGAGCGGCGCACCCCTTCCGGGCCGCACATCCAGCCGTCCAGGTTCCAGCCGGGGCGGCCGGTGACGGCGGCATGCAGGCCGGGGTCGATGTAGTCCGGCCCGGCCTTCATGGGTTGCACGCGCAGGCCGCGCCGGGTCAGCGCGGCCATCAGGGCCAGCGCGGCCGTGGTCTTGCCGCAGCCGCTGTGGGTGCCCGCAACCACCAGCACGGGCAGGGGCGCGGACCGCGCCGGGCGCGTCATGCGATGTCGGCCTCGCCGGGCAGGCGGGGGGCGAACTTGGCGGCGATGACGGCCGCGTCCTCCGGACGGGCCGAAACCTGCAATTCCGGCGCGCCGCCGTGGCAGCGGAACGCGCCGTCCACCATGTCCACGTAGCCCGCGGAAAGCACGCGCGTGTAGGGCAGTTGTTCGCGCATGTCCGCGTGGTCCACCCGGTGCGGAAAGATGAACGGCACGGGGTGGCCGGAAAAGTCTTCGAAGATGATGTATTTCATGCGGGACTCCCGTCGGGTTTGCCGCATGGTACGGGCTTTGGCGGCGAAGGTCCACCGGGCACGGCCTCGGGCGCGGGCGGCGCGCGGCATGCGGAACCATGCGCATGCCCGGTGACGGGCGGCCGGGGGCGCAGTGCGAGTGCGGCGTCGTCCGGCGGGACCGTGGCAGCGGTCCGTGCAGATACCTGCACATGCCGCAAGCCTGCATGCGTCACTGCGTCAGTGATTGCTCTGCATCATCCAGGCGACGCGGTGGGCGATCCTCCATTCCGATGTGCGTCTTGCTGCACCGCATGCAAGCGCATCCGATTGTAGTTGACCCTGAATGACGTGTTGACGTAGGTTTGGAACGAGTTTCGTGCACGCCTCATGTTCATCATTCATCAAAGGAGCGGCAATGACGGATAATTATCTGAAGGAAGCGCTTGACATCGTGAAGGCCCAGGCCAGTGTCCGGACCATGACCGAAGACGAGATAACCACCATGGTTCGGCGCCTTGCGGAAGGCATCCGGACCTTGAGCGAAGGTGGTGCGCTGCCTGAAAGCGCCGATGGCGCGGGCATGGACCCCAAGAAGGCCATCAAGGAAAAGTCCATTACCTGTTGCGAGTGCGGCAAGTCCTTCAAGATCCTGACCAAGAAGCATCTGGGCACGCACGGGCTGACCCCCGAAACCTACCGTGAAAAATGCGGTTACAAGAAGGGCACGCCCCTGGTCTGCAAGTCGCTGCAGCGCGAACGGCGCAAGAAGATGCGCGACATGAAGCTGTGGGAGCGGCGCGGGGCCTAGCCCTGACCAACCCCTCGGGCTGGCAAGGACAACGCGGGCGATTTGCGGCGCCCGCGTTTTTTTTGGTCGGCCTTTTGCCGTACTGCTGATCGCGCTCCATGCGCCGCCACCCGTCTTGCCCTGTCTTGCCCCTGTTTCACGCCGTCGTCCGAGGGCGTCCTGCGCAGAGGTCTTCGAGCAACCTCGCCGCTTCAAGCGTCATGTGAAATCCTTGCCGCCGACTAAAGTTTGTGTGGGCAACCTGCCGATAAGCACCCATGGAAACAGGCTCTTGCAGGAGGCATGCGGTGCATGACGTCGGCGTGCTTGTTGACAGTGATTCCTGATAGAGCTAGGTCCGCGTGAGGCGCGCCGAAAACACCCGGCGCGCATTGTTTCGTCATCCCTGGGAGGGGCTATGTTTCGCGATCTCAGCCTGAAATGGAAAATCCTCATCGTGGCGCTTGTCGGGCCGGTCATCGTGGCCGCCATCATGGCCTGGCAGCGCGTGGACGACATTCGCACCGGGGCTGAAGAAGCGATTCTCCAGAAAAGCCGGGCCGTGGTGCTCATGGCCGAGGCCACCCGCAACGAGATGGGCCGCAAGCTCGAAATCGGGCTGATGCGCCCCCTGGCGGAACTGCCCCGCGACAAGATCATGGACGCGGTGCCCGTGGTCACCGCCATGCGCATGGCCGCGCAGAACGCGGCGCAGGCGGGGTACGAGTTCCGGGTGCCCAAGGTGCAGCCGCGCAACCCCGCCAACACCCCGACGCCGCTCGAGCTTTCCGCCATGCAGGAAATGGAGCGCGGCAACCTGCCGGAAAAGGTCATCCACACTCCGGACAAGATTTATTATTTCAGGCCCATCAAGCTGACCCAGGAATGCCTGTTCTGCCACGGCGACCAGGCCGGGCAGCCCGACGTGGTGGGCGGCACCAAGGAAGGCTGGAAGGTGGGGGAAACCCACGGGGCCTTCGTGGTCATCAGTTCGCTGCAAAAGGCGCACGAGCAGGTCACGCAGGCGCGCATGGCCGTGGCCGGGTGGACCCTGCTGGTGCTGGCGCTGCTGTTCGCGGCGATCTGGGTGATCCTGAACCGGGGCGTCATCGGCCCGCTGTTGCGCATCCGCCAGTTCGCGGGGCAGGTGGCCGCCGGTTCGCTGGACGCCCGCGCCGAGGGCGACTATTCGGCCGAACTGGGCGAGGTGAAGGGCGCCATCGAAACCATGGTGGGCAACCTGAAGCAGAAGATGCACGAGGCCGACCAACGCCGAGCCGACGCCGACGCCCACGCGGCCCGCGCCGAAACCGCCCTGGCCGAAGCCCGCGAGCAGGAAGCCAGGGTCAACGAGTTGTTGCGGCGCATGACCTCGGTGGCCGGGGAGGCATCCACCATCGCCCAGCAGGTTTCGCTGGCGGCGGAAGCCCTGTCCGCGCAAGTGGAACAGGTTTCCGCCGGGGCGGAGCAGCAGTCGGCCCGCGCGGGCGAAACCGCCACCGCCATGGAAGAAATGAACGCCACCGTGCTCGAGGTGGCGCGCAGTTCCGGCAGTTCCGCCCACAGCGCCGAAGAAGCCAAGTCCAAGGCCCAGGAAGGCGAAAAGGTGGTCGGCGGCGCGGTGGAGGCCATCAGCCAGGTGCACGAGCAGGCCCAGACCCTGCAGGGCGAAATGTCGGCCCTGGGCAAGCAGGCCGAGGACATCGGCCGGATCATGGACGTGATCAGCGACATCGCGGACCAGACCAACCTGCTGGCCCTGAACGCGGCCATCGAGGCGGCCCGCGCCGGCGATGCCGGGCGCGGCTTTGCCGTGGTGGCCGACGAGGTGCGCAAGCTGGCAGAAAAAACCATGAACGCCACCAAGGAAGTGGGCCAGGCCATCCAGTCCATCCAGGCCGGGGCCCGCAACAACATCAAGGGCATGGAGACGGCGGCGGCCGCCGTGGACGAGGCCACCCGCATGGCCCGCCAGTCGGGCGAGGCCCTGCAGCGCATCGTGGCCCTGTCGGAGGAAAACTCCGACCAGGTGCGCTCCATCGCCACCGCTGCCGAGCAGCAGTCCGCCACCAGCGAGGAGATCAACCGCGCGGTGGATGACATCAGCCGCATCGCCTCGGAAACGGCCGAGGGCATGAACCAGGCCGCCGGGGCCGTGCTGAAGCTGGCCGGGCTGGCCAAGGCGCTGGAAAAGCAGATCGACCAGCTGACGGCGGGCTCTGCCGACAAGGCCTGACGCCCGGCGCGCCGTGGCGGCGCGCCCCGCCGGATGCGTGAAGACATGAACACGGCCCGCGCCCTTTTGGGGGTGCGGGCCGTTTGCGCGTGACGGCGGCCCGTCTGGCGCAGACGGACGGACGCGCGCGGGGGGGCGTGCCGGGCTTGGGAGCATGGCGGGAAACGCCCGTCCCGTGCGCATAAACCCGTGGCGGGTGCGGGAGAAACCGTGTAGGGGAGGAGCCATGTCGCACGTGAAGACCATCCGCGCCATCCGCCGCTTCTGCCTCGACTGTCAGGGCGGTGTCGCGCGCGAGGTGCGGCTGTGCCCGGACACGGGCTGCGGCCTGTATGCGTGGCGGCTGGCTGGCATCGTGGCGGGCGGCGTCAATGCCGGTAAGCATGATCCGACCGGGGACGGCGATGCCGACGCGAATCCCGCGGCCGGGGATCCCGTCGATCCGTCCGCCGGAGACCCGCTGCCGGGCGCGCTGCCGCTCATCGCCCAGACCCTGCCCGACGAACGCCCGGTGCGGGCCATCCGCCGCTACTGCGTGGCCTGCTGCGGTGGCGAGCGGAGCGAAGTGCGCACCTGCGACGCGCGCGACCGCTGCGCCCTGTGGTCCTACCGCTTCGGCGTGCTTCCCGAAACCTACCGCCGGGTCAAGGCCCGCCTTACCGGCCCCCGCGCGCTGGTGCTGCCGGGGCTGCCCACGGGCTAGGCCGACGGGTTCCGGATCGCAGCGCCAAGGCGCGTTGCCCCATTTTTTTCGGCCGGTTCGTCCGGGACCAGGTCGTCTTTCCTCCGGCTTTCCGCCCGTGGAAGCTGGCCTTCACCGTCCCGTGTTCACGTGCCGCATCCCCCGCCCTTCCTTGCTCGGGCCTTTCTTTGCCCGCGCGTTGCATCGCCGCGCGAAACGCGCCACAACGGCGGGAACACCGGAGGTGCCCATGCCCGCCGCCTACCTGTCCCTGCCGCCCGGAGAGTTGACCCGCCGCGCCCATGCGCTGGTGGCGCGCCTTGCCGCCTGCGACATCTGCCCGCACCGTTGCGCGGCCGACCGCCAGCACGGTGAGCACGGCCTGTGCGGGGCCGGGCGCATGGCCGAGGTGGCCGACTACTGTCTGCACCACGGCGAGGAAGCGCCGCTGGTGGGGGCCACCGGCTCCGGCACGGTGTTCTTCGCCCATTGCAACCTGTCCTGCGGGTTCTGCCAGAACCGCGACATCAGCCAGCCCCCGCAAGGCTACGAACGCGAACAGCCCCCGCGCGCCCACCGCGCAACGCCCGAGCAGCTGGCCGCCGTGTTTCTGGACCTGCAACGGCAGGGGGCCGCCAACATCAATCTGGTTTCGCCTTCGCACGTGGCCCCGCAGATCATGGAGGCGCTGGCCGTGGCCGTGTCCGCCGGGCTTGCGCTGCCGCTGGTGTGGAACAGCGGGGGGTACGACGCGCTGTCCACGCTGCGCGCCTTCGACGGGGTGGTGGACATCTACATGCCCGACGTGAAGTTCTGGGATCCGGCCGTGGCCGCGCGGTGGTGCGGCGCGCACGACTATCCGGAGCGGGCGCGCGAGGCCGTGGCCGAGATGCACCGCCAGGTGGGTGATCTGGTGCTGGCCAAACAGGCCGGACAGGACGAAGGGGCCGGACAGGCCGGGCGGGGCATGGCCGTGCGTGGTCTGCTGGTGCGGCATCTGGTGCTGCCGGGCGGCCTTGCGGGCACCCCGCAGTGGATGCGTTTTCTGGCCGGGCTGTCACCGCGCACCTACGTCAACGTCATGGGGCAGTACCGGCCGTACGGCCGGGCCGTGGGGAACGCGGAAATGGGCCGCCACCCCACCGGGGCGGAACTGCGCGCGGCGCGGCAGGCCGCCAGCGACGCCGGGCTGACACGGCTGGACCGCCTGGACTGGCGGGAAGAGGACCTGGCCCGCCATCTGTACGAGCGCCTGACGGGGGGCGATGCCCCGGACTAGCCCTTGGCGGTCAGGCCACGGGCGCGCCCCGGCGCAGCCGGGCGCGGATGTCGGAAAGCTGGTCCTCCATGGCCGCAACGTGCGCCAGCAGGCGCGCTTCTTCGGCAGTGCGGCGCAGCGCCGCGCGCACGGCCCCGTGCTCGAACACCAGCCGCCGGTCGGCGGACAGGGCCAGCACCGGGTCGTGGGTGGCGATGACCACGATCTTGTCGCTGCGCAGCAACAGGTCCAGCGCGCGCCGCTTGTCCACCCCGGCGTTTTCTATCTCGTCTATCAGCAGCACCGGCGACCAACTGAGCAGGGCCGCGTCCGCGATCATCAGCGCGCGCGACTGCCCGCCCGAAAGCTGGGTGAGCTGTGCGTCGTCCCCGAACGGTTCGCCCGCAAGGTCGTTGGCCGCCGCCAGCACCGCGCGGGCCGTGGCGTCCGGGTCGGGCACGGCGCGGCTTTCGGCGTGCATGCGGATGAACGGCAGCACGCGCATGTCCAGCACGAAGTTCATGTTCTGGGTCAGCTGGGCCACCAGTCGTCCTTGCAGGGCAAAGCGGCGGTCGGCGTCGGGAACCGCGTCGTCCAGCAGGATGCGCCGTCCCGAGGGGGTGTCCGCGGCGGCCAGCGATTCGATGTCGTGCAGGAAGCGGCTCTTGCCCGATCCCGTGGGGCCGAGCAGGGCCGTGACCTCGCCGGGGCGGAAGGCCACGTCCGCCTGTTCCGCGCGGCCCGACTTGTCGTGCCCGGCCAGCACGGTGAGGGTGCGCAGCACCGGGGCGTCAGTTGCCATGGGGATGCTCCCTGAACGTTGCCGTGCCCGCGCCCGCGTCGCCCTCTCCCCCCGCCGCGTAGGCGGCCTCGCCCTCCGGGTCGCGCGGGGGCGTGGCGGCGAACTCGGCCTTGCGCACGTTGCCCTTCTGGTAGCGCGCGCCGATGCGGGTCTCGCTCAGGCAGTACGAGCACACGGCGGCGGGCATGGCGAAGCGCAGCCGCATGTCCGTCACCGTGGCGATGTCCGGCGCGCGGGACAGCACCGTGGCCAGTTCCTGGCAGCCCTGCCCGGTCAGCCCGTTGATGTGGCGGATCAGCGCGCGGCCGTTCATCTGGCGGATGCGGTGGCGGTACACCTCGCGTTCGGCCTGCGAGACCAGGTCGCCCTTGGTCACCAGCACCATGTCGGCCAGGCGCAGCATGGGGCCGATCTTTTCCGGCGCGTCGATGCCCATCAGGTTGTCCACCACGCACAGGGCCAGCGCCCCGCGCAGATGGGGCGAGCAGCGGTTGCACAGCCCGGCCGTTTCGATGACGCAGCACTCCGCCCCTGTCCCGGCGGCCCAGTCCCAGGCTTCTTCCAGGTTGGTGGCGAAGAAGTGGTCCGGGCACAGCCCGCCGGACAGCGCGGCCACGGCGGTGATGCCCGCCGCCGCGTAGGCGTCGGCGTCGCGGGTTTGCAGGCAGTCGAACTTGACGACCGCCGTGTGCATCCCCTGCGCGGCCAGCAACCCGCAGGCGCGGGCAAGCACCGATGTCTTGCCGCACGAGGGAGGCCCGGCCACGGTCACGAGGCGCATGGGGCGCCCCCCGTGCCCTGTTCCGCGCGCGCCTTGACCAGCAGGCGGAATTCGCCGTTCAGCCGGTCGCGCAGGGCGGTGATGTCGGTGGCGCGGATGTAGTCCCAGCCGATCCATTTGATGGCGGCCCCCGGGGGCAGGCTTTGCGGCAGCGGCCCGGTGAGCGGCAGGAACCAGCGCGCGCTTTCTATCTGGCCGAACCCGGTGGCGAAAAAGTCGATCAGCCGGTTCAGCCGGGGCCGGGCGGTGCGCTTGGCCAGCATGTACAGGGGGCTGGCCGCCGCGCCGTCTTCCGGCCAGACGGTCTGCATGTGGTCTGGCTGGCGGGTGGTTTCCGCGAAGAAGTACGGCAGGATGTAGATGCCCCCGGCCTGCGGCGCGCCGCCCGACTTGGCCATGCGCGAGGAATGCATGAGCCCGCGCGTGTTGGCCGCGAACCGGGCGATGCCCTGCATGCCGAAATCCTTGTGGATGGACAGCAGCACCGCGTCGGCCATGTCGTCGCCGTCGCCGCACATGTTCACCTGCCCGGCGTAGCAGGGGTCCAGCAGGTCGGCCCAGCGGCGCGGCACGGGCAGGTCGCCCAGCCGCTTGCGGTCGATGAGGAAGATGTACGGGGTCAGCCCGTAGACCAGGTAGCGGCCCGCCGGGTCCACGATGCCCGCCGCGCGGTGCATGGGGGTGACGGCGGCGGGTTCCGGCGCGGCGAACACCCCAGCGTCCACGAAGCGCTCCACGAAGCCGTGCCGGAAGAAATCGCCGAAGCCGATGGAGGCGATGACCTGCGGCAGGAGGTCGGGATCGGTTTCGCGGTGCAGCGGGTCGTACGGGTCCACCGAGGTGCATCCCATGGGAATGTGCACGGCCAGCGTATCACCGTCACCAGCGTGCGCGTGAGCCAGCGCGTCCGCCAGCGCGTCGAGGGCGTCCTTCACCGCCAGTTTCACCGGGCAGGGGGCGTAGCACAGCAGGTCCGTCGGGGGCGGGGGCTGGCGGTCTTCCCCGTCCATGTGGCCCATGCGGCTCACTGACAGGATGAGGTCGTCGAGGCTTTTCATGGGGCGGCTCCTGATGTCGGAAACGACAAAAACGGCGCGCGAAACGCGGAATGTCGCGCCATGCGACGAAAGTGTCGCGGCGTGGGGCAAAAGAACATGACAGCAAGGGGCATGCCGCGGGGCGACAGGGCGACAGGGTGACAGGGCGGTGGGGTGGCGGGTTGGCGCGGCCTAGCGTCCTGCGTCCTCGCGGCGGCGGGCCAGCACCCCCACCAGCAGGGCCACCCCCAGGGCGGCCAGCCACCCCAGGCGCAGGGCGTGGAATTCCACGGCGCGCGGCGTGGGGGCGGGCTGGCCGGGTGTGCCCGGCGCGGCCGCGCCTGGCGGCGCCGCATCCGCCGGGGCCCATGCGCCCAGCCAGTAGTCGGTGCCGGGCACGGCCAGGGTGTAGGCACGGCGCGCCTCGGTGCGGCCGTCGCCAAGGTCCGCCATCCATTCGGTGAAGCCGCCGCCCGCGCGGGCCGTGTCCATCATGCGCCGCACGAAGGGCGCACCGTGCACGTCGGCGGCCCCGCCAAAGTCCACGCCGCCCGCATCGGGCAGGGTGGGGGTGTGCACGTTCACCGTGCCGCGCGAAAGGAACACGTAGTCCCAGTGGGCGGCGCTGGTGCGCACCGGGTCCACGGCGCGCACCAGCAACTCGCGCCGGGCGGCCTCGTCGGGCTGGGTGGCGGCCAGTTCGCCTAGGGCCTGGGCCAGCGCGGTCACCGTGGCGGCCAGGCGGCTGTCGCGGGACTCGGCCAGCAGGGCCTGCTCGCGGGCGGCGGTGACGTTGGCCAGCGGGGCCATGGTGCACTGGGCCAGGAACAGCCCCGCGGCGGCGGGCAGCAAGGCCCGGAAAAAGGCCCGGCCCGACACGTGGCGCGCCAGAAAGCCGCCCGCCCGGCAGGCGATCCGCCGTGCTTGGGCGGCCAGCCGGTGGGCGACTTCCAGCAATTGTTCCGGAAAGGGTGGGGGAAACGACGGCGTCGGCGAAGGTTGGGGCATGGCGGCCTCCTGTCGGCCTGCACTGTAGCCGGGATGGGCCGCAAGGTGAAGGTGCGGCGGAAACAGAAGGGCAAACCGCCCCGCGCGGCAGGTGCGAAAACTCATGCGGCCGGAAACGCAACCGCCCCGCATCGGTCCGGGCCGTACTGGCAGTACGGGGTGGAACGATACGGGGCGGGAGAAAGCGGAACGAGGACGGTTGCGGCAGCCGGTGCGCGTCTTGGCGCGGGGCGCCCGCTATTCGCCCTTCTTCTTGTGCGACGAGCGAAAACGCACCCGCATGGGCGCGTGCTCGATGCGGAACATCTTGCGCAGGGCCTTTTCCACGTAGCGGGCATACGGCGTCTGGATGCGGTCGGCATCGTTGACGAAGAACACGAACGTGGGCGGGTTGGTCTCCGCCTGGGTGAGGTAGAAGAACTTGGGCCGCAGGCGGCGCACCACCGGGGGCTGGTGGCGGGTGAGCACTTCTTCCATGGCCCGGTTGAGCTGGCCGGTGCCCACGCGCACGTGGCACTCGGCGCGAATGCGCTCGGCCATGGCCAACACCGGGGCAAGCCCCTTGCCCGACTTGGCGGAAACGTACAGCAGCGGCACGTGGGAGCAGAATTCCAGCATGCCCTTGAACGACGCCTCCAGGTCCGGCATCAGCTTGCGCGGCACCAGGTCGATCTTGTTCACCAGCACCATGAACGGCGTCTTGCGTTCGTCCAGCAGGTCCACCAGGCGCTTGTCCTGCTGGGTGACGCCTTGCAGCGCGTCGAGCACCAGCAGGGTGACGTGGGCCTTGGTGGTGCTTTTGAGCGAGGCGTTGACGCTGAATCGCTCCACCGAATCGGTGATGCGCGAGCGGCGGCGCACCCCGGCGGTGTCCACGAAGGTGATGGTTTTGTCGCCCGACTCGAAGCTGACGTCTACGCTGTCGCGGGTGGTGCCCGCCAGATCGCTGACGATCATGCGCTGCTGGCCGGTAAGGGCGTTGACCAGCGACGACTTGCCCGCGTTGGGGCGGCCCAGCATGGCCAGGCGCAGGTGGGCGGGGTCGTAGGGAGGGCCTTTGGGTTCTGCGGCGGGTTCGCCGCCTTCTTCACCCTCGGCGCTGTCCGCGTCGTCTTTTGCACCGGAAAGGCCGAAATCGTCCTCGTTATTTGAATCCACGCCGTCGCCGTCTTCCGCGCCTTCTTCTTCAGGCTCGTCGGGCAGCATTTCGCGCATTTCGTCTTCCAGCACGCGCACGTTGTGCCCGTGCGCGGCGGAAACGGGCAGCAGCGGAAAGCCCAGGGCGTGGAATTCGGCGAGCATCTCGTCTTCGCGCTCCACGCCGTCCACCTTGTTCACCACCACCAGCACGGGTTTGCCCGCGCGGCGCACGTGCGCGGCCAGGTGCTCGTCGAAGGGGGTCAGCCCGTCACGGCCGTCCACCACCAGGCAGATGCCCTCGGCCTCGGCCATGGCGGCTTCGGCCTGGCGCAGGATTTCCGCCTCGAAGCCGCGGATGCCTTCCGGCCCTTCGGCCACGGCGGCGTGGGCGTCCAGGGTGATGCCGCCGGTGTCCACGATGGCGAAGGTGCGCTTGCCGCGCGAGCGCACCTGGCCTTCCATGCGGTCTCGCGTGACGCCGGGCCGGTCGTGGGTGATGGCCCGGTTGGCGCGGATGAGCCGGTTGAACAGGGTGGATTTGCCCACGTTGGGGCGGCCCACCAGCGCGATCTTGGGCAGATGCGTGGTGACGGGCGCGGACGGGGCGGGGGGCTGGGCTATGGGCATGGCGTTCTCTGACTGTGGGATGACATGGGATGACAGGAGGGCGGCAGGGCCGCCGCTGGGGCACAGCGTAGCCCGGCGGGGCGCGTCGCGCAATGCGGCACACGGGGCCGGGCGGGTGCGTGCGGAAATTTTCGATGTGCCGGCGGTTGCAGCCGGGGCGCGGGCCTTGGGCGGCGCCTGCGCCGCTGTCTGGCGGGCGCGTTTACGATCGCCCGGCGAACTCTTGGCGAACGTTTGGCGATAGTTTGGAATGCCGGGCGCGTAACGGGAGTGTGCCCATTACCCCAAGCCCGGCATGATGGCAAGGACTAGATGCGGCGCGGGTGACGGCGCGCCCTGATGCCGCATGATGCGGTGTCGCCGTGGCGGTGCCGCGCTGCGCGGGATGGCTGGGGTAGCGGCGGGGCGGCAATCCGGCCCCATGCGTTGCACCGTTGGCCGAGTGCGGCTACATTGGCCGCCAAGGTGGCGCGGCTTCGAGCCCTGCCGGTAAGGTCTTGGGCCTTGCCGGGCAGGTCTTGTTGGACCGCGCATCGAACTCCCTCCGCTCCCCGTCCGCAAGCCCGCAGGAGGCGCATCCGTGAAGCAGCTGCTTTCCACCCGCGAGGTGGCCAAGGTGCTCGGCGTCAACGAGAAGATGGTCTACAGCCTGATCACCGAAAAGGGCCTTCCGGCCACCAAGGTGACCGGCAAGTGGCTGTTCCCCGCGCATCTGGTGGAACAGTGGCTGGAAAACAACACCGTGAACCATCCGGAGCGCGCGGGCGGGGCGGTGCAGCCGGGCGGCGGCGTGCTGGTGCTGGCGGGCAGCAACGACCTGCTGCTGGACAAGGCCATGGGCCTGTTCGCGGACTTGAACCCCGGCCACATCGCGGCCTTCGCCAACCTGGGCAGCCTGGGCGGCATCCGCGCCATGCGCGAGGGGCTGTGCCACATGGCGGCCAGCCACCTGATGGAGGGCGACCCCGGCGCGGACCACGCGGCGGAGCCCGCCCTTGCGTCTGCTGATACCCGGAGCGAAACACGGGGTGACAACCGGAGCGGCCGGGGCGGCGGCAAAGCCGTCCGCGACTATAATTTCAGCCATGCCCGGCGCGAGTTGGAAGAAGCCCCGGCAGTGGTCAATTTCTGCATCCGCGAGCAGGGCTATCTGGTGGCCCCCGGCAACCCCAGCGCCGTGCGCGACGCGGGCGACATCGTGCGCAAGGGTCTGCGGGTGGTCAACCGGCCGCTGGGCACGGGCA
Organism: Nitratidesulfovibrio sp. HK-II; assembly: GCF_003402415.2. Lineage (NCBI taxonomy): Bacteria > Pseudomonadati > Thermodesulfobacteriota > Desulfovibrionia > Desulfovibrionales > Desulfovibrionaceae > Nitratidesulfovibrio > Nitratidesulfovibrio sp. HK-II. Next base: position 290,042 of record NZ_AP036014.1, read on the forward strand.
CGCGGCTCTTGTTCGACACCGAGCTTGCCCGCGTGGGGGCGGACCCGGCCCGCATTCCCGGCTACGGCATCGAGGTGCGCCGCCATCTGGACGCGGGCATCGAGGTGCTGGCGGGCCGGGCCGCCGCCGCCCCCGGCATCCGTGCCGTGGCGGGGTTGCTGGGTCTGGGCTTCGTGCCGGTGCAGCGCGAGCGGTTCGACCTGCTGGTGCCGCGCGCCCGGTACTTCGACCGGGGGGTGCAGCTGTTTCTGGGCATGCTGGTGGACGCGCGTTTTCGTGCCTTGGCAGACGGCTTCGAGGGGTACGACCTGGCCAAGGCCGGGCGGGTGGTGTTTCCCGGCGACGCGCCCTAGGGGGGACGGGACGCGGCATCGCTGGCGGGGGACGATCTTGCCCCGCGTGGCGAGGGCATGTTCCGCAAAACGCCAAGGGGCACTCCGGCTGTTGCCGGGGTGCCCCTTGTTTTTTGGATATGCGCGAGATTATGCGTCGTGCTCGGCATCCGTCGTGAAAGCGTCAGGCGTGTCGGTGTCGCGGGCAGCGGTGTTGGAAGCTTCGGCTTCCAGCCCCTGGCCGCCGCGCGGACCATGCGGGCCGAACCCGTCGTGGCGTCCCCGGCCGCCCTGTCCGCCTTGCCCGGCCTGCCCGGCCTGCCCGCCATGCCCCCGCCCTCCGTGCCCGCCCCGGCCATGGCCGCAGCGTCCACCGCGCCCCTCTTCCGCATCGGCGCGGGCTTCGGAACCATGCGCCGCGTGGCGGCAGCCCTGGCCGTGCGGGCCGTGCCCGTGGGGACCATGCCCATGGCGTCCGCCGTGCCCGCCTTCAACCTCGGTGTCCTCGCTCCCGCAGCAACCATGACGCCCCCGGCCCCGGCCATGTCCATGACCGCCCGTGCGGCGGCATGCGCCGTCATCGCCTTCCCTGGCCTCCAGCGAGGCGATGAGCTTGTCCAGCAGCCCGGAAAGGGCCGCCTGCTCCTCGTCCGACAGTCCGGCCAGGGTGGCCTCGGCCGCGTCCTTGCGGGCCTGGCGCACCTCGTCCACCATGGCCCGCCCCTTTTCGGTCAGGAACACGGCGCTCATGCGCTGGTCTTCCTCGTGGCGGCGGCGTTCGATGCTGCCGTCGCGCGAGAGCTTGTCCAGCAGTTCGCTGAGCGAGGGGGGCTGCACGCGCAGCAGGGCGGCCAGGTCGCGCGGGCTTTGTCCGTCCTGCTCGGCCAGCAGGGCCAGAACCCGGCCCTGCCCGCGATGCGCGCCGCCGCGCCCCCCGTGTGGGCCGTGCGGGCCGTGGCCCCGGTGCAGCAGGTTCATGCAGTAGTGCAGTTGGTGGAACAGCTTTTCGGTGTTGGAAATATTCATGTGCGTCTCCTTGATTGCTTTTTGTTAGGTGCCTAACAAGCTGGATATAGGCACCCGGCGGGCGAGGTCAAGGAGAATTTGTTAGGTGCCGAAACATTTTTGCGCGGCGCAGGGAATGCACGAAGCCCCCGGCTGTCGCAACCGGGGGCTTCGTGGAGTTCTTCAGGGTGTTGCAGAAAGAGGCTAATACCCCAGCAGGCTTTCCCGCCCGGCCACCGACGGCCGCATGTCGCGCTTGCCGGGCTTGGCCCCACCTTCAAAGCGCACCAGGATCATGCCCGCGAACTTTTCGCCCCGGTACACTTCCACCCGGTAGATGTTGCCGGACTTGTCGATGGAAAAGCGGTTCTGGAAGTCCTTTTTCTTGATGGGCACGTTGCATTCGCTGTCGTCGCGCGCGTCGGGGCGGGCCACCTGCGCGCCGATGGCGTTGACGCGAAAGCCGTCCACGGGGTGCACGGTGAAGGTGTCGCGTACGGTGACCATCCGGCCGAAGGGCACGGTGAGCTTGCGGCCGTCCACGTCCAGCGAGAGCGCGCCGGGGCCGTCGGTGTATTCGCGCCACTCGGGGGTGATGCGCGTCAGCGCCCGGTTGCCGTAGAACACCCGGTAGCCGTCGTCCTCGTCCACCACGGCCAGGATGGGCTTGGTGGCGGTGAAGGAGACCTTTTCGCCCTTCTTGAGCGGGATGTACCCCAGCGATGCGCGCACGTCGTCCAGCGGCAGGTACAGCCGCTGGTCGAAGAAGGCCACGGCCACGTCGCTTTCCAGCGCGGCCAGCACGCCGCGCGGGGTCATGGCGAAGTCGCGCCGAAAGCCCACGCCCATCTGGCGCAGGAACGATTCCAGCACCCGCAGGTGGTAGTAGGCGCGCTGTTCGGTGGAAAAGTCCTTGCTGGCCTCTATGCCGAAGGCGGGCTTGCCGTGGCGGATGGCGAAGAAGGTCAGGGTCTTCTCCATCTCGTGGTCGCCTTCGGCGGTGCGGGTGTTCTTCAGGTGGTATTCGTGCATCGGGCTCAGCAGGCCGCCGTTGGCCTCGCGCACGGCTTTCTGGCCCATGGCGGCAAGGTCTCCGTGGCGTGCGCCGGGCAGGGATGCCTGGTCGATGATCACGCTTTGCCCCCAGCGCATGGGATTGCGCATGGGGCCTTCGTTCTTGGGCCGGTAGAACCCGCTGCCGTCGTGCAGGTTCAGGATGATGTCCACCTGCTTGTCGAGGATGATGTCCTTGATGCGGCAGACGGTGTCGTATTCCGGGTCGTCCTTGCGCAGGGCGGCGAACTTGCGGTTCATGTCGCCGCTGGGGCCGCGCGAGCGCTTGACCATGCTGGGAAAGTTGAGGTTGGGCACCACCCACACCGAGCCATTGGTGATGGCGTAGTGGGTGACCAGCAGCGACGCGGCGGAAAAGCCGCCCGGTTCGTCGCCCTGGATGCCGCCCACCACCAGCACGGTGGGGCCGCTGCCGGTGCCGAGCTTGTACAGGGTGAAGTCCAGTTCGGTGTGGCGGGCCGGGGCCTTGGCGAGATCGGCGGCAGTGCTGACGGCGGGCACGGGGCTGGCCGAGGCCACGGCCTGCGTCGTGGCGGGCCGCTTGGCCTGGGCGGGTGAAGTCGCCAGCGCGGGCGCGGCATGCAGGCAGAGCAGCGCGGCAAGACAGTACAGCCAGGGGCGGACGCCGTGGCGGTGCGCGGTGGAGCGCGGTGCGGTGCGGTGCGTCATCATGCGGTGGCGACCTTGATGTGCCAGGGCTCGAAGCGGACCCCCAGCATGTTGTCCTGCGGGTAGCGCAGGGTGATGTAGCCCAGTTCCTCCAGCCGCGCGAACACCGGCGTGGTGGTGAATGCCGAGGTGAAGTTGCGCGCGCCGTAGCCGCGCTGCCCCACGTCGAAGTCGCCTATGCCGTGGAACGAATACCCCGGCGGGGCCAGCGAGCGCGAGGCCAGCGACAGGTTGCCGCCGTTGGTGGCGGCCTTGGTGAGAAACAGGTGGAACTGCTTCATGATGCCGCGCACGCCGGATGTCAGCACCACGTCCTCGCCCAACAGGCGGCGGATGGTTTCCCAGGTGGCGCGCGACTCGCCCTGGTAGACGTAGTTGCCCATGCCCGGCACCTTGTACACCTCGCGGGCGGGGATGGTGGCCGTCAGCGAGTTCAGCGGCTTCATGCCCATGAACCCGTAGGCGGATGCGTCGGCGTGGAAGAGTTCGTCGATGAGGGCCAGTTCCTGCGGGCTGAAGGCCCCCACGGCCGGGTAGCCGCGCGCGATGCGCACCGCCTCGTCGAAACCGAGCAGGTAGAAGAAGCCGTGCCCCACGGTGCGTTCCAGTCGGCCCAGCCTGTCGGTGGCGGCGCGCAGTGCGGGCATGCGCTGCGGCGGCAGAAGGATGTCGCTGGCGTGGGGACTGTCGAACCGGCGCATCTTGGAAAGGTAGTCGCGCAAGGCGGCGTCGAGGTTCGGCGAGGTATCGGCGTCGTCGGCCACCGGCATTTGCTGGGCGGCCAGGTCGTCGTCGAGGGGGGGGCTGGAACCTTTGGCGCCGGGCACGGGCTGGCCGGACGGGGCATGGGAAGGCCCGGCGCCCGATGCGCCCGATGCGCCCGATGCGATTGGCGGGGACGTGGCGGACCCCAGGGGGCCGCCGCCGCGCCGCAGGGCGGGGCGTACGGTTGGCCCGGCAAGGGCGGAACCCATGGCGGCCAGGTGCAGCGCACACGCGCACGCGGCGATGAGAAACCGTCGTCTGTTCATGTGCCCGTTGCGTATCCCCGAAAGTATGTCCCCGATGCCCAAGGCATAACGCGGCGTTGTCCCGGCGCGGCATGGCCGTCCGGTGGCTTTGGCGACTGCGGCGTCTTCGGCGGGCGCAGTCCGGTTTGGTCCGGTCCCCTCCGGTCTGCGGCGGCCCGCACCGGGGGAACCGTATCCGAAAAACGGGCGGAACTCAAAGGGCGGGCGTGGTCCCGTGCGCGCCGGACGCACGGCGGCCGTCATGCCGGAACCTTTCATCCGCTCCCCGTCCTCCTGCCCCGCCGCGTCTTGACCTTGCCGGGTGGCTTGATTAGCGTGGCACGTCTTCACTCCACGCGGCGCGCCGGGGGCCCGGCGCGCGAGAACCGTCACCACCAAGGCGCGGCCGTGCCGCCAACGCTGGCCGCAACGCGCCCGCCAGCGCGGCCCGCCAACATGCCCTGACACACGCGGGGCGCATCATTCCGAGAGGTAGGAACAATGGTCCAGAAAGCGGAAACCATCTGGTTTGACGGCAAGCAGGTGCCCTGGGACGAAGCCAACGTGCACGTGCTCACCCACACCCTGCATTACGGCGTGGGCGTGTTCGAGGGCATTCGTGCGTACAAGTGCGCCGACGGCGGGTCCGCCGTGTTCCGCCTGCGCGAGCACATGCAGCGCCTGCTGAACTCGGCCAAGATCCTGCGCATGGTCATTCCCTACACCGTCGACCAACTCGTGGACGCCGTGGAAGAAACCCTGAAGCGCAACAAGCTGGCCGAAGGCTACATCCGCCCCCTGTCGTTCGTGGGCGCGGGGGCCATGGGCGTGTACCCCGGCGACAACCCGGTGCAGACCATCATCGCCACCTGGCCGTGGGGCGCCTATCTTGGCGCAGAGGCGCTGGAACACGGCATCCGCGTCAAGACCAGCTCGTTCTGCCGCCACCACGTCAACGCCATGATGACCAAGGCCAAGGCCTGCGGCAACTACGTGAACTCGGTGCTGGCCAAGATGGAGGCCAAGGCCGACGGCTACGATGAAGGCCTGATGCTGGACACCCAGGGCTATGTTTCCGAGGCCACGGGCGAAAACATCTTCATCGTGCGCGGCAAGCTCATCAAGACCACCCCGCTCACCTCGGTGCTTGACGGCATCACCCGCAACAGCCTGATCACCCTGGCCCGCGAACTGGGCTACGAAGTGGTGGAACAGCAGTTCACCCGCGACGAACTGTACATCGCCGACGAGGCGTTCTTCTGCGGCACCGCCGCCGAACTGACGCCCATCCGCGAGGTGGACCTGCGCGTCATCGGCCAGGGCACCGCCGGTCCGGTGACCAAGCACCTGCAGGGCGAGTACTTCAAGGCCGTGAAGGGTGAAAACCCGGCCTACGCCCACTGGCTGCACCGCTATACCATCTAGGGTCCGTCCGTGTATGATCGCCGCACGCCGGGCACCCGTCCCGGCGTGCGGCGTGCGTTACGGCCCCAGCTAGCCCGGAAAACCTGGAATCGCCCGTAGCGCACCGCGTTTACTGCCCCACGGCACGCACCAACCCGCGCCCCGTCCGGCGTCCCGTCCTTCCGCGCGAAGGCGGGCGGGACAGGTGGCGCAGCAGGCCCGCACTTCATGAGCAACGCCCCCCTCACCGCCAGATACCGCCCGCAGACCTTCGCCGAGGTAGCCGGGCAGGAGACGGTAAAGGCCATCCTTTCCCGCGCCGCGGCGGAAGACCGCGTGGCCCCCGCCTACCTGTTCAGCGGCACGCGCGGGGTGGGCAAGACCACCATCGCCCGCATCCTGGCCAAGGCGCTGAACTGCGAAAAGGCCCCCACGGCCGAGCCGTGCAACACCTGCGAGCAGTGCCGCAAGGTGGTCATGGGCAACCACGTGGACGTGGTGGAAATCGACGGCGCGTCCAACCGGGGCATCGAGGACGCCCGCCGCCTGCGCGAGGCCATCGGCTACGCGCCCATGGAGGGCCGCTACAAGGTCTTCATCATCGACGAAGCCCACATGCTGACGCGCGAGGCGTTCAACGCCCTGCTGAAGACGCTGGAGGAACCCCCGCCGCGCGTCACCTTCGTGCTGGCCACCACCGAGCCGCACAAATTTCCCGTGACCATCGTCAGCCGCTGCCAGCACTTCACCTTCAAGCGGCTGCCCGAGAACGAGCTGGAAGCCCACCTGACCGGCGTGCTGACCCGCGAGGGGCAGGACTTCGACCCGGCGGCCGTGCGGCTTATCGCGCGGCGTGCCGCTGGCAGCGTGCGCGATTCCATGTCGCTGCTGGGCCAGGTGCTGGCCCTTGGCGGCGAGCGCCTGACCGTGGAGGGCGCGCGCGGCGTGCTGGGCCTGGCCGGGCAGGAACTGTTCTTCGAAGTGATGCAGGCTCTGGCCTCGCAGGATTGCGTGGCGGTGTCCGCCGTGGTGCGCGACCTTCTGGACAAGGGCGTGGACATCGGGTTCTTTCTGCGCGAGCTGGCCTCCACCTGGCGCAACCTGTTCATGCTGCGCCAGGCGGGCGAGGCCGCCCTGCCCGCGCTGGACCTGCCGGAAGAAGAGGCCCGCCAGTGGCTGGAATGGGCCCCGAAGTTCGAGATTTCGCACATCCACGCCTGCTGGCAGATGACCCTGGAAGGCCAGCGCCGCGTGCTGACCAGCCTGGAACCGGCCATGGCGCTGGAGCTCTTGCTGTTGAACCTGGCCCTGTTGCCGCGCCTTGTCTCGCTGGAACAGCTGTCGCGCGGCGGCGGGGCTGGCCCCGCTGGCGGGCGCGGCGTGCCCGGCGGGAGCGGAGGGGCTGGCGGGCAGCCCGGCGGCGCCGGTGGCTACGGCTCCATGCCGCCCCGGCAGGCTGGCGGCCAGGGCGGCCCCGGCGGGTATGGCGCCCAGTCCGCCCAGTCCGGCCAGTCCGGCCAGTCCCCCCAATTTGGCCAATCCGCTCAAGCTGGCGAATCGTTCCCGCAGGCCCAACCCCCGCAGGGGAGGTATCCCGGTCCCGGGCAGGCGCGGCCCCAGGCTGCGTCGTCGGCGTCGGCGTCGTCCGCATCCTCCGCAGTCGGCACGGCCTTCGGCTCGGGCGGCTTTCCCCGTTCGGAGCGTTCCGCGCCCGTGGCGGATGCCGGGCCCGCGCGCGGCGGTGCAGACACCTCGCTGCCGTGGGACGACGTGCCATATCCCGCGCCGGGCGCTGCGGCCGCCACCCCGGTGGCGGAGCCTGTGCCGGTCCCCCAGGGTCCGCAGGATGCGCCGCAGGACGGGGCCTTTCCCGTTGCGGGCGGCACCGGCACCTGGGACGGCTTCGTGCAGTATTGCGCGGAGCGCAGCAACGGCGGCAACGGGCTGTCCGTGCTGGGGCAGGCGCGCGGCCGCATGGCCGCTGGCCGCCTGACCGTGGAGACGCGGTACCGCACCCAGTACGAGCACCTGTGTTCAGCCAACAACCACAATGCCCTTGCGGAATACGCCCGCGCCTACTTCGGCGCGGGGACCACGGTGGAGGTGCTGCCCCCCGCCACCCGCATCAAGACCCCCTCGGAACTGCGCGCCGAGGCCGAACGGCATCCCGCCGTGGGCCTGCTGCGCGAACAGTTCGGGGCCACCATGCTGTCCTGCAGGCCGCTGGCCGACGGGCAGCCCCAATAGAACCATCCGGAGGAATCCATGCGCGGTATGAACGACCTCCTGCGCCAGGCGCAGGTCATGCAGACCAAGATGAGCAAGCTCCAGGCCGAAATGGCCGACCGCACCCTTGAAGCCACCAGCGGCGGCGGTATGGTCAAGGTCACCGTTTCCGGCAAGCAGGAAGTGAAGGCCATCGTCATCGACCCCAAGGCCGTGGACCCCAATGACGTGGAAATGCTCCAGGACCTGGTGCTGACCGCCGTCAACGAAGGGCTGCGCCAGGCCAAGGACATGATGGAGAAGGAGATGGGGGCGCTCACGGGCGGCCTCAAGATGCCCGGCCTCTTCTAGGAGACGCCGCCACATGGGGGCTTTTGCCCTCTGCCTGCGTCAGAACGCCTTTTTGCTCCGGTCGAGTACGATAAGAGTACACTCCCTTCACAAAAAGGCGTTCTTCCTTGGCAGAGAACAAAATCCCCTCTTGTGGCGACGCCTCCTGCGGCGTCCCCTGCGCATTCTGTCGCGCGGGGAAACTACGCCACACCATCACTCCCTTCGTCTGACAGATTCGGATTGATTTTTGGACCACAACCCGGAGTGTCCGTGCAGCGACTGCCCGAACCGTTGAAGGCGCTGGTGGAGCAGCTCTCCCGGCTGCCCGGCCTTGGCCCCAAGTCGGCCCTGCGCCTTGCCATGACCCTGCTGAAGTGGCCCGCCAGCGAAACCCGCCGGTTGGGCCGCGCCGTGCATGACCTGCGCGACAACCTTCACCTGTGCGGGCGCTGCGGCGCGCTGACCGACGTGGACCCCTGCGGCATCTGCACCGACCCGGCCCGCAGCGGGGAGACGCTGTGTCTGGTGTCGGAGTGGGATTCCCTGCTCACCCTGGAAGAGGGCGGCTTCTACAAGGGCCACTACCTCATCCTGGGCGGCCTGCTGGCCCCGCTGGACAACCTGCACGCCGATTCACTGGAACTGGAGCGGCTGACCAGGCGGCTGGCAGAGGGCAACGTGCGCGAGGTGGTCATGGCCCTTGGCACCACCGTGGAGGCGGAAAACACCGCCACCTACATTCGCAACATGATCGCCCGGCAATACCCGCAGGTGCGCGTGACCCGGCTGGCCCAGGGCATTCCGCTGGGGTCCGAGGTCAAGTTCATGGACCGGGAGACGCTCAGGCAGTCGATGCAGTACCGCCAGGATCTCTAGGCTCGAAAAGAGGATTTTTGCCCCCCGGCGTCGTCAGGCTCGCTCCGTGCGCGGGTCGAGTATGCCTGAATACACTCCCCACGCTCGGAACTCGCCTTCCTTGCCGGGGAACAAAAATCCTCTTTTCGAGCGGCTTCCGCCCTTGTCGCGAGCAAAGGCGGAAAGAATTGAAGTTCGCAAAAATATCCCGCCCGTCTTCGCAGTGAAGGCGGGCGGGGTTTGTTTTGTACGCGGTGTGGACGTTGTGGGAGCGCTTGGCCTTGTTCGGGGTGGCCGTCAATCAAGGGGGTCCGGGGGAAGATGTTCCCCCGGCGGGGTACGGGGCGGGGCCCCGTTTCCCATTTGTCGCGGTCTTGCCCGGCGGCAGCCGTCTACAATTGCCGTGCGGGCCTACGCCGCCGTGCCCTTGGCGTCGGCGTCGGGCGTGGCGTTGCCCGTGGGCGGCAGACACTGGGTTTCGATGCGCTGTGCGGCGCACTGGGCCAGTTCGCCCACGGTGCACAGCAGCACGCGTCCGCGTTCGAAGTGTTCCACCGGGGCGTCGCAGGTGCGCAGTTCACGCAGTGCGGGCAGCGCCCCGGGCGCGGCCAGCACGCCGAGCGACCAGGCCGCCGTGCCGCGCGCGGGCAGGTCGCAGTCGGCAAGGCCCGCCAGCAGGGCGGGCACGGCGGTTTCGACAAAGCCGGGCAGGTGGGGCCGTTCCTGGGCCAGGCGGCCGATGGCCCAGTACACGCCGCGCCGCAGGGGGGCGTGGTCGCAGTAGTTGTCGTCCTTGCCCGTCTCGCGCACGTACGAGACGAGGATGCGGTGGTATTCGTCGGCCAGGCGGGGGTGGCAGGCCAGTATTTCGCCGAAGGCCTCGGGGATGCCCCAGCCGATGTTGCCTGATTCCTCGTTCATGTGCCACATCAGGCGGCGCATGATGATGCGGGCGTCTTCCATGTTGGCGTCGGCGATGCGCGCCACCACCCGGCCCAGGGCCACCACGGCGCGCCATTTGGCCTCGCCGCCCAGCAGCAGGAACGACAGCAGCGGGCCCACGGCCCCCTTGCCGGGCAGGGCCACGATGTCGTCCAGGTGTTTTTCCCACTCGGCGGAAGCGAGCAGCGCGCGCAGTTGGGTCTTCAGCGATCTGAAGCGGGGCATGCTCTCCTCCTTTCCCGTTTCGTGGTGGGCGACGGCTTCGCCCACCCATGCAGCGTTCACCATAACAAGGTGAGCGCATGATGCAACCCCGGGTTGCCGTCCCCGGCCGGGCGCGTTCCTTTCCTTGCCGACGCGGCGGCTCCAGGCCCGCCCCCCGCGCGTGGCTGCGGGTTTCGCCTCGTTGCGCGGCCCGTGGCGATTGGCTATGCTGCACGCCTGTCTGCTTCCCGGCGGCAACGCCGCCCCCAAAGACGCCGAGACGCCGCCCGAGGCTCCGCATGTCCAGCGCCGCAGCCCACCACGCCATCCCCGTCGCGCAGCGCGCGCGCCGGGTGGCGTCCCGTGGCGGCGGGGGGGCATGCCCGTGGCGCGTGCATCCCGCCCCGGCCTGGTCCGATGGAGCGAAGTCCGGGATTCCGTCCGGACGCTTTCCGTTCGGGCGCGCGCCGTCCGGCTCGCCCCGCGTGTCCTGCCTGCCCGGCGCGGCGCGCATCCTTCCCTCCCGTTCCCCTTCCTTTTTCGTTTGGTCATGATCGGTCGACTGCGCACCGCCCTTGCGCGCTGCCTGGCGTGTTTTCCCCTGCGGCATCTGCTGTCGCGCGCGGCGCCGCCCACGCCGGGTCTGCGCCTGCGCCTGGTGGGGTGGTGCTTTCTGGTCTGCCTGTTGCCGCTCGGCATCGTCAGCGCGGTGTTCGTGCAGGTGACCACGGTGCAGACCGACAGTTACCTGCATGCACAGGGCCGCACCTTGGTGGACGCGGCCTCTTTGCAGCTCACCCGCCTGTCGCGCACGGCAGATGCCCTGGCGCGGGTGGTGGCCGGGCTGCGCGCCGAATACGACGGCGACATGCCCGGCCTGCGCCAGCGGCTGTCCGAGTTGCACGGCCTGTGGCCGCGCGCCTGCATCGAGGTGTTCGATATGGGGGCCGAACCCGTGGTGCGGTTGCTGCCCGCCGGGGGGCCGCCGGACGGCGTGACGCTGGATGGGGCGTTGGTGGTGCGGCAGGCCCTGCGGGGGCTGTCGCGGCGCGACGTGTTCCGTTCCGCGGACGGGCTGGCCATCAAGGCGGTGGTGCCGGTCATCGTGTCCCAGGGGGACAGGGGCAGCGCCGGGGCGGAACGCAACCGCCCGTCGCCGCTGCCCGCGCCCATGGGCCCGGCCGCGCTGCCGGAATCGTCCATGTCCACCGTGCCCCAGATGTCGCAACTGTCGCCGATGGCCACCTTCGCGCCGTTTGCCCCCTTGGCGTCGGACGTGGAGGACATGGCCGGGCGGGTGGACATGGAGGGACTGGCGTCACGCCAGCAGGGGCGCATCGTGGGGGCGGCGGTGGTGTCGTTTCCCATGAACAGGGAGCTGTTGCGCGGGCTGGGCGACGCCGTGCGCGCCGACGTGGCGGTGTTCGACCTGGGCGGTCAACGGCCGCGCGGCACGCTGTTTCCAGGCGACGGCACGGCCGACGTGGCCGATTGGCCGGATCGGCCCGATCTTGCCCAGGGGCTGGGCCAGAGTATGGGCCAGGGCGCGTCGCCGGTACCCCGGTGGGGGGGGGCGGGGCCGGGCCGGGGAGGTGCAGGGACGTCGTTTTTCCCCATCGGGTGGCCGGGCGGGCGGTCCGGGGCGTCCGGCCTGTTGCCGGGCGGTACCGGCCAGGGGGCGGAACTGCCGTTCCTGCAACGCTACGAACAGGTGGCGGGCAGGCCGTACCTGGTCAGCTACCAGCCCCTGCCGGGCGGCAGCGGCATTCCGGCCGGGGCGCTGGCGGTGTTCGTGGACGTGGAGCCGCAGCGCTCGCGGTTGCGCACCGCCGTGGAATACACCCTGCTGGCGGCGGCGGTGGCCCTGGGGCTGTCCATTTGCACGGGGTTTCTCATCGCCGACCGGGTAGTGCGGCCGCTGCACGAACTGCTGCACGCCCTGCGCCGCATTTCGCTCGGCAACTACAGCGAGCGCCTGCCTCCGGCGGGCATGGCCGAAATCGGCCAGTTGGCCCAGGCCGTGAACCACATGGCCTCCACGCTGGAGGAAAACCGCACCAGCCTGCTGGGTGCGTTGCAGGAAAAGGTGGAGTCCGGCGAACGCCTGGCCCGCGCCAACCGCGAACTGGAACTGCTGAACTGGGAACTGACCCGCGCCCAGGCCAACTACCGGCGCATTTTCGAAGAATCGGCCCAGGGCATCTACCAGTCCACGCCGCAGGGGCGCTTTCTGCGGGTGAACCCGGCCATGGCGCGCATGTTCGGCTATTCCTCGCCTTACGAGATGGTATCGTCGGTGACGGACATCGGCGAACAGCTCTACGTGCGCCCCGGCGAGCGCGAGGAACTGCTGCGCCGCCTGCGCCACGAGGGACGGGTGTCGGTGGAGACCTGCCTGCGCAGGCGCGACGCCAGCGTGGTGTACGTGGCGGTGACCGCGCGCGCGGTCACCGGCGAGACCGGTGAGCAGTTGTACTTGGAAGGGGCGGTGCACGACATCACCGAGCGCGTGGAGCGCCACCGCGCCGAGCGTGAACGCGAGGCCGCCGAGGCGGCCAGCCGGGCCAAGACGCAGTTGCTGGCCCGCATGAGCCACGAGGTGCGCACCCCCCTCAACGCCCTGCTGGGCATGGCCGACGTGCTGGATCGCACGCCGCTGGCCCCGGAGCAGCGCGGCTACCTCGACGTGCTGCGCAATTCCGGGCATTCGCTGCTGGCGCTTCTGAACGACGTGCTGGACTTTTCCCGCCTGGAGGCGGGGCGGGTGGTGCCGGAACGGGTGGGCTTTCGGCTGGGCGAACTCATGGAGCAGGTCTGCCGCCAGATGGAGCCCGCCGCAGGGGTGGACGGATCAGGCGGGCGCGACCTGCGCCTGAACTGGGCCGTGCTGCCCGGCGTGCCGGATGCGCTGGTGGGCGACCCGCTGCGGCTGCGGCAGATTCTCGGCAACTTGGTGTCCAACGCGGTAAAGTTCACCCCCGCAGGGCGGGTGATGGTGCTGGCCCAGCCCGCCGACGGCAACGTGCCGGGCCGCGACGGCCCGCTTTCGCCAGACGGGTGCGGACCGGACGGGTGCGGTGAGCCTGCTGTCGGTGCGGTCTGCGGCGATGCGGCATGTCGTGCGCCGCAGGGGCGGAAGGTGGCGGTGCTGTTTTCCGTGGCGGACACGGGCATCGGCATTCCGCCGGAACACCAGGAAGTGGTGTTCGAAAGCTTCATGCAGGCGGATTCGTCCATCACCCGGCAGTATGGCGGCACCGGCCTTGGGCTGTCCATCTGCCGGGCACTGGTGGAGATGCTGGGCGGGGCCATCTGGCTGGAAAGCGCCCCCGGCCGGGGCACCACCGTGTATTTCACCCTGCCCATGCAACCCGCGCAAGAGGCGGCGTGCGGGAACGCCGCCGGCGTTGCCGGGGATGCGGAAACGGCGGGCGCGGCGGGTGCGGACGGCGGCGGGGCAACCGATGGACGCGGCGCCCCCGCGCGGGCGGGCGTGCCCGACATTGCGGGCGATGCGCCGGATGGTCGGGCAGACGTTCGGCCGGACGCGCGGGCGGACATTCGTGAAGACGTGCGGGCGGATGCCCCCGATGCCGGGGGGAGCGGGGAATGCTCCCCTGCGGCGCGGCCCCTGTCCGTGCTGCTGGTGGAAGACAGCCCCAGCAACCGGCTGCTCTTTTCGCTGTACCTGCGCGGGCGGCCCTGCGCCATCACCGAGGCCCACAACGGCGAAGAGGGCGTGGCCGCCTATGCCGCCGGGCGGTTCGACCTGGTGTTCATGGACATCGAAATGCCGGTGATGGACGGCTACCGGGCCACGCGGGCCATCCGCGCCCTGGATCGCGAGCGGGGGCTGCCGCCCGTGCCGGTCATCGCCCTGACGGCGCATGTGGTGGGCGAATTCCGCGACGATTGCGCGGCGGCGGGCTGCACCAGTTTTCTGGCCAAGCCCTTCTCGCGCGGCGAACTGCTGCGCTGCATGGCCCTGTATGGGCCGGATGGCGAAAGGAATGGCGAGGCCGCCTTCGCCGGTGCTGCTGGCAGGCCCGCCGGAGATGGCGGTGCGGCCGGGCCTGATGGACTGGACAGGGGGGATGATGCCGAAGCCGCCGAGGCCGCCACAACCGGCGACGGCGGGGCGCACGAAGGACGCGCGACCTGATGGGGAGCGGGCGGACGCCCGATCCCACGGGAAAGGCTCCGGTCTTCGGGGGCGCTTCTAGCCCAGCCCGGCCACGGACAGCACCAGATCCGCCGCCATGCGGCCGCCGCCCCGGCGGGGGGCCATCCATTCCTCGAAGCGGCGGCACACCCCGTCACGCTGCAGGGGGGTGCGCAGCTGTTGCAGCAGGGCCTCGGCCAGCGCGTCGCCGTCGGCCACCTCCGTCAGCAGCCCTGCTTCGGCCAGGCCGCCGCCCACCCACGCGAAGTTTTCCCGCGACGGCCCCACGCAGGGCGCCACGCCGTGCGTCAGGGGTTCCAGAAAGTTCTGGCCGCCCAGCCGCGCCAGCGAACCGCCCACGAACACGGCGGTGGCGCTGGCGTACAGCGCGGCAAGCTCGCCGAACACGTCCCATACCAGCACCATGCCCCGCGCGGCAGGCTCGCCGCCGGGCGCTCCCGTGCGCCGCGAGCGCAGTTCCCACGGCAGACCGGCCTGTTCCAGCGCGTTCACCCAGGCGGGCACGCGGTGCATGTGGCGGGGGGCCACGGCGATGTCCGCGTCGGGCCGCTCCTGCAAGAGGCGCTGGATGACCGGCAGCAGGGCGGTTTCCTCTTCCTCGCGCACCGAGCCCAGCACCACCAGCGGGGCGGACGGACGCAGCACCGTGCCGGGTAGGGTCGGGGCCGGGGTGGGAGAGGGCGCGGGCGACGTCTGGGGTGACGCTTGGGGCGACGGTTGCCCGGCAGGCGGGGGCACGGCCCGGTCGAACTTGATGTTGGGCATGATCGAGGTCAGGTCGTGCCCGAACAGCAGGCCGAAGCGCTGGGCGTCGTCGGGCGAGATGGCGGCGATGCGCGCCGGGGCCATGGACCGCCAGAAGTCCGGCGTGAGCAGGTACCCGGCCAGGGTGCGCGGGGTCATGCGGCCGTTGACCACGGCCACGGGAATGGACCGCGCGGCGCAGGCGGACAGCAGGCCGGGCCACAGTTCCGTTTCCAGCAGGGCCACGGCGCAGGGCCGGGCCTGGTCCAACGCCCGGCGCATCAGGTGCGGTTCGTCAAAGGGAAAGTAGCGCACCTGCACGTGCAGCCCCGGCCGATGCTCCGCGGCCCAGTCCCGGGCCTTTTCCAGCACGTCCACCCCCTGCCGGGTGCACGAGGTGAGCAGCACGGACAGCTTTCCGTCAGCGGCAAAGGGCGGGCAGGACCGGGAGCAATCCCCGGCGGCCGGTTCGTTGTCGGCGACAGCGGCAAGGCCGCCGTCCAGATGGCGCAGCAGTTCCCACGCCAGGTACGCCTCGCCGCCCGAGGCCGCCTGCACCCACAGGTGGGCCTCCTGGGTCCAGCCATCGGGCGCCAGACGCTGGTCGTAGCCTTCGGCCAGGCGGGCGTTGCGGCGCAGCAGGGGGCGCGCCATGCGCCACACGCCGCCGTAGACGGCCAGCAGCGCCGCGTGCAGATGGTCGGGCTTCATGCGGGAACCTTTTTGCGGAACAGGAAGAAAGAGGTGTTCGGGGAGGGCGCGTTCAGCCCGCGCTCAGTCCGCGTTGACGGCCAGTTCGCCGTCGCGCGGCGCGGCGTGGTGCAGGGCAATGCCCAGCCGCTCGGACAGGGCGCGTTCGATGTCCACGGCCTGCTCGTGCGATTCGCGGATGCGTTCGCGGACGCGCTCGGTGCGCCCGTACCGCTCGACGAGGTCGTCGAAGCGTTCCTCCAGCGTCACCAGCCGGTCGTGCTTCACGCGCTTGTCGGCGTAGATGATGATCAGCGGCAGGAACCATTCGGTCACGGTCACGTCCACCCTCCACGGCCAGTGCACGTGGTGCATCACCCCCTGGGCGATGTGCGGGTTGCCCGTCTCGTGCAGGGTCCACGCGCCGCCGAGCTGGGCGTGGTTGCCCCCGTGGCGGATGGTGTAGTCCTTGGCGATGTCGTGCAGCAGGGCGCTGGCCAGCACCGAAGGCAGGTGCAGGTCCGCCCCGCCACTGCTGGCCAGGGCCGCGCGGGCCAGCGCCATGGCCATTTCGGCCACCATGCTGCTGTGCGCGCGGATATGGTCGGGCATGGCGTAGCGGTCCCACAGGGCGTGGCAGGCGGCCACGTCGGGCACGGGCCAGGCGTGCGAGGGCGCGAAGCTGATCGGCGGCAGGTCGTCCACGGTCATGCAGCGGCGCGCCGCCGCCTCGCGCGGGGTTTCCGCGTCGCCCGTGAAGGACATTTCCACGGTGGCGGTCATGCAGTCTCCTCTGGCGGGGCGCGGGCGGGGCGGACCGCAGGATGCCGGTCCCGTGCGATGCGCCGCGCGTCGCCATACCCACAACCATAACCACTGGCCGGGCAAAAGGCAAAGCGCGGGCCGTCATGCTTTTCCGGGTGTCGGCGGGCGCTTCCGCCGCCGGACGTGGCCCCGTCTCGTTGACAGCAGCCCTTGGCACGGCGTAGCACCATCGGGACACGGTGCGGAGGGCATGGGGTTGCCCGCGCGAAACCGTGCGGGCGGCGGGCCATGCCCCAGGGGCGGTTCCGCCGTCGTGTCGCGCCGCTCCGGCATGCAGTGTCCGGCGGCGCATCATCGTCCGGCGGGCGGCCCGCAGGGTCCGGCCCACAGCGGCCATCCGGAACCATCCGGGTTCACCGCCGACGCATCGAGAGGCAGGAAGACCAACGTGAGCGTGAATTTCTCCACGGCCTTCAAGGACCCGGACCTTTCCCGCAGCCTCGTCGAGCGGCTGCACCGTGAACTGGACCGCCCCCTGCGCTTCATGGAAGTGTGCGGCACCCACACCGTGGCCATCTTTCAGAGCGGCATGCGCCCGCTGCTGCCTGCCGGGGTGAAGCACCTGTCCGGCCCCGGCTGCCCGGTGTGCGTGACCCACGAAAGCGAGGTGGCCGCCTACCTGCAACTGGCCGAAAAGCCCGGCGTGATCATCGCCACCTTCGGCGACCTGATGCGCGTGCCCGGCCCCGGCGGGGCCAACCTGAAGCTGGCGCAGGCCCAGGGCGCGCGGGTGGAGATCGTCTATTCCGCCCATGACGCGCTGAAGCTGGCCGCCGACAACCCCGGCGACACCGTGGTCTTTCTCGGCATCGGGTTCGAGACCACCGCCCCCACCGTGGCCGCCACCGTGCTCATGGCGCGCGAGCAGGGGCTGAAGAATTTCTGCGTGCTCTCGTTCCACAAGCTGGTGCCGCCCGCGCTGCGCGCCCTGCTGGCCGACCCGGACTGCGCCGTGGACGCCTTTCTGCTGCCGGGGCACGTGTCCACCATTCTCGGCGTGGAGCCCTACCGCTTCGTGGCCGACGAATTCCACACCCCCGGCATCATCGCCGGGTTCGACCCCGTGGACATCCTGCAGGCCCTCTTGATCATGGTGGAGCAGCGCAAGTCGGGCCAGTTCGCCATCGTCAATTCCTACCGCCGGGCCGTGGACGACGCGGGCAACCCCCGCGCGCGCGAGATTCTGGATACGGTGTTCCAGCCTGCGGACGCCCTGTGGCGCGGCATCGGGTGCATTCCCGGCAGCGGGCTGGTGTTCCGGCCCGAATTCGCGCAGTTCGACGCCATGGCCCGCCTGGGGCTGACGCTGCCCGAGGCCAAGCCCATCGCGGGCTGCAAGTGCGGCGACGTGCTGAAGGGCAAGATGCAGCCCAGCGACTGTCCGCTCTTCGCCAAGGCCTGCACGCCCGCCAAACCCGTGGGGCCGTGCATGGTTTCCACCGAGGGCAGCTGCGCCGCCTACTTCAAGTATCACGTGGAGGCATGACCGCATGGCCGGGGATACGCTACTTCTCGACTACGGCAGCGGCGGCAAGGCCGCGCACCGGCTTATCGGCGAACTGTTCCTGAAGCACTTCGACAACCCCGTGCTGCGCACGCTGGACGACGCCGCCCGGCTGGAAATGACCGGCCCGCTGGCCATGAGCACCGACAGCTACGTGGTGGACCCGCTGTTCTTTCCCGGCGGCGACATCGGCACGCTGGCCGTGCACGGCACCGTCAACGACGTGGCCATGCTGGGCGCGCGGCCCCGTTACCTGAGCTGCGGGTTCATTCTGGAAGAAGGGCTGGACATGGAGGTGCTGGAACGCATCGTCACCTCCATGGGCAACGCCGCGCGCGAGGCCGGGGTGTGCATTGTCACCGGCGACACCAAGGTGGTGCCGCGCGGCATGGCCGACAAGGTGTTCATCAACACCACCGGCATCGGCGAGATCATCGTCAATCCTTCGCCCAGCGGGCATTCCGCCAGGCCGGGCGACGCCGTCATCATCAGCGGCACAATGGGCGACCACGGGCTGACCATTCTCTCACACCGCGAAGGGCTGAACTTCTCGGCCGACGTGCGCAGCGATTCCGCCGCGCTCAACGGGCTGACCGAACGGCTGCTGCTGGAGGTGGGCGACATCCATGTGCTGCGCGACCCCACGCGCGGCGGCCTGGCCACCACCCTCAACGAGATCGCCGGGCAGTCGGGCGCGGTGCTGCGCATCGCCGAGCGGGACATTCCCGTGCGCGACGCCGTGCGCGAGGGCTGTTCGTTCCTCGGTCTGGACCCGCTGTACCTCGCCAACGAGGGCAAGCTGATCTGCATCCTGCCGCAGGAAAAGGCCGACGCCGCCCTTGCCGTGCTGCGCCAGAGCCCCCTTGGCGCGGACGCCGCGTGCATCGGCACCGTGCTGGCCCCCGATGGCGCGGGCCCCGGCCGGGCCGGGCAGGTCATTCTGGAAACGCCCATGGGCGGCCACCGCCTGCTCTCCATGCTGGAGGGCGAGCAGTTGCCAAGGATCTGCTGACGGCGGCGGGCTGATAGATAAGAGAAAAGAGTTTGAATACGAGAGAGGGGGGCTTTGAAAAGCCCCCCTCTCTCGTGCTCTCACCCCGCAAACTTTTTGGTTGGGGGTGCGCAGCATATGCGGCGGATGCCGTCACGTCCGGCAGGTGTCCGAGAACGGCGTCAACTCCACTTCCTTCTTGCCCGGCAGTTGCGCGGTGATGCGCAACGTGCCGCCAAGGGCGCGCACGATCTGGCACAGGGTGCTGATCTGCATGTCGCCGCTGCGCTCCTGCTTGGAGACGGTGGCCTGGGAAACATCCAGAGCGGCGGCCAAGTCCTTTTGCGAAACGCCAAGTTCCCGGCGCAGTTCTCGCAGGTTCATTTCAAGGCGCAACTCGTCGGTGCGCTTGCGGATGGCCTCGCGGCGGGCCTCGGGCAGCGCCGCGATGATCTCGTTGAGCTTACGGGCCATGGTTGCCCTCCTGCGGTTGCAGCGTGGCAAGATGTCTGTCGTACCGGTCATCGGCAATGGGAATGAGCCGTTCGTAGAACCGGGCGTCACCAGCCTTGCTCCCGCCGACCAGCACCACGGCATTTCGCAGCGGGTCGAAAGCGAACAGGAACCGGTAGGGTTGCCGACCAAGACTGAAGCGCAGTTCCTTCATGTTGGGATGCCGGGAACCCTTCAGGGTATCCACGTGGGGACGGCCCAGCGATGGGCCGGTTTCCCCGAGCAAGGAAAGACGTGCCAGCAATTCGTTTTGAAGCGGAACGTCGAATTCTTGGAACTCGACATCGAATGCATCGCAGAAGCTGACGTCCCATTTCATGTCCTGAAAATATAGATTTAAATGCATATCGTCAAGCGGGTGCGCAAACGAAAAGGCCGGCCACCCATGGGTGGCCGGCCTTTGGCGTTCTGAAGGCTGAGCCGCTTACCGCGCCCCCTTGGGGAACAGGATGACCCCCACGGTCTTGAGCACGATCTTGAGGTCGAGCAGGGGCGACATGTTCTTGATGTAGTACAGGTCGTACTCCAGCTTGTAGCGGGCGTCCTCCACCGATGCGCCATACGGGTAGCACACCTGCGCCCAGCCGGTGACGCCCGGCTTCACGGTGTGGCGCACGTAGAAATAGGGGATGACCTTTTCCAGTTCGCGCACGAATTCCATGCGCTCGGGGCGCGGGCCGATGAGCGACATGTCGCCGCGCAGCACGTTCCACAGCTGGGGCAGCTCGTCGATGCGCACCTTGCGGATGAACTTGCCCACCTTGGTCACGCGGGTGTCGCCCTTCTGCGCCCACACCGCGCCGTGCTTTTCCGCGTCCACGGTCATGGAGCGGAACTTCAGCACCGTGAATTCCTTTTCGTGCAGGCCCACGCGCTTCTGTTTGTAGATCACCGGGCCGGGCGATTCCAGCCGGATGACGATGGCGGCAATGGCCATGATCGGCAGGGTAAGCACCAGCAGCACGAACGACGTCAGCACGTCGAACACCCGCTTCAGGCGCTGCATGGACCCCTGCGTGTTCAGGTTGAAGCCGTCTTCCATCAGCAGCCACTCGTCGCGGATGAGGCTGACGGGAATGCGCCCCACCACGTGTTCGTACAGGGTGCGGATGTCCACCACCATCAGGCCGCCCAGCTTGGCGCGCAGCAGTTCGCGGGCGATGTCCTCGTCCAGGGGGGCGTCGGGCAGCATGATCAGCATGGTGGCGTCGTGGGCGCGGGCCACCCCCAGCGGGTCGTACGAGGGGCCAAGGCACGGCCCGGCGTCGGCGTCCATGTCGCCCTCGCCCACGTAGCCCAGGATTTCGGCGTGGGGCATGCTCTGCGCCAGCAGGCTGCGCACCTTGCCCGCGCGGTCCACGCCCACCAGCACCACCCGCTGCCGGGTGACGAACCGCTTGCCGATGCGGTGCCACACCACGCGCCAGGCAAGGCACAGGGCCACCACCAGCACCAGCAGCAGCACGAAGGTGGACCGGTCGAAGCGCCAGCTTTCAAAGGAATAGAAGGTGAAGCCGGTGGCGATGACCCCCAGCACGGAGGCCACGCCCACCCGGGCCACGGAATCGCGGAAGTCTTCCTCGCCCACCGAGTAGCAGTCGAGCACGTAGAACGACAGCAGGAAGAAGAAGGTGGTGAAGAACGAGGCGCCCGTGTAGTCGATGAGCACGCTGTACTCGTCGGGCAGCATGGTTTCGCCGACCACGTACAGCGCGATGAGGATGCACAGGGCGTCCAGCAGGCGGAACAGGCTGTTGCGGATATTGTCGTTCACGCATTCCTCCCGGAATGGATGGGAAATCTTTCGTGGCGGGGGGCTGTCGCACCCAGGCTGGTCCCAGGGGCTGTTTCCAAATTAGGATTTTCGTTCGTTGGCAAGGAAAACAAGCCCGCCATGAGGGAGTGCCCTAGCCGTTAGGTGAGCGGAGCGAACCTTACGGATAGGGACCGCAGCGCGTACTCTTATCGTATTCGACCGACATGGTGGGCGAAGTTTGACGTAGCCACCGGGCGAAAGGACAATTTGGAAGCAGCCCTTACGCCAGCCGCATAACCCGCAAAATATGCTCGCTCACCTTGTCGGCGTCGAATTCCGTTTCCGCCAGCCGCCGTCCGGCCTGCCCCATGCGGGTGATCAGGGTGCGGTCCGCGATGAACCGCTCCATGGCGGCGGCCAGGGCCTTGGGGTTGCGCAGGGGCACGCGGAAGCCGTTCACCCCTTCCTCCACCACCTCGCGGCAGCCGGGGGCGTCCGTGACAACGGCGGCGCGGCCCATGCTCATGCCTTCCATCACCGAGCAGGGGGTGCCTTCGCGCCACGAGGGCAGCACCACCACGCTGGCGTTGGCCACATACGGGCGCACGTCGCGGGTCTGGCCAAGATACTCTATGATCCCCTCGCGCGACCAGCCCTCCACCTCGTCCAGCGGTACGCTGCCCGGCCCGGTTTCCGGCGGGCCCAGCACGCGGAAGCTGGCGTCGGGGTGCTTGGCCTTCAGCAGGCGGGCGGCGTCGGCGTATTCGCGCAGGCCCTTGGCCTCCAGCAGGCGGCCCACCAGCAGGAACGAGGGCGGGTCCAGCACCGGTTCGGCCTGGGCGAAGTGGTCCAGCGCGACGCCGGTGCCCCGGCACATGGCCACGGAGGTGGAGTGCGGGATGATGTGGTTGTCCTCGAACACCCGGCGGTCTTCCATGTTCTGGAAGAACACCGTGCGCACACAGGAGAGGGCCACGCGATAGAGCAGGGCGGCCACCTTGGTCAGCACGCGCTTGACCGGGGTGTCCGCCTCGAACATGTAGCCGAGCCCGGTGATCATGGCGTAGCGGGCGGGCACGCGCGCCAGCGCCGCCGCCGTGGCCCCGTAGATGACCGGCTTGATGGTGAAGCAGAAGGCCACGTCGGGCCGTTCCTGCCGGAAGACGCGGTACAGCGCGGTGAAGGTGGCGGCGTCGCGTACGGGGTTCAGCCCCTTGCGGTCCAGCGGGTAGCCCGCCACGCGGGCCCCCATGGCCTCGAGCGCGGCGCGGCCCTCGGCGTCGGTGTCGGCGTCGGGCACGATGCACAGCACTTCGTGGCCCAGCGAACGGAGCCTGCGGATGAGCACGCTCCAGAAATTGACCATGGCCCGGGCCTGATTGCCCAGAATGGCGACCTTCATCTGATGCCTCGCTGGCTGCGCGCCCGGTTTGGTCCGGGCGCTGGTCCCGGCAGGGCGCCGGGGGGTGGTTCGTGCCGCGCGGCGCGGAACGCCGGGGCGGAAGAACGCGCACCTTGTAACAGGACGGCAGGTTGCTGAAAAGGGGGCCGGGGGCCGCGCGCCGCCGTGGCCTTGGGAGCCTGGTCCCGGCGCGCGGCGGGGGGCGTCATCATCCTGTCGTCATTGGATCATGGCGGAAAATCCATTCACGTTCCGTGCCGGGCGGCGCGGTCCCGTGTCGCCCCTTTACAGGGTTGGGCGTTGGGAGTAGAAGCGCGCACGTTGCGGTGGTGCGCGGCGACCCTGGCCTCAAGGCCGGGGCATCACCCAGGCCAAAAGGCCGAGACATCACCGACCCGCAAGCCCGACGTCCCGTTGTCCCGCCTTGCCGCACCCCGGCCCGCAGCCCATCCTTTGACGCCGTGCCCCGGCGCACGTACAATACCCGCTCCATCAGAAACCACCACTCCCTTGGGAGGATGATCCATCATGACCCGTTATACCGCCCTGTTGCAGGAACTGGAAGCCGCCCCCCGCACCTGGCTCGTCACCGGGGTTGCGGGCTTCATCGGCTCGAACCTGCTGGAAACGCTGTTGCTGCACGGGCAGAAGGTGGTGGGGCTCGACAACTTCGCCACCGGCTACCAGCGCAACCTGGACATGGTGCGCGAAATCGTGGGCGCGGACCTGTGGCGCAACTTCCGCTTCAAGGAAGGCGACATCCGCAACCTGGACCACTGCCGCGAGGTGTGCGAGGGCGTGGACCACGTGCTGCACCAGGCCGCCCTGGGTTCCGTGCCGCGCTCCATCGAAGACCCCATCCTGGCCAACGAGAGCAATATTTCCGGTTTCGTGAACATGATGGTGGCCGCCCGCGACGCCAAGGTGAAGACCTTCGTCTATGCCGCGTCCAGTTCCACCTACGGCGACGAGCCCACCCTGCCCAAGGTAGAGGACAAGATCGGCAAGCCGCTGTCGCCCTACGCGGTGACCAAGTACGTCAACGAACTGTACGCCGACGTGTTCGCCACCTGCTACGGCATGAAGGCCATCGGCCTGCGCTACTTCAACGTGTTCGGCAAGCGGCAGGACCCCTTCGGCGCGTATGCCGCCGTCATTCCGCAGTGGTTCGCCTCGCTGCTGCGCGGCGAGACCGTGTACATCAACGGCGACGGCGAAACCAGCCGCGATTTCTGCTACATCGACAACTGCGTGCAGGCCAACCTGCTGGCCGCCGTGGCCACCGACGAGGCGGCGCTGAACACCGTGTACAACGTGGCCTTCGGCGAGCGCACCGACCTGAACCAGCTGTTCGACCTGATCCGCGAGGAAGTGAGCCGTCACAAGCCCGATGCGGCCAACGCCAGGCCGGAGCACCGCGAATTCCGCTTCGGCGACGTGCGCCACTCGCTGGCCGACATCAGCCGCGCCCGCACCCGCCTGGGCTTCGAGCCCGCGTACAACGTGCGCCAGGGCCTGCGCCTGTCCGGCGACTGGTACGCCGCCAACCTGTAGGCCGCCGTGCGTGCGGCGGGCGTTGCCCGCGCCCGTGCCGTTCGCCAGATTCGTCCCCCTCGCCCCGCCGCAGCCCCTGCGGCGGGGCGCTTTCTTTCGTCGCGGGGCCTTGCCTAATCCGGCCCGAAGGAGTATTTGGCGAAACATGCAAATGATTGCACCGGAACATGTCGCTGCCCACCGCAAGCTCATCGAGGCGCAGGCGGACATCTTCAAGGCGCTGGGGCATCCCAGCCGCCTGCTGATGGTCGAGGAACTGACGCGCGGCGAACGCTGCGTGTGCGAGTTGCAGGCGCTGGTGGGGTCGGACGTGTCCACCGTGTCCAAGCACCTCGGCATCCTCAAGGGCGCGGGCGTGGTGCGCGACGAGAAGCGCGGGGCCAACGTCTACTATTCGCTGGCCTTGGGGTGCGTGCGGTCGTTTCTGGATTGCACGGGGCACCACATCGACAACGCGGCCCACGATCTCGCCCGGCTGGTGGCGCTGCGGCCCAAGGGGTAGGCGGCGGTTGCGCCGAAGCCGACCGGGGCGGCAGCCTCGCGGGCTTTTTTTTGGAAACCGAATTTGCACATTATGCCAAATAGGCAATTAAAAAGATCCGGGGCGGCTGCCCCGCGGTAAAAGGACGACAACATGGCTCACGGGCACGACGACACAGGATCGGGCGCGGTTGTTTCCGCCGTTGTCACGGACATGCGCAGCGGGCAGGACGTGGATTACGAGGCGCAGAGGGCGGCGTCCGGTGACGAATGCGGGGGCGCGTCTTCCGGCTGCGCCTGCATGGCGGGCGCGTCGACCGTGCCCCACGGCGGCCATGCGGCCGGGCTGCGGCCGTTGCAGCCCTTTGCCCCGCAGCCCGCGTCCGGCGGTGGCGGCTGTGGGTGTTCCGCCCCTTCCGTGTCTGCCGGGGCGTTGGGCACGGCGGGCGCAACGCTGACGCCCCTTGCCCCGCGCGCGTCCCTGTCCGGCATCGACGCCTCGCCGGGGGGCGGTTGCGGCTGCGCGGCGTCCCCCACCTCCTCCGACCTGCCTCTTGAACAGGAGCGCGCCGGGCTGGCGCGCCGCCTGGCGGTCATGGCCGTGGCCCTCGTGGCGTGGTGGGCGGTGTACCTGAACCTGCCCGCCGCCTCGCGGGCGTTGACCTACGACGTGCTGGGGCTCACGCCGTCCTCGCATCTGGGCGAGGCGGTGGAGTTCTTCCTGTACGACACGCCCAAGGTGCTGATGCTGCTGGCGCTGGTGGTGTTCGGGATCGGGGTGGTGCGCTCGTTCTTTACGCCGCAGCGCACCCGACGGTTGCTGGCCGGGCGCAACGAGGCCGTGGGCAACGTGCTGGCGGCCCTTTTGGGCGTGGTCACGCCGTTCTGCTCCTGCTCGGCGGTGCCGCTGTTCATCGGCTTCGTCTCCGCCGGGGTGCCGCTGGGGGTGACCTTCTCCTTCCTGGTGTCCGCGCCCATGATCAACGAAATCGCCGTGGTCATGCTGTACGGGCTGCTGGGCTGGAAGGTGGCCGCCCTGTACGCGGGCACCGGCCTGGCCATCGCCATCGTGTCCGGCTGGGTCATCGGCCGGCTGGGCATGGAACGCCACATTGAGGGCTGGGTGTTGCAGGTGCGCGCCGACGCCGAACAGCAGCACGACATGGACCTGTCCTGGTCCGGGCGTATCGACTACGGCGTGCAGGCCATGCGCGACATCGTGGGCAAGGTCTGGCCGTGGGTGGTGCTGGGCATTGCCGTGGGCGCGGGCATCCACGGCTACGTGCCGGAGGGTTTCATGGCCTCGATCATGGGCCGGGGCGCGTGGTGGGCCGTGCCGCTGGCCGTGGGCATCGGCATTCCCATGTATTCCAACGCGGCGGGCATGATTCCCGTGGTGCAGGCCCTGCTGGGCAAGGGCGCGGCGCTGGGCACGGTGCTGGCGTTCATGATGGCCGTCATCGCCCTGTCGCTGCCAGAGGCGGTGATGCTGCGCCGCGTGCTGAAGCCCCGGCTGGTGGCCGTGTTCTTCGGCGTGGTGGGGCTGGGCATCATGCTGGTGGGGTACCTGTTCAACGCGCTGGTCTGATCCACGCAGGTTCCGCGCGGCAAGGGCCGGGCAGAGGGCGTCCTCCCCCTCCTGTCCCGGCCCCTGTCCCTGTTTCGGCCCACGTTCGGCCGCCACCGTCAAAAAAGGTGACGGGCGCATGGCGCTCCCCGGGGGAGCGCCATGCGCCCGTACTGCGTTTCCGCTCCCTCTCGCCGTCCGAGCGTTGGCAGAATGACGGCGAAAGGTGATTTTCCGGCCCCTAGCGCCAGCATCGGGGCCGGAAAATCGTATGGGGAGGGGAGTATCTTGCCGTGACTTGCCGCGTGTGGGCGGCGTTGCCCCGGCTACCCGAGCAGGGCGTACATTTCGCGGGCGTCGGCGTGGTCGGGCGTGCGGTCGAGAATGGTCTCGAGTTCGGCCCGCGCCTCGTCCTTGCGGCCAAGGGAGATCAGGCACCCGGCCAGCGAGAAGCGCACGTTGTCCTTTTCGGGGGAAAGTTCCAGGAACGCCCGCAGGTGGGCGACCACTTCGTCGATGCGGCCAAGGTGGTAGCCAAGGCGCAAGAGGCCGTTCATGGCCACCAGGTTGCCGGGGTTCATGCCCAGCGCGGCCACGAAGTGGTTGAAGGCCTCGGCGTGCGCGCCGGTTTCCATTTCCACCAGGCCCATGCCCGCCAGCGACTTGTCGGTGGCCTCGATGGCGGCCGCCTTGCGGTACAGCACCAGGGCGGCATCGAGGTTGCCGCGCTGCACGGCGATGGTGGCGAGGCCCAGGTACGGGTCCGGGTGCACGCCATTGCTGCCGGCGGCCTTGCGGTAGTACTCCTCGGCCTTTTCAAGGTCGCCCATGAAAAGGTAGCACTCGCCCAGTTCCTTGTTGATTTCGTAATCGAGATGGTTGCTCATGTTCTCCCCTCCATGCCGTAAGGCATTGCGCTTCTGTGTCGCCCCGCGCTGCGCGGGGCGGGCGCCGTGCTGGCGGCGCCGGAGCGGTTCGCGGGATGGTTTCGCGAATGCTCCCGGGAAAGCTGTGCCCATGCCCTCCGTAAGCACGATGCGTGCCATTGCTGGCGACGGAGTTTTCGTGGGCGCAGCGAGCATAGCAAGCCCCATGCCATGCCACTTTTGCAGAACCTGTGCATGGCCGCAATATATGAATATATAAGATGTATTTTTGAAGGTTAAGGCGCCCGCCGGGTCTTCACCGTGCAGGCCGCCACACCCGGTGGGGGCACAAACCGCCGGTTTGCCGTCTCCACCCACCGAACCGAGGGGGCAAAACCTGCCGCCGCCCGGCCCATCGCGAGATGGTCGGGCGGCGTCGTCATTCCGGCGGCGGCAGGAAGGGTGAAAACAGGATTTTTGCTGGCAATACGCTGAAACAAAAAATCTTCCTTCGGCTGGAACGTCTCTTGCTCAACCGGGGGTGCATCCACGGCCTGCATCGGCGGCCACCACCCCCTGCGCGGCGCACGCCCCAGGGGCGAACGGGGAGGAATCCCGCATGAAAAGCCTGTACGAACCGCATGTGAACCTTGTCGGCAAGGTCATGAACATGCAGCTCCAGCGTCAGAATGTCGTCATGAGCAACATCGCCAACGTCCGGACGCCCGGCTACAAGCCGCGCGAACTGGAGTTCGAGAAGCAGTTGCAGGCGGCGCTGAACCTGGACGCCAAGGGCCGGATGACCCGCACCGAGGATAACCACATGCCCGCCGTGTTCGACCCGGAAGGCTTCAACGCCGATTGGGACAAGGCGGCCAAGCCGCGCATCGTGCACGGCGAAGACCGGGTCAACCTCGACAAGGAAATGGCCAAGATGGCCAAGAACTCCATGCATTACACCGCCCTCTCCACCGTCATTCGCGGCAACTTCGAGGGCGTCAAGACCATCATACAGGAAGGGCAGAAGTAATGGACTTCATGACCGCCATCGATATCGGCGCTTCCGCCCTCAGTGCGGAACGCACGAACATGAACATCATTTCCATGAACCTCGCCAACGTGAAGACCACCCGCACGGAGAACGGTGGTCCTTACCGGCGCAAGACCACCATCATGGCGGCGCAGGACGTGGACGACCCCTTCTCCAAACACATGCAGGGCGCGCTGGACCGCGAACTGAAGGGCGTGCGCGTGATGCACGTGGCCACCGACTCGCGCCCCATGAAGCGCGTGTACGAACCCGGCCACCCCGATGCGGACCAGGACGGCTTCGTGGCGTACCCGGACATCAACGTGGTGGAGGAAATGGCCAGCCTGATGACCGCCCAGCGCGGCTACGAGGCCAACGTGACCACCATCGACACCGTCAAGGCCATGTACACCAAGGCCTTGGAAATCAGCCGCTAGCATCCGGATGGTGCGTTCGTCGGCTGACCGCGTTTAGGCGCGTCTGGGCGCGGCGCGGCACCGAGGTCACATGCGAAAAGGCATG
Organism: Nitratidesulfovibrio sp. HK-II; assembly: GCF_003402415.2. Taxonomy (NCBI): domain Bacteria; kingdom Pseudomonadati; phylum Thermodesulfobacteriota; class Desulfovibrionia; order Desulfovibrionales; family Desulfovibrionaceae; genus Nitratidesulfovibrio; species Nitratidesulfovibrio sp. HK-II. The sequence continues at coordinate 318,723 of NZ_AP036014.1, forward strand.
CTCCCTCGTGCCGATCACGCCCCCCTCGCCAGCCGACGAAACTCCGCATCCGGCAAGAACACCAGGGAGACACGGCCATGACCATCCAGGCGGTAGGGCTGAAGGCGTACTCCAACGCCCTCGGCAACTTCACCAAGGCCGAACAGGCCACCCGCGCCACCGCGGCGCCCACGGCATCCGGCATTCAGGCCAAGTCGTTCACCAGCACGCTTTCCGAGTCGCTGACCAAGGTCAACGACATGCAGGCCGAAAAGGCCCAGATGATCCAGTCCTTCGCCGCCGGGGAAACCCAGAACGTGCATGAGCTGATGATCACCCTGCAGAAGGCCGGCCTTGCCGTCAGCATGACCTCCGCCGTGCGGAACAAGGTCATGGAGGCGTATAAGGAACTCAGTCGCATCCAATTCTAGGCATTCGGCCCTTCCCGCCGCTGCCTTCGTCAGCCGGCACGGTTCATTCGGTCACGCACGGAAGAGTGCGCTCCCTTCATGAACCGCTTGGCTTCCTCGGCAGACAGCGGGAATCATCCGAATGCCCCGGCGCGTGACTTTGCCGGAGAACGAAAATCCGACCGCGCCAGGCGCCCGGCAGGCGACGGAAAGCACCGGATGCCCCGGCGCGGTGCCTGAAGAAACAACCCGCACGCGCACCGCCCGACATCACGCATCACGCCTCGCAGCCCAGAGACCACCCGGAGGAAGAACACATGGCTCCCGCTCTCGCAGACGCCGTCCAGAAGGCCAAGGGATTCTGGTCGCGCATTTCCACCTCGCAGCGCATCTTCATCGCCGGGCTGTCCGTGGCCGTGGTGGGCGTGTTTTTCGGCCTGGTGTTCTGGATCAACCAGCCCGACTACCGCGTGCTGTACTCCAACCTGCCGCCCGAGGACGCCAGCCGCGTGGTCAAGCTGCTGCAGGCCGACAAGGTGGCCTACAAGCTGGAGAACAACGGCGCTTCCGTGCTGGTTCCCGCCGACAAGGTGTACGACCTGCGGCTGAAGGTGGCCGGTGAAGGCGGCCTGGTGGGCCAGGGCATCGGCTTCGAGATTTTCGACCAGATCAAGGTCGGCCAGACCGACTTCGTGCAGAAGATCAACTACCAGCGCGCCCTGCAGGGCGAACTTTCGCGCACCATCTCCGAATTTCCCGGCATCGAGAGCGCGCGGGTGCATCTGGTCATTCCGCACCGCAGTCTGTTCATCGAGGAACAGCAGAAGCCGTCCGTCTCGGTGGTGCTGAAGCTGCGCGACAACAAGAAGCTGGAGCCCAAGGACGTCCAGGCCATCGTCAACCTGGTGGTCATGGCCGTGGAAGGGCTGGACAAGAACAAGGTCTCGGTCACCGACACCAGCGGCAAGATCCTGTACGCGCCCAACGAGGACGGCAGCGTCGACGGCATGACCTCGACCCAGCTCGAGCACAAGCTGCGCATGCAGCAGAACCTGGAGCGCCGCATCGAGGAGCTGCTCTACCCGGTCATCGGCGCGGGCAAGGTCATCGCCAAGGTCAACGCCGACCTCGACTTCAGCCAGCGCACCATCCGCAAGGAACTCTACGACCCCGAAAAGACCGTGGTGCGCAGCGAAAGCCGCAGCGAGGAATCGCAGCGCGGCCGCTCGAACCTCGAGGCGGGCTCGCCCGACGCCAACTTCCGGGGCGATTCGCCCACGGGCGGCGCGTCCACCCAGGAGGGCAACCGCGAAACCCGCACCACCAACTTCGAGATCAACAAGGAAGAGCAGAACATCGTGGCGCAGGTGGGCGACATCTCCCGCCTGACCGTTGCGGTGATCGTGGACGGCACGTATGAGAAGGGTGCCGACGGTCAGTGGACCTTTGTGCCCCGCAAGGCCGAGGACATCGAGCGCATCCGCCAGCTGGTCTCCAACGCCGTGGGCTTCGACCGCGCGCGTGGCGACACCATAGAGGTCAGCAACATTTCGTTCGGCGGCCCCGACGCGCCGCAGGAATCGAGCCTTGCCCAGTTGGTCATGGATTACGCCCTGCGCCTTGGCAAGCCGCTGCTCAACGCGCTGCTGGTCTTCCTGTTCCTGCTGCTGGTGGTGCGGCCGGTGGTGCTGGCCATGATCCGCCCGCGCGTGGAAGGCGAGATGATCGAGGGCCTGGAAGGCCTGCCCGCCGGCGAAGAGCGCCTTGCGCTCATCGAGGGCGACGAGGAGATGGACGCGCTGGACGCGCTGAAGAAGATCGAGGACATCAAGGCTCACGCCCTGCAGATGGCCGAACAGAACATGGACCAGGCCGTGAGCATCATCAGGAGTTGGCTGAAGCATGCCGAAGGATCCAAGGTCGGAGCAGCTTAAGGGCCCCCAGAAGACGGCGATCCTGCTTCTCGCGCTGGGTGACAAGTTCACCTCGGAAGTCTTCAAGCGCATGGAGCGGCAAGAGATCGCCGCCGTCTCCAAGGCCATCGTGGAACTGGACACCGTGCCCAAGGAGCTGGTGGAGGAAGTCCTGCGCGAATTCCACACCGCCCTGGTCACCGGCCAGGACATGATCGCCGGCGGCGCGGAAGCCGTGAAGCGCATGCTCATGAAGAACCTGGACAGCGAGACCGCCAAGTACATCATGGACTCGCTGAACCTCGACTCCGGCCCCGCGCCCTTCCGCGAGTTGGGCAACGTCAGCCCGCGCCTGCTGTCCCAGATCCTGCGCAACGAACACCCGCAGACGCTGGCGCTCATCCTGGGGCACATGCACCCGGACAACGCCGCCGAACTTCTGACCAACCTGCCCGCGGGCGTGCGGCCCGAGGTGCTCATGCGCCTCGCAAGGCTCGAAGCCGTGCCCGAGGACATGCTGATGGAAGTGGACAAGGTGCTGCAAAGCCAGCTCATCGCCATGGGCGGCAAGGAAGGCAAGAAGGTGGGCGGCGTGCCCGCCGTGGCCGAGATCCTCAACGCCGTGGACCGCGCCACCGAAGAGGAAGTGCTGGCCGAAATCGAGGAAGAATCCTCGCAGATGGCCGAAGACATCCGCAACCTCATGTTCGTGTTCGAGGACGTGAAGGCCCTGGACGACCGGGGCATCCGCGAACTGCTCAAGGAAATCTCCAACGAGGACCTCACCATGGCCCTGCGCGGGGCATCCGACGACCTGAAGGAGAAGTTCTTCAAGAACATGTCGGAACGCGCGGCCACCATGATCCGCGAAGACCTCGAGATCATGGGCCCCACGCGTCTGTCCGACGTGGAGGGCGCGCAGCAGAACATCGTCAAGACGGTGCGCAGGCTGGAAACCGAAGGCCGCATCATGGTGGGCCGCGGAGGCGGCGATGTCTTCGTCTGATGCCGAAAAGCCCGACCGCTGGGGCACCATCTTCATGGGGCCCGGCCCCCTTGGCGAAACCACGCTGACCGGCATGGAGGGCGCTTCGGCGCGCCCGCTGTGGGACGAGCACACCGAAGAGGAATACATGGAGCGCGTGCGCGCCAAGGCAGAGGCCAAGGCGCGCGAGATGCTGACCCAGGCCCGCATGGAGGCCGAGGTCATGCGCGCCGCGGCCCATGACGAGGGCTACAACGCGGGCATGGCCCAGGCCCACCGCGAGCTGGAGGAATTCCGCGCGGCCATGGGCGAGTCGGTGTCCGCCGTGCTTTCCGCCATCCAGGGGCAGTGTTCGTCCATCTTCGCCGGGTGGCGGGCCGACCTGGTGGGGCTGTTGCGCGCGGCGGTGGAGCGCGGGGTTGGCCTGGTGGTGGACGCGGAGCGCGCCGCCGTGCTGGAAACGCTGTTCGTGAAGTCAGTGCAGGCGCTGGAGCAGCGCCGTACCCTCACCGTGCGCGTGAACCCCGAGGACGAGCCCGCCGTGGCCGACATCATCGCCGCCACCAAGGAGCGCTTTCCGGGCCTGGAGGCCTGGACCGTGCGCGGCGACGCCGCCATCGGCCCCGGCGGCATGGTGGTGGAAAGCCGCGACGGCATGGTGGACAACACCATCGAGACCCGCCGCCGCATCGTCGAAGAAGTGCTGGCCGGGCTGACCCTGCCCGAGGACCGCCCGTGAGCCCGGCCGAAAGCGCCATGTCCGGGCTGGACCCGGCCGCCTGCCTGCGCCTGCTGGGCGAGGTGCAGGCCATGCAGACCTACGGCAAGGTCACCAAGGTGGTGGGCCTGGTTGCCGAAGGCTGCGGCATAAAGGCCCCGCTGGGCGCGGTGTGCCACATGCTGCCCGAGGGCTGCGAATCCGGCGCGGGCGGCGCGCCCGAACAGGCGGACCCCGCCTCGTGCGGGGGCATCGCCGCCGAGGTGGTGGGCTTTCGCGACGGCAACCTGCTGTTCATGCCCTATGGCGACCTGCGCGGCATCCGCCCCGGCAGCCTCATCCGCAACACCAGCCTGCCCCCCGTGTTTCCCGTGGGCGACGCGCTGCTTGGCCGAGCCTTCGACGCCTTCGGCGTGCCGCTGGACGGCGGCGCACCCGTGCCCACCGTGGATTTCGCCCCTCTGTACGCCTCGCCGCCCAACCCGCTGGCCCGGCCGCGCATTTCCGACCCGCTGGACGTGGGCGTGCGCGTCATCAACAGCCTGCTCACCCTGGGCAAGGGGCAGCGCGTGGGCATCATGGCCGGTTCGGGCGTCGGCAAATCGACGCTCATGGGCATGATGGCCCGCTACACCGTGGCCGACGTGAACGTCATCGGCCTCATCGGCGAACGCGGCCGCGAGGTGGTGGAGTTCATGGAAAAGGACCTGGGGCCGGAGGGGCTGGCCCGCTCGGTGCTCATCGTGGCCACGTCCGACCAGTCGCCGCTGGTGCGCATGCGCGCCGCCTATGCCGCCACCGCCGTGGCCGAACATTTCCGCGACCAGGGCAAGGACGTGCTGCTGATGATGGACTCGGTGACGCGCTTCGCCATGGCCGCGCGCGAGGTGGGCCTTGCCGTCGGCGAACCGCCCACGACCAAGGGCTACACCCCCACCGTGTTCGCCCAGCTGCCCAAGCTGCTGGAACGCGCGGGCCGCAGCGAGAAGGGCACCATCACCGGCATCTACACGGTGCTCGTGGACGGCGACGACTTCAACGAGCCCATCGCCGACGCGGTGCGCTCCATCCTGGACGGGCACATCGTGCTCACCCGCGACCTTGCCGACCTGGGGCACTTTCCCGCCATTGACGTGCTGCGCTCCATCAGCCGCCTGCGCAGCGACATCTGCGCGCAAAACGTGGTGGACGCGGGCCGCGTGATCACCCGGCACATGGCCACCTTTCGCAAGGCCGAGGACATGATCAACATCGGGGCCTACGCGCCGGGCAGCAACCCGGACATCGACAAGGCCATTGCCATGAACGGCCCCATCAATGCCTTTCTGCGCCAGGACGTGACCGACGCCGCGCCGCTGGCCGATTCGTTCGCGCAGTTGCAGGGCTTGGCCGCCGGGTAGCGCGGGCCGCAAGGGTGTCGGCAATTTTTCGAAACGAAGCGGGCGGGGCAGCAATGCCCCGCCCGCTTCACATGATGGCGATGTGCGTTTCAGGATGCCTCCGGCGACCAAGGACGGCAGCCGTTATGCGAGGCTTCGAGCATTACGGATGGCGATCGCAGCGCGGCTGTCGCCCCTTGGCCCCCCGCTTCAAAGCGGCCGCCTTGCAGCGCGAGAATCTTCGTCAGGCCGGGCTGTTGCGTTGCCCCGTGGCCTTCCGCCACGCCCACACCGCCGCGCAACCGGCAAGCAGACCCACCAGCCAGCCGCCCAGCACGTCGGAAGGGTAGTGCTTGCCAAGGTACAGGCGGGAATAGCCCACCATCAGCGGCAGCAGGAAGACCAGCCGCAGCGCCGGGGACGGGCGGGGAGCGGCGCATGCCGTGGAACCGGCGGCCGGTGCGGCCGGTGCGGCCGGTTGGGCCAGGGCTTCCCGTTTCCGGGCCGCGCCAAGGCCCGGCAGCATGGCGTACAGCGCCACGGCCACGGCCATGGTGTTGGCCGCGTGGGACGAGACGAAGGAATCCCCCGTCGATTTGCCTTGCGCGAAATCGGCGGGGTTCTGCTTCCATGCGCCGTCGTCGCGGTGGTGCACCAGCGGCAGGGCGTTCAGCGGGCGCACCCGGTCCGTGGATTTCTTGAACACGTTGCCCGCGCCGTCGGCCAGCCCGGCGGCCACGCCCACCACCAGCAACAGGGACAGCAGCGGCCGCAACCCGGGCTTGCCCGTGCGGGCAAGGTACAGCGCCGCGCAGGCGGCGATGGCCACCCACAGCAGCAGGGTGCTGGAAACCAGCGGCATCAGCAGGTCCAGCGGGGTGTTGCGCCAGTCCACGTTGACGCGCAACAGCCATTCGATGTCCCACTCGAAGGGGGTGTCGAAGATATGCAGCATGGGGTGGGTGCGGAAAGAGGGTGGGGGACCCGGATGGGCTGGATGTCGCTGGCTGCGGGACCGAAGCCGTGCGTGCGTCTAGTTCAGGATGTAGCGCATGGGATTCACGCACACCCCGTTCAGCCGCACCTCGTAGTGCAGGTGCGGGCCGGTGCTGCGCCCCGAATTGCCGATGTAGCCGATAAGGTCGCCCCGGTTCACGCTCTGGCCGTCCCGGATCACGAATCGCTGCATGTGCGCGTAGCGGGTGGACAGCCCCCCGCCGTGTTGCAGCACCACGCAGTTGCCGTAGGCGCCGTCCACGGCGGCGAAGGTGACGGTGCCGCGCGCGGGGGCATAGATGGGCGTGCCGGGGCGGTTGATGACGTCGATGCCCTTGTGGAATTCGCCCTTGCCGGTGAACGGCGAGACGCGCATGCCGAAGGTGGAGGAAATGTAGCCGTCGGCGGGCCAGATGGAGGGGGTGGCGGCCAGCACCTCGCGGTTGTCGCGCAGGGCGCGCACCAGTTCCTGCTGGCGCACCTCTTCCAGCCGCACGTCGGTGGAAAGCTGCTGCAAAAAGCTGTGCATCTTGCGGGCCAGCAGTTCCTGGCGGTGCAGGGGCAGGTAGCTCTTGGAGAAGTCTTCCGAGCGGGAGCCGCCCATGGAGGCTGCTTCGCCGGGGTCCTTCTCCATGTTCATCATCAGGCGCAGCTTGGAGTCGAACTGCTGCACGCGGCCAAGGTCGGCCTGGAGGCTGCGCACCTTGCCCACCATGTTCAGCATCTGCCCGTTCTGTTCCTCCACCGTGCGCTCGGCCTCGGCCAGGCGGCGTTGCAGGTTCAGGTTCTCGGTGTAGAAGCCCCACAGCCACACGTTCAGCCCGGCCAGCGCCAGCCCCAGGCAGACCACGGCGAAACCGAACCACCCGCGCATGCGCAGGTTGCGGTGGGCGCCGTCGCGTTCCTTCAGGATGACGATGTGGTACTTGCCGAGCAGCATGTGTCGCGTGCGGTCCTGCGGGTTGTGGCCGGTCAGGCCGGTCCTGTGGAACCGGTGGGTCCGGTGCGGCCGGAGAGTGCGGTCGGTGCGGAAGATGGCGTCCGGGCCGCGCGTTGCGGCTGGCGCTAGAGCCTATCGCGTTGTCTAGCGTTATTGGTCCGAGGGTGTCAACCCAAGCTGCCAACGAATCAACCCGTTGAAAATATTTGCCTTCGCGAATTTGCTGCCCTTGCACAGTTCCTTCACTTCGGCGGTCATCTCGCTGCGGCGCGAATCGGTGGCCGACGGGCAGGGGTTGGACCACACGGGCAGGTTCCACTGGTTCACGGCGCGGGCGATGACCGGTTTTTCCACCAGCATCATGGGACGGATGACCGTCAGCCTGCCGCCGAAGAAGGCTTCCTTCATGGACATGCCGTCCACCCGCCCGGTCTGGACCAGGTTCATGAAAAAGGTGGTCACCAGATCGTCGGCATTGTGGCCGAAGGCCAGGTGGGTCAGTCCGTACTGCTTGCACAGTTCGAACAGCCGGGTGCGGCGCAGCTTGGCGCAGTAAAAGCACGGCGAATTGCGCAGGTTGGCGGGCGAATGGGCCACCGGCCCGTGGTCGGTGACCTCGATGTGCGAGGCCACGCCGTTGGCGCGCAGCCAGGGCAGCAGCGGGGCGTGGTTGTGCGGGTCGAAGCCGGGGTTCACGTGCAGGGCCATGATCTCGAACTTGAAGGGCACGATGCGCTGTCGCAGCTTCAGCACCTGCAACAGCACCCAGCTGTCCATGCCGCCGGAAACGGCCACGCCGATGCGCGCGCCGGGGTGGATCATGGCGGTCTGCTGCATCAGCTTGCCGGTGGCGGTGACGCACTGCTTCTGGGCGTAGGAAAGTTTTTCGCGGGGCATGGAATTCTCCGTCGGACGGGATCGGGCCGCGGCCGGCCGGGACCGGTCGGGGCGGGGTCGGCGCGCATCCGCAGGGGCGGGTCGGCCGGGTGCCCAGGCAAAAAAGCGGGATGAAGGACCGCCGGGCCGCCCCCCGATACCCCGGCGGGCACGCGGAAGCAACCGCTGACAGGCCGAGTGCGCCACGCCCCGTGCATGGGCCGCGCGCGTGCATCAACAAACAGTGTGCGTTCTTGCCAGACGGGACCAGGTTGTTTGCGGTTCCGGCGGCGTTCGGTCGGCGCGGCCCCGGTGCTGGCCTGGCGTGGGGCTGGTGCTGGCCGGGGGCGGACAAGTCGCGGCGGCATGCCCGCACGCAGGGTGACGTTTGACGCCCCTCGTGAAGTCCCCCGCGAAGTCCTCTTGACGCCTCTTGACGGGACGGGTATGTTGCGCAGCTTGGCGTGGTGCGTCCTCGTGCCGCCAACGTGCCGGAAGTCGATCGCCGCCCCCCGGAATCCGGGTGGGGGCTGGACAACCGGCCCTGCCGCATTACCTGAAAGAGGCGTTGCGCGCACCCGCGCCGCTGCGCCCATCATCCTTCCGCAAGGAGCTCCCATGGCCCGCATTACCGTTGAAGATTGCCAGGAACGCGTGGACAACCGCTTTCTGCTGGTGCAGATGGCCATCAAGCGCGTGCACCAGTACCGCGAAGGGTACGAGGCGCTGGTCGATTCCCGCAACAAGGAAGTCGTGACCGCCCTGCGCGAAATCGCCGCCGGCAAGGTGCTGCCCGATGAAGAGGCGCGCTACGTGGAGACCGAGGACGACTTCCGGGCCGAATAGCCAGCCATGAGCCAGCGCGACTATTACGAAGTGCTCGGCGTCGCCCGGGACGCGTCGGAGGACGAGATCAAGCGGCAGTATCGCAAGCTTGCGCTCCAGTACCACCCCGACCGCAACCCGGACAACCCCGAGGCCGAGCAGAAGTTCAAGGAAGCCGCCGAGGCCTACGACGTGCTGCGCGACGCCGACAAGCGCGCGCGGTACGACCGGTTTGGTCACGCGGGCCTCAACGGTAACGGCGGCGGTCACGGGTTCGACAACGCCGAGGACGTGTTCGCGCATTTCAGCGACATTTTCGGCGATCTCTTCGGCTTCGCCACCGGTTCGTCGCGCATGCGCGGGCCGCGTCCCCAGGCCGGGGCCGACCTGCGCTACAACCTGTCCATCACCTTCCGCCAGGCGGCCAAGGGCGACGAAGTCACCCTGCGCCTGCCCAAGAAGGTGGCCTGCGACGAATGCAACGGTTCCGGCGCGGCCCCCGGCACGCGGCCCGAGGCCTGCCGCCACTGCGGCGGCAGCGGGCAGATCCGCCAGAGCCAGGGCTTCTTCCAGATCGCCGTGCCCTGTCCCGTGTGTCGGGGCGAAGGCCAGGTCATCCCCACCCCCTGCCCCAAGTGCAAGGGTTCTGGCATCCTGCAGCAGGTGCGCGAGCTTGCCGTGCGCATTCCCGCCGGGGTGGACACCGGCAACCGCCTGCGCCTGCGCGGCGAGGGCGAGCCGGGTCTGCACGGCGGCCCCCCCGGCGACCTGTACGTGGTTGTCAGCGTGGAGCAGGACAAGACCTTCCGCCGCCAGGGCCAGGATCTGGTGATCACCCACGAGGTAAGCTTCGTGCAGGCCGCACTTGGCGACCGCATCGAGGTGCCCACCCTGGACGACCCGGTGACCCTGGACATTCCCAAGGGCACCCAGAGCGGCGAGGTGTTTCGCCTGTCCGATCAGGGGTTGCCCTACCTTGGTCACCACCAGAAGGGCGACCTGCTGGTGGAGGTGCGCGTGCTGACGCCCGTCAGCCTGACCAAGAAGCAGGAAGAGCTGCTGCGCGAATTCGCCAAGCTGGAAGAAGGCAAGCCCTTCGAGAAGGTCAAGAAGGTGGCGCGCAAGATCGGCAAGGCCATGGGCATGGAATAGGGCGAAGGCGGCGGGGTGATACACCCCGTGGCCGAGGCTGCGTTCATGCTGCCGATCCGCATGTTTCATCCGCCCCCGGCGCAGTTGCGCCGGGGGCGGACGTTTTTTCGGGCGGCGGATAATTCTTTGCAATTTTTTAGGTAGGGATTTACCTACCTGTGTGTGCGGGTTGCGGGGAAATCCCCTTCGTAGCCCTCCCTGAACAGTCTTGACGCCTCGCAAAAAGGCATGTCAGAACGCACTGGCGCGCGCCGGGTTTGCAGCGGAATCCGGCGTTCGACGCAGAAGCGCCCGACAGCATGCGACTGCCGACGCATCCGGGCTGTTGCATCGCGCCGAAGTGGCCGTTTTTAAAATACTCATTCAGCAGGGCTGTACCAGCCGGGGGGCGTTGCGCCGATGGACCATGCACGAGAGTGGTGCGACAGTTGCGTGCCGTGATTGCAGTATTCAGCCGCGAACACGGCCCGCGTGACGTGAAGCGCTCACGCTCGTCCGTCACTGCGCCATGGTCTGGCTGGCCGATGCACCCAGGCCGCATCACCGCCATACTGTTGGCGGTGCTGCCGTGGCTTGCGCTGGTCATGGCGTACCCGGCCATGGCGGCGGACACCCCGCAGCCGCTCACCCTTCCCCAGTGCATCGCCATCGCCCTGCGCGACAACGCCGCACCGGCCGCCGCCCGCGAAGGACTGGCCATCGCCGAGGCGCAGCACCGCCAGGCCCTGTCCGCCTACTGGCCGCAACTCAAGCTTTCCGCCACCCAGACGCGCCTGGACAGCGACCCGGTGTTCGTCTTTCCGGAAGAAACCTCGGACTACACCGTGGACATGGGCGGCGGCCCCATGACCACGCGCACCACCGTGCCGGAGCGGCGCATCCCGCTCATGGACCGTGACCTTGGCGAATACCGGGCGGAGCTTGGGCTGCTGCTGTACGACGGCGGCCGCCGCGAGGCCCGCGTGCGCGAGGCCGGGGCGGGGCGCGACGCGGCAACGGGCGAGGCGCGCCATGCCGCGCTGCAACTGGTGCACGATGTGACCACCCGCTACCACGGGGTGGTGCTGGCCCGGGCCCTGCGCGACATCGGCCATGAAACGGCGCAGCGCCTGGAGGCCGCCCGCGACGTGACCGAACATTTCTACAAGGGCGGATCGCAGCGGGTGCGCAAGACCGATTGGCTGCGCGCCAGGGTGGCCGCGCTGGGCGTGCGGACCATGCTGGCGGAACTGGATTCCAACGTGGAACTGGCCGAGGCGGCCCTGGCGAACACCATGGGCCTGCCGTGGAACGCCGACATGCGGGTGGCCGACACGGAACTGCCCGCCGCGCCGGAGCCCGGTCCGTTGGCGGAGTCCGTGGCCGGAGCCTACCGCCTGAACCTCGACCTTGCGCGCTTCGACGCCGGGGTGCGGGCGGCCGAGGCGCGGCTGGACGACGCCACCGGCGAATACCTGCCGGTGGTTTCGCTGTTCGGCACCCTGTCTACGGTGACCAACACCTACGATGGGGGGCTGGTGGCAGAAGATGAACGCACCCACGGCGCGGCCGGACTGACCGTGGAACTGCCGCTGTTCGAGGGATTTCGCACCCAGGCCCGGGTGGAGGAGATGCGCGCCCGGCTGCGCCAGTTGGCCCACCAGCGCGTGCTGCTGCGCGAAGGCGTGGCCCTGCGCGTGAAGGACGCGGTGCTGCGCGAGCGCCGTGCGGCCCGGCAGGCCGCGCTGGGCGCGGAAGCCGTGGCCGTGGCCGCAGAAAGCCGCGCCCTGACAGAGCGCGCCTACCGCGAAGGGCTGGTGGACACCCGTGAACTGCTGGAAACGCAGGTGTACGAGGCCCTGGTGCGCGCCGCGCGCCAGCGGGCGCTGTACGAGGCCCAGGCCGCCGTGGCCGCGCGCAACCTTGTGGCCGGTACGGAAATTCTCGACCGCTTGCGTGAGGTGGGCTATGGCGCCCGCGCCCTGCCCTGACCTTGGAACCGGCATGATCCCCGCCCCGCCCGCGCACGGCGCGTGGCGGGCCACGGCGCGCGGGATGGCCGCCGCGTTGCTGGTGCTGCTGGCGAGCGCATGGCTGCTGCCGACCGCACCCGCCGTGGCCACGGAACTGCGCCTGGGCTACGTGGAGTATTCCCTGCCGGGCGTGGACCGCAAGGACGTGGCCCTGGCCGTGGAGCTGTGGGCGCGCCGCTACGTGGAGACGGAACGCGGCCTTGGCGTGCGGCTGACCGGCTACCACTCGCGGAACGAGATGCGCAAGGCGCTGGCCAAAGGCCAGGTGGACGTGGTGCACCTGCCCACCGTGGATTACCTGCTGCTCTCGCGCGAAATGGACCTGAAGCCGTTCGGCGTGCCGGTGACCGACGGCGAATACGGCGAACGCTATGTGCTGGTCGCCGCCAAGGGGTCTGGCATCACCCAGGTCAGCCAGTTGCGCGGCGCGCGCCTGCTGGTGCAGGCCATGTCCGCTGGGCCGGAAAGCCTGCCCCTGCGCTGGGTGGAGCGGCAGTTGCGCGACCAGGGGCTGCCCGTGGCCGCCAGACATTTTTCGGGCGTGGAGTTCGAGGTGCAGGCCTCGCGCGTGCTGCTGCCGGTGTTCTTCGGGCAGGCCCCGGCCTGCGTGATCACCGAGCGTTCGCTGCGCACCATGGTCGAACTCAACCCCCAGGTGGGCGCGCAGTTGGAGCGCATCGCCGTATCCCCGCCGCTCATAGATTTCGTGATGTGCCTCGCCCCGTCGGTGGATCCTTCGCTGGCGCCGCGTTACGCGGAGCTGGGCCTGGGGCTGTCCGACAACCCGTGGGGCAGGCAGATGCTGCTGTTGCTGCAACTTGACGGCATCGCGCCGTTCCGCGCCGAGGCCATCGAACCCGCGCGCCGTCTGGTGGAGCAATGAGCACCCCCCCTCCCAGCTGCTTGGAGCCCGGCGCCGTCGCCGGGACGGAAGCCGCCTGTGCGGCGGGGGCGGCGGCCGCTGGCCCGGGCGTTGCCGACCGGCCTGACCGACTTGGTCGTACTGACCGGCCTGATCGCGAAGACGCCCGCCCGCGCCGCCCACGTCGCCGCTTCGGCATCGCCTTCAAGGCGGGGGGGCTGGCCTTCGTGGCGGGGCTGGCCATCATCGCGGCCATCCTGGGCATGATCATTCCCTACCAACAGGGCGTGCTGCGCCGGGGCCTGGAATCGCAGGCCGACAGGCTGGTGGCCTCGGTGGGCGAGGTGGCGGCCAGCGCCCTTGCGGCAGAGGATTACGCCGCGCTGGTGGATCATTGCACCGGCGTGCTGCGTCGCCAGCAGGGGCTGGAATATCTGGTGGTCACCCGCGCCGACGGCTCCGCCTTCGAGTTCCGCCGGGGCGGCTGGGCGTTCCGCCCGGCGCTGCCCGGCCACGCTGCCCCGCCCGATGCGGGCAACGGATTTCGCGACGGCCCGCAGGATGCCCCGCGGGGGGGGGCGCAGGGTGCGCCGGACCCCGGCGCGCCCCTGCCGGAATCCGCCGGTCCGGGCGTCTATCACCACTCCGCCCCGGTGGATCGGGCGGGCATTACCATCTGCACCGTGTCCGTGGGCATTGCGCTGGACGGCTACCGGGCCGAACAGCGGGCCGCGTGGTGGCACATCGCCGCGCTGACGGTCACGGCCCTGCTGGTGGCGCTGGGCACCGCGCTGCTGCTGGCGCGCACAGTGACCCGCACGGTGCTGCGCCTGTCGGGCTGGGTGCGCTCCATAGGCCCCGGCAACATGGGCCAGCGCATCCGTATCGACACCGGCGATGAACTGGAAGGGCTGGCCAACGCCTTCAATGGCATGCTCGACCTGCTGGAAGCCTCGCAGCGCGAACTGAACGAGATCCACCGCGACCTGGAACGCCGGGTGCGCGAGCGCACCGCCCAACTGTGCGACGCCAACGCCAAGCTGCACCTGATGGGCGAGGTGTTCACCCACGCGGTGGAGGGCATCTTCATCACCGACAGCGCGGGCTCGGTGGTGGCCGTGAACCCGGCCTTCGAGCGCATCACCGGCGTGGACGCGGGGTCCATGGTGGGCCGCCCCTCGCCGGTGCTGGGCATGACGCCCATGGGCGGAAGCCGCAGCGTGTGGGACGAGATGCTGGAGCACGGTTCGTGGATCGGCGAGACGCGCGGGCCGCACCGCGACGGCTGGCAGATTCCGCAGTGGCTGAGCCTTGTGTCCATCCGCGACGAGGCCGGGGCGATCCTGAACTGCGTGGGGGTGTTCTCGGATATTTCCGACATCAAGCAGAAAGAGGCGCAGATCACTTACCAGGCCAACCACGACGACCTGACCGGCCTGCCCAACCGCAAACACATTTTTGAACTGCTGCGCGAGGCCATCGGCAAGGCCGCCGTGCGCGAGCAGCAGCTGGCCGTGGTGTTCATCGACATGGACGGCTTCAAGTTCATCAACGATTCCTATGACCACGCCACCGGCGACCAGTTGCTGTGCGACGTGGCCCGGCGGCTGCGCGCGGCCCTGCGGCCCGGCGACATCCTGGGGCGGCTGGGGGGCGACGAATTCGTGGCGGCGGTGGGCGGCATCACCGACAAATCGCACCTGGACGGCATCATGCGGCGGCTGTTCGCGACCTTCGCGGAGCCGTTCGCCTACGGAGGCATGGGCTTTTCGGTCACGGCCAGCTTCGGGGTGTCGGTGTACCCGGACGACGGCCAGACGGCCAACGAACTGCTGTCGCGCGCGGACATCGCCATGTATCGCGCGAAAGACATGGGCAAGAACGCCATTGCCCTGTTCTGCGAGGAACAGTGCCTGGAATTCACCCGGCGCTACCGCATGGACCAGGAGATCAAGGCGGCCATCGCCGGGCGGGAATTCCGGCTGGTGTATCAGCCCATCGCTGACGCGCGCGCCCTGCGGGTGCGCAAGGTGGAGGCGCTGCTGCGCTGGGAGCGCGACGGCACGGTGGTGGCCCCGCCCTCGGTCTTCATACCCGTGGCGGAAACCTCCAACTCCATCCGCGAAATCACCAAACTGGTGGTGGAAATGGCCTGCGCCCAGCACGCCGCGTGGCGGCTGGAGGGGCTGACCCTGCCGGTGGCGGTGAACATTTCCTCGCGCTGCCTGACCAGCGACGAGACCATCAGCCACATCGCCGCGTGCCTGAACGCCTACGACGTGCCCGCCGACGCGCTGGAAGTGGAGATTACCGAAACCTCGCTGATGCAGAACTACGAGCGCGGCAACGCCATGCTGTGCACCCTGCGCGACCTGGGGGTGCGGGTTTCTCTGGACGACTTCGGCACCGGGTATTCCTCGCTGCAATACCTTGCGCGCATGCCCATCCACGCCCTGAAGATAGACCGCACCTTCGTGCAGGAACTGCTGGACGAAGGGGGCAGCCTGGAGATCGTGGAGACCATCCTGGGTCTGGCCCGCAGCCTGCGCCTGGCCACGGTGGCCGAAGGGGTGGAGACGGCGGCCCAGCTTTCCGCCCTGCGCGGCATGGGCGTGGACTACCTGCAGGGCTACTGCCTTGGCCGCCCGCTGCCCGCCGACGACATCCTGACCCTGTGCCGCCGGGGCATGCGGCTGGTGCCCAAGGACGTGGAGAGATAATCCGCCAGGGCGCGCGGGCGGCGGGCTCCCCCGTCTGCCCGAACTGGCCCGAACTGGCCCGAACCGGCCTGACCCGCTCTGGCCCGGCGCGACTTGGCCCGACTCAGCCATGTCCCCGCAGTCCGGATTCTTCCCTCGGCGGCCATCCCCCGCTTCTCGTGACCTTTCGACGGACGCCGCATTGGCGTCCGTTCTGTTTTGGGCTACAGCGAAGGGGTATGGGACAGCCCGCGCGGGGCCGCGCGAGCGCCATCCCTTTGTCTTGTTCCAAGATCGGCAGGAGGTTATCCCCATGTCTTCCGATATGCCCAAAATGCCCGATTCGCCTGACTCGCCCAACTCGCCAGACGGGGGCGCGCCCACCGTCCGGCTTGACGATATGCCCGACCCCCTCGACTACGACGAAGACGGCCCGGACCTGCCCAACACCGGGTGCGGCTGCGGATGCGGCGCGCCCTCCGCGCTGGAATGCACCGGCGGGTTGGGCAAATCCGTGCCCGAGTCCGACGACGCGGAGGCCGCCTTCAGCCACATGACCGAGGACGGCAGCGTGACCATGGTGGACGTGGGCGCGAAGGCCCCCACCCAGCGCACCGCCATCGTGCGGGCCGTGGTGGAGGTGAACGCAAGCACCCTGGATCTGCTGAAGCGCCGCGCCCTGCCCAAGGGCGACGTGCTGACCACCGCCAAGATCGCGGGCATCATGGCCGCCAAGCGCACGGCGGAGCTGATTCCCATGTGCCACCCGCTGGCCATCAGCTACGCGGACGTGCGCTTTGCCGTGGTGAATGCGCCCCCCTCCATCGAACTGGAGGCGGAAGTGCGCACCACGGGCCAGACCGGCGTGGAAATGGAAGCCATGGTCGCCGCGCAGGTGGCCGCGCTGACCATCTACGACATGTGCAAGGCCGTGCAGAAGGACATCGTGCTGCGCGACTGCCGTCTGGTGTTCAAGTCCGGCGGCAAGAGCGGCACGTTTCGGGCGGGGTAGGGCGGCTGGCAGTTCCCTTCTTTCCTGAGACGTTAGGGAGTACAAAGCAGAGAGGCCGCATGGGCGGCCTCTCTGCTTTTTTTGAGGTACGCAGTTCCCGTCCGGTTTTCAGCGGCTGGCATCCTCCAGCCGGGCGGCGATGAACCCGTCCACCGCGTCGGTGTAGGCTCCGGGCAGGCCCAACAGGTGGTTGATCTCGCCGTGGGTCAGTGCTTGCGGCAGCACCGGCGTGTTGCGGCCGGAGCGCGCGGTCTTGGCCGCGAAGGCCTCGGCGGCCACGCAGGGCTTGTCGGCCCGCTTGGTGGAGCACACCAGCAGCATGGGCACGGCCTTGGGCGACCACTGGTCCTGCGGCGAGGTCTTGGCCCAGTAGGCGGGGTTCTTGCCGAAGGCATCGTCGTAGAAGCCCGGGTGCCGGTGCTTCATGATGGCGGGCACGTCCATGGCCGCCGAATCCAGCACCACGGCGCCCGCCACGGGGCGGTCGAGCAGGGACGGCGCGGACGCCGCCAGCGCCACCAGATGCGCCCCCGCGGAATGCCCCATCAGGATGATGCGCGACGGGTCCGCGCCCCAGCCGGGGGCGGCGTCCGCCACGCGGCGCACGGCGGCGGCCACGTCCTCGGCCTGTTCCAGGGCCATGGCATCGGGAAGCAACCGGTAGTTGATGCTCACCAGCACGAACCCCTTGGGCAGCCAGCGGGCCAGCTTGTTGTCCATCAGGCCGGGGTTGGCCTTGTCGCCGATCTTCCACGCGCCGCCGTGCACCATGACGATGACGGGCGCGTGTTGCGGGTTGGGCGGCAGGTACACGTCCATGACCTGGGCGGGGTGCGGGCCGTAGCTTTCGGCCAGCCTGCGGCTGCCGGGCACGATGGCGGCGGGGTCCGGCGGCGTGCTGCCCCGGCGGGCGGCGGTGGAACCTGCCTGCCGGGTAGACGTGCCATTGCCCGAAGCCGTGTTGCCCGATGTGGTGCTACCCGACGCGGACCGCTCGGCGCGGCGTTCGCGCAGCATGTCAAGGATGGGACCGGCGGCAGCGTTGGGCGCGGGGCAGGCGAGGACGGCGGTCAGCAGGGTGGCCAGCAGCAGGAGCAGGACGGGAAATCTGGTGCGACGGGCAGGCATGGGGTGCCCTCCGGATGAGGGGCGGTGGCGGTGTTGCGGCGTGGCGGGCAGAGTGCGGCCAGCCGTCGCGGCTGTCGCCTCTTGGAATTCCATTCTGTGTGTCCTCGTAATATGCAGGTAATATGAATAAAAGTTTTGGGGGGAGGGGGCGCGGGGGAGGAGACCCTTTTCCAAAAGGGTCCCTCCCCCGCAAGAAGGAAATCTTTCAGCAGGCTGCCAACGGGCAAAATACCCGGTTGGCTACCAGACCATGCGCAGCTTCGCCCCCATGCCCGAAATCTGCCGCTTCAGGTCCGGGATGGTGTACTGGCCGTAATGCACGATGGAGGCGATGAGCGCGGCGGTGGCGCCGCCCTTGGTGATGGCGTCGTACATGTGTGCCGGGCTGCCCGCGCCGCCGGACGCGATGACCGGAATGGACACCGCGTCGGCGATCATCCGGGTAAGGGTCAGCTCGTAGCCGTCCTTGGTGCCGTCTGCGTCGATGGAGTTGACGCACAGTTCACCGGCCCCCAGCGCCTCACAGGTCTTGGCCCATTCTATGGCGTCCATGCCCATGAACTTGCGGCCGCCGTGGATGACGATCTCGTAGCCCGAGGGGATGGTTTCGGACTTCTCCACCTGCTTCACGTCCATGCCCACCACGATGGCCTGCGACCCGAAGGCCGCCGCGCCCTGGCTGATGATGTCCGGGTTCTTCACCGCGCCGGAGTTCACCGACACCTTCTCCGCCCCGGCCACCAGCACGGCCCGCATGTCTTCCACGGTGTTGATGCCGCCGCCCACCGAGAAGGGGATGAAGATTTCCGAGGCCACCCGCTCGACCACGTCGAGAAAGATGCCCCGGTCCTCGTGCGAGGCGGTGATGTCGTAGAACACGATTTCGTCCGCGCCCTGTTCGTAGTAACGGCGGGCGGTTTCCACCGGGTCGCCGATGTCCACGTTGCCCTCGAACTTCACGCCCTTGGTCAGCCTGCCGTTGCGGACGTCCAGGCAGGGGATGATGCGCTTGCTAAGCACGGCTGGCCTCCTTGCAGTAGGCGTAAAAGTTGCGCAGCAAGGCAAGGCCGGGGCGGCCGCTCTTTTCCGGGTGAAACTGCACGGCCCACAGGCCGGGGCCGCCGTGGATGGCGCAGAATTCCTCGCCGTAGGTGCACGTGGCGATGACGTAGCTTTCCGGCGGGGCGGGGTAGTAGCTGTGCACGAAGTAGAATTCCGCCTCCGGCTCGATGCCCTTCAGCAACTCGCAGGGGCGCTTCTGCACGATGCGGTTCCAGCCCATGTGCGGCACGCGGATGGGCCTGCCGTCCTCTTCGGTCCAGGCGGGGTTGAACAGACGGCATTCGCCGGGCACGATGCCGAGGGCCTTGGTGTCGTTTTCCTGGCTGTAGTCCAGCATGATCTGGCAGCCCACGCAGATGCCCAGCAGCGGCTTGCCCGCCTGCACCTGGTCCTTCAGCACCTTGTCGAGGCCCGTGGTGACCAGTTCGTTCATGGCCTGCCCGGCCGCGCCCACGCCCGGAAAGATCACCCCGTGCGCCCCGGCGATGACCGCCGGGTCCGCCGTGATGGCGCAGGGAATGCCCAGGTGGTCCAGCGCGCGGCGCACGCTGGTCTGGTTGCCTGCCTTGTAGTCGAGGATCGCGAGCATGTTCCTGTCCCTCGTGTTGCTTGGCGGCTGGGCCGCCGTCCGCGTGCAGGCCCGTTGGTCCCGTAACTGTCCGGGTGACACTATTCGGCTGTCACTGTCCGGGTGACGGAATCCGCATGACAAAATTAGGAAAACAACCCGCCGGGGCCGGATGAACGGTGCGGGGCGGCGGCCGGAAGTGGCGCGGGGCGCGCCCGCGCGGCCTGCCGCCCCTTTCGGCCGGGGCATGGTGAAGGCAATGCGGTAGCATCAGCGGGTGGTGGGGCGCAAGGGGCGGCGCGCGGCGAGGCGCGGTGCGGGGTTTGGCGGCGACCCGTGCGCGGGGCGGGACGGGGAGGAGCGGATGCTTCCTCGCGTGGTGGCGCGTGCTGCCGTTGGGGGAATGCGGCGTCCTGCGGGTTCGGGGCATTTCGCCTTGCCGTTTCCCATCAATGTCAAAAAGCGGGGTCCCGGCCCCTTCGCCACCCCGCGCGCGGCTTGCCAAGCGCGGGGGTGCGCGATATAAGAGCCGGATTGCTGACGGCGCGTGGGTTCAAAGACGCATGTTCCGCAACAATCGCGGGTGGATGGCCGTTCCCCCGCGCCTCGCCGCGCCGGAACGCCCCGCACATTCCTCCCGCCTTTGTCCCGGTCGACTTCCCGTCTCCCGCCCCTGCGGGGCAACCCTGTTACCAGACAGAGTCCAATGCCCAAACGCACCGATTTGAAGCGGATCATGGTCATCGGTTCCGGCCCGATCGTCATCGGGCAGGCGTGCGAATTCGACTATTCCGGCACGCAGGCCGTGAAGGCCCTGAAGGAAGAAGGCTACGAGGTGGTGCTGGTCAACTCGAACCCCGCCACCATCATGACCGACCCCGGTCTTGCCGACCGCACCTACATCGAGCCCATCGAGCCCGAGACGGTGGCCGCCATCATCCGCAAGGAGCGGCCCGACGCGCTGCTGCCCACCCTGGGCGGCCAGACCGGCCTGAACACCGCGCTGGCGCTTGCCGCCATGGGCGTGCTGGAAGAATGCGGCGTCGAACTCATCGGGGCCAACAAGCAGGTCATCGAAAAGGCGGAAAGCCGCGAACTGTTCCGCGAGGCCATGGCCAACATCGGCCTGAAGGTGCCTGCCAGCGGCATTGCCCGCACCATGGAAGACGTGCGCCGCCTTGGGACGGAAATGCCCTTCCCGCTCATCATCCGCCCCGCCTTCACCATGGGCGGCACCGGCGGCGGCATCGCCTACAACATGGAGGACCTGGAAGAGATCGCCGCGCGCGGGCTCGCCGCCTCCATCAAGCACGAGGTGATGATCGAGCAGTCGGTGCTGGGCTGGAAGGAATTCGAGATGGAGGTGATGCGCGACAAGGCCGACAACTGCGTCATCATCTGCTCCATCGAAAACTTCGACGCCATGGGCGTGCACACGGGCGACTCCATCACCGTGGCCCCGGCCCAGACCCTGACCGACGTCGAGTACCAGATGATGCGCGACGCCTCCATCGCCATCATGCGCGAAATCGGCGTGGAAACGGGCGGCTCCAACGTGCAGTTCGGCATCAACCCGCTGAACGGCGACATGGTGGTCATCGAGATGAACCCCCGCGTGTCGCGTTCGTCCGCGCTGGCCTCCAAGGCCACCGGCTTCCCCATCGCCAAGATCGCGGCCAAACTGGCCGTGGGCTACACGCTGGACGAGATTCCCAACGACATCACCCGCGAGACGATGGCCAGCTTCGAGCCGTCCATCGACTACTGCGTCACCAAGATTCCGCGCTTCACCTTCGAGAAGTTTCCCGGCGCCAAGGACGAGCTGACCACCTCGATGAAGAGCGTGGGCGAGGCCATGTCCATCGGCCGCACCTTCAAGGAATCGCTGCAGAAGGGCCTGCGCTCGCTGGAAGTGGGCGCGCCCGGCCTTGGGTCCGCCTTCCGCTGCAAGGGGCCGGAGCGCGAGGACATCATGCGCAAGCTGCGCACGCCCAACTCGCGCCGCATCTTCTACGTGCGCCACGCCATGCTCGACGGCATGACCGTGGAGGAGATCCACGAGGCCACCGCCATCGACCCGTGGTTCCTGCGCCAGATGAAGGACCTGGTGGACATGGAAGCCGAACTGCGCGATTTCGCCCTGGGCAACGCCATGACCGTGGACAACGCGGAACTGGTGGCCCTGATGCGCCGCGCCAAGGAATACGGCTTTTCCGACCGCCAGCTGGCCGAAATGTGGAAGCGCCCCGAATCGGACGTGCGCACCCTGCGCAAGGCCATGGGCATCGTGCCCACCTACTACCTGGTGGACACCTGCGCCAGCGAGTTCGAGGCGTACACCCCGTACTACTATTCCACCTACGAGACCGGCCACGAAGTCACCGTGGACGACCGCAAGAAGGTCATCATCCTCGGCGGCGGGCCCAACCGCATCGGCCAGGGCATCGAGTTCGACTACTGCTGCTGCCACGCCTCCTTCGCGCTGAAGGAAATGGGCGTGCAGGCCATCATGGTCAACTCCAACCCCGAAACGGTCTCCACCGACTACGACACCTCCGACCGCCTGTACTTCGAGCCGCTGACCTACGAGGATGTCATGAACATCATCGAGGCCGAGCGCCCGGACGGGGTCATCGTGCAGTTCGGCGGGCAGACCCCGCTGAACCTGGCCGTGCCGCTGATGCGCGCGGGCGTCCCCATTCTGGGCACCTCGCCCGACTCCATCGACCGCGCCGAAGACCGCGAACGCTTCCAGGCCCTGCTGCAGAAGCTGGGCCTGCGCCAGCCCGCCAACGCCACGGTCATGTCCCTGCCCGAGGCGCGCAGCGCCGCCGCCCGCATCGGCTACCCGACGGTGGTGCGGCCCAGCTACGTGCTGGGGGGGCGGGCCATGGAGATCGTGTACGACGAGGAACAACTGGCCGAATACTTCGCCAATTCGGTGGGTGAAAAGCCCAAGCACCCCATCCTCATCGACAAGTTCCTGGAAAGCGCCATCGAAGTGGACGTGGACGCCCTGTCCGACGGCACCGACGTGTACGTGGCGGGCATCATGGAGCACATCGAGGAGGCGGGCATCCACTCCGGCGACTCCGCCTGCGTCATTCCGCCGCACACCCTGCCCGAGGCCATCGTCAACGAGATCGCCCGGCAGACCGTGGAACTGGCGCGCGAACTGCGCGTGGTGGGCCTGATGAACATTCAGTTCGCGGTCAAGGACGGCCTTATCTACATCCTTGAAGTGAACCCGCGCGCCTCGCGCACCGCGCCCTTCGTGTCCAAGGCCACGGCGGTGCCCCTGCCGCGCCTGGCCACCCAGATCATGCTGGGCGCCACGCTGAAGGAACTGGACCCGTGGTCCATGCGCCGCACCGGCTACTTCTCGGTGAAGGAATCGGTGTTCCCGTTCAACCGTTTCCCGGGGGTGGACATCCTGCTCGGCCCCGAAATGCGGTCCACGGGCGAGGTGATGGGTATTGCCTCCAGCTTCGAGGAAGCCTATCTGAAGGGCCAGCTTGCGGGCGGGCAGCGCCTGCCCGAAAGCGGCAAGATCTTCATCTCCGTCAACGACCGCGACAAGCTGCTGATCACGGAAGTGGCCAGCATGTTCGCCGACCTCGGCTTCGAGGTGCTGGCCACCAGCGGCACCGCCAAGCTGCTGCGCGAAGGCGGCGTGCCCGCCACGTCGGTGCACAAGGTGTACGAGGGGCGGCCCAACATCGTGGACTTCATCAAGAACGGCGACATTGCCCTGGTGCTCAACACCGCCTCGGGCAAGCGCACCGTGCAGGATTCCAAGTCCATCCGCCAGGCCACGCTGATGTACGGGGTGCCCTACAGCACCACCGTATCCGGGGCCAAGGCCATCGCGCAGGCCATACGGGCCAGCCGCTGCTGCGGGGTGAACGTGAAGAGCTTGCAGGAATACTACGGAACCAACTAGACAACCGATAACGGGACCGGGCCTAAAGCCCGGTCCTGCGCTTTGGGGCCACGCGCAATGTGGCGGGCGACAGGCATATGGCTGGGCACATGGCGGCACATGGCTGGCGCACGTGATGACCACGACATGACCATACTGGGCGCGTAACGGACCGTCTGCATCGAGGTAGAGCATGATCAAGCATTACTGCGGCATCTTCGGCATCTACAACCACGTCGAAGCGGCGCGCATGGCATATTTCGGCCTGTACGCCCTGCAACATCGCGGGCAGGAAAGCGCGGGCATTGTCACCTGGGACGGCCAGAAGCTGCGCGAACATCGGGGCATGGGCCTGGTGCCCGACGTGTTCAACGAACGGCACCTGGGCAAGGAGCTGAAGGGCAACATCGCCGTCGGCCACATCCGCTATTCCACCACCGGGGCCTCGCTCATCCGCAACGCCCAGCCGTTTCTGGTGCGCTTCAAGGGCATGGAAATCGCCATCGCGCACAACGGCAACCTGACCAACACGGTGGAACTGCGCGACGAGTTGGAGCGCAAGGGGTCCATCTTCCAGACCTCCATCGACAGCGAAGTGTTCGTGCACCTCATCGCGCACAACATGAACGGCAAGACCTTTGAGGAAGCCGTCATGGCCGCGTGCAAGCGGGTGCAGGGCGCGTATTCGCTGATCATTCTCGCCAACGACAAGCTCATCGCCATGCGCGACCCGCACGGCATGCGCCCGCTTGCCCTGGGCCGCCTGGCCGGTTCGCCGGTGCTGGCCAGCGAAACCTGCGCCTTCGACCTGATGGAGGCGGAATTCATCCGCCCGCTGGACCCCGGCGAAATGCTGGTCATCGAAGGCAACAGCGTGAAAAGCTACAGCCTGATGGACGAGGACAACAAGCCGCCCACGCGCCAGTGCATCTTCGAGCTGGTCTACTTCGCCCGGCCCGACTCCATCGTGTTCGGCGAAGACGTGTACCAGTGCCGCAAGGAGATGGGCCGCCAACTGGCCATGGAATCGGCCCCGGACGTGGACTTCATCATGCCCTTTCCGGATTCGGGCATCTACTGTGCGGTGGGCTTTGCCCAGCAGTCGGGCCTGCCGTACGAGCACGCCATGATCCGCAACCACTACGTGGGCCGCACGTTCATCCAGCCCTCGCAGGACATGCGCGACTTTGGCGTGCAGGTGAAGATCAACCCGGTCAAGAGCATGATCAAGGGCAAGCGCATCTGCATCGTGGACGATTCCATCGTGCGCGGCACCACCATCCGCACCCGCGTGAAGAAACTGCGCGAACTGGGCGCGAAGGAAGTGCACTTCCGCGTCAGCTGCCCGCCCATCAAGCACCCGTGCTTCTACGGCATCGACTTTTCGTCCAAGGGCGAACTGATCGCGGCCAACCATTCCATTGCCGAGATCGAACGGTTCATCGGGTTGGATTCGCTGCACTACCTGTCCATCGACGGGCTGCTGCGCTCGGTGTCGCACCCGGAAAAGTACTGCCTGGCCTGCTTCAACGGCGACTACCCCATCCCCTGCGCGGGCGACGGGTGCAGCCGGGCGTGCCTGGAAGTGACGGATTAGGGCGAGAGAAAGACGCGTGCCGCGCACCTCGCAAGCGCGGGAGCTGTGACCATACTGTGATTCAAAGGGGGCCTTGCAAAAGGCCCCCTTTTCCATTTCACAGTTTCCTCATCATGCCCCCTGTTGACCCGCCCCGCGTTTCGGGGGAAGAGAAGGTCGCCGCGCCCGCGCGGCCCATCCGCAACATCCACAGGATTTCCACGGCATGAGCGATTGTACCTGCGGCGAACGCCGCACCGACTGGATACCCCTCGGGCGCGACGTGCTCGATATCGAAATAGAAGGATTGACGGCGGTACGCGACAGGCTTGGCCCCTCGTTCGAGGCGGCCTTGGCGCTGCTGGCGGGCTGCCGGGGCCGCGTGGTGGTCACCGGGCTTGGCAAGTCGGGCCTGGTGGGCCGCAAGCTGGCGGCCACCCTTTCCTCCACCGGCACCCCGGCGTTCTTCCTGCACCCGGTGGAAGGCGCGCACGGCGACATGGGCAGCCTGCGGGCGGAAGACGTGGTCATCGCCATCTCCAATTCCGGCGAGACGGACGAGCTGAACGCCATCCTGCCCAGCCTGCGGGCCATCGGCACGGCCATCATCGCCATGACCGGCAAGGCGCAGTCCACTCTGGGCCGCGCCGCCGACGTGGTGCTGGATTCCGGCGTCCCGCGCGAGGCGTGCCCCCACAACCTGGCCCCCACGGCATCCACCACGGCGGTGCTGGCCCTGGGCGACGCCCTGGCGGTGTGCCTCATCCACTGGAAGGCGTTTACCGAAAACGACTTTCTGCGCTACCACCCCGGCGGTTCGCTGGGCCAGCGGCTGCGGTTGCGGGTGCAGGAACTGATGCACACCACCGGCATTCCCGTCACCCAGGACGACGTGGGCCAGGAAGAGGCCGTGCGCGTGCTGGACAAGGGCGGCTTTGGCGCGGTGGCCGTGGTGGACGGCAGCGGCAGGCTGATGGGCATCCTGACCGACGGCGACGTGCGCCGCGCGGTGATCAAGGGCGATTACGCCCCGCGCACGCCGGTGACGGCCATCATGACCCGCAACCCGCGCAGCGCCCGCAGTGACCAATCGGTGGCGGAACTGCTGGACGTGATGGAGCAGAAGGCCATCACCGTGCTGCCCATCGTGGACGACGCGCACCGCCTGGTGGGCCTCATCCACCTGCACGACCTGCTGGGCAAGGGCGGCGTGCGCTTCGCCGGGTAGGCCCGGCAGCCGCCATTCCGCACCGCCCTCCCTTTCAACCCGCCCGGAGCCAGCCGCATGGACGCCAAGCGCGTGCACGACAGTGAAGTGGTGATGACCCACCGCCCCCTGCCCGAGGATGCCAACCCCGCGGGCAACGTGCACGGCGGGGTCATTCTGAAGCACATCGACCTTGCCGGGGCAGTGGCCGCCATGCGGCACTGCCGCACCGCCGTGGTGACGGCCTCCATCGACCGCATGGACTTTCGCGCGCCGGTGCACGTGGGCGAGCTGATGCAGCTGAAGGCCAGCGTGAACCTTGCGGGCGGCACCTCCATGGAGGTGGGCGTGCGGGTGGAGGCGGAAAACCTGCTCACCGGCGAATCGCGCCACGCCGCGTCCGCCTACCTGACCTTCGTGTCCATGGGGCCGGACCGCAAGCCCACGCCCGTGCCGGAGCTGCTGCTGGAAACCCCGGCCCAGCACCGCCGCAACCGCGAGGCGCAGCGCCGCCGCGAACAGCGGCGCGACGAGCGCAAGCGTGAAAAGGCCGCGCAGGAAGCGCTGGCCACGGCCACCGTGGAAGAGGTGGAACACTATTACTGACGGGCGCTCCGCCCCCCGTGGATGCAGCCACGGGGCAGCGCGCCGAATCCCTTTTCCGCCGCCGCATGCGGCGGCGTCCAACGCGACCGCACAAGCCAGGTCGCATCCGTTCACATCCGGCCCGTGGTAGTGCGCCACGGGTCGTCGTGTTTCCGGCGTCCGCCTGCGCCACGGGCGCGGCCTGCGCGCGCGCCATCCCGTGATAACGCTGGCCTGCGGCGCGCCGGTCGAGGTATGCTGAACGGAAGTAGCCGCGCCCGCTTCCGCACGCGGGGCGGCAGTCGGTATCCCCCCCCACACACCAAGGAGGCATCATGCGATACGGGCGATGGTTGGCCGCACTGGCCGCGTGGCTGTTCCTGCTTTCGGCGGGCCTGCCCGCGCACGCCGCCCCGGCGGCGGAGGACAAGGATGCGCCCCTGTTCATCAACCTGACCAGCGACGAGGGCCACCGCACCCTGATGGCCATCGGCTACGGGGCCAACCAGTTGCAGCGCGGCCACCCGCTGACGCTGTTCCTCAACGACCGGGCCGTGGTGCTGGCGGCCAGGGGCAACGAGGCCAGGTACCCGGAACAGCAGCGCATGCTGGCCAAACTGGTGGGCAGCGGGGCCACGGTGTACGTGTGCCCCATGTGCATGAAGCAGTACGGCGTGCAACAGGCCGACCTGCTGCCGGGGCTGGCCGTGAGCACGCCGGACCTGACCGGCGCGGCGCTGTTCCGCGAGAATACCCGCACCCTGTCGTGGTAGGGCCGGGCTGAACGCCCACGCGATACATGAAGACAAGGGGGATGCCGCTGGCGCGGCGTCCCCCTTTTGCCGTGTGGACCGGTCTGCGGGAAGGCGGCGGGGAGCGCACCTGCACGGGGTTCAGGGGCCGTGGCCGGATGTCAGGCCGTGCAGGTGGGCCGGGACTGCGCCGAATGCTGGCCCGAATGCTGGCCCGAATGCTGGCCCGGACGCTGACCCGGACGCTGGGCCGTCAGGGGGCGCGGCGTGCGGTGGTCCGGCGTGGGCGCGCCATGCCGCCCCAGGCGCATGTGGTCCATCACGACCCATGCGCCGCCCACCGCGAGGCATGCGGTCAGCAGCCACAAGGTGGCCGTGATGGAGGGCGCGTCGGTGGACAGCATGTGCACCAGTGGCCGCAGCAGGTCCGCCAGGGCGGCGGCGTCGGGCGCGCTGGCGTCTGCGGGGCTGGCGGCAAGGGCGATGGCCGGGCCGGGCACTTGCCCGGGCATCAGGCCGGACATAAGGCCAAGGACAAAGCCGGATATGGTGGAGGCGGACATGGAACCCCCTGCCCATCAGGCTGGATGCTGGTGGGGCTTGTCCCATATCTAGGGCTTCAAGGCGACGGATGCGTGGCGATGGGGTGACGAAGCGGTGTCGGCGCGTCCGCCCGCCCGGCCCGTCCGCCCGGTCCATCCGTTCGGTCGCGCGGGACGGGCACGAGCGGCATGGGGACGCTGCCGGATCAGGGCGTGCGTTCCAGCAACTCCAGCACCGTTTCCGCCAGCCCGGCTCCATTGGTGGCCGGGTTGGAACCCGCGTCCGCCCGGTCGCGGTAGGTGTAGCGCACCCGCAGCCACGGGCGCTCGATGCGGATCAGCCGGTCGAGCCGCACCGGCGTGCCCAGCAGCACCAGATCGCACGGGGTGGCGTTGATGGTGGCCTCCAGGTCTTCCAGTTGACTGCGCGAATACCCCATGGCGGGCAGGGCCTTGCCCAGGTGGGGGTAGTTTTCGAAGACCTGCTTCAGCGAACCCTGGGCGTAGGGACGCGGGTCGGCCATGCGGCCCGCGCCGTGCATTTCCGCCGCCGCCTGCGCCGCGCCGAAGGGCAGCCCGCCGTGGGTCAGGGTGGGGCCATCCTCCACCAGCAACACCCGCGCCCGGCGGATGGCGGCGGGGTCGTCCACCTCCACCACCGAATCGGCCAGCAGCACCCGCGCCGCGGGATTGGCGGCGGCGATGCTGGCGCGCACCGTGGCCACCTGGTCCGGCGTGGCCGTGTCCACCTTGTTGATCACTGCCACGTGGCACATGCGCAGGTTGGTTTCGCCGGGGTGGTAGGTCAGCTCGTGCCCGGCGCGCAGCGGGTCGCACACGGTCAGGTGCACGTCGGGCCGGAAGAAGGGGGTGTCGTTGTTGCCGCCGTCCCACAGCAGCACGTCGGCCTCGGCCTGCGCTGTCGCGAGGATGCGCGCGTAGTCCACGCCCGCGTACACCACGATGCCTGCGTCCACCAGGTGCTCGTATTCCTCGCGCTCCTCCACCGTGCAGTCGGCGGCGTCCATGTCCGCGTGACTGGCGAAGCGCTGCACCGCCTGTTTTGCCAGGTCGCCGTAGGGCATGGGGTGGCGCACGACAACGGGACGCATGCCCCGTTCGAGGAAGGCCGCGCACAGGTGCCGGGTGACCGGAGACTTGCCGCAGCCGGTGCGCACGGCGGTGACGGCCACCACGGGCTTGTCCGCGCGCAGCATGGTGGCGGCGGGGGACAGCAGGCGAAAGTCCGCTCCGGCGGCCAGCGCAAGCGAGGCGGCGTGCATGACCGCCTCGTGCGCAACGTCGCTGTAGGAAAAGATGACTTCGTGCACGCGGTTGTCGCGGCACAGGGCGGCCAGTTCGCGTTCGGCCAGTATGGGCACCCCGTCCGGGTAGCGCGGCCCGGCCAGCGCGGCGGGGTAGCAGCGGCCGTCGATGTCCGGAATCTGGGCGGCGGTGAAGGCCACCACGTGCACGGCCGGGTCGTCGCGCAGCAGCACGTTGAAGTTGTGGAAGTCGCGCCCGGCCGCGCCCATGATGACGACGTTGCGCACCCCGGCCCCGTCGGCGGGGGCGGGCGCGCGGCAGGTGGCGGGCAGGCGCGCCGGGGAAGCCGGGGCGGATGCGGTGGGGGGCGGGGCAGAGGTGGGCGCGGCGCTGTGGGGCGAGGTCATGCGGGCGGGCCTCCTGTGGTGGCGGTGCTGCGCAAGAGGGAAAGCGGGCGCTGACGCGTGGTGATGCTGCGTGACATCCCGCATGGGTTCATGGGGGATTTCCCTTATGCTATGGCAGGGTGCCGTGGCGGAGTCAACCCGGCTGCGGGGCCGGGCAGCCGGATGCGCGGCGGCGGCCACGCCGACCGAAACGGCTGAACGTTTGGGGGCACCGTGTGTCCGTGCCCGGAACGCGCCCGGCCCGATGCGACCAGATGCGACCAGATGCGGACGGCCCGAGTGCCGCAGCTGTTCAGGCGGTGGCGGTTATGGCCCCCCGTTCCACGGTGAACAGGGCGGCGTCCGGCGCGGCCGTGCGCAGCATGTCCACGGTATGCGGGTGACAGGTGAAGAACAGTATCTGGTGCGGCTTTGCCGTGCCGGGGGCTTCCGGATCGTCGGGGGTGTCTGGGATGTCGGGGGCATCCGCTTCGGCTGCGTGGCCGGGCGCTTCGCCGGACTGTCCGCCGGTCCCGGTCCCGCACAGGGCGGCCAGCGCGGCGGCGGTGCGGGCCGCGCGTTCCGGGTCGAAGTTCACGAGGATGTCGTCCATGATCAGGGGCAGCGGCTCGGCGTGCAGGGCATGGGTGCGCACGTAGCCCAGGCGCAGGGCCAGGTACAGTTGCTCGCGGGTGCCCCGGCTGAGGTGCTCGTGCGGCACCGGTTCGCCGTCGGCGGGCACGGCGCGGGGCACGCCGTCTTCCAGCGAGGCGGCGATGGACTGCCAGCGTCCGCCGGTGATGGTCCGGAAGATGGCGGCCGCCTCGCGGATGACGTGGGGCTGGCGTTCACGCTCGAAGCGCCGCCGCGCCGTGTCGATGAGGTGGCGGGCCAGGGCGTTGCGGCTCCATTCCAGGGCCATCTGCCGGGCCGATTCCAGCAGGGCGGCCTCCTGTCTGCGCAGGGCGGCCACCTCGTCGGCAGAGGCCACCTGCTCGCGCTGCACGCGCAAGGCGGCGGCCTTGTCCACCAGTTCCGCCTCGTGCGCGGCCAGTGCGGTGAGTTCCGTGGCCAGTTCGTCGCAGCGGGTCTGCATGGCCTCGCGGTCGGCGGCGGCCAGTTCGGCGCGCAGCAAGGCCAGCGGGTCCGCCAGGCGGTCGGCGGACGCCTCGCCGGGTGTGTCGGAAACCTCGGGCAGGGCGGCGGCCAGGTGGTCGGCCAGGTCGCCCTTGCGGCGCAGCAGGTCCTGCCGTTCGGCGAAGAACGCGGCGCGGCGCAGGAAGTCTTCGGCGTCGGCCGCGTCCCCGGCGGCCAGCAGTTCGGCCATGGCTGCTGCTGCGGCGGCGTGGGCGGCATCCGCCTCGCGCAGTTCGGCCTGCAGTTCTCCGTGCCGGGCGGCCAGTCTGTCCCGTTCGGCGGCCATGTCCTCGGCGGCCTTGGCGGCGGCGGCAAGCCCGTCCAGCGTGGCCACGGGGTCGCCGGAGCGGATGCCCTCGGGCAGCACGCTGGCGCAGTCGGCGGCAATGCGGGCCAGCGGGGTTTCCAGCGCGGCCAGTTCCGCGTCCAGCGCGGCGCGGCGCGCGGCCAGCCCGGCGGCCTCGTTGTCCAGGCGCAGCCAGTCGTCCATCACGCCAAGGGCATCGCGGGCCGTGGCCGGGGTAAGGTCCGGGGACAGGCCGCGTTCGGCCAGCCAGGCGCGCCATGCGGCGCGTGCGGCGTCGGATGCGGCGGCGGCGGTTTCAAGCGCCGCGTCGGCCTCGGCCAGCACCGCGCGTGCCTGCTGCTCCCGCTCCCGCCGGGCGGCCAGTTCCGCCGTGGCGCGTTCCCGTTCCTGCCGCCGGGCCTCGGCGGCGCGCAGGTCGGCCAGCAGGCGGTCCACCCCGCTCAGCAGGGCGGAGGCGGCCTTGTCGGTGATGTCCTCTTCCGGGGGGCACAGCGTGGCCAGGGCGGGCACGGCGCGGGCGGCATCGGCCAGCGCCGCCGTTTGCGCCGTCAGCGCCGCCACGCGGGCGGCCAGCGCGTCGGCCTGCGCCGCGCGGGCCGCGCAGGCCTCCACACGGTCGAACAGCCCGGCCGCCGCTTCCGGGGCGAAGGTTTCCGGCAGGCCGAGTCCGTTGCAGCATGCGGACCAGTCCGCGCGGGCCGCGCGCAGTGCGTCGTCGGCCGCTTCGCGGGCTTGCAGGGCCTGGAGATGGCGGGCACGCTGGGCGGCGCAGTCGGCCTCGCGGGCGGCGGCCTCGGCATCGGCCCGGTCGCGCCGGGCGCGGTCCTCGCGGGCGCGTTCCAGCGCACGCTCGGTCATGTCCACGCGGTCGGCAAGGGCGGGGCCGTCAAGGCCAGATACGCCAGGGGCAGATCCGTCAGGGGCGGCATAGGCTTCGGATATTCCCGCCTCGCGCAGCAGCCGTGCCGCGTCGGCGCGCAGACCGTCGCGGTGGTCCGCAAGTTCGTCGCGCCGGGCGGCCAGTTGGGCGGCGCGGGCCGCGTGCGCCGCCAGTGCGGCGGCATCGCGCCGGGGCAGGCCCGCCACCAGCAGGGCGAGGCCGCACAGCGCGGCCACCGCGCACAGGTACACGGGCGCAAGGCCCATGGCCGTCAGGGGGGCCAGCCCGGCCAGGCTGGCCAGCCCAGTGAGCGGCGACGCGGCGGAAATGTCCAGCGCACCCCGCAACGCCGCCAGCAGCAGCCCTGCGGCAATCGCGCCCGTTGCCAGCAGCACGCCGCCAAGAAGCAACAGTGTTGTTGACTTGCGGACCAAGGGCGCGTTGGCGGCGTGGTCGCGCTCGGCGCGGGCGGCTTCGGCCGTGCGTTCGGCCTCCAGGGTCAGCCCGTCGGCCACCCGGCGCAGGCGGCGCACGGCCTCGGCCCGGCGGTCCAGTTCCTCGCGGGTGGGCGCGGCAATGGCCCGCGCGGCCAGGATGGCCTGATTGCAGCGGTCGGAAAGGTCGTCCAGTTGCGCGGCCAGTTCGTCGACGCGGCGGGCGGCGTCGCGGGCGGCCTCGGCGGCGTCGGTGACGGTGCGGGCGCGTGCGGCCAGCGCCTCGCGGGCGCGGGGCGACGTGTCGAATTGGCGCAGGGTGTCCGGGGTCCAGCCGGGGGAAATGTCCGTCAGCGACCGGACCAGCGCGGCGGCCTGCACGCCCAGTTCGGCGCGCAGCCCCGGCAGTTCCGCCAGCGCGGACCCGGCCTGCGCGCGCAGGGTGCGCAGCCGTTCGGCCTGCTCCGCGTCCAGGGTGGCGGCGGGGTCCGTGCCCAGCGCATCGGCCTGGGCCTGGGCAAGTTCCGCCGCGTGGCGGGCGGCCTCGTGCTCGGCGGCGCGGCGGTCGCGTTCGGCGCGGGCCTGGCGCAGGTCGGCCCCAGCCGTTTCCATGCCCGCCTCGTGGGCGGCCACGGCCTCTCGCGTGAACAGTGAACGGTCGAACCCGCGCACCCGCTCCGGGGTCCAGTCCGCGCCAAGGACGGCCAGCAGACGTTCGCGGTCGGCGCGGTTGCGCTCCATGTCGGCCAGCAGGGCGGGCAGGGCGGCGCGGGCGTTGCGATGGCTGGCCTTGCGTTCCAGCAGCGCGCGCAGTGCGGGCGCGGCGGCCAGCAGCCGGGCGTCGGGCGCGTGCCCTGCCAGCGCGGCTTCCAGCGCCGTCAGTTGGTCGCGCAGCCCCTGCGCCCGCAGCCCTCGTTCGGCGGCGCGTTCGCGCTCGCGCTCGAAGCGGACCTTGCCGTCCTGCGGAAAGCGTTCGACCACCACCTCCAGTCGGGCAAGCTGCCCTTCCACGGCCACCAGTTCCTGCCACTGCCGCCATACGCCCAGGCGGCGTTCCAGCGCGCGGTGCTCGGCCTCGCGGGTGGCGCGGTCCGCGCGCACCCCGGCCAGCCGGGCGGACAGGTCGTCCAGTTCGGCCGACAGGGCGTCGTAGCGGGCGGTGTCCCGCTCGTGGGCGCGCAGGCTGGCGCGCAGGGTTTCCAGTTCCTTCAGCGCGTCGTTGAGCGGCGGCTTGCGGCCGTCGGGCAGGAACAGCGCGGCCATGCGGCCGGAAAGGTCGTCCAGCAGTTGGCTGGGCGGGCGCAGCCCCTGCCCTGCCCCGGCCCCCAGCAGCACGTTGCGTGCGCCTTCGGCGGAGAGCGAGGAAAATTCCTGCAATTCCGAAAGGCTGAATCCGTAAATATTGCGGTAGAGGTCGGGCGTCACGCCGTGCAGCAGGGCGGCGGCCAGTTCCGCGTCCAGCGGCGTGCCCTGGGCGTCGGTGAGGGTCAGCGGGCCGCCGTGCGCGCCGGGGCGGCGGGTGAGCCGCACAACGCCGCAGCGGTCGGTGTGCAGGGTGAGCGTGCCGCCCGCATCCGCCGCGCGGCCCGAAAGGGGCACGCGGTGCGCGGCGCGGCTGCGCGGGTAGCCCGCCAGCATGGCCCGGAAGAAGTCGAGGCAGGTGGATTTGCCCGCCTCGTTGCTGCCCAGGAAGATGGACAGCCCCGGCGGCAGTTGCGGAATGGTCTGGCCCGCCAGAACCCCGAAGCCGTCGATGTGCGCGCGCTGGATGTACATCAGTCGGCCTCCAGCATGTCGCAGCAGATGCGTTCGGCGTCGTCCAGCAGGGCGGCCAGGTCTTCGGGCGTCAGGGCGTCGGTGGGGCCCAGGAAGCGGCGGCCGCGCGGTCCGTCGTACAGCGGGGCGAGCACGGCGGCGGCCAGGGCGCGCAAGGCGGCTGGGTTCGGTTGGGGGGGCACGTCGGGTGGTTGCCCGTTCGTGGACGCGGCGGCAAGGCCCCCCGCAGGGCAGGCTGTCGGGTCGCCCGCAGGCGGTTCCGGCAGGCCCCGCGCGGCGGCGGCCACGCGCAACACCTCGCCCAGCAGGTCGTCGCGCTGGCGCAGCGCGTCCATGTCCACGTCGGGCCGGGTGCGCAGTTCGATATCCTTGACCCAGGCAAGGGGGGCCAGCGAGGCCCCGGCCTCGCGCAGCATTTCCAGCAATCCTTCGACGACGCCGGGGCGGCGCAGGTGGCGGTCCAGCGGGCCGCGCCCGTGCAGGACGACCCGGAACAGGGTGGCTTCCACGGGTGAGAACGCGGAAGGCATGCCGGACGGCGCGCCCGCTGCCGCATCGTCCCCGGCGGCGCGCTCCATGGCTTCAAGGATGCGGCCGTGCAGCGTTTCGAGGGAGGCAGCGCCGTTGCCGTCGTCGTCATTGCCGCCATTGCCGCCAGTTCCGCCATTGCCGATGGTTACCTCCACCACCTGCCAGCGCACCGGGGCCAGCGGCCGGAACTCCAGTTCCACCTCGCCGTCGTCGTGCACGGTGACCAACTGGCAGCCGCGCGGGCCATCCTCGTTGATGTGCAGCCCCTGCGTGGAACCGGGGTAGACCACGTGGGGCCGCGTGCGCAGCACCTGCGGCAGATGGATGTGCCCCAGCGCCCAGTAGTCCAGGCCCGTGGCGGCCAGGTCGTCCAGGGTGCACGGGGCGTAGCGGCCCGCGTCGCGACTGCCCGGCGTGGTGCCCACGTTGCAGTGCAGCACGCCGATCTGCGGCGCGCCGGGGGGCACGTCCATGTCCTGAACCGTGCCCTGAAGCAGGGCCTGAACCGTGGCGGCGCGGGCAAAGCGTTTGGCCAGGTTGCGGCCTTCGCGGTCGGTCTCGTGGCTTACGCCGTGCACCACGGCCACCACGCGGCCGTCGCGGGTCACGGGGTACGCCTCCGCCTGCGGGCCGAACACGGTGACCCCATCCGGCCAGCGCAGCGATTTCACGCGCGAGGTCAGGGGGTCGTGGTTGCCGTGGGCGATGAACACCCGCACGCCCGCTTCCGCCAGCCGCGCGCAGCCGTCGCGCAGGGCCACCTGGGCGCGCAGGCTGCCGTCCTCGTGGTTGTGCACGTCGCCCGCGATGAGCAGCGCGTCGGGCAGCTCGGCAAGGCACAGATCCACCAGCCGTTCCCACGCGGTGAAGGTGGCGCGGTGCAGCCGGTCGGCCAGGCGGGGCGGAAGGTCGCGCGAGACGCCCGCGAAGGCGGCGTCGAGGTGCAGGTCTGCGGCGTGGACGAAGCGGAATGCTGGCATGGGTGACCGATGGTTGGGGTGATGCAGGAAATCCGCGTGGCGTGGCCCGTGTCCGGGGCGGCGGTCGAAACGATGCGGCCCGCGCCCGGCCCCGCGTGATGGCGGCGCGCGTACCTGTCTAGCACGGGGAGCGGCGGGCCGTCACCGTATCCGGCGCGTATGGGCCGGGGCATGGCGGAAGCGGATGTCGGCGCTACCCGCGCCGTTCCGCCGCGTACACCCCCGGCGAAATGCCCATGAGCCGCCTGAAGGCACGGTTCAGGTGGCTCTGGTCATAGAACCCCGCCGCCTGGGCGACCTCGGGCAGGGGCAAGGGGCCGTCCAGCAAGGCGCGCGCGTGGCGGATGCGCTCGCCCTGCTGGTACTCGTGCGGCGAAAGGCCGGTATGCCGCTGGAAGACCCGCTGGAAGTGGCAGGGCGACAGCCCGGCCAGCGCGGCCAGGTCGGCCAGCCGCAGCGGATCGGCATGGTGCGCGCGGATGTGGGCGGCAACCCGGTTGATGGCCGACGCGTGGCGTTCCGGCGGCAGTATCTCAGGGGGGGCGATGTCGGCATGGCGCAGCAGCGCGACGAGGAAGGCCAGCAGGGCCTCTTCGCGTTCCAGCGTCGAGGCGGGCCGGGTGAGCACGCCCAGCAGGCGGCGGAACTGCCGGGCCAGGGGGGCGTCATCCAGCACGGGGGACGCGAAGCGCGGGTGCGCGTTCGTCGTGCCCGTCAATTCGGAAGCCAGGGCGTGCACCCGTTCCGGCGGCAGGCTGAGCACGCGGTAGCAGTGCGGCCCCGTGGCCTCGCAGGCATGGCGCTGGCCGGGGGCGATCACGAACAGACCGTGCGCCGGAATGACGCACGACATGTCCGGCAGGCGCAGCACCCGTTGTCCCGCGTCCACCACCCCCACGCAGTAGCTGCCGTGGGCGTGGGCCGGAAAGCGCGCCTCCACGCCCCGGCCCAGCACGAGCTGCACGTCCGGCAGGTCCGGCACGCGCGGAAAACGGATGTGGGGATGTTGCGGCGTCATGCGCCTCCGGAGGCGGGCATGGGGTTACAGCAGCGCCGGAAAGAACTTGGCCAGCAGCCACAGGCCCTCGTCGCCTGCCTGAACGCGGTGGGCCGTGCCCATGGGAATGACGTTGACCGAGCCGGGGCGGTATTCCATGCCCTGTCCGGATACCTCGGCCCGGCCGGACCCGTGCATGACCTCGTGCAATTCCCATTGGCCTTCGTGGGCGTGCGTTTCAAGGGTGCACCCCGGCGCTACCCGCACCATGTGGCAGGACAACCGCCCCTCGGTGGACGCGCCGCGCACGAGGTGCTTCATTTCCACGCCCCGGAAGGACGGGTGTTGATTCCACGCCATGCCGTCGGCGTCGCGCCGGCCTTCGGGGCAGCCGATTTCCGCGTGGTCCATGCACTCGCCGAGATTTTCTGCCGTCTTCATCCGGTATTCTCCCGTGTATGGGCGCAGGGCGTCTTGCCCGCACCGGGGAAACCATACGTTCGGCGTGTGCGTGCGTCTTGGACGATCATGCGATCTGGAACCCTCCGGCAGGTTCCGTGTTGCCTGCCACATTCCGCTCCGTCCCGTCCACCGCCCGTCCCGCGGCCTGACCCGCGCCAGCCCTGCCAATCCTGCCAATCCTGCCAGTCCTGGCGGTCCTGGCGGTCCCGACGTCCGCGCCCCGCTTCCGGCCCCGCCCCCCCTCTGCTAGAAGATGGGCATGGCGCAACGCTGGATCATGCATATCGACATGGACGCCTTTTTCGCGTCCGTGGAGCAGATGGACGACCCTTCCCTGCGGGGCAAGCCGGTGGCCGTGGGCGGCTCGCACCGGGGGGTCGTTTCCGCCGCGTCGTACGAGGCGCGGCGCTTTGGCGTGCGTTCGGCCCTGCCCATGAGCACGGCGCTGCGGCTGTGCCCGCATCTGGTCGTGGTGCCGGGGCGCATGCGCCGCTACGCCGAGCTTTCGCACCGCATCATGGATGCGCTGCGCGAATTCTCGCCGCTGGTGGAGCCCGCCTCCGTGGATGAGGCCTATCTGGACGCAACGGGCCTGGAACGCTTGTTCGGCCCGGTGGAGACCATGAGCATGGCGGTGAAGGCCCGCGTGCGCGACGTGACCGGCGGGCTTACCTGTTCGGTGGGCGCGGCCCCGGTGAAGTTTCTGGCCAAGATCGCCTCGGACGTGAACAAGCCGGACGGCCTGTTCATCCTGTATCCGGAAGACGTGGCGGAATTTCTGCGCACCTTGCCGGTGGGACGCATACCGGGGGTGGGCAAGCGGTCGCTGGCCGCGCTGGAACAGCTTGGCGTGCGCTGCGCGGGCGACGTGTTGCGCTATTCGCGCGAGTTCTGGGAACGGCGCTTCGGCAAGGGCGGGGCGCACCTGCACGAGCGGGCCAGCGGCGTGGACCCGCGCGGGGTGGAGCCGTATTCCGAGCCCAAGTCGGAAAGCGCGGAAAATACCTTTGCCGAGGATACGAGGGACCGCGCCGTGCTGCGGCGCTGGCTGCTGGCGCAGGCCGAGCGGGTGGGGGCATCGCTGCGGCGGCAGCGGCTGGCGGGCCGCACCATTACGCTGAAGGTGAAGTACGCCGACTTCCGGTCCATAACCCGCAGCCACAGCCTGCCCGAGCCCACGGCGTCCACCGAGACCATCTTCGACGAGGCGTGCCGCCTGCTGGACGCGCTGGAACTGGCGGACAAGGTGCGGCTGATCGGGGTGGGGGTGTCCAACTTCGGTCCGGCCAATCACGGGCCGCGCCAGCTCACCTTGCCGCTGGACATTCCCGGCAGGGGAAAGGGTGGGAAGGAGCCTGGCAGGGACGTCGTGGTGCGGGGCGCGGCCGGTGCATGCCGCGTGGGGACATCCGCCGAACATGATGAACTGGATGGGCCAGATGCGTTGGACGGGCCAGGTGGGCCGGACGGGCAGATCGCCTCCACCGTCGCAATTCCCACCGAATTCATCCCCGCGCCGGACGAGAACCGCCGCAAGAAACTGGACGCTGCGCTGGATGCCCTGCGCGACCGGCATGGACGCGAGGCCGTGGTGCGCGGACGCCTGTTCGGGTTCGATCCCCGAAAGAAGTAGATCGCGCCCGAGCGGGAAACAGAAGTGACCCTGTGGGGGCAGTGCGGCTGCATCGCGGTAACATGCAAGGTTTTTTTCAGTATAGCATCATTGAGAACGTTTTGGGGAAGATGGGAGGGGGTGCGGGGGAGGGAAGGAACCCCTTTTCCAAAAGGGGTTCCTTCCCTCCCCCGCATTGTGTTCATTCCCCAAGCAACACCGGGTTGCACCGCTGGCAGGTGGCGAAATCGGGCGCGAAGGCGTGCGCGCCGATGACGGTCACCGGGCGCATGCCTTGCAGCGAGTTCAGCAGGTAGGCGTGGCGGAAGGCGCGCAATTCCCCGGCGCGCACGGTGCAGTCGCGCACGGGCAGCAGGTCGCGCGCGGCGGCCAGGGTGGTGCTGGGCAGGCGGCAGCCGCCAGTGGGGGTGCAGAAGCATTCGCCGTCGCCGAACAGCAGGGCGGCGGTGGTGGCCTCCACCACGATGCCGCCGGGCTGGGTGAGCACCGCATCGTCCTGCCCCAGGGCGCGGGCGGCCCGGCGTTCCAGATAGCACAGCATGTAGTTCATGGATTTGTGCACCGCCAGCGAGCCTTGCGTGGCGGGCGCGGCCAGGCGCAGGCTGTAGGTGCGGTCCGGCGCGGGAGGGTCGTAGGGGGCGGCGGTGACGATGGGCGCGACGGCGGCGTCCTCTTCCTCCACCGGGGCGAAGATGTTCACCCGGGCCTGCCGCCCGCCAAGGCCGTTGGCCTGCACCACTTCCGCGATGACGTAGTCGTAGTCCACGGGCTGCGCGGAAAGGCCGAAGTGGGCCAGGCTGGCCTCCAGCCGCGCCACGTGCGCCGCAAGGCGGCTGGGCGCCCGGCCGTTCCACAGAAGGGTCTCGAAGAACCCCGCCCCGTACCGGAAGGCCGGACTGCCGATGTCCAGCCGCACCCCGCCCTCGTGCAACGCGCCGCCTTGCCAGTGGATCATGCGCATACCTCCCGGAAGTTGGCCCCCTTGGCCCATGTCTCCTCGTATTCGCTTTCCGGGTCCGAGTCCACGACGATGCCGCTGCCCGCGCAATGTTCGAGGCGGCCCGTGGCCGCGTCGTGCCAGCCGGTGCGGATGGCGATGGAGGCGTCCATGGCGCGGGCGTCGGCCATGGCCAGCAGGCTGCCGCAGTATACCTCGCGGCTGTGCGGCTCCCCGGCCTCGATGATCTCCAGCGTGCGCCGCTTGGGGCAGCCGGTCACGGAGCCGCCGGGAAAGGCGGACAGCAGCAGGTCCAGGCAGGTGCGGTCGGGCCGCAGGGTGCCGGTGACGTCGGAAT
Source organism: Nitratidesulfovibrio sp. HK-II (assembly GCF_003402415.2). NCBI lineage: Bacteria > Pseudomonadati > Thermodesulfobacteriota > Desulfovibrionia > Desulfovibrionales > Desulfovibrionaceae > Nitratidesulfovibrio > Nitratidesulfovibrio sp. HK-II. The sequence goes on from NZ_AP036014.1 coordinate 358,907, forward strand.
ACATCTGCACGAGGCCGCTGGCCGCGCCGCCCACCCGAAAGGTGGCGCAGTGGCGGGCCACGGCCACGCTGCCGTAGGCGCAGTCGGCCGAGATGTCGTTGCGCACCAGGTCCACGATCATGGACAGTTCGGCGCGCTCCTTGGGGGTGGCGGCCAGCAGGCCGGGCAGGCCGGAATGCCAGACAGGATGCGGCGTGCCGGGGCCGAAGGCCAGGGTGCCCTTGATGGGCTGCGAGAGCACGCGGGCCGGGCCGCCGCCCGGTGCATCCACGCGCAGGAAGCGCTCCGGCGAGGCGGAAACCACGTGGCGCGCTCCCACCCGGAACAACCCGTGGAAGGGGGCGGGCCGGGTGCGCCACAGGTGCAGCGACAGGGCCGCCGGGTCCAGCCCCGGCGCGTGCAGGCCGAAGCGGGTGGACAGGTTGCACTGGTAGGTGTCGCCCGCGCGGATGCGGCGCAGCACCTCGCGCACGCCCGCCGTGTATCCGGCGCGGTCCAGCGAGGGCGGCAGGGCGATGCAGTCGGTGGGGGCGGTAAAGGCGGGCGCGGGGCCGTCGGCCAGCAGCCGGGCGCAGCGGGCGGCAAGGTCCGGTGGCGCGTCCGGGTGGACGGAAAGGGTCAGCGCGCCGGTGGCCGGATTCCAGCGGGCCATGCCGTGGTAGCGGCGCAGCAGGGCATGCGGCAGCACGCGGGGCTTGGCGCTGCGGATGCCGAAGCGCGGCAGGCCGTAGGTGTAGGCCAGAAAGCCGAGGGCGATGTCGTGGTCGGCGCGGGCGGGCTGCCAGGGGAGGGAGGCGTCGTGGCGGCCACGGGCGGTTGCCCGGCCATCGCCGGGCGGCGAAAAGCCGAGAAAGCTGGCCAGCGCGGCGTCGGTGTGCGGGCCGGGCTCGTGGTCCGGGGGGGGGGCGCCGGACGTGGGGCCAGCCGTGTCGCCGGATGCGGGGTCGCCCAGGCACAGTTGCTCGCGCGGGCCGATGCCGACGAGGCAGCACGGGCCTTCACCCTCGCCGCCGGGCCAGACCGTCCAGCCGGGGGGCATGGCGGTGTGGACGTGGGGGGTGGCTGGCGCACCGGGGAACTGGGCAGAGGGGCCGGCATCCGCCGCGCCGGGGTCCGCGTGGTCGGGGTCCGGGTGGCACAGCAGCAGGTCCGCACCCTGCCGGGCGCAGGCCAGGGCAAAGGCCGCGAAGGCGTCGGCGTCAGCGCAGGCCGAGAGCGTGCAGCGCATGGCGTATCCACCACACCCCGTCCGGGGTGAGGAACGATTCGGGGTGAAACTGGTAGCCCAGCAGGGGCAGGCATTCGTGCCGGGCGGCCATGACCGCTCCCTGCCCGTTGCGGGCCAGCACGCGCATGCCCGCGCCCATGGCGGACAGGTGCAGCGAATGGTAGCGGGCCACGGTGCGGACCTGCCCGGCGTAGTGCAGCGTGTCCGGCTTGCCGTGCACGCAGCCCGGCAACGGCGCGGTGGCCCCGCCGAAATGGGCGTTGATGATCTGCAGCCCCAGGCAGATGCCCAGCACGGGCACCGGCACGGGACAGGGGGCGGCGCACGGGGGAGACGCCGGGGCTGCGGACGAGGCAGCGGCCGGTACGGCTGGCGGACGGGCGTCCCCCCCTTCGTCCGTGGCGCAAGGCGCGCGCGCCACCCGCGTGGTCTCGCCGCCCAGCAGTGGCCCGTACTGCGGATATTCCTCGGGCGTGCCGGGACCGGGAGAGATCACCAGCAGATCCCAGCGGACGGCGGGATTCGTCTCGCCGGGGACATGGGGCCAGCCGTCCGTGATCTCTTCCAGCCGATCCACCGGCACGACCATGGGCACGCAGCCGGTGGCGCCCACCAGCAGGTGTTCGAGATTGCGCGTGAAGCTGTCGTGGTTGTCGGCAAGCAGGATGCGCATGCGGTGGTGGTGCGGCCTCCGGTGGTGGCGGGCCGGTCTACCCCTCCATCCAGATGATGGACGCCTGCCGCCCGGTGGTGGCGGCGCGGCGGTAGGAGAAGAAGTCGTCGGCCAGGGTGTGGGTGCACAGGTCCAGCCCGTAGATGCGCTCCGGCAGCAGGCCCGCTGCGGCAAGCTGGTGGCGGGTCAGGGTCCACAGGTCCATGGTGCGGCTGGCCGAGCGGAACCAGCGGGCGAAGTCCTGCCCCCATTCCGAGGCGAAGTTGACGAATTCCGCCGCCGCCGGGCCAAGGCTGGGGCCGCGCACGGCCAGCACCTCTTGCGGGGGAAACCCGTAGCGCTCGCAAAAGGCGCGCACGCCCGACTGCGGAAAGCCGATGCGGTTGCCCCGCCACCCGGCGTGCAGCGCGGCCACGTACCTGCCGCTTTCATGCGCCAGCAGGATGGGTTGGCAGTCCGCCGTCTTGATCACCAGCCCCACGCCGGGGCGCGCGGTGGCAAGGCCGTCGGCCTGGGCCACCGGGGTTGCGGCCAGCGCGGCGGCAAGCTGCACCGGTTCCGGGTCGATGATCATGGCATCGCCGTGCACCTGCTTGGCCTCCACCCATTCGGCCAGGTCCAGGCTGGCGGCCAGGGCGGCGCGGTTGGCGGCCACGGCGGCGGGGTCGTCGCCCACCTCGTAGGAAATGTTGCCCCCGGCCCACGGCCCGTCAGAGATGCCGCCGCGCCGGGTCTGGAAGGCGCAGTGCACCCCCGGCACGCCGGGAAAGGCGAAGCGGATGCAGCGCGGGGTGACGTTATCAGGATTGGCGGCGGGGCCGCCGGAACGGGAAAGCGGCGGAAAGGCCAGCGACGGAGTGGTTACAGCCATGTCAGTCCCTCCTCGGTGCACAGTGCGTGGACGGGGCGGTCCCATGGGGCCACGGGCAGCGCCGGTACGATCTGGAACGCGTAGGCCAGCCCCACCAGCGCGGTGCGGGCCATGGCCGGGTGGGCCAGGAAACGGTCGTAGTAGCCAGCGCCGTGGCCAAGGCGGTTGCCCTGCCTGTCGAAGGCCACGCCGGGGATGACGGCAAGGTCGGGCGCGAAGGAGGACGCGGAACCGGACTCGGCGTCCATGTCGATGGCCGGGCAGCGGTCGGGGTTCGGCTCGGCGATGCCGTAGCGTCCGGGTTTGAGATCCGCCGCGCAGGCGCAGGGGGCCAGGCACATTTCGTTGTCGCAGTTGGCGGCGGGGGACGCGGAGCCGGATGTGTGGCCGGATGCGGGAGAAGATGTCACGCAGCGCGGCAGCAGCACCTGCTTGCCATGGGCCCAGGCGGCGTCCAGCAGGCGGGCGGTGGCGGTTTCGTTGCGCACGGCCACGTACAGCAGCACCTGCCGGGCGGCCTGCCACGCGGGGGATGCCAGCAGGGCTTCCTGCGCGGCATGGCCCAGGCGGGCGGCCTCTTCGGGGGGCAACGCGGCGCGCCGGGCCAGCATGGTGCGGCGCAGGGCCTGCCGGGCTTCGACGTCTGGCGGGGTGGAGTGCGTCATGATGGGTGCCAGGTTGGTGCCGCGCTGGTGCGAGGGGTTGGTGCCTGCCGGGCGGTGTGCCGGGTGCGTGGTGGAAACCGGGTGGGGCGGTGGACCGGAATCGCCGCCGATACGCCCCCGCAGGGTGTTTTGTCAGGTGGCGGGTGCGTGGTGTAGAGTGCGGGCGCGGGCGGTACCCGCGTTCCACTTCCCCCTCCCCGTCGCGCAATCTAACAAGGAAGGCACCGCATGCAAAGCGCACCCTACTGGATAGCGTTCGGCGACATCCACGACGACGTTTCGCCCCTCGCGGACATTCCCGGTCTGTCCGAGGCGGCGGGCGTGATCATTACCGGCGACATCACCGTGGTGGGCGGCGTGCGCCAGGCCGAGCGCGTGCTGGCGGCCGTTGCCGCGCGCAACCCGGCCATCCACGCCCAGATCGGCAACATGGACAAGGCCGAGGTGACCGACTGGCTGGACGGGCGCGGCTGGAACATCCACCGCGCCGCGCGCGAGCTGGCCCCCGGCGTGGGCCTGCTGGGCGCGGGCCATTCCACGCCCACCCCCTTCGGCACGCCAAGTGAGGTGCCGGAAGCGCGGCTGGCCGAATGGCTGGACGCGCTGCGGGCCGAGGCGGGCCGCTGGCCCCGGTTGGTGCTTGCCATACATACCCCTCCGAAAGACAGTCTGTGCGACAAGCTGGGCAACGGCGCGCACGTGGGCAGCCCGGCGGTGCGGGCGTTCATCGAGGCGGTGCAGCCGGACGTGTGCCTGTGCGGGCACATCCACGAATCGCGGGCGGTGGACCGCATCGGGCGGACCGTGGTGGTGAACCCCGGCGCGCTGGGCGCGGGCGGCTACGCCGTGGTCACCGCCCCGGAAGATGGCCCGCTGACGGCGGAACTGAAAGTGCTGCGGGGGTAGGCGGCCAGAGGCAGGAGGGCGGCGGGGACGCGCAGATTGTGCCGGTTGCCCCGGCGAAACGGCAGGGCGACCGGGAGCGAATGCCCGAGCCGGTGATTGTGCCGACATGCTGGCGCTGGCGGCAGACCGTTGTGAAGATTTTTATTCTGTGACACCAGTGTGTTGTCGCTCGTCGGCAGTCTTTTTTCGATTTTCTGTTGACACCGGGGGGCGACGGGCATACTTCTAACGACCCGACGGCAAGGCCCTGCCTACGCCGCCGGACCCGAATTCCGCAGGTGACGCGGGGTGGAGCAGCTCGGTAGCTCGTCGGGCTCATAACCCGAAGGTCGTCGGTTCAAATCCGGCCCCCGCAACCATATTTGAAGGCCCTGAAAGGCAACTTTCAGGGCCTTCTCCTTTCTCGTTTTTCACAAAGCATTCGGGTGCGGAGAATATGCAAGGTTATCTCCGCAATATTTGCGGTGAATCTCTTGTCCCTGCGGCGAATCTCCCCTATATTCTCCGCACGAGGTGCGGTGAATGTGCCCTTTTATCCACGAACTTCTTGATTGGCCCGACTTCCGTTGGGATAGCGAGCGCCTGGCCGCGCCGCTGGCTGCCGTGCGGCATCGGCAGGGGCGGCTTTTGGGGCGCATGGAAGCGCTCGGCTTTGCGTTGCGCGAAGAAGCCGTGTTGCGGACGCTGACCGAAGACGTGCTGAAATCCAGCGAGATCGAGGGCGAGGCCCTGGACCGGGAACAGGTGCGGTCCTCCATTGCCCGGCGGCTGGGCATGGATGTGGGAGCGCTGCTGCCCGCCGACCGGGACGTGGAAGGCGTGGTGGAAATGATGCTCGATGCCACACAGCAGTTCGGGGCCGCACTGACCGAGGACAGGCTGTTCGGATGGCATGCCGCCCTGTTCCCGACCGGGCGCAGCGGCATGCGCAGGATTGGCGTGGGTGCCTGGCGCACCGATGCCACCGGCCCCATGCAGGTGGTGTCCGGCCCGGTGGGGCGCGAGCGGGTGCATTTCGAAGCCCCCGCCGCCGCCCGGCTTTCCGCCGAAGCAGCGGCGTTCCTGCACTGGTTCAATGATGGACCGCCGCTGGACCCGGTGTTGAAGGCAGCCGTCGCGCATTTGTGGTTCGTCACCCTGCATCCGTTCGATGACGGCAACGGGCGCATGGCCCGCGCCATCGCGGACATGCAGCTTGCCCGCGCGGAGGGCAGCCCCCAACGCTTCTACAGCATGTCCGCGCAGATACGGCAGGAACGCAACGCCTATTACGCCATTCTGGAAAAGACCCAGCGCGGCGACATGGACGTTACCGGGTGGGTGCTGTGGTTTCTGGAGTGTCTGGGCCGGGCCTTTGACGGCGCGGAGCGCATTCTTTCCACGGTGCTGGGCAAGGCGCGGGTATGGGACGCGCTGGCGGGGCACCCTCTGAACGAGCGCCAGCACAAGGTCATCAACAGGCTGCTGGATGGATTCGAGGGCAAGTTGACCACGTCCAAGTGGGCGGCGCTGGCCAAGACATCGCCCGATACGGCCTTGCGCGACATCAGCGATCTTGTGGTGCGCGGCATTCTGGTGAAGGATGCGGCGGGCGGGCGCAGCACCAGCTATTCGCTGGTGGAGTTTGCCGACGGGTAAGCCAGTGATGTGTTTTGGCGATGCAATGTGAACGGGCCTTGCGGTTGATGCCGCAAGGCCCGTTGCTTTCGCATACCAGCGTGTGGGGTTGATCGATCGTGAGGCAGGATTGTTGCGCACCCCCTCGGCGGTATGCCCCCCCTGCCCCCGGCCGCACTACGCCCGGAACAGCTTCACCACGCTGGTCAGGTTGGCGTCGCCAAGGCCCTCGTCCATGCCGCGTTGGAATACCGAGCGCGCGGCGGCGATGGTGGGTGCGGCATCGGGCGAACCGGCGGCCTTGAGCGCGTAGCCGAAGTCCTTTTCGATCAGTTCCACCGGGAACATCACGGGGGCCTCGCCCGAAAGCAGCGCGCCAATGGCCCGCTGGGCGTAAGGGCTCCACACCGCCGTGGTGGCGATGATGCCCATGATCTTCTGCGCGTCCGCGCCGTTGCGGCGCAGCATGCCGATCAGTTCGGCGATGGCGGTCACCTGGATGCCCAGCAGGGCGTTGGTGGCCAGCTTGGTCAGCGCGCCCGTGCCGATATCCCCCGTGTGGTTCACCGCGCTGCCCATGGACAACAGGACAGGCTCGGCCTTCTGGCAGGCGTCCGCGCTGCCGCCCACCAGAAAGATGAGCTGCGCGGCGTCGGCCTGCGGCAACGACCCGGAGACGGGGGTTTCCAGCAGGGGCACGCCCCGGCTGGCCGCCTCCGTGCCCAGTTTCTTGATCCAGTCCACCGACAGGGTGGAACTGTCCATGGCGAGGGCGCCGGGCCGCATGCCCGCGAAGGCTCCGGTTTCGGCGTCCAGCCAGACCCTGGCGGATGCGGCGTCGTCGCGCACCATGGCCAGCACGAAGTCCGCCCCGGCGGCGGCATCCCTGGGAGTGGCGGCCTGCGTGGCCCCCAGGGCAATCAGCGGTTCCGCCGCCTTGGCGGTGCGGTTCCAAACAGTGACCTGATGCCCGGCCTTCAGCAGGTTGGCGGCCATGCGCCTGCCCATGGCTCCAAGGCCCAGTACGGCGATATGCGACATGATGGTGCTCCTTGGCTCGATGATGATTGGCCGCGCCCGTGCGGGTGGACGGCATGGACGGGGCGGGCGGACGGGAGACGATGACAAGTGCCCGTGGCGTGCCGCCGCATCGAGTAGCGGCCTTCGTTCAGTATAGGACGCCTGACGCGCTTTACAATACGAAAAGGCGGACCGTGCGACTTTGTGCCCGTATGAACGGGGGGAAGCCGTGCGGTCCGCCTTGTGTGCGTGTGTGGTTGTCGCCGGGATGGCGGTGGCGAGGGCCATGCCGTCTCGAACGGGCAGTGCGTTCTGGCTGTGGCGTGCGCCCTGTGCGATTTATGCCGTAGTCGCGCCGCGTCCGGCTGACGGGGCGTGGGCCGTCCGCCGCGCGTGCCGTTCACGGTCCCGCAAGTGCTGGAGCAGGGCCAGGGCCTCTTGCGGGGGGCGCTGTTCCACGCGGCGGTACTGGCGGCCATCCGGGGTGCGGGTGGCCATGCCCAGGTCGCACAGCCAGCGGCGCAACAGGGCATGGTCGCCGAAGTGATGGCAGGCGCGCAGGGCGTCGTCCATCTGGGTGCCGGTCAGCTCCTGCCCGGCGGGCAGGCGCGACCACACCCACCACAGGCAGAGCCGTTGCAGGCTGACCTTGCCGGGCCAGCGGGCCAGCAGCCCGTCCGGGCCGAAGTGGCGGGCGGCGCGTTCCACGCGGCGCAGGTCCACCGGTTCTTCCGGGGCGGCGGGTTCCGGCGCGGCAAGGCGCTCCAGCCGTTCCTGTGCCGCGAACTGGGCGCGATAGTGCTGGAAGTTGCGATACCCCACGGCGCGGACCAGCATGTTCAGCAACAGGACATGGCTGACGGGGCTGACGTGGCCGGGGGCGCGGGGGGGGGTATGGGCCGGGCCGGACGCGCCAGATGTGGGGGGCGCATCCGGTGCGTCAGTTGCGCAAGGCGCGCCGAGTGCATTCGCGGGAACGCACGCGGCATCACCGGCGGAACCGACAGTGGGGCCGCCAGTGACATCGTGGGCGGGGCTGCCGCACGCATCGTCAGTCGGGCGGGCACCACGGCCTGCCTGTTGCGACGACATGCCACAGGCCGCCAGTTCGCGGTGCAGCGAACGGGCCAGCGCGGATACGTCCTGGGCGATGAAGGGAAAACGGGGTCTGGACATCACCTATCCTCTCGACGTGCCGATCCGGATGGGGTGTCGATGGTCACTGGCTTTCGACGCGGCACGAGGCAGGTGCGTGTCGGGATGGAGAGATGGCAGGTTTAGCTTCCCGCAGGGGGACAGTGACGCCTTGGTGAACTGCCGACCGGTTCACTGTCTACACCGGGGCGCGGGGTTTTTCAAGCGGGGGATACGCCACGCGCCAGTTGGCCGGGGGGAGCACCTCGCTATGGTTGCAGGTCGGACGTCCATGAGAGGATATCCTGGGAAGCAGTCACCTCGTGCGTATCTTTTAGCTCTTCTTCAAGCCGTTTATATAATGAGAAACATTCCTGATGAATCGCCAGATCAAGGGTTGTATTTGCTTGGGCATCTGAAAAGCCGGAATCCGGAGGGTATCTTTGGTCAAGCATTGCCTGGTATATTCTGTCAAATTTCATGATGTCATGCTTGAGGTTTGCGCTGATGGGCAGCGAAGCTGGGGCAATGGGTTCATATATTCCATTTGGAGTGTCTTCCAGCTTCCATATGGGCCATGTACACCATTCCGGCATGAACTTGATGCGAATACGCTTTGAGTTGTTCAGGATAGTGCCATTGTTTGCTTCATCTTCATTTTCATATTGTTTTTTGTGGAAATAATGCCTTAATATGTATTTTATCATGGTTTTAATTGTGCGGTCTTTTATATAATTCTACTGTATAGTTCTAGATCTATTCTGTTCTTTACACGAAAGAAAAGGCGATGGTCTTGCTCTTCGTATTCATTTATTCCATAGTAGTGCTTAATGCTGCATGTAAGTTCATGATATCCGATCAAGCAAGTTATTTCACAGTGTTCGTAAAGATGATAGTAATCACTGTCATACATAGGATTGCATATTTGAAATTCCTTTGGAAGTGTCGGCTCTGTGATTTCGAAGAACTTTGACGGAACGAAGCATGGTGACCATCCAGTTCTGCATATGAGGTATTCGACACGGTTTTTTATGAACAATATTCCGTATACTCCGTATGGCACGCCATCCCTCTTCAAGAAATAATACATGCCCGTGTCGTCGGAAATTTTGGGCATGGGTGGCGTTCGCGTCTGTGAATAGTGCAGTGCAGTTACAAGCATGTTTTATCCTTTTTGACGTGTGCTTCGCATTGTACCCCGTGATGGGTGGCTGGGGCGCGGGGCGTGGCTGGCGAAGTGCCGCGTTCGGCGCGCCCAGCCTATCCGCAAGGCGCGGATAGGCTGGGAGGCAGCCGGTCATTTTCTTGGGGAGTAGGTGATGCGCTGCATCCGTTCCACGTTGGCGGCCAGAGTGGCCTCGTCAGCGGGCCAGGCCGGAGTGCCCCTGTCCTGGCTGGGGGCACGCCATGCCTGATAGACCCTGACGTATGAATTGCCGGTGCGGGTCATGAGCAGGACGCCGCTTTCGCTGTCCTTGCCGTCCTTTGCCAGTCCGTCGGCCAGGGTGTCGCAGTCGAACGTCGCGATGGCCTTGTCCTTTTCGGCGGTTACCTGCTTGATGCGCGCCTGCGTCTTGCAGCCCTTGGCCAGGGCGTCCGTCGACTCGGCGATGAAGTGCGGCATGTCGTATCCGGCCTTCTGCCATCCGTAGACACCGTAAAGTGTGGACCAGTTCTCGAATTCCTGATCCTTGGGAATCTGTTCAAAGGTGTAGCTGCTGGCGCTCTGGTTGCGGAACGTCTTGATGTTGGCGAGATCCTTGATGGTGGTTACCCAGTGCGGCGTGGGAAAGGCCAGAACCCCTTCATAGATGGCCATGGTCATCATGATCGAGAAGGGGGCGTTAGGGGTGGTTGGGGCCGCGCTTGCCGTGGCGCCGTTTTTCTGGGTGTTGGCCACGCAGGCGGAAAGCAGCAGGCATGCCGCCGTGGCAAGGCACAGGATTGTGCGCGGCATGCGGAGCGGATTGCGTAACATGGATATCTCCTTGCGGCAGGGTGAAGGCTGGCCGGAGTACGGCCTGGGTCGCTTAGTTGTTTTCTGGTGAAGCCGTGTGTAAGCGATTACTTTTGTGTGTTGCTAAATGTCAAGGCTGTGCGATATTTCATTGCATTGATCTATGTTCAGGGGTGACGTAGGCGGAGACCCGTCAATGCCAGGATGCAATTTTCGTAATTGCATGGTCTGATGCCGTGCGGTTCAGCCCCACTGCTGTAATTAACGCGCGGGGCATCCGGCATGCTTGGCCCACCCTTTCAGTTTCAGAAAACACAACACGGGGCATGCACCCCCAATGGCGCATGCCCGTGCATTCGTGGTGCTGTGGCGGTGCGTGGCGCGCCGCCGCTCCTTTTTCTGCTCTTTCCTTCCCCCTCCCCGCTACTTGGCGTTCGCGGGGGCCAGCGACGCCAGCGGCGCGCCGTAGTACGCCTTCAGGTACAGCTCGCGGATTTCGGCGATCAGCGGGTAGCGCGGGTTGCCGCCGGTGCATTGGTCGTCGAAGGCCTGCTCGGCCAGCAGGTCCACCCCTGCCAGAAAGTCCGCCTCGATGATGCCCGCCTCGCGCAGCGAACCGGGCACGTTCAGGTCGGCCTTCAGTGTTTCTATGGCCTGCACCAGCCGGGCCACCTTGTGGTCGCGGTCGTCGCCGCAGCCTTCGGTCAGTCCCAGCATGTCGGCGATGCGTGCGTAGCGCCCCTTGACGAAGGGGTAGCGGTACTGCGGCATTAGCCCCTGCTTGGTGGGGGTGTCGGTGGCGTTGTACTCGATGACGTGCGAAAGCAGCAGCGCGTTGGCCAGGCCGTGCGGCATGTGGAACGCGGCCCCCAGCTTGTGCGCCATGGAATGGCACACGCCCAGGAAAGCATTGGCGAAGGCCATGCCCGCAATGGTGCCCGCGTAGTGCATCTTTTCGCGGGCCATCACGTCGCGCGCGCCATCATTGTACGCCCGGCGCAGGTACTTGAAGATCAGCCGGACGGCCTCCAGCGCGTTGCCGTCGCTGAAGTTATTGGCATAGGTGGAGGTAAAGGCCTCCACCGCGTGGGTCAGGGCGTCCAGCCCGGAATGCGCGGTAAGCGTCTTCGGCATGTCCATGACGAATTCCGGGTCCACGATGGCCATGTCCGGCGTCAGTGCATAGTCGGCGATGGGGTACTTCATGCCCGTGGCGTCGTCGGTGATCACCGCAAAGGGCGTCACCTCAGACCCGGTGCCGGACGTGGTGGGCACCGCCACCATCACCGCCTTCTTGCCCAACGCTGGGAAGGCGTAGACACGTTTGCGGATGTCCATGAAGCGCATGGATATTTCCTCGAACTTCAGGTCCGGCTGCTCGTACATCAGCCACATGATCTTGGCCGCGTCCATGGGCGAGCCGCCGCCGAGCGCGATGAACATGTCCGGCTGGAACGAGCGGATGGAATCGAGCACGGCATAGGTGCTCGAAAGGTCGGGGTCGGGCTGCACGTCGCTGAACACCCGATACTGGATGCCCAGCTTTTCCAGAACGCTCGTCACCTTGCCCACGTGACCCAGGGCTTCCATGGTGCGGTCGGTGACGATGAAGGCGCGCTTTCTGTCGCGCATGTCTTCCAGCGCCAGGCGCAGCGCCCCCATCTTGAAGTAGATTTTCGGGGGCACCCGGAACCACAGCATGTTCTCGCGCCGTTCGGCCACGGTCTTCACGTTCATGAGATGCTTCACCCCGATGTTTTCGCTGACGGAATTGCCGCCCCATGAACCGCAGCCCAGCGTCAGTGAGGGCGCCAGCTCGAAGTTGTACACGTCGCCTATGGCCCCCTGCGACGAGGGCATGTTGATGAGTGTGCGCCCGGTGGTCAGCACGTCCTGGAAGTGGACGATGCGGTCGCGGTTGGCTTCGTCGGTGTACAGCACGGATGTGTGCCCGGCCCCGCCCAGTTCCACCAGGCGCTGGGCCATGTCCACGGCGGTGGCGAAGTCGGGCGCGCGGTAGAAGCCCAGCACGGGCGAGAGTTTTTCGTGCGCGAACGGGTCCAGCGGGTCGATGGCGTCGCGTTCCGCGATGAGGATCTTGGTGGCTGGCGGCACGCTGATGCCCGCCATGGCCGCGATTTCCGCCGCAGAGCGGCCCACGATGGCCGCGTTGAGCCTGCCGTCGGTGAACACCACGCCCGCAAGGGCCTCCGCTTCCTGCGGCGAGGCGAAGTGGCAGCCGCGCGCCGCGAATTCGGCTTTCACCGCGTTCGCCGCCGCGTCTTCCACGATCACCGCCTGCTCGGAGGCGCAGATCATCCCGTTGTCGAAGGTCTTGGACAGGATGATGGAATTCACCGCCATCTTCACGTTGGCGGTGGCGTCCACCACCACCGGGGTATTGCCCGCGCCCACGCCGATGGCGGGCTTGCCCGAGCTGTAGGCGGCATGCACCATGCCCGGCCCGCCGGTGGCCAGAATCAGCGCCACGCCCCGGTGCTGCATGAGCTGGCGGGTGCTGTCGGGCGTGGGGGCATCCACCCAGCCGATGACCCCGTGCGGCGCGCCCGCGGCCACGGCGGCCTCGTGCACGATGCGCGCGGCCTCCACGGTGCATTTCGCGGCGCGCGGATGCGGCGCGAAGATGATGCCGTTGCGCGTCTTCAGCGCCAGCAGGGCCTTGAAAATGGTGGTGGAGGTGGGGTTGGTGGTGGGGATGATGCCCGCGATGACCCCGATGGGCGCGGCCACCTCGCGGTAGCCGTTGGCCGGGTCGTCGCGGATGACCCCGCAGGTCTTGTCGTCCTTGTACTTGTTGTAGATGTACTCCGAGGCGAAGTGGTTCTTGATGACCTTGTCTTCCAGAATGCCCATGCCCGTTTCCTGCACGGCCATGCGGGCAAGGTGGATGCGCTGCGCCGTGGCGGCGGCAGCGGCGGCGTGGAAGATGGCGTCCACCTGCTGCTGGGTGAAGGTGGCGAAGGCGCGCTGCGCCTCGTTGACGCGGGTGACGATGTCGTCAACTGAGATGTTGTTTGGTGAGATGTCGTTTGGGGAGGTGGCGTCCGGCGTAGCGGCCGGTTCCGGGTGTCGTGCGTTGGGCTTCTTGCTCATGGGGGCTCCTTGCCGACGGAAAGGGCGGCGCCTGCCCGGCGGATGGGTTCCGGCGTCCGTTGCGCCGCTTGCGGGTTGCCCGTTGCCGCCGCCGAATTGGGATGGCGGGGGCTGCGTCTATATTTGTGCATGCAATCACTCTTGGGCAGGGGCGTCAAGACCGTCATGGTCCGGAATGGGCTGCGTGTCGGCGAGTGCAGGCTTGCCAGTTGGGAGTTGTGTAACCGTTTTGTGAATTGCGCTCCTTGCGGTATGTTTCGCGGGAGAGGCGCAGAAAATTCAGTATGATGAAATATGCACACGGTTGGCTGGCACCTTCCGCTCCGGATGGGGACAGTCCATTTTTGCTCGACGGGCGGGCGCGGGTTTGGCATGCTAGATGTGTGGATTCACGTTTTCGGCAAGTGGTGACGATGGGCGCATATAACCTGCCTGCCGTGCGGAATGCCCGCGTTTTAGGGCGGCCACGGGCCATGAGAGGCGGCAACGAAACAGCCAGGGAGGCCACATGAGCAACCATCAGACAGCGCAGCCGGATGTCACGGCGTTTCCGGGCGCGGTGGTGCAGTGCCTCCATCCGGGCGGCAGTCCGGCCGAGGTGCTGTTGGAAGTACGGATCGAACTGCCCACTCCGGCGGGCGTGCTGGTGCCCCAGTACGAGCCGGAAGACCCCCGCAGGCAGCGGGTGCAGCCGGTGGAACTGCACCCCGGCGGCGGGCTGAAGGCGGTGTCGTTGCAGGAACCGGCCGTGGTGGAAACACCCGTGGGCCCCATGACGGCGGAGCGGGTCACCTTTCACCCCGGCGGCGAGCTGCGCCGGGTGTTTCCGCTGGACGGCAAGATTTCCGCCTACTGGAGCGTGGAGAACGAAACGGCCCTGGCCGGGCCGCAGCGCATGGAAACGCCCATCGGGGTGGTCAGCGCGCGGATCATTTCGGTGCACTTCTTTCCGTCCGGGGCGCTGCGCAGCGTCACCCTGTGGCCGGGCGAGCGGGTGACCATCGCCACCCCGCAGGGGCTGGCCAGCGTCAGCGTGGGGTTTTCGTTCCACGAATCGGGCGCGTTGCGCTCGTTCGAGCCGGACGCACCCTTCGAGGCCAAGACCCCCGTGGGCACCGTGCTGGCCTTCGACACCGACCCCGAAGGCGGCATGGCCGCCGACCTGAACTCGCTGCAATTCGACGAGGCAGGCAACGTGACGGCCCTGACCACCGCCACCGACAAGGTGGTGGTGACCTGCAAGGCCGTGGCGGATGCAGTGCCGGATGGGAATGGTGCTGGCGGGAAGGGCCCGAACGGAATTGGCGCTGGCGGGGCCGGTGGGGACGCCTGGCCCGTCTGCTGCCCGGACTGCGCCCGCTGGGCCGCCGCCACCGGCAAGCCTGTGCGCCAGCCCGGACGGCTGGCCCTTGGCCCCGGCTTTCGTGAAAGCCTGTGCGGCACCACGCCCACCGATCTCGTGCCCCTGCGCATGGGCTTTACCGCCGATGCCGTGAGCCTGGACGGCCACGTTTTTTCCCGCGTCGGGCACGGGTTTTCCGTGTTGCGCGGGCTCATGCCCGTGGCGCGCACCACCTATTCGTGCTGAAGGGGCAGGCACCGGACAGGTCCACCGGAAGTCGCCCGGCAACATTCCGGTATCAAGCGAGATAGAACATGACGCGAGGCCAAGCTGAAGAACATCGCTTCGCCCCGTTGCGTGGTGCTGCTGCCCGCGGCACGGCGTGGTGTGCGCCCGCCTATTCCGCCAAGCCGCGCCGTGCCTGCATGGCGCGCAGGATGGCCCGGCGCAGCATGTCCATTTCCACGGGTTTGGCCACGTAGTCGTCCATGCCTGCTTCCAGAAAGGTTTCGCGGTCGCCCACCATGGCGTGGGCGGTCATGGCCACCACGGGGATGGCCGCGCGGGCGGCGAAGGCCGGGTCGGTGCGGATGGCGCGGGTGGCGGCAAGCCCATCCATGACCGGCATCTGCACGTCCATGACCACGCAATCGAACGTGGCGCGGCGCAGGGCGTCCAGCGCCTGCTGGCCGTCGGTGGCCAGGGTCACGGTCATGCCCGACTTTTCCAGCATGCGCTGCACGGCCAGCTGGTTCACGGCGTCGTCCTCCACCAGCAGCACGTGCAGTTCGGTGGGCGTTTCGGGTGGGGCGGCTGCGGCGTCCGCATCGCCCGCCCCTTCGGCCGGATGCCGGGTCCGCGCTGCAACACCCCGCGTGGCCTTGCGCCGGGCCGGATTCCGGTCGGGATGCGGCCCGGCGCCGGGCAGGGCCGTGGCGTCGGCGTGGCGGGCGGGCATGCCCCTGTCATCCCTGTCATCCCTGTCATCCCCATCATCCTTGCCGTGCCCGTCAGTCCTGACCTTCCCGGAGGGGGCATCGCTCCACAAGGCCTCGAAAGGCAGCGAGACGAAGACCGTGGTGCCCGCGCCTTCGACGCTTTCGAGCGAAAGTTCGCCGCCCAGCAGCGCCACCAGCCGCCGCACGATGGACAGGCCAAGGCCCGCCCCGCCGTGCCGCCGCACGTGCGAGCCGTCCAACTGGCTGAAAGGCTCGAAGATGCGCTCCTGGTGCGATTCCGGAATGCCGATGCCGGTGTCGCGCACCTCCAGCAGCAGGTGCAGCCTGGCGGGCCGGGGGACGTCCTGCGCGCCGCCGGGTCCGTTCGCGGCGGGCAGGCCCAGCGGGGTCAGCTCCACGGTCACCGAACCCGTGTCGGTGAACTTGATGGCGTTGCCCACCAGGTTGAAGGCGATCTGGCGCAGCCGGGCCTCGTCGCCCACCAGCCGCGCGGGCAGGCGCGGGTCGAGCCGGATGTCCAGTTCCAGCGATTTTTCGCGCGCGGGCAGCAGGAAGATGTCGCGGATGGACGCCGCCACCCCTTCCAGTTCGAAGGGCGCGCTGCGCAGGGCCAGCCGCCCGGCCTCCACGCGCGAGAGGTCCAGCACGTCGGACAACAATTGGGTGAGCCGCCGGGCAGAGGTGATGGCGCTGGTCAGGTAGTCCTGCTGCTCGTCGTCCAGCGCGGTGGTCTGCAGCAGTTGCAGCATGCCCAGCGCCCCGTTGAGCGGGGTGCGGATCTCATGGCTCATGTTGGCCAGGAATTCGGACTTGGCCAGGTTGGCGGTCTCGGCGGCGGCCTTTTCGCGCAGCAGCGCGGCCTGGGCCTCCTTGCGTTCGGTGACGTCCACGGCCATGCGGATCACCGCGCGGCGGCCGTCGGGCAGCGATCCCAGCGGCGCGGAGCTGAAATCCCACACCCGCGCCGCGCCATCGGCGCAGAGTACCGGGTGCTCGCCGTCTGCCCGGCGCGCGCCCAGGGCGTACAGGCTGTCGGTGTCGGCGGTGGCGTGGCCGGACGCCCTGCCCGCCATCCCGCCCGACAATGCCCCCCCCGCGCCCTCCACGCCATCGGACGCCCCGCCGCCAGGGGCGTGCACCGGGTCGTTGAGCATGGCCAGTGCTTCCCAACGGGCCAGGGTGGGCAGGCTTTCGGGGGGATAGCCGGAAAGTTCGCACCAACTGCGGTTCAGCGCCAGCACCGCGCCGTCTTCGTCATGGATCATCACCGGCACGGGGGCTTCCTCGATGGCGGCGCGGAACTGCCGCTCGCTGGCCAGCAGCCGCTGGCGCGCGGCGTACTGGGCGCTGACGTCGGTGAACACCAGCACCGCGCCGGTGATGTCGCCCGCCGCGTCGTGGATGGGGGCGGCGCTGTCCGCGATCTGGTACTCCGCGCCGTCGCGGGCCAGCAGCAGGGTGTCGTTGTGCAGTTCCACCACCTTGCCGGAGCTCACGGCGCGGGCTACCGGGTCCGCCACCGGCTCGCGGGTGCCGCCCGCGACGATGACGAACACCTCGCCGATGTGCCGCCCCCTGGCCGCGCTGAAAGGCCAGCCGGTCAGCCGCTCGGCCACGGGATTCATCAGGGTGATCCGCCCGGCGCGGTCGGTGGCCATCACCGCGTCGCCGATGGAACGCAGGGTGACGGAAAGGTTCTCGCGGCTGACGCGCAGGGCTTCTTCGGCCTGTCTGCGGGCGGTGATGTCGGAATGGGTGCCCACGAAGCGCAGGGGCGAACCTTCTGCGGTGACCGACATCACCTTGCCCCGCGCCAGCACCCAGATGTACGAGCCGTCCTTGCGGCGCATGCGGTATTCCGACTGGTAGACTGGGGTGCTTCCGGAAAGGTGCAGGTCGATTTCCGACTGCACGCGCGGCCTGTCGTCGGGGTGCACGCGGCCTTCCCACTCGCGCGGGGAGTTGCCGACCTCATGCTCCTCGTGGCCCAGCAGCCCCTTCCAGCGGGGGGACACGAACAGCTCGCCGGTCTGGAGGTTCCAGTCCCACACGCCGTCGCCCGGTCCTTCCAGGGCGAACTGCCAGCGCTCCTCGCTTTCCACCAGTGCCATCTCCGCCGTGCGGCGGCGGTCGGCGGCCAGCTTGAAGAGCAGGGTGAGCCCGCACAGAAAGCCCATCCACAGCACGAAGACAACCCGTGTCAGGCGGCTCTGGCGTTCGGTGTCCTCCACGAAGCGGGAAAAGACGCTGCGCTCCAGCGCGTCGCCCAGCCTGTCCAACTCCGTGAAGGCCCTTCGCTGCTCCAGGGCCAGCAGGGGGTGTTGCTGTTTTGGCGCGGCGAGGCGGGCGGTGGTGGCGCGGTCCAGCGCGGCGATGCCGTCGGCGTAGATGCGCAACTGGGCCACCAGCATTTCCGGCCCGTCCCCATGCAGGCCAAGACCGTCCAGGATGGCGCTGTCCGGCACCAGCAGTTCGTCCACCGCGTCGTACAGCCTGCCCGCGCCCTGTTCGAAATAGGCCCCGTGGATGCCTGGGGGAAGGCCGGAATCGCCCGCCAGCTGGCGTTCGGCGGCCAGTTGGCCCTTCAGCAGGTCCGCGCGGGCGATGCGCAAGGCCTTCACCACCGGCAGAAAATCGCGCAGGCTGGCGTGCCAGCCGTGATTCACCCACAGCAGCAGCATGCCGGAGCACACCAGCGCCAGGATGCCCCCGGCGATGGCGATGTTGCGGCTTTGCGAGATGGCGGGGCGTCTGGTCATGCCGTTGGGTCCTGTGGTCCCCGTGCTGCCCTTGCTGCGTGTGGGGCCTGCGGGTCTGGAGGTGCGGCGGGACGTCCGGGACGTCCGGGGTGGTCGGGGCGCCTGGACACGGGGGCGTCAGTCGCCGGGGTTGCGCCCGTCCCGGATGGCCCAGGGGGGCAGGGCGTGCTCGTCGAAACCGAAGGGCCGCACCAGTTCGAGGTGTTGCGGCGTGCCGATGAAGGAATGCAGTTGTTCGTTTACCTTTGCCGCCAGTGTGGTGTCGCCCTTGCGAAAGCCGAAGGCGCACAGCCCCGTGGCGGGTTTGCCCTCGATGAGCGGCTGGGTGAAGGGCTGGGCCGCCTCCAACTCGTCCGGATGCTGCCGCGCCAGCAACACCACCGTGGGGCCGGAGAGTGCCAGCCCGTCCACGCGGCCCTTGCGCACCGCGTCCATGCCGGCGTGCGCGTCGGACACCATAAGCAGCCGGTCCGGGGGCGTGCCCAGCAGCAGCAACTGGCGGTGTTCCACAGCGCCGTCCAGCACGGCCACGGTCACGTCCGTGCGCCCGGCCAGCCCGGCGTAGTCGTGCAGGCCGCGCGGGTTGCCCCGCCGCACCAGCATGCCCTGGCCCACGACGCTGGTGGGCTGGGAAAAGGCGATGCGCGCCTCGCGCTCGGGCGTGATGAACATGCCCGCCGCGATCATGTCGATGTGTCCGGCCAGCAGGTCGGGAATCAGGGCGTTGAAGTCGCCGAGCACCCAGCGAATGCGGGTGACCCCGGCGCGGGTAAGCACCGCGCGGGCCACCTCTGGGGCTTCGCCCGTAACGATGCCCTCGGGCGTGCGGTAGGCGTAGGGGGGTTCCAGCGCGTAGCCCACGCGCACGGTGCCTTCCCGCCATGCCGCGTCGGTGGGGGCGGGCAGTTCGACCAGCACGAAGAGCAGCGACGCCAGGGCGCAGGCCAGGGCGACGAAGCCGAGCAGGGAGGGGCCGGGGCCCGGAAGTCTGGGCATGACGTTTGCCGTGTCCTTGTAAGGGGCGTGCCGCGCGCGGCGTCGGCCGGAGCCGGTGATGCCGCCGCTGTGCCATACGGTGCCGTGCCGGAACATTATTCTTTGCCGCAGCAGGGGGCGGCGTCAATTGGGGTTTGCGCGTCTTTCCCCCGTATGCGCCCATGGGGTGGGTAGGGATAGCCCGACATGTGGCATGGGCTTTCCCGTAATGTTGCGTAACGGCCTTGACACAAGGGGTAAGGCAATGAAGTATGCGACAATCCACTGCCCCGGGGAGGGCAGTACACCGGGCGCGCGTGGCGCGCCGCAGGGGAGAATGCGTGCACGACGAACAGTATCCGATCATACTTGGCGTCTATTCATTGCAACAGGATGCCGTGGTTGGCATAGGCGGCACCGCGTCGCAGCAGCGGCAGGTTACCTATTGGTATGCACGCAAGCTGGACGCGAACACCTGCGAAGTGCAACCGCTCAACGTGCATCACGTACCCTCTGGCATCCGCAAGCACATGGAAGAGTTGGAGTTCTTGCGGGCGTACATGCCCGAGCCGCTGTACTACAAGAACCACACGGTGCCCGCGCTGGCGTCCCTGCACCGCAAGCTGGGCGAAGGGGAAGCCTGCCTTTCCGCGTTGCGCCTGGACGATGCGGAAAAGGCGTTCATCAAGGCGTTGATGATCGACGACCTGAACGTGCCCGCCAACTTCGGCCTGGGCGAGGTATACGCGGAGAAGAAGGACGCGGCCCGGCTGCGCAAGGTGCTGAACGTGCTCATGGGCAGCGACGAGGCGTTCCTGATGGAGCACCGGGTGCGCTTCAACAAGTTCGGCATCAGCCTGCGCAAGAACGGGCATTTCGACGATTCGCTGCGCTTCTACCACAAGGCGCTGGAATGCCGCGAGGACGAGCACCTGCATTTCAACATCGCGCGGGTGCACTTCGACAAGGGCGACACCGGGGCCTGCGTGGACCACCTGACCAGGGCCCTGGCCATGCGGCCCGACTTCACCGAGGCGCAGCGCTTCCTGACCTTCTGCGGCGGACGGGCCTACCCCGGCATGTAGCGGGGCGCGGCAGCGCCCAATTTTTTGCAGGGAACGGCAAAGGCCGCCACATCATGTGGCGGCCTTTGTTGCGTTGCGGGGGGGCGGTTTAGCTTCCGTTTTTGATGCGAATGTGCAGGTCCATGTTGCCGCTTGGGCGGGCCAGGGTCGCAAGTTCGAACTGGCCAGGGAAGGCGCGCACCAGTCCTCCGAACTTGGCGTGGCGGTACAGGCGCGCGTCGAACTGGGGATAATTCTTTAGAATATTCTGTGCTACGCTAGGAAGCACTGCCCATCCGTTTTCATCCGATGTGGCCTCTACCGCCTGTCGGATAAGCTGCACGGGATCGGGAAGTTCGTCTTGTTGCGGGGTGTTCCCTTCCGTCCTCCCCACGGCGTTGGTCTGTTTTCGGGTGGTGTTTTTGACTGTGGCGTCGGGCAAGGGAACGATTTGCTGCGCGGCCTCGGGGAGCAGCAATTCTACGTATATGAACCGCGTGCAGGCTTTGACGAAAGCTTCAGGGGTATGTCGGCGGCCAAAGCCGTAAACAACAAGTCCTTCCTCGCGCAGGCGGGCCGCCAGTCGGGTGAAGTCACTGTCGCTGGACACCAGGCAGAAACCGTCAAAGCGCCCGGTATGCATCAGGTCCATGGCGTCGATGATCAGGGCGCTATCCGTTGAGTTCTTGCCCGTGGTGTACTGGAACTGTTGGACAGGCAGCAGGGAATGGGCGTGCAGCAGGGCTTTCCAGCCAGTTAGGTTCGGTTGCGTCCAATCTCCATACACACGGCGGACACAAGCAACGCCGAACTTGGCAATTTCGACCAGCAGGTTTGGTGTGGCGGAGGGCTGGGCATTATCGGCGTCGATGAGCACTGCAAGTTTTCGCTGGGGCGCGTCCTCGGACAACGGCGTGAAGTCACAGGCTGCCCGTTCCGCGGGAAGAGAAGGCGTCATGCATACCTCGCATGGCATCGGCGTGTTGTGTATGTATTATTCTGTCATGGGGTGCGAGGTAGGGCAAGGTGCGATTGCGCGCGCTGTGTGGCACGGTTGAAGGTGATGTTCCGGTCGTGTCGCATTGGGTTGGTCGGTTCGGAGTAGGTTGGGGGGCAGGCTCAGTCCTCGGCGTCCCACGGGCATTTGCCGGACCGGGTGCCGCCAGGCGGCAGGTGGCGGCGTATGAACCGGGTGTCGATGGCCCGCTTGAGCAGGAAGGCGAGACGGCCACTAAAGCACAGCGCAGGAACGCCGGGGAGCGCAGGGATTGGCCGGTGCAGCACGCCTGTGCCCGCGCCGGTGTCCAGCACCAGCAGGTAGCCGGGCCGGGGGATGTACGGGGCGAGGCCGGGCTGGCCTGAAGCCCGTGATTTCCCGGTGGTCCGCCGCGCATGGCCATCCAGGCGCGCCGCCAGGTTGGCGGCCAGCACCGGTCCCTGGCGCACGGCATGCACGCCCACGCGGGCAAGTGGCGCGGGGGTGAAGTGGATGCAGTCGCCGCCGCCGAACAGGTCCGGGTGGTCGATGGATTGAAGGTGAGCATTCACCGCAAGCCCGCCGTCCGGTCCCACGGGCAGGCCGGATGCAGCGAACAGCGGCGGCGGGGCCACGCCGGTGGCCAGCAGGATGACGCTGGCGGGCAGGGTGCGGCCGCCGTCCAGCAGCAGGCCGTCCTTTGCAACGCGCACGGCGCGCGCACCCTCGATGATGCGCACCCCGCGCGCTGCGGCCGCGGTCCGGCACAGCAGCCGTGCCCGTTCCGGCAGGCGGGGCAGCAAGGTGCGCCCGGCGACAAGGGTCACCGAATCTCCTTCAGGCACGGTGGCTGCTCCATGGCCCCGCGCCCGTCCAAGACACACGGCGGCGTTGCAGGCCACCTCCAGCGCGGCCGGGCCGCCGCCCGCCACCACCACGTGCACCGGCCCGTGCGCGGCCTGACGCAGCAGCGCCTGCCGGGCGCGGTACAGGTTCTCGATGGGTTTTACCGGCAGCACCAGTGGGCCCCCGCCCCCGTCGCCGTCAGGCTCGCCAGGCCCGCCAAGCTCTTCAGAATTGTCAGGGCCGTCATTAGCCTGCCCTCGGCCGCCGGGAAGGGCGCGCGCCACCACAGACCCCACGTTGCACGAGCAGACGTCGTAGTCCAGCCGCAGGCCGGAGGCGAAGCGCACCGCCTTCTCCGGCGCGTCGATGCGCACGGCCGTGTCGGTGACGAAGGTTCCCCCCGCCGCCTCCACCATGCGCCGCACCGGCAGGGCCATGGCCTGCGGCGGGTACGTGCCGCCCAGCACGCCGGGGCCCATGCCGGAATAGCAGTGGCAGGGACCGGGGCCGACCACGGTCACCGCATGCCCGCGCGCCGTCAGCGTCGGAATGGCGCGGATGGCGTCGAGGTGGGCGTGCCCCGCGCCGAGCAGCAGCAGACGGGCCATGGAGCCTCCTTGGATGGCATGGGAAGGACTGCCCGACCTTAACAGCGGACGCCGGGCGCGGCAACGCGATGCATGGGGGCACGCCGCGCTGCACATGCCGCCTTTCCCCGCCAGTTCCCCGCCGGTCCCGCGTCGGCCCACGGCAACGCGACCGCCCCGCACTCCATGCGGAATGCGGGGCGGCGTGCGGGAGGGTGCGGGGATGCGTGGAGGCTACGGAAACAATGTATGCCTATGCGGCGTCGCGGTCGCGATACATGGCCCACTGCTGCAAGAAGGCCGCCTCAAAGGACCGGCTTTCGGCGTAGGCGCGGGCGTCGGCGCGCATGGCGTCCAGCCGGGCCGGGTCGGCGGCCATGTCCAGCATGGCCTGGGCCATGGCGGTGGCGTCTCCTTCCGGCACGATGGTCCCGGTGCGGCCGGGCAGCAGGTTTTCCTGCGGCCCGCCCTTGTCGGTGACCACCACCGGCAGGCCCGATGCCTGCGCCTCCAGCACCACGTTGCCGAAGGTGTCGGTGCCGGAGGGAAACACGAAGATGTCCGACGAGGCGTAGGCGTTAGCCAGGTCGTCGCCGGTGAGGTACCCGGTGAAGGTCACCGGCAGGCCGCGCAGGGTTTCTTCCAACTCGGCGCGGGCCGGGCCGTCGCCCACCAGCACCAGCCGCAGGTGCGGGGCGCGGGCCGCCACCAGCCGGTAGGCGTCGGCCAGCACGTGCAGGTTCTTTTCGCGCGACAGACGCCCCACGTACAGGAAGCGTACCGGCTGGGCCGCGTCGCGCGTTGCCGCCCGGCCTGGTCCTGCCGCCCTGGCCTCTTCGCTGTTCAGGAAGGTGCGCGGCAGGGTCACGGTGTTGCCGTCGTAGCGGCTGAAGAACCCGTTACGCCGCGCCGGGGTGAAGGTTTCGGTATCGATGCCGCGCGGGTAGAAGGCGATGCGCTCGCGCGCGATGCCCCGTTCGGCCAGTTCGTCGCCGGTGGCGTGCGAGGGCACGTACACCCGGTCCATCTGGTTGTAGTACCAGATCATGTACCGCCACATGGCTTCTTCCAGCCCGGCGTCCTCGGTCAGCATCATCACGTACTGCGGGAAGGCGGTGTGGTAGGTGGCGTGGATGGGCAGGCGCAGGATGCGCGCCGCAGCCAGCGCCACCAGCCCCACCGGGCCGGGCGTGGCCGAGTGCAGGTGGGTGAAGCCCTGGCGGTAGCAATGGTCCAGCATCTTCAGCACCGGCGGGTAGTACAGGGCAAGGCCCGGGTACTCCGGCATGGCGAATGAGCCGATGGGCGAAAAGGTGAACACGTCGGAGCGGTCGGCCAGTTCCGGGTCGGCCACGCCGTCGGGCGCGCAGGTGATGACCTGAAGGCGCTTGTCGTTGCGGCGGGCGATGTCCAGTTGCATTTGCAGGGTGCGGGCCACGCCGTTGACGTCGTAGAAGGTGTCGGTGAAGTGGCCCACGTTCAGGCGACCGGAGGCGTGCCACTCGTCCGTGTCCATGGAAAGGGGGACATGGGGGCGGCTGCCGGATGCGGCCCCGGCCTGTCCCAGCGGCCCCAGCGCCGCCTCCGCCTCGTGCGGCAGGAAGTGGTCGCGGCAGGCGCGGGCAAAGGCGCGGTCCTTGGTGAACAGGGTGTACCCCACGAAGTACGGGGCCAGGATGGCGTAGAGCGACCCGGCCGAGCCCACCACGTTGAACACGCTGAACAGGTCCGCGCCCATGGCGTTGTCCAGCAGGGTGTCGGCGAAGGTGCGCAGCACCTTTTCCGATGCCTGGTCGGCAAAGCGCATCCAGGCCTGTTCGGTGCGTTCGCCGGTGATGTCGGCGGCGGGGCCGTCCAGCAGCCCGCGCAGTTCCGGGTCGCGGCGGATGATTTCCGCCGCCTCGGTTTGCAGGTGGTCCTGCACCGTGCGTGGGGTGGTCGCGGAAAAGGACAGGCGCGGGCGGCGGTACCCGATGAGCCCGTGCAGCCTGGTCAGCAGGCCGCCCTCCGGTTCCGGCGCGCCGGTCAGCACCCTGTCGGCGAAGCGCAGCACCGTGTCGCGGTTGACGTGGCGGGCCAGGCCGAAGCGCTGTTTGTAGAACTGGTAGGCGATGGAATACAGGTTGTGGGCCATGGTCACCGGGGTGGCGGCGCTGCCCTGCGGCGTGCCGCGCCCTTCCATCACCCCGCGCAGGGCGTCGCGCACGCGGCCATGCCCCACGCCGGAAACCCCTTCGATGATCGTGTGGCTGCGGGCGATGTTCAGCGAGGAATGGTCGTCCGACCCGGCCATGAGGTGCTTTACCCACGCCCGCTCCATGCGCGGGGCCATGTCCTGCCGGTCGGCCATGGCGTCCATGTCCGCCGGGGTCAGCCCCTGCACGATGGCCCGCAGAATGCCGTTCTGGAAATCGTCGCGCGAGCCGTTCAGCTCGAACACCCGAAACAGCAGCAGCAGCCGTTCCATGTGGTCCAGCGTCAGGCGCTCGTTCAGCGAGTACATGGCGTGGGCGCAGGCGTGGGGAATGCCCGAGACGGTCAGGTAGTCCACCAGGTCGTAGATGTTCTCGCGCAGGCGGGTGATGTCGGCGTGGTGCGTCTCGGTCAGGTCCCAGGCCAGCACGTGGATCTTGCAGCGGTCTTCGGGGAAATAGGCGGTGATTTCCTCGCTGACGAAGGTGTTGTCGAGGTGGGCGATTTCAAGGCTGCCCGCCAGGGTGTTGTGGTCGGTGATGGTGACCAGGTCCATGCCCCGGCGGCGGGCGATGTCGTACAGCGCCTTGGGGTCGGTGTAGCTTTCCGCGCAGCCCAGCTTTTGCAGAATCCACTGCGAGGGGCGGGTGGAGTGGCGCGAGTGCACGTGCAGGTCCACCGCCAGGGTGGAGCCGCGTGCGCCCGCGCGGGGTGTGGATGCGTCCGCGCCAGCGGATTCCGACGATTGGTCGGCGGGGGCGTTGGCTGCGGCCGTGGCGGTGCGGGACGCGGAACGGGGTGCGCCAGAGGATTTTCCGGTGGCCATGGGGGCGACCTCCTGCGGGTTCCGGGGCCGCGCGGGCGGTGCGAGCGCGCTGGCGCGGCGGCGGGTTGGGCGATTCTGGAGTTTTTCTACAGATCGCCTGTAGGTGTTGCAGGAGATTCGCGTCCCACCGATGGCGCGTGCGTGACGCTGCGGTGAATCTTGCGCACGGTTGGGTGACGTTGCGGCGGCGGGGAGGGGGGCGGTGGGTGCGGCGCGCCGGAGGCTGCCAGGCTATGCCGCCAGAATGTAATCCCGGCCCTGCACGTAACCCGCGCCGTCCAGGAATTCCGTCAGTTCCTCGGCAGCGCCGTGTCCGGCCAGATAGGCCACCAGAAACCCCTTGCCCGGCGCGGGCATGGCCTCGCGCCCCAGCACGGGCAGGCCGTCCACCCGGTTGCCGATCTTGCGCGGGTCGATGTCGATCCATGCCCGCACCGTGATGCCCTGTTCCATCAACTGGTGCGCCCGGCGGCGGCTGGTGCGGCCCGCGCCGACCACCCACACCTCGGGGTGGCGGGGGTTGTGCCGGGCCAGCCAGCGGGCCAGGTACAGCCCCTTCAGGGTGTAGAAGCCGTCTTCCGCGTAGTTGGGGTGGGTGCGCGAAAGGCGGCCCGGCGGGTCGTTCCAGGTCAGCAGGGTGTGCGGCAGCTTGGCCATGGCCACGCCCGCGTCCATCCAGCGCAGCCACAGTTCGTAGTCTTCCGGAAAGGGGCCGTCGCTGTACGCGCCGTGCAGGCCGGGCAGTTGTGCGCGGAACATCACGGACGGGTGCGCGAAGGGCGATTCGCGAAAGCGGGCCAAGGCGATGTCCGTGGGGTCCAGCAGGGTGTTGGTCCAGTCCACGTGGCGGGCGTAGCCGCCGCAGCGTTCGCGGTCGCCGCCGAAATCCACGCGGCAGCCCACCAGCCCGATATGCGGGTGGGCGTCCAGGTAGGCGCATTGCAGGGCCAGGCGCTGCGGGTGGCAGGTGTCGTCGGCGTCCATGCGGGCGATGTGGCGGCCACGGGCAAGGGCAAGGCCGTGGTTCAGCGCGGCCACGATGCCGCCGTGGGCGATATGGGCCGGGCGGATGCGGGCGTCCCGCGCGGCAAAGGCGGCGAGCAGGGCGGGGGTGGCGTCGGTGGAGCCGTCGTCCACGGCCACCACCTCGAAGTCCGCGTCGGTTTGCGCCAGCAGGCTTTCCAGCGTGGCGGGCAGGGTGGCGGCGGCGTTCCAGACGGGCAGCACGACGCTGACGGCGGGGCAGGGCTGGGGCATGGCGGCGCGGGTTGAGGTGGAAATATCCGGGAGGGGGAGTTGCCGGGGGAAGGAACCTTTTGGAAAAGGTTCCTTCCCCCGGACCCCCATCCTCCCAAACTTTTTCAGTGTGGGGGAAGCGATGGGGCTATGAGGGGAAGGGAACGCGGATTCTTCCGCACTGTGTCCGTCTATTCCGCCCCTGCCGCCCCATCTGCCTTGTCGCGCAGGGCGTCGCGGATGCGGCACACCCCGCACACCTCGTTGGAGGTGGGGTAGCCGCAGCGGGTGCAGCCGCTCAGGTCCACGCCGTCCTCGTTGTCGGCGCGGGCGAACACCGGGCGGCCGCGTTCCAGGAAGCCCTGGTAGAAGTCCAGCTTGCGGCCGGGCATTTCTTCCTCAAGGTCGGTCCACAGCTTCTTGTAGAAGGTGAAGCTGGCCCCGCCGGAATAGGGGCAGGGCGCGTAGTGGTGCTCGATGCCCATGAGGAAGGCGTAGTTGGCGGTCTCGAATTCCGACAGCCGCCACAGGGGCTTCACCTTGCGGGCAAAGCCGCCGTCGGCGGCAAGGTCCGGGCCCTGGTCGCTCAGGTAGGCCACGTCCCAGCGCAGGGTGTTGCTGAACAGGCGGGCGATTTCGTCGTCCAGGTTGTGCCCGGTGGCCAGCACGGTAAAGTTTTCGTCCAGCGCGGTCTTGTTGAAGAAATAGCGTTTGATCTTGCCGCAGGCCGAACACACCGGCCGGTTCAGCCGGGCCTTCACATCGGGAATGGCCAGCCCTTCGGCCCCCATTTCCTTCACGATCAGGTTCAGGCCGTGCTTTTCGCAGAAGCGTTCCACCACCCCGCGCGCGACGGGCGAGGAACCGGGAATGGCCAGGTCGATGTGCAGGCCGGTGACGTCGTAACCCAGCCGCGAAAGTTCCAGCATCAGGCCCAGCGAATCCTTGCCGCCGGAAAGGGCGACCAGGATGCGGTCGTCATGAGTGAACAGCTTGCGTTCCTTGATGCCGCGCTCCACCTGCCGGGTGAAGAACAGCAGGAAGCATTCGGCGCAGAAACCGGTATGGTGGCTGGGCAGGGCGACGACGGCCGTCTCCTTGCAGCGTTTGCATTTCATGGTGTGTGATCCTTTGGGGTTGCGGTGCGTGCGGTGCCCGTTCTGAAGGGCGCCGGCCACAGCCTGAGAAGTAAAGACGGTTCCAGTCTATCGGAAGCGAAGGCGCGCCGCGTGCGGAAGGGCTGTTGCCAAATCAGGATTTTCGTTCGTTGGCGAGGAAAACAAGCCTGCCATGAGGGAGTATGCGGCAGCCGTTATGCGAGTTTTCGAGCATTACGGATGGCGACCGCATCGCGCTCTTGTCGTATTCGACCGAGTCTTAGCCGTTAGGTGAGCTTGCGAACCTTACGGATAAGGACAGCAGAGCTATGACAGGCGGCGTTTGACGAAGCCAACGGGCGAAAGGACGATTTGGGGACAGCCCTTACCCGCTGGAAGTGACAATGCGGATCAGAAGCTCATCATCGGGCAGCACTTCGCGGTCGGGGGTCAGCAGGCCGCCGTCGCGCACCACGATGGCCGTGGTAGGGCGGATGCCCAGCTTGCGCAGCACCTGCAGCACGGTCTTCTCGCGCGGCATGGTCAGCAGCTGTTCCTTGGGTTGCAGGCGCACCGTGATGGTGCGCGGGGCGAACGCGCGGCGTTCGCGGGGGGCGGTTTCCGGGGTGTGTTCCATGTTCCGTCTCTTGGTGAAGGTTCGTGGGAGGGGCGCGGCCGCAACGTTTTCCACGGCGGCGCCCGGGCCGCGTACCGGAAGGGCACCATACCCGTTTGCGTCCCGATGGCAAGGCGCGGCGCGGGCTGGCGGCCCGGCGGGGGCGCAGCCCGTCCCTTCCCCCCGTCCTGATGTGAAGATGCCGCGCTGCCTGGGCGGATTGCTTGTCTTCATCGCGCGCGTGTACTATTGTTGACGAAGGTCCGGGGATGCCCCGCCGCCAGCACGCGCTGTGCCCCCAAGGCCATGTCGCGTTTTGGCCGGGCCCCGCAGCCTTCCGTCCCCCAGCGCACCAGCCTTCGGAGGTGAACCATGTCGGCCAAGAAGATTCTTGTGGTGGACGATGAAAAGCACATCCGCATGCTGTACCAGGAAGAACTGGAGGCCGAAGGCTACACAGTGGCCGTGTCCGACGGGCGCGAACCCATTCTCGACGTGGTGGCGCGCGAAAAGCCCCTGGTCGTCGTCCTGGACATCAAGCTGGGGCCGGACCTCTCCGGGCTCGACC
Source organism: Nitratidesulfovibrio sp. HK-II (assembly GCF_003402415.2). Taxonomy (NCBI): domain Bacteria; kingdom Pseudomonadati; phylum Thermodesulfobacteriota; class Desulfovibrionia; order Desulfovibrionales; family Desulfovibrionaceae; genus Nitratidesulfovibrio; species Nitratidesulfovibrio sp. HK-II. The sequence continues at coordinate 388,136 of NZ_AP036014.1, forward strand.
TGCTGCAGGAAATCCGCCGGGGCGACCCCAAGTTGCCGGTCATCCTCTCCACCGCCTACGATTCCTTCCAGCACGACCTGAAGTCCGTGGTGGCAGACTTCTACGTGGTCAAGTCCGTGGACCTCGCGGAGCTCAAGTCCAAGGTCGCCCTGGCCATCGCAAAGCGCGTCTAGCCGCGTTCCGTTCCCACCTTTCACGCCCCGTCCGGCCCGGCCCGCGTCGGGGGCGTGGCGTTGCCCGTGCAACTGCGTTCTTCGCGCAGATGGCATGCCCCTTGCTTTTGTCTGGTGGGGGCGGGCCGTGGCTTGCGCGATATTGCGCGATAGCCTTGCGCCGCCCGGCCGTCACGCGGTTTGCGTGCCGCGTGCGCCTGCCCGCGCCGGTCGGCGTGGCTCGCCCCCCGTTTTTGCATGTCTTCCGATGGAGGGCATCGCGCCGCCCGCGCCTTGCGCCGTCGCCCGGTGGGGGGCAGCGCCAACAACGAGGTCCGCATGCAAGATTCCCTGTTCCCCGTCGGCCGCCGCGTCGCGCTGAACCGGCTCATCTACATGGGCATCCTGGTGGCGTCGGTGTTGCCGCTGGTGCTGATACTGGGGGTCATGAACCTGCACCTGGGGGTATCGTTCCGCGAGATGGTCTTTGGCCAGGTGCGCGAGATAGCCGACCGGCACAGCCAGAAGATCGACGACTTTCTGCACGAGCGGCTGGCCAGCGTGCAGATGCTGGCCGAAGCCCAGGGCGCGGGGCTGCTGGACGCGGACACCCTGAACCGCAAGCTGGCCGCGCTGCGCAACGCCTACGGCGGGGTGTACGTGGACCTCGGCATGGTGGACGATGCGGGCATCCAGCGGGTGTATGCCGGTCCCCATCGCCTTGAGGGCACGGACTATTCCCACGAAAACTGGTTCCTGCAGGCCGGCGCGCGCGACGTGTTCATCAGCGACGTGTTTCTGGGCGTGCGCAAGTCGCCCCACTTCATCGTGGCCGTGAAGCTGCTCGTGGACGGCAAGGCGTGGATACTGCGCTCCACCATCGATTTCGCCAGCTTCGTTTCGCTGGTCGAGGACATTCGCGTGGGGGCCACCGGGCAGGCCTGCATCATCAATCGCGGCGGTGAATTCCAGACCTCGGGCGGCCGCCATTCCGCGGGCGACGGCACCCTGCTCGCGGAATACGCCCGGCGGGTGTTTGGCGGCGGCATCGGCGGCATGGAGCAGGAGCGCGCCTTCGAGGAAGGCGAAATGATCTACGCCATGTCGCGCCTGAAGGGCGGCGACTGGGTGCTGGTGTTCCAGCAGTCCACGCGAGAGGCGCTGCAAGGGCTGCACGCCGCGCAGCGCACCCTGTTCCTGGTGCTGGGGCTGGCCTCCATCGCCGTGCTGGTGCTGGGCATGTTTCTGGCGCAGCGCATCATCGAACGCATCGACGGGCTGGAGCGTGAAATGGCCGCCCTCAACGCGCAGGTGGTGGAGGCGGGCAAACTGTCCGCCCTTGGCGAGATGGCGGCGGGCATCGCCCACGAGATCAACAACCCCGTGGCCATCATGATGGAAGAGGCGGGCTGGATAGAGGACGTGCTGGGCGAGTTGCAGGAACAGGACGCCGTGCGCGAGATAGGCGACAGCGCCCGGCAAATCCGCACCCAGGGCGTGCGCTGCCGCGACATCACCCACAAGTTGCTCAGCTTCGCCCGCCGTTCCGACCGCGAGGTGCACGCGGTGGACATCAACGCGCTGGTCATGGAAATGGTGGAGCTTTCCGGCCAGAAGGCGCGCACCGTGAGCGTGCACGTGGTGACGGCCCTGGCCGAGGGGCTGCCCCCGGTGGCGGCCTCGCCTTCCGAATTGCAGCAGGTGTTCCTGAATCTGTTCAACAACGCCTTCGACGCCATGGAAGGCTCGGGCGGCACCCTGAAGGTGGCCACCCTGATGAGCGACAACGGCATGGTGGCCGTGAACGTGGCGGACACCGGCCCCGGCATGCCGGAAGCCATCCTGCAGCGCATCTATGATCCGTTCTTCACCACCAAGCCGGTGGGCAAGGGGACGGGGCTCGGGCTGTCCATCTGCTACGGCATCATCAACAAGATGGGCGGCGAGATAAAGGTGAGCAGCATCGTGGGGGTGGGCACCACCTTTCAGGTGCTGCTGCCGCCGTTCGACCCGGCGGTACACGCGGCCCATGCGGCGCAGCACTCCGGCAGGCTGGCGGGCGGGGCAACGGGCATGGCCTCATGCCCCGCGCCGCGCGCCATGCAGCCCCGCGCCGCCGAACCGGCCAAGACCCCCGGCATGCTGGCGGGGGGCAACGGTTCCAGCGCCAATCCCCCCGGCGACGGGGGCAGGGAGGATACGGCATGAGCGATGCGCACTCGACCTCTGTGCCGCCCGGTTCCCCGTCAGGTCCGCCGTCTGGCGGAGGTGCGGGCAACGGGCCGGATGGCGGCCCCCCGCCCGTCCGCCTGCTGCTGGTGGACGACGAGGCGGGGTTCATCCGGGTGATGCAGAAGCGCCTTGCCCGGCGCGGCTACGTGGTGGACACGGCGGGCAGCGGCGGCGAAGCGCTGCGCACCCTGCGCGGGGCCACCTATGACGCGGCGGTGTTCGACCTGAAGATGGACGACATGGACGGCTTCGAACTGTTGCGCGTGGTGCGGCGCATGGCCCCGGAAATGGCCGTGATCATGCTGACCGGCCACGGCGGCGCGGAAGAAGCCCGCGAGGGCATGCGCCTTGGCGCGGCCGGGTACCTGCTGAAGCCGTGCGAGATGGAAGACCTGGTCTGCGCCATCGAGCGCGCGCTGGGGCGCCAGGCCGCCGGGTAGCCCCCCATTCGCGGGGAACGGCCGTAAGCCCGGCGGTGGAGGTCCGCCCTGGCGGCCCGCCGGTGCGGCGGTCTTTCGCCTCTCCGGTGGCTCGCCTCGCCACACCCTTGCCCGTATCGCCCGCCGCACGGCTTGCCCGGCCGAGCGCCCCTTGCCCTGCCCCCGCCTTCGTGGTAGCCGCAGGGGTCATGTTTGAAACCGACATCGCCGCGAAAATAAAGCTGTTGGCCGCCGCCTTCGTGCCCATGCTGCTCGGCATGGTCTGCCACGAGGTGGCGCACGGCTGGGCCGCGTGGAAGCGCGGCGACCCCACCGCCAAGATGCTGGGCAGGCTGACCCTGAACCCCCTGCCGCATCTGGACGTGATGGGCTCGCTGCTGTTCGTGTTCACCGCCCTCACCAGTCCCTTCATCCTCGGCTGGGCCAAGCCCGTGCCCGTGAATCCCCGGTACTTCAAGTCCATCCGGCGGGACATGGCGCTGGTCTCGGTGGCCGGTCCGCTGACCAACATGCTGGTGGCCCTTGGCTTTGCGGCATGCCTGCGCCTGCTCACGCTCGCGCTGCCCGTGGAACAGTGGGGCGGCCACGGCGCGTACGACTTTTTCCTGTACATGTTCTTCATCGGCATCAAGGTGAACTTCATGCTGGCATGGTTCAACCTTATCCCCATTCCGCCTTTGGACGGCGGCAGCATCCTGGCGGGTGTCCTGCCGCGCTCCATAAGCTGGCACTATCAGAAGATGGAACGCTACGGGCTGCTCCTGCTGGTGGTGCTGTTGGCGACCGGGGTGCTGTTTCCCGTATTGTCCCCGCTGGTGCAGCATTCGCAGGCGTTCGCCCTGTGGCTGGTGGGATTGGATTAGCCTTTCCGCCGTCCTGAACCGCCGCCGCCCCGCCGCTGCCCGCGCATGGCCGGGCGGCGCTGTTTCCGACGGTTGGCGGGCGCGCCACGCCGCCCGTTCACCCCATATTTCGATATTCCATTCCCTCCCGGAGGAGCGATAGACCATGACCACTCCCGACAAGCGCACCGTTTCCGGCATGCGGCCCACCGGGCCGCTGCACCTTGGCCACTACTTCGGCGTGCTGAAGAACTGGGTCGAGATGCAGCATGAAATGGAGGCGTTCTTCTTCGTGGCCGACTGGCACGCCCTGACCAGCGACTACGCCGATCCTTCACGCATCCGCGAGTTCGTGCCCGAACTGGTCACCGACTGGGTGGCCGCCGGGCTGGACCCGGAAAAGTGCGTGATGTTCCAGCAGTCCCACATCAAGGAACACGCGGAGCTGCATCTCATCCTGTCCATGATCACCCCGGTGAGCTGGCTGGAACGCAACCCCACCTACAAGGAACAGAAACAGGAAGTGGTCAACAAGGACCTCGGCAACTACGGGTTCCTCGGCTACCCGGTGCTGATGGCCTCCGACATCCTGATCTACCACCCCAAGTGGGTGCCCGTTGGCCAGGACCAGCTGCCCCACCTGGAGCTGACCCGCGAGATCGCGCGCCGTTTCAACTTCCTGTACGGCGAATACTTCCCCGAGCCGGAAGCGCGCCTGACCCCGGCGGCCAAGTGTCTCGGCCTGGACGGTCGCAAGATGTCCAAGAGCTACGGCAACTCCATCTACCTGCGCGACACCATGGAGGAAATCACCCCCAAGGTGCGCGGCATGTTCACCGACACCAACCGCCTGCGCAAGAGCGACCCCGGCAACCCCGACGTGTGCAACCTGTTCCCCTACCACGAACTGATGGCCACGCCGGACCAGCAGGCCGAGATCCGCAAGGGGTGCACCACTGCCTCGCTGGGCTGCGTGGATTGCAAGAAGATCTTCCTTGAAAACCTGGGGGCGTTCCTTGGTCCGCTGCACGAACGCCGCGCCGCGCTGCTGGCTAACCCCAAGGGCATTCAGGACATCCTGGATGCCGGGGACGCCCGCGCCCGCGCCGAGGCGTCGAGGATCATGGGTGGTGTCCGCGACCGACTCAACTTCTAGCCTACCCTCGGGCGACGCACGCCGCTGCAAGGCGGGGCGCGTCGCCCGGTGCTGCGTTGCGCGGACAAACCCCTTCCTTGACGTAGCGCTGCTGCGCCTGCGTCGGCGTTTATCCACGCGCCTTGCCCCGAACACCGCGTCCGCCTTTCGCGTGGCGCGCGCCGCCCTCGGGCAGGCTGTGGGAGGGCGGGTCGGGTATCCTGCAAGAAGTCAAAAGGTGTTGATGCTTTTGGAGCCAGACATCATTTTGTGAGTTTTGAATGACCGCGCCGGACATCCGACGCACTGCCCAAGCGAGGCGACGATGACCGGCGAGATGAACGACTGTAGCGGGTGTGGCGGTAACGCTGCGCAGGGCGACGAAACGCAGAATTTTCTGGAAAGCCTGCCGGAACTGCATGCGGGCCAGATGTTCCGGTTCGCCTGTCACCCCGGCGTGCGCTGTTTCAATGCCTGCTGTTCCGACCTGAACATGCCGCTCACGCCCTACGACGTGTTGCGGCTGCGCCGCAACCTAGGCATGGGCAGCGAGGAATTCATCAATGCCCATGCCCGTGTGGGCCAGTACCCGGACACCGGCTTTCCCGCCCTGTTCCTGCGCATGAGCGACCACCCGCTGAAGCTGTGCCCGTTCGTCAGCGACAAGGGCTGCACCGTGTACCCCGACCGTTCCGGCGCGTGCCGCACCTACCCGCTGGGCCGCGCCACCAAGGAAGACGAGCAGGGCAACGTGGTGGAACAGTTCTTCGTGGTGCGCGAGGAGCACTGCCGTGGCTTCGACGAATCCGGCGAATGGTCCAGCGCCACATGGCTGGCCGACCAGGGGCTGGAGCCGTACAACGCCTCCAACGACCGCTACATGCGGCTCATGGCGCGCTGCAAGCGCCAGGGCGCGAGCATCAGCCCCAAGCAGGCCACCATGGTGCTGCTGGCGTGCTATCAGGTGGACCGCTTTGCCGATTTCATCCGGGGCGTGAGGCTGTTCGAGCGGCTTGATATCGACGCGGCCCGCCAGCAGCGTGTGCTGGACGACGAGGAAGCCCGGCTGGACTTTGCCTACGATTGGGCGGAACTGGTGCTGTTTGGCGATTGCGCCGCGCTGCGCATGAAAGGATAGCATGGCGTTCGCAGCCTGCCGGGCCGCGCCCGTGGCGCCACATTGGCGTGTATTTGGGAGGTGGGGCTAGTTCGTTCTGCCTTGTTTCCGCACCGGTCCAATGTTCAACAAATGTCCAATGTCCGCCAGGCCTGTTCGCCACACGCCCGGCGGTCAACCGGAGTCATCCATGGACGCGCCCCATACTGACCTGCCCCATCCCGCCGTGGTGGACCGGCCCGCGTTGCCCGGCCTGCTGGCGTCCCGCCGCGCCGCCGGGCAGCGGGTGGTGTTCACCAACGGCTGTTACGATATCCTGCACCCCGGCCACGTGGACCTGCTGGCCCGTGCCCGCGCCGAGGGCGACCTGCTGGTGCTGGGCCTGAACTCCGACGCCTCGGTGCGCCGTCAGGGCAAGGGCGCGGACCGGCCCGTAAATCCCTTCGCGGTGCGGGCCTACGTGTTGGCGCACCTTGCCTCCGTGGACTATGTGGTGGAGTTCGACGAGGATACCCCCCACGCGCTTATCGCGGAAATCCAGCCCGACGTGCTGGTGAAGGGCGGCGACTGGTCCGTGGACCGCATCGTGGGGCGCGACATCGTGCAGGCCCGTGGTGGGCGGGTGCTCAGTCTGCCGCTGTTGCCCGGTTTTTCCACAACCGGGCTCATCCAGCGTATCCGGTCCGGATTGTCCGCCTGCGCAGCCGGGGAATAGCCCCGGCGCGCATTTCTTTCAGTCATGTGCATGGCGCAAACAATAAACTCCTGATGTTCCAAAGGAACGTCAGGAGTTTATTGTTTTGTGCAAGTCATTCGCGCAAGAAAGAAGTCCGCTGTCGCGTCTCGCGTGATCGCGCAAAAGCATGCGCGATCCGGGCGCGCTAGTGGTAGCGGCCGTGCAGGAAATTGTCCGCGAAGCGCTGCACCGCCGCCTCGTCCACCATCAGCATGTCCAACTGCCGGGTGACGATGAGCAGCCGCCCCAGTTGCACAAGCCGCTCGGCGATCTGCGCGGCCGCGAATTTCTGGAAACGGGCGGTGACCATGTCGCCGCGAACCTCCACGTGAAAGCCCAGGGCCTCCAGAATGATGCCGATGCAGCGTACCCGACGGTTCTTGCGCGTTTCGTCCGCCGCCCCGCCCTTGAATTGGAAGGTAATGTAGTTCTTGTTCATGGTCTGGCCGCAGTAGGCATCCAGCACCCCGTAGTGGTAGCCCACGCGCGAGCTGAAATTCAGGTACTTGTCAGAGACCAGGGCGTAGCTGCGGTCTCCGAAGCGCTGGCCGTGCATGGTGGGCGGCTCGATCAGGTGGCGGCTCATGACGGACAGAAAACCGCTCATGTCCACCGGGCGCGGGCCGCGCTGGTGCACCGCCGGGTCCAGCATGCCTTCCAGCAGGGCCTTGAACGGCGCGGAAGACGCCTGTTCCGGCCACACATAGGGGCCGTCAACATCCACGAGGCCGCCGCCAAGGTCGATGACGTGCAGATCCAGCGGCACCGGGGCCTTCATTTCCACGGCAACGGCCCCGGCGTCGGATACCGTGTCCGACAGCCGGAACATGTGGGCATAGGACAGTTCGTGCACGAAGCGCATCACGTCGTGGATGGTGCGGCAGGATTTAGGCGCGAAGTCCGCGGCCTTGGGGTCGTGCAGGTTCAGCGGTGATATGCGGGCGGCCACCTGCTTGAGCAGGTTGTGAATGGGCGTGTCGCGCAGGCACACGGCGCGCTCCTCGCGCAGGGGCAGCAACTCCTCCACCCGTCCCGCGTAGACCCGACAGGAAAAGGCGTCCACGGTCACCTGTTGGCCCACGGACAGCGCGGCCATGGCCCCCGGAGCATTGACGATGGTGGGCACCCCGAATTCCCGCGCCAGCGAGGCCATGTGCCCGGTGATGCTGCCCGCCTCGGCCACGATGGCCTGGGCGCGCTGCATGACCAGCACGTAGGACGGCGAGGAATGCGTAGCCACCAGCACGCCCCCTTCGGGGAACTGGGCCAGTTCTTCGGCGTCCTTCGGTTGCAGCACCGGCCCGCAGCCCACGCCGGGACAGGCGGGTTCGCCGCCATGCAGCAGCAGCGGGTATCCTTCGATCAGCGGGGTGGTGCGCGCGTCGCCGCGCGGGGTGGTGGTCAGCGGCCGGGCCTGCAGCAGCAGCAGCCGTCCGTCTGTGTCCAGCGCCCATTCCACGTCCTGCGGCACGCCGTAGTGCGCTTCCACCTGCATGCCGATGCGCGCCAGTGCGGCGGCCTGGACATCGGTCAGGCAGGGGGCGTCGCGCTGGGCCTCGGGCACGTCTTCCTCACGCAGGCGGCCGTCGTCGCCGGGCAACAGCCGGTGTGCCTTGCAGACGACATTGCGCGATAACGGGCGGGGCTCGTTCTCGCGGCTGAACAGCCACGTGTCCGGCTCCATTTCCCCGTCCACCACGGCCGCGCCCAGCCCCCAGGCGGCGTTGATGACCAGTGAATCGGACAGCAGGTCCACCGGGTGGCGGGTGAACAGCACCCCGGCGGCCACCGAGTCCACCATTTCCATGCAGGCCACGGCCATGGCGCTGGCATCAAGCGTGATGCCCTGGTGCAGCCGGTACACGATGGCCTGGGGCATGAACAGGCTGGCCACCACCCGCTTCCACGCGTCCACCACGTTGTCGCGGCCAACGTTAAGCACCGAAAGGTACTGCCCGGCGAAGGATACGTGACTGTCCTCGCTGAGGGCGCTGGAGCGCACGGCCAGCCGCAGGTTGTGGCCCATCCCTTCCGCGTGCTTGCCGTTCGCGCCTGCAGGGCCGAAGGCCTCGTCGCAGGCCGCGCGCAGGGCGTCCGCCAGGTCTGGCGGCACGCTGGCGGCGGCGAACAGGTCCTGTATGTCCTCGGCCACGTCCAGCACGCTTTCCGGGTCTTGCGGGTCCACTTCGCGCAAGCGTTTGCGTATTTCGCCCATGAGCCCGCCGTGCTCCATGAAGGCGTAGTAGGCGCGGGTGGTTATGGCGAAGCCGCGGGGAACGGGCGCGCCCACGCGCGAGGTCAGTTCCCCCAGGTTGGCGCACTTGCCGCCCACCCAGTCCACCATGTCCCCGTTGATGTCGGTGAAGGGCAGGGCGTAATTCTCCACCGTGGCTTGGGGGCGGCTTTCGAGCAGTTCGGTGATTTCGCCGTTGATGCGTTCCACGATGGCGGGCAGCGTCGGGTACGCATCGTTGGATATGGCGTTGAGGCCGGTGACCATGCGCATGGCGTGGAACACTGAGCGCGTAGCTTGCGAGCGTAGCCAGGTGGCCCCGAAGATGGTGCACCCCGCGATTTTTTCGTCGATGTCTGCAAGGATGCGCGCCAGTTCGGCGTTGGAGTCCAGCAGGTCCTTGAAATGCGCGTAGCGAGAGCGAAACACGCGCATGACCCGTTCGCGCGATTCGGCATCCACGGCGCGTCGGCCCCCGCCAAAGAGCGAGCGCAGGCGCTCCAGCAGCGATGCGGGGGGCGGCGCGGCCAGCATGGCGTTACCTCCGTGACGGGGCCTGGGCGGCGCCGTCGGTCAGCACATACCTGGTGGCGGGCCCCTTGCCCACCTTGCGGATGAAACCCTTGCGCACCATGTCCTGCAGGTCGTACTGCGCCGTGCGGATGGGTATCTCGTTGCCCACGATGTCCTGGTACTGGGTGCGGGTGATGCCGCCGTTGCGGCTGATGAATTCCCATGCGGCGCGCTGGCGCGGGTTCAGCGCGGACAGGGGCGGCATGGCCTCCGCGCCCGGCCGGGCATTGCGGCCGTTGGCGCCCGGCGCGCCGGAAACATCAGCCCAGTCCGGGCCGCCCGCGCCGGAGGCGGCGGACACGATGCGCCCTGTCACAGGGTCGTACACGGTGCCGCCGGGCGCGCCATGCGATGCGCCGTCAACCGGGGCAGGAGGAGGCGGGGCCGACGGCCCGTAGCCCTGCCCCCCGGCGGGTGCGGTGGGCTGGCCCATGCCGGGCTGCATGGCCGGGGAAGGCGGCAGCAACGCGCCGTGGGACAAGGTGGGATCCAGTTCCGCGCCAAAGCGCAGATCCTCGGCGTACAGGGTGTCGCCTTCGGCGAAGGCCACGGCGCGGGTGATGCAGTTCTTCACCTCGCGCACGTTGCCGGGCCAGTCGTAGGCCAGCAGCTTTTCCAGCGCCCCGCGCGAAAGGCCCATGGCCGGACGCTTCAGGGTTTGCGCGGCCTGCTTCAGGAAGTAGTCGGCCAGGGCGGGGATGTCCTCGCGCCGATCACGCAAGGGGGGGGTGTTGATGGTGATCACCGCCAGCCGGTAGTACAGGTCTTCCCGGAAGGTGCCCTGACGCGCGCAGTCCTTCAGGTCCACGTTGGTGGCCGCGATGATGCGCGCGTCGAAGGGGATTTCGTCATCGCTGCCCAGGGGCCGGATGCGCCGCACGGAAAGGGCGCGCAGCAGCGCCTGCTGCACCTTGGGCGAGGCGTTGCCTATCTCGTCGAGGTGCAGCGTGCCGCCGTCGGCCGCCACGAACGCGCCCTTGCGTTCGCCCCGCGCCTCGGAAAAGGCCCCCTTCACGTGCCCGAACAGGGCGTCCAGCAGCAGGTTTTCATCCAGCGCCCCGCAATTGATGGAGATGAACGGCCCGCCCGCGCGGTCGCTGGTCATGTGGATGGCCTCTGCCGCCAGTTCCTTGCCGGTGCCCGTCTCGCCGATGATCAGCACGTCCGCTTCCACGCCGGATGCCTTGCGTATCAGGCCGCGCAAGCCCCGCACGGCCTCGCTGGTGCCCACGATGCCGGGCATGGTGTCCTGCGGCGAAAGCTGGCTCTGCGGCTGCTGTTGCGCGATTTCCGTATCCAGGCAGACCCGTTGCCGTCGCCGGGCGGTCTGGAAGTGCTCCTCGCGCTGGCGCAGGTCTTCGTTGCGCACGCGCAACGCCGCGAGCAGGTCATTGGTGGTCTGGCGCAGGGCCTCGGCCTCGGGGTGCACCCGCCCGAGTTCGATGGGGGTCATGTCGCCCGCCTCCAGCTTGCCGCTGGCTTCCTCGGCGATGTGGTGCAGGGGCCCCGCGATGCCGCGCCCCAGCATGCCCAGGATGAACGCCGAAACGGCGCTGGCGCACAGCCCGAACACGAACAGCGCGCCATACAGCTTGTACGACGCGGCCATGGCCAGGAAGCTGGTGTCCGTATAGGCGATGCCCCCCACCACCACGGTGCTGGCGCCCGGCCCTTCGCTGAAGGTGACTGGCGCGTAGCTGATGTAGAAGGCCCGGTTCATGGGCGAGGGGTCTTCCAGCATGGTGCCCAGGCGGCTCTGGCCGGAATTGCCGGACTGCACCTCGGTGACCATGCCCCAGTAGCGTTCCTGCTCCGGATTGGGGCGGAAGGCCGCCTCGAAGCCGGGGCGGCCGAAGTCGCCGCGCATGCCCGAGCGCACCGTGTCGGTGGAAAGTTCCAGGTTGGGATGTTCCGGCGATTCCGACTGGAACAGGATCCACCCGTGCGCGTCGAAGAAGAAGCTGCGGTGCTTTTCCGTCTCTTCCGGAAAGATGTACAGCGGCGACCTGCGCGACGCATACACCGAGAGCACGTTGCGCAGGGCCAGCATGTCCACCGAAAGGGTGAGCAGCCCGGTCTGGTTGCCCGCGGCGTCCAGTACCGGGGTGGTCAGCCGCAGCACGTGCATGGACAGCCCTTGCACCGTGCCCGCCGTGGGCACGGAAGGGTAGACCACTTCCGTGGGCGCGGAAATGCGCACGAAGCCGGATTTCGGCTCTTGCGCGTTCTGGCGGGTCAGCGGGCCGAAACGGGTGGCCAGGGCCTGTTCCAGCGGCACCATCCACACATCGCGGCCGGTGTTCAGCAGCACCATGCGGTTGTCCGGCGTGGACCCCTGGTAGGCGATCTCGCGGTACAGGGTGCCCATGGTCTCGGCGCGGGTGCGCAGGTGGTGGGCCAGGGACGCGGCGGAAATGTCGGTGCGGGCGAGGTACAGCAACTCGCGTCGGGCCTGCTGCAGCACCTGCTCCATCTCGTGGGCCTGCGCCAGCGTGGCCAGCAGCGAACTGCGCCCCAGCGCGTCGTGCAGGAAGTTCTGGGAAATGCGGTGAGCGATGACCCCGCTGATGACCAGCAGCAGCATGAACGCGGGCAGCGCGGCGAAGAGCAATCGCTTGGCGATGCTCCATTCCGCGAAGTTGCCTTCCAGCCGAAAGAGGGTGCCGAACAGCGGTGGCCTGTAGTAGCGCATGCCATCTCCCTGTGTGGGTGGTGGCGGACGGGTGTCCGGGGTGAAAGGCGGGCCGCCGGGCGGGCGCACCGCAATCGCGTGGCTGCTTCCGCCCGCCTCGCCGGGGGCCGGGCCGTGCGGAAATTGCGGTGGCGGGTGCGCCGACGCACGCCGCGCCTCGTTGGTGCGAGGGGGTACGGTATTGCTTATGGGCGCTTCCTCTGCCTTTCGCAACCTGTCGTCGCCAACGGCGGGTGCGGCTGAAAGCGGAGGCGCCCCGTTGCGGCATCGCTTGAGAAATTAGGTACAATGCTTTGCGCAATCATGCAAGCGCGACTTGCGCGAATGTCATTTAGTTAATTAAAATAAGACAATTGAAAATAATGGCACGCGGGTTGCTATGTCCTTTTCGCGCGGCGGCTACCGCGCAACGGACAGGACCAAAACCGCACTCCAAGGGGGGGTGCGGGTGGACGGAAAGGCGGGCTCCACCGCCGGACGGGATCGCGAAAGGCGAGGACGGGCCGGAGGCGGAAGCCGAAAAGGGCGGCAGGGGCTGCCCGCAACCTGGAGGATGCACATGAGAAGGATCAAGACGCTGTTCATGTCGCTGCTGACGTTCGTGCTGGCCATTCCCGGCCTGGCGCTGGCCGCTGGCGGCGGTGGCGCACCCGTGGTCATCGTGGCCGACACCCGCAAGCTGGACGGCATCATGGCCTGGTGGGCCAACCTGTACAACGAAAGCCACGTGCAGTTCACCACCCTCACCATCATTCTTATCCCGCTGGTGGGCGTGATCTTCGGCGTCATCGCCGACATCGTGATGAACTGGATCGGCATCGACCTGAAGTCCCGCGAACTGGCCGAGCACTAGGCCGCGCCCGTACCAAAGGAGAACAACGATGGAATGGCTCTATATCCTCATGCCCATCGCGGGCGTTAAGATCTTCTGGCCCGGCCTGATCATTCTCGGCGTGGGCGTCGGCATCATCGGCGGCTTCTTCGGCATGGGCGGCGCGTGGATGGTCACCCCCGGCCTGAACATTCTCGGCTTTCCCATGGCCTTCGCCATCGGGACGGACATCGCCCACATGGCGGGCAAGTCGCTCATCTCCACCATGCGCCACGGCAAGTTCGGCAACGTGGACTACAAGCTGGGGATGATCATGCTGGTGGGCACCGTCGTGGGCTTTGAAGTGGGCGCACAGATGGTCATGTGGCTTGAGCGCGTGGGCAACGTCGAAAAGGTCGTGCGCTGGATCTACATCGCCCTGCTGACCATGATCGCGTGGATGGTCTTCCACGACGTGGCCAAGCGCCGTGAAAAGGAACGCCAGGCCGCCGCAAAGGGTGAAACGCTGGCCGCCGGCACCACCGGCGTCGAGTGGCACAAGACCCTGCACAAGATCAAGATTCCCCCCATGGTGCACCTGAAGGAAGCCGGCATCTACTGCTCCGCCTGGCTGCCCATCATCGTCAGCTTCGCCACCGGCTGGCTGGCCGGCATCCTGGGCATCGGCGGCGGTCTCATCCGCATGCCCGCCCTCATCTACCTCATCGGCTGCCCGACCCACGTGGCCGTCGGCACCGACCTTTTCGAAGTCATGATCTCCGGCCTCTACGGCGCCGCCACCTACACCTACAAGGGCCGCACCGAACTCGTCGCCGCCATGATCATGCTGGTGGGCGCTTCCGTCGGCGCGCAGGTGGGCGCGGTGGCGACCAAGTACATCAAGGGCTACGGCATCCGCATCGCCTTCGGCCTCGCCGTGGTCGGCTGCGCCATCTCCATCCTCATGAAGCTCGTGCAGCCCTGGCTGCCGCAGTTCAAGAGCGTGCTCGACGCTGGCGCCACCGTGCTGGTGCTGGGTCTCGTGACCTGCATGTCGCTCTACATCTTCGTGCGCATGGTGCAGGGTGTGAAGGTTGAACTGGCCCGCAAGAAGGCCGCCTAGCCGTATCGCACGAGAGAAGGAGAAAACATATGAGACGCTTTCTGCTGATGCTGCTCGTGGTGGCGCTGCCCCTCGGCCTCGTGGGCTGCGGCGAATACGGCAAGGTGGACCAGGGCCGGGTGATCGCATACGACAAGAACGCGAAAACCGTCACCCTGATCCAGGACAAGGCCATGGAGCCGCTGAACCCGGACTACTCCATTCTGCCCCCGCACACCTACAAGCTGCCCACCGACCCCGCCGAAATGGGGCCGGAGCCCAGGGCTGGCCAGCGCATGAAGCTGGACACCAAGGCCAACATCATCCGCATCTTCAACACCAAGACCCAGGCGTTTGAAGACATTGCCTTCAAGATGGTGGACCTGCAGGAGAACATCGACCGCAACCATCCGCTGGTGTACGACAAGGCCACGGAAACCGCGAAGAAGTTCCCCATGGTGGACCGCGACAAGAAGACCGTGACCATCTACTCCGGTCGCCAGAAGATGCTGTGCACCATCTCGATGCCTGACGAATACTTCGCCCTGCCCGATTCCACCTGGGACGCCGGCGACGAAGTGCGCGTGTACTACAAGGTCGAGGGCGTGTCCCTGCGCTTCATGAACATCACCAAGACCGACATCTTCAAGAAGTAGCCAGACGGCGGCGGGGCTGGCGACAGCCCCGCCGCTTCCCCCCCTTCCGCCCCGCCATCCCCCCCGCACGGGGAGTGATGATGGCGGGCCGGAACGGGCGGAAGAAGCCCGGCGGACATCAAGACAAGGAGCGACACCGTGGAAGACCAGATGGATTACGCAACCACCGTGGCCCACAAGCTGCTGGTGCTGACCATGAACCTGCTGGCCATCGCGGCGGTGTGCGCGGGCATGTACCGCGCCTCGTTCGCGCCGGACGAATTCACCCCGGTGTTCTTCAAGACGTTCTTCGCGGTGCTCGCGCCCTCGCTGGTGCTTGGCTGGTGCTGCAAGCGCTGGCTGCGCGCCCGGGGGCAGGCGTGACCAGATCGGTGCATCTGGCGCGCCTGCACCGGCGTTCCGGAAAGGTGGCGTTGCTGCTGCTGCTGGTCTGCGCCTTCAGCCTGGTGGACGGGCTGGCGGGCAGGATGCAGCAGGGCTTCAACAGCACCAGCGCCCTGCCCGGCGGCGAATACCCGGTAAGCGGGCCGCTGCCGCCACAGACCGAAACCATAGAGGACATGGTGATCGAAGGCGGCACCGATGACAGGCAGGTGCGCCTTGTGCCCTATGAGATCTATTCCGGCTACTGGCTGGGCGGCAAGATGTGGCGCGGGGCCATCAAGGTGGGGGCCAACCCGGCCTCGGGCGAATACGTCATTCGCGTGCGCGACAAGTTTGGCGAAAAACAGAACCCCACACTGATCTTCGTGGTGCAGGTCTGGCCCGACGAAGCCACCATGAAGGCCAACGCGCCGGAACGGCTTACCCGTTGGTTCGGCATAGATCCCTTCGGCCTGGCCGTACTGGTGCTGCCGTTCGCCCTGCTGGCCGGGTTCGGCAACTTCATGCTGGGCCGGGCCTGGAGCCGGGCGCTGCTGGCCGAACGCAGCGCGGAAATCTACAAGCTGCTGCCAGCGCCCGACGGCGGCGGCAAGGACGTGACCTTCGGGCTGGGGGTGCAGCACGGGGCAAGCCCGGGCATGCGCTGCCGCATCCGCAGGCCGGACGGCGCCCCGGTGGGCGAGGCGCGGGTGGTGGAATGCACCGCGCGCGACTGCGTGGCCCGCGTGCCGCATGAACTGGACGTGCGGCCCGGCGACGTGGTGACCCTGCCCGAGTTGGCGGAGCCGCCCGTGGCAACGCTGGGTGCGTGACGGACGCGGCGACCTGGCCAGACCGGCCACCGTGGCGGCCACGATGGCTGACGGACGAGGAGACGAGCATGGATTGCCCTGAACTGCTGAAGCGTTGCCGCATCCTGCTGGTGGACGACGAGGACGGCTTTCGCGACGCGCTGCTGCGCCGCATGCGCAAGCGCGGCGTGACCATGGACGGCGTGGGCAGCGGCCGCGCGGCGCTGGATTGGCTGGCCCGCCAGGCCGTGGACGTGGTGATCCTGGACATCCAGCTTGGCGACATGGACGGCCGCGACGTGCTGCGCGAAATCCGCAAGTCCGGCGGCGAAGACCCGGCGGTGATCATCCTGAGCGGGCACGCCTATACCGACATCGCCCTGGACGCCATGCGCGCCGGGGCCAGCGACTACCTGCTCAAGCCCTGCCCGGTGGAGGAATTGCTGGAGCGCATCGAGACCGCGTTCGAGCAGGTGCTGGAGCGGCGCGCCGCGCAATAAAGGCAGGGGGCAGAGGGAACAGCCTCAAGGGGCAGGCACATGAATTTCGCCGGGTAACCCCGGCACGGCGGAAAGCCGCCGCACGTGTTCCACGACAGCAGCATACGCCCATCCCCCCTCGCGGTCCGGGGCGGAACCTTCGCAGCAGACGGTTCCGCCCCGGACTCATTTTTCGGGGGCGGCGTCTGGCCCGGAGTGGAGGTGGCGGGGGGAGCAGTGCGGGAGGGCGGCGGGGGGATACGGATACGCGGCGCGCCATCCGCCCCGGTGGTGCGGATGGCGAAATGTCATGGGGGCAGGGTTGGGACAGCCGGCGGGCATGCGGGCGCGCCGCATGCGCGGGGTCAGTCGCGCAGCAGCACCCAGGTCAGTTCGTGCTTGTTGTGGGCAAGGTGCAACAGGCGCGACCCTGGCACCGCCGCGAAGGCGCGGGCCGTGGCGTGGTCCGTTTCCGCCTGGAACTTCAGGGTGCACACGAAGTTGCGGCACTGGCCCAGTTCCAGCCAGCGGCCCACGGTGGCCAGCAGCCTGTCGGGGTAGCAGATCACGTCCGAGAACAGCCAGTCCACGGCCCCGGCGTGGCGCGGGTCCAGCCCGAAGGCGCTGCCGGTGCAGAAGTTCACGTTGGGGTGGCGGGCGATGTGCGGGGCGATGTCCGCCTTGTCCACGCTGAACACCCGCGCGCCCAGTTCCGCCAGCACCCAGGTCCAGCCGCCGGGGCAGCTGCCCAGGTCCAGGCACAGTTCGCCGGGGCCGGGCCGCTTTCCCAGGATGGTGAACAGTTCCCACAGCTTCAGGTAGGCGCGGGTGGGCGGCACGGTGCGGTTTTCCTCAAAGCGGGGTTCACCGTCGGGAAAGGGGCTGGAACACCGGGCGGAGGCCAGCACAAGGTCCGGCTCCCACAATGTCCACGAGCCCAGCGGGGCCGTGGGCGGCGCATCGCCAAAGGCCACGGGGCGGGCGGCCACCCGGGGCAGCTGCTCCTGGACCAGCGCGGCCCGGCGGTGGTGGCCGGTGGCGTGCAGGTGCCAGTTGCGCTGGATGGCCTTCAGCTTGCGGGCCGCGTCGCCGATGGAGGCCACGGGCATGGACACGGGCTCCAGCCACACGTTCTGGGCCCAGGCCGCCGGACGGGGCGGCCCCTGCGCGACGACCAGCCGCCCGCGCACATCCAGCACCCGCGCGCCTTGCAGGTCTTCGAGTTCATGGACGAGGTCGTCCGTGAACCCGGCGGCGGCGATGTAGATGGTGCGGTCGGCGAGCGGCGTGGCGGTCATGGGTGTCCTGTGGCGGCGTTGGCGATCGGTGCGGGTTGCAGTATGCGGGAATGGCCGCGGCAGGTTCGGAATGGGCCAGGCGCCCTGCGGCGGCGTGGGCGTGGCTGTAGCGCGGCGCGGCGCGTCTGGCAAGCCGTGGGGCATTGGCGAGGCCGAGCGCGTTACAAGACGCCGCCGACGGGCGGGTGCATGGCGGCTGCATGGCGGATGGTGACCGGGGCTCTTACCCCACCCAACGTTCGCGGATGGCTTCGATGGCGTCCAGATTGTCCAGAAAGGCACGCACCACGGCGGGGTCGAATTGGGTGCCGGAACCGGCCGCGATGGCGTCGCGGCATTCCTCGCGCGAAAAGGGGCGCTTGTAGGGGCGTTCGCTGCGCAATGCGTCGTATACGTCCACCAGCGACACGATGCGCGCCTCCAGGGGCACGTCGGGACCCGGCAGGCCGAAGGGATAGCCGGTGCCGTCCCACCGTTCGTGGTGCAGCAGGGCCAGGGTGCGGGCCAGGGCCAGGAAGGGGTTGCCCTCATCCTCCTGCGCCACCCGGTGCGACGTGCACGAGGCGCGCGCCTCGCCCCGTTCCAGCGGGCCCAGCAGTTCGCATCCGAAGGAACAGTGGCGGCGCATCAGCTCCCATTCTCCGCTGTCCAGCGCGCCGGGCTTCAGCAGGATGCTGTCCGGGATGCCGATCTTGCCCACGTCGTGCAGCGGCGCGCACTGGCGCAGCATGTCGCAGCGGTCTTCCGGCAGACCCAGCGCCCGGCCCAGCAGCGCGCTGATCTCGCCCACCCGGATGACATGCATGCCGGTCTCGTTGTCCTTGTATTCGGCGGCCCGGCTGAGCCGCTGGATGATCTGGCGGCGGGTGCGCTCTATTTCGGCGGTGCGTTCGCGCACCATGGATTCCAGCCGCTGCTGGTAGGCGCGGTTTTCGCGCAGCAGGCGTGCCCGCTCCAGCACCTTGTCCAGGGTCAGTTGCAGGATGTTGAAATCGTGCAGGGGCTTGGTGATGAAGTCCCACGCCCCGGCGCGCATGGCCCGGATGGCGTCATCCACCACCCCCACCCCGGAAAGGACGATGGTGGGCAGGTCCGGGGCGCGTTTGCTGGCATGGGCGAGAAAGGCGTACCCGTCCATGACCGGCATGTTCAGGTCCACGATGACCGCCTCCACATCGGGCAGGTGGGTGTCCAGCACCTCCAGCCCCAGGCGGCCGTCGGCGGCTTCGAGCG
Organism: Nitratidesulfovibrio sp. HK-II; assembly: GCF_003402415.2. Taxonomy (NCBI): domain Bacteria; kingdom Pseudomonadati; phylum Thermodesulfobacteriota; class Desulfovibrionia; order Desulfovibrionales; family Desulfovibrionaceae; genus Nitratidesulfovibrio; species Nitratidesulfovibrio sp. HK-II. Next base: position 407,042 of record NZ_AP036014.1, read on the forward strand.
TTTCGTAGTCCATGTCCTCGAGGTACGCGCACAGCGAACGCCGCAGGCCCTCCTGATCATCAATGACCAGCACGCTCATTCGGGTATCCTCTCGCGGGTCGGCGGCTCTCCGGGGGCCGGGCCCTCCGCGTCTGCCACGCCCTGCCCGCCGGAGCCGTCGCACATGCCCAGCACCCGGTGGATGCGGCGCAGCAGCAGGGCGGCGTCGTGGGGTTTCACGAACACGTCCTCCGGCCCCACCCCGGCCGCGCGCAGGGCCTTGCCCGGCGTCATCGCCACGGACCCGGTGTGCACCAGGAAGTGGCGGCACAGCCCCCGGGCGGTCGCCGTGAGGATGAACTGTTCCCCATTGATGCCGGGCAGGCGCATGTCCACCACGCACAGGTCCGCGTGGCGGGCGGCCAAAGCCTCCAGCGCGTCTTCCCCGGACGCGGCCGTGCGCACCAGGAATCCGTCGAGGTCCTCGAAATAGGCCGCCAGCAGACGGCGGATGGGTTCCTCGTCGTCCACGATGAGCACTTGGCGGGGGGCCGGGGCGTGGCAGGGGGGCATCAGGGCGAAACCTCCGGCGTGCTGTCGGCGGGCGGGTCCACGGGCAGTTCGATGATGAAGCGGGTGCCCTGGCCCGGCGACGATTCCACCTCCATCCGGCCGCCGTGCCCCTTGGTGACGATGAAATACGAGACCGACAGGCCAAGGCCCGTGCCGACCCCTGGCGCCTTGGTGGTGAAGAACGGCTCGAAGGCCCGGTGCAGGATTTCCGGGGGCATGCCGGGGCCGTTGTCGGCAATGACGATGCGCACTCCCCCCGGCAGGGCGGTGACCTCGATGTCGATGCGCGGGGCTTCCACGGGCGGGTCGGCCGTGGCCATGGCCTGGGCCGCGTTGCGCAGCAGGTTGATGGCCACCTGCTCGATTTCCGTTTCCGTGCAGTTGATGGGCGGCAGTTCGTCGTCCATGCGCAGCGAAACATCTATCTTTTTGAAGTCGTAGCTTTTCTTGAGGTCGTAATCGCTCTGGGCCAGGCTCAGCGCGCGGTGCAGCACGCCCGGCAGATCGCAGAGTTTGCGCTTGGATTCGCTGCGCCGACTGAATTCGAGCATGTGCCGGATGATGGCCGAGGCGCGCAGGGCGGCGGCCTGGATGTCCGCCAGGAACACGTCCAGCTTGCGTTCGCGCATGTAGCGGGCCAGCAGTTCCATGTCGAGGCCCATGTCCTGCGCCACGGCCACGTTCTTGGCGAAGTCGGGCCGGGTGCGTTGCGCCATGTTCTGCGCCGCCTGCAGCACGATGCCGAGGGGGTTGTTGATTTCGTGCGCGATGCCCGCCGCTATGCCCCCCAGCGAAACCATCTTTTCGGTCTGGATGATCACTTCCTGCATCTTCTTGATCTGCGTGATGTCGCGCAGCACGGCCACCACGTGGTCTTCGCCGTCGATGGGCAACAGCGCGCACGACAGCAGGCAGTTCATGGGCGTGCCATCCTTGTGTCGGGCGGAAAACTCGTGGTTGCGCACCGCGCCGTCCCGCCGGGCCTGTCCGTACGGGGCGCGCAGCGTGGCGCCGGGGGGCACGATGGCCAGTTCGCTGGCGGGGGTTGCCAGCACCTCGTCGCGGGTGAAGCCGAACATGTGGATGAACGCCTGGTTCACGTCGCGCACCGTGTCGTCGGCCAGCCGGGCCACCACGATGGCATCGGGGCTGAGATGGAACAACTGGAAGAACTTCTGTTCCGACTGGCGCAACTGCTCTTCGGCCTGCTTGCGGATGCTGATGTCCTCTATGGTGCCGTCGAGGAAGGCGGGGTTGCCGTCCGCATCGGACTGGAGCGAGGCGTTGATGATGGCGTGGAAGGCCGACCCGTCGCGGCGCAGCAGTTGACATTCCATGCGCACGCCCTGCGGGGTTTCCCGCAGCATGTCCAGCAGGCGCTGGCGCTGTGCCGGGTGGGGGTGGAGGGCCAGCGCGCGGTTTTCGTTCAGGCCCAACAGTTCCTCGCGGGCGGCGTAGCCCAGCATGCGCGCCAGGGCCGGGTTGGCGTCGAGCAGGCTGCCGTCGTACCGGGTGCGGAAGATGCCGATGGGGGCGTTGCTGAAGATGGCGCGGTACTTCTCCTCGCTGGTTTTCAGGGCTTCTTCCGCGGCCTTCATCTCGGTCACGTCCACGGTGATGGACAGGATGGCCTCTTCGCCGCCAAAGGACACCGGAACCGAAGAGAAGATGATGTGTCCGTACGTTCCGTCGCCACGCAGGATGCGGGTTGCCACGTTGTGCAGGCCGCCCTGGTTGCGGACCGCGCGGCGGAAGGCCGTTGCCTCTTCGGGCGACGCGCCCGAAAAGCGCAGGGGATCGCCGCGCCGCGCCTCTTCCCGGTCCACGCCCTGCGAAGCCAGAAAGGCCCGGTTCACGTCAAGGTAGGCCCCGTCGGACATGCGGTTGATGACGATGGAGTACGGGGCGTTCTCGAAAATGGTGCGGAAGCGCCGCTCGCTCTCCAGCGCGGCCTCACGGTGCTGCTTGAGGTTGTGGATGTCCATGTTCAGCCCGATGACGCGCGTTGGGCGGCCGCTGTCGTCCCATGCCACGGTCTGGCCCTTGCCCAGCACCCAGCGCCATTCCCCGTTGGCATGGCGCATGCGGAATTCCGACTCGTAGTCGCCCCTGCTGCCGGATGCCATATACGCCTCGAGCCCGGCGGTCGCGCGTGCAAGGTCGTCCGGGTGCGTCAGGCTGGCCCACCCTTCGTAGGTGTGGGGGGGGGCGTCGGGCTGCCGCCCCAGCATGGTGTACCATTCCGGGCTGTAGTAGATGGACCCGGTTTGCGGCTCATAGTCCCAGATGCCCGCGTTGGTCGCCCCCAGCACCAGGGACAGGCGGGTGGCCTGTTCATCGGCCTTGCGGCGGGCATGGTCGAGGGCTGCCACCTTTTCGCGCAGCCTGCGCCGCAACACCCAGGTGACCAGGGCAAGCCAGGCCACCATCACTGCCGCTGCCACGGCCGCCACGCGCAGCAGACGGCGCTGGTCGGGGCTGAGCAAGCCCCCGGTGTCCAGGCGTATCCAGCGTGCCCTGGTGCGTTCCATTTCCTCGGGTGGAATGGCGGAATATGCCTTCAGCAGTGCGCTGCACAGCAGGGGATATTTCCTGCTGACGGCGAAACCGAGGGGGTAGGCGAGGTCTGTCATCCCCACCACCTTCAGGTTGGGCAGCTGTTCACTGTCGATGTAATGGGCCGCCACTGCCAGGTTTTCCACCATGGCGTCCACCACTCCGAAGGACACGTCGCGCAGCCCGGCCTGCACGTTGGGTACTGTCACGACCTCGATGCGGCCATCCCGCGAGCGCTCGCGTACATATGCCTCGCTGACGTAGCCCTTGACCACGGCCACGCGGCGGCCGACGTAGTCGTCAAGCTGCCTGTTTCCCGGTTCGTTGCGCCTTCCGATGATGGCGGTGGGCACGTCGCTGTATGGCGGCGTGAACTGGGCGTAGCGTTCGCGCTCGGCGGTGCGCACGATGACGGGCACCACGGGGGTTTCGCCGCTTTCCAGCATCCGGAGTTGCGCGGGCCAGTCGGCGGCGGGGATGGCCGTCAGGCGCGCGCCCATCCGCTGCTCGACGAGGTGGAGGATGTCGGCGGTAAGCCCGCTGAATTTCCCGTCCGGCGAAAGGAACTCGAACGGCGGAAAGTTCCGGTCGAAACTGAGGGTCAGCTTGTCCGGATTGGCGGCCAGCCAGGCCTTTTCCTCTTCCGTCAGCAGGGCCTGGGCCGGGGCGGGGGAGGGATGCAGCAGGCACAGCGCGGCGATCGCGAGCAGCAGCGCGGCCGCCAGCACGCCACGCTTGCGGGGGTGGCTGTCGGGCCGGGCGGTGGGCGCGACATGACAGGTGCGGAGCATCTGTGATCCTGTGTTGCGCCGTCGGTTTTCCGCGCGGCGGCATGGTGGACGATGCTGCCAGTATGACCAAGTTGGCGGGGCCGCGCAATGTCCGGAAGGCCCTAGCGTTTCTAATGCGGTCGCGGGTCCGGCGAACATCGGCGGGTGCAACGGCATGCCGCGGGCTGGACGGCGCGGGGACCGGAGAGCGGAAGGGAACGGTCCGCTTGCGAACCATCTGTGCTTGGCTGTACACCTGCCATACCTGCCCACCAGCCTTCAGGAGTCCCCATGCCCCCGCGCGATCACAACCTCGATGCCGCCGCCGGTTCCGGACGCCGTCCCGCGTTGGCGGTGCGCACGGCCGCGCTGTGCCCCCTGCTGGTGCTGCTGCTGCCGTTTCTGGCAGGCGTGGCGCTGACGGCGGCCCAGTCCGTGGGCTGGCTGCTGCCGGTCCAGTACGGTCCGGAGCAGGCCGAGAGTGGGATTGTTTCACCGGATGCATGGGCGGGCTGGCGGCAGCTGGCGCAGCCGCACATGTTCGGCTCGCTGCTGCTGGGGCTGCGCGTGGCCGGGGCGGCGGCCCTGTTTTCCGTGGCGGGCGGCACGCTGCTGGCCTACGGGGTGTGGCGGTTGCCCGCCCGCATGCAACTGGCGGCGCTGGTGTTTCGCGTGCCGCTCATCCTGCCGCACATCGTGGTGGCCTTTCTGGCCATCGTGTTCTGGAGCCGTTCGGGCCTGGTTTCCGCCGCGCTGCACCATGCCGGGCTGATCGCCGGGCAGGCGCAGTTTCCGGCGCTGCTCTGGGGCGGCGACGGCCTGGGCATGGTCATTGCCTACACCTACAAGGAATTGCCCTTCGTCATGCTGCTGGCCGTGGCCTCGTTGCGGCGGCTGGACCCGCGCCTGACGGAGACGGCCCGCATGCTGGGCGCCGGGCGCTGGGCCGTGCTGCGCGACGTGGTGATCCCCCACCTTGCCCCGGTGCTGCACGCCTCGTTCCTCATCCTGTTCCTGTATGCCTTCGGCGCGGTGGAAATTCCGTTGCTGCTCGGCGAATCCACCCCGGCCATGCCGGGGGTGGCGGCCTACGACCTGTACTTTCTGCGCTCGCTGGAGGACCGCCCGGCGGCGGCCGCGCTGCTGACACTGCTCTTGTTGTGCTGCGCCGGGTTCGTGGCGGCCTACGTGCGGCTGGTGGCCGGGCTGCGCGGCCGGGAGCGGCAGCTGTGACCCCGCGCGCCGGAGTGCGGGCGAATGCCCGCCAGCGCGATGCGCGCACGGGCTCCCGGCTGTTCCTGGGCCTGTTGTGGCTGCTGTTCGGCCTGCCGCTGCCGGTGCTGGCCCTGTGGGCCGCCGCGCCCGGCTGGGCGTGGCCCGACCTGTGGCCCGCCGCCCTTGGCGGGCGCACGGCGGCCTTCGTGTTGGCCAACCGGCAGTCCATCGCCGGGGCGCTGGCCTCGTCCACCCTGTATTCTCTGGCCGTGGTGGCTGTGACCCTGTGCGCCTGCCTGGCCCCGGCGCGGCTGCTGGCCTTCGGCCGGTTTCGGGGACGGGGGGCGCTGGAGGGGCTGCTGCTGGCCCCGGCCCTGCTGCCCGCCATGGGCTGCGCGCTGGGGCTGTACGGTACTCTGGTCCGCCTGGGCCTTGCGGACACCCCGGCGGGCGTGGTGCTGGTGCTGTCGGTGGTGTCGTACCCGTACATGCTGCGGGCGCTGGCCTCCGGCTTCGAGACCGTGGGGCAGGAGTATGGCCGCTGCGCCGCCAACCTGGGCGCGGGGCCGTGGACGCGCCTCGTGGTGGTGGAACTGCCGCTGCTGCTGCCCGCCGCCGTGGCGGGCGGCTCCGTGGTGTTCCTGGTGGCCTTTTCCGACTATTTCCTGGTGCAACTGGTGGGCGGCGGGGTGGTGCCCTCGTTCACCGGGTATCTGTTCCCGGTGTTGCAGTCGCCGGACAGGGGCCTTGCGGCCATGCTGTCGCTGGTGTTCCTGCTGGTTCCGGTGGCGCTGTTCGTGCTGGCGGAGGGGCTTGTGCTGGCCGTGTACCGGCGGCGCGGCATGTAGCGGCGTGGCCGGTTGCGGGGGGCGGAACGCCATGCCCCGGTGAAGTGATGCCTTGCAGACGTCATGCCGCGTGCAATCGGTTGCGCGGCATGATATGCTGCATCATGGCCGTCTGTACCCGCCGTGCTCCGGATGCCGCCGGACGCCGAAGGGAGGGGCCACTGCGAGGGCGAGGCCCGCGCGAGGCGCACATGACGGGCCATGGCCATGGCCGTGGTCTGTGCGGCCTTGCGGCAGGGGGAAGCCGGAACGGCACGCGGGTGCGCGCGAGGGGGGAACGAGTATGGACTTCATTAATATCGGCGAACGGACGCAGGCCCGCTGGCAGCAATCGCTGGACACCCTGGCGCGCGTGCTGGGCATCCGGGTGGCGGCCATCATGCGGCGGCACCCCGGCGGGCTCACCGTGTTGCTTTCCAGCAATACGGCGGGCAACCCGCTGGCTCCGGGCATGCGCATTGCCGCCACGCCGGGCGGTTCCTACTGTGACGCGGCCATCGACGCGCGCGAGCCGGTGTACGTGCGGAACGCGCTGGACGACCCGCGCTGGCGCGACAGCACCATGGTGCGGGCGGGGTTCGTCTCGTATCTCGGCTACCCGCTGCTGCTGCCCGACGGGCAGGCGTACGGCACGCTGTGCCTGCTGGGCACGCGCGAATGGCCGCTGCCCGAGGTGCACCGCGCCATCGTGGACGACTTTCACAGCCAGGTCGAGGACACCCTGGCCCAGGCCTACGAGAACGCCCTGTTCGGCGCGCAGCAGGACACCCTGCCGTCCGCCGCGCTGACCGTGGACGCCAGGGGCGCGGTGGCGCGGGCCAACCGCCGCTTTCCGCAATTGTGGGGCATCGAGGCCGACGCCGCCAGCCTGGCCGGCCGCCCGCTGGAAGAGGTGCGCGGGCTGCTGGCCTCCCGACTGCGCGACCCCGCGGACATCGACGACGCCCTGCCGACCGACGTCCCCGGCCATGGCGCGGAAGTGCCCGCCCAGTCGGCCCGTGGGCCGGGCAGCCGCCCGGTGCCGCTGGCCGATGGCCGGATGCTGCGGCGCACCTATCGCACCCTGCGCGACGAGCACGGCCGACCCTGGGGCAGCGTGTGGCTGTTCGAGGACGTCACCGCCGAGGTGCGCGCCCAGGAGGCCCTGGCCCGCAGCGAGGAACGGCTGAAGCTGGCCCTGGACGCGGCCAGCGAGGCCCACTGGGACTGGAATTTCGAGACCGGCGAGCTGTATTGCAGCCCCCGCTACTACGAGATGCTGGGCTATGTGCCGGGCGAGTTCGAGTGCACCCACGAGGCCCTGCGCGACCTGATGCACCCCGAGGACATGCCCGAGGTGGCGGCCGCCCTGTGCGTGCCCGAAACCGGCCTGGCGGTGGCGGGCATGGCCACGACGGACCCTGCCATGGCGCATGCGGTGGCGGGGGAGTGCGGCGTGGGCCAGTTCGAGGTGCAGTTTCGCCTGCGCACCAAGGACGGCGGCTGGAAGTGGATGCTGGCGCGGGGCCGCGTGCTGGCCCGGCGTGAAGACGGTTCGCCCGCGCGGGTGGTGGGCACGCACATGGACATCACCGCCGCCGTCAGCCAGCGACTGGCCCTGGGCCGCAGCGAGGAACTGTTCCGGGGCATCTTCAGCACCGCCTCCGTGGGCATCGTGCTGCTGGACCGCTTCGGCCTGCTGGTGCGCGTCAACGACGCCTGCGCGCGCATGCTGGGCTACGCCACCGACGAGATGCGCGGCCAGCACTTCAGCCGCTTCATGCACGAGGACGAAACCACCCTGGCCGCCACCACCCTGACCCGACTGCTGGACCGCACCCAGACCACCAGCCGCCTGCAGCACCGCCTGCGCGGCAAGGACGGCGGCTACCTGTGGACCGACATCAGCGCCTCGCCGCTGGAAGGACCCAACGGCGAAGTGGAAGCGGCGCTGGCCATCATCGTGGACATCAACGAGCAGCGCAGCGCCCAGCAGGCCCAGGAGGACAGTGAGCGCCGTTATCGTGCCCTGTTCGAGAACGCCCAGGTGGGCATTTTTCGCACCCGCATTTCCGACGGCAGATTCCTGGAGGCCAATAGCCGGATCATCGAAATGTACGGCTGGCCGGACCGCGCGGAATTCATGGACAAGATGCGCTCCACCGAATGGTACGTGGACCCCGAGGCGCGTGGCCGCATGGTGACCACGCTGCTGCGCCGGGGCGAATTCCGCAACATGGAAGTGGAAATGCGCCGCCGCGACGGCAGCACGGTGTGGTTCGAGTATTCCGGCAAGCTGGACGGCGACACCATCGTCGGGGTGGCCCAGGATGTCACCCAGCGCCGGGCGGCGGAGGCGGCGCGACAGCGGTCAGAGGCGCACTACCGGCTGCTGTTCGAGGCCGCCGCCGACGCGATCTTCCTGCACGACCCCGAGGGACGCTTTCTGGACGTCAACGAGGTGGCCTGCCGCCGCCTGGGGTACACCCGCGGGGAACTGCTGGCCATGACCCCGGAAGAACTGGAAGCGCCGGAGTTCGCCGAGCACGTGCCCGAGCGCATCCGGCGGTTGGACGAGGAAGGCTCGCTGACCTTCGAATCGGCCCACCGCACCCGCAACGGCATGACCCTGCCCGTGGAAATCCACGCCAAGATACTCGACTTCGACGGCAGGCCCGTGGTGCTCAGCATCGCTCGCGACATCACCGACCGCAAGCGGCTGGAACAGGCCCTGATGCGAGAGGCCACCACCGACCCGCTGACCGGCATCCGCAACCGGCGGCAGTTCTTCGTGGAGGCGGAGCGCGAAATGGGCCGCGCCGCGCGCTACGGCCGCCCGCTGGCCGTGTTGATGCTGGATCTTGACCGGTTCAAGCGCATCAACGACCGGTTCGGGCACCACGCGGGCGACGCCGTGCTGCTGGGGTGCGTGCAGGCCTGCCAGCAGTCGCTGCGCGACACCGACATTCTGGGGCGGCTGGGCGGCGAGGAATTCGCGGCCGTGCTGCTGGAGACGGACCTGGACGACGCCCTGGCCGCCGCCGAACGGCTGCGCAGGGCCGTGGAGGAAATGGCCGTGCCCTTCGGCGGGCAGGACCTGCGCTGCACCGTGAGCATCGGGCTTGCCCTGCATGTGCCGGGCGATACGGCGTTTGACGACATCCTGCGCCGGGCGGACGCGGCGTTGTACGCGGCCAAGGAGGCGGGCCGCAACCGGGTGGTGCTGACGCGCGCCGCCAACGGCGGCGTGGAGGATCAGAATCGCCGCTGGAGCAGCGGCGGAGCGCCCCGGCAGGAGGGCTGAGCGCGGTTTCCGTTGCGCCGCGAGCAAGGACGCGGTGGAGCGGTGTTGCGGTGGAGTTGTCGAGAGATAGCGAAACGGGCGCTTTCCGGAGGGTTTCCGGAAAGCGCCCGTCTGTTTTGCGAAAGAGCAGGCCTGGCGGCGGTTGCCCGGAGGCGGCCGGGAAATGGCCGGGGTACGGGTTACGGCGCGGCCGGGGCGGCAGCGGCGGCGGGCGTTTCCGGGCTGGTGGGCGCTGGGGCAACGGGGACCGCCGGAGGGGCGGGCGTGGCGGTGGGAGCCGGGGGGCCTGGGATGGAAAGCGCCTTGGGTGCGCCCTGCGTTTCCGGCGTGCCGCCTGTCGTGCCGCCAGACGTGCCACTTGTCCGGCCGGGCGCGGCCCCGGAAGTTGCGCCATCGCCGGGTTGCGCGGTCTCGCGCGGGGCGGTGGGGGCGCGGACGCCCGCGTTTGCCGCGGGGGTGGCGTCCTCCGCCTTGGTCCCCGTGTTTTTCGCCTTGCGGGGCAAGGGTTCTGCGGCGGGTTTCGAGCCGGGCGAGGTCTTGGCGGGCAGGGGGGAGGCGGCCGGTGCTTCCGTGCCGGAGGTTGGCGCTGCCTGTGCCGGTGCGGCGGAAGCGGCTGGCGCGGCGGGCGCATCGTCCTTGCCGGGCGCGCCTTCGGTCCCGGCCTTCGCGCCCGTTGCTTCGGCAGCCGGGGGCGGGAGGGTTATCCCCGTTGCGGCGTTGCCGCCGGTGTCGGCGTCCGTGGTCGCCGCTGGTGCCGTCCGCTCGTCCTGGGCGGCGGTTGGCCCGGTCTGAGGGGCTGGCGTGGCGGCATCCGTGGGCGTGCCCTGCGCGGTTCCCTTGGCGCGACCGGCGCGCTGGAAGCGGTTCACGGCGCGGTTGTGTTCGTCCAGCGTGGCGCTGAACTGGTGCGAACCATCGTTGCGCGAGACGAAGTAGAAATAGCCGTGTTTTTCCGGCGTGGTGGCCGCGCGCAGCGATTCCATGCCCGGCGAGCAGATGGGGCCGGGGGGCAGACCGGGGCGGCGGTAGGTGTTGTACGGGTTGGCGGCGTCCTGCAGATGCGGGCGGCGCAGGTTGCCGTCGAAGGTTTCGCCCAGGCCGTAGATGGTGGTGGGGTCCGCCTGCAACAGCATGCCGGTGCGCAGCCGGTTGGCGTACACCCCGGCCACGCGGCCGCGTTCGGCGGGCAGGCCGGTTTCCTTTTCCACGATGGAGGCCAGGGTGATCAGCCGCCGCAACTCGTCGCGGGCGGGGCGGCCCTCGGGCCAGACCTGCGCGGCTCGCCGCCAGAAGGTGTCCACCATGCGTCCGGCCACGGCGCGGGCCGATTCCCGGTCCGGCACGGGGGGCTTCTTGATCAGGTAGGTGTCCGGAAACAGGAAGCCTTCCGCCGTGTCGAAGGGGATGCCCCAGTGGCGCAGGAAGGCCGGGTCGGTGATCACCGCGCGGAAATCCTCGACGGTGACGAAGCCCTCGGCCTCCAGCAGGCGGGCGGTTTCCCACCAGGTCAGCCCTTCGCGCAGGGTGATGCGCGACAGCACCGGCTGGCCGTTCACCAATTGGTCCAGCACGCGCAACGGCGTCCAGTTGCTGTGCACCAGAAAGCGCCCGGCCTTCAGCGAATTTTCCCAGCCATGGTAGTGGGCCAGCAGCTTGAAGCGCCAGTCGCTGGTCACCGCGCCCTTGTCCACCAGTTGCTTCGTCACCCTGTCGAAGGTGGCGCCGGGTTCCACGTCCACGTAGACGTCCGCACCAGGGGACGCGGGTGGGGTGCGCAGAAAGCGCCAGGCATCATAGCCTGCGTAGCCGCCCGCCAAAAGGCCCAGCAGGGCCAGCGCCGCCAGCGCGCGCAACAGGATGCGCAGCATGGGGCGGCCGGAGGCTGAAACGGCCGGGGACGGCGTGCCCGACACGGGAGACGGCTCGGGGGACGCCACGGGAGTGGCGGCGGACGGCGCGGGGACTTCGGGAGTGGGCGGCGCAGGGGCGGACGGGGCGGACACGGGGGCTGCCGTGGAAGATGCGGGTGCTGCGGGATCGGATGCTTCTGCTTCCGTGGCGGGGTGCGCCGGGGGAGTTTCCGCTGCCGTTACGCTGGCGGCGAGGTCGGACGCCGAGGCAGGGGAAGCGCTGGCCTCGTCCTTGGAGTTGGAGCCACCCGACGCGGCCACGGGCGTATCGGATGGCGCGGCGGCTTGCGCGTTCGTGGAATTTGGGGGGACGGGAGAGTCGGCGGAGCCTGCGGCGTCAGTGGAGCCCGTAGAGTCCTTGGGATCTGGGGTCTTCGGGATCGCCGCGCCTTCGGGAGCCGACGCCGCAGGGGCGACCGTTGGCGTGTCTGTCGCCTCGCCCGCCCGCGCCGTGGGGGTGGCGGCTGTGTCCGCCGAACCGGTCGTCGCGGTCACCTCGGCACTGTCGCCAGTGCCAGACAACTGCGCGGTGTCGGCGGCGCTGGACTCACCGGTTTTGCGTTCGCCGTCCGGCGGTTGCGGGGGCACGATCGTGGACGCGTCAGAAGCCGCGTCAGAAACAGCATGGGGGACAACGCTGTGGGCAGCGTCCTGGGCCGCGTCCGGGGGGGACGCGGGCTGCGCGCCCTGCTCTTGTGGGGACGTTTTGGGGGAAATTTCCGGGGATGCTTTGGGGGTATCGCTCATGCGGTGATGCTATCCGGTCAGGCGGGGGTACGCCGGGATTCGGGCTGGTTGAGGAACGATTGCAGGATGCGCACGGCCGCCTGCTGATCCACCACGGCCTCCAGCGCCCTGCCGGAAAGCCCGGCATCGCGCAGGTCGTCCTCGGCCTCGTAGGAGCTCAAAAATTCCTCCATGAGGTAGACGGGCAGGGTGGTGCGGCGCTTCAGCCGCTCCACGAAGTTGCGCACCTGCCGGGTGGTCAGGGTGTCCGTGCCGTCGTGCAGCAGGGGCAACCCCACCACGTAGGCCTCGGCGCGCTCTTCCTCGGCCACGGCCAGCAGTTCGGCAAAGAACCGGTCGCGGGTGGTCATGACGATGGTGCGGCGCGGAAAGGCCATGCTGCCGCCTGTGTCGCTGGCCGCGATGCCTGTGCGCCTGGTGCCATAGTCTATGCCAAGGTACTTCATGGGTGGCCGGATGCTACGCCAGCGGGCGCGGCTGGGCAAGCTGCGGGGTGGTGGAGAGTATCGGGGGAGGGAGGAAGGAACTTTTGAAAAAGTTCCTTCCTCCCTCCCCCGAACCCCCTCCCTTCTTCCTCAAAACGTTTCAACGGTGGGGCGCAGGGGCAAGAGGCTGGGACGGTTTTGTTCAGAGCGGGATGGACCCTCGTCGCGTCAGGGCGTGGTCCCTATTGAAAAGTTTGAAGGGGTGGAAGGGGTCCGGGGGAGGAGGGGAAACTTTTTAAAGTTTCCCCTCCTCCCCCGGTTCGTTCTTTCAGTCTTTCGTTGCTTCTTACAGCGTGGAATCGTCCACCACGCGCACGCCGCCGTCGTCTTTGGCCTGGTCGGCGGCCTTGCGCAGCAGCTTGCGCCAGTCCGCGCCCTTGGCCAGTTCCGCCAGCCATTCCAGGGTATGCAGCACGGGGCGCTTGTCCTTCAGGGCCATCATGGTGCGCTTGATGCCCACCTTGCACGAGGGACAGCCCACGATGACGGGCGCGCCGTCGGCGTAGGTCATGAAGTCCGCCTCAAGGCGCATGCGCTTGCGGGCGCGCAGCTTGTTGTAGATGGCGGGCGAGGTCATGGCCCCCATGCCCGATTCGCCGCAGCAGCCGGGGTTGACGCGCACCTTGGCGCCGGTGAAGGCGGCCACGGCCTGCGCGTAGATGTTGGCGGCCTTGCCCTTGTGCACGCCCACCCATTCCGCATGGCACGAGGGGTGGTAGAGCACCTCGGTTCCGGCGGCGGGCGTGACCGCGCCGGTCAGGGCGTCTGCGGACAGGGTGCTGGGGGGCAGCCGTTCGAGCAGGAACTGCACCATGTCCTGATGGCGCATGGCCGGGGCGTCGCCGCGCGCGGCGAGCAGCTCGTGGCGCTGGATGCCGTCGCGGCACGAGCCGCAGGCGGTGATGACGTGGGTGACGTTAAGGCCCGCCGCGCGCGCCTTGTCCAGCGAGTGCTGGATGGCCTGCACGTTGCGGTCGCGGTTGGCGGTGAAGGCGTTGTCGGCCCCGGCGGACAGCAGCGGGTAGCCGCAGCACAGGTGCTGTTCCGGCATGACCACGGCCACGCCGGACTTCAGCATCAGCATCAGCCCGGCTAGGCCGATGTTGCGGTAGAACAGGCCCGCGCCGCAGCCGGGGAAGTAGAACACCGCTTCCACGGGTTCGCCGGTGGCCGCCGCGCGCTGTTTGGCGCTGGCGGGCACGAAGATGCCGCCCTTGCCGAGGTGCAGGGTTTCCGCAAGGTTCTTGTAGCCAACTTCGGGGCCGGGACCGGCGAACAGCGGGCTTTCAAAGCGTTCGCGCCACCCGGCGGGCACAAGGCCCACGAAGCGGTTCTGAAAGCGCTGGCCCATGGACGCGGCCTTGGCCGCGCGGGGCGCGCGCGACGACGGATCGGCGGACAGCCATTCCAGCACCTTGCGCTTGATGGGGTGGCCGCCCGCGTTCTCCGATTCCAGGAAGGCGCGCATGGCCAGCGCCACGCCGGACGAATCGATCTTCACCGGACAGACCGAGGTGCAGCGGCCGCAGCCGGTGCAGTGCTCCATCATGGTGCGCAGCTCGCCCAGCAGGAACGGGTCGGGCCGACCCTTGTTGACCTGCGAATAGTACACCGCCTCCACCAGCGCGCCGAGGGCGATGTTCTTGTTGCGCGGGTGGTATTGCAGCGACTGTTCCGGGTAGAACATGGGGCAGACCTGCTTGCACTTTCCGCAGCGGGTGCAGATCTGCACGTTGGCCAGCAACTGGATGAGCCGTTCCTTGTCGGGCAGGCCGCTCTGGCGGATGTCCTCGATGAGCCGGTTGAACGAGAAGGTGAACGGGCGCACCGGCAGTTCGCGCTGGGTCAGCTTGGCCGGGTTCAGCACGTTGCGCGGGTCCACGCGCTCCTTGAAGGCGCGCAGGGCGTCCATCTTCTCCTTGCGCAGGAAGGCGATCTTGGTGATGCCGATGCCGTGCTCGCCGGAAACCTCGCCGCCCACCTCCTGGGCTTTCGCCATGACGCGGTGGGCCACCTGCTCGGCATTGTGCAGCATGACCGGGTCGTTGGAGTTGACCGGTATGTTGACGTGGCAGTTGCCGTCGCCCGCGTGCATGTGGCTGGCCACCTCGATGCGGGTGGCCTGCATGTGGTCCTTGATGCGCTCTATCTTGCGGGTCAGATTGGGGTGCACGTTGCCCAGTTCGCCCAGAAACACCACGGAGCGGATCTGCATTTCCTCGTCCGAGATGTCCTTGGCCGAAACCTCGCCCTTGGCCACCTTGGAGGCGTAGGTGAACTCGCGGTTGAATTCCTTGTCGTCCAGCGGCATGCCCGCCAGGCGTCCTATTTCCTGCAGCGCCGTGCGGTAGGCGGCGGCCGCGCATTCCAGGTTCACCTGCTCCAGAAAGTCGGCAAACTCGGGCACGCCGTCGATGGGGATGACCACGTCCTCGTTGATCTTGAAGCCCGAGGTGCGGCGGGCGATGGCGGACAGCTTGTGGCGGTCCTCCCAGAAGGCTTCCGCCTCCTTCTCGTCGCGCGCGGCAAAGATGTCCGCCCCGTCATAGGGGTTCACGATGTCCAGGATCTGGTGCACGGCGCGGTCCAGATGGAACTCGTCGTCGCCGTCCAGTTGCACGATGAGCACCGAAATGGGGTCGCCCTCGTACTCCGCGGACTTCTTCTTGTATTCTATGGCCTTGACGTACTTGGAGTTGAACTCCTCCAAGGCCGATATCTTCACGTGGTCGCCTTCGCGGCGGATGGTGTCGCGGTAGCCCACCACGTCCTTGATGACCTGCATGGCGCTGTTCATGGAGCGCCCGAAGAATTCCAGCACCAGCACGCGCGAGTGGGCGGGCTTCTTGTGCAGCACGAAGCAGGCCTCGACGATGATGCCGTCCACGCCTTCCTTCTGCATGCCGGGCAGGCCGCCCAGGGTCTTGTTGGTAACGTCCTTGCCAAGGCCGGGCAGGCGGATTTCGTCGCCGCGCAGGGAAACCACGTTGCGCACGCCGCCGCTCAGGTCGCGGATCTCGAAGGTGGCCGTCTCGCCGGGCATGATCTTGTGGCGCGGGTGGTTCACCCGGGCCACGTCGATGATCTCGCCGGTGGGGGTGACCATGCGCCACGAGAGCAGGTTGTCCAGGGTGGTGCCGTACTCGAAGGCAAAGGGGCCGCCCGCGTTTTCGGCGATGTTGCCGCCGATGGACGAGGCCAGCTTGGAGGCCGGGTCCACGGTGAACAGCAGGCCCTTCTTGCCCGCCGCCGCGATGGCGTCGTTGGTGATCACCCCCGCCTCGCAGCACAGCACCCGGTTCTGCTCGTCGATGCTGACGATGCGGGTAAGGCGGCCAAGGCTGAGGATGACCGTGCGCTTGCGGGCGGGCACGGCCCCGCCGGTCAGGCCCGATCCGCCGCCGCGCGGGATGATGGCGAACTTCATCTCGTTGGCCAGCTTGACCACCGCGCTGACCTGTTCGGCCGTGGCGGGGCTGACCACGAGCATGGGCAGTTCCATGCGCAGGTCGGTGGCGTCCGTCGAGTTTTCCACCAGCGCGCCGGGGCGGGTGTCGATGCATTCGCGCGGCATGACGGCGGCCATGCGCTTCACCAGTTCGTCGCGGAAGGCCACCTCGGCCTCGTGCGCGCTCCAGAACATGGTGATGCCTTCGCCGATGCTGGTGGCGTAGTGGTGGGCCAGTGCCGCCTTTTCGCCCTCGAAACGCGCGCGAACGCTCGCTTTCACCGTTTCCGCGTCGATGAACGGGTTGTACACGACGAGAAACAGTTCTTCCGCGATTTCAATGGCGAGATGGCGCACGGATTCCGGCCAATCCTCGAACTCGTCGAGGTTGATGCGCAGGATCCGGTTGACGACGAAATCCGCGGAAATGGAGATGTGCGGGCCTTTATGGGGCATGGGCGGGCTCTCTCTCGGGTTGCGGTGAGAGGAAGCCGTTGACTATAGGCGCGCGCGGCCCGGTTGGCAAGTTGAGTGAGCGCACGATTCTGCGGCGGGGGCCAGCGGGGGCCGGTTGGGACCGGTTGGGGCCGGTTAGGGTCGGTTCGAAAAGGACGGGCGGCGAAACGGGGGTGCGCGGGAATGCATCGCCCGGCTGGTCGGTGCGTTGCCGACAGGTGCGCTGCCGTGCCGGATGCGGTGGGGGCAGGGCTGCTCGGCGCGCCGCCGAAAAAAATTGCCGGCCTTTGGGGCGTTTGCGGGGCTATCATCAGGCGGATGATGCTACGTTAGTACATGGATACTCTCTTGTGCATCAATGTGTTGTCTATAGTTTGTGCAAACGAACAATGCATGAGAGCAGCATCGTACGGGGAATGTTAACTGTAAGATCAATCAATTGATTGTAATTGACACTTCAGCGCGATTGGTGTGTAGCGTGATGCAAGCTCCAGGAAAGGAGGGACGTCATGTCACACGCACTGCCACGCGCCGATGTCATGGGACGCCTTGCCGCGGACAATCCGTGGTGGTCGGACGAACTGGCCCGGCCCTTTGCGGCGGAATTGCCGCAGCGCGACCATTTCGCGCCGTTTTTCGAGCTTGCCGCAGACTGTGCGCTGCACCGGGCCGTGGTGCTCATGGGGCCGCGCCGGGTAGGCAAGACGGTGTTGCTGCACCAGGTGGTGGACAACCTGCTGAAGCAGGGGGCGGAACGCCGCCAGATTCTGTTCGCCACTCTGGACGCCCCGGCCTACACCGGGCTGGAACTTCTGGAATTTGTGGAACTGGCCGCCGAGTTGGCCGGTTTCGACCCCTCCCGGCCGGGGTGGGTCATCTTTGACGAAATCCAGTACATGCAGAACTGGGAGCATGGACTGGATGCGCTGGCCGCGCGCTGGCCCGCCCTGCGCTGCACCGCGTGCGGCTCCGCCGCGCCCGCCCTGCGCCGCATGGGCGACGCCGAGGCGGCCGGGCGCTTTGCCGTGTACATGCTGCCCCCGTTGTCCTTCGCCGAGTTCCTGCGCCTGTCCGGCGGGCAGCGCCGCGACATGAAGCAGCTGTTCACGCCGGAGCGCATGGGCGAGCTGAACGAGTTGCTGGTGCGGTACATGAATTTCGGGGGCTACCCCGAGGCCGTGGTGTCCGAGCGGGTGCGTTCGGACATGACGCGCTTTCTGCGCAGCGAGATCATCGACCGCGTGCTGTGCAGCGACCTGCCCGGCCTGTACGGCATCTCGGACGTGCAGGAGCTGAACCGCCTGCTGGCCGTGCTGGCCCTGAACAGCGGGCGCGAGGTGACCCTGGAGGACCTGCGCGGCGAATCGGGCATCGCGGTGAACACCCTGAAGCGCTATCTCGACTATCTGGAAGCCGCCTTCCTGGTGGTGCGGCTGCGCCGCATCGACGACGCGGGCCGCCGCTTCCGGCGCGACCGCAGCTTCAAGGTATATCTGGCCAACCCCTCCATGCGCACGGCGCTGTTCGCGCCCATCACCGGTCCGGACGACCCGGCCCTGCAACCGCTGCTGGAGACCGCCGTGGTGGGGCAGCTCTTGTGCAGCCCGGCCCTGTCCAGCAACACCTGCTACGCCCGCTGGGACGGCGGCGACGTGGCGCTGGTGGGCCTGCACCCGGTGCACGGCAAGCCGGTGCTGGCCTTCGACATCCGCTGGAGCGACGAGGGCATCGCCACGGGCAACGGGCGCTGCGGCGTGCGCAACGACGCGGCCGCAGCCGAGGACGCCACGCGCGCTTCGCGCAAGGCGGGCGGCAACGGCAGCGGGGCCGCGCCCCTGCGGCCGCTGTTCGAGTTCGCCCGGCGGCACAACGTGCGCAAGGCCTACGTGACCACCCGCTCCACCTTCACCGTGGGCGTGCAGGGGAATACGGAGTTTTCGTACCTGCCTGCGGGCATGCTGGCGTTCACTCTGTCCAGCCAGGCTGCGGAGCGGATTTTCGCCAAGCTGGTGACGGTGGAGTAGGGGGCGGAAAAGGGCAGGGAAGATATTCGGGAAAGGGACAGGCAAGAGCGGAGTACGGGTGCCCGTCGCCCTCCCCATCGGCTGTGGGGCGGCGGCGGGACGAAAGCACGAGTACGGGGCGGTGCGCCGGTGGTGGAGCTTCTGTGGGGAAGCGATGCCGCAGGCGCACCGCCCGCATTTTTTGGGGGGGAGGGGAAAGCGTTGGCGATGGGGGGCGGCGGGGTTACCCCCGTCCCGCTGGTGCTTGTCTGGCCAGGACCCGGCGCGCCCAGGCGGCCTGCCCCAGCGAGATGCAGCCGTCGCCGGGGGGCAGTTCCGCGTGGGTCAGCACGGTCAGCCCGCGCGCGGCAAGGGCCTGCGGCAGGTGCACGGACAGGGTGAGGTTCTGCATCACCCCGCCGGACAGGGCCACCACGGGCACGTCCATCACCCCGGCCACGGCGGCGGCCATGTCGGCCAGGCCCGCCACCAGCCCGGCGTGGAAGCGGCGGGCCACTTCGCCGGGCGGGGTGCCGCGCGCCCAGTCGTCGTGCACGGCCCGGAACAGCACGTGCGTGTCGAGCACCAGCGTGTCGCTGCCGTCACGTGCAGCGCGCAGGGGGCAGGGGTAGGCGTGGGTGAAGAAGGCGTCGTGGTCGCCGCCGTGCGGGGCGATTGCATCCTGCGCGTGTTCCAGTCGGATGGCCGCCTGCCCTTCGTAGGTGATGGTGTCGCACAGGCCCAGCAGGGCGGCCACGGCGTCGAACAGCCGCCCGCAACTGGAGGTGAGCGGGGTGTTCACCCCCCGTTCCAGCACGCGCGGCAGGAAGGCGGCGGCCTGGGCGTGGCGGTGCAGCCACGGCCACGGGCGGCCGCCGTCGCTGCCGGACTCGTGCAGCCCCAGCCGCCACAGCAGGCCCTGGGCGATGCGCCACGGTTCGCGGATGGCGGCGTCGCCCCCCGGCAGGGGGATGCGGGCCAGCCGCCCCAGCCGCTGGTGGTCCAGCGCCACGTTGTCCACGTACAGCAGCTCGCCCCCCCACACCGTGCCGTCCTCGCCGTGGCCGGTGCCGTCCAGGGCAAGGCCCAGGGCCGGGCCGTCGTGGCGGTTTTCGGCCAGCACGGCGTGGATGTGCGCGAAATGGTGTTGCAGGGTCAGCACGGGCAGGCCGCTCTGTTCCGCCTCGGCCGTGGTCATGTAGTCGGGGTGCAGGTCGCGCGCCACGGCCTGCGGGGTTACCTGCAGGATGCGCGGCAGGTGCGCCGCGATCTCGCGGTGAAAGCCCAGGGTTTCCAGGTTGTGCATGTCGCCGATGTGCTGGCTGACAAAGGCCTTGTCGCCCCGCGTGACGCACAGGGTGTTCTTGAGCTCCGGCCCCATGGCCAGCACGCACGGGCCATCATCCGCAAGGAACACCGGCCGGGGGGTGAAGCCGCGCGCCCGGCGCAGGAACTGCGGTTGGCCGGTGGCCGGGTTGATCCGCGTCACCGAGTCGTCGGTGCGGATCAGGATGTCGCGGTCGTGCAGCAGGAACACGTCGGCGATACCGGGCAGGCGGCGCAGGGCTTCGCGGTTGCCGAGGCAGATGGGCTCGCCGCCCGCGTTGCCGGAGGTCATCACCAGCGCGGCCGCACGCCCTTCGGGCAGCAGTTCGCCGTACAGGCGCAGCAGCACGTGGTGCAGGGGGGTGTAGGGCAGCATCACCCCCACGAAAGGGGTGTCGGGTGAGACAAGCGGGGAGATGGGCGGTGGGGCGCAGCCCGCCTCTGCAACACCTTCGGATTTCACACGATCGGCCGTTCCGGCCAATCCGCCCACCAGACCTTCTGCCAATCCGCCCGCCAGCCCGCCAGCCAGACCGGCCAGCGCGCGGCACAGCACGATGGGCCGTTCGCGCCCGGCCAGCAGGGCTTCTTCTTCAGGGGAAACATGCACGATGCGCCGGGCCGTGGCCAGGTCCGGCACCATGATGGCCAGCGGCTTGTGCGGCCGGTGCTTGCGGCGGCGCAGTTCGCCCACGGCGGCGTCGCTTGCGGCGTCGCAGGCCAGATGAAACCCGCCCAGCCCCTTCACGGCGGCGATGCGCCCGGCGGCCAGCGCTTTTGCCAGGGCCAGGATGGCCGGGGTGCCCGCAGGGCGGCCCGCGTCCTGCGTCGCATTGGGGTGGGTTTCGGGCGTGGGGCCCAGCGGCGCGCCGTTCACGTACCACACGCGCGGCCCGCACACCGGGCAGGCGTTGGGCTGGGCGTGAAAGCGCCGGTCCAGCGGGTTTTCGTACTCCGCCGCGCACTCCGGGCACAGCGGAAAGCAGGCCATGGAGGTCTTGTCGCGGTCGTAGGGGATGAACCGGGTGATGGTGTAGCGCGGCCCGCAGTTGGTGCAGTTGGTGAAGGGGTACAGGTGGCGGCGGTTGGCCGGGTCGTTCATGTCGGCCAGGCAGTCGTCGCAGGTGGCCACGTCGGCGCTGATGAGCACTTCGTGTCCGGCCCCGCCGTCGCCGCTGGCCACTATGCGGAATCCCTCCTCGTCTCGCACCACGGGGATGTCCTGGTGCGTGCACGAGACCACCCGCGCCAGCGGGGGCAGCTTGTGGGCCAGGTCGTGCCCGAAGGCGGCGACCGATTCCGGCGGCCCCTGCACCTCTATGAACACCCCGGCGGCGGTGTTGCTGACCGTGCCGGTCAGCGCATGGTCGGCGGCGATGCGGTAGACGAAGGGGCGAAACCCCACCCCCTGGACCTGGCCGGAAACGGTGAACTTGCGGCGCGCGAGAACGTCTGGCATGCGGCGACCATAGCGGAAGACCCGGTGGGTGAAAAGGCGTGCGGCGGTATGGGCCGCAAGGACCGCAACGACCGCGAACATCGGGCCTGCCGCCCTGGCCGTACCGGCTCCGTCCGGCGACGCGGGCGACGCGGGCGACGCGCGACCGGGCTGCCCGACGCGCGCCATGTCGGCCGCGCACTGCCGCGCCCGCACCGGTTGCGGTGCGCGCCTTCATAACGCGGTTGTCATGGGGGCGGCGCTCTTATAATGTGCCGCAACGGTCGCGCCGCTTCCGCGCGCCACGGTCACTTTGCGTCACGTGGCCCTGGCCGTTCCGGGGGGCGGCGCGGCCGGGCCCCCCACACGGTGGGTGCGGGGGCGCGTGGTTCGTTTGGTCCGTTTGGTTCGTTTGGTTCGGGCGGATGCTGTTCGCGCGCGCAGTCCGGGGCATTTCCCTTGTACAGCGCGCGCCGGTCGGATAGGTAGAACGATTCCCGCCACATTCAGTCGCAGGAACGGCGGCGCAGGCAGCGCCGCCCGTCCCGAGGGCGCGGGCGAGGCCGTGTTTCGCCGCCGGATATCGCCATGGGTCGCCAGGGGACGCGTTGCAAAATCAATCGCTGCAAGGAGGAGCCATGGGCGCTGACAAGCTTGGCGCGCGCGTGCGCAAGTACAGGGAAGACCGCAGCCTGACCCGCGAGGAACTCGCGGACGCGGCCGGTCTGAAGACGGAATTCATCGCCGCCCTCGAGGACGACAACCTGTATCCGTCCATCGGGCCGCTACAGAAGCTGGCCCGCGCCCTGAACGTCCGCCTTGGCACCTTCATGGACGACGCGGTGAGCCGCGACCCCATCGTGAGCCGCCAGGGCGACCGCGAGGCGGACCTGACCATGCAGAAGGCGCGCAACAAGTGCGCGGCCTTCCGCTTCCACTCGCTGGGCAAGGGCAAGAGCGACCGGAACATGGAGCCGTTCTTCATCGAGATCTGTCCGGAGCCCGTGGAGGACCGCAAGCTGTCCTCGCACCAGGGCGAGGAATTCATCCTGGTGAACAAGGGCACCATCCGTGTCGTGTACGGCAAGGAAGAGCACGTGCTCGGACCGGGCGACTCCATCTACTACAACTCCATCGTGCCCCACTACGTGGGCGCCGAAGGGGAGACCCCGGCCGAGATCTACGCCGTCATCTACTATCCCTAGGAGTGGAAGGGGCATGGACGAATTCGCAGTGCGCGAACGCACCCTCGGCCAGATTCTGGACGAGACCGTCGCAAAGTATCCGGACAACGACGCGGTCATCTACGTGGACCGCGACTACAGGCAGACCTACCGGCAGTTCGCGGAGGTGGTGGACGACCTGGCCAAGGGGCTGATGGCCCTTGGCGTGCAGCATGGCGAAAAAGTGGCCGTGTGGGCCACCAACGTGCCCTACTGGGTGGCGCTGCAGTTCGCCACGGCCAAGATGGGGGCCATCCTGCTCACGGTGAACACCAACTACCGCGAGCACGAAATCCGCTACCTGCTCACCCAGTCGGAGTGCGAGAACCTGTTCATCATCGACGGGTTCCGCGACCACGACTACGTGCAGACCATCTACAACATGATCCCCGAGCTGAAGACGCAGCCGCGCGGGCAGTTGCGCTGCGCCACGCTGCCGCATCTCAAGCGGGTCATGTTCCTGGGCGCGGAAAAGCACCGGGGCATGTATTCCGTGCCAGAGATCATGAGCATGTCGGCCATGGTCTCGGACGAGGAATACGCCGAGCGCCAGCGCGCGCTGGACCCGCACGACGTGGTGAACATGCAGTACACCTCGGGCACCACCGGGTTTCCCAAGGGGGTCATGCTCACCCACGTGAACATCGGCAACAACGGGTACTGGATCGGCAAGAACCAGCACTTCACCGAAAAGGACCGGGTGTGCCTGCCGGTGCCGCTGTTCCACTGCTTCGGCTGCGTGCTGGGGGTGCTGGCCGCCATCAACCACGGGGCCGCGCTGGTGATCCTGGAAAGCTTCAGCCCCATGCACGTCATGGCCTCCGTGGACCAGGAAAAGTGCACCGCCCTGTACGGGGTGCCCACCATGTTCCTGGCCGTGCTGGAGCACAAGCTGTTCGAGCGGTTCGACTTCAGTTCGCTGCGCACCGGCATCATGGCCGGTTCGGTCTGCCCGGAACCGCTGATGCGCCGGGTGGTCGAGAAGATGTACATGCGTGAGATCACCATCTGCTACGGCCTTACCGAAGGTTCGCCGGTGATGACCCAGAGCCTGGTCACCGACCCCTTCGAGCGCCGCGTGCAGACCGTGGGCCGGGCCATGCCGTGCATCGAGGTGCGCATCGTGGACCCGGAAACCAACGAGGAAGTGCCTCGCGGCGCTCAGGGCGAGGTGGTCTGTCGGGGTTACAACGTGATGAAGGGCTACTACAACATGCCCGAAGCCACGGCTGCCGCCATCGACACGGAGGGCTGGCTGCATTCCGGCGACCTTGGCGTCATGGACGAGGAAGGCTACGTGGTCATCACCGGCCGCATCAAGGACATGATCATCCGGGGCGGCGAAAACATCTACCCCCGCGAGATCGAAGAGTTCCTGTACGGCATGGACGGCGTGCAGGACGTGCAGGTGGTGGGCGTGGCCAGCCGCAAGTACGGCGAGGAAGTGGGCGCGTTCATCATCCCCAAGCCGGGCGTGGAACTGGCCCCCGAAGACGTGCGCGACCACTGCCGGGGCCGTATCGCCTGGCACAAGGTGCCGCGCTACATCAGCTTCATCGACGCCTATCCCATGACCGCCAGCGGCAAGATCCAGAAGTTCAAGCTGCGCGAGATGGCGGCGGAGTTGTTTCCCGAAGCCATGAAATAGGGCCTCGAACGGTCTTTTCGTCCGCTGGCTGCGGCGCATCGTAGCCGGACGACGGGCGGGAAACATTCAAGCATGCATTGTCAGCGCCCTCGAAGCCTCGGCTTCGGGGGCGCATTGCGTATGGCTGGCACGCTTGATTTCCGGCGCGGTTCCACGCACAGTAAAAATGACCTTCAAAGCATCCCTCGGCGGGGGCGAGATTTTTCGCCCGCCAGCCGTGGCCGCCCCCGCGCGCTAGGTGCGGTGCGGGGCACGAAACGAACTGCGCAGCGGGCTGCGCACCAAGAGAGAGCCGCATGTCGCTGGAAGCGGATGTCCTTGTTGCAGGGGCCGGGTTTGCCGGTTTGCGCGCCGCCATCGCCGCCGCCGTTTCGGGGCGCGGCCTGCGCGTCATCGTGGTGGCCCCGCACGAGGGACCGGGCGGTTCGTCGTTCGCGGGGCATGCGGGCTCGCTGGGCGTGCTGGCCCCGGACAGTGACGAGGAACGCGACGCCATCTACGAGCGCGCCCTGACCATCGCCCACCCCGGCACGGCCGACCCGGCCCTGGTGCGCCTGCTGCTGGAGCACGGCGAGGCGCGCCTGCGCGAATTGTCCGAATGGGGCGTGCCCCTGGCCACCGGGCGGGGGGGCGAGCGGCTGCGCCGCGCCGCCTGTTTTCTGCCCGAAATGGCCGTGGCCGCCGTGATTCCCGACTGCGTGTCCGCCCACGCGGCCCTGATGCGCGTGGCCCTGGCCGCCGGTGTGGAGGTGCTGCCGGGGTTCACCCTGGCGGCGCTGGGCGTGGAGGGCGGCCCCCCCGGCAGCGCGCTGTGCCTCGACGCCTTCGGCGGGGTGGTGCCGGTGCGCGCCCGGTCCGTGGTGCTTGCCGTTGGCGGCCCCGCCGCGCTGTTCGCCGGTGACGTTTCCGTGCTTGCACGAACCGGCCCGGGCCAGACGGATGCCGGGCAGACCGGCGCGGGGCTGGGCCTTGCGCGTTCCTGCGGGGCGCGCACGGGCAATGCCTCGTTCCTGCAGTTCCTGTGGTATGAGGGGGCGCAGCCCTTCGCGTTTTTGCCCGAACGGGCCCACGAACTGGAAGTTGCCGGGCAGGACGGCGTGCCCGCCCCTCTGCCGCGCGCACAGCGCGAGCACATGGCCGCCCGCGCCAGCCACGCGCCGTGGGGATGGGGCCTGCCGGACGCCGCGCTGGACTCCTACCTGCTGTCGCTGATGACGCCAGCCGGGGTGGTGCCGGTGCGCTACCGTGGCGAGCGGGAGCCGCGCCTGCTGTCGCTCATGGCCCATGCGGGCAACGGGGGCGCGCTCATCGACGGGGACGGGCGGACCACCGTTCCGGGGCTGTTCGCGTGCGGCGAATGCGCCACCGGCATGCACGGGGCCAACCGCATCGGCGGGGCCATGGTGCTGGCCGCGCAGGTGTTCGGCCACCGGGCGGGCATCGCGGCGGCCCTGCACGCCCACTCCGCGCTGCTGCCCCCCCCGCCCGGCGTGCCCGACGGCACGGAACGCCAGCCTTCCCACCACCCCCTGCGCCTGCGCGAAGCCATGCAGCGCAACTGCCTGCCGGGCTTTCCCGGCGAGGCGCTGTCGGCCGCGACGTCCGCAACGCCCGGAACGTCCGTTGTATGCGGTGCAGAGCGGCAGCTCCGTGAACTGGAACTTTTCGTGGAGCGGCTGAAGGCCCTGTTGCTGCTGCCCGCCGTGGATCTGCTGGACCGTGTCCGCGTGCTCTCCGCCCTGACCGTGGCGGAACACCGCCTGCGCCGTCTGCGTGCCGAGTGCGCGGCGGCGGTCACGGCCGTGTCGCCCGCGTGAATGCAGGGTGGCACCGGCCGTTCTGCCCGCGTCCGCATCCGTCCCACCTCGCCCCGTCCTGTCCTGACCTGTCCTGTCCCGCCGCGGATTTTTTCATCGCCCTTCATGCGTCCGGCGCGTGGCACGCAGTCATGCCGTATCATGTGCGGTTCCGCACTGGGATGCCGCGCTCCATGCCTCCCCTGCCAGTCGGCCGTAGGCGCGCAAAACAGCAAGGCCGCCCCCGCGAACGGGAGCGGCCTTGAAAAACAGGCTGTACCGGAAACTACTTGATGATCTTGAACTCGCCGCGGCGGTTCTTCGACCAGGCAGCTTCGGTGTGACCTTCCACGGCGGGACGTTCTTCGCCGTAGCTGATCATTTCCAGCTGGCCAGCGTTGACGCCGGACATCACCAGGTACTCGTAGGCGGCGCGAGCGCGGCGTTCGCCGAGGGCCAGGTTGTATTCCTGGGTCCCACGTTCGTCGCAGTGGCCTTCCACCAGCACGCGGATCGAGGGGAACTTCTTCAGCACGTCGGCCTTCTGCTTCAGGACTTCCTTGGATTCGGCCTTCAGGTCGAACTTGTCGAAGTCGAAGTAGACTTTGGCGTCGGTGATGATCTGCTGGGCCCGGGCAAGGGCTTCCAGCTGGGCACGACGAGCGGCGTCGTCCTCGGTGGCCATGGGGGCACTGGTGCCCTCGGGGGTGGCGGCGACCTGCTTCTTGGCGCAGCCGAAGCCGGTGGCGAGAACCAGGGCCAGAGTCAGGACAAGCCCAAAGCGCTTTGCGGTGTTCATTTGATTCCTCCTAGACAGCTCTTCGCTCCAATAGAATTATGCAGAGAACGGTTCCTTTCCTTTATCCCTTTCCGTCGGCTTCGGCCGCAACCCTACACCCCCGGAGTGGGACAGCAGTAATGGTATCTCTACGCCGTTTTTTGTCAAGATGGGCGATTGCGGTATCTCCACTTTCCTGCACGATTTTTTCCGGTTTGGGCGATTCGGGCGAGGCCATGCCCCTTCACGAATGTTTCCCGTCGGCATCAGGCGTCACGAATTCGTGAAACACCAAGCCCGGCGGCAGGCCGGCAGGCTGGAAAGCGGAGGCCAAACGCAGGCGTCCCATTCTTTCGTGCGTCCTTCTAGTCTGGAATCATGCCCCAGTCCGGAAACGAGGCGTCGCCCGCGCCCGTGGGCACACGCTTGGCGTCGCCGCCGTGCCGGGTGATCAGGTATATCTGCTTCGCGCCGCTGCGGGTGGAGGTGAAGGCCAGAAAGTAGCTGTCGGGGGCGAAGGACGGGGTTTCGTCGGTGCCGGGCCCGAAGGTGACCTGGCGTTCGGACTGGGTGACCATGTCGTACACGAAGATGCGGTGCCCGTAGTCGGTCATGCGGGCAAAGGCGATCAGCGTGCCGTCGGGGCTGATGGACGGGGCGGTGTTGTAGTTGCCGGAACGGCTGATGCGCGTCACCTGCCCGGTGGTCAGGTCCTTCAGGAATATCTGCGGGCCGCCCAGGCGGCTGGAGCAGAAGGCCATCTTGGTGCCTGTGGCGTCGAACGAGGGCGAAACGTCGATGGAGGCGCTGTCCTCCAGCGGGCGTTCCTTCTGGAACACGTGGTTCAGCAGGAAGATGCCGGGGTTCTTGCCGGTGGAAAGACTGACCGCCACCTTGTTGTCGGGCATGAAGGTGGGCCCGATGACCGTGTTGCCCGGGAACTTGATGCGCTGGGTCTGGCGGGTCAGGCGGTCCCACACCCCCAGGGCGTGGGTGCGGTCGTCCATGTGGCTGAACACGATGAACCGCGAATCGGGCGACCACGACGGGGACAGGGCCTCTCCCGGCAGGTTGGTGATCTGGCGCAGGTCGCGGCCGGTGGGCTTGCTGAGCCACACGTCCTTCTTGTTCTTGCCGCCGGCCTTCACGAAGGCCAGGGTGGACTTGAAGAACTCGCCCCGGCCGGTCAGGGCCTTCATGAGGTCGGAGCAGAAGCGGTCGGCCACGTCGGCCAGCTGCGCTTCCTGGATGTCGTAGTAGCCCTTGCCGAACACGAGCTTGCCCGAATACGCCTCGTACACGCGCAGTTCCACAAAGGGCTTGCCGGGGGCGTCGCCCTGGGGCCAGCCCGCCGTGACCACGAGGTCGGTGCCCGCGATCTGGAAGCGCTTGAAGTCGATGTCCGGGGCCTTGTAGCTCTGCAGCACCGAGCCGCCCAGGATGGCCTTGGGGTCGGTCAGGCGCAGGAAGGGCAGAAAGCTCAGGTTCTCGCGGATGATTTCGTTGAGCTTCGCGCCCTGCCCGGTCACGGGCGTGCCGGGGGTGGGGCCCAGCGGGTCTGCCAGGGCAAGGTTCAGGCTGCCCTGGCCGGGGCCGTAGATGTCGATCTGCACGGGGCCCGCCGCAAGGGCCGGGGCCGCCAGCGCGCAGCACACGATGAGGCACACTGCCGCCAGAAGGCGGTGGATGGCATGATGCTGTCTCATCTTTTTCCGATCATTTCCTGAAGGTTGAAGTTGAGCAGAAGGTCCTGGAATTCCGGGCTGGGCGGCGGCGGCAGCATGCCGGTCTTGCCCAGCGCCTTCAGGGTCGACGAGTCGAAGTCGGCCCGGCCCGAGGACTGCTCCACGTTGAAGTCCTGTATCTGCCCGTTGGGGGCTATCTTCACCCGCACCCGTACCTGAAGGTTCTCGCGGTTGGCCAGGGCGGGGAATTCCCAGTTGCTGCGCACGATCTGCATGACCTGCATGGTGTACACGCCAGCGATGCCGACGCCGCCGGAGCCTTCGCCCCCGCTGCCGTCGCCGCCGCCCGCGGCACCGCCGCCCCCGCCGCCCTTGACGGTGGCCTGCAGGGCGGACAGGGCGTTGGCCACGTCCTTG
This sequence comes from Nitratidesulfovibrio sp. HK-II, assembly GCF_003402415.2. Taxonomy (NCBI): domain Bacteria; kingdom Pseudomonadati; phylum Thermodesulfobacteriota; class Desulfovibrionia; order Desulfovibrionales; family Desulfovibrionaceae; genus Nitratidesulfovibrio; species Nitratidesulfovibrio sp. HK-II. Next base: position 435,626 of record NZ_AP036014.1, read on the forward strand.
GCCCCTGCCGCGCCGGATGTGACGCCCGCCTTGGCCTTGCCCTGTTCGGGCGCGCCGCCAGCCTTGGTCTGCACGTCGGCCAGGGCCTGCTTCAGCACGTCCTTGGGGTTGGGCGCGGGTTTCTCGTCCTTGGGGGGCGCGGGCTTGGCCGGGGCTGCCGCCGTGGCGTTCTTGGAAACGTCCTTGGGAGGTTCCGGCTTGGTCGGCTTCTCGTCCTTCTTTTCGCTGATGGCCTTGGCGTCCGGTTCCGGCTTGGGCTTGGGCTCTGGCTTCGGTTCCGGCTTGGGTTCCGGTTTCGGCTCCGGCTTGGGTTCGGCCTTGGGCGCGGGCTTTTCCTGCACCTCGGGCGTGGCCACGGGCGCGGCCTTGGGCGAGGCCGCCGTTGGCGCGGGGGCCGGGGCGGCCTGCGGCTGCGCGGGGCCTGGGGCGGGCGCGGGCGGGGCCTTGGGGCCGCCGGGCGCGCCCAGGCTCACCAGGTCCACCTGCACCACGGGCATGTCCAGACGCACCGGCGGCGACGAGGGCCAGAAAAAGACCAGCAGCACGATGGCGCAGTGCAGCGAGAGCGACAGCAGAAAGCTTGTGTAGCGCATGTCGACCCCGGCCTACCGCGCGGCCTTGCCGCGAGTGATGTGGAACCGGACCGTGCCGTCCCTTCGTGATGACGGGCTCATTTCTTCTTCGGGTCCTCGCGTTCCGCCACGACGCCGAGCTTTTCGATGCCCGCCGCCTTGATGTGCCCCATCACGTCCACCACCACGCCGTAGGGCACGGCCTTGTCGGCCTGGAGGAAGAGCAGCTTGTTCTTCTCCTTGACCAGCCGTTGCAGGTAGCCTTCCAGTTCCTCGATGGTCACCTTGTACTCGTCGAGGTACATCACCCCATCCTTGCGTATGGTGAGCAGCAGATGGTCGCTGTCCGCGGGCAGCACCTGCACGGTACGCGTCTGGGGCAGGTCCACTTCGAGACCTTCGGTCATCATGGGGGCCGTGACCATGAAGATGATGAGCAACACCAGCATCACGTCCACGAAGGGCGTGACGTTGATCTCGGCGACGAAGCCGCCCTTGTTGCCGACGGAAGCGCCCATGGGCTAACCCCGATCGGCGCGGCTGGCGGGCTGGGCCGCCCCGCGATGGGCGTTGATCTCGCGCTGCACGCGGTTGAGGAACGCGCCCGCGAAGTTGACCAGCTGCACCTCGATGCCGCTGATCATGCCCAGAAAGACGTTGTAGCCCACGGTGGCCGGGATGGCCACGAACAGGCCGATGGCCGTGGCGATGAGCGCCTCGGAGATGCCGGGGGCCACAGTGGCGAGCGAAGCGCTCTTCATCTGGCCGATGGCGTGGAACGAATTCATGATGCCCCACACCGTGCCGAACAGGCCGATGAACGGGGCGGTGTTGGCCGCGGTGGCCAGGAAGGACAGCGAGCCGGAAAGGCGGGTCATCTCGTTGCCCACACCCTGGCGCAGCGAACGGCGCACGTTGTCGGCCACCACGTCGCCCGAGCTGCCCGCCTCTTTCAATCGGTTGAATTCGGCCACGCCCTGCTGGGCCACGTGGTACAGGGGCGAGGCGGCGTCGCCGCCCAGCGACTGCACGGCCTCGCGCAGGTCGCGGGCCTTCTGGAAGCGGTCCAGGCCGTCGGCGGCCTTGCGCTGCGCGGCTTTGAGGGCAAACCACTTCTGGAACATCAACGTCCAGCTGCCGATGGACATGAGCACCAGAAGGACGAGCACGAACTTGGCCACCAGGGTGGCCTGGGCAAGAATAGAAAGAATATCCATGACGTTGGGTGTCTCCACCGTGAGTTGAGTTGTACAGTGCGGCTGGCTGGCGGCAGGGCGTCGCGCGCCATGCGTGGCCGGGGGGGTGGGGGGCGTGCTGCGCGGCGCCGCGGGCATTGCGGCTTGCGGCACCGTGGGCGCGTCCGGCACCCCGCCCTCCATTTAGTCGTCTCGGGCCAAGGATGCAATGGGATTCCGGGCCCCGGCCGCGAAAAGGGGCGCACTTTTCGGCCAGCGGCTGCGGCGCGGCGCGCAGCGGAACCCCGGCGGCCAGCGCCGCCGCCATTCCGGACGTGCGCAAGCGCACCGTGTATGGCGGGGGCGCGGCAGGGGCGCGGCGGGGTTCGCCCTCTGGCGTGCGGGGTTACGGGGCGATGCGCAAGGCGCGCCCCGCTCGCGGAGCAGGCATGCACAGTGTTGCAAGTGCGCCCCGGCCCGGCTACACTTCGCCGCGTATCCGCTCCGGCATCATCGCAGCGGCCCCGCCCCGTTTCCGTCACGTTCAGGCGCCTTCCCCGGCGCACGCCGGACACACTCCCCACTCCACGAAGCCTCCGCAAGGAGTATCCATGCATCGCACCCACGTCACTGGCCCGTCGATGACGCCGTGCCGCACGCGCCGCCCCGGACGCGCGGTCCTTTTGCCCCTGGCGCTGTGCGCGGCCCTGTCCGTGTCCGGCCTGATCGCGCCGGGCTTGCTTTCGCGTGGCCTGGCCGCCGACGCGGCGTCCGCCATGCCGACGGAGGCCGTCGGCAGCCCCGCTTCGCCATCGGCCGGGGAACAGGCCGCCACGGCCAGGGGCGGCGAGTACGACATGCGCCGCGCCGTTGAATCGGCCCTGCGCGACAACCAGGGCGTGGTGGCCGCCCGCGCCGGGCGCGACGCGGCGGAAGAAGGCCGCAAGTCGGCGCGCGGGGCGTTCGGCCCGGCCGTGTCCACCACCTACGGCTACGACCGGCTGAACGAAAAGCCCACCTCCATGTCGCGCGAGCTGGACGACGACACCTATACCTGGACCGTGGGCGTGAGCCAGCCGCTGTTCACCGGGCTGCGGCTGCTGTCCACCTACCAGAAGGCCGCGCTGGAAACCGAGCGCCAGGCCCTGACCCTGGACAAGTCGCGCCTGGACCTTGCCGTGCAGGTGCAGGAAGCCTTCCTGGCCTACCTGAAGTCGGGCGAGAACGTGCGCAGCGCGGGCGACGCCCTGAGACGCCTGCGCGAACAGGCCAAGGTCACCCGGGCCTTCTACGACGTGGGGCTGCGCCCGCGTCTGGACGTGCTGCAGGCCGAGGTGGACGTTTCCAACGCCGAATCGCTGCTGATCACCGCCGAAAGCAACCATGCCACCCAGCATGCCCGGCTGAACACCCTGCTCACCCTGCCCGTGGCCAGCAATGCGAGCTACGTGGGCAGCCTGGTGCCCGTGGGGTTCGACATGACCCTGGAGCAGTGCCTGGAGCGCGCCTACCGCAACCGGCCCGACGTGCGCATTGCCGGCAAGGCCGTGGAGATCGCGGGCAAGGACGTGCGCATCGCCGACAGCGGGCTGTACCCGCAGGTTTCGGCCAATTTCAACTGGGCCACGGAGGGCGACCGGCCGGAGGCGTCGGGCAGCACCCTGAGCCCCACCGGGTTCAGCCAGTGGTCCACCGGGCTGAAGGCGGAGTGGAGCGTCTTCGAGTGGGGCAAGACGTGGTATTCCGGCCAGCAGGCCCGCCAGGTGGAAACGCAGGTGCGCGCCGAAGAGGCCAACCTGCGCCACGAGGTGGCCTACGAGGTGCAGTCGCGCCTGCTGACCCTGACCGATTCCTCCAAGCGCATCGTGGTGGCCACCAAGGGGCTGGTCCAGGCAGAAGAGGCCTACCGCGTGGCCGTGGCCCGCTACCAGGCCCAGGTGGGCACCAACACCGACGTGCTGGACGCGCAGGCCAAGCTGACCGCCGCCGAGGCCACCCTGACCGGGGCCAAGGCCGAATACCTGGACGCGTTGTCCAAGCTGTGGGCGGCCATGGGTGAGCTGAAGCCTTCGCTCGTCGACGGCTAGCGCTGCCGCGCTCGCGGAAATTCCAAGGCCGCCGGGGGTGCCCCCGGCGGCCTTCGTCGTGCCGTGCGCACGCTTTTTACGGCTTTTTCCAAAGGGGTCTTGACATGGGGCCATCCAAACAGTAACCATTACCAATAAACCATGTGAGGTTCCACATGCCCCAGCAGTCTCCACAGACCCGTATGACCAAACAGCGGATGGTCATCCTTGAAGAACTGCGCCGCGTGCATACCCACCCCACGGCGGACGAGATTTACGGCATGGTCCGGCAGCGCCTGCCGCGCATCAGCCTGGGCACCGTGTACCGCAATCTGGATCTGCTGGCCGAATCGGGCGACATCCTGAAGCTGGAATCGGCCGGGTCGCAGAAGCGCTTCGACGGCAACGTCACCCCCCACCAGCACGTGCGCTGCACCCAGTGCGGCCGGGTGGGCGACGTGGTGGAGCCCGTGCGCGTTCCGGACATTTCCGCGGCGCGCGCCCCCGGCTTTCTGATTCTTGCCGGGCGCATCGAGTTCGAAGGGGTGTGCGAACAGTGCGCCTCGCGCAACTGAGCCTTCGGCATCACCAAGGCCAGGACTGCCCGGACGCCCTTGCGCCGGGCGGGCAGTAACGGTACGTCACGCATGGGTAAGCCGCTGCATGGCGACTCGGTGCGTGCTGCCCCCCCCTACGGATTGAGGGCACGAACCGCGCACACAGGTGGTGCTTGCGCGCCAGGCGCGCGGACATGGCCGGGCTGCCCCCGGCACGGTATTGCCTGTCTGCGCGAGTCCGATCCCCGCACAGAATCCCAGTGTTCAGGCGCGCGCCCCCGGGCGCGACGCTTCATGTCTTACGGCGCACCGGCCGCGCGGCCGTGCGTCTCTGGCTACCTCCCCTTTTCACCCGGAACGAAACGACACACAAGGAGCAGTCATGAAGGCCCTGAAAGGCACCAAGACCGAACGCAACATCCTGACCGCCTTCGCCGGCGAATCGCAGGCCCGCAACCGCTACGACTATTTCGGCGCCCGCGCCAAGAAGGACGGCTTCGTCCAGATCGCGGACATCTTCGCCGAAACCGCCAGCCAGGAAAAGGAACACGCCAAGCGCCTGTTCAAGTTCCTGGAAGGCGGCGAGGTGGAGATCGTCGGGGCCTTCCCGGCCGGGGTCATCGGCGACACCCACGCCAACCTCATCAGTTCGGCGGCGGGCGAAAACCACGAGTACACCGAGATGTACCCCTCGTTCGCGCGCATTGCCCGCGAGGAAGGCTTTGACGAGATCGCCAAGGTGTTCATGAGCATCGCCGTGGCCGAGGAATTTCACGAACGCCGCTTCCTGGGCTTTGCCAGGAACGTCAAGGAAGGCCGCGTGTTCGTGCGCGAATCGTCCGTGGTGTGGCGCTGCCGCAACTGCGGGTACCTGCACGAAGGCAACGAGGCCCCGCACCTGTGTCCCGCCTGCGCGCATCCGCAGCCGCATTTCGAGCTGCTGGGCATCAACTGGTAAGTCGTCGCGCGGTGGGCGCGGGCGGCCGCGAACCAGCGTTACCGGCGCGCCAGGCGCGCCGGAGTCAGTACGGGCCGAACTCCGGGGGGAAGGAGGCGCAATGGCCGATCCGAAAGACATGTGGCGTTGCCAGACCGTCAACTGCGGCTATGTCTACGATCCCGACCGGGGCGACCGGAAGGGCAAGGTGGCGCCGGGGGTCCGCTTCGAGGACCTGCCCGATGACTGGCGCTGTCCGGTGTGCGGCGGCACCAAGCGGTGCTTCCGTCCCATGGCCGGGCCCGGTTCGACTGAGCAGCCTAACTGCGAACTGCCCACGGACAAGTAGGGCCGACCAGGCGAACCTCCTCGGCAAGGCCGGGCTGTCCCGTGCATGCTCGTGTCGGGCCGCCCCCAGTTGAGGGATGCAGCCGTGGGCCGTTTACGCCCAGCGTATTGAAGACCCCGCCGGACCATGATGCTCCGGCGGGGTCTTTCGTGTCTCCCGCACCCGTTGCCGGACGCCAACGTATAATCATCGTGTCCCGGTACCCTTCTTTTTATCATGGTTCAGGCTTGGAAATTCCAGGGAGGGCAAGCAGCCCGGCGTACCCGCGCGGGCGGACCATGACGCGGCATTGCCGCAGGGAGGTTGCATGCGTGACGACATGATACCGGCCGCCGTTGCGCTATGGCGGTCGCGGCCCGTCTGGGCCGCGGGGTTAATGCTGATGGCATGGATGGCCGGGGTGTTGCCCCCGCTCCCCGCCCTGGCGGGCACGACCCTGCCGACACCCAAATCCGGGGCGGTGCTGAAGGCCCAGGTGGCGGAGGGCAAGCAACTGTTCGCGGAGCACTGCGGCGGGTGCCACACGGTGGGCGCGGCGGGCAACGACATCCTGCCCCTGACCGGGCACATATCCACCCTGGGCATGGAGGCGTACATTGAAGGGCAGGGCAAGGTGCTTGATCACATGCCGCCCTTTGCGGGGACGCGGACCCAGCGCGACGCCATCGCGGCCTATGTGGCCGTGGGGTTGCATGGCAAGAAGCCGGACCGTTTCGACGAGGTGCGCATCCGGCCCCTGCGGCACGAGGTGCCGCCCTTCGACCCGGCCACGTCGGCTCATGTGTTGCTGGCCTGGAACACCCTGGGCATGAAGTGCATCACCGACTGCGACGTGGCCTATTCCAACCTGCCGCCCGGCAACGCGCTGGTGGCCCTGCTCATCCGCCGGGGAAGCGGCGACGGCATGGGCGAGGGCAGGCCGCGCATCGTGTCCGAAGGCGTGCAGATGTCTTACGCCGCGCCGCCGGACATGCGCCGCCCGTCCACCCAGGTGGAATACTGGAAGTACGCCAGATCCATTTCCGGCAAGGAGTTGCCCCCCGACGTCTCGGTGACCGGCAGGGGCATGCTGGGCAACATGGACCTGAACCCCAAGACCGGGGCGCTGGAGGCCCTGGGCATACCCCTGACGCCCTATACCGACACCGGCGGGCTGAACCCGTACCCGGTGTTCTCGGTGCTGGCGCGCGATGCGGCATCGGGCCGCGAACTGGCCCGCACCGGGGCGGTGCTGCCCAACGGCACGGAGATGGGATGCTGGCGCTGCCATGGAGGCAACTGGGGCAGGCTGGGGGTTACCGGCATCTCGCCGGTGACGGCCCGTTCCATCCTGGCCACCCATGACAAACGCAACAGTACCAACCTGCTGGCCCGGTCCGATGCAGGCGTGCCGGAGCTGTGCCAGTCGTGCCACCCCGACCCGCTGCTGAACGCCAAAGGCCGCGAAGGGGTGGTGAACCTGCCTGCCGCGCTGCACGGCTTTCATGCCAACTATCTGGCCGGGCGCGGGGCGGAGGTCTGTTCCTTCTGCCATCCGGACAGCCCCATCGGCGTCACCCGCTGCCTGCGCGACAGCCATGCCGCCAAGGGGATGACCTGCGTGACCTGCCACGGGCATCTCGAGGACCACACCATCTCGCTGCTGAAGCGCGAGGTGGAACTGGGCAAGCCCGCCGCGCCTGGCCTGCTGCGCAACCTGACGGCACAGGGGCCGCAGGGCACGGCGGCCATCCTGCCGCGCACCCCGTGGACCCAGGAGCCCGACTGCATGACCTGCCACAAGGGCTATACGCGGCCCACCATGCCGGTGAGCGCCTTCAACGTGTGGACCGAAGGCGGGCCGGGCCTGTACCGCAACCGCATGGACGGCACCGGCAAGGTGCCGTGCGCGGCGTGCCACGGCAGCCCCCACGCCACCTACCCCAGCCGCAGCGACTACGGCGCCGGGCGCGATTCCATCCAGCCCTTCCAGTATCAGAAGGTGGACGCGCCCATCGGCGCGCGCGGCAACTGCATCGTCTGCCACGGCCCCACGGCCCGGCTGGACGCGGCCATGTCGCCGCACCACCCCATGCGCTGAAGCACGGGAAAACAGCAACGGAAAGGGGCCGGTCCACTGGACCGGCCCCCTCGTGCATGCTGGCGTATGAGAAGCCGAGCGCCGCGCCCCATGGCCGGGGCGTGGCGCCGATGGCTATTTGCCCATCTGGCGGGTGGCGAATTCCAGCATCTTGCGCGCCTCGTCGAAGTCGGGCTTCAGTTGCAGCGCGGCCGAGGCGGCCTTGGCCACCTTGTCCCACTTGCCCCAGTCCACGTACAGGCGGCCGATGTTGAAGAACAGGTTGGGGTCGCGCCCGGTGTACTGGGCGGCCTTGAAATAGTACTTTTCCGCCACGTCGAACTTGCCCAGCTTGCGCAGGGCGATGCCGATGCGGTTGTACAGGTGGACGGATTCCGGGCTCTGGTCCAGGGCCTGGGACAGGTAGTCGAAGGCTTCTTCGTACCGCCCGGCCTTCAGGAACCGCTCGCCGATGTCGCCCTTCAGCGCCGGGTCGTCGCTGAATTCCACCACCAGTTGCCGGAACACTCCGTTGGCCGCGTCGTAGTCCTTGTCGTCCAGCAGTTGCTGGCCGCGTTCCAGTTCGGCGGCCTTGCGGGCGGCCAGCAGCCTCAGGTGCTCCTGCGCCTCGTTCACGGCGGCCTCGTTCACCGCCTTGACCAGTTCGCGCACGGTGTCCAGCACCTGGCGTTCCGCGCCGGGCTTGTAGTCGATCTTGAGCGGAAAGACCTTGCGCAGTTCCGGGTCGTTGTCGAGGTAGGCGGCGGCGTCGCCCAGCATGCGCTCGAATTCCTCGCGCTCGGCCTTCATCAGCGGGTTCTTCAGCACCAGCACCAGCGCTTCGTGGAAGGACTGCGCGGCGGGCATGACCTTGCCCTGGCGCAGCAGGGTGCGCACCTGGGTAAGCAGTTGGCGTGCCTTGGTGAGATCGTTGGACATGCATCGCCCCCGGAATGGCGTCGCGTGGAAGGCACGGAGGCTGGTATGCGAAGGGGCGCGGCGTGCCTGTACCGCGCCCCCTGCGTCAGATCGTCTCTCTTGGTGGCGGCAGGCCCGCTAACGGCCCACGGCCTCTCGCACCATGTTCCTGAACCGGGCAAAGAAGTACCGGCTGTCGGTGGGGCCGGGGCTTGCCTCGGGGTGGTGCTGCACGGCCAGGATGGGCCTGGTCTTGTGGGCGAACCCTTCCAGCGTGCCGTCGTTCAGGTTCACATGGGTTATTTCTACGTCGGGCAGGCTTGCGATGTCCACGCAGAAGCCGTGGTTCTGCGAGGAAATTTCGATGTGCCCGGTCACCAGGTCCTTGACCGGGTGGTTGCACCCGTGGTGGCCGAACTTCAGCTTGTGGGTGGTGCCGCCAAGGGCGTGGCCCAGCAGCTGGTGGCCAAGGCAGATGCCCGCCACGGGCATGCGCTCGGTCATCACGCGGATTTCGCGCACCTCATCGGTAAGGGTGGCCGGGTCGCCGGGGCCGTTGGAAAGGAACACCGCCTCCGCGCCGCTGGCCGCCACCTGCACCGCCGTGAACGACGGGGGCACCACGAGGAGGTCGAAGCCCTGCTCGGTGAGCAGGCGCAGGATGTTCCACTTGATGCCGTAGTCGTAGACCACCAGGCGCGGGCCGGGGCCGGGCCAGGCGTACGCGCCGTCGGCGGCCAGTTCCACCGGCCGCGGGCGCGTGCCGTCCCAGCGGTAGGGAGCACCGGGGGCCACCCTGGTGACCAGGTTCTGGCCTTCCATGGTGGGCAGTGCGCGGGCGCGGCGCACCAGTTCCTCGCGGTCGTCCGTCTCGGTGGAGATGATGCCGCGCATGGCGCCGTTGATGCGCAGATGGCGGGTAAGCGCGCGGGTGTCGATGCCCTCGATGCCCATGACGCCGTGCTGCATCAGGTAGTCGGGCAGCGACATCTTGGCGCGCCAGTTGGAGGGCGTCTTGCAGCATTCCTTGACGATGAAGGCCTCCACATGGACCTTGCCGGACTCCATGTCCTCGGCCGTCACGCCGTAGTTGCCGATGAGAGGGTAGGTCATGCAGACCATCTGCCCGGCGTACGAGGGGTCCGTCAGGACCTCCTGGTAGCCTGTCATCCCGGTGTTGAAGATGACCTCGCCGCCCGATTCACCGCGACCGGTGAACGAGCGTCCCTCAAGCACGAAGCCGTCTTCCAGGGCCAGGAAAGCTCTCATCCTTCGTTCTCCCCAAGCAGGTTGATGATGATGCCGATGTCTTCGGGCCGGTCCACCCCGTGGGTACGGTAGGTGGTGGGCACGACCCGGATGGGAATGCCGTTTTCAAGCAGCCGCAGCTGCTCCAGTCTTTCACGCCGCTCGAGCCGCGAGGGCGGAAGCTGCGTGAAGGCGCGCAGCGCCTCCAGCCGGAAGGCGTACAGCCCCACATGGCCAAGATAGGCCGGGCCTTCGCCGTTTTCTCCGGTGTGCGCGCCGCCGTCCCGTGCGAAGGGGATGGCCGCGCGCGAAAAGTACAGCGCGTCGCCGTTGGCCGCCGTGACCACCTTCACCCGGTCGGGGCTGGCGGCCTCTGCCGCGCTGATGGCCATGGCCAGGGTGGTCACGCGCACCTCGGCGGAACCCGGCCCGGCGGCGAACGGGGCCACCAGCTGGCTGAGCATGCGCGGGTCCAGCGCGGGTTCGTCGCCCTGGATGTTCACCACCACCGCGTCGTCAGGCAAGGCCGCGTTCCCGCCCAGCAGGCAGGCCGCCTCGTACACCCGGTCGGTGCCGCTTTCGTGGTCGGGCCGGGTCATGACGAAGGGCACGTCGAGCGTGCGCGCGGCCTCCGCGATGCGTTCGTCGTCCGTGGCCAGCACCACCCTGGCGAATTCCGGGCAGCGGGCCGCGCGGTGGTACACATGCCAGAACATGGGCATGCCCGCGATGTCGGCCAGCGGCTTGCCGGGAAAACGGGACGAGGCGTAGCGTGCGGGGATGATGCCGTAACAGGTGGGGGATGCCGTCATCTCGTCGGGGGCAGCCTGCGGGTCGGCCTGCGGTTGGGGGTGCGGAGCGGTCGGGTCGGTGCTCCGGTCGCGAAACTTTCGGAGAATAACCGAAAACATCCAGCCGGGAAAGCATGTTGTGCGGATTTTCGCATCACCCCGGAATGTCTGACGAAAATGTAAAACAAGCAGTGGTGCCCGCGCGCAGTTCGCCTCAGGGGCCGTCCGGCGTGGGCCGAGGAGAGGGTGGCGGGCGTGGCCTTGCGGGGCGGGGCGGTTGACCGCTCTCTTCAGGTGTAGCATAACTCCGCTTCTCGCGCGGGCAAGGCCCATCCCCCTTTTTTGTCGCGCCGCCGCCTGTTTTCGTGGGGGCGCGCCGCCCATGCCCGTGCCGCACTTGCGTCCGCCAGCCCGGCAGGACGCCTGTCCAGCCCCCGGCCGCCGGACCACCGGGCCGGACCCGCGTTGTACATTTCGGCACATTGCCGCAAGATATCCCCGACTCATCCCCAGATCCATCCGAGGACCATCGCCGTGAGCAGCAGACTGGAACGCGAGGCCGCGCGCCGCCGCACCTTCGCCATCATCAGCCACCCCGACGCGGGCAAGACCACCCTGACCGAAAAGCTGCTGCTGTTCGGCGGGGCCATCCAGATGGCCGGTTCGGTCAAGGCCCGCAAGGCTTCGCGCCACGCCACCTCGGACTGGATGGCCATGGAGCGCGAGCGCGGCATTTCCGTGACCACCTCGGTGATGCAGTTTCCCTACCGCGACCGGGTGGTGAACCTGCTGGACACCCCCGGCCACCAGGACTTTTCGGAAGACACCTACCGCGTGCTCACCGCCGTGGACTCGGCCCTCGTGGTCATCGACGCGGCCAAGGGCGTGGAAGCCCAGACCCGCAAGCTGATGGACGTGTGCCGCATGCGCGCCACCCCGGTCATGACCTTCATCAACAAGATGGACCGCGAGGCGCTGCACCCGCTGGACGTCATGGCCGACATCGAGCAGCACCTGCAGATCGAGTGCGCCCCCATGACCTGGCCCATCGGCATGGGCTCCACCTTCAAGGGCACCTACGACCTGCTGCACAAGCAGTTGCACCTCTTTTCCGCCACCCACGGCGGGCGCATCCAGTCGGGCATCGTCATCCACGGCGTGGACGATCCCCAACTGGACGAATATCTGGGCGACCAGGCCGAGCAGCTGCGCATGGACCTGGCCCTGCTGGAAGAGGCGGGCACCCCCTTCGACGAGGCGCGCTACCTGAAGGGCGAACTGACCCCGGTGTTCTTCGGCAGCGCCATCAACAACTTCGGCGTGCGCGAGATGCTGGACATGTTCGTGGAGTTCGCGCCCGGCCCGCAGCCGCGCCCGGCCGCCACCCGCGTGGTGGAGCCCGGCGAGGAGGCCTTTTCCGGCGTGGTCTTCAAGATACAGGCCAACATGGACAAGGCCCACCGCGACCGCATGGCCTTTCTGCGCATCTGCTCCGGCACGTTCACGCGGGGCATGCGCCTGAAGCACCACCGCACCGGCAAGGACGTGACCGTGGCCAACGCCACCATCTTCATGGCGCAGGACCGCACCGGCGTGGAAGAGGCCTTCCCCGGCGACATCATTGGCATTCCCAACCACGGCACCATCAAGATCGGCGACACCTTCACCGAGAAGGAAGTGCTGAAGTTCGTGGGCATTCCCAACTTCGCGCCGGAGCACTTCCGCCGGGTGCGCCTGAAGAACCCGCTGAAGGCCAAGCAGTTGCAGAAGGGGCTGGAGCAACTGGCAGAAGAGGGCGCTGTGCAGTTGTTCCGCCCGCTGGTGAACAACGACTACATCCTGGGCGCGGTGGGCGTGCTGCAGTTCGACGTCATCGTGGCGCGGCTGGCCGACGAGTATGGCGTGGATGCCGTGTACGAGGGCGTGGGCACGCATACCGCGCGCTGGGTGCACTGCGAGGACAAGAAGATTTTTGCGGATTTTCAGGATTACCATCGCGGCGAGCTGGCCGTGGATGCGGAGGGCGCGCTGGCCTATCTGGCTCCCAACCCGTGGCGGCTGGAATCGGCCATGGAGCGGTATCCGAAGGTTGAATTCCGCACGACGCGCGAAATCAGTTAGTTTTTTTGCGGGGGAGGGACCCTTTTGGAAAAGGGTCTCCTCCCCCGCGCCCCCTCCCCCCAAAACTTTCAATTGTCTTTAGGCACGCCCCGTGTGTTGAAAGCGGGCATTTCGGGTGGGCAGCCCACGGTTGGTTTTGTGGTTGCGGGAGGCGTTCGGAAACGGACGTTGGCAGTCCCCACAACGCACGAAGGCCCGGCATATGCCGGGCCTTCGTGCGTTGTGGGGAAAGTGCGGGAAAAGGGGGAATGCGCGCGGGCCGCCAACGGCTATGCCGCGCCCGTGGAGCCGCCCGTGCCGTGGCCAGTGCCGCCGCGCTTTTCGCGATAGCGTGCCACCTGGGTTTCGATGGCCGCGAACAGGGCGTCGCGGTTCACCGGCTTGGCCACGAAGTCGTCCATGCCTTCGGCCAGGAAGCGGTCGCGGTCGCCCTGCATGGCGTGGGCGGTAAGGGCGATGACCGGCACGTCGGCCCATGCGGCCCCCTGGGCCGCCGCCTCGCGGATGCGCCGGGTGGCTTCCAGCCCGCTGACCACGGGCATCTGTACGTCCATCAGCACCACGTCGAAGGGGACGCGGCCCGCCGGGCCGTCCGCCATGGCATCGGGAGCGGCTTGCACCATGCCGCCCACTGCGTCCTTTACCATGCTGCCAACTGCGGCTCCTCTCATGCCGCCCATTGCGGCTTGCGCCGGGCAGCCCTCGCGCAGGCGGTCAAGGGCCTCCTGCCCGTCGATGGCCAAGTGCACTTCGTAGCCGTGTTCCTTCAGGAAGAAGGTAAGGAATTCGCGGTTCAGGTCGTTGTCTTCGGCCAGCAGCACGCGCAGGGGGCGGGCCTCGTCCGGTGAGGGCGCGCCATCCGCCGGGTGCGGGAAGTGCAGTTCGGTGGCGGCGGGCGCGCCTTGGGGCGCGTCCTTGTCCATGGGCAGCGTGAACCAGAACCGGCTGCCCTTGCCGGGAGTGCTTTCCACCCCGATGTCCCCGCCTTGCAGGCGCACGATGTGCCGCGAGATGGCGAGGCCCAGGCCGCTGCCGCTGTGCCGCCGGGTGTGCGAGCCATCGGCCTGGGCAAAGCTTTCGAACAGCAGGGGCAGCTTGTCCGCCGCGATGCCGGGACCTGTGTCCTCCAACGTGAAGCGCAGGCAGCCGCCCGGCCGGGGGCAGGCTTCGTTGCGGCGCACGTCCAGGCGCACCCAGCCCGCGTCCGTGAACTTCACGGCGTTGCCCGCCAGGTTCACCAGTATCTGGCGCAGCCGCAGCGGGTCGCCCTGCAACTGGGTGGGCGCCGCGGCGTCGATGTGCACGGTGAGCGACAGGCCCTTGCGTTCGGCCTGCACGGCCAGCGGGGCCAGCGCGTCGTTCACGGCGGAGCGCAGGTCGTATTCTACCCGGTCCAGCCCCAGCCGCCCGGCCTCCATGCGCGAGAAGTCGAGCAGGTCGTTGATCACGTGCAAGAGTCCCTCCGACACGTTGCGGATCATGGAAAGGTAGCGGGCCTGCTCCTCGTCGCGGGCGTTGGGCGTGGCGTCGTGCAGGCGCGAGAGCGCAACGTCCGCGATGCCAAGGATGCCGGAGAGCGGCGTGCGCATCTCGTGGCTGATGTTGGCCACGAACTGGCTCTTGAGTTCGTTGGCGCCCTCGGCCTCTTCCTTGGCCCGTTGCAGGGCCTGCTCCGCCTCATGCAGGCGGCTGATGTCCTGAAAGGCGCCGCGCGCCCGCACCGGCCTGCCGTCCGGACCGCGCTGCACCACGGCCTTCATCTGGCCCATCATCCGCCGCCCCTTGGCCGTAAGCAGGGGGATGTTGTCCCAGAAGACGGATTCAGGCTCGGCGGCGGGTTCGGTGATCATGCGTTCGAACTGCGCGGCGTAGTCCGGCGCGTAGATGCGGCAGCCCTCCAGGGGGCGGGGCAGGGGCGTGCCGGGCTCCACCTCGAGCAGGGCGTACAGCCCCGGCGACCAGTAGGTGGCCACGTCGTTGGCGAGGTCGAAGTCGAAGCTGCCGATGCCCGCGATGAGCTGCGCCTCCAGCAGCCGGGCCTCGCTGTCGCGCAGGGCTTGTTCGGCTTCGTGCAGGCGGGTGATGTCCTGGAAGGTGCCGCGCATGCGCACGGCCGCGCCGTCCGGCCCGCGCTCGATCACGGCCTGCATGTGGGCCACGCCCCGCCTGCCGGTGGCCGTGATGTAGGGCACGGTCTCGGAGTGGATGGTTTCCGGCGTGGTGTCGCGCGAGGTCCGCAACTCTTCGAACCATGCGGCGCGCTCCGGCGAGTGGACGGCGCTGCCCCGCGAGGGCGGCGGCGGGGGCAGGGCCGGGTCCAGTTCCAGCAGGGCGTACAGGCCGGGCGACCAGTAGTCGGCCCTGTCTTGCATCAGGTCGAGGTCGAAACTGCCCATGCGCGCGATGCGCTGCGCTTCCTGCAGGCGGGTTTCGCTGGCCCGAAGGGCCTGTTCGGCCTCGTGCAGGGCGGTGATGTCCTGGAAGGTGCCCCGGATGTGCTGCGGCAGCCCATCCGCGCCGTGGCGCGCCATGAGCTGCAACCGCCCGAAGCCCCGCCGCCCCGTGGCGGTGACGTAGGAGAACGAACGCTGGATGGTGGTTTCCGGTCGGTCGGCGGGGGTGGCCAGAAACGCCTCGAACCACGGGGCGGTTTCCGGCGCGTGGCGGCGGAAGGCCTCGCCCGGCACCAGCGGGCCGTCCTGCGGGTCCAGGTCCAGCAGCCGGAACAACCCGGGCGACCAGAACGCCTCGCCGTTGCGCAGGTTTACCGAATAGCTGCCCATGCGGGCGATGAACTGGGCCTCGCTGAGCCGGGCTTCGCTGTCGCGCAGGGCCAGTTCCGCCTCGCGCTGGCTGGTGATGTCCTGAAAGGTGCCCCTGGCGTGCAGGGGCAGTCGGTCCGGTCCGCGCATCACCCGGCAGCGGAACTGGCCCCAGCCCTGACGGCCGGAGAGGGTGCGGTAGGGGAAGACTCGTTGCAGTTCGGTCACCGGCTCGTCCGAGACGATGGCCACGTGTTCGTGGTACCAGCCCAACTCCTCCGGCGCGTGGATGGCGAACACCTCTGCCGGGGGCGGGGGCGGCAGCGACGGATCGTGGCCGAGCATCTCGTACAGCCCCTCGGACCACAGGAACGTCCCGGTGTCCAGGTGCAGTTCGAAGCTGCCCATGCGGGCGATTTGTTGCGCCTCCTGCAGCCGGGCCTCGCTTTCGCGCAGGGCGTGCCGGGCCGCCTCGCGCAGGGTGACGTCCTGCAACACGGCCATGCACCGGGCGGGCATGCCGGTTTCGCACTCTTCGCGCAGGGGGCGCAGGCGCACCTCGTGGATGCGCTCGCCCACGGCCATGGTGAAGGTGGTCTCTTCGCCGTCGATGGCCGCCTGCAACTGCTCCTCGAAGGGCAGGGCCGCCTGCGGGGGCAGCACGTCGGAGGGCATGGCCCCCTCCAGCCGTTCGCGCGGGGCCACCAGCCCGGCCAGTCCCAGCCCGTCGGCCAGCAGGCAGCGCATCCGCTCGTCGAACAGCATGATGGCCCCGTCCGGGTAATTTTCGGCCAGGGTGCGGTAGCGGGCCTCGCTGCGGCGCAGGGCTGTCTCCGCCTCCAGCCGCCGCCCGCGCTGGCGGCTGGCCGACCAGGCCAACAGCGCCACGGCCGCGCACAGGGCCAGGGTCAGGCCCGCGTTGGCCACCGCCTGCCGCCGCCAGGTCGCCAGCACGAGGTCGAGCCGGGTGTGCATGGTCATGCGGAAGGGAAAGTCGCGCAACTGGTACACCGCCACCAGCGCTTCCGGCGTTTCCACGATGCGCAGGCCCGACTCGGTGGCGTCGTCGTCGGGCGCGTCGGCCATGGGCATGCCGTCAAGGCTCGCCTCCGGGCGAGCGGCGGCGTGTTCCCGTCTGTCCGGAGGCCGTGGCGACCCCGATGGCTGGGACGTCTGGGGCGACTGGGGCGACTGGGACAAGCGGGGTCCCCCGTCATCGCCGACGGCACTGGCGGCCGCCGCGATGGAGGCGCGCACGCAAACCGCCCCGGCGTCCAGCGGCCACGAGACCAGCGGCGCGCCGTCCTCGCCGAGCAGGAGGGTGCATTCGGCCTCGTTGGGGTCGTAGTCCTGATAGCGGTCGTGGAAGGATGCGGGGGCAAGCAGGGCCACCAGCGCACCGGCAAAGCTGCCGTCGGCGTGCGAGACGCGACGGCTCAGCAGCATGCGGGGCGGTGCCGCGCCAAGCGGGCCATGAAGGGCGTCCGACAGCCGGACCACGTGGACGTCGCGCAGCAGGTCGCGATGGGCGGCCAGCACGGAGGTGGCCGGAAACGGGGCGGGCAGTTGCCCCGTGGCGGCCACGGGACGCCCGTCCGCGCCGAACCAGGCCAGTTCCACGGCGTGGGGCCGCAACAGGTCCAGCCTTCGGCGCAGAATGGCCGCGAGGGCCTCCGGGCCGTCCTGCCGGTGCTCATCCATGTCCGAGGCCAGGGCCGCCAGCGAAAGGTCCATGTCGTGCAACACGCCGCCCACATGTTCGCCCATCAGGCGCAACTGCCCTTGCAGACGCAGGCTGGCCAGTTCCATATGGCGTTCACGCTCGCGCAACACGTGGGTGGCGCTGGCCGCCACCACCGCCGCCAGCACCACCAGCAGCACCCAGCCGAGCATGCTGTCGCCGAGGTGGGTGGCGGGCACGCGCGGCCGCGTATCGCGCGGGGCGGGCTTGCCGGGTGGCGGGGCGGCGGGGGCGTCAGTCATGGCCGTGGCCGTTGTCGGGGGTGGGGGGCGAGGCGGAAGGGACGGAAGGCGAGGGCGCGGCAACGTCGTCCACTGCGTCATCCCGGCTTGGGCGGTCGGGCTTGCTGGCCCCGCCCAGTCCGGTCGGGGCTTGTGGCGGTGTATCGGCGGGCAGGGCCATCAGCGCCTCGGTGTCCTCGAACAGGCGTTCAAGGATGGAATTGGAAACCAGCATGCCGTTGCGGGTCAGCCGCAGGTAGCCGTCGCGGATGCGCAGCAGCCCTTCGCGGTGCAGCATGTGCACCAGCCGCTTGTGGTCACGCAGGAAATCGCGGCCCGTCAGTTCGCGGTAGGCCTTCACCCGCAGGCCGCGCGCGGTGCGCAACCGCAGCATGATCAACTCCAGCACCCGTGTCTGGGGGGTCAGCCGCTCGGCCTCGGTGCCCACGCGGCCCTCGTCCACCTGGCGCGTCCAGGCGGCGTGGTCCTCCGGATTGCTCCAGCGCAGGCCGCCGATGGTGGACGCCGCCGACGGGCCAAGGCCAAGGTAGTCCTCGCCTTCCCAATACCCCAGGTTGTGGCGGCACTGGAAGCCCATGCGGGCGAAATTGGAAATTTCGTAGTGGATATACCCTTGCGATTCCAGAAATTCCGCCCCGTCCAGAAACATGGCGGCCTGGGCGCGTTCCGGCGGCAGGGAAAGCCGTTCGGCCGCGCAGTCGTCTTCCAGCGGGGTGCCCGGCTCCAGCGTCAGCCCGTAGCACGAAAGGTGGTCCGGCCGCAGCCGCACCACCTCTTTCAACTGGTTGGTCCACTGGCGCAGGGTCTGGCCCGGCAGCCCCCATATCAGGTCCATGCCCACGTTCTGGAACCCCGCCGCGCGCACGGCGCGGAACGCGTCCAGGGCCTCGCGCGCGCGGTGGGGCCTGCCCAGGGTGTGCAGCAGCGCATCGTCCAGGCACTGCACGCCCATGGACAGCCGGTTCACCCCGGCGGCCAGCAGGGTGCGCAACTCCCCCGGTTTCGTCAGCGATTCCGGATTGCCTTCCATGCTGATTTCCGCGCCCGGCTGCACCGCGAACGCCTTGCGCACCCGGTCCAGAATGGTGCCGATGGTCCGCGCGGGCAGCAGGCTGGGCGTGCCCCCGCCAAAGAACACCGAGGTCACCGGCACGTTGCCCATGCGGTCGCCCCACAGGGCCAGTTCGCGCAGCAGCGTTTCCACGTAGTCGCGCACGGCCGACGCCGCCCCCATCTCCAGCGAGTGGAAGGCGCAGTACCGGCACTTGCGGCGGCAGAAGGGCACGTGGATGTACAGCAGCATGGTGGTGGCGGTGTTTTGTATGCCTCCGGCGGGCAGGGGGAGTTGCCCCCTGCACCCCCGTTCAGCTTTGCACGCCTGACGGGATAATGAGCCAGTGGACCCATGTCCTGTGCAGTCCCCCCGATTGAAAAGTTTGGGGGGATGGGGGTGCGGGGGAAGGAGACCCTTTGCCTCAGCCGTTATGCGAGTCTTCGAGCATTACGGATGAGGACCGCAGAGCGTAAAGGGTCCCTTCCCCCGCGGATTCGTTATTTATTGCCCCGCTCTTCTTTCACCCCCGTAACCTTGGCGAAGTCGCGGGCGAAGCGTTCGGCCTCGCTGTACAGGCAGCCGCAGTAGTTCTGGCGGTGGATGCCCCATTCCTTGGACGTGTCGATGCCTTCCTGCCAGCCGGTACGAAAGTCGCGGTACAGGAAGGGCACGGGGCCGCTGGAGGCGATACCGTGCCCCACCTCGGCGATCATCTCGTGGCGTTGGCGGCGCGAGTAGAGCAGGCTGGTGCTGAAGGCGTCGTACCCGCCGCGTTCGGCGATGGCGCGGGTGCGTTCAAGGCGGGTGGCGTAGCACACCCGGCAGCGCACGCCGGGTTGTTCGCGCCAGGCCATCTGGCGCATCCACGCGGCGGGGTCGTACTCGGCGTCGCGCCAGATGACGGGCAGGTCAAGCCGCCGCGAGACCTCAAACATGGCCTCGCGGCGGCGCAGGTATTCCTGCATGGGGTGGATGTTGGGGTTCAGGAACAGGGCCGTTACCTCGTGTCCCTCGTCGCGCAGCATCCGCACCGTGGCGATGGAGCACGGCCCGCAGCAGACGTGCAGCAGGACGCGCATGGCGTTACCGGGCGGGCCTGATGTCGATGTGCACGCCGAACTGGCGTTCCATGTCGAGCAGGCGTTCGCGCTTGTGGTTCAAGAGGTGCATGGCCAGCTCGGCCCCGGTCTCGAACATGAACACGGGCGTGCCGTGCGGCAGGGCGCGCAGCTGGCGGTGGATTTCGCGCAGGGCCTGCAACGACTGCCATTCCATGTTGCGGCGCAGGCCGGACCCCTTGCAGCAGGGGCAGGTTTCCATGGTGATGGACAGCGCGGACGAGCCGGTGCGCTGGCGCACCACCTGCAACAGGCCGAAGCGGCTCATCTTGCCCACGTCGTGGCGGGCGCGGTCGTTCTTCATGGCGTTGCGCAGGATCTTTTCCACCTCGCGCCAGTGGTTGCGGTCGCGCATTTCGATGAAGTCGATGACCACCTGGCCGCCGATGTCGCGCAGCTTCAGTTGCTGGGCCACGGTTTCGGCCGCTTCCATGTTGGTCTTCAGCGCCATGGATTCGAAATTGGTCTTGCCCGAGATCTTGCCCGAGTTGATGTCGATGGCCATCAGCGCCTCGGTCTGGTCGAACACCAGGCGGCCGCCGGAGGGCAGGGTGACCTCGCGCGAGTAGATCTGCTCCAGCTGGCGCTGGATGCCGAAGCGCTCCCACAGGGTGCGGGTCTGGTCCTTGTAGACCTTGACCAGGCTGCCCTTGCGCGGGAACAGCAGCGAGGAATAGTCCTCGATGAGCTTGGCGGTGTGCTCGTCGTCCACCCACACTTCGGCCACGTCGTCGCTCAGGTAGTCGCGCACCGCGCGCGAGGCGAGATCGGGCTCCTTGTAGATCAGGCAGGGGGCGGATTCTTCGGTGCCCTTCTTGCGGATGTCCTTCCACAGGCGCTTCAGGAATTGCAGGTCGCGCTGCAGGGTGGTCTTGCTGGTGCCCGCGCTGACGGTGCGCACGATGACGCCAAGGCCGGGGCCGGGGTTCAGCCCTTCCAGCATCTCGCGCAGGCGGCCGCGTTCCTCGTCGTCCTCCACCTTGCGCGAAACCCCGATCTGCTCGCGCCCGGGGGTGAGCACCAGAAAGCGGCCCGGCATGGAAAGGTAGGTGGTCAGGAACGCGCCCTTGCTGCCGGTGGGTTCCTTCACCACCTGCACCAGCACTTCCTGCCCGGCCTTCAGCACCTTCTGCATGAGAGGGTACTTCTTGCCCTTGGTGGCGTCGTGCGGGGTGTTGTAATATTCGGGGTGCACCTCGTCGATCTGCAGGAAGCCGTTCTTTTCGGCCCCGTAGTTGACGAAGGCGGCCTGGAGGTTGGTGTCGACGTTGTTGATGATGCCGCGGTAGATGTTGCCCTTGGTCTTGGCCTGGTGGACCATCTCCACGTAGTATTCCTTGACCTGGTTCTCTTTCGCGCCTTCCTCGGCAAGGGCGACTTCCACCTGCTCGCCGGGCAGCACGCTGATGAACATTCTCAGCTTGCTCTTTTTCGTTGTCATGCAGTCCTCTGCGGGAAAAAAGTGTAAAATTTCAAAAATTCCGAAACATGCTGCCGTGCCTGCGGCGGGCCCGCGCGATTTCTCGCGCGGTGTACGCAGCGCATCCGGGGCGGTGCGGACGCGGGGTGCGCGTCTCTTCCCTGAATCGGGCGCGCATGGGCGCGTTCCCTTCCGGGCGGGCGGTTGGTGCGCCCGTGCACTTCCGGTGCGGCGGAATGCCCTTTCTCGCGGCATCCCCCTGCGACGCCCCGTCTTGCGACACCCTGTGGCGGGGTTCCCCTATTCGGGGCGGGGCCGTTGCGTCGCCGCGACAGCGGCCGCCCGGCGCTACCCGTTGCGGGGTGAGCGCCCGGCGTGGAAAATTTCGCCATCCGTATCGCGCGGCAGGGCCGTTTCGGCCACGGGTGCGCATGCGCCCCGCGCCGCCAGTTCCGCCAGCGCCGCGCGCACCGCATCCAGCGGGGCCCCCAGGGCCTTGGCCAGTTGCGGCGCGGTCTGCGGCCTGCGCGTTATGGAGCGCAGCACCGCCTCTTGCAGGTCATCCGGGTTCGCCACGGTGTCCGGGCGTTGCGGCTGGCTTGCGTCTCGCGCACGGCGGGCTCCGTCGTCCGGCAGCGCCGTCGTGCGCAGGTGGTCCGCCGCCGTGTGTCCGGAGCATCCGGCGGCCGCGTTCAGTTCGTCGCTCCAGCGGGCCAGCACGTCCCTGTCCACGGGCAGGGCGCGCGGGCTTGCGCCCGGCCGCGACAGGGTGGTCACGTCCACCCGGTGGGGGGCCAGCCGGCGCACGTAGTCACGCAACAGGGCGAGGTTTTCCGCCGTGTCGTTGATGCCGCGCGCAAGCAGCACCTCAAGGTAAATCCGCCCGCCGAACCCGCGCGCGAACCCCAACAGGCCGTCGGCCACGCCGCGCGCGGTCACGCCCTTGCACGGGCGGTTCAGCACGCGGAACTCCGATTCGACCAGCGAATCCAGCGAGGGCAGCACCACGTCCGCCCCGGCAAGGTCGGCGCGCACGTCGTCCCGGTGGAGCAGGGTGGAGTTGGTCAGCACCGCCACGGGCACGCCGGGCAGGATGCCCCGGCAGCCCGCGATGATGCGGGCAAGGTCGCTGTTCAGGCAGGGTTCGCCCGAGCCGCCCAGCGTCACGTGGTCAAGCAGGACAGGAGCTGGCAGGACAGCAACCGGCCGCGCGGCAGGCGTCTGGCCGTCCGGCATGGCGTCATGCTTCGCGGCCTCGGCGTCGCGCCAGCGGGCCAGTTCGTCCAGCAGCACGGGGGCCGGGACATAGGGAGCCCGTTCGCAGGTGTGCACGTCGGTCGCGCCCACCTCGCAGTACAGACAGTCCATGGAACACACCCGCCCGCCAAGCAGGTCGAGGCCGAGCGAACGACCTAGGCGGCTTGAGGCCACCGGACCGAACACGTGGGCAAGGGGCATGCTGTCCAGAAAAACGTCCTTGTGCGAGAAAGCGTGCGATGTCGAATGCACGGCGCGGCGTGGGCCGCACCTTTCACCGTGGGGTGCATCAAAACGGGTTTTCAGGAAAAAAGCAAGCGGGGGCGGGAAACCGGTGGGGTTCTCTGGCCATTTTTGCGGGCAAGGGGCGCACTACCACGCGCCGGACCTGTCGTCCATTGATAATGTTGCATGCGGCGGCGACGCCGCCGACGACACGATGCGCGCGCATGGCTGCCGACGCCCCGCGCCCTGCACGCGCGGTCGTGGCGTGCGGACCCGCGCGGTGGTCCGTGCGACGGTTCGGGCCATGGCCCGGGCGGAGGTTCGCGAGGGCGTGCCGCCTCGTCGCCGGGTGTTTCCCCGGCCCGTTCCACCCGGCTGGTCGGGGCCGCCTTGACACCGCACCCCCGGCCCGGTAGGCCCTTCGTTCCATAGGGCCGGGACCGGGTCTGCCATTGGCGGCAGGCGCGGCCCCGGGCGCGCGCATGGCGCGCGCCGCCCGGCTTCGCCCGCGCGATGCCGGTTGCCGACGAACCATCAGGAGGAATTCCCATGCCCGCATACGGAGATCTGGTCATTCTGCAAAGCCCGCGCGGCAAGCGCTACCTGCGCCGCGTCGAAGAGGGCAACGACCTGCACTGCCAGGAAGGCGTGCTGCCCATGGCCGACTTGGCCGCCGCCGAGTACGGCACCGAAGTGCGCACCCGGCAGGGCGTGCCCTTTCGTGTGCAGCGCCCCACCATCACCGACCTGGTCAAGGGCGTGAAGCGCCAGACCCAGATCATCTATCCCAAGGACATCGCCTACATCTGCATGCGCCTTGGCGTGGGCCCCGGCCGCACCATCATCGAGGCGGGCTCCGGTTCCGGCAGCCTGACCGTGGCGCTTTCGTGGTTCTCCGGCCCCACCGGCCGCGTGTGCACCTACGAGGCGCGCGAGGAGTTCTACAAGCTCTGCCGCCGCAACCTGGAATGGGCGGGCGTGGGCCAGAACGTCACCCAGTTCAACCGCGACATCATTGATGGCTTCGAGCAGACCGACGCCGACGCCCTGTTCCTGGACGTGCGCACCCCGTGGGACTACCTGCACCACGTGGTCCGCGCCGTGAAGCCGGGCGCGGCCCTGGGCTTTCTGGTGCCCACCGTGGACCAGGTGTCCAAACTGCTGCACGGCATGGAAACCGGCCCCTTCGACGACATCGAGGTCTGCGAGATCCTGGTCCGCCGCTGGAAGCCCGTGGCCGACCGCCTGCGCCCCGAAGACCGCATGATCGCCCACACCGGGTTCCTCATCTTTGCCCGGCACCAGGAACGCTCCGATGAATGGGACTCGTTCCGCACCCTGGGCACCCGCGAACGCAAGCAGGAAGCCGCCCGCCAGGAACGCCTGGCCGCCGCGCGCGGCGCCGTGGACGCCGCTGATGCCCCTGCCGACGATGAAGCCGGGTTTGAAGAATAATATCTGGATATAACGGGGAAGGGGCACCCTTTGACGCTCTGCGGTCCTCATCCGTAATGCTCGAAGACTCGCATAACGGTTGAGGCAAAGGGTGGCCCCTCCCCCGTACCCCCGCTTTGCTGTCGCCATCCGTAAGGTTCGCGCAAGCGCTCACCTAACGGCTGCCGCTCCCCTCCCAAACTTTTTGGTTGGGTGGTGATTTGCGCAGGCTGGCATGTGTTGCTATCTGCATGTCACCCCAATTGAAAAGCTTTGAAGGGATGGAGGGGGGTGCGGGGGGAGGAAGGGGAACTTTCCCGAAAGTTCCCCTTCCTCCCCCCGCATAATATTCCAGTTTTCATAAATTTTATGTCGGAACCGTAATGAACTTCACCATCCAGAGTCTCAGCAAGTCCTACAACGGCCAGGATATCCTGTCCGACTTCTCGCTTGAGGTGCAGTCGGGCGTGCGGCTGTGCGTATGCGGCCCCAACGGGTGCGGCAAGTCCACGTTGCTGCGTATCATCGCGGGGGTGCAGTCCGCGGACAGCGGCAAGGTGCTGCTGCCCAAGGGCTGCCGCCTGGGCTACGTGCAGCAGGAACTGGGCGACGACGTGCTGGACCGTCCCCTGCTGGACTGGGTGCTGGACGTGCTGCCCGCGTGGCATGACTTCTGGGCGGAGTGGGAGGCGGCTACCCGCGCCGGGGACGAGGCGGCCATCCGCAGGCTGGGGGCCAGGCAGGCCGAACTGGAGCAGGTGTATGGGTACAACCCGGAACACCGCGCGCGGGCGGTGCTGTCTGGCCTGGGGTTCGCGGAGCGCAAGTGGAGCCTGCCCATCCGCAAGTTGTCGGGCGGCTGGCGCGAGCGCGCCAAGCTGGCCCGCGTGCTGACGGCGGGCGCGGACGTGCTGCTGCTGGACGAACCCACCAACCACCTGGACCTGGAAGCGGTGGAGTGGCTGGAAGCCTTTCTGATGGACTACAAGGGCGCGCTGGTGTTCGTGGCCCACGACCTGGTGTTCATGGACAAGGTGGGCACGCACGTCCTGTACCTGGGGGCCAGCAAGCCCATGTTCCGGCGCGGCACGTTCAGCCAGTTCGTGGCCCTGCAGGAGGAAGTGGAAGGCCAGCGCGAGCGCGAGGCCCAGCGCCTGCAAGAGGAAATCGCCCGCAAGATGGATTTCGTGCGGCGCTTTCGGGCCAAGGCCACCAAGGCGCGGCAGGCCGGTTCGCGCCAGAAGATGGCCAAGAAGCTGGAAAAGGAACTGGAAAACTACCGGCCGGAGCAGAAGCGGCGCGAACTGGGCTTCTCGTGGCCGGAACCGGCGCGGGCGGAAAAGACCATCCTCAGCGTGGTGGACCTGGAATACACGTTTCCGGATGGCACGGCCCTGTGGCCCAGCCTGACCTTCAACCTGTACCGGGGTCAGAAGATCGCGCTGGTGGGGCCCAATGGCTGCGGCAAGTCCACGTTGCTGAAGGTCATCGGCGGCAGGCTGGAGAAAAGCGGCGGCTCGGTGGTCATGGGATCGCTGGTGCGCATGGGTTTTTTCAGCCAGCACCAGTTGGAGACCCTGAACCCCTCGGGCACGGTGCTGGGCGAAATCCGCCGCCTGTCCGACCCGCGCACCACGGAAGAGGAGCTGATGAGCGTGCTCGGGCTGTTCCTGCTTGGGCAGAACTACTTCGAGCGCGTGGTGGGCGGCCTTTCCGGCGGCGAGAAGAGCCGCCTGATCCTGGCCACGCTGTTCCTGGCGCGGTGCAACTTCCTGGTGCTGGACGAACCCACCAACCACCTGGACCTGGAAAGCCGCGAGGCGCTGGTGGAGGCGCTGCAGAGCTACGAAGGCACCATCCTGATGGTGGCCCACGACCGGCACCTGCTGTCCACCGTGGCGGACGAGGTGTGGGCGCTGTCGCCCACGGGCGTCACGGTGTACGAGGAAGGCTTCGAGCAGTATGACGCGGCGCGCCGCCAGCAGGGGGATGCGGGCGTGCTGACGCCGGGCGCGGGCGAACCGAAACGCGAGACGGCGTCCCTTTCGCGCGACGACATGAAGCGCATCAAGCGCGAACAGGCCGAGCAGCGCAACGCCCTGTACAAGGAACTGAAGCCCCGGCAGGACGCCTACGCCAAGCTGGAAAAGCAGCTGGAAGCGTCGCTGGCCGAGCAGGCCGAGGTGGAACAGACCCTGGCCGACCCGGCGGTGTATGGCGATTCCGCGCGGGCCACGGAACTGCTGAAGCGCTTCGGCGAGTTGCAGCGGCAGGGCGAGGACCTGTTCGAGAAGATGAGCGAACTGGAAGCGGTGATCGCCGATCTTGAGGCGCGGCGGGCGGCGTTGACCGTGGAGGGTGCGTAAGATGGGTGAGGCAGGGGCCATTCCCGCGTCCATTCCCGCATCGGACTCCGCATCGGGCTCCGCCCGGCGCATCGCCGTGGTGGCGGGCATCCTGTGGGACGGCGAGCGGTTTTTGGCCGTGGAACGCCCGGAGGGCAAGCCGCAGGCGGGGTTCTGGGAATTTCCCGGCGGCAAGATCGAACCGGGCGAAGCCCCGGCGGACGCCCTGGCCCGCGAACTGCGCGAGGAACTGGGCGTGACCCCGGTGGACGCCACGTTCTGGCGCATCGTGCGGCACGACTACCCGCACCTGTCGGTGGAACTGCACTTCTTTCACGTCACCGGGTTCACCGGCACGGTTACCGCGCTGGAGGGCCACCGCTTTGCGTGGCTGACCTGGGACGAGGCCATGCGCCTGCCGTTTCTGGAGGCGGACCTGCCGCTGGTGGCCGACCTGCGGGACGGCCCCGTTCCAGGCGGCGGGCCGGGCTAGGGCGCTTCCGAAAACTGTCCGGACGGAACACTGTTTTTCGGGGGAACGGGGCGCGCGGCGCTTCGTTCCCCCGCAACGCCTTTTGCGGAACTTGCTGGTAGAATGGAGCGTGGACGCCCGGCGGCGTCCAGCGGCATTCGGGGACGTCCGGGAACATCGGGGACATCCGGATGCATCGGGGGGCGGCGGCGTCGCGTCGCGGCCGTTCAGGGTTGCATCAAAAGACAGACACACGCCGGGAGGGCGTATGGAACAATTGTTGTGGATCGTGCTGGCCCTGCTGGCGGGGGCGACCCTGCCCACGCAGGCGGGCATCAATGCGGCATTGCAGGCGGATTGGGCGCGCCACCCGGCGCTGGCCTCGCTGATTTCGTTCACGGTGGGCACGGCGGCGCTGGGGCTGTACGTGCTGGCCTCGCGCATTCCGTTTCCTTCGGTGTCCTCGTCGTCGGCGTGGCAGTGGACGGGCGGCCTTCTGGGGGCGTTCTTCGTCACCGTGGTCACCTTCCTGGCCCCGCGCCTGGGGGCCACGGCCATGATCACGCTGGTGCTGGCCGGGCAGATGGCGGCATCCGTGACGCTGGACCACTTCGGCCTGCTGGGCTACCCGGAACGCCCGCTGGGGCTGGTGCGCTTTGCCGGGCTGGTGCTGGTGGCCGTGGGGGTGTTTTTGGTACGCAGATTCTAGCTGGGGATAGGCTCCCGCGCCCTACCCCGCGAGGTCAATTGCGTTCCGCCGCGCCTCGGCATATGGTGGGCAATTCCGGCTGCGCGGCAGGCCCCGTAACGGGCAGCGCGCGGCAGGTGCAAGCATTCCGGCAGGGTGATGGCAGGGGTTGCCGGGCCTTTTCCGAGGGGGAAGGCCCATGCGGCGGGTTGCTGCATCCGTTGCCGACATGGCGGGCGGTCGCCATGCACGGCGCCCCGGCGCGGGCTGCGCCAGGGCAGGGAAGTCGAGGGAAGCGAAAGAGGACGGGCCGTTGCCCGACTCCAAGCGCAAGGAGTGCATCATGTCCAAGGAAAGACTTGTCGTCGCCGTGTGCGGGGCCACCGGGGCGGTGGGCCGCGAAATGCTGAACACGCTGGAACAGCGCGAATTTCCCGCGGCGGAGGTCATCCCCTTCGCCTCGGCCCGTTCCGCGGGCAACAAGGTGCCCTTCATGGGCGGCGAACTGACCGTGCGCGAACTGACCGAAGAATCCTTCCGGGGCGTGGACATCGCCCTGTTCTCGGCCGGTGGTTCCACCTCCGAGAAATTCGCCCCTCATGCCGTGCAGGCCGGGTGCGTGGTGGTGGACAACTCCAGCGCGTGGCGCATGGACGAGCGCTGCCCGCTGGTGGTGCCCGAGGTGAACGCCCACGCCCTGGACGCTCACAACGGCATCATCGCCAACCCCAACTGCTCGACCATCCAGATGGTGGTGGCGCTGAAGCCGCTGCACGACGCGGCCAAAATCACCCGCGTGGTGGTTTCCACCTACCAGGCCGTTTCCGGCACCGGGCAGAAGGCCATCGACGAGCTGGAAAAGCAGGTGCGGCAGATGTTCAACATGCAGGAGCCGGACGTTGCCGTGTACCCGCACCGCATCGCCTTCAACTGCCTGCCGCAGATCGATGTCTTCATGGACAACGACTACACCAAGGAAGAAATGAAGATGGTGCTGGAAACCGTGAAGATCATGGAGGACCCCTCCGTGAAGGTCACCGCCACCTGCGTGCGCGTGCCCGTCTTCTACGGCCATTCCGAGTCGGTGAACATCGAGACCGAGCGCAAGCTTTCCGCCAAGGAAGCCCGCGCCATCCTCGCGCAGGCCCCCGGCGTGCGGGTGTATGACAACCCCGCCCAGAAGATGTACCCCATGCCCATCGACGCGGCGGGCGAGGATGACACCTTCGTGGGCCGCATCCGCGAGGACGAGACCATCGCCAACGGCCTGAACATGTGGATCGTTTCCGACAACATCCGCAAGGGCGCGGCGCTCAACGCCGTGCAGATCGCCGAGGCGCTGGTGGAGCGCGACCTGTTGAAGGTGCGCGACCCGCAACTGTTCCTGCGTTAGGGCCAACGTCCGACATCGCAAATCCATCACGCGGCCATCCGACCCCGGTATTGCAGACCGGACGGATGGCCGCGCGTCCGCCCGGCGCAGGGTGTTTCCCCCCGACGCGCGGGCACATCGCCATCCACCGCAATAAGGAGTGGTCACGCCGTGATCCCCGTGCTGGATACCGACGACTACGTCACCCGCCTGCTGTCCCGCGAACGCCCCGGCGAAGCGGGCATCATCGCCTTCTACGAGCACCGCGTGGGCGCCATATGCCGCAACCCCCGCCTGATGCTCATGCCCCTCGACGACCATCTCGCCCATCGCGGCGACGGCATCTTCGAGAGCATGAAGTACCTGCACCGTCGCATCTACCAACTGGACGCGCACCTGGAGCGCATGCGCCGCTCCGCCGCCGGGCTGTACCTGGCCCCGCCGTGCACGTGGGAGCGCATGCGCGAGATCATCATCGAGGTGGCCCAGGCGGGCGGCGAGGCCAACGGCTCCATCCGCGTGCTGGTGGGGCGCGGCCCCGGCGGTTTCGGCATCGACCCTGCCGAATGCCCGGAACCCAGCCTGTACGTGGCCGCCTACCATTTCACCCCCAAGCCCGAGGCGTGGTTCGACAAGGGGCTGACGGCCTTCCGCAGCTCCATCCCCGCCAAGCAGGGCTACCTTGCGCGCATCAAGAACGCCAACTACCTGCCCAACGTGCTCATGACGCGCGAGGCGCACGAGCGCGTCATGGACGTGCCCTTCTCGTTCGACGACGAAGGCTGCCTGGCCGAAACCGCCATCGCCAACGTGGCCCTGGTGGACGAAACCGGAACCCTGGTGGTGCCGGAGTTCACCAACGCCCTGGCAGGCACCACCGTGCTGCGCGCCGTGGAACTGGCCCAGGGCGAGGTGCCCGTCAGCTTCCGCAAGGTGCGCGAGGAAGAACTGCACGCCGCCCGCGAAATCCTGGTGCTGGGCACCAGCTCCGACTGCGTGGCCGTGGTGGCCTACGAAGGCCGCCCCGTGGCCGACGGCCGCCCCGGACCGGTTTCGCGCCGGTTGCGGGCGCTGTTGCAGGCGGATTTGATGGAGAACGGGATTCCATTTTGAATTCGTTGAGAATATGAACGCATGTGGGGGGGCAGGAGGGAAACTTTTCGCTCTGCGGTCGCCATCCGTAATGTTCGCGCAAGCGCTCACATAACGGCTGCCGCAAAAGTTTCCCTCCTGCCCCCCCACACCCCCCCTCCTCCCTTCAAAACGTTCCATTTGGGGTGGGTGCTGGGCGGAGCAATTCGGACAGGCCCCCGTTGGCCTCCATGTCTTACCAATCGAAAAGTTTGGGGGGATGGGGGTCCGGGGTAAGGGACCCTTTTCAAAGGGTCCCTTACCCCGGTCGCCTTTACCTGAAACATCAGTGGGATCCACGTTGCCATGACCACCGACACCGCCATGCACATCATCCTGCTGGACCTGGGGCGCGAAATGCGCGGGGGCCAGTTGCAGGTGTTCTACCTGGCGCGCGCGCTGCACCGCAGCGACGAGTTTTCGGTGGTGGTGGCCTGCCCGGCGGGCGCGCCGCTGGCCCGCGAGGCGGCGGCGGCGGGCATTGCCGTGCTGCCGCTGCCGGGCCGTCGCTCGTGGAGCCCTCGCGCCCTGCTGGCCCTGCGGCGCGAGGCGCGCGGCCATGCCGCCGTGGTGCTGCACACCCACGACGCGCGCGCGGCGTCCTTGGGCGCGCTGTGCAAGGGCACGTGGGGCGGCAGCGTGCCGCTGGTGCACACCCGGCGGGTGTCCTATCCCCTTGGCCGGGCGCTCAGCCGCCGCAAATACCTGGCGGCCGACGCGGTGGCGGCGGTCAGCGCGGAAACGGGCGGCGTGCTGGCGGCGGCCGGGCTGGACCCGGCGCGCATCACGGTCATCCATTCCGGCATCGACCCTTCCCGCTACTACCCCCGGCGTGAGCGCGGCGACGGCCGCTTCGTGTTCGGCATGGTGGGCGCGCTCACCCCGCAGAAGGGGCATGCGGTGCTCATAGAGGCGCTGTCGGTCCTGCAGGCGCGCGAGGCGGGTGACGCGGCGGGTGAAGCCACTGGCGGTGCGTGGAACGGCGCGCCCCTTCCCCCGTGGGAAGTGCGCGTGGTGGGCGAAGGACCGCTGTTCGGCATTTTGCTCGACCGCGCCGACGAACTGGGCGTCTCGCCGCGCCTGGCCTTCCTGGGGCGGCAGGACAGCCGCCGCATTCTGCCCGATTGCGACGCCCTGCTGGTGCCGTCCGTGCATGGCGAAGGCAGCAGCGGGGTGATCAAGGAAGCCTGGGTCACCGGGCTGCCGGTGATCTGCTCCGGCCTTGCCTCCAACCTCGAGCTGGTGCGCGACGGCGAGAACGGGCTGGTGGCCCCCCCCGGAGACGCCACGGCCCTGGCCGACGCCATGCGCCGCGTCGCCACCGACCTCGCCCTGCGCGCCCGCCTGGTGCGGGGCGGTGCGGTCAGCGTGGCCCACTACACCGACACCCGCATGGCCGAGGCCTACATGGCCCTGTACCGCCGTTTGCGGTAGACGCCGCCCGGTTCGCCGGTTCTCTGGCCTCCCCGTACCCCGCCTTCCCTGTCCTTCCCCGCCTGTGCCCGCGCCGCCAGCGTGTGGGTTTTCATCTCGCGGTGTCCTCCCCCCCCCGCCTTGTGCCTCCGGAAGAAACTCCCCCGTGCCTGGGTTGACGTGCCCACGGCAACTGTCATGGGTGATGGGCGTGCGTTGCATGGTCGCCGTGGGCATGCAACGAGTGTTCGCGCCAATGTCGTGCCGCGTTCGGAACGGGTGTCGCGCTGCCGCACCGTGAGGCACGGTGCGCTTCATGTTGCATCTTTGCCCCGGTCGGCGCGGCTCTGGCTTTACATACCTTGACGGCATGCGCCAAAGGTAGGGTTTTCCCGCAGTGACAGGAACGCGCCGCGCGGTATAGAAAATCCGCAAGTGAGCCGCGAGGGGGATTCTCCATGACCTGGGTGTTCATGATCGTGGCGCTGGCGGTGCTGGTCATTCTCATCGCCCGCGACCGGTGATGTCCCTGCGGCAGCCGTGCGCCAGCGGCGGAACGGAAGCAAAGGGGCTCAGCCCGAGAGAAAGGGGCCGGACGACGTATCGTCCGGCCCCTTGGTTTTGGGCGTTCGGGTTGTTTTGGGCCTGATGTCCCGGCGTCAGGCTAGCTGGCCGGGGTCGCGGCGGGCGCGGGCGGCGGCACAAGACGCTTCTGGCCGTCCCACACGCGCGGGGCCTTGGGAGTGACCGGCAGGTACTTGAACCACTTGTGGGTGGCCATGTGGGCCGGGTCCATTTGCAGTTCGCGGCTGTGCTTCAGGATGGGCGGGACGAGCTTCTTGATGTCGCCGTCCAGGTCCTTGGCGGTGGTGAAGGCCGCCGCGCGGATGGCCACGTCCACGGCCTTCTGGCTGTACTGCTGCGACTGGGCCAGGGTGTTCAGGGCCTTGGTGGGGTTGTGGAAGCCCACGCTGTTCTCGGCGGAGATCAGATCCCAGAAGAACTGGCCCTTGCGGCACATCTGGCGCGCCTCGATCATCAGGTCGTCGTAGTCGGCGGGCTTGGGCCCGGCGTATTCGGCGGCCATGCGGATGGCCTCGTGCGCCTTCACCGAGATGTCCTGGGCCACCATCAGCTGTTCCCACACCTTGTTCTGGGTGAACAGCACGCGCTGGCGCAGGTAGTCGGGGGTCTTGTCGGTGTGGCACTGGCGGCAGGCGCGCAGGTCCGGGTCCTTGAGCGGCGACGTCCAGTGGTGGGTGGACATCTTCTTCTTGCCGTCAAGCCGGACGTACGACATGTGGCAGTCCGCGCAGGTTACCCCGGCAGCGCCGTGCACGCCGTTGATCCACGTTTCGTATTCCGGGTGCTGGGCCTTGAGCATGGGGGTCTTGGACACCGGGTGCACCCAGTCCACGAAGTTGCCCTCGAAGCCCTTGGTGGTCGTGTTGCCGTGGGTCTTGTAGTACTCGAACATGTCTTCGGGGTCGAAGCCGTTGGCCCAGGGGAACACCGGCTTCTTGGCCGCGCCGAATTCCTTGTCCTGGAAGTAGTATTCCACGTGGCACTGCCCGCAGACCAGCGCGCGCTTTTCGTTGCGGGGCAGGTTCTTGAATTCCTTGTTCTGGGTCTTCAGGTAGTCCTTCAGCGGTTCGCTGTACAGGCGCAGTTCCATGGTCTGCGGCTCGTGGCAGTTGGCGCAGCCGATGGTGTGGTCGTCCACGTCCAGCTTCTGGCGAAACTCGTGGAAGTCCTTGGCCCAGAAGGCGTCGCCGTTTTCCTTCACCCATTCCATCATCTTGGGCGTCTTGCAGTTCCAGCAGGTGGAGGGCAGCCCCGCCTTTTCGCTGTAGTTGTTCAGCCGGTCGATGTGCAGGATGTCCTTCACCGCGTAGGTGTGGCCGCGCGCGGCGCGGTATTCGTAGCTGAAGGGGTACCCCAGCCACAGGTTCTTCAGGTACGGCTGTGCGTGCTTGTACCCTTCGGGCAGGGGGGTCACGTTGTCGTTCTTGTTGTACGCAACGGACCCGTTGTACTCGGTCATGATCTGCGATTCGTTGTTGCGCAGGTAGGTTTCGTAGTGCAGCGGGAATTCCGCCTTGAAGGCGGAGTTCTTCATTTCCTCTGCGGAAAGCTTGGTCTTGTACGTGGGCGTCATGGGTTCCGAAACGTCGGAACAGCCCGCCAGCACGGCGAGCGCCATGGCCACCAGCGCGACGAGGGGGCGACGGCTAGACATCGGCGGCACTCCTTCTGGCGATGGGAAGCTTGGGGGTGTGGGGCACGTGACGGTGGCAGTCGGTGCAGTACTTCTTGGTTTCCATGGACACGGTCATGGTGGTGGCCACGTGGCAGCGCCGACAGTTGGCCTGTACCACGTCCCTGGTTTCCCCGCCGGGGTGGATCAGGTCGGGGATGGTGCCAAGCGTGGTGGCATAGATGTCGCGCGCGCCTTCCTTGGCCTTGAACGGCAGCTTGGCGGCCAGGTTGTGCGGCGCATGGCATTCGTTGCAGGCGAACTTCGCGTGCGGCGAGCGCTTGTGGGTCAGCGCGGCCTCGGACATGGAGTGGCAACTGCCGCAGAACAGGGCCTGGTCCGTGGCCGTCATGGCCAGGGCCGCGCCCACGGTTACTGCAACGCCCGCCAGTGCGGCCACGAGCATGATGCGCCATGGTCGCCCCGGGGAGTTGCTCCGCAGTGCATGCATGGTTCCTCCTCCTGTTGGTGTGTCATGCGTCTGCCCGGCGCGAATGCCCGTGCGGCATCCCCGGAGGCTCGGACATGTCGTTTGGCCTTTCGCGCCGGACTCGGCAAGGATTCCCATCCCATTTTATGGGAAAACAACATCCCGTGATACAATGATTTTTTGGTTGAGCGAAGAAGTTGGAACTTTTACAATTTTCTGATTAACAGCGTAGCATGCTGTTTTGGCAGGATAAAAAATGCGACTTTGGTGCGCCGCACAATGCGTGGCGCTTCGAGTGCGCCGTTGCCCGCGCCTGACGAAAGTGGCGGCAGGCGTGGCTCAAGGGGGGATTTGGGGTGTTGTGCGGCGCATCCATCCGGAATGGAAAGGGAAAGCTGTGTGAGTGAACAGCCTGCGGCATTCGGCGCAATACGGCGCACGGCGTGCCGCCCGCGAAGCGTGGAGGCACCCTGTACTTGTCGATTTTTTTGTGGAATTATCCTGCTATAACAGAACATTAAATATCATCTAATTCCAAAATTGTTATTTTCAGCATGACGAATATGTAATAAAAAATTCAATGTGACTGCCGTCAAACTCGTTATCTTGCCGTTTTTGGAATTTTCCGCTATCGCACGTGGACCCGCTGCGGATTGCGCATTCGTGTCATTCCGGGGCGGAGTCCACGCCATCCGGAGAACGCGTCCATGTGTCGATTGTTCGCCTTGACTTCGACAGAGCCCGTCTCCCCCATGGTGGCCATCAATGCCCTGAATGTAATGAAGGAAGGGCATGACGGCTCCGGGGTCGGGCTCTATCTATCCGGTCTGTCGGGACCCTTCGCGGAGCATCCCGAATATCCCATCCTTTCCGGCATCTTCACCGAGAAGGGCCTGAAGCGGCTCGACGGGATCATGGACGACCTGGGGTTCCGGCCGTTCCATTCGGTGTCGATCATCAAGTCCACTCCGCCCGCGGGCACGCCCAAACGCGGCGTGTACCTGGCCCGCGCCTACGAGCCGCCCAAGGCCTGGGCCGACCTGCCCGAGGCCGAGCGCACCGCGCAGCTGGTGCAGGCCCGCGTGGCCATCCGCCAGCAGGGCGAGGCCGAGCGCGACATGATGGCCTTCTCGTTCTGGCCGGGCGTGGTGATGATCAAGGAAGTGGGCGATCCGCTCACCGTGGGCGAGTACCTGGGCCTTGACCGGCCCGACCTGCACGCCCGCCGCATCCTGTGCCAGGGCCGCCAGAACACCAACTACGCCATCAACCTGTACGCATGCCACCCGTTCTTCATCGAGGGCGTGTGCACCATGACCAACGGGGAAAACACGGCGTTCATCCCCATCCGCGAATATCTCTCGTCGCGCAACGTGCCCGGCTACATGGGCTACCAGTCCGACTCCGAGGTGTTCACGCACATCATGCACTTCACGCACTACAAGCTGGGCCTGCCGGTGGAGGCGTACAAGCACGTCATCACCCCGCTGTCCGACGCCGAAATGGCCGGTCACCCCGACCGCGACATGCTGGCCCGCCTGAAGGTGCTCTGCCGCAAGATGATCATCGACGGTCCCAACTGCGTCATCGGCTGCCTGCCCGACGGCACCATGTTCATGGCGCAGGACCGCAAGAAGCTGCGCCCCGGCGTCGTCGGCGGCAAGCCCGGCATGTACGCCTTTTCGTCCGAGCTGTGCGGCCTCGACGCCGCCATCCCCGACCGGGACAAGACCCTCGACTTCCAGCCCATGCATCTGGACACGGCCTACGTCCGTCCCGAATGCCAAGAGGTGACCATATGCAGCCAACTGCAGGCATTACCCCGTCAACGCTGAGCGTGAAGGACCTGCCCTGGCAGGTCGAGTGGAACAAGGACACCTGCACCCTGTGCGGGCGGTGTACCTCCGTGTGCCCGGTGAACGCCATCGAGCTTGCCGTGCACAGGAAGCGCGTGGTCGAAACCACCACCGGCCTCTTGCAGAAGCCCAGGAACGCCTATTCGGTGTTCCACGGCATCCGCCAGCGCACCGACGCGGCCTACGCCTGCATCGGCTGCGCCATGTGCACCATGGTCTGTCCCAACAACGCCATCCGGCCCATGCGGCTGGACGAAGGCACCGCGCTGCGCTTTCACAACAACCGGGGGGGCCACGCCCGTACCCGTGGTGGTCGCCGCAACGCGCCGGACAGCCTGCTGGACCAGATCAAGTTCATCCGCATCTCCATGCTCACCGACCCCGCGCTGGACGCCGGGCGGCACGAGTTCGAACTGCGCACCCTGCTGGGCCGCGTGCTGCCGCCCGAACAGGGCCTGAAGGCCTTCCAGGAAAACGGCTGGGTGCCTGCGGTGCGCGAAATCTACCCGCTGGTCATCGGCTCCATGTCCTTCGGCGCGCTGTCCCCCAACATGTGGGAAGGCCTGCAGATGGGCGTCGCCTACCTGAACGAGGAAATGGGCATGCCCGTGCGCATGTGCACCGGCGAAGGCGGCTGCCCGCCGCGCCTGCTGCGCTCGCGCTTCCTCAAGTACGTCATTTTGCAGATTGCCTCGGGCTACTTCGGGTGGGACGAAATCCTGCACGCCATCCCGCAGATGAAGGAAGACCCCTGCGCCATCGAGATCAAGTACGGCCAGGGCGCCAAGCCCGGCGACGGCGGCCTCTTGATGTGGCACAAGGTCAACAAGCTCATCGCCACCATTCGCGGGGTGCCGCCGGGCGTGTCGCTGCCCAGCCCGCCCACCCACCAGACCCAGTATTCCATCGAGGAATCCGTGGCCAAGATGATCCAGTCCATGAGCATGGCCTGGGGATTCCGCGTGCCCGTCTACCCCAAGATATCCGCCACCACCACCTCGCGCGCGGTGCTGAACAACCTGGTGCGCAACCCCTACGCGGCGGGCCTTGCCATCGACGGCGAGGACGGCGGCACCGGGGCGGCCTACAACGTGTCCATGAACCACATGGGCCACCCCATCGCCTCGAACATCCGCGACTGCTACCACGACCTCGTGCAGCAGGGCTGCCAGAACGAGATCCCGCTCATCGCGGGCGGGGGCATCGGCAAGAACGGCAACCTCGCGCACAATGCCGCCGCCCTGATCATGCTGGGCGCCAGCATGGTGCAGGTGGGCAAGTACGTGATGCAGGCCGGGGCCGGGTGCGTGGGGTCGGAAATCGACCGTTGCAACATCTGCAACCTGGGCCGCTGTCCCAAGGGCATCACCTCGCAGGACCCCCGCGTGTACCGCAGGCTGGACCCGGAAAAGGTGGCCGAACGGGTGGTGGACTTCTACCTGGCCTTCGACACCGAGCTGCGCAAGATCTTCGCGCCGCTGGGCCGGTCCACCTCGCTGCCCGTGGGCATGTCCGACGCGCTGGGCATTGCGAACAAACACGCTGCCGACCGGCTCGGCATCCAGTACGTCGTTTAGCATCCGGGGCCTTTCGCCTTCGGGCTTCGTCAGGCGGTCTTCTCCTTCGGGTCACGTACCGAAGAGTACGCTCCCCTCGGAAAAGCCCCGCCTTCCTCGCCGGAAGGCGAAATTCCTCCGGATGCCGGATGCCGGAAGCACCGTGTGAAGAAAAGATTCCGCGCGGCAGACAGGAAATGAAGCTGCGGCGCGGCGAATGAAGATAACGCCGGAAAGGCAACCATACAGCAGCGGAGTGACGCCATGTCCCCCAGCGAAGTGGTCCGCGTAAGCGGCATGGAAGACGGAAAGCGCATCGAATCGCGCATTCTCGAAGAGCGCCTGCAAGGCGTGGTGCGCGACGGCGCGCGCAACGTGGAAGTGGATGCCTGCGGTCAGCACGGCATCGGCGGGCGTTTGTGGATATCGGAACAGGAGCCCGTGCACGTCACCGTGCGCGGGTCGTCGGGCCAGCGGCTGGGGTCGCTGGGCAGCACCGGCACCACGGTGGAAGTGTTCGGTCCCGCGTCGGACGACGTGGGCTGGCTGAACGCTGGCGCCAACATCGTCGTGCACGGCAACGCCGGCAACGGCGCGTGCAACGGCATGGCCCAGGGGCGCGTGTACGTCGGCGGCAACATCGGCTCGCGCGGCATGACCATGACCAAGCACAACCCGCGCTTTTCCGCGCCGGAACTGTGGGTGCTGGGCGGCGTTGGCGACTACTTCGCCGAGTTTATGGCGGGCGGCACCGCCGTGGTCTGCGGCGTGGGCGCGCAGAACCCCGCCAACGTGCTGGGCTACCGTCCCTGCGTGGGCATGGTGGGTGGGCGCATTTTCGTGCACGGCCCGCACGAGGGCTTTTCGCAGGCCGACGCCAAGCAGGTGGCCATCGACGATGCCGCTTGGGCGTGGCTGACCGAAAACCTGGCCGGGTTCCTGGCCGCCATCGGCAAGTCGGACCTGCTGGCCGGGCTTTCGGTGCGCGAGGACTGGCAGTGCATCGCCGCGCGCGGCCCGTTCGAGAAGACGGGCAAGACGCGCCGCGCCATCGCCGATTTTCGCCGCAACGTGTGGGAGAAGGAACTGGGCATGGGCGGCCTTGTGGGCGACCTGACCTCGGTGGACCGCAGCCCCATTCCGCTCATCACCACCGGTGAGCTGCGCCGCTTCGTGCCGGTGTGGGAAAACGGCCAGCACATGGCCCCCTGCCAGTCCAGCTGTCCCACCGGCATGCCGGTGCAGGAGCGCTGGCGGCTGGTGCGCGAAGGCCTCATCGACGAGGCGGTGGACGTGGCCCTGGCCTACACCCCCTTCCCGGCCACCGTGTGCGGCTATCTGTGCCCCAACCTGTGCATGCAGGGCTGTTCGCGCAGCCTGCAACGCATGAAGCCCGTGGA
The DNA here is from genome assembly GCF_003402415.2 of Nitratidesulfovibrio sp. HK-II. Lineage (NCBI taxonomy): Bacteria > Pseudomonadati > Thermodesulfobacteriota > Desulfovibrionia > Desulfovibrionales > Desulfovibrionaceae > Nitratidesulfovibrio > Nitratidesulfovibrio sp. HK-II. The sequence continues at coordinate 474,592 of NZ_AP036014.1, forward strand.
CATCACCCAGATCGGCAAGGCGGGCGCTGCATCGCGCGCGCCCAAGCTGCCCCCGCTGACCGGCACCAAGGTGGCCGTCATCGGCGGCGGCGCGGCGGGCATTTCCGTGGCGTGGCAGCTGCGCATGCGCGGCATCGCCGCCACCGTGTACGACATGGACAAGGAACTGGGCGGCAAGATCAGCTCGGCCATTCCCGGCAGCCGCATCCCGCAGGACGTGCTGGACGCGGAACTGGCGCGCGCCCGCGAGGTGCTGCCCCATGTGCACCTGCAACAGCGCCTGGGCAAGGACGAGTTCGCCCAGTTGAAGTCCGACAACGACTTCGTGGTGCTGGCCACCGGGGCCAACACCCCGCGCATGCTGCCGGTGCCCGGCAAGGAACTGGCGCGCACCGCGCTGGAATTCCTGAAGTCGGCCAAGTCCGGCTCCGGCACCGTGGGCAAGCGCGTGGTCATCGTGGGCGCGGGCAACGTGGGCTGCGACGTGGCCACCGAGGCCGCGCGGCTGGGGGCGGAATCCATCACCCTCATCGACATCCAGACCCCGGCGGCCTTCGGCAAGGAAAAGGAAGAGGCGGAACACGTGGGAGCCACCTTCCGCTGGCCCTGCTTCACCAAGGAGATCACCCCCGAAGGGCTGGTGCTGACCACCGGCGAGCTGCTGCCCGCCGAAACGGTCATCTTCTCCATCGGCGATGCGCCCGGCCTCGACTACCTGACTGACGACATCGCCGTGGAGCGCGGCCACGTGGTGGTCAACGACATCCAGCAGACCACCGACGCGCGCGTCTTCGCCATCGGCGACGCGGTGCGCCCCGGCCTGCTCACCCAGGCCATCGGCATGGGCCGCAAGGCCGCCGAAGCCATCGTGGAGATGGCCGAAGGCAAGCGCCCCGTGTCCGACACCCGCAAGATGATCGACTATTCCCGCGTGAAGCTGGAATACTACGACCCGCGCATCGACAACTTCCAGGACCTCGGCCAGTGCGGCGACGCCTGCGCCAGTTGCGGCGCGTGCCGCGACTGCGGCATCTGCGAGACCATCTGCCCGCAGGCGGCCATCAGCCGCCGCGAAGTGCAGGGCGGTTGCGGCTTCGAGATGGCCGTGGACGCCGAAAAGTGCATCGGCTGTGGTTTCTGCGCCGGGGCCTGCCCGTGCGGCATCTGGAACCTGGTGGAGAACACCCCGATGGAATAACCGGCCTCGCGGTCGGTTTGCCTGAAAGAAAACGGGCGGTCCTTCCTTGCGGAAGGGCCGCCCTTAAATTTGCCGACAAAGGTTTTTTTCGTGAAGAGTGGGGGTCTGCCCCACGCCCCGCAAGGGGGCCGCGCCCCCTTGACCCCTTTTGGGGTAGAACTGCCTGGGGGGGGGCGGTAATCTCAGGGCGATCCTTCCGAAGGGAGGATCGCCCGTTTTCATTGCGGACGGGGCGGACGGGGAACTGCGCGAAGGGGGAGGTTCCCGGTCGGCTTTCCTGCCGGTTGGCAGTGGTCCCTACCGCAAGATGAACCCCATGGCCTTCAGGTCCTTGGCCCAGCAGCCCCACGGCCCGGTCAGGAAGGTGGCCTGCATGGTCTTGGGGTTGAAGCGCACCTTGGCGTCCTGGTCCAGGTGGCACTGGCGGTCGTAGTTGGTGTGGGTGATGCGCAGGGTCCACGTGCCGTCCTTGTTGGGGCAGGTTTCCTCCACGTACACCGGGTGGCCGGTGGGCATGCCCCGGCCCTTGTTGGCATCCAGCACCATCACCGATCCCGGCGTGGGCGTGCGGGTGGTGGCCCCGTTGCGCTGGGCGCAGGTGAACCACTGCACCGGGCTGGTATCGCCCAGGCGGCAGGTGTCGATGCCGGTGCGGCAGCGGGCGTAGATCAGGCTTTGCGGCTGACAGCGCCCGGCGACCTTCACCGTCTTGCCCTTCTTGTCCCTTTTGGTGGTGGTTGCGCCGGGCCGCAGCGAATAGCACTGGCCGCGCACCTTTTCCTGGTTCATGGACACGCACTGGCCTTGCAGTACGCCGGTCAGCGGATCGCACGCGGCGTCGTCGGAAAGGGGCGGCGTGGTGGGCGAGTGGGGCTTGCTGGCCGTCTCGCGCATTTTGGCGGCCTCGGCGTCCTGAACGGAGCCGGGCGCGGGTTGCGTCTGGGCCGTGGATGCAGGGGGCGTGGCATCGGCCACGGGTGCGGGCTTGGCGCACCCGGTGAGCAGGAGCGCCGCCAGCAGCAGGGCGGAAACGGCGGCGGACACGGGGGCAGGCAGGGAATGGCGAAGAGCGAGTGTGCCGGGCACGGTTCCTCCGGTAATGCGTGTAAGGGGCGGGCCGTCTGGCCCGTGCGCGTGGCGGCGGGGGCATGCCGGTGGCGCGCCATCCGTTGTTGTCGTCTATCCGGGAGGGTGGTGTGCGTCAATGTGACGGGGGGGGTGATGATGGGTGATGATGGGCGATGCGGACAATGGAGGCGGGGAGGGGGATGGGGACAGGGCGCGGCGGGCCTCGACCCGATTCCGCCGGTTTCTGGGACTCCGTGGTGCGGCGGGGGGTTGCGGCTGGCTGCCACTGCGGTATGGTGGAGACAAGTACCGCAAGGCAACCGACTGCATGGGGTGAACGATGCACGGAACGGAGCAGACAGGCCGGATGGACGGGGGAGGCGGGGCGGAACAGCGTCTGGCGTGGCAGGAGCGGGGAACGGTATGCGCCGCGCGCGGCCTGTTCCGGCTGCCGGTGGCCCTGCTCGTGCCGGTCGTGGTGATGGGGCTGGTGGCGTTGGCCGTGCCTGCCCGCGCGCTGGACGACATCGCCAACCTCAAGGGCATGGGCGTGGTGGCGGCCGGACAGGTCAAGCGAATGGACTGCCCGGCCTCGGGCCGCTTCAACTGCAACTCGTGGCCCAGCAATTTCCTGAAGTTCGAGTACGAGAGCATCTGCTTCGCCACCGACCCCGGTGTGTGCGGCGCGTACTGCAAGGGGATTCTGGCAACGGATAAAAACAAGTCCGTGTATTTCTTCGAATCCGTTCCGGGGGGCGATCTGGCCCAGCGCCGGGCGCGCGGCTACGAGTGCCCGCCCGGCTTTTAGGGCGGGCGTGACTCCTCCCCGTCGTCCGCCTCGTTTCGCGGGAGCTCGAAGTGATGGCGTGAACGGCTCGCCGCCCGGCAGTGGCGGTGGCTGCGGCGGTTTGCCCCATCCACTCCTTTTTTTCGCCTGGCGGACTCCCGTTGTCCGGCCCGTCGCGTTCAAGCTGCCCGATCCCTCTCCGGCCCCCCTGCCCAACGGTCCTGCCCGGCGCGTGCCGCCAGCGCGGGCCGCTTTGCCCGGGGCGGCGGATGTGCTACGGAACCCGCACATCCTGCCCGTTCCGCACACCCACCGGAGGTTCCATGCCCGCCACCGACGCCCCCCTCGCCAAATGGATGTTCCTGCACCTGCTGCACGGCTTCAGCCAGTCGGGCTACGCCATGGCCGGGGCCAACGAACTGCTGGGCGAACTGGACAAGCTGCACCCCCAGCAGCGCAAGGCGCGGGTGCTGTTCGGCACGGGGCTGCTGCGCCAGGCGCTGCTGCTGAACCCGCTGGATGCGGGCCTGCGCGGGCTGGTGGGGCAGCTGGGCGGCATGTCGCCGCAGTCGCCCGCCTACGCCGCGTGGCTGAAGGCGTCCGCCGCCGTGCTGGACGGCCAGCCACAGGTGCCCGCCAACGAAGCCTTCGGCCGGGCCTGGGACCTGCCCGCCGACCCGGACGCGGTGCTGGCCGCGTGCCGCGAATCCACCGCCCCCGGCGACGTGTTCGCCTGCCTGATGCGTCTGTGGGAAATGGGCGTGTGGGAACAGACGGCGGCGGGTATCGCGCAGTTTCTCGCATCCCCGGCGGCCCCGGCGGGCGCGGGCGTGCTGGCCCACGCCGCTCATGCGGCGGGTGACGCCGTCCTGCGCGACGAACTGCTGGCCAAGGCCCTGCCCTGCCCGCTGGTTACCCTGCTGCGCGCCCGCATGGTCGAGGCCGCCGCCGATCTTTCCACGGCCCGCGCCCTGTACATGGAAGCGCTGGACGCAGAGCCCGCCCTGCTGTTCCTGGTGCGCCACCTGGCCCAGATGGGCAGGCCCGAGGCCCCGGCCTCGGTGCTGGAGGCGCGGCGCATCGGCGTCGGTTTCTACACCTGGAACAAGTTGCAGGTGACCCTGGACACCCTGGCCAGCCTGCTGGCCTCGGACATCGGCGGTGCGCATGTGGCGCTCATCAACAACGGGTCCACGGCCTTTTCCCGCGACGAGTTCGAAGCGGGCGTGCGCGCGGTGGCCGCCGGGCGGCAGGTGGAACTCATCCAGTTGCCCATCAACATCGGCGCGCCTGCGGCCCGCAACTGGCTGTGGCACCTCGACTCCATGCGCGACAGGGACCTGTTCGCCTTCCTGGACGACGACGTGCTGCTGCCGCGCACATGGCTGCGCAACTACGTGCAGGACATGGACGAGATGCCCGGCACCGTTGTCGTCGGCCCGCAGGGGGTGAACCCCGGCACGCTGCCCACGGTGCAGTACGTGGCCCGCTTTTTCGAGAAGACCGGCAAGCACCTCATCCGGTTCACCAACAATGCGCCGCTGGTCATGGATTTCGGCCAGTACGGGCAGCGCCGCCCGTGCCTTTCGGTGATGGGCTGCTGCCATCTGCTGGACAAGGCGGCCTGCGCCCGGCTGGGCGTGCCCGATTTCGACCTGCGCTTCTCGCCCTCGCAGGTGGATGACCTGGAGCACGACATCCAGGTGTGGAAGGCGGGCGGCCGGGTGGTCTACGACGGCCGGGTGCGCGTGGTGCACCGCCAGGACGCCGGGCGCGCCGCGCCGCTGTCCGAGGCATCGTGGGGGCACGTGTGGGGCAACCATTACAAGATGGAGCGCAAGTTCACCGAACAGGAACTGGCCAGCGTGGACAAGGCCACCCGCGCCGCCGACGTGGCCGACCTGGTGGACGCCTACGAGGCCGTGGCCGCGCAACTGCCCCCGGCCGCGCGGTCGTACGTGGGGCTGTGCGTGCGCACCCTGCAGGCGGCGGCCGCCGAGAACGCATTGTAGGCAGGCCCCGCGTCACGTCGCGGAACGTTGAAAATGACGGCGGCGCGCTCCGGAAGGGGCGCGCCGTTCCTGCGTCGGGCGGGGTGAGGGAGCGGGGAGGCCGAGCTTCTATGCGTACCGGGCGCGTACGGCCCGGAACACTTCGGGCATGCGGTCGTACTGGTGCACCATGACGGCGGGCACGCCCGCGTCGTTCAGGATGTCGCCGTGGGCATCGGCGGCGGGCGGGGTGGCCTTGTAGCCCAGGGTCAGGATGGGCCCGGCGTTGTCGTGCACGGTGACCTCGGGCAGGTGGCCGCCGTGCAGCAGGTGGTTGTGCACGCCCTGGTCGTACCCGGCCATGCCGGTGGGCGGCGGGGGCGTGCCGTCCGGTACTGGCGGGGGCGGCGCGGGGGAGAACGGCAGCAGCAGCCCGGTCAGCCGTTCCAGATAGTCCAGCATGGCCGCGTGGCCGCCCACGGTGGTGCCGGAGCAGGATATGCGCCGCCCGGCCAGCGCCCGCCACGCCGCCTCGCCCAGGTGCCCGGTGGTCCAGCGGGTCATGTACGGGCACGCGCCGATGGTCATGCGGGCGTCTTCCAGAGTGACGTTGAGCCCTTCTGTCCACGGAAAGGAGAACGGGTCGCGCTGAAAGATCACGTCGCGCACGTCGGTGATCAGGACCCGCGCGTACGGGCGCGGGGCCTGCCGCAGCAGGTCCAGGTACAGGAAGTAGCGCAGCGCGTTGTAAGGCAGGTGGGCCAACGCGGGCGGCCGCTCGAAGGGCAGGACGTCCGCGCCCATGTCGGCCATGCGGCCGGTGTCGCGGGTGGTGGGCGAGGCGAACAGCACGCACCGCCCCGCGAAGCCGGTGGCCCGCAGGGACGCGAGGAACGGGCGTACGTCGCCCGCGTGGTATCCGGCGGCAAGGCCCATGACCAGTGTGGGGCCGGGCGTGGAATCGGGCTGGGGGCCAGCCGCGTCGCGCGTGGGCGCGTCTTCCGGCCCGGCGGAGGGGGCGTCCGGCAAGGCGTGGGAGATTTCGGGGGCGAGGGGCGTGGTCACGCCACAGGCTTGCCCCGCGCAGCGCCAAATTGCAAGTGCGGCGCGGCAAGGGGGGGGCGGGCCGTGACGGGGGGGCGGGGGCGAAACCCGTCCGCGTCCGCCTACACAGGCACGGCCACGATGCCGGTGATGTCGTTCTCGTAGTCGCCGGAATTCTTGTATTCGCGGTACCCGCACGAGGGGGCCGCGCCCAGGGCATGGCGCCGCCCCAGCATGTCGTGGATGCAACTGACCCCGGCCGGGTCGCCGGTGCGGGCTTGCGGCGGCAGGGTCAGCATGTGGCCGGGCAGGATGTCCGGGCTGGTGGAGGACACCACCGTGCCGCCCGCGTCCACGTACAGGCCAAAGGCCCCGCGCAGGGGGGCCTGCGCCGCGTCGCGGGGCAGGGCGTCCGCCAGCATGGCCTCGAACTGCGGCCCGGAATCGAACACGATGCCGATGCCGCCCACCGTGGTGCGCTCGTCGTCGGGGTGCATGATGGCGGCGTTGTAGATGTAGGTGGGCCGCCCGCCGTACAGGTCGGAGGGGGCAAAGGGCGACACCCGGTATTCCTGCTGGTTGCGGATGGATTGCACGGTCTGGCGCACGAAGTCGCACCCCGAAAGGTCGCGCCCCACGCAGCCCTCGTTTTCCGGGTTGGAGACGGCCACCACCACCCCGGCGGCGTTGTACACGCACAGGTCGTGGTACACCGTGTACAGGCCGTGGATGTAGCGCAGTATTTCCGTCATGCCGCGCCGGGCCGCCTCGGGCGGCAGGGCCCGGCCGTGGCCCGCGGCAGCCAGCACCTGGCGGAAGGCGGGCGTCAGCGCCCACCAGCGGCAGTCGTTGGCCCGCTCGTACAGGTTGCGTTCCATGATGTCGCAGGCCAGCGCGGCCTTGAAGCGCAGGTCGCTGAGCAAGGCCGAGGAAACCGTGGCGTACAGGTCGTCGATGGACTTGACGAACATGTCCTTGGTCTTGTGGCCGATCTTGCGGATTTCGTCGAGCACCGGCAGGAATTCCTGGGCGTTGCGCTGCACGGCGATGATCTGGCCGTTGATGACCACAAGGCCCAGATCCTGGTTCACGTCCTCGGACGTGGCGGCGATGTCCAGCAGGTCGTCCGAGAAGATGCACGAAGGCTCGGCGCTGTCGTCCTTCCGCGTCCCTCTGTCGCCGTCCGTTACGCCCTCCCTGTCGGCGGGCGGGTGCAGCCCCTGGGCCATCCGGGCCAGGTTCGCGCCGTCGCCGGTGCCGCCGTCCTCTCCGTCACAGGCAAAGGCGGCGTGCGGCGGAGTGGCCGCGCAGCCGCGCCAGCCCAGCCCCAGGTACCCTTGGTAGCCGTTGGTGGGGGTGCTGAAGGCCAGGTATTCCTCGCTGCCGCTGCCCAGGGATGTCAGCGCGCCGGGAGCCCGGTTGCCCAGGCACGAGCCCACCCGGAAATCGCCGGGCGCGCTTGACGCGATGACCGTGCCCGCCTCGTCGGTAAGACAGAGCACCACGTCTTGCCGACCGTTGACCAGCTTGCGGAAGATGCCCTCCATTTCGTCCTCGAAGCGGAAGCACAGACACAGCACCCCCAGCGGGCGGCCCGTCTCCGGGTGCAGGATGCGGTGCGAGAAGATGTGGGCCGCGGGTCTGCCGGGGCGCAGGTCGGACGGGCGGAAGGTTTCCAGGTAGCCGTCGTCGGCCAGGGTTGCGGCCACCAGCGGGTCTGCCGAGGCGCGCACCGGGGTGGCCTCGTCAAGCTGGGCGCGCACCCGGCCGTGCGTGTCGAGCACGAGGATTTCGTCGTAGACGGTGTACTTGGCGCGGTAGTCGCGCAGTCGGCGGCGCACGGCGGCGCAGGCGTCGTCCCCGGTGACGGAGGGCATGAGGGGCATGGCGGTCGGGGGGGCTGCGGGGGAGGGTGGGGGCGCGTGCTCGTCATTCCCCATGCCCGCCGCGCAGGTGTCGGTATCGCCGTCGCTGGCGGCCAGAAAGTCAACCAGCACCCCGTCGGTGGCCAGAAACCCCACGTCCGCTGTGCGCTCGAACAGGTTGCGCACCACGATGTCCACGGCCACCTGGGCCATGGCCCCCAGTTCCAGCGCCACCTTGCGGGTGTTTTCGCGGGCCAGGCTGTCGATGAGCCGTTCCTGCAATTCCTGGAACTTGCGCTGGGCCTGGTCCATGGAATCCAGCAGGGTGGCGGCCACGGAAAGGCTGTTGATCTTGCCGGTCAGGGAGACGCGGGTCCACCATTTGGAGAGTGAACTCAGCGAACTGCGGTATTCGCCTATGCCGGGCATGTGGTGCAGGTACTTTCGCAACTCCGCGTCTATGCTCATGTTTTTGTTCCGCTGGTGTTATTTTTACGAGAACGCAAAAAAGCGGGCGATAATTCTAGCGTCATATCCCTTGTATTGCCATGATTGTAAATATCATTATTCCCTTGACTGCTGCCAGATTGCAGTGTGCACTCGAATAATGCTTTGCAATCACATGGCTTTCCTGAAGCTGAAAAATGTAAAAAATCCCCCAGGCGAGCCTGGGGGTGGGATGAAGACGGGTAGGGTTGCCGGTTCGTTAGGTGGGGAGGCCCGTGGGCGCGCACGGGGAATCGTCGCAAGGAGGCGCGCGCCTGCATCACGGGTCGCCCTGCGCGGCCCGTGGGTGCGGGGCAAGGCGCGCCGCCCGACCGCCCGGTCGCGTGGTTGCGGCGGGCGGCGGAAGGCCCCGTTACAGCGGCGCGTCAGCTGGCATGGCGGGCAGGATGGCCGCGCGCAAGGCATCGAAGGCGGCCTGATGCGGGGCTTGCCGCGCGCAGGCATGGCCCCGGGCGTGCATGTCCACCGGGGCCACGCAGCCCTCCGTGAGCACGGCGGCCTCGTCGCAAAACAGCGGGATGAGACGCACGTCGTGCGTGACGAACAGGTAGGCGGTACCGGTGGCGCGGCGCAGTTCGGTCAGCAGGTCCAGGATGCGGGCCTGCACCAGCATGTCCAGGCTGCTCAGGGCTTCGTCCAGCAGGATCAGCCGGGGCCGGGGGGCCAGCGCGCGGGCTATGCACACCCGTTGCAGTTGCCCGCCGCTCAGGCGGTGGGGCAGCCGGTCCAGCAGGGCCGGGGAAAGGCGCACCTGCTCCAGCAGTTCACCAGCGCGGGCGCGGCGCTGGCGGCGGTCGAGCGTGGTGAAGTTTTCCAGCGGCTCGCCGATGATGCGCTCCACGGTCAGGCGCGGGTTCACCGCGTTCACCGAATTCTGGAAGACCACCTGCACGTGGCGGCGGTCCTTGCCGAGTCCGTGGCGGGTATCGCGCCCCCAGGCACGCCCCATGAAGCGCACCTCGCCGCCATCGGGCCGTTCCAGGCCCAGGGCGATGCGGCACAGGGTGCTCTTGCCCGCTCCGCTGGGGCCCACAACGCCGGTGCACCCGCCTTCCCGCACGGTCAGGTCCACGCCTCGCAGCACCTCGCGCACCTGGCTCGGGGCAAACCACCCGCCGGTGCGATAGCTGCGGGTGACGCCCCGCAGTTCCAGCAGGGGCGGGGCGTCGTTGCCGCCGGTGACGCCGGGGCGGTTGGGGAGCACGGAAGGGGCGGTGTCGGCGGGATGCATGGTGGTGTCCTTCATGGGCGGCCTGCGGGGGCGGAAGGAGGGGCAGGATGCTGCTGCACGCTGCCGTCCCCCTGCGGCGGGCACTGGCCGTACAGCCGGTGGTGCGCGGCCAGCAGGGCCTGGGTGTAGGGGTGGCGGGGCGCGGCGAACAGGGCGCGCGCGTCGCCCTGTTCCACCACGCGGCCATGGCGCATGACGGCCATGTGGTCGGCCATGCGGGCCGCCACGCTGAGGTCATGGGTCACCAGCAGGATGGCCGTGTTCCGGGTGCGCCGCACCTGGTCCAGCAGGTCCAGCACGAGGGCCTGCGAGGGCAGATCGAGGTCGGTGGTGGGCTCGTCGGCAATGAGCAGTTCCACGTCCAGCATCAGCGCCAGGGCGATCATCACCCGCTGGAGCATGCCGCCGCTCATCTGGAACGGGTAGTGCCGCAGGATGGCGTCCGCATCGGCAAAGCCCACCTCGCGCAGGGCGGACAGCGCGGCCTTGCGCCAGCCGGTCCGGCTGTCGCCCGTGGCTGCGTCGGGCAGATGCGCGGCCAGGGTTTCCTGGAAATGCGCGCCAATGGTGAACACCGGGTCGAAGCAACTGGCCGGGTTCTGCAGCACGTAGGCCGCGTTGCGCCCGCGCAGCAGGCGCAGCCGTTCCGGCGGCGCGCCGTCCACGGCTTGCCCGGCCACGCGGATGGAGCCCGCCGCCCGGACCACCCCTTCCGGCAGCATGCCCAGCAGGGCCATGCAGGTCAGCGACTTGCCGCACCCGCTGGGCCCCACCAGGCACACCACCTGGCCGCGCTCCACTGTCAGGTCCACGGGGCCGACCAGCGGGGGTGCCGCATCCGTGACGCCCGATCGTGGGACGGCGCGGCGCAAATCCAGCCCGCGCACGGCCAGCGCGGGGACGGTGACGGGAGTCCCTGCGCTGGCGGGAACCTCTGGTGTCATGCCGCTCATGCCGCCTCCTCGCGTGCGCCCGTGCCGATGCCGCCGAAGTCCGGCGCACCGGGCTCCGCATCCTCATGCTCTTCCATGCCGTCCATGCCATGCGGCCCGGCGGGGCCCTGCGGCGCGCAGTCCGTCTCGCGCGCGGCGGCGGGGTCCAGCGCGTCGCGCAGGGCGTCGCCCAGCAGGTTGAATGCCATCACCGTCACGAAGATCATCAGGCCGGGGTACAGCAACAGCTCCGGGTGGGTGCCGATGTATTCGCGCGCGTCGCCGATCATCACCCCCCATTCCGGCGTCGGGGGGCGCACCCCAAGCCCCAGGAAGGACAGCCCGGAGACGTGCAGCAGCATGTGGCCCACGTCCAGCCCGGCCATGACCAGCATCTGGGCCAGCACCGGTGGCAGGATGTGCCGCAGCACCAGCCGCGCGGGTCGGGTGCCCGCCGCGCGCGCGGCCAGCACGTATTCGCGCTGCTTCAGCCCCAGCACCAGCCCGCGCGCGAACCGCGCGTACCAGGCCCAGTGGGTGCAGGCCACGGCGATGACCACGTTGCTCAGGCCCGAGCCCAGCAGCCCCACCAGGAACAGCGCAAGGATGAAGGTGGGAAAGGTCATGAACACGTCGCAGGCGCGCATGAGCAGGCCGTCCACCCGGCCGCCCGCGTAGCCCGCCACGCAGCCCGCTGTCAGCCCCACGGCCACGATGCAGGTCAGGATGGCGGCCACGGCGAACAGCGAGACCCGCGTGCCGTGACACAGCCGGGCCAGCACGCTGCGGCCCAGGTGGTCGGTGCCCAGGGGTTCCTCCAGGCTGGGGGCCTCGAACTTGCGGGTGATGTCCACGTCGTCCGGGGCGCGGGGAGAGAAGGCGGGCGCGAACACGGCCATGGTCAGGATGATGCACAGCAGGGCCAGCGCGGCCAGGGCCGTGGGCCGCGACAGCAACTGGCGCAGCAGGGCGCTGCCGGGGGGGGTGTCGAAAGCGGCCGGGGGGGCCATGGAGGGCGTTTCGGCGGCGAGGGTTTCCGTACTCATGCGCGGTCCTCCCCCAGGCGGATGCGCGGGTCCGCCCATGCGTACAGGATGTCCACGGCCAGGTTGCACAGCACGAAGATGGCCGTCATCAGCAGCATGAAGCACTGCAATATGGGGTAGTCGCGGTTGTACACGGCGGACACGGCATAGCGGCCCACGCCCGGCCAGGCGAACACCGTTTCCACGATCACCGCGCCGCCCAGCAGTTCGCCCACGTGCATGCCGAGGGATGTCAGCACCGGGATCAGCGAGTTCTTGAACATGTGCCGCCACACCACGCCGCGTTCGGAAAGGCCGCGGGCCCGTGCATACATGATGTGCCGGGCATGCATGTTTTCGAGCAGGCTGGTGCGGATGAGCCGGGTGTTGATGCCCATGGACATCAACGACAGGGTGACGGCGGGCAGCGCCAGATGCTCGATGCCGCCGCGCCCCAGCGCGGGCAGCCAGCCCAGCTTGACCGCGAACAGCCACACCAGCAGGAAGCCCAGCCAGAAGTTGGGCAAGGATACGCTGGTGTAGGACAGGGCTCGGGCCGCGTTGTCCAGCGGGCGGTCGCGGTGCAGGGCCGCGCCAACCCCCAGGGGCACGCTGACGGCCAGGGTGAGCAGCAGGGCCGCCCCGGCCAGTTGCAGGGTGGCGGGCAGGTAGTGCAGCACCTCGCCCAGCACCGGGCGGCCGGTGACGTAGGAGTTGCCGAAGTCACCGGTGACGGCGCGGGCCAGCCAGCGGGCGTACTGTTGCCACAGGGGCAGGTCCAGTTCCAGCATGCGGCGGGCGGTGGCCAGGGCCTCGTCGGTGGGGGGGATGCGCGAAAGGCGCAGGTAGGCCATGGCCGGGTCGCCCTGGGCGGCGCGCAGCAGCAGGAAGACCACCACCGAGACCAACAGCAGCAGGGGAATGAGCGCGGCGAGGCGTTTCAGGATGTAGGCGGGCATGCGTGGTTTCCGGGGCTGGGGGAGCAGCGGTATCGACTGTTGGGGGGACGTGTTCGCGCCAGTCGGCCGCATCAGCCATCCGCGCCGGAAAGACCGGCGCGGAGTATAAGGACGAAAGGCCTATCGATTGATTGGAAAAGGGCCTTCGGGGTGTTGGCGGGGTCTGTAGCGCGCCCCCGGCGGCAGGAAAATGGGAAGGCGGCGCGTGGCCGCCCTCCCGCTTCTCGCTTCTATTTCAGGCGCATGTCCTCGAAGGGGATTTCCGTGTCCATGGCGCCGAAGTGCACCCCGTTCACGCGGGCGGTATGCACCACCATGCTGGTCTGGTAGGTCAGCGGCAGGTACACGGCCTGCTCGTGCAGGGTGGTCAGGATGTCGCGGTACAGGTTCTGGCGCGTGGTTTCGTCGGTGGTCAGCAGCACCTTGCCGATCTTGGCGTCGATGTCGGCCTTCATGGGCAGGCCGATCTGGGCCTGGTAGTCGGCGTGGGTGGGCACGCGCATGCCGCTGACGAAGGAATGCGGGTCGTAGGGCGCGCCCCAGGTGTCTCCGAAGACCATGCCGAACGCGCCGCTCTTCTGTCGTTCGCCGATGGCGTCTTCTTCCTCGCCGATCAGGTTGGCCTGCACGCCAACGCGCGCCAGTTCCGATTGCAGGAATTCGGCGATGGCCTTTTGCAGGGCGTCATTGCCCACGAAGCACAGGTCGACGGACAGCAGCTTGCCGTCCTTCATGCGCGGACCCTTGGTATCCTTGGGGTTGGCGCGCTTCCAGCCAGCCTCGTCCAGCAGGGCTTCCGCCCTGGCGGTGTCGTGGGCGTAGGGGGGCAGCTTCAGGTCGCAGTAGGGGGACGTGGGCGGGAACAGGGCGTCGGCGCGCGCCTCCGCGTTCAGGAAGATGCCCTTGACCATGGCGTCCTTGTTGATGGCGTGCAGGATGGCCTTGCGCACGGCGATGTCGGAGGTGGGGCCGCTCTTGCTGTTCAGCGCGATGACCCGGCTGGCCTGCGGCGGCGAAAGGTAGGTGGCGTAGGTGCCGCCCTTCTTCAGGGCGCCGAAGGCTTCCAGGCTGATCTGGCCGCCGCCGTGGCCGCCGCCGCCAAAGACCAGATCAAGCTCGCCAGCCTGCAGGGCCACCAGGCGGGTGTTGGGGTCCGGGATGACCCGGACCACGATGCGCTTGATGGCGGGCTTTTTGCCCCAGTAGGCGTCGTTGCGCTCCAGCACGTCGTATTCGCCCTTGCGGGTTTCCACCAGCTTCCACGGGCCGGTGCCGATGGGGGCCTTGATGCCGTCATTGGTGTTGCCGGACGCGGGGAACGCCGAGGGCGACAGGAAGCGCACGGGCCGGATCAGCGCCAGTTCCTGCAACGTGGGGTAGTAGGCGTTTTTCAGCACCAGGCGCACGGTGCGGGCGTCGGGCGTTTCCACCTTGTCGATCTGGGCCACCAGTTCCAGCCAGTCGTGCCGGGCGCGGTTGGCCAGCACCGTCTCGAAATTCATGCGCACGGCCTTGGAATCGAAGGGCGTGCCGTCGGAAAAGGTCACGCCCTTGCGCAGCGTGAAGGTGTACACCTTGCCGTCGGGCGAAGTGGTCCAGCTTTCGGCCAGCCAGGGCTCGATGGCCCCGCCCTTGGCGTATTTGACCAGCGGTTCGTACACCATGCCCTGCGCGAACATCTGGTTGGGCGAATACTTGTGCGGATTCAGCTCGCCCACGTTGGAAGGCCAGGAATAGCGCAGGGTGTCCGCCGGGGTGTCGGCGGCGTGCGCGGCAAAGGGGGCGGCCAGGCCGCCCGCCACCATCAGGACGGCGAGCAGCGGCAGCAGAAGCGCCCGCAGCCAGTGGCGCGGGAACGGGGCGACAGCGAATGGCGACCGGGTCGGCATGTCGTTCTCCGGAATTTGAATGTGTATTTCGGATAAAAAAAAATAAAGTGTGCCACTCCGAATGCCAGAGTGGAAAATTCATGTCAACGATACAGCGGGCAGATTGCTGTTTCATTTTGTAATCCTGATGAATTTACTTGGTTTATTGCGTGCGCGGTCGCGTTGAGGCCAGCGAGGGAGATTGCACGACTGGGGGCCGGGCGTGCCTGGGGGGCGGACGGTATGCGGATGTCTTGCCGGGCTAGGGCCATCCGCAGAGCCGGTGCGGTGGGGTGTGCCCTGCGGGCACGGCTGCGCCGAGCCCGCAGGGCGGGGAAGGGGGACATGATATTTCCGCCAGAGGATGCGGTAACGCGTTCATACGGTGTGCGGCAGATGTACAATGGGGCACAGTAAAACGCAGAAACAGTCACGAATTTTCAGGACGCACGACAGTCACGATAATTTCATTTTGCATGACTCTTCACAGGTGGTATCTTGTACGCATGAATTCCCCTGCGACGAACCGTTCGCGCAGGAAATTGCATATCCACGCACAGTCATGACAGGAGAACCATCATGAAAGTCAGCGCTCGCAACCTGATTCCCGGCAAGGTCAAGGAAATCACCGTCGGTGCCGTGAACTCGGAAGTGATCATCGAAGTGGCCCCCGGCATCGAGATGGTGTCCATCATCACCAAGCGCTCTGTGGAAGACATGGGCCTCAAGAAGGGCTCGGACGTGAAGGCCATGGTCAAGGCCTCCAACGTCATGATCGTCACCGACTAGCACGTTCGGCGGGGAGAGCGCGGCATTTCGCCGCCAGGCCCCGCCAGCATCAAGCGGCGCTCTGCGGAACGCCAAGTTGACCCGAGGCGTGCCCGCTGACGCCTGATATCCTCTGATGCAAAGACGGCGAAGCCCCCGCTCCGAACGGAGCGGGGGCTTTTGCGCGTGCCGGGTAAGGTGCGCTACCGTGTCAAACGTCGCGCGCGTACACCACGGGCGGCCGATGCGCCCGGTGTCGCGATAACGCAAAAAAGGGTTGGAACGTCTGTTCCAACCCTTTGCTGTCTGCGTGGTGCCGAGGGAGAGACTCGGAAGTCTCCCCAGTCAACATTATGATTTTTCGAGGCTTCTGCTCTTTGCCAGTTCGCTTTCCTCGAACTTTGTACGTGGGAAATGTACCATTGAGCACCCAGGGGCGCAACACGGTGAATAGTGCAGAGAGAGTGTGGGAGGGGCAACGGTGCTGAGCCCAAACGGTTCGAAAGGGCGAGGCCGGTGGTAGCGAGCTTACCCGTGTGGTTGCGCATCGAATGCGCGAAGTTTTTCTTTTAGCATGGCGTTCTCCGTGTATGCTTCGGCAAGCAAGCTCTTGAGAACGACTATTTCATTCACTGGCGGGTTAGGGGGAGTGTGAGGAGTTTTGCGTGCTGGAGTATCTTTTGCAACGCTTTCCCTTGATATGCAGAATCCATACACAGCTAGGCCAAGGAAAAAGAGAAACCACAGCGTCATGTATGTATTTGGGGACATGACTTCCTCCTGGATTACATAGCGTGGCGGCTGGGATTGAGTGGCGGGAGGTGAGGCAGCTTGGAAGTCGGCCAGCGGGGCTCATTCGCAAGCTACTGCTATTCAAGGTGGTGGAGGCGGCGGGAGTCTATGTACCCGTTCATCTCTACTGTAACACCTGAATGCTAAGGAGATGCCAAGGAGGTTGTATCCCCGGTTTGTATCCGCATTTTGTACCCATTTGGGTAGCCGGTTCATCCCCGAAATGCAAGAAGGGGCAGGGTAGAGATAAGGGGAACAGCGATCCCCAGGCTGAGTGACCTGCCCCACCCCTAAACCTGTGAGCCATGGATTTTGTTAGTCTCTGGCCAACGGAGGGAAGGCAATGGGCAGGAAGGGGCAAGCACCGTGAGCGGCAAGAATATAACACGTTCAGGCCGCATAGCTCACTGGGGCAATGTCCGCCAGCGCCGGTCGCCACCCTGCCCCTGGAGACCACCTCTGGACTCAAGCAGACATCACAGGCTAACACAGTGAGTGGTACAACTCGTGGGGGGGGCAGTCAGCGGCTTAACGCAAACCTGTGTCCAGAAAACCGGGTACGGTACAATCTGTGCTATTGTCGTCTGTTTGCGAGCCATTAGTCTGAATCTGTATATAAGGGGGATTGCATGGCATACCAAGATGTCTCAAGAGACGATGTGCTTCGGGCTATTGAGGAGTGTGATAGGCGCGGCGCACAGAATTTTCTTGAAACGTATGGTTATGAACCAGCGCGGCAATATCATCTGTCGTACAACGGCAGGCTCTATGCTTCCAAAGCAATAGTGGGGGTGGCGCACAAGTTTTCGCACAACAAGCCGCTTTCCCCCTATGATTTCAGTGGAGGAAGACAGACGGTGCAGCGCCTATTGGAAGGCCTCGGCTTCACGCTGGTGGTGGCGAATGCTTCCGGGTTTGCCCGTACGTCCTCCGGCTTGAGGCAAGGTGAAATCTATTCCAGAGATCAGCTCAAGGCGATGTTCGGGATAGCCGATGCGACCATCAACACCGGAATTTTCATTCCCAAGGGGCATCACTCCATTTGGCTGTTCGTCACGGAGAATAAGACGGCAGATCGGACCCCATATCTGGATCGGTTGGAAGGGGATACGCTGACCTGGCAAGGTCAAACAAAGGGCCGGAAGAACGGCTTGATCGTCACGCACGCTCAGGAGGGCTTGGAGCTGCTCCTTTTTTACCGCAAATCGAAGAACGAACACCCCCACGGTGGATTCCGGTACGAGGGGGTGTTCAAGTATGTGAGTCACTCAGGTGCGACCCCCGCAACCTTTGTTCTGCGTCGGGGGCAAGCCGGAGAGGCCATAGACGCTGTCGAGGCGAAGATTGAGGGTGATCCTAATTTTTCGCTTGCAGACCTTCCTAATGAGCGGGAGAAGGTGCTGGCCACTATCGTGCAGCGGCGCGGGCAGGCGGCTTTCAGAGGCGCTTTGCTGCGGGCGTATGGCGGGCGATGTGCCGTGACTGGCTGTGATGTCGAGGAGGCCTTGGAGGCAGCGCACATCCATCCTTACCAGGGGGAAGAATCTAACGCTGCCCAAAACGGGCTCCTGCTGCGCGCGGACATCCATACGTTGTTCGACCTAGGCCGCTTGACCATCGACCCCAAGACTCTGGCCGTGCGGCTATCGTCCGATGTGCGCCAGGGGCATTACGGGTCACTGGATGGCCGCGTGATCAGCACGCCAGGCAATACGCCCCCCAGTCGAGAGGCGCTCAAGTGGCATAATGACAACGTGTTCCGAGGATAGGGGATGATTGTCAGGTCTTCGACGTTTACTGCGGAAATCCTCCGTTCAGAATATCTGCGATGCCCCCCCCCTATCAGGTAGATAATGGTGATGAAAGTGGTCACGTTCCGATAAGCCCCCGGCCCGCGAACGGACAGCCTGAAAGGGGCCATTGAGGCCTTCCATTCGTGCGCTTGAGGGTAGGGAGCCCCATCTCTGCAGGATTCTCGGCAAATGCTCCTGAAACGTATTCAGCGCTTTGCGAACCGGTTCGAGCAGAGCTGACTCTGTTTTATTGCCCTGAAAGGCGCGATGCTTCCGACATATTACCTAGGTTTAAAATCCCTCTCCCTCACGGCTGTGTGGGTTCAATCCTCGCTCCGGGCACCAGGGAATGATAAGGCCCCACTGGCGAACGATAGATTTGCGTTGGTTTTTGATGGAGGGGCTCCAGCGTGCAAAACGTCTGTGCCCGCCTTTCTTTGTTCTGCCGTGCCTGAAGTGGATGGCCAGCACTCAAATAGAGTCGCGATTAAGGTAACGATGGAGTGCGCGCCAGTATAATAAGCTAGTGTGGGGGCTAGCTCCCTACGCTAAGGAGTTCCTCGATTTCATTTTTACAAACACCTGGAATGTTGAGGCTTGTGATGTTTGTTGAGGCGAGTAGCCCTAAACAGGTTTCGGGAGTAGGGCTGTCCGGAAATTTTACCTTTCCTTTAAGCATAAGCGCCGTTGTACGTGTCAGCCCTATACCCATTAGGCTTAAAATGATTGGGTTTGAAGATCCACATTCCAGGTATAAGTCGATCGGGATAATCTCAGCAGCCTCTTTGTGTTTTCCTGTGTTTATAAGTTGGTGTGTGAGAATTTGTTTGTAAGCGCGTATGTTTTTAACATATTTAAAGCGTATTCTCTGCTGAAGTGAGTCTAAAATTGAGTTAATTTCAATTTTAGTTACTGGTGGTTCTTTATTTTCTCTTTGTGCTTTTTGTGTAAGATATGTGATGCGTTGATCGATTATCGATTTAAGTGGTGTGTCGTGTAGCCATGAATTTGCCAGCCAAGAATCAAATTTAAAAGAATTGTTATCTTCTTTTTCCAAGTAAATCGATATGATCCTGAATATTTCTTTAAGTCTATCGTTCGCGCCTTTATTTTGAGGATAAATTGGCAGTAAATCGATTGGATTTTGCTGAATCATGTGATTGTATAAATTTTGAAGACGCACGGGATGAACGCTTGGATTTAGAGAGAGAATTTCTTTTGGAATTGTAAAATCTGTCTTCTTGCATTCATTCTGAAGATTTTCGAGAATAAGTGCAGCTTCTGGTGATTTTGCATATGCTGAAGGAAGGTTAATGCCAGGAATTATAAACTCGCTGAATAACTTACAAATTGTTGCAACGCCCAATTCGAAGCTTTCTTTGTCACCAGAATGGCTGTCTCGTAGTATGTTTAGCAGCAATTCCCCGTCGTTGCTTAAGGATTCAAAGAAAGACATCTTGATGTCCTGGGTGTCCGCACCCCTGAAGCAGGGATCACTGACGCCTTCAGGGGTGTCCCATGTATCGGGTCGTAAGCACCAGACGTTGCCTTGAAATTCGTGCAACAATCGACCGGCACGCCCTGCTAGGTTTAAAAAGTCTGCCCTGCCCATTGGCTTGGTTTTGCCTTTTCGTGGGCGATCAATGATGATGTGTTTTGCAGGTAAGTTTATGCCTTGCAAGAGTGTGCTTGTGCAGCAAATATACTTCAGTTTTCCTTGTTTGGCTAATTGCTCAATGCGCGATCTGACAATGTTTGGCATTGATCCATAGTGGTACGCAACTCCTTTTGGCAGAGTGTTAATCAGAGAATATTCTTCGTGAATGTGCTCTCTTATGAATTCTAAAAAATCATATACATCTTGATCCGCGTCATCTTCTGACGTTGAGCATATTTCAAGTGCTGTTTCTTCTGTCTGTGATGGAGTGTTGCAGTATATTATTGCAGATTCATTGTGCTTTGTGACATTCTTTGCAAAGTTTGATTTTATTTCCGATAATGTGCCTCGGAATTTAAAGCTTAGAACAGCTCTCCCTATGCTGTGCTCGCCAATATCGTCCAGAACGAAGAATTCGGCTTGTTTGACCTCCCTGTGTACGTCTCTTGCGAGAATGATATTTTGTAGAACTGGAGAGTGTTTCTCTTCAAGAATTTTTTTTGATACTCCTGTGCCGAAGTGGTCTAGGAGAAGGCCTGGGTTTCGTGTAAGAGGGCTTGCAAAAAAAATGTTAACCTGAGGATTTAGGCGTCTTACACTTTCTATTGCTGTTTGTAGTAATACACCGCGAGACCCGTCTCCAACTGATTGAGCTTCGTCAACGATCATTATGTTTATGGTCTGGTTTTTTGTGAATGATTGTAAAAGACTGATTAGGCGTTCCTGTGTCAACACATATATGCATCCAGATTTTGCTTCTGGGTCAAGAGGTATTGGAACACAGCGAACTGGTGTTGATAGTTGTGCTTTCTTGAGCAACGCTAATAAGCTTCTTGTGACCTGTCCCAATAGTGCTCGTGTTGGTACTACATATACTATGTTAGAGTTATTATTCTGTGATACTTTTTTTATTATACCTAAGGAGAGGACAAATGATTTTCCAGCAGACGTTGGCGCAGAAACGCTGGCAGAATCGGAGTTTTCAAGCAATTCAAAAAAGTCCATTTGGAAGTCAGTTAAGACTTTGGACTCGCCAGCCACGTGAACGGTATTTTCCATTTCTCTTGCAAAAGATTCAATGTCGAGTAGAGGGTGCTGGGGTTTGTCTTGCGCGCCACTGGCGTATCTATTTGCAACTAATTGCCTGCCTGGAAAGTTGCCGAGCCTGCTCATGATGAATGACGCGGCAGGTATGAGGCTTTGATCATTGGATGTGGTTTCAACGATTCGGGCTGCAATCTCGTATGCAAGACTGCGTTCTTCTGGAGCGTCGGATAGTGCCAAAGTCGCCGCATGGGATATTAACTGGAGTTGTTTTTCTCGTGCGAGTGGGGCTGGTGGCGCAACGAGTTGACCTGGGAGTTGGGCTGCAATGTCCAGGCGTAAGAGTTGGAGAAGTGCCTCGCTGATGGCTTCGTTAGTAATTTTCATTGCTGTTGCCTATGATGTCGCGCGTATGAATTCGTCCCGGAAAGCCTGAACGCTTTCAAAGGGGAGTAAGAAAATTTCAAAACGAAGGTGTTTAAGGTGAAAATTTTGAAATTTGTTGTTTATGAGCCGTGCTATTCCGGATGCTCTTAGTTTGTATATATCTTCGAAATTTTTGATGAAGGCATCTCTGGCTTTTGTTTGGAGCTTTTGGTATTTGGACCAATTCCAGCCAATGAGGCATGCGTGATTGTAGCGACAATCTTGATCTGGACTATGCTTGTCTATGTATTTTAAAACTTCTGACTTTAATTCATCACTTGCCCATTTAAAGTGTCCAGTTACCATTGCAAGTTCATGCTCATCTAATCTGTTTTTATGAAAATCTTTAATGCTTATTAGAGCATGATCAATTGCATCTGATAAATTCCTTTCGAGCTTTGATTCGCCAAAATATATATCAAGTATATTTTCTTTTTCATCCCACTTGAAATGTATGCCATCGGAGCCATTTATTTCTAGTGATGGATTTGTCTTTAAATCCATTTTTGCTACAAGTTGTGGCGCTTTGAGAACAGCCTCAATTAGATAGTAAAGAAGAATTTCACCTGACTCTCCGCTAGTGGCTATGCGGCGTAGAAGGTTTTTTGCTTCTCGGTTGAGTCGGTTGTAGTCGGCGAATGATTGAGGATTTCTTCTTCTCTGGATCGAAAAGCAGAACTGTGTAATGTGGTCGGCGAGGACTTCTGCAAGAGTTGTGAATTTCGGGCACCCGTTCCCGTCAAATTTGACGTATTTAAAGCGTAAGTTAGCGGAAACACCTTCAACTTCGAAGTTTGTGTCTAGGCGTTTGATGCACGCGTTGTACTGGGGCTCGCTGGCTTCTAGATAGGCATTGAGGGTTTTGATGGTGCCACCTCTCGATTGCGTTTATTAAGCACTCTAAAGCAGTCGGGCGCTTCGTACAAGTATTGCGTACTCATCATGAGATATTGGGACAGGGTGTTTCGCCGTGGTAGTATGGGTGTACCCTAATTGGACAGCTGGAGTTTGCTCCAGCTGTGTCATTTTAGGGTTATTTTCCTCTTTGTTTGACATGTGTCCGGCAATCTCTTAGAAGCTTTTTTGACAATTCACTTCTAGGAGGGCACCGCCATGGCAATCACGGGACATGATGTAGGCTACCTGCGTGTAAGCTCTGTCGACCAGAATCTTGAGCGACAGCTGGAAGGGGTGAGCCTGGATGAGCGGTTTGAGGATCACGCCTCAGGCGGGTCCACAAACAGGCCGGGCTGGAAGGCATGCTTGGCGCATCTGAGAGCCGGAGACACGCTCCATGTCCATTCGATTGACCGGCTCGCGCGCAACCTGAATGACTTGCTTTCTATTCTGACGGTGCTTCTTGAGCGTGGTGTGGCGGTGAGGTTCCACAAGGAAGGTTTGCACTTCACGGGCAAGGATGAGCCATTCCAGCGCCTCCAATTGCAAATCATTGGGGCGGTGAGCGAGTTTGAGCGCTCCATGATCCGTGAGCGTCAGCGTGAGGGGATTGCCCTGGCAAAGGCCAAAGGCAAGTACAAGGGCAGAAAGCCCGCCCTGAGCGATGAACAGGCCCAGGTGATCAGGAGCAGGATAGAGCAGGGCGACAAGGTTTCGGCGCTGGCCGCTGAGTACGGTGTCTCACGCCAGACGATCTATGCCCGTGTAATCGGGATGTAGCCGTATGTTCAGTTGCCGCTTAGCTTGAAATTGTCGTGGTTGTTTGGCTGGTTGCAGAAGGTGAGCGCCTTTGAGTGTGTCGCGGGGGTGGTTGCGTATGTGTAAATTTCGCACCAGGATCGATCCTGAGGCGCGATCAAGCTTAAGGGTAGCCTCGCGTATGTGTTGAAATCTTTCGCGCCTTAAATTCAATCCTAGTGCGTTTTTTGCTTTTGTGCAGTGCTAGGTGAGAATTTTCATGGTTGCTGTAGCGAATTATCGCTGAGGCAAGTTCAGTCTGTATGAGTAATGATATTCCCTCCCTTTCCCGCTTCAAGAAGAACAAGAGTATTTAAAGTAAAAATACACTTCTTTGTTTTCAATCGTTTGGTAAAGGTCAGTCAGAGACGAAGTCCATGGCTCGGCGCGATAAATCAGCCTTCTTTCCGTGCCCCATAGCCAACCACCCAAACATCGTAAAGAGAGAGCTTGTTTAGCTGTGTCAGACGCCGCATCCTACCCAAGCATTCCGTTTGATATTCTCAAGTGGTCAGACCATCCAGAATCAAACCCGCTCGTTGAGTATGTTGGAATGCTCATCTGCGAAGGCGACGAGAAGCGATACCAAAAGCTTCGACCTACAATCAAGAATGTCCTCTTGAACCTGTACGCCTGCTGGCTTCGTTCCCCTGAAATGTATGTCGCATACTCACGCGACAAGAATCATTACAGCAAGGGCAAGAGATACAATAAGCTGTTCATAAAGTATGAGAGGTTGGTCAGTGTTGTTGATCGACTCGCAGAATTTGACTTCATTGAACACGTGGCGGGCTTCTATGACAGGGGGTATGGCGCTGGAAAGCGTTCTCGCATGCGTGCCAGTAGCAGACTGCTTCCGCTGTTCAAAGGGATTGAAGGGATTGAACTCTCGCCGCCAGAGGATGCTGAAGTCATCATTCTCAAAAAGGATGGCCAGCAGGTAGACTATGACGACACTGCCGCTACGTTGAAGATGCGTGAGCGTCTGCGCATTATTAACAAGACCCTGAAGGCCAGCAAGATTGAGCTTGGTGTGTCACGAGAGGAACTGGAAGCGCTCCAGGCTGAATCGGTTGCGCGTCAGCTGGAAGGGGACGACGAAGACTCACGGGCGTTTGACTTGCACAGCAAGACTCTTGTCAGAATTTTCAATGACAAGTTCACGCGGGGTGGTCGTCATTACCGTGGCTGGTGGCAGGTCATCCCAAAGCAGTTGCGGGCAAAGGTTCTGATTGATGGCGAGGGCGTCGTTGAGCTTGACTACAAAAGCATTCATCCCAACCTGCTCTACATCAAGGAGACAGGCGCACCATGCCCAGGTGATCCCTATGTGTTGCCTGGATCAGAGGGTGACAAGCTCATGCGGGATGTCTGCAAGTTCGCCTTGCTGGTGCTCATCAATGCCAAGACGCTCTCAGAAGCGAAGGCGAGCATTAAGCGCGAAATTCGCAACAAGGTTGCCCCTGAGTTCCATGAGCGCCTGAGAGTCATCGACATGGATTCAGTCATCGCAAGGTTGTTGGAGAGGCACGAAGTCATATCCAAACACTTTGGGGCTGGGGCGGGCTTGCGCTTGCAGAAAATGGATGCCGACATAGCGGACGAGATCATGTCCAGGCTGGCCGCCCAGGGGGTGACATGCTTGCCTGTGTTTGATTCCTTCCTGGTGAAGCGGAGCGAGGTGGAGAAGCTGCGCTATGCGATGGCCGAGGTGGTCAATGCAAAATATGGGTGCTACATCCCCGTCGAGGCTAAATAGGCTGACTCTAAGCCTCCAGTGGGCAGTATCTGGAGCCTGAAGAGTGCTCTTTCCCCGTTCCTAGGATTCATGGCCCCCCATTTCTTTGAAAATGGGGGGCCAAAAATTTGCCCACCATATCTCGCCTGTTAGTCCATGGTCATTTTTTTACAGGGGGGGTAGGCGCTGAAGTCTACAGGGAAGGACAGCTTCGATATGACGTCGCGCATTAAAAGCCTTGGGTCGTGTTGTTGTTTGTAGTTCTGAGGGATTGGCCCAGTATCAAGACCTTTGTGGCCTGTTGCGGATGCAATGACTTCGTTCATGATTCCCTGGTTGCGAAGGTTCATGATGAAGGTGTGTCGAAAGCTGTGATAGGATTTTTTCTTAAACTCTCCGAGGGTTGCGAGGTAGTCGCTGAAATATTGTGAAGGCTTGCCTGATCTTCTGAAATTTCTATACGGCAATTGGGGGAATATGAAGTTCCCGCCGTTGTCTTTTACATCTTGAACGTAGTTTGCAAATCCGAGATCTATGATCGTCTGATGAACAGGGACAATCCTGCATGTATGGTGGAGTTTAACGCTTTGTTCTTCATCTTCTTCTGTGATGTCTATTACAAGTATTCCACTTTTTTCGTATACATCAACTGTTCTGATTTGGCTAAGTTCGTTTAATCTGGCCCCAGTGAACAAACCAAGGATTGGTAGCCAGTATTTCGCTGAGTCACCTGCGCAAAATGTGCTGTATGTAGATATATCAAATATTTGTTTGAGGTCGTCGTCTGTAAAAGGATCGCGTTTGCGGTCTGCCGAAACGTCATCTGCTATTGTGGTGTTTTTGAATATGTTAACTGTAGCTTCCCTGCGCGTTACGGCGAATTCAAAGAGGGAACTCGCCATTATTAACTGGTCATTAATTGTCTTTATGCTAGGCCGCGCCTCGCCTTCAAGGGCAATGAGTTCTTCAATTGATTTGTTTTGAAAGCGCTTAGCATCCAGCCTGAGAGGAAGTTTCAGCATGATGTCGCGCGCGCGAGTTGCATCCGTATGATCAAGACCTGCAACTGGTACATTGCCGAGGATTCTTTTGAGCCGGTCAAATTTGCGAGCTGACTCAGTCAGTCCGCGCCGCTTCCACAGCTTTCTCTCAATCCTGTCTGTGCAGTAGGCGTTAATCAGGTCGAACAAGAGGGTAGGTTTTTGCTTGGTGTTCGAGTCTGAGGTGTCTTGGCGCTGTGGCGTTGCATATGCCGCCATAATGTTTTCTTCGTCTCTGTGGTTGCCCTTGAGGCGGAGAAGCAGGACTTCAGCGACATCAACATACACCTTTAGAGCTTCGACTCCCATTCGTGTGTAGTCTCTGCTGTTTTTTTCTATATCAAGGTCGTTTGTAGTGATAATCTCATCAACAGCCTTGATTGCAGATTGCGTATTTCGCAGCGCATAATTTGTTTTTGCCTGATTCTTGAATTGAGTAACGTTTTGGATTGTCTTCTCAAGTTCGTCCGTGCTTGAATGAGGCTTGTCAAGTAAGTCGTCCCACATGCTTTCAAGAATCTTGTTGAAATACGCAGATATGTATTCTTTCATTTCATATGGGGTGAGGTCAGCCATAATGTCACTTCTTATGATGTTGAAAAGCTTGTGCTTTGAGGCATCCAATGAGGTTGCGTATGCAGACGCAATTCGCGCATAGCCTGTTCTCAGGCTGAGCCGTACTTCCCTTTTGCCTGAACGGTTGCGGATGTCGGCTGGCAAGGCCAGCCGGAAATACCAAATGCCCGCCTTCAAGAGAAGGTGCTTTCCATACCCTCTTTGCGCAGCCATGAGCCCCTCTGGTGTGCGATTGGACCAGCAGATTGGACCAGTTTGTACCCAGAGCGAACAGAGCGCCGTGGCAGGGGCCTGAAAAATCAAAAAGAAAAAGGCTTCAGCTGTTTAGCTGAAGCCTTGAATTCGTGGTGCCGAGGGAGAGAATTGAACTCCCGACACGGGGATTTTCAGTCCCCTGCTCTACCAACTGAGCTACCTCGGCGTCGCGGAGAACCTGAATAGGCAAAATGGATGGGCTTGGCAAGCACTTTTTGGCTCGGGGATGATTTTTGTGACGAACGGGGAGCGGGGGGCTGAAAATCCTCGGTTTGGGTAGCGCGGGAGGTCACGCGAACACCGCGTTGCTCTTCTCGCTTGGCAGTCGTTGCCTATACTCCTGCCGTGGTTGCGCCGTAAGGTCGGTAGTTGTCCCTGCCTGGCTAGGCTTGTGCGATTTTTGCCAGAATTTGTTTTGGCACGTCACGCCCCTGCGCGTCTTGCCTCAAGGCCATCAGGAATAATGCCTTCCTATCGCTTTTTGCCTCCCAGAGAGCCCCAATGCTTTCTTTTTCCTTGGTGTCGGTTCCGCTGGCAAGGTGCTCGCCTTTGTACTCCACGACAAGAAGCCGACCGTCTTTGAGCTTTGCGACGAAATCGGGATAGAATTTTCCGTTGGAAAGCGGAAGGCTGAAAGACCCCGGTTGTCGGTCCACGTTGCGGACCCACCATTCAACCTGTGGGGTTGCGTCGATCACCCTTGCGCATTCATATTCCTCGCCCGTGTTTTTCAGGCCCCGCACATGGCGGTAGAAATGTTTTTTGAATGTATATCCACCAGAGTACGGTGGAATGCTATCCGCATAACCGGAAGGCGGAAACGTGTGCGGGTAGTCGAAGCGGGTCTCTACCTTGGATTGGTTGCCAAACAGCAGGAGCTGATACCCGTCTTTAAGACCAAGCTCACGAAGGCGGTTGAGTTTTGCTTTGAGCGCGGCGGCAAGGCCGTATTTTGCACGGCAGAGCGTGGACAGGTGAAACGCCTTGCGCTCAAGTAGCGCGGCGATGCAGCGGCGGCAGAATTCCAGCATGTCCGCCTGACGAACGTCATCGCGGCGGCATTGCCTGTCGAGCCACCGTGCCAACTCCAACTCGCCCCACGCGGGCGGTGTTGCCAGCAGGGAAAGTTGAACCTGGGTGTCCGCCAATTCGTACTTCATCCGTTCGCCTTCCAGATCGAAGCGGAAGGTGCGCGCGGCCTCGTCATAGTCGAATTCTCCCGGCTCCATGCGCACGGGGTGCTTCAAGGGCGACCATTCCGTTGCCAGAAGAATGGTTTCCGGCTCCGGAATCTCCAGGGCTCCCCATATCTCGACCATAAGCCGGGGAACCGCGAATGCCTTGCCAAGCTCGGCAGGGTGTGGCGGCAGAACGGCGCGTACCTTCGCCTGATGCAAGGCGACGCGGCGGCGGATTTCTCCTTCCTGTTTCGGGGCTGCGGCAACCATCGCCTCCGTCAGCTCCACGGGGACCATGCCGGAACATTCCACCACAATCGATCCGTCGGCATTCTGCGTCACGGTCACGGACTTGCGGGTGTCCTCGTCAAGTACGGTCAGGTCCGGCACCGCAGGCAGCACCATGGTGAGGGGCGGTGGTGTTTTTTCTTCTCCCCTGAAAAGCGGCAAGGTAGAGATGTCAACGCCCGGAAGCGGCATTTGCGGCTGAATGATGTTTGCTGCTGCCTCGTCCTCATGAAAGCCCATGTTCATCAGCCGGGCGTGCATCCCGTCTGCGGCTTCCGCGAAGGAGGGTGAAATGACATGGGCATAGGCGTTGTTGAGTTCCGCGATGGTTCTGCGTTTGGCGTACGGCATGCGCATCACGCGGCCCAGAAGCTGCTCCACATCCGTCGCTGAACGAATATTCGCCACAGAGCAGAATACATACGCGAAAGAGCAATCCCAGCCTTCTTTCAGGGCTTCGATGGTGAGCACAAAGTTGATCGGGCAGGTCTTGTCGAAAAGATTGATGTCGTCCAGTTCCCGCTGTTCACCCGTGGCGATGGCTATTTCAGCCTCTGCCACGCCTTCGTTTTCGATAAGGTGTTTTTTTATCACCTCGATAGTGTGGGTCTGGTTGCTTTTCTCGGCCTGAATGAGCACCAGCGGGCGGATGTAGTTGTCCGGATCTTTTGCGGCGAGTTCAGTGAGTCTGTTGCGGGTTTGTACCGCGCCGTTGATGGCCTGCTCCCAGTTTTCATGCTCTGTCAGCATGAAGGGCAGCTTGACCATTTCCTCGGCCTTCAGCTCAGAGGCGAACACCCTGAACAGCACGTTGCTTTCAACGGGCGTGGCCGTCAGTTCCAGCACGCATGCAGGGTTGATGCGCTTCATCATTTCGCCGGTCAAACCGGTTACGGCCTTGTGCGCCTCATCCACGATGACCAGCGGCTTGAGCTGATGCAGGATGTTGACGAAAGAAAACACCACGCTGCCGTCCTTGCGGTCCAGACCCGGCGCGGTGTTGGGCAGTGCGGTGAAGTGCGGTTCGAAGTTCTCGTTGTGTTCGTATACCTTGCGAGCTTCCTTGTTGCCTTCGGCTACGCGCAGGGTCTGCATGGTGGCTACGATGATGCAGGCTTTTTCGGAAAAGTCCTTCGGGCGGATGCTCTCGACCTGCGAAATGTCGAACACGGCAACCCGATCCTGCCCGTACGCGGCGTCCAGTGCCTCGCGGTAGTGGTGGGCGCGATTGGAGAGAGCTTCCAGGGTCTGCTGCCGAATGGTGTTCGTGGGGACAAGCCACAGAACAAGAGGGTAATCCCGCTCCATGAAGGTGCGACCGGCAATGTCCACGCTGTGGGCGGCCAGCAGGGTCTTGCCGCCGCCGGTAGGCAGTCGCAGGCAGACGTAGGGTACGTCCGTCAAACCCCAGCGGTGGGCGTATGCCTGGCTGGTCGTATCCGTGGGGGTTGCCCGCACGAACCGCTCGAAGGCTTCCTTGGGGCCGATGACCCGCGCCAGGGTGAGGTACTGTTCAAGGGCGGACAGGGTGCGTTTCTGGTATTCCTTCAGGGTGAACATGGCGACGTTCCTTACCGGCCCTTGATGTCGTAGGGAGTGTGCTTGAAGGTAATCCGTTCGTCCCGCAGGCGGTCGCCCCCGAAGAGGCAGCGTTCGCCGTAGATGACCCGTGGGCCGTCATGGGGCGGCAACCCTTCCAGGATTTTTGATGTAAGCACGTTGCCGCCGCCCACGCTTTTGTCCTTCAGTATGCCGTTGAACAGCAGGTAATAGGCGGTGCCGTCGTGGACGCCCAAAAGTGGCGATTCCGGCTTGCCGGTCAGGGGCGTTTTGGTTTCCGAGAACCAGACGTGGGCGGCAAGTTGGGCAAAGGTGATGCCTGCGCGGATGCTGCCGTCTTCTTCGAAAATGGGGTCGCCCAGCCTGAAGAAGCGGAACCCGCCGCCGCCGTGCCAGTTCATGGCTTCGGAAATGCCGCCCTGCTCACCGTCCACCACCTTGCGGAGCCGGGGGGCGCAGTGCGTCACGGCATGTTCCCCCATCTCGATGCCGATGAAGCGGCGCCCCATCTTTTGGGCAACTGCGGCAGTGGTGCCGGAGCCGAGGAAGGAGTCGAGAATCAAATCGCCAGGATTCGAGGCGATATGAAGAACGCGTTGGATTAGTCGCTCTGGCTTTGGCGTGCCGAAACTCACATCGGCACCAAAGATTACGTTGCATTCTTTTTTGGATTCGTCCGTGTGGCCGACCTCTTCATGTGGCCACCATGTCCACGGAACCATGCCGTCAACTTCTGATAAGTATCGGATGACGCTGGGCTGGGCGTTGCCGTTTTTTCCCCAGTATATTCGTCCAGATCGGAGTAGTTTTTGAAATTCTGATTCGATCATAGACCAGCAGCGTCCCTCGGGGGGAGTATGCAACCTGCCGTTGGGTGCAGTAATCGTATACATTTGATTTGGGCGATAACCTTGGGCTGTCATCGGCAAACCGCGCCACCGTTTAGTAGGATCTGTTTCGCGGGGATTTTCTGGGTTTTTATATATTTTTGCTTGTTGAACATCCACTGGGAGGCGATTTCTTGACGCTTTGAAAAGATCTCGATTTCTGGTGTAGATCAAAATGTATTCATGCACATCGCCAATTGCTTCTCTGTTCTCCCGGGAATATCTCTTCTGCCAAACTGGAGACGCGATAAAACAACCCCGTCCAAAAATTTCATCCATAACGACTTTGAGATAATGGGCTTCATGGTCATCAATGGATACCCATATGGAACCATCTTCCGCCATCAATTCTCGCAGAAGTTCAAGGCGTGGGTATATCATCGACAACCATTTCGTGTGCTCAAGATTGTCGTCATAGTGTTCGAAGGCGCTGCGGGTGTTGTACGGCGGGTCAATATATATGCACTTCACCGCGCCTGCGTAGTAGGGCAGCAGGGCCTTCAGGGCATCCAGGTTGTCGCCTTGGATGAGCATGTTTCCGGTGGACAGATCGCCGTAGGAAAGCTCGTCCATGGTTTCAAGCAGGCGATAGGGGGCGTTGCCGGAGAGCTTCAGATCGGTTTCGCGCGTGAGCCAATGCAAAATGGGCATCTGTTCCGTTCCTCTTGAGTGCCAGACTGCGCTGCGGGTCTTGTCGAAGCCAGCGGCGGGGTTCGGTCAGAACTGTATAGAAACCGGGGATGTCTGGCTAGAGACGGGGCGGGTCCCCGTTATCGCGGGGGCGGGATACAGGCAGCCTAGACCAACCCGCACAGTGCCTTGGTGAGGCTGTTTGCGCCGCTGGGTTCCGTGTGGTGTACAGGGAATATGGCGGAGGAGGTGCTGGGAGTGTTGGTCAGGCACGCAATGGGGCGGAGGCCCTGTGTTGTCACAGTGCGCGCCCCGTCTTTGCCGCCCTACAGCAGCATGCGCTTGGCCTGACGCATGGCGTTGCGGCAGTCGCACACGAAACGGAAGGCCGCCCGGTGCCGGGGCGTTGCGTCGCGCGGCAGCGCGCCCGCTTCGGCCCACTTGAACAGGTCGTCCATGGGCGCGGCCACGCTGAACCAGAAGCCCTGCTCCATGGGCACCGGGCTGTGCGCGTAGTGGCCGAACAGGATGCGGTCGTCCACGATGACGCACGGCGCGCAGGGCAGGGCGTGGGTTTCGTACACCTCCACCAGGCCTTCGTGGCGGGCGGCCAGCCGCACAATGAAATCGCGCGAGGCGGCGAACTCGTGTTCCATCTGCACCGCCGTCAGGTCCGGCCGCAGGGCGTGCAGGAATTCGTCCACCCAGTTCCGGCGAGAGGACAGCGGCACGGTGATCACCTGCAACCGCCGGAAGGCGGGCTGGGTGAGGGCGGTGTGCAGCGCCTCGGCCAGCGCGGGCATGCGGCCGAATTCGGCGTACAGGGCCATGTGCAGCACGATGCGCTGGCGGGCCTCCGCCAGTACCTGCGGCAGGCTTGCGGTATGCAGGCCGACGTACATCCGTCGTTACTCCTCGTAGATCATCCGGCGGGTCATGCCGCCGTCCACCAGCCAGTTCTGCCCGGTGACGAACCCGGCGTCGTCCCCGGCCAGAAAGGCCACCAGCGCGGCCACGTCGCGCGCCTCGCCCACGCGGCCCACGGAGTGCTGGGCGCGGTCTGCGTCCGAATGCACCGGCGTTTCGCGTTGCGCCGCCTTGCGCAGGTGGCGCACTTCTATCCAGCCCGGCGAGATGCAGTTCACCCGCACCTCGGGGCCAAGGCTCACGGCCAGGGCGTGCGTCAGGGCCACAAGCCCCCCTTTGGACGCGGCGTAGGCTTCCGTGTGCGGCTCGGACTGCACGGCGCGGGTGGAGGCGATGTTGACCACCGCCCCGCGCGCGGCCCGCAGGTGGGGCGCGGCGGCGCGCACCATGCGCATGGGGCCGGTCAGGTTCACGTCCAGCACGCGTTGCCAGCGGTCCATGTCCATGGTGTCCACGGCCCCGGAATGGGGATTGGCGATGCCCGCGTTGTTCACCAGCAGGTGCAGCCCGCCGAAGCGGGCCACCGTGGCGGCCACGCAACGGTCGGCATCGGCCTGATCGGCCACGCTGCCGTGCAGGGTCAGCAGGGGAGGGGCTGGGGGACGGGGCGTTGCCGGGGCATCTGGACGTGCGGGAAAAGGTGCGCCGTTGTCAGCGAGCAACTCGGGGGCCAATGCGTCAGCCAGTTCGGCCAGCGCCTCGGCGTCGGCGTCCATGGCGGCCACGCGCATGCCGCAGGCCAGCAGGTGTTCCACGATGCCCCGGCCAATGCCCTGCGCGCCGCCGGTGACCAGCGCCACGCGGCCCGCCAGCGCATGGGCGCGGGCGAAGGCGTTGGGTTTCGGAGAAGGGGCGGGGCGTTTCATGGGGCTCCTGCGGCGGCGGGCAGGTGCGGTCCATGCGGTGCATTCCTTGTGGACGGACGCGACGCGCCACCGGCGCTCGAACATTCTAGCCCGCCCGCGCGGCCGTGGCAACCGCGCGGCCCGTCACCATCAGTCACCACCAGTCACCACCAGTGCCGGGGGTAGCGCCGCCCGCGCGGAATGTTGTTCACCAGCAGGGCCACCACCAGCAGGGCGGCGGCCCCGGCGGCCACCGGAACCACGGCGTACTTGTAGCCCAGCGCTTGTATCTGCGGGCTGCCGGTGACGGCGATGAGCGCCGTGGCCCCGCCCGGCGGGTGCAGGGTGTCGGTAAGGTGCATCAGCGCGATGGCGGCGGCCACGGCCACGGCCGGGGCCAGCCAGGCGGCGGCGGCTGTTTCGGCCCCCGGCATGCCTGGCACGCCAAGGTTGCGCCCCACGAACACCCCCACCAGCGCGGACAACACGTGCCCGCCCAGCAGGTTGCGCGGCTGGGAAAAGGGCGCGCCCGGCGCGCCGTAGGCCAGCACCGCCGATGCCCCGAACGAGCCGATGAGCACGAAGCCGTCGCCCGGCGCGGCAACCCGGTCGCACAGCCACGCCACCACGCCGATGCCGCACAGCGCGCCGATGAAGGACCACAGGGTTTCGGAAACGTCGGGTCTGGGCAGCAGGCCCAGCAGGCCGGGGCGGCAGCCGTCGCGGCCGCAGCCGCACATCTTGCGGAAGTAGTCCATGGTGTCGCCGGGTGGGAGGGTAGGGGATGCAGGATGGGACGGGGCAGGCCAGGGGGCGCAGTGCCGTGGCCGCCGCAAAGGGCATGGCCGCAGACTATCCGGAACCCGCCGCGCCCGCCGTGACCGGCGTCACATCATCGGAGATGGGGGCGGGTTGCGCCGTATCACCATGAAAAGGAACAAGTTGTCGTGACAATGTGCAGGCAGCCCCCGGCAACCCGTCGGGCGCGTGTTGATAACCTGCCGGATAGCGGGCTTTTTTTCTTTCTGCCGCGAGGGCTGTGTTTTCCACAGTTTTCATCAACATGTGAATTTTTGTGCATCATGCCGACATGAAACAACTTTAAAAAATATTCTTGCCAACCCGCATCGCGCGGGCTATGGCCGAATCCTGCAAATCCATCGGGCGTCGCGCCCCCCTCGCACGGGGCCGCGCACACCGCACGCCACGATACCAAGGAGCCCACCACATGACGCGCAAGGACCGTACCGAAGGCATCTACAGCCGCCGCGAGGTGCTCGACGAGAGCGAACGCAGGCAATACTACCTCATTCAGCTGAAAGACCTGCTTTCCTACGCCTACCGCTATTCCGAGGACGTGAAGAAGCGCTTCGACCGCGCCCAGTTCAACGTGGAGAAGTTCAAGACCCTCACGGACCTCAAGCACATTCCCATCCTCAAGAAGAAGGAACTCATCTTCCTCCAGTCCATGGGGCCGCGCCTTGGCGGGCTGCTGACCAAGGACCTTGGCGAGCTGAAGCGCGTGTTCCTGTCGCCCGGCCCCATCTTCGACCCCGAAGACCGCGCCGACGACTACTGGGGCTACACCGAGGCCTTCTATTCCGTGGGCTTCCGCCCCGGCGACGTGGCCCAGATCACCTTCAACTACCACCTCGCCCCGGCGGGCCTGATGTTCGAGGAACCCCTGCGCAACCTTGGCTGCGCCGTGGTGCCCGCGGGCCCCGGCAACGCGGCCACGCAGCTTGAGATCATGTCCAAGCTGCGCGTGTCCGGCTACGTGGGCACGCCCAGCTACCTCTTGCACCTTGCCCAGAAGGCCGAGGAAAAGGGCATGAACCTGCGCAAGGACCTGTTCCTTGAAGTGGGCTTCGTCACCGGCGAAAAATTCTCCGAAAAGCTGCGCGCGCAGCTCGAGAAGAAGTTCGACCTCATCATGCGCCAGGGCTACGGCACGGCGGACGTGGGCTGCATCGGCTACGAATGCTTTCACAAGACCGGCCTGCACATCGCCAACCGCTGCTACGTGGAAATCTGCCATCCGGACACCGGCATTCCGCTGAAGGACGGCGAAGTGGGCGAAATCGTGGTCACGGCCTTCAACAAGACCTACCCGCTGATCCGCCTGGCCACCGGCGACCTCTCGTACATCGACCGTTCGCCCTGCCCCTGCGGCCGCACCAGCCCGCGCCTTGGCTCCATCGTGGGCCGCGTGGACACCACCGCGCGCATCAAGGGCATGTTCGTGTACCCGCACCAGGTGGAACAGGTCATGTCGCGCTTCGAGGAAATCAAGCGCTGGCAGATCGAGGTCACCAACCCCGGCGGCATCGACGAGATGACCCTGTTCATCGAGGCCAGCAACTTCAAGCGCGAGGACGAACTGCTCCACCAGTTCCGCGAGAAGATCAAGCTGCGCCCGGAACTGAAGATCCTTGCGCCCGGCACCCTGCCCCCGCAGATCCGTCCCATCGAGGACAAGCGGGTATGGGACTAGCCGGAACCCGGCATATGGCCCGGCCTATCGGCGGACGCGGGGCGGGAGTTTTCCTGCCCTGCGTGCCGCTGCTTCTGCTCGTGCTGCTTGCGGGCGGCTGCGCCGTGGCGCGGCCGTCCGACAGCGGCGGCACGGGGCGTGCGCCCGTTGCCGCTCCGGTGACCGCAGCATCAAACGCGCCGGTTACCGTGACAGCCACCACACCGGGGGACGCGCGCATGGGCATGACCACTCCCCGCCTGCCCGACGGCACGCTGTTGACGGTGGCCGCGTCCGGCGAAATCCGCACCCTGGACCCGGCCGACGCCGCCCGTCAGGCCCTGCGCCACGACTACATCCTGCTGGGTGAATCGCACACCAGCGCGTGCGACCACCGGGCGCAGGCCGCGTTCATCGCCGCCATGCTGGCGCAAGGCGCGCGCCCGGCCATCGGCTTTGAAATGGTGCCCCGCGACGGGCAGCCCGCGCTGGACGAATTTTCGCGGGGGGCCACCCCGCTGGCAAAGCTTCCCGACACCCTCGACTGGGGCAAGACGTGGGGCTACGACTTCGAACTGTACAAGCCCGTGTTCGCCGTGGCCGACTGGGCGCGCTTGCCCGTGCACGGTCTGAACGTGCCGCAGCGCGTTGTGCGCCAGGTGAGCCGGGGCGGGCTGGAATCCGTGGCCGAGGCCGACCGCGCCTGGCTGCCGCCGTCCATCATCGCGCCCGCGCCGGAGCAGCGCGCCACGCTGACCGCCATCTTCCGCGAGCATGCGGCCATGCGGGCCGGACGCGTCGGGCAAGGCGCAGTTCAGGGGCAGCAGCCCGCCGCGCCGACAACCGCCACCGGGGTGAGCCCGGCGGCTCCGACGGTCCCTGCCGCCACGCCATCCCCTGCGCCATCCGCCCCCCCCTCCGTCCCCATGGGCAGCACCGACGAAGCCCTCGAACGCTTCCTGCTGGTGCAGTCGCTGTGGGATTCGGGCATGGCCCACCAAGCCGTGCGGGTGCGCGTGGCCCACGGCGGCCCGGTGGTCATCCTGGCCGGTGGCGGGCATGTGGAATTCGGCTGGGGCATCGCCCGGCGCATCCGGTTGCTGGACCCCGACGCCCGCGTGCTGCTGGTGATGCCGTGGCGCATCGCCCCGGACGCGGAGGGTGCCTCTCCGGCCGCCGGGAACAGGCCCGCAGCAGCGGCGGACGCCCCGCCCGATGCGGCGCAGGCCGATCTTTTCTGGGTGTGCCGGGCCGAGCCGGAACCCCCGCGCCCCATGCCCGGCATGCCCGTCATGCCTGACGGGGGCGGCCCCGCGCGGCCCCGTCTGGGCCTGCTGTTGCAGCAGGAAGCGGACGGCGCGCGCGTGCAGCAGGTGGAGCCCGGCTCCGTGGCCGAGCGCGCCGGATTCCGCCCGGGCGACCTCATCCTGCGTGTGGGCGACCGCGTGGTGGACAGTATGCGCGTGCTGCACGAGGCAGGCGCTGCGGCCGTGGCGGCCGGGCAGGACGTGCGCTTCACGGTGCGCGGCCCCGGCGATGCCGACGGCGAACGGGTGCTGACCGTGCCCGGCCTGAAGTAGGAATTTTCCGCGTCCGCCCGCGTTGTCGCGGTGCCTGGCCAGTCCGGGCGCGCGTCCGCGCATGGGGAGGGCTGCGTCGCGGAATCGGACGGATTGGAGTTTGATCGCTCCGCCCCGAATGCCGGTGCACTGGAGCGAGATTGTCCGGCGCACCGGCGCCATCACGAGCAAGAGCAAGAGTACGAGCATACGCCGGAAACCCCGGCCGGAGGATAGAATGCTGTATTGCGCCGTCCTGACCCCCCTCGGCGATGATGGATTCGCCGTGGCCTTCCCCGACTTTCCCGACGCGGCCCCCGACGACGTGGGGGCCGACACCCTGTGCGAGGCCTACGGCATGGCCGAGGAAGCGCTGGCCGAACATGTGCGCGGCCTGCTGGCCCGTGGCGAAACCCTGCCCGAACCCACCCCGCCGGACCAGTTGCCCGCGGCCCCGCCCGCCGGAGCCGCCCTGTTCATGGTGCCCGTGCGCCTGGAGCCGCGCCGGGTGGTCAAGGTGACGCTGACCATGACCGAACAGGAAAAGGACACGCTGGACGCCGTGGCCGCCGACTGGAACATGAGCCGGTCGCAGGTGGTGGTGGCGGCGATTCGTGATCTCTGCGACCGCATGGGCTGCCCCTGACGCAGGCGGCGCCTTGCGGCCGATGACTGCGTCAGGCGGCCCTTTCGCTCCGGTCGGGTACGAGAAGAGTACGCTCCCGTCGCGAAAGGGCCGCCTTCCTTGCCCTCGACACACAATTCGCCGCCTGCGCCGGTTGTGCCGTGGGCCGGTAAATGCAATGTCCTGGGGACAAACGCCCTCACGTCAGGGCCGCCTTCCTTGCTCTCGGCACGAAATCCACGGCAAACGCCGGGTTGTGCCGGAGGCCGGAAAGACGATGGCAGTGGGGCAAATGCCCTCGCGCGCGATGTCATGCGAGGGAGTGTCACCTTCCTTGTTTCTCCCGCCAATCCCGCCCCGTCATGCACGGGCCTGCTGACAGGCCGCGTCGGCGTGCCTATGGTGTGCCGATGCGGCGTTTTTTGTGCATCGCACGTCAGTCACGCGGAGTTGCCCATGCCTGAGTTGCCAGAGGTGGAGACCATTGCCTGCGGTTTGCGGCCCCAGTTGACGGGGCGGCGCATCGTGTCCGTTTCGGTGCGCAACGAAGGGACCGTACAGGGTGATGCGGCAGCGTTTGCTCGGTGCGTGCCGGGGCGCGTCATTTCTGGGGTGGGTCGGCGCGGCAAGTTGCTGCTGATGGAACTGGCCCCGCCGGACGGCCCGGACAGCCCGGACGGCCCGAACAGCCCGGACGGCCCGAACAGCCCGGACGCCGCAGACGGTGGGGCGCGTGGGGCCGCCGGGGCAGGGGCCGATGCTTCGTCCGAAGCGCCGCCCGACGCTGCCGACCTGATGGCCTGCCGCGACGCGGCGGGAAAGGCAGCGGGAACTGGCGGCACGGGCGGCAACCGCGTGCCCCATCTGCTGGGCGTGCACCTGAAGATGACCGGGCGGCTTTTCGTCTACGGGCCGGAGGTCGCGCCCAACGCGCACACCCGCGTGGTGTTCGGGCTGGACGACGGCAACCGGTTGTTCTTCGACGATGCGCGCAAGTTCGGCTACGTGCGCGCCCTGTCCGATTCGGATCTGGCTACGTGGGACTTCTGGCGTTCGCTGGGGCCGGAGCCGCTGGAAATCGCCGCGCCGGGCTTCGCGGAGTTGTTCCGGGGGCGGCGGGGGCGCATCAAGGCGCTGCTGCTGGACCAGACGGTCATTGCGGGCATCGGCAACATCTACGCCGACGAATCGTTGTTCCGGGCATCCATCCGGCCGGATGCGCAGGCTGGGGAGCTTTCGCCGGATCGGCTGCGCGTGTTGCACGGCCATCTGGTGGACGTGCTGCGGGAATCCATCGCCGAATGCGGCAGTTCCATCCGCGATTACCGCGACGCCCACGGCGATGCCGGGGCCTTCCAGAACCGCTTTCGGGTGTACGGCAGGTCCGGGCAGCCGTGCGTGGCCTGCGGGCGCACGCTGGCCACGGGCAAGGTGGCCGGGCGCACCACGGTGTACTGCGAGCGCTGCCAGAAGCCGAAGTAGGTCGGGAGTACGGGCCGTTACTGCCCGCCGTCCGCGTCGTCGCCATCCGTGTCGCGGGCCGTGGTGACCGTGGCGGGGCCGGGCCATGCGCCCGTTCCGCTCACGCCATGCGCCCCCGCCGCATCCCAGCGGGCCAGCACCTGGCCCGATTCCGCCGTCACCAGCAGGGGAATGAACCGTTCCGCCAGCGCGGCGCGGGTGTCCGCCACGGGAAAGCCCCAGCGGTTGCGGTAGCCCGCGCTGGCGATGGCCACGCGGGGGCGCGCCGCGTCCAGCAGTTGCGGCAGCAGCTTCCGTTTGCCGCCGTGGTGGGGCAGCACCAGCACCTCCGCAGAAAGGTCCGCGCCGGACGCCAGCAGCACGCGCAAGGCCGGGTCGCCCGCATCGCCGGGGATCAACGCCAGGCCGCGCCGGGCGCCGTCGCCGTCCCGCGTGGTCAGCCGCAACACCAGCGAGGCGTCGTTGTCCTGGAAGGCCGGGCCAGCCGCCTCCGGCAGCGGCGGGTGCAGCACTTCCAATTCCAGCCCGCCAGCGAGGGGAATGCGTTGCCCGGCATGCCAGCGTTCCTCGCGCAGGCCGGTACGGCTCAGGATGGCGGCCAGCCGCGTGCCGTCCTCGCCGTGCGGCTGGTCTCCGTTGCCCGCCACCCGGCGTACGGCGAAGGTGTCGATGACGTACAAGAGGCCTCGCAAATGGTCGCGGTCCGGGTGCGACCAGGCCACCGTGTCCAGGCGGGGCGGGCGGTTGTCGGTCAGTGCCGGGGCCACCACGCGGCGGCCCGTGTCCCATGAGCGCGAGGCCGTGCCTCCGCCGTCCACCAGCATGCGCCCCTGCCCCCAATCCAGCGCCACCGATTGCCCTTGCCCCACGTCCAGCACGGCCAGCCGCACGGCAGGGTCCGTGGCGGCGGCAAGGCGCGGCCACACCGGGCCCAGCACCAGCAGCACCCCGGCGGCCAGCAGCAGGGCGGCGCGGCGGCGTGCCTCGCCCGTCTGGTGCAGAACCGCCGCGCCCAGCAGCACCCACAACCCCAGCATGGCGGCGGGGTGCGGGCGCAGCAACTGGGGGTTGCCCAGCAGGCCCGCGCCATCCAGCCAGCGCAGCACGACCAGCAGCAGGTCGAACGGCCAGCGGGCTACCAGCAGCAGCCATCCGGCCGCGTCCGGAAGGGCCGGGGCCAGGGCCATGCCCGCGAGGCCCAGCGGCAGCGCCACGCCGTCGATGAGCGGCAGGAACAGCAGATTCAGCGCGAACCATGGGCTGGACGTGCCGAACACGCGCGCGGACAGGGGCAGCAGGATCAACTGGATGCACAGGGTCACCCACAGGGTGCGCGCGGCGAACATGACGAGGCGGGTGCGCCACGTGCGGGACGTCGCGCGGGTGGCGGAGCGGGATTGCGGTGCGGCCCCGGCACCGTGTCCGGCCGTTTGTCCGGCCGGGTTCCCGTCCCCACGCCCATCCTGGGGCCACAGTTCCCCGATTTCGCGCAGCCGCCGGGGCAGAAGGGCGGCCAGCGGCCTGGCCAGGGCGATGCCCGCCACCGCGCAGGCGGAAAGCTGCAACGACAGGTCGTCCGCCGCGCCGGAGTCGAACAGCACGATGACGCACACCGCCCACAGCAGGCCGTCCAGCAGCACCTGGGGCCTGCCGCGCCAGTACAGCCACCCCCAGAACACCAGCATCAGCGCCGCGCGCACCAGCGATGGCGGCGCGCCGCCCAGCCACACGTAGGCCAGCGCGGGCGGCAGGGAACAGGCCAGGGCCAGCTTGCGGCGGGGAACGCGCAGGTACACGCCGGGGGCCACGCGCCCGGCCAGCAGCGCGGCACCGGCCCCCAGCGCCGCCGCCGCGCACAGGTGCATGCCCGACAGGGCGATGGCGTGGATCAGCGAGGCGCGGGCCACCAGGTCCAGGTCGCGGCTGTCCAGATGAAAGCGGTCGCCCAGCACCAGCGCGGGCAGGAAGGCTCCGGCCGGGGTGGGCGGTTCGGGCGCGTCGGCGGGAGCGGCATTGGCGGCGCTGATTTCCGTCCGTGGCCCTGAACCAGCAGGGTCGGCATCAGTGTTAGGCTCGCCATGCAGGGCGATGGCCCGCAGCATGGCGGTGCGCAGGTTTTCGCGCAACGTCCATCCCGTGGACGGCTCGCCTTCCACGCGGGGCGCGCCCTTGGCGTGGGTGGTCCAGGCACGGAAGCGCACCTCGCGCGAGGCCCAGAACGCCGCGCTGTCGTCCCCGCCGGGGTTGGCCAGCCCGCGCATGGGAGCCACGGCGGCGGTGACGGCCAGGCGGCTGCCCGGCGCGGGACGCAGGGGCGGGTTCTGCCACGAAAGGGCCAGCAGGCCGGGCAGGGGAGAAGGGGCGGGAAGAGCGTCGGAGAAATGCGGGGATGCGGCGGAGCCCGCCGTCCCGGCGGGATTGCCCCCGCCTTCGGCGTGTCCGCCATCCGGCCGCACATCCGCCAGAAGCAGGCGGATGCGCCCGTCGGTGGTGGGGGTGCATTCGGCCACAGTGCCGGTGAAGCGCACCGGGCGGCCGGTGTCGGCCCAGGCAGGAGTTGGCGGTGGCGGGCCGGGTTGGCGCAGCCAGGCCGCCCCCAGCCCCGCGCCAAAGCACAGCGCGAAGACGGTTACCCGGGCAAGGCCGCGCGCCCGCGCGCCCATGCCCAGCCACAGCAGCGCGGCCGCCGTGGCGGCCCATACGGGTTCGCCCCGTGGCGGCAGCGCGGCCAGCCCGGCCAGCGCCGCCAGCAGGCAGGCCTGCCGGAACAGCAGCGGGGGCAGCGGGGAGAAGGGCAGGGGCTGCGGAGATGGCTGGGGCATGCGGCCCGCCGGACCTGCGGCGCAGGCGTGCGTGGGGGTGAAACGAAACGGGCGGGACCGCGGCGTGGCGAACCCGCCCGGAGGCGCGCGTCTATTCGGGCATGCGCGTGATGCGCGCGCCCACGGCGTTCAGTTTTTCCTCGATGCGTTCGTATCCCCGGTCCAGGTGGTAGATGCGCTGGACGTGGGTTTCGCCCTGCGCGGCAAGGCCCGCCAGCACCAGCGAGGCGCTGGCCCGCAGGTCGGAGGCCATGACCGGTGCGCCGATGAGCCGCTGCACGCCGCGCACCATGGCGGAGTGGCCGGACAGCTTGACGTCCGCGCCCATGCGCACCAGCTCCGGCACGTGCATGAAGCGGTTCTCGAAGATGGTTTCCTCCACCACGCCCGCGCCGCTGGCGATGGTCATCAGGGCCATGATCTGGGCCTGCATGTCGGTGGGAAAGCCGGGGAAGGGGCGGGTGGTCACGTCGCGGGCGCGCAGGTGGCCGTTGTGGGTCACGCGCACGTCGCGCGCGCCTTCGCGCTCGATGATCAGCCCCATGTCGCGCAACTTGGCGATGACCGCCTCCAGTTCCTCGAAGGGGCAGTCGGTCAGCAGCAGGTCGCCGCCGGTGATGCCCGCCGCCACCATGAAGGTGCCCGCCTCGATGCGGTCGGGCATGATGCGGTATTCGCATCCGCCAAGGCGCGGCACGCCCTGCACCTTGATGATGCCGGAGCCGTGCCCCTCGATCTTCGCCCCGCAGGCGATGAGGAAGTTGGCCAGGTCCACCACCTCCGGCTCGCGGGCGACGTTTTCAAGAACAGTTTCGCCCTCGGCCAGGGTGGCGGCCATGAGCAGGTTCTCGGTGCCGCCCACGGTGGGGAAGTCGAAGTGGATGTGCGCGCCGCGCAGCTTCTTGCAATGGCCCTGGATGTAGCCGGATTCCAGGTCGAAGGTGGCGCCCATCTTTTCCAGCGCGGTCAGGTGCAGGTCCACGGGCCGCGCGCCGATGGCGCAGCCGCCGGGCAGTGCCACGCGGGCCTCGCCCAGGCGGGCCAGCAGCGGGCCAAGGCACAGCACCGAGGCGCGCATGGTCTTCACCAGGTCGTAAGGGGCCTCGGGCTTCAGGTCGCACGGGGTGACGGTGACGGTGTGCCCGTCGAATTCCGCCGGACAGCCCAGGATGGCCAGCAGTTTGTTGGTGGTGAAGATGTCGCGCAGGCGCGGCACGTTGGTGTAGGTAATGGGTTCTTCGGCCAGGATCGAGGCCATCAGGATGGGCAGCGCGGCGTTTTTGGAACCGCTGACGGCGATGGCGCCGCGCAGGGGCGCTCCGCCGTGGAT
This sequence comes from Nitratidesulfovibrio sp. HK-II, assembly GCF_003402415.2. Lineage (NCBI taxonomy): Bacteria > Pseudomonadati > Thermodesulfobacteriota > Desulfovibrionia > Desulfovibrionales > Desulfovibrionaceae > Nitratidesulfovibrio > Nitratidesulfovibrio sp. HK-II. The sequence continues at coordinate 517,457 of NZ_AP036014.1, forward strand.
GACAAGCTTGTCCATGTGGTGAGGTGTGTCCTTTTACGGGTGTTCGCTGTGCGTATGTTCGCGGCGGAACGTGATCCGCGCTGGTGATTGCTGTGTGCCGCCGGGCTGACGGAGCCGGGCGGCAAGTCCGGAAATCGGGCGTTGACGGGGAAATGGGCCGATTGCCTCTTGACCGGTCCCGACGCCGGGTGTATATGCGCTCTCTCTTACGGCGGATGTAGCTCAGTTGGCAGAGCACCTGGTTGTGGCCCAGGTGGCCGTGGGTTCAAGTCCCATCATTCGCCCCATTGATTCCGTGCCCCGCGAAAGCGGGGCTTTTTCGTTTCCGGGACCCGGCGCGGGGTGGGATGGCCAACGATTTCACGGCGTGCCGGAGCATGGACGGGCGGGCGTGTTTTCTGTGCGCGCGCCGCGTTCATGGAGGCCGGACCATACCCTTCCCGGCCCGGAAACGGAACCCCCCCGCCTTGGGTGGCGTCGGTCGGCGCTGCCGCCAGGCCGTCGCCCCGCATCCATGAAACCGGTATGAAATGTGGTGGTTTCTGCCATGGCGGCGAGCCGCCGTCACTGCCCGTGGGCGTCGAGCAAGGTGCGGATGCTGCGGCAGGCGGTGCGCACCGCCGCGTCGAAGCGTTCCACCAGCCCCTCGACGGCTTGCGGCCCGCCCTGTTGCTTCGCGCCGCCCGTGGGCATGCCGTCGGGCGCGTCGCCATGCCCGTCTTCGGGCAGTTCCCCGGCCAGGATGAGGGCGGTGCGCTCCAGTTCGCGGGCGGCCATATACACCTCGGTGGCGGAAATGCTGCCCGCCGCGCCAGCCACGGCGTGGGCTCGTTCGGACAGGGTCCGCCATGCCGTCACCGGGCTGGCCGCGCCCTTTTGCGCGGTCGTGGCAAGCCCGCGCAATTCCTCTCCCGCCTTCGCATAGGTAGCCACGAAGCTGCCCAGCACCCGCAGGTACAGCCAGGCCTTGCCGTTCATGCGGCGCACGCCGCCCGCCACGTCCAACCCGGGCAGGGATGCGGGCAGGTCTTCGGGCGCGGGGCGGTGGTCCCGCGCGCCACGGGCGGCCTGCGAGTTCGGGACGTCATGAACGGCCGGTTCGGGGCGGTGCGGCATGAACCGGCGCAGGGTGGACAGCAGTTCCCCGCGCTCCACCGGCTTTGGCAGCCGCGTGGCGATGCCCGCCTCGCGCAGGGCGTCCTCGTCCTCGCCCTCCACCCGCGCGGTGAAGGCGATGACCGGCGCGCCCGGCCGCAGGCGCAGGCCGTTCGCCGCGCCGCGCTCGCGAATGGCCGTGGCCACCTGATAGCCGTCCATGCCGGGCATCTGGATGTCCAGCAGCACGGCGTCGAAGGGCGCGTCCATCGCCGCATCGGGCCCTGTCGGAGCCCCGATGCCGTGGACCAGTGTCGCCAGCGCCTCTTCACCCGAAGGGGCAGTTTCCACGGCCACCCCCGCCGACGTCAGCATTTCCAGCGCCACGGCGCGATTGATGGGGTTGTCGTCCACCAGCAGCACCCGCGTCCCGAGCAGGGCCGGGTCTGCCTTCTCGGAGGACGGGCCGCGCGCGGCGGGATCGCCCGCCGGGCTCGCGAGCGGACCGGGGACGGATGTGGCTGCCGCCGCGCCCGCGGCGGTGCGGTGCGGCCTTGGCGTGACGGCAACAGCTGGGAAAACCGGGGAATCGGGGGGCGGGGAGGGCGTTGCCTCGCCGCATGCCGCCGTGGTTTCCTCGGGCCTGGCGACGGCTCGCAGGGCCGCATCGCGCAGGGCGTGCAGCTTCACCGGCTTGATGAGCACCGCCAGCACCCCGAGGCGGGCGGCGGTGGCCGCATCGGGTTCGCGGCCCATGGCGGCCGCCACCAGCAGCGGCGGCACGGCCACGCCTTCTTCGCGCAGCCGCATGAGAATGGTGGATGCCGCGCAGACGCTGGGTATGTCGTCCTGTCCGGGCGTGCAGTCCGGGGGCGCGTCGGCCGGTGTGGCCAGCCCCTCGTTGGTGGCCCCGATCAGCGGCAGGTACAGGCCGCAGAGCACGAAATCCCAGGATGCGGCCCGTGCCGCGCTTCCATTGGGGGCGGGTTGGCCGCTGGCGTCCGCGCCGTCTGAATTCGTCGGGTCATGGCCGCCTTGCGGGCCGAGCTGCGCCGTGGGGCCGTCGTGCAGCGCGGCCCGCAGGGCGGCCACGTCCGGGGCCACCTGGCAGCGCACGCCCAACTGGGCCAGCAGCCGGGCCAGCACGCGGGCGCAGGTGGGATTGGCCTCGGCCACCAGCGCCAGCCGTCCGGCCAATGCCGGGTGCGGCGTTTCGGCCGCTTCCTGCTCCGGCGGCAGGCCGAAGCGGGCGGTGAACCGGAAGGTGCTGCCCCGGCCAGGCTCGCTCTCCACGTCCACGTCGCCGCCCATGAGGTGCACCAGCGCCCGGACGATGGACAGCCCAAGGCCGGTGCCGCCGAAACGGCGCGACACGGACGCGTCGGCCTGGCTGTAGGATTCGAACAGCCTCGCGCGCGCCTCGGGCGCGATGCCGATGCCGGTGTCGCGCACCGAGAAGGCCAGCGTCGCGTCTGTCCGCGCGTTCGGCCCTTCCCCCGGTCCGGCTTCCGTTGCGGGCAGGGCCACGCGGATGACCACCTCGCCCCGTTCGGTGAACTTGAAGGCGTTGGCCGCCAGGTTCACCAGCACCTGGCGCAGGCGCAGCGGGTCGCCCACCAGCACCGGGGGCACGTCGGTGTCGATGTCCACCACCAGTTCGATGTCCTTGACGGCCAGCCGGTCGTGGAAGAGATCAATGACCTCCTCCAGCAGGTCGCGGGTGCGGAAGGGAATGGCTTCCAGGGTAAGCCGCCCTGCCTCCAGCTTGGAAAAGTCCAGCACCCCGTTCACCACCCCCAGCAGTGAACGGGCCGAAGATCGAACCAGATTCAGGTATTCCCGCTGCTTGGGCGAAAGGTCCGTGCCAAGGGTGATGTCCACCATGCCGATGACGGCGTTCATGGGGGTGCGTAGTTCGTGGGTGACCCCGGCCAGGAATTCGCCCTTGGCGTGGCTGGCCCGCTCCACGCGCGCCCGCGCCGTGTCCAGGGCGGCCGTGCGTTCGCGCACCGCGCGCTCCAGTTCGCCCTGCTGGACGGTAAGCTGGCGCTCGTGGCGTTCCACCTGTTCGAGCATGGCGTTGAAGGCGTCCACCAGTCGACCGATCTCGTCGCGGCCGTGGCGGGCGGCGCGAAGGGAATAGTTGCGCTCTTCCGCGACCTTGCGGGCGATGAGGGCAAGCCCCGCCACGGGCATCACCACAGTGCGCCGCAGAATGAGGATGATCAGCACAACCAGCGTCATGCCGATGACCGTGACTCGCACGGCGTTCTCGCGCACCATGGCCGACAGGGCGTCGTTGACGCCGCGCGGCGAAACCATCACCAGCACGCTGCCGATTTCCTCGCCCTGGTGGGCCAGCACCTCGCGCTCGATGATGAAATCGTCGCCCGTGGTCCCGCTCCACGGCACGGCCCGCCAGTCCTCGTCGCGCTGCATGCCGCCGAGCAGGGTTGCGCCATCGCGCTCGAACAGGGCCACGGCGTATACCCGCTGGTCGTCCATTTCCGCCTCGATGACGGCGGCCATGGAGGCGGCGTCCAGGTTCCACGCGGGCGTCTGAAGCTGGCGCGCCGCACGTACGGCCAGGCGGCGCGCGAAATCCTCGATCTCGCGGTGCATCTTGCGGCTGGCGGCGCTGTAGTCCGTGACCATGAACACCAGCAGCATCACCGTGGTGACCAGCGCGATGAGCAGGCCGAGGCGGGTCTGGATGCCGGTGAGGGGGCGGGGAGCCTTGTCGGGCATGCGGCGTCCTTTGTGGGGGCTCCGGACGGGGGTGCGGCGGCGGTTTTCCGTGCGCTTGCCGCAGTGCGCCCGTGCCCGGCGCACGGGGGCGAAGACGCGGGGCGCGTGCTCCGGCCAGCCTACCCGGTTTTGCCGCCCCGCACAACGCGCAGCAGGGCGATGGCGTCACGGCTGCGGCAGCACAGGGAAAGGCCCAGATACAGCCCTGCGGCCAGGGGTACGCCCAGGGCCAGGCGCGCGGCCGGGGGCAGCGGGGGGGGCGCCCACGCCGTTTCGGCGAACGCGCCTGCAAGCCACCACGCGGGCAGGCAGGCCGCGCAGGCCAGCGCGGCGTGCAGCAGGGCGGAACGGCCGTGCAGATCCACGGCGACGCCCGCGCGCCGCAGGGCCAGGACCAGGCAGAGCGTGTTGGCCCAGGCCCCGCAACTGGCCGCCAGCGCGGGCCCGGCAACCCCCATGGGCCGCAGCAGCAGCGCGCCGAGCCCCAGCGTGACCAGCACGGACGCAAGACCAGCCGCCACCGGCACGCCCGTGGCCTGCCGGGCATTGCAGGCGGCCAGCAGGGGGCGGGTGACGGCAAAGGCGGGGATGCCCGGCGCGTAGGCCAGCAGCGCGGCCACCGTGGCGTCCACGGCCTGGCGGTCGAAGGCCCCGTGTCCGAACAGCAGGGCGACCAGCGGCACGGCCACGGCGGCAAGGCCCATGGCCGAGGGCAGGCTGATGAACAGCGAAAGGCGCAATGCGTCGCCCAGCACCCGGCGGAATTCGTCGTGGGGGTGGCGGGCCGCGCCGGGGGCAGGGCCTGTGGGGCCGGGCCGCGCGTCCGCGCTGGCGGAAAGCGCGGGCAGGGCGGCCACGCCCACGGCCACGCCGAACACCCCGAGGGGGAATTCCATCAGCCGTTCCGCGTAGTAGAGGGCGGTGACGCTGCCCTCGGACAGGAACGAGGCCAGCAGGGTGCAGGCCAGCACGTTGAGTTGCTGGGCGGATGCGCCGAACACCCCTGCGGGCAGGGCGCGCGCGGCCTCGCTCGCCTGCGGGTCGCGCACGGGCAGGGGGGCGCGCCAGCGCAGGCCAAGGCGGGCCAGCGCGGGCAGTTGCAGGGCGAGTTGCGCCACGCCCCCCGCCAGCACGCCGCAGGCCAGCAGGGTGGCGGCGTCGCCGAATCCGGCCAGGGCCAACCCCCCGGTGGCCATGACGGCCAGGTTGAGCACCGCCGGGGCCAGGGCGGGCGGCAGGAAGCGCCCGTGGGCGTGCAGCATGCCCGCGCACAACGCGACGCATGTGGCGGCCACCCCGTAAGGCAGGCAGATGCGCAACAGGCTCGCGGCGCGCTGCGCCACGCCGGGCGGCGCGCCCGCCGCGCCGAAGCCGGGGGCCAGCAGCAGGGCAAGCGGATGTGCCAGGGCCATGCCCAGCAGGCACAGCAGGGCCAGCGGCAGCAGCGCGCGCCAGAGTACCCCGCGCCCGAAGGCGAAGGCCCGCGCGTCGCCTTCCCGTGCCCGCAGGCGGACGAAGGCGGGGGTGAAGGCCAGCGACACCGCGCCTTCTCCGAGCAGGCGGCGCATCAGGTTGGGCAGGCGGAAGGCCACGAAGAAGGCGTCCGCGCCCGCTCCCGCGCCCAGGATGTGGGCGGTCAGCGCGTCGCGGGCGTAGCCGAGCAGGCGCGAGGCCAGCGTGGCCCCGGCTACCGTGGCGGCGTTGCGGGCAAGGCCATCGCGCGTCGCGTCGCCGTGCCCTGTCCCGGCGGGCGGAGGCGGCGTGGCGGTGTGGTTGGCGGGCGGGGGCGTCATGCCGGGGCCTCGTGCGGTGAAAAATGCGGGGCACGACCGCCCCGCGCGCAGTGTAGCGCAGCGCACCCGGCCTGGGAACCCGGCACGGCGGGCGGATTCGGGACCAGTCGCGCCCGGCCGTCCCTTGCAGGCACTGTTGGCCTCCGCCCCGCGCGCCGGTTCCGGCGGCGTGGATGCCGACGAGGTCGGGGCCGTGATCGGGGCGGCGGATACCGGAAAACCGTCCGGAAATTCCGGATCACGATGCACGGCCTGCCGGGCAGGGTATCGCGCGCCTGTGTGAAATCAAATAAATATGAAATGTTATGAACGTATTGCGGGGCCTGTCGGTCCCGAGGCAGGAGTTGTTATTTCCGGCGGCTTGTATTACGCCCACGTGACGGGTCGCTGCGGCCCGGAGAACACTCATCCTTCGGCCGCCCGCGTGGTGGGCCGCACGCGCGAGGCACGCGCGGCAAGCTGGCATGGCATAGGGGGTATGCCGCGTGAGCGACCAGAAGGGACAAGACGCCGCAGGGAACATGCGGCGAGGCGCAACCACGGGCCAGGGCCAGGAGCCGGACCCGCAGGATGCGCACGCCCCCCGGTCCGGGGCCGCGTCGCCGGGCCAGGCCGCTGCGGCGCACGCTCCGGAGCATCCCGCCGGTCCGCCCACTTCGCCCACTTCGCCCAGTCCGTCCGGTTCGTCTGGTCCGTCTGGTCCGTCCGGTCCGGCCCATCAGGCGGAGCGGGAACGAGACGCCCTGCCCGACATTCCGCCGCCCGCCGCGCCACTGGGGCCTGCCGCCAGCGAGCGCCCCGCGCCCGCCCGCCCACGGATTTCCCCGGTGTCCGCCACCCTTGGCACCCCTGGCGCCCCTGGCGACCCTGGCGACGCCGCAGACCCGGACGCGGCGCCCACCCGCGCCCGCCACGCCGTGCCCTTTCCGCATTCCCCGGCCCCGCTGCCGGATGGCGACGCCGCGCAGAGCTTTCGCGTGCTGGCCGAACACCTGGCCGATTGGGAAAGCTGGGAGGACGCCAGCGGCAAGGTGGTGTTCGTCACCCCCGCCTGCCAGCGCATCACCGGGTATTCCCTGGAATCCTTCCGCGCCAACGCCCGGTTCATCGAGGGCATCATGCACCCCGAGGACCTGCCCCTGTGGCGCAAGCACCGCGAGATGGTGGCCTCCGGGGCCGAGATGGTCGAGGTGGAGGTGCGCGTGCGCACCCAGGACGGCCGCGAACGCTGGCTGGCCTGCACCAGCCGCCGCCTGCACGAGGAGGACGGCGCGCCCGGCGGCATTCGCTTCAGCGGGCGCGACGTCACCGACCGCAAGATCATGCTCACCCAGATGAAGCACCAGGCCTGGCACGACCCGCTCACCGGCCTGCCCAACCGCGCCCTGTGCCTGGACCGCATCGACCGTTCGCTGCACCGCGCGCGGCGCGGTTCCGACAACGTGTGCGCCGTGGCCTTTCTGGATCTGGACCGCTTCAAGGTGGTCAACGATTCCATGGGCAACCCCGCGGGCGACCAGGTGCTGCGCGAGGTGGCCCGGCGTCTGGCCGAGAACATCCGCACCATCGACACCGTGTCGCGCCTTGGCAGCGACGAATTCATCCTGCTGCTGGACGAGGTGCGCTCGGAAGAAGAGGCCCTGGTCACGGTGCGGCGCATCTGCACCTCGCTGGAACCGCCGCTGGAGGTCGCCGGGCGGCAGATCCGCATTTCCGCCAGCGTGGGCGTGGTGGTGACCCGGGGCGGCGGCTGCGCCGACGAGATGCTGCGCAACGCCAACATCGCCATGCACCACGTGAAGGAGCACGGCGGCGACGGCATCGCGGTGTTCCAGCCTTCCATGCTCGAACAGGCCATGAACCTGATGCAGCTGGAAATCGACCTGCACCGGGCGCTGGACAACAGCGAATTCTTCCTGGTCTACCAGCCCATCATGTCGCTGCATGACCGCAAGCTGACCGGGTTCGAGGCGCTGGTGCGCTGGAACCACCCGGAACGCGGCATCGTGGGGCCGTCGGAGTTCATTCCCGTCTCCGAGTCCACCGGGCAGATCCACCAGGTGGGCCGCTGGGTGCTGGCCGAGGCGTGCCGCGCGCTGGCCGCCTGGCGCGCGCAGCAGGCCTCCATGCGCGGCGTGGTCATGCACGTCAACCTTTCGGCGCGCCAGCTTTCGCAGCCGGGCCTGGTGGAGCAGGTGGCCGCCGTGCTGCGTGAAACTGGCCTGCCCGCGCGCTGCCTGAAGCTGGAAGTGACCGAAACCATGCTGATGGAGAACCCGGACTACGCCAACCTGGTGCTGCGCAGGCTCAAGGAGATCGGCGTGCGGCTGTGCATCGACGACTTCGGCACCGGGTATTCCTCGCTCAGCTACCTGCAGCAGTTCCCCATCGACACCCTGAAGGTGGACCAGAGCTTCGTGGCGCGCATGTGCCGCGAGCCGGGGCATTTCAAGATCGTGCAGGCGGTCGTGGCGCTGGCGCACAGCCTTGGCCTGGACGTGGTGGCCGAAGGCGTGGAGGAAGAGGAGCAGCGCATCATGCTCTCCGAGCTTTCGTGCGAAGGCGGCCAGGGCTACCTGTTCTCGCGCCCCATGCCGGGCGAGGACGTGCCCGCCATGTTCGCGGACCGGCCCAAGGGCCACTAGCCACGGGCCAACGCCCGCCCGGCTCATGAAGGTTCCCGGCCACCAACGGGGGGGCGGCCCCCATGCGGCCCCCATGCATCGGAAAGGCGGCTAACCCCCTTTCGCTGCGGCTCCCCCAGGGTGTATGCTCGCCGGACGCGGGAAGGCCCATGCGCCCCGCGCCACGCATCCCAAGGAGCCCTCATGCGTCACGTGGAGTGGTCGAACCGGTTCAGCGTGGGCGTGCCGGAACTGGACGCCCAGCATGTCCGCATCATCGAACTGCTGAACGACATGGCCGAGGCCGCCGCCTGCCCCGATGACGGCAGCCGCCTGCGCGCCGTGCTTTCGGGGCTGAAGGCTCACGCCGCCGCCCATTTTTCGGCCGAAGAGGCCGTGGTGCGCCAGGTTGCCCCGGAACTGCTGGCCTTTCATCAGGGCGAACACCTGAAATTCCTCGCGCAGGTGCGCGAATTCACCCTGGCCCTCGACGCGGACGACCATCCGCCCATGCTGCCGCTGGAGATGTTCCATTTCCTGAAGTCGTGGTTCGAGGACCACATCGGCGGGGTGGACATGCACTACGCGGCCCGGCTGCGCCACGGCGGCGTCACCGCCCCCACGGGGCAGCCCGGCGGGCCGGAATAGCCTTTCCCGGCTGAGTATCCTGTTGGCGGGAGGGGACCGCCCGCGCCGCCCGCCGTCACGCACATTTCCCGCACCATCGCGCGCGGCCCCGCCTGACGCGCCTTACGTGACTGGCGCGCCTGACGTGGCTGACATGGCTGACGTGACTGTCGTCATGCCCGCCCATCCGCACACTCCGGAGGATACGTGCTGCTCAAACTGTATTCGTGGAACGTCAACGGCATCCGCGCCTTGAGCGGCAAGCCGGAATGGAACTGGTTCGCCGGGTGCGACGGCCACATCGTGGGCCTTCAGGAAACCAAGGCCGAGCCGGAACAGGTGGCCGCCGCCCTGCGAGAGCCCGAGGGCTGGCAGTCGTGGTGGCTGGCATCGCGGGTGAAGAAGGGCTACTCCGGGGTCGCCACGTTCAGCAGGGTGCAGCCGCTGGCCGCGCACCTGGACATGCCGGACCCCGCCTGGCAGGGCGAAGGCCGGTGCATCCATCTGGAATTTCCGGCCTTCCACTACTTCAACATCTACTTTCCCAACGGCGGGCAGGGCGAGCAACGCCTGAACTACAAGCTGGGCTTCTACGACGCCTTCCTGAACCACGCCGAAGACCTGCGCCGCCACAAGCCCATCGTGGTCTGCGGCGACTTCAACACCGCCCACAGGCCCATCGACCTCGCCCGGCCCAAGGACAACGAGGACGTCTCCGGCTTTCTGCCCATCGAGCGTGCGTGGATGGACCGCTTCACGGCGGCGGGCTACGTGGACACCTTCCGGCTGGTGCAGGGCGACACGCCCCACGCCTATTCGTGGTGGTCGTACAAGACTCGCGCCCGCGAACGCAACGTGGGCTGGCGCATCGACTACTTCTTCGTTTCGGAGGAACTGCGCGGCGCGGTGCGCGACGCCTGGATAGACATGCACGTCATGGGGTCGGACCACTGCCCGGTGGGGCTGGCGCTGGACGTGGACATGTAGCGGCCGCAAGGGCGCGTGGGATTCGCGCGCGGCCGGGGCCGGGGCGATGCCCGTGAGAAAGGCTCGCGTCAGGAGCCCGCGCCAAAGGGGCGCGGCACGCCCGATTGTACCGGTCGCACCCGTTCGCCCCGGCGAACGCCTGTTCGGCGGGGGGTGCGGCGCGTACGGAAAATCAAGGGGCATGCCCGCCATGATGGTGGCGGGCATGCCCCTTTTCGCGTGCGCTATTTCGTGCAGGCGGCCGGAACGGCAACCCCGCCGAGCCCGGCGAGGATGTGGTTCAGCGCTTCGCACAGGTCGGGCGAGAGGTGCGTGTCGCTGCCAAGCAGCCGCACCACCTCGGTGACCGAGGCGTCGGGCGGAACCGGAATGCCCGATTCGCGGGCCAGCCGGATGAGTTCTTCGCGTATCTCGCGCATGAGGACCCCCCTCAAGGAAGATATGGCCGCCGGAGCGCCGGCCGGTGCAGGGCCGACGGTTGGAAGGGACGGCGTGTGGCTGGCGTTGGCTGAACGCCCGCTGGCCATGCCGTGCCGCCCGGCGGTGTCGGGAAGTTTCCCCCCTATCCGCACCGGCCGCGAATTGCAAGCGCGGGCGCATTCCGCCCGTGGCGGGGTGTGGGGGGGGCACGCCGGGCCTGGGGGCGCTTTCAGGTCCGGTTGTTTGAAAAACGCCCGCGTTTTTGTCCATCGCGTTTTGGTCCATCCGCGCGGAGCAGCCGGACAGGCCCCCTCCTGCCTGTTTCGCCCCCTGCTCCGCGCTGTTCCGTCCTTGCTTCTCGCCCCTGCCGTTCCCGGCCCCGGCTGCCACGCCCCCCGAATTTTTCCGCCAGACTGCGCAAACCCCTTGCCCCGCCTGCATGTTTGACATGCGGGTGCGTGTCGGCCATAGTCCCCGCACAGGAAAAGGTATGGAATTTGGGTGGTTGGACGTTCAATCCGTCGCCCCGCGACAGGTGAATTCCAACCCGGACCGTGGCGCGCCCGCTTCGCCGCATGCCTTTCGCCGCCCGGCCTTTCCGCACGTTGGCCCCTTTGGCCGTCCGCCCGCCCGGCTTGCCCCGTGCGGCGCTGGTCGGCGTCGTGCCGCGCGCCCGCTTCCATGCCCCGCCGCCCGTCATCCCCGGCCCGGCTTTGCCCGGCTCTGACCGCTTGTGTTCGCAAGGAGGCTCAATGGAAACGGACTGCATCGCCCCGGCCCGGCCGCGCTCTCGTGCCGATGGCCTGCTCGACTGGGTGCAGATGGGCACGGGGGCGGCGCTGGCGCTGTTCGCCTGCATGCACATGATCTTCCTGTCCAGCGTACTGTTTGGCGCGGGGGCCCTGAACGGGCTTTCGGCCGTCATGGACGCGCTGCACATCGAAACTCTGGGCGGCATCGGCATTGCCGTGGTGTTCTGCATCCACGCCACCGTGGCCGCCCGCAAGATTCCCTTCAAGGCCGCGCAGGCCGTCACCGCCTGGCGGCACGCCCGCCTGCTGCACCACCCCGAGACCTGGGCGTGGGTTGCCCAGGTGGTCACCGCGTTCATCCTTGCGGTGTTCATCACCATCCACATCTGGACGGGCCTTACCGACCTGCCGGTGCAGGCGCTGAAAAGCGCCGTGCGCGTGCAGCTTGGCGGCTGGTTCTGGGCGTTTCTGCTGGTGCTGCCCGCGCTGGCGCTGCATCTGGTCATCGGGGCGTGGCGCGCCGGGGTGAAGTGGGGCCTGATTACCCGCGAAAACCGTGCGGACATCACCCGCAAGGGCCTGTACCTGCTTGGCGGGTTCCTGTGCCTGTCGCTGCTCACCCTGCTGCGCTTCCGGCTGCTGCCGCTGGAATAGGAGACGCACGCCAATGCAGATCATCCACACCGATCTTCTGACCATAGGCGCGGGCCTTGCCGGAGAGCGCTGCGCCATAGAGGTGGCGGGCGCGGGCTTTTCCGTGGTCTGTCTCTCCCTGGTGCCCGCGCGGCGCTCGCATTCCGTGGCCGCGCAGGGCGGTATGCAGGCCGCCCTTGGCAACGCCATCATGGGCGACGGCGACAGCCCCGACGTGCACTTTCTGGACACCGTGAAAGGCTCCGACTGGGGCGCGGACCAGGAAGTGGCCCGCATGTTCGTAGAGGCGGCCCCCATCGAAATGCGCCGCCTGGCCCACTGGGGGGTGCCGTGGAACCGCGTCGTCGCGGGCACGCACACCTACTGGAAGGGCGGCAAGCCCTTCGAGGCCACCGAAAAGGCGGAAAACCACGGCCTCATCCACTCGCGCGCCTTCGGCGGCACGGCCAAGTGGCGCACCTGCTACGCGTCGGACGGCGCGGGCCACGCGGTGCTGTACACCATGGACAACCGCGCCGCGCAGCTTGGCGTAACCGTGCATGACCGCTCCGAGGCCGTTTCCTTGATCCACGATGGCGAAACCTGCCACGGGGCCATCGTGCGCTGCCTGCGCACGGGCGAGCTGCGCGCCTATCTCGCGCGGGCCACGCTTGTCGCATCCGGCGGGTACGGGCGCATCTACCGCGCCTCCACCAACGCCATCATCTGCGAGGGGACGGGCCTGTCGCTGGCGCTGGACACCGGCGTGGCCAAGCTCGGCAACATGGAGGCCGTGCAGTTTCACCCCACCGGCACCGTGCCCACCGACATCCTGGTCACCGAAGGGTGCCGGGGCGACGGCGGCACCCTGCTGGACCGCGACGAATACCGCTTCATGCCCGACTACGAGCCGGACAAGGCGGAACTGGCCTCGCGCGACGTGGTCTCGCGCCGCATGATCGAGCACATGCGCACCGGCAAGGGCGTGCAGAGCCCCTACGGCGAGCATCTGTGGCTGGACATCCGGCACCTGGGCGAGCAGCACATCCGCACCAAGCTGCGCGAGGTGGACGAAATCTGCCAGAACTTCCTGGGCATAGACCCGCTGCACCAGCTCATCCCCGTGCGGCCCACCCAGCACTATTCCATGGGCGGCGTGCGCACCGACAAGACCGGCGCGGCTTACGGCCTGAAGGGGCTGTTCAGCGCGGGCGAATCGGCCTGCTGGGACCTGCACGGCTTCAACCGGCTGGGCGGCAATTCGCTGGCCGAAACCGTGGTGGCGGGCGGCATCGTGGGCCGCAACATTGCGGAATTCCTGCAGGGGTATGACACCACCTTCTCCACCGCCCACGTGCGCGAGGCGGCGGCGCGGGACGATGCGCGCATCAAGCGCATCGTTTCCGGCGCGGACGGCAGGGAAAGCGTCTACGCCGTGCGCGAGGCCATGTACGACATCCTGGAGCGGGCGGCCTACGTGTTCCGCAACGGCACGGACCTGACCTGGGGCGTGCAGGCTCTGCAAGAGGTGCACGAGCGGGCGCAACGCATCGGCCTTGCCTCCGACGGGGTGGGGGCCAACGCGGAACTGGCGCTGGCCATCCGCATGCCGGGCATGGTGCGGCTGGCGCTGTGCGTATGCCACGGCGCGCTGATGCGCACCGAAAGCCGGGGTTCGCATACCCGCGAGGACTTCCCGGAGCGCAACGACCGCGACTGGCTGAACCGCACGCTGGCCTCGTGGCGTCCGGGGGCGGATTTGCCGCACCTCGACTACGAACCGGCCACCAGTTACGTCGAACTGCCCCCCGGTGACAGAGGGTATGGCGGCGGCAAGATCATCAGTGCGTGACGCACATGGGGCCTGTCGCCCGATTGCGTCGTCAAACGCGCATTGTTTCTCGGTCACGTACGAGGGGAGTACGCTCCCTTCGCAACAATACGGTTTTCCTCGCACTCGGGACGACATTCCCGCATGTGCCAGGTCGATAGGGAGCCCGACATGCAACGCTCGCTGACCTTCAACATCTTCCGCCACAACCCGCAGGACCCGGCGTCCGTGCCGCACATGGACACCTACCGGCTGGACGAAACGGACAGCATGACGCTGTTCATCGCCCTGCACCGCCTGCGCGAGGAACAGGACCCCTCGCTGAAGTTCGACTTCTGCTGCCGCGCCGGTGTGTGCGGCTCGTGCGCCATGGTCATCAACGGGCGGCCCGGCCTTGCCTGCCACACCAAGACGCGCGACCTGCCGGACACCATCACCCTGTTGCCCCTGCCGGTGTTCAAGCTGGTGGGCGACCTTGCGGTGGATACGGGCACGTGGTTCCGCGCCATGTACCAGCGCACCGAATCGTGGATTCACACCCGCGCGGAATTCGACCCCGCCGCGCAGGAAGCGCGCATGGAAAACGAGGTGGCCAACGCCATCTACGAACTGGACCGGTGCATTGAATGCGGCTGCTGCGTGGTAGCCTGCGGCACGGCCAACCTGCGGCCCGACTTCCTGGCCCCGGCCGGGTTCATCCGCGTGGCGCGCTTTGCCGCAGACCCGCGCGACCAGCGCACCGACGCGGACTTCTACGAGATCATCGGCTCGGACGAGGGCATCTTTGGCTGCATGGGCCTTTTGGCCTGCGAGGATGTCTGTCCCAAGCATCTGCCGTTGCAGACCCAGCTGGGGTATTTGCGGCGCAAGATGGGGCTGACCGTGCTGAAAAGACTGCTGCCGTTCGGGGGGTAGTGGGGCAGGGAAGGATAGGGATGGGGCCGACGCATGGTCTGAAGCCCTTGGTAACGAAGGAGCGCGCGACTCGGCATGGTTGGGCCGCCTCCGGCGTGGGGTAGGGGGGCCTATAGCGAGGCCCCCCTACCAACCCCCGCGCTTCGGGGGCTGCGCCCCCGATCCCCCGGCCTCATGCGCGCATTCCCCGTGCCGGGCAGCTTCCCTGCGGCGCAGTGCGCCTTCGGGTGATCTGTCCGGCGGGAATGCCATGCGCGCGGTGCTCCCGCCGCCTTGGCCGCACGCGTGCGCGTGCCCTGTCCGTAGCGTTGTTCCCGGTGCGCCCGCTAAGCCGGAGCTTCCGCCGCATGCGCGGCGGCGATCTCCGTCGGCGGGCGCAATCCGTTCGGTGGTTGGCACTGTCGGGTGACGCGGGAAAGGCCGCATACCCGCCGGGGCTTGCGCTGTCGTGCGGTTGCGGTGTTGCGTTGCGGGTGTTCCGGTCCTTGGTCACGCGGGCATCCGCACCGGCATCCGGCTGTTGCCGCAGGGCCGCGCCGCTTGCTAGGGTGGCGAGGCGGCGGCAGACCGGCCCGCCGGTCGCCCATCCGCAACCGAAGAGAAAGTCAGGAGGAACGGGGCCATCCCCCGGTTTCTCCCCCGTTCATACCGGACAAAGGAGCCAGACATGCGCCGCATACCGGCGACACGAGTTGTGGAGGAAGTGGCGCGGCTGTGCGTGGAGTGCAACCGCTACCTGCCCAAGGACGTGCGGTGGGCCTTCAGCCGCGCGCAGGCCGAAGAAGACAGCGACGTCGCCAGGGAAGTGTTCCGGCAACTGCTGGAAAACGCCGACCTTGCGGCCACCACCGGCCTGCCGCTGTGTCAGGACACGGGGCTGGCCGTCTTTTTCGTGGAGCTTGGCGAGGACTGCCGCGTGGACGGCATGACCCTGCGCGAGGCCATTACCGAGGGCGTGCGCATCGGCTATGCCGAAGGCTACCTGCGCAAGTCCGCCTGCGACCCCATGACCCGCAAGAACACCGGCGACAACACCCCGGCGGTCATCCACATGGACCTGGTGCCCGGCGACCGGCTGCGCATTGCCTTCATGGCCAAGGGCGGCGGCAGCGAGAACATGTCGCGCGTGACCATGCTGGCCCCCGCGCAGGGGTGGCAGGGCATCAAGGACTTTGTGGTGCAGCGCGTGCGCGAGGCGGGGCCGAATCCCTGCCCGCCCACCATCATCGGCGTGGGCGTGGGCGGCACCTTCGACTACGCGCCCATCCTGGCCAAAAAGGCGCTGCTGCGCCCGCTGACGGACATCCACCCCGACCCGGACATGGCCGCCAAGGAAGCGGAGCTGCTGGCCGCCATCAACGAACTGGGCATCGGCCCCATGGGCCTTGGCGGCAAGACCACCTGCCTTGGCGTGAAGATGGCCTTTGCCCCGTGCCATCTGGCCAGCCTGCCGCTGGCCGTGAACGTGCAGTGCCATTCGGCCCGGCACGGCGAGATTGAACTGTAGCTAGGGCTGCGGGCCGGGCCGGGAGCCGGGCGGGACAGGCGGACGGACTAGTCGGGCAGAACAACCCGGCGGACGCTTTCCGGCAAGTGGTCGGCAAGCTGCGCAACCGTTGCGGACCTGTTGAGGCCCAATCGCGACACGGTCGTGAGCCAGTTGCGCTGGCGATGCGGCCTGATTGCGGTGATGGTGCGACCCGGTTGTTGCCCCTTCGTTGCGGGATGGCGCGGCGATGCGAACCGACTTGGCACGGGTGACGAGCACGTGCGGATGCCCGCACCTCGTTGCCCGGCGAGGGATGTCCCCCGCAACCGTCCGTCATCCTCAATAGCCCCATTGCGGTCCCGCTTCGGGACATGTACGGAAATACAAGGAATCAGATATGGCTACCCACCACCTTACCACCCCCCTGACCGACGAGGCCGTGGCGCAACTGCGCAGCGGCGATGTGGTCTTTCTGTCCGGCGCCATCTACACCGCGCGCGATGCGGCCCACCGCCGTCTGGCCGAATCGCTGGACCGGGGCGAAGACCTGCCCTTCGACCTGCGCGGCGCGGTGATCTACTACGTTGGCCCCAGCCCGGCCCCGCCCGGACGGCCCATCGGCTCCGCCGGTCCCACCACCAGCTACCGCATGGACAGCTACGCCCCGCGCCTGCACGCGCTGGGGCTGAAGGCCACCATCGGCAAAGGGCGCCGCAACACCGAAGTGCGCGACGCCCTGAAAGAGCATACCGCCGTCTACCTGGGGGCCACTGGCGGCGCGGGCGCGCTGCTTTCGCAGTGCATCACTGCCGCCACCGTCATCGCCTACGACGACCTTGGCCCGGAAGCCATACGTGAATTGACCGTGAAGGATTTTCCGCTGTTGGTGATTAATGATTGTGTGGATGGGGAGTTGTACGTGTAAATTATTCGATGGAGTGTGGGATGATTCTAAATGAAATAATTGCTTGGGCTAAGAGCAAGCTGCCGGATTGGCAATTTAACGTAGTTGTAAATCTTGCCTCAAATCAAAGTGTCGACATTGATTTTGTTTTTGATGAATGTCTTCGGCATGTTGTTTTGGGTGGTGATGCGAAATGTGAATGTGATTTAAGTGCGTGCTGTGCTGAAAGTGTCATGGCTAATCGTGTTTCACTATTAGAAATTAAAGATATTAAAAATGTTAACGCGCTTGCAGCAATTTCAAGGATTAAGTTTTTGGAGTCAGGTGTATCAGTTGTATATGGAGATAACGGGTCGGGTAAAAGTAGTTATTCGAGAATATTTAAGAGTGCCTGTCGGTGTGTCGGCCCTAAGGAGAGAGTTCTTGGAGATGTTTTCAGTGAAAATTGTGGCGGAGAATCTTCAGCGGCTATCGTGTATAGGTGTGGAGATGATGTTAAAAATTTCAAATGGAGTGACGGATCTTCTAATGTTGATTTGGCGGCGATTGGTGTCTTCGATTCTAAGTCGGCATCCGTATATGTGACGAAAGAGAATAAAATTGCTTTCACACCGTTTGGTATAGATATATTGCCTCGGTTAGCTGAGATATGTGACGAAGTGTCTTGTAAAATTAATGATAAAATGAAGCAGTACAGGATTGATAGGATTAAGTTCCCAGATTCATGTGCTAAATCAGATGTTGCAGAGTGGTACGGGAAAATTTCTGGAAGTACATCTAGTGATGATTTAACGTTAAATACTGAGTTTTGCGGAGAGGATGATGAAAAGATTGACAGGCTAACACGGGCGCTTAACGATAGCGACCCTGAGCGCGCGATAAAAAGGCTTCGTGGTGTAGCTGAACGTGTAATGTTGATGAAAAATTCATTCGAAGAAGCTTATCTTCATATTTCACAGGAGGGTGTTGATAGTATTTTTAGCGCATATAGTGAATATTGTAGTTCAAAAAAGGCGAGAGATGCGCTTTCTATGTTTTTTTTGGATGGTAGGTTTATTCCTAATACGGGAGGAGATGAGTGGCGGGCGCTTTGGGTGGCAGCTCGAAATTTTTTTGATTCTGCTTATGGGGATGGGGCATTTCCTCTTGGCGGTGATACGCGGGTGTGTGCATTGTGCCAGCAAGATTTGAGTAGTGTCGCTGTTAACAGGTTTGAGCAATTTGAAGCGTATGTGGCAAGTGATGTTGAAAAAAGTTTTTTATATTATGAAAAGGTGTATAAAGATAAAATTTTAAATTTAGAGAAACTTGCAAAGTATTCAATCGCCATGTATCCAGTTCTGTTGGAGCTTGACGATGAATATTCAAGAGTGTTTAGTTCGTTTATAGATGAAGTTGCTGGTGTCGCAAATAGTGTGATGGATGCCTTAAATCGTGGTGAAGTTATAAGTGTGGCGGGGATTCATGATTTTAAGAATTTTTATTTTGAAAAATTGAAACGTGATATTGAGCAAGAAATTTCAGAGTATGTAGGAATATCTGACGGTGAAGTGCGACGTCAAGTCATAGCAGAGCGTGCGAATCTTGAAGCGCGTAAGATTTTGTCGGTAAACAAAGATCATGTATTCGAAATCGTTCAGAAGTTAAATATGAAGGCTGCTCTTGAGGCGGCTCTTGAGTCTGCAAAAACACACGCAATTACAAGAGCTGCGAATAGTTTTACGGAAAAGTATATTACAACCCCTGCCACGAAGTCATTTGATAGATATGTTGGTATATTGCTTGGTGAAAGGAAAAAAGTTGTTTTAGAAAAGGCTAAAACGAATAAGGGGGTCGTTTATTTTCGGGTAAAATTAAAGGATATGCGGCTTCCCGCTTCTGTTGAAGATATAGTGAGCGAAGGTGAATTTCGTGCCATCGCGTTGGCATGCTTTTTGGCGGAAATTGATCAATCACGTGAGAAGCATGCCGTGATTTTTGATGATCCAGTTTCGTCGCTCGATCATAAAATTAGGAAAAGTTTTGCTGAAATAATTGCAACGCTTGGTTCCGACAGGCAAGTCGTCGTTTTGACGCATGATATTTATTTCCTTGCGCAAGTTTTGGCTATGGCTAAAACGAAGGCGGTTGGTGTTTCAGAATTTCAAACTAAACAACTGGGAAATAAATTTGGGTATATTGTTGATGGTGTTCCTGTTTCCGCAATGCCACTTGACGATAGGCTTAATTCTATTGAGTTGAAGGCAAAAGCTGCAATTGCAGCGTATAGTAGTGGTAATGCTGTTGAGGCTGAAGCCTTATCATCTTCAGCTGGCGTATTTATGCGTAGAGCGTGTGAACATATCGTGGAAAAGGTACTTCTTGGAGGTATCGTTTTGCGGTTTGATGAGGCTATCCATACAGGAGTTCAACATTTTGAAGAATTTGGCTTGCTAAAAATAAATAGAGGCGACATTTCTATGATAGTTGAAATGATGACTGAATATTCAAAATATCTTCACGATTCCGCGCCTGCTAGTGATGTAGTCACTCCCGATCCTCATGCAATTTTAAATGATGTTGTAAAGATCCGAGATTGGAGGCGTGAATTTAAGAAGAGGGCTGTTCCAAGTGTCGCAGATTCCAGTTAATCTTGTGGCAGTAGCTATTGCCCCCGCCGACGGCGTAGCCCCCGACAACTATCATGCCACGTCCATCTATCCGGAGTTCGTGCAAGTGGAGCCGGGGCGCTGGGTGCTGCTTGCGGAATCGCGCATGGATTGCGTTATCCGCAAGAACCCGGAGGGCACGCTGGAGGTGGTGGAGTTCCGGCGGCTGAAAAAGGGCGATCTGGTGGCGGTGGGCCGGGGCGAAAACGGCGAGGACGGCATCTACGTGCATGCCGGGCCGCTGGACCAGTTGCCGGATTTTCTGGCCGGGTGGACCCCGGCCAACGTGCCCGCTGAGATGGCTTCCGTGTCCGGCTTAACCGCATCCGGCGCAACTCCGCGAACCTCTGCCGGTCCTGCTCCCGAAGCAGCCGCCGCCCCTGCCGACAAGTTCGCCTTCCGTACCGGCGTCAGCCGCGAAACATCCTTTTCGCTCGATTACGACACCCTGTATCAGGTGCTGCGCCACGACAGGGACAACGGCCACATCGTGTGGGTGGCCGGGCCAGCCGTGGTGTTCGATGCCGACGCCCGCCGCGCCTTTGCCGGGCTGATCGACGCGGGCTACGTGCATGCCCTGCTGGCGGGCAACGCCCTTGCCACGCACGACCTGGAGGCCGCCCTGTACGGCACCGCGCTGGGGCAGGGCCTGTACGACAAGCGGCAGGCCCCGCGCGGGCACTACCACCATCTGGACGCCATCAATACCATCCGGGGCTGCGGGTCCATCCGCGCCGCCGTGCAGTCGGGCCGCGTGCGTGACGGGGTGATGCACGCGCTGGAAACGCGCTCCGTGCCCTACGTGCTGGCCGGGTCCATCCGCGACGACGGCCCCCTGCCGGAAGTCATCGCAGACGTGTACGCCGCGCAGGACGCCATGCGCGCCCACGTGCGCCGCGCCACCACCGTGGTGGCGCTGGCCACCGCGCTGCACACCATCGCCACCGGCAACATGACCCCCTCGTATCAGGCCGGGCCGGGGGGCAGCCTGCGCCCGGTGCATTTCTTCATCGCGGACATTTCGGAATTCGCGGCGGGCAAGCTGGCCGACCGTGGCTCGCTGACCTCGCGCTCCATCCTCACCAACGTGCAGGACTTCGTGGTCAACGTGCACCGGGCGCTTACCGGTGCGTGCCGCACGGAGTAGCCTGCCGTTCTGGGCCTGTTCTGGGCCTGCTCTGGATTGTCGGGGCGTGTTGGCGGCCCGTGCCGTCCGGCCCGTTGCGGCGGGGGGGGGCGTTGTCGTTCCGCCGCGTTCGCCGTGCCGCCCGCTCGTCTCCTGCTCCTTCCCTTCCTTCCAGGCCCCCGCTCGACCCTGCCCTGCATTTCGCGCGGGCCGCGTGTTTCCGGCGTGTTTCCGGTTCGTCAAGCCGCTTGCAAAGGTGTGGTCCCGCTTTGCGTGGGGCTACGCTTCTTGATGCGTATTTCACTATCATTACGCGTAGTTATTTAAGCGTCTCGCACGCCGCGCCGATAGGAAGGGTGCAATGCAACGCATTTCGCGTTGGAAGGAGGCACCATGATGGAAGGCATCGGCACCGCGCAGGGGCTGTTGGGCCTTGGCGGCTTCACCGAGGCAACGGGGACCATGGGAATGGGGGGAGCGGGGGGGACGGCAGCGACCGGCTCCACCACGTCCGGCGCAACTACGTCCGGCACGCAAACAACCACCACCAGCAGCGGCGACACCGTGTCCATCTCGGACGAGGCGCGTCGCAAGGCGGCCCTGCTGGGTGGGTCGGGAAGCTCCGGGGGCGAATCGCAGTCCTCGGGCAGTTCCGACGCAACGCAGACCCTGCAGGACGACGTCTCGCAGTCGGACATCTCGGCGGCGGAATCAGAGGTGTCGGACCTGCGCCAGAGCCTTAGCGATGCGCAGGACGAACTGGCCGAACTGCAGGATGACACCGACATGGACGAGGAAACCAAGCAGGAGCAAGTCCAGCTTATGCAGGCCAAGATTTCCATGCTGGAAAGCCAGGTCTCGCAGGCCCTGACCGAAAAGGCCAACCTGGAAAAACAGCAGCAGGAAGCCGAAAACAGCGGCGGGGACGACGCCACTGCCACCAGCACGGCCGAGGCGGAAACCGGCGAGGAATAGCGGGCCAGCGGCCCTGCCGCATGCCGCGCGGCGGGCCGACACGAGACGGGATACGCATTTTCCGTGGCGAGGGCCACGGATGCAGCGCGGCAACCGGACCAGACACATGACATGTGCACGCTCAAGGACGCGGCCCATGCTTCGGCGGGGCCGTGTTCGCGTTTGCGGGTGCTCGCGTGTGGTTGATATGCGGCTGGCGTGCAGAGGCTGAGGCAGAAGGGGGAGGAGAGCAATATTCAGAAATCGCAAGTAGTGTTGTGGTGTGCAACGAAATGTGAGTGCGTGCCATAAACTCTTCATGTGCTGCGCCGATAGGTTGACTGAAGGTCGCGCACCCGCGCGAAAGGAGGTCCCATGGTCGAAGCACTGGACGGAACCCAGGTCGGCACCGCCTACAGCACCTTGCAGGTGCAGGCGGGCACGGAACGCACGGGCACGTTGCGCACCGCGTCCACGGATGCGGCGGAAAGCGGCGGCGACACCGTGTCCATCTCCGAGGAGGGGCGGCAGAAGGCGGCGGGCATGGCCAGCAGTGGCGCTGGCGGCTCGCAATCCACCGAGGAAACGGACGACAGCGACGAATTGGCATCGTTGAAGGAACAGATTCAGAACCTGCGCGAACAGATCAAGGAAAAGCAGCAGGAAATGGAAGAAATCCAGCAAGATGCCAGTCTTGATGACGAGCAGCGGCAACAGCAGGTGGCCATGAAGATGTCTGAAGTCTCCATGCTCCAGAGCCAGTTGACGGAATTGCTGGACCAGAAGGCCAAGCTGGAGGCGGCCAGCGGAGATTCCGGCTCGTCCGGCGGCGCTGCCGGGGTGAGCATCAACGTGTAGCGCGGGCCTGCCCGGCGCGTGGTGAAGGGGCGCGGGCACGGCGCGCCCCGGATGTGGCGGCGGATGTCGCGGCGGATACCGCCCCGGAGTCGCGGCGGCTGTAGCGGCGGGTGCTGCGGTTGCGGCTGGTTTCGCGCGCCCGAAAGGCGCGGAGCGGGGCGGGGTTGGCGCGGGCCAGTCCGGTCAGTCCGGCAAGCCCGGTAGCCCGGCAAGCCCGAAAAGTCCCACGGACGAGGGATGCACGGCGACAGGCCGGGCATGGGAAGGAATGTACGGATGCGGCCCCGGCCGCACGGCATGGACGCGGTTTCCGCCACGGCGGGGACCGCGTTCGTCGTTTGCGCGCGGGGCGGGGCGGGAAACGGCGGGCGAAGGGGTGGGGACGGAGAAGGCGCAGGGCGGCGAGGGCGCGGGATGCGGCAGTTGCGGCGTGCTTACTTCCACACGGCGCGGGCGGCCTCCACCAGGGCGCGCAGGGCCGGGTCGTCGCTGCGGTCGGTGCGGTGGGCGATGCACAGCGGCACCACCAGCGGTTCCGGCCACACGTACACCCCGTGGTCGCGCACCATCTGGGCCGTTTCATCGGCGCGCAGCACGGCCACGCCCTTGCCGGTGGCCACCAGCTGCTTGACGATGGGCTCGTCGATGGCCACGGCCGCCGTGCGCGGGCGCAACCCGTAGGGGGCCATGCGCGCGGCCACGGTGCGGTGGAAGGGGCAGTCGCAGGTGGGCCAGATCCACGGCAGTTGCGACAGGGCGTGCCAGGCGCTGGCGTCGTGCACGGGCAGGCGGGGCAGGTCGGCCGGGGCGTAGTCCGGCCGGGGTGCGGGCATGCCGCCGCAGCGGGCCAGCAGGGCGGAAAGCAGGCCGGTGGCGGCTGCGTCCGCCGGGGGGGCTTCGGGCGGCGTTCCGTTTCCGCCGGAAAGGGGCGCGGCAGGGGGGACGGCAAGGGCATCTGACGCGTTGGCGGACTGCGGCGCGCCGTGACGGCGCACGGCGTCGGTCCATTCCGGGCGTTCCGGCGGAGGGTGGGCGGCGGCGCGGGCACGTCCCTTGCGCCGGGCGGGTGCGGAAACCGGGGCGGCAGCCGCTTGGCCGGGCGGCGCGGGCACCATGCCCGCCGGAATCACGATGCGTATTTCCACCTCGCGCAGGGGGTGCTCCACGATGTCGGGGGCGAAGTCCTGCCCGTAGCGGTAACCCGCGTCGATGACCGATTCGCGCAGCAGTTCGGCGGTGGTCATGGTCTGGGTCATGGTGAATTCCAGCGCCACGTCGGGGCAGGCCGCGCCAAGGGCCTCGTGCAGCGCCACCATGCGCAGGAACGAAGGGTCGGTGTTCAGGCCCAGCACCAGCCGCCCGGTGGGCTGGGCGCGCAGGCGTTCTGCCTTGCGGCGCAGGGCCGTGGCGGCGTCCAGCGCCTTCTTTGCCAGGGGCAGCAGGTCCGCGCCCGCGTCGGTCAGGTCCATGCCGCGCGCGCGGCGGCGGAACAGGGTCACGCCCAGAGCGTCTTCCAGCGCGCGAATCTGCCCGCTGAGGGCCGACTGGCTGAGATGCAGCTCGGCGGCGGCGCGGGTGAGCGTGCCGGATTCGGCCACGGTGGCGAAGGCGCGGAGCAGGTGCAGTTCCATGTCGGTGCGCGGGGTTGCGGAAGGGGAAGGGGGCCGGTGTCGCCGGTTGTGCCGGTTGCGCCAGTTGCGCCAGTAGCGCGGGGAAGTCAGCGGGCCAGTGGCCGGTAGGGCGGTCGGCCGGATGCGCGGGCTGGTCGCGGCGGGTGCGCCGCGCGGACCGTTCGGCCCGGCAGAACGCTGCCTTCGGGAAATACCGTTGGATTTCCGGGCGCTATGGGGCCAAGGATGGCACGGAAACAACAGGAGGGCAACCCCATGCGCAACGCGCAACTTGGACCGTGGCTTCTGGCGGGGCTTATCGTGGGGCCGGTGCTGGGATCGGGCATCATCATCCTGCCGCCCGTGGTGTTGGGCGTGGCCGGGGCGTGGGCGCTGCCCGCGTGGCTGGCCATGATCGCCGTTGGGGTGGTGTTCGCCCTGGTGTTCGGCGAGCTTTCCGTGCTGTTCCCCGGCGACGGGGGCGTTTCGGTGGCGGTGGGGCACGCCTTTGGCCCGGAAGGGCGGCGGCTGGCCTCGCTGTATCTGGTGGTGGCGGTGCTGTTCGGCCCCGTGGCCGTGCTGCTGACCGGGGTGCGCTACCTGCCGCTGGGCGGGCTGCCCCCGGTGGGCGTGGCCTACGGGCTGCTGATGGTGTGCGCCGGGTTGCTGCTGCGGCAGGTGGCCGCGCTGGGCCGGGTGGCGCTGGTGCTGTCGTCGGTGTCGGCGGGGCTGCTGTTCGCCGGGGGCGTGGCCACGCTGGGCGATGCTGCGGGGGCGTTGTGGCGCGGTGCGGGCGGCGGGGCTTTGCCCGCCCCCGGCCTGTCCGCCTTCGGTCTGCCCGCGCCCGACTGGGACATGCTGGGCCACGCGCTGCTGTTGCTGTTCTGGATCGTGGTGGGCTGGGAGGTGGTGGGCAACTATAGCGCGGAAGTGCGCAACCCGCGCCGCACCATCCGCAAGGCCGTTGTCCGCGCGGTGGCGGCGGTGACGGCGGTGGACCTGGCCGTGGCGGGCGGCATGCAGTGGGTGGCGGTGCGCGACGCGGCCCCGGTGGGGGATGGCGCGGGCGGCATCCCCGCCGCGCTTGCCGCGCCGCCGGACGGCGTGGCCGCGCTGCTGACGCCGCTGTTCGGCGCGTGGGGCGGCCCGGTGCTGGGGGCGCTGGCGCTGGCCCTGTGCGCCACCACCTACCTGATGTTCGTGGGCGGGGTGGCGCGGCTGGCGGCATCGCTGGCGGCGGACGGCATTTTGCCGCGCGTGGTGGGCCTGCGCGCCAGCAGTGGCGCGCCCGCCGGGGGCATCGGGCTGCTGTGGGGCGCACACGCTGTTGTGCTGGCCGCCGTGGGGCGGGGCGTCATCGACGTGACCGGGCTGGTGGCCCTGGCCGACGGCTTTCTGCTGGCCAACGCCCTGTGCGGCGTGCTGACCGCCGTGCGCCTGCTGCGCGGGCCGCTGCGATGGGGGGCCGCCGGGCTTGCGCTGGTGCTGGGCGCGGTGCTGGCCCACGCCGCGTGGTGGGTGCTGGCCGTGGTGGCCGGGCTTGCCGCGTGGCTGTACCGGGCACGCCTGGCGGGCTGGCTGCGCGCGGCGTGCTCCGCGCGGGGGCTGCGGTGCCTGTGCGACTGGCTGCTGCCCGACCCGCGCCGCACGCCGCTGCCGGATGCCCGTTCCGTCGAGCGCTCGCTGAAGTAGGTCACGGGCTGCATGGGGCGGGATGTCGGCGATGCTGCCCGATGCCCGGCGGTGTGCCACGCCAGTGCGAAGAAAACGATGAAGGGGAGGCCCATGGGCCTCCCCTTCCAGTTGTCATTCTTTGCGTCCCTTGCCCTGCCATTGGCTATCCCGTGTGGGCCAGCGGGCAAGAAGACAATTTAGAGCGGCCTAGTAGGCGTGCTCGTCTTCCAGGTCTTCGTCGGTGATCTTGTGGGTGAACACGGAATACACCCAGGCCTGGTACGCCAACACGATGGGCACGAAGATCGCCACCACGGTGAGCATGATCTTGAGCGTCAGCGGGCTGGACGCGCCGTTGGCGATGGTGACGCTGAAGGCCGGATCCATGCTGGACGGCAGCAGCGCCGGGTACATCCCGAACACCCCGAAGAAGGTCACGCACACGATGAACACCGCGTTGCACACCCAGGCCATGCCCACCGAGTTGGAGGCGATGAAGAACCGGGTGGTCAGCAGCGAGGCCACGGCCAGGATGGGGAACACCAGCAGCGGCGGCAGCTTCAGGTAGTTGGCGTAGAGGTTGGTGTACACGGCGGTGGCCGCCAGGAAGGCCAGCGCGGCGCACAGCAGCAGCGGCCAGATGCCGCGCGCCAGGGCCACGGCCCGGTCGTGCAGATCGCCCGTGGACTTGATGGCCATCCACAGCGCGCCGTGCAGGGCGAACATGAGCACGAAGAACACCCCGCCCAGCAGGCCGTACAGGTTCAGCAGCTTCAGCAGGTTGCCGTGGTACACGCCGTTGCCGTCGATGGGAATGCCCATGAACAGGTTGGCGAAGGCCACGCCGAACAGCAGCGCGGGCACGAAGTTGCCCAGGAACTGGAACACGTCCCACACCTTGCGCCAGCCGGGGCTGTCGATCTTGTTGCGGAACTCGAAGGACACCGCGCGAAAGATCAGCGCGAACAGCAGGATCAGCAGCGGCGCGTACAGCGCGCTGAACATCACCGCGTACGCCTTGGGGAACGCGGCGAAGGTGACGCCGCCCGCAGTGATCAGCCACACCTCGTTGCCGTCCCAGAAGGGACCGGCGGCGTTGTAGATGGTGCGGCGCTCGGCTTCGTTGCGCGCGGCGATGGGCAGCAGGGTGCCCATGCCGAAGTCGAAGCCGTCAAGGACGAAGTATACGGCCCACAACAGGCCCCACAGGACGAACCAGATTGTCTCCAACATGTTTCCGATCCTCTCGGTTAGCTGTTCATGCGGCTATGCGGCACGTCGTGCGGGCTAGGCGGCAGGGCCTTTGCGCGCGTACTTGCGAAGCAGGTAGATGTCGAGCACGCCGAGCAGGGTGTACACGGCCCCGAACGCCAGCAGCGATATGGCCACGGACGATGCGGGCACCGGCGACACGGCGTCGGTGGTGCGCATCATGCCGTACACGATCCACGGCTGGCGGCCAATTTCGGCCACGGCCCACCCGGCCATGATGGCCACGTAAGGCAGCGGGATGGCCCAGGGCAGCGCCTTCAGCAGCCACGGCTTGTCCTGCAGGCGGTTGCGGAACAGGAAGGCCGCGCCGGCCAGCAGCGGGAACAGCGTGCCAAGGCCCACCATCACGCGGAAGTTCAGGAAGGTGAGCAGCACGGGCGGGCGGTCTTCCTTGGGGAAGTCCTTCAGGCCCTTCACTTCGGCGGAAGGATCGTTGAAGGCCAGCAGGCTGAGCACGCCGGGAATGCCGAAGGCCTGGATGGCGTTGCCTTCCGCGCTTTCATTGGGCACGGCCAGCAGGTACATGGGCGCGGACTTCTGGGTTTCCCAGTGCGATTCCATGGCCGCCAGCTTGGCGGGTTGCAGCTTGGCCACGGTGTTGCCGTGGTTGTGGCCCTGCACCGCCACCAGAAGGGCCAGCACCAGGGTGAACCCGGCGGCCAGCTTGAACGAGCGGTTGAAGAAGTCTTCTTCGTTGCGGCGCAACAGGTGCCAGGCCGAGATGCCCAGCACGAAGAAGCCCGCCAGCATCCACGAGGCGAACATGTTGTGGAAGAACTGGCCCCATGCGTAGGGGTTGCTGAGCACGGTGAAGAAGTTGTCCAGTTCCGCGCGGTTGTTGCGGATCACGTAGCCCACGGGGTTCTGCATCCAGCCGTTGGCCAGGATGATCCACAGGCCGGACAGGTTGGAGGCGAACGCCACCGCCCAGATGGCGAACAGGTGCATCTTTTTGGACACCCGCTCCCACCCGAACACCCACACGGCCAGGAAGGTGGATTCCAGAAAGAAGGCCAGGGTGGCCTCGATGGCCAGCAGCGAACCGAAGATGTCGCCCACGTATTCCGAGTAGCGCGACCAGTTGGTGCCGAACTGGAATTCCAGGGTGATGCCGGTGACCACGCCCAGGGTGAAGTTGATCAGGAACAGCTTGCCCCAGAACTTGGCCATGCGTTTGTAGGTTTCGTTGCCGGTGCGGTAGTAGATGGTCTGCATGACCGCGATGAGCACCGAAAGGCCCAGTGTCAGCGGCACGAAGATGAAATGGAAAAAGACGGCTACTGCGAATTGCAGCCGTGACAGCATGACGACATCCATGCTTTCCCCCTTTGCGGGTCCGGCGGTGTGGCCGCCCGGAACCCCGGCAAGGTTAAACGGTGAAATCGGCGCGCCGCCCGGTCTGCTTCCGCCGAAGGCCGGGCAACGTGTGTGCATCAAGCGATAATGGTTGCTACTACCACTTTCCCGCCAAGATGCAAGCATTTTGGGGGAATTTTTACATGTGGAAAGGGAGAGACTGTCGGGAATCTAGCACGGTTACGCCGAAACTGTCAGCAAAAAATACATGGCGGCGGCAAGTTGCCGGTGTTGGCCGATTTCCGAGGGGGGCGGTGGGCCGGGGGTCGTGCGGGGCAGGCCTGCGGGAATGGGAGATGGGCGCGCGGGGCGGGCGATGGCGCTCACACGTTCGCGGGGCGTGAAGCATCGCAAGGCCACGGGCGTATGCATGCCTGATCGATGGCGCACCCGAAGGGCCATCGGTGGGGAAACAGGGCTTGCGACGCAAGACGGGCGCCGACCTCGCGGTGGGCGCCCGTCCGTTTGTTGCGGCAATGCGCGCGGCTACGGCTTGCCGAAGCCGTACTTGTCCAGCACGGCCATGCCTTCGGGGCCGGTGACGAACTTGATGAACGCGGCGGCGGCGGCCTTGTCTTTCGAGGCGGCAAGGATGGCGATGGGGTAGGTGATGGGGGCGTGACCCTTGACGGTGGCCACCACCTTCACCTTGTCGCCCGCGATCCTGGCGTCGGTCATGTACACGAAGCCAGCTTCCGCCTCGCCGCGCGCCACGTAGTCCAGCGCCTGACGCACGCTTTCGGCCAGCACGGCCTTGCCGGAGATGGCGTCCCACGAACCGGCGGCGGTCAGGGCGGCCTTGGTGTAGCGGCCCACGGGCACCGAGTCGGGGTTGCCCACGGCGATGCGGGTGACGCCCGCCTGCTTCAGGTCGTCCACGCCCTTGATGGTCAGCCTGGAGTCGGCGGGCACGATGAGCACCAGGCTGTTGGACACGAAGTCGATGCGGGTGGCCACGTCGATGAGCTTGCTTTCCACGGCCTTGTCCATGGTGACCTGGTCGGCGGAGGCAAACACGTCCACCGGCGCGCCTTCCTGCATCTGCTTCAGCAGCGGGCCGGAAGCGGCAAAGTTGGTCTGCACCTTGCTGCCGGGGGTGGCCTTTTCGAACATGCCCTTGATGTCGGTAAAGGCGTTGGTCAGGCTGGCGGCGGCGGACACGGTGATCTCGCCCGCCTGGGCGGCCAGGGGAGAGCAGACCAGCGCCATGAGGGCCAGGGCGGCGAACGCGCGGCGGCCGGTGCGGAAGGAACGGAAAGCAAGGGTCATGAAGCGCCTCCTGTCTGGGGTTGAGTGGTGTCTGCGGGGATGAAGCGGTCGTCGGCCCTGCACTGCACGGCGTTGTCCGCCACGGTGGCGAACCAGCCCGTCCTGTCGGCGTCCCAGACGTCGAAGGTGGGGACGTAGGGCTTGATATCCAGCACCGGGGTGCCGTCCAGCATGTCCACGTTCTCCACGTGCAGCCGGTTGCCGCGGACGCCGGTGAGCCGCAGTACGGAAATGCCGATGGGGTTGGGCCTGCGCGGCGAACGGGTGGCGAACACGCCGTGCTCGTCGTTGTCCAGAAAGGGCTTCACGCGCAGGGTGAAGCCTTGGCATTCGTGCAGATGGTAGATGACCAGAAGGTGCGAAAAGCCCTCGATGTCGGCAAGGCCAGCCGCGAACTCAGGCAGCACGTCTATGCAGCCCGCCACGCCGCGCGCGCCCACGGGCTGGATGGGCATGCCGCGCACGTCGGTGAACGGGGTGCGCATGTGGGCCACGGGCGCATAGGCGATGCCCGGGACGGCCGTGGTCTGGGCGGACGTGGGTTGGGCGGTGGGGCCGGTCATGGCGTGGGCGACGGCGGGGGCGCGCAGCAGACGCAACGCGGCAGCCACGGCCAGCAGGGTCACCCCGGCCTCCGGTTCCGGCCACAGCAGGGGCAGGCCCAGCCCGACCAGCATCAGGGCCAGCGGACCGCCGCACACTTCGCGCACGCGCAGACGCAGGCCAGCGCCGCGCCCCGTGGGCAGGGCCAGTTCGCCGTCGTGGGCGTTACC
The DNA here is from genome assembly GCF_003402415.2 of Nitratidesulfovibrio sp. HK-II. NCBI lineage: Bacteria > Pseudomonadati > Thermodesulfobacteriota > Desulfovibrionia > Desulfovibrionales > Desulfovibrionaceae > Nitratidesulfovibrio > Nitratidesulfovibrio sp. HK-II. Next base: position 547,815 of record NZ_AP036014.1, read on the forward strand.
CTGCGGCGTCAGGGCCGTCTCGAAGGCCAGCAGCATGGCCAACGCCACCAGCGCGGCCAGCGCCACGAGGACGAGCAGGGCGGGGAGGAAGGAAAATGGGAGCATGGGCTTCTCGTGCAGGGCGCAGGGAAACGGGCGGGGGGGAACCTGTCGGCAACCGGGCTGGACGGGGTCGGACATGCTGCGGGCGTTGCCCGGTCGCGGCCCGATAGTGCTCCGGATGGGAAAGGCGAAGGAACGAGGTGCCGGCCCGGTGCGCATTCCGGGCCGGACTTCGTCGGGGCGCCGGCGCGGCAGGCACGTGCGTCCGGGCTCCTTTCATCTTTCGCGTAGCCCTTGGCCATCCATGGCGCAACACGGTCACCTGGGTTGTTTTTTTCGTGACTGTATTCCCTTTCCGGCCAAAACCGACCAAGACTTCCGGCAGGGTGGCGGCGGCAACGACACTGCGGAGGCAGATGGATCATGCATGCTCCTTTGGCCGGTATCGTGGGCGCGCTGGACGAGGCGCAACTGGAATTGATGCGGGCCTGCATCGAGCGGGAACTGGAGGCGCGGCTTGGCGGCGGCGCATCCGGCACGCCCGCCGTCGATCCCGCAGGTGCTGATGGTCTTGGCGCGGCAACGCTGCACTCCATCGTCACCGCGCTGTCTGGCGTGCCGGGCATGGGCGGCGGCGCCGCCTGCCCGCGCGGCGCGGCCAGACCGGGGGGTGAAGTCTCCCTCTTGCCCGCGCCGAAGGCGGCAACGGACGCGCCCTGCCCGGCGCAGAGCTTTCAGGTGCCCGAGGGGGTGAAGCATCTCACCTCCGAACAACTCGACGAACTCACGGCCACCTTCCACGCCTGGTTCGGCGCGGCGTCCACGCCGGTGCAGCGCCGTTCGCGCGGGCGGCTGTGGGTGGCGTTCCTGATGATGCGCCACGGCGCGCTGCGCCTGGGCGAGGTGCTGGCCCTGGACGACGGCACGGACCTGGACCCGCTGCGCCAACTGGTCATCGTGCGCGGCCATGGCGGCCGCGAGATCCAACTGCCGGAACCGGTCATGCGCGAGGTGCGGCGGGTGCTGGACGACCCCATGCTGTTCGGGCTGCGCGGGCGCGTGTTCCGACTGGACCAGGGATACGTGCGCCGCAAGTTCTACGAGCGCGCGGCGGAATGCTCCATCCCCAAGGAATACCTGAACCCGCGCGTCATCCGCCATTCACGGGCCGTGGAACTGTTGCGCGGCGGCGTGCCGCTGAAGATCGTGCAGGGCATCCTGGGCCACCAGAGCATGAACCAGACGGCCAACTACCTGCGCTTTTCGGACGATGAGGTGCGGCGTATCGTGCATCATTACCTGAACAAGGAGACCCGGATGAAGACCAGCGCACGCAACGCGTTCACCGGCAGGGTGACCTCCATCGTCAAGGATGGCCTGCTGGTGGAGGTGGAACTGACCACCAACAGCGGGCTGAAGGTGGTTTCGGTGATCACCGAGGAAAGCGCCCAGACCCTTGGGGTGAGCACCGGCAAGGTGATGACCGCCACCGTGAAGGCCCCGTGGGTGATCCTGGCCCGCGAGGAAAACCGCCTGAAGACCAGCGCCCGCAACCGCTACGCGGGCAAGGTGGCACGGGTGAACCTTTCCGAGATCGCCGCCGAGGTGGTGGTGGACCTGCCCGAAGGCACCACCGTGTGCGCCCTGCTGACCGTGGAAAGCGTCAAGGCGCTGGACCTCGCGCCGGGTACGGACATCCTGGTGATGTTCAAGGCGTTCTCGGTCATCCTGAACGTGGAATAGCGCGGCGGAAAGCGTCCAGCCGTGCGAGCATGCCGCCTGCCTGCGGAAAGGGCCGCCATCCTTGCGGGGATGGCGGCCCTTTCACATGGAGGGGCGGACGAACGGACGGGCGGAGGATGGTCTCCGAAAGCCCGTGGAGAACCGGACGCGCGAGGCGGGCGCGCCAGGTGGAGCACCCGCCCGGCCATGGTGACGCGCATGGCCCGGCGGGAAATGACGTGCAGGAAGGAAAAAGCGCGCTGCGCTAGCTCATCAGGGCCATCAGCAAGCCCAGCGCGGGACGCCCTTCCGCGCGCAGTTCCCGGAAGTTCAGGCGGTGCCGGATGCGGCCGTCCTCGTACAGCACCAGGGTGTCGGCGAAGGCGTCCACGTCGTCCGGGTCGTGGGTGATGATGATGGCCGGAATGTCGAAGTGCGCGAAGAGCCTGGTGAATTCCTTGCGCATGCGTACCCGCAGCAGCGGGTCCAGGGCAGAGAACGGCTCGTCCAGCAGCAGGGCGCGCGGGTTGGTGGCCAGGGCGCGGGCCAGGGCGGTGCGCTGGCGCTGCCCGCCGGAGATGTTGCCCGGCAGGTTGTGCGCCACGTGGTCTATCTCGAACAGCGCCAGCAGTTCGTCCACCCGTTGCCGGTCGCTGCGTTCGCCCTTGCCAGCCCCAGTCCCGGCCCTTGCGGCAGTGTCCCCCGCGCCGCCGCCGTTGCCCGCAACGGATGCGTGACGGCCCGCGTTTAGCCCGAATTCCACGTTGTTGCGCACCGACAGGTGCGGGAACAGGGCGTAATCCTGAAACACGTAGCCAAGCCCCCGGTTGCGCGCCGGAATGTCGATGCCCGCCGCCGTGTCCAGCAGGGTGGCCCCGTTGATGACGATGCGTCCTGCGCGGGGGTGCATCAACCCGGCGATGGTTTGCAGGGTCAGGGTCTTGCCGGAACCGGAATGGCCGAACAGCACCAGGGTGCGGTCTTCGGTGGAAAAGGACACGTCGAGCTTGAAGCCCTTGCCGCCCGAACCCTTGGCCGGGGGCAGGCGGTGGGTGATGGAAACGTCGATCATGCCGTGCCCCCCCTGCCGAAGGACAGGCCGCCCGTGGCCAGCTTGTCCGCCAGGATGAGGATGCCCATGCACAGCAGCGAGGTGACGATGACCAGCGTCAGCGCCTGCGCGTCGTCACCGGCCTGGAAGGCGGAATAGATGGCCAGCGACAGGGTTTGCGTGCGGCCCGGCAGGTTGCCCGCGATCATCAGGGTGGCCCCGAATTCGCCCATGCCCCGCGCGAAGGCCAGCATGACCCCGGCCAGAATGCCGCGCCACGCCAGCGGCAGCGAGACGCGCACGAACACCTTCCATTCCGACGCGCCCAGGGTGCGGGCCGCGTTCTCCAGGTTGTGGTCCACCGCTTCCAGCGCGGCGCGGGCGGACTTGTAGATGAGCGGAAAGACCACCACCGTGGCCGCAACCACCGCGCCCTGCCAAGAGAACATCAGGTTGATGCCGAACTCGGCCAGCCACGGCCCGACCAGGCCGCGCCGCCCCACCAGCAGGATGAGGTAGTAGCCGATGACGGTGGGCGGCAGCACCAGCGGCAAGGCGCACAGGGCGTCCACCCAGGTGCGGCCCGGAAAGGGACGGCGCGCGATGCACCACGCCGTCAGGATGCCGAGCACCGAGGACACCACAGTGGCGATGCCCGCCACCTTCAACGTGAGCAGGATGACGGAAAGGCGCAGCGTGTCCGCCGCGAGGAGGGGGGAAAGGAAATCCATGGCCCGACTGTGGCGAAAAGGCCGAGGGGCCGCAACAGAGGCACGAAAACTTACGTCTTGGTGACCGTGACACGGGGCACTGACACGGTCATCGCGACGGCATCGGCCCCGTAGCTTCCATGAAGTCTCCCTGTCCCACGGCTACGAATATCCGGTGCAGGGAGGTTTTGGCACCAACGGCCAGCGGCATGCCATATATGGCGTATTCCTGCCCAGCTTCTCCACGCAATGTGTGGGGCGGGCCGGAAAGGATGCGTATACGCATCATGCCCAATGCGCGGTCCTCTGGCGTGGGATGCCGGGCGTCCGGGAGTCCGGCTGTGTCTGCAAGCAGCCTGTGGATGGCTTTTGCGAATCGTCCGTTTGGCGGCGAGGGTGCGGCCAGAACTCTCAGCTCCGTCTGTGGAAGGGGGACGGGGGAGCGGAGGAACAGCCAGAAATCCGCGTAGGTGGGGTTGGGGCCCGGCACGACGTGGGGGGGTAACCATACGGCCAGTTCCGTCCCGGACAAGGGGTGCCATTGGGGTTCGCCCGTGCGGGCGGTTGTTCGGGCCAGTTCAAAGGCCGCCCCCGCGCTGAAGGGCTCTGCAGCGATGCTGCGCAAGCCGAAGAGAGTGGCGATGTCCTTACCGGGCCAGATGTCGGCGGCAACCGGGATGGGGTCGCCAACGCAGGCCGGGAATGGGCACAACCCCAGCGGGGCGACGCGCACGTCTTCTCCGGTGCCCTGCTGCAATGTCTTCATGCGTAACAAGCTAAAACATTTGTACTTTTCAAAGCCTCCGGAAACGATGCCGTGTGCCGTCCCGTGCAGGTTCTGTGATGCCATGGCCGCCAGAAGGACGGGCATCAACAGCAATTCCACCCGTACTGCCGCGAGTCGCGTGCGCAACGGCCCCAGCAGGCTGATGCAGAGAAAGGAAATGGGTAGCGCCAGCAGCAGTTGCAGGCTGGCGACAAGTTTTTGCACGCTGGTCAGCGGGACATCACTGGCGGCATGGATGGCGATGATGCCCACGGCCATGCACAGAAAGACCAAACATCCGGCAAGCGCCATTTGGAGTCGGGGAATGCTCTCGGTCAACGGGTGCCGGGTGGGGCTGACGATCACGCCCGCCAGTACCGAGAGCAGCGCTGGCAAGCCCGTGAAAGCGGGCAATGCCGCTACGACGAACGTGTGGTTCATCGCCAGAAGCTGTTCAAGCATGGAGACTGAAGATACGCCCCGCAGCCGTTGTCTGCGGAAGTTGCCCGGTGCCAGGAACGAGAAGAAAAAGCAGGTCAGGCTGGCGCCGAACACAAGCAGAAACCTGCGTCTGGCGGGATGGCCGCTGCGGTATGCCATCCACAGTGCGGCCGTGGCGGCACACAGGGTGGCCAATGCCGCATGCTCGTAACAGCCGATGGCAAAAACCGCAGCGCCGACGGCCAGGCCCGTATCGCGCGTTTCGGTTCCGGCGCAGTGCCATAACCTGCACAGCGCGAAAACGAACCAGAGTACGGCAGCGTTGCCAATGCCTATGCCCAGCGCGTCTGTGAGCAGGTAGTATGTGCCGCCAAGTGCCCGGTGTCCGCAGGCCAGCGCCACCAGCCCTGCCAATGCGAACAGCAGGCGCAGACTTGGGGGAAGGTCGCGCGCGATGGAACTCAGGATTCCGTAGAGTGCCCCGCCGTAGGACAGGAAAACGACAAGCAGGACGGCCGTGTAGGCCGGGCGGTTCAGGGCCGCGTCGCCCAGAAAGACCACCAGGAAATGGTGCGTGTACCGCCCGCTCCAAAAGAACCAGCTTCGGGCGCTATCGAGAACTGCCCCTCGCAGATCGAAGAGCCCGTTGGCAAGCAGGGCGCGGGGAAAGTCGTCACCGAGCGGAAACGTGAAGGCCATGGCATACAGGAATGGAAAAAGCACGATACTGCACGCCACAAGCAGGGTGATGCGGAGTTTCATCGTTGCCACATGGGGGATTGGCGGGCGGGGTGAGTTCATGATGTTGCCTGGTCCAGGGGGCGTATTTCCGCGCAGCCCGGTCTTTTTCCGCAGGTTCAGTCATGACGAAAGGGTGCATGAAACCATGCACCCTTTCGTTTGTTGCCTGTATTCGGGGGGCTATCCCCCGCACTTGGCGGTCAGCGCGGCGGCCACGGCCTTGCCCAGCTCGAAGCACTTTCCGTAGGTGTCGTGGGTGGGCACGTGCTTCACCTTCACCGGTTCGGCGGGCAGTTCCATGCCCATGGATTCCAGCCATTCGGTGATGGCCTTCACCGATTCGCCGGACCAGCCGAACGAGCCGAACGCCGCGCCGATGCGGTTTTGCGGGCGCAGGCCCTTCATGTAGGTGAGCATCTTGGCCACTTCGGGCAGGATGCCGTTGTTGTGGGTGGGCGAACCCACGATCACCGCGCCGCAGTCGGCCAGTTCGGTCATCACCGCGCTGTGGTGGTTGGCCTTCAGCCACATGATGCGGGTGGGCACGCCCCCCGCCTCCAGCCCGTCGGCGATGGCGTGGGCCATCTTCTCGGTGGAGTGCCACATGGTGTCGAACACGATGACGGCGCGCTTCTGGGGCTTCTGTTCGGCATAGCGGCGGTAGGTGTCGAAGGCGAATTGCACTTCGTCGTACCCGCGAAAGATCAGCCCGTGGTCGGGGGCCAGCATGTCGATGTCCAGCTTCAGCTCGGCGATGGCGTCCAGCGTCTTCAGCACGATGGGCGAGAAGGGCAGCACGATGTTGTGGTAGTACTCCTTCATGGCGTGGAGCAGCGCGGAACGGTCGATCTCGTCGGCGTAGCGCTCGGTGCTGGCGATGTTCTGGCCGAAGGCATCGTTGCAGATCAGCAGCTTGTCTTCGGGAATGTACGACACCATGCTGTCGGGCCAGTGCAGCATGCGCGTTTCCACGAAGGTCACGGTGCGCTTGCCGAGGCTGATGGAGTCGCCCGTCTTCACCACCTGCACGGGCCAGCCGGTGATGTCGAAGTGGGCTTCCATGGCCTTCAGGCCCATGGGCGAGCAGAATATCTTCTCGGGCTTGCAGCGGGCCACCATGTCGGCCAGGGCGCCGGCGTGGTCGGGCTCCAGGTGGTTGCAGACGATGTAGTCGATCTTTTCGGGCGCCACCACCTGCGACAGGCGGCAGAGCATGGTGGGCAGGAATTCGTGCTTCACCGTGTCGAACAGGGTGACCTTTTCGTCCATGACCACGTAGGCGTTGTACGTGGTGCCCTGGGGCGACAGCGAGTAGCCGTGGAAGTCGCGGCTGTTGTGGTCGACAACGCCGACCCAGTGGATGTCCTTTTTTATTTCAAGGGCGTGCATGTTCTACCTCGCGATGCGGGTGCGGTGGGTGTGCGCGGGGGGCGCGGCATGCCGGCGAGCATGCGCAAGAGGGCTGACCAAAGGAGTAAGGAAATTCCGCGGGTGGGGCAAGGGGGGCGATGCCTGATGTGCGCTGCGGGCTGACGCGCAGTGCGTGTGGACACCCGGCTGCCGTCCGGACTGCCTCGCCGTGCCGGACCCGGTACCGACCCCCGACGCCGGAATCCGGAAAACGGCGCGGACGCAAAAGGGAGGCGCACCACCTCGCGGCGGCGCGGCCTCCCCTGATGGTCGAAAGCTCGAACGCCCTAGGCGGGTTCGAATTCGGACTTGGGCGCGCCGCAGATGGGGCACACCCAGTCGGCGGGCACGTCTTCAAATGCGGTGCCGGGCTTCACGCCGTTGTCGGGGTCGCCTTCGGCGGGATCATACTCGTAGCCGCAAACGGTGCAGACGTATTTCTTCATGATTCGGTCCTCGTTGTCGGGTGGTTGCGTTGCGGGCGCGCGCCGCTGGCCTGACATCAGGCTGCCGTCCGCCGGGTGCGGCGGGGGGGGCGGTTGCCGGCGTGCGGCGCGGGGACGGGCTTACGCCTTCCAGTGCCCGTGCAGGTTGCAGTATTCGCGGGCGGAAACCTCGGTGGCCTGGATGCAGAATTCGGCCTCGGGAGCGTCACCGGGCTTCAGGAACTTGGTGTAGCTGCGGCCGTCGGCGATGAGTTCGATCCACTCGATCCAGTGGGTTTCCTCCATGGGGTGGGCCACGGAGCCGACCTTCACCTTGTAGCCGGTGGCGGTCTTTTCGATGACCGGCACGTGCTTTTCCTTGGCGCCGTCGCTGGTGCCTTCCTTCATGAACTTCATGGGTTCGCCGCAGCAGACCAGGTCGCCGCCGCCAGCGTGCATGACTTCAACGATGTTGCCACAGTGGATGCACTTGTAAACTTCGAGCATGTTCGGCACGGAAGGCCTCCTTGGTGGTCCGGGGATGGACCGTGTGATGTTCGTGTGGTGTCGGCGAGCCCGGCGGCACTGGAGGATGCGCCCGCCGGGGAGGCCGGGGTGTCTCGCTGCGCCGCGCGTCTTCGGCGGCGACATGGCCGGTCGGAGAAGACACGCGGTATTGCCACCTATACATCAGGTCGATGGACTGTTCAATCATTCTCCGCGAAACGGCGGGAAGATTGCGTGAAATTCCCGGGGTGGGTCCGGCGGGTCCGGAGCGTCCGGCATTTCGCGGGTGCGTCAGGCCGTGCCCGCAGGCTACTGGCGGAAGCGTTCCACCAACTGGCCCAACCGCCGGGCCATGGACGACACCTCGCGGATGGATGCCTCGGCCGTGCGGATGCGGTCGGCGATGTCGCGCGACAGGTCGTTGATGCGCGTGACGTTGCGGTTGATCTCGTCGCTGGTGGCCGACTGCTGTTCGGAGGCCGTGGCGATGTTGCGCACCATGTCGGCGATGCTCACTGCCCGCCGCACGATGCGCCCCAGCGCCTCGCCCGTGGCCCCGGCCTTGTCCGCCGTGGTCTCCACCTGGCCCTGCGTGCGGGTCATCTCGTCCACGGCCAGGGCGGTGCCCGACTGGATGTCCTGTATGGCGCGCTCCACTTCCTTGGTGGCGGTCATGGTCTTTTCGGCCAGCTTGCGCACCTCGTCGGCCACCACGGCGAATCCCCGTCCGGCGTCCCCGGCGCGGGCCGCCTCGATGGCGGCGTTCAGGGCCAGCAGGTTGGTCTGGTCGGCGATTTCGTTGATCACGTCGATGACCCGGCCGATGTTGTCGGCCCGGGCGGCCAGGTCGTTGAGCGATGCGGCAAGGCCCGCCGCGCGGTCGGCCACCTGGCGCGTTTCCGCCACGGTGGACTGCATTTCCTCGCCGCCCTGCTGCGCCTCGCGGTTGGCCAGGTCCGCCGCTTCGGCCGTGGCCGAGGCGTTGCGGGTCACCTCCATGACCGTGGCGTTCATCTCGTCCATGGCCGTGGCCACCTGGGCGGTTTCGTCGGTGGATTCCACCACGTTGCGCGCCAGTTCCTCCATGCGCACCGAAAGTTCACCGGCCGCGTCGGACAGGGCGCGGGCCACCCCGGTCACCTCTTCGGCCACCTCCAGCAGGTTGCGCCGCTGCGCCTCGATGTGGGCCTTGTCCTCTTCTTCCTGGGTCAGGTCGATCATCACGGCAATGACGCCCACGACCATGCCGTCGGTGTCGCGCAGGGGTGATGCCTCGTAGTGCAGGGGAAAGGCCACGCCGTCCCGGCGGACGAAGCGCAGCATGCCGCTGGTGCTGGCGCCCGTGGAAAGCACCTGCGCCACCGGGTCGCATTGCAGGTGACAGTCGCGCCCGCCCTTTTCCAGCACCTCGCGCAGCGAAAGCCCCATCAACTCCTTGCAGGGGGAGCCGAGGATGGCGCACATGGGCTGGTTGGCGAATTCGATGCGCCCCGCCTTGTCCATTACCGTCAGCGGCACGATGATGCCGCCGAGGACAGATTTGTTGTATTCCAACTGGTTGCGGATGGTGGCGACCATGGCCGCCAGGTTCGCGGACAGCACGCCCAGTTCGTCGCGGGAATCGTCGGTGAAGGACACGGCGTAGTTGCCGCGTTCGATCTCGCTGCTCACCTGGGCGATGGTGCGCACTCTGCCCACCACGGCCCGGCGCATGAACAGCGAGAGCACGGCGGTGAGGGCCAGCATGCCGCCCAGCGAAAGCGCGCCGCCCTGCCACTGGCGCGTGCGCAGCAGGGCCGCGTCTGCCGAGATGTCCTGCAACATGACCATGGCCCCCAGGATGGGCTGGCTGCCGCCGTGGCAGTGGTGGCATTCCGGCGCGTTGGGGATGGTCTTGAGTTCGGTGTAGTAGGGGGTGCCGCCCATTTCCAGCAACTGTCCGTCGTTGATGGGCTTTTGCAGCGCGGCGTCGAACAGCGCGGCAAAGCGCGCGTCGCGCACCACGTCCTTCACGGGTTTGCGGATGGCCTCGTGCCGGGTGGAATAGGTGATGGAGCCCCGGAAGTCGGTAAGATGCACGCTGACGGTGGGATAGCGCGCTGCGATGGCGTCGAATTTTTCCTCGGTGCCTTCGTCGTTGCCCTTGGACATGGGGTCGCTGATGGCTTCGAGCAGGATCTGGGCGGTGCGCGCGGAGGATTCGTGGATGAGGTGGAGGGTGGTTTCCCGTTGCCAGTACGAGTTGGCGAGGAACAACGCCGCGAAGACCATGATGGCGGTGCCCACGACGAGCATTTGCACCTTGGCGCCCAGCGAACGGGTGAACAGCATGCGACCCCCCGGTTTGTCCTGCGGCGCGTGCGCGCAGGGAACCCGCCCCGGTGTTTCGGGGCTGTATGCCAATGGGCCTGACGCGCGGCGGCGGTGCGCGGATGCTGTCGCGCGCCGCTGTGTGGAGGCAGGCCGAGTCCGTCCCCTGGCCGTGGCCTCCGCATGCCGCAAGACCCGGTATGACGCCGTTCTTGTTTGCTATCGCTGTACCCAAGGGCAGGGGTTGCGTCAAGCAGGGGCGGGAAAAAATGCAGGTTGTGCGTACAGTTGGAACACGCTTGTCGTCGCGCTTCACCTTTCTTCATTGTTCTGTACGCGCGTCGCGCCATCTCCCTTTCCACGGCGTTCGTCCCTGCAAGGCCGACGCGGCGGCATGCCGCGCACGGCGCGAGCGGCAGGGAGCGGGGCACGGCACCGATGGCGCCGTACGTCCACAGGGGGGTCAGGGGGGCGTTGGCGGGGCGCGGCAGCCGCCAACAACGGGCGGGATCAGGCCGTTCCACCACCCGGAGTTGGAGCCTGGGCCAGGGCGGTGCGCATGGCCGCGTGCAACTGGTCGATTTCAATGGGCTTGGCGAGGTAGTCGGTCATGCCTGCGGCCAGAAAGCGTTCCCGGTCGCCCAGCATGGCGTGGGCGGTCAGGGCCACCACTGGCACCCATGGCGGCGTGGCCTGGGGGGCCATGCTCTCGCCCATGCGGATGCGCCGGGTGGTCTCCATGCCGTCCATTTCGGGCATCTGGATGTCCATGAGCACGGCGTCGTAGCGCGTGCGGGCCAGCATTTCCAAGGCCTGCCGCCCGGACGCGGCGCGGTCGGCCGTGTAGCCCAGGCGCGTCAGCAGCCGCTGCGCGGTGATCAGGTTCACCTCGTCGTCGTCCACCACCAGGATGCGCTGCGCGCCGTCGCGCGGCTTCGCCGGGGGCGTTTCGCCCGCGCGGGTGCCCGCCGTTCCCGCTGCGGACGCGTCGGCAGCTCCGCCCGACCCGCCTGTTCCGGCCGCCCCGGCCGTCGTGGCGGCCGTGGCGGCCACGGTGTTCGGGCCGTGCTGTGCCGTGTCGGCGGGTCGCGTCGTATCCCCCCCGGCCGCGCTCCGCCGTCGGGCGGTTTGCCGTTGCTCGGTGCGCAGGGGCAGGGTGATGTGGAATTCCGACCCTTCGCCGGGGGCGGTGGCCACGCAGGCGGTGCCGCCCATGAGCAGGGTGAGCCGCCGCACGATGGCAAGGCCAAGGCCCGCTCCGGCGGCCCCGGCGGTGGCCGCGTCGCCTGCGGCGTAGCTGTCGAACAGGGTGCGCAGCCGTTCCGGCTGGAAGCCCGTGCCCGTGTCGGACACCGCCATGTGGATGTTCACCCGGTCCGGCCGCCCGCAGCGGGGCAGCGGGTAGATATCCACGCGCACGCCGCCCGCGTCGGTGTTCTTCACGGCGTTGGACACCAGGTTCACCAGCACCTGCCGGATGCGGCCCGCGTCGCCCATCAGTTCCTGGGGCAGGGCCGGATCCGCCGCCACCTCGAAGGTCAGGCCCTTGGCGAGGGCCTGATGGGCCAGCATGGCGCGCAGGGGTTCCGTCACCTCGGCCATGGAGAACGATTCTTCCATCAGCGGCAGCGCGCCCGCCTCCATGCGTGAAATGTCCAGGATGTCGTCCAGGATGCGCAGCAGGTTGCGGCTGGCGCCCAACGCGGTTTCCACGCAGTCTTCCTGTTCGGCGGAAAGGTGGGTGCCGCGCAGCAGTTGCAGCATGCCCATGACCCCGTTGATGGGGGTGCGCACCTCGTGGCTCATCACCGCCACGAATTCCGATTTGGACCGGTTGGCCTTTTCCGCCCCATCCTTGGCCTGGCGCAGTTCTTCCTCGGCGCGGGTGCGCCGGGTGACGTCGGCGAACATCACGGCGATCTGGCGGTTTCCGGTGCGGAATACCCACAGGTCGGCAAAGGTCCACCCGGCGGGCAGCCAGCTGGAACTGGCGTGGGCCGAAACGCTGAACGCCCCGCCCTTGCTGGCGATGCCGCCGAAGATGGTGGGCAGGTTGGTGGCGGCGATGCCGGGCAGGGCCTCGGTCAGCCGCCGTCCCAGCATGCCCCGCCCGGTGATGCGCAGGGCCTCGTCCGCCGTGGGGTTCACCGCCTCTATGCGCAGGTGCTCGGCCTGGTCCAGGGTGAGCAGCAGCACGCCGAAGGGCGCGCCCTCGACGATGGAGCGGAAGCGGGCCTCCGCCTCGTGCAACTGCTGCTCCGACTGCCTGCGTTCGGTGATGTCGTGAAACATGCCCACGGCCACCTCACTGTCGCCCACGCGCAGTACCCTGGCCTTCACCAGCATGTTGCGCTCCACGCCTTCACGGGTGCGCATGGGCATTTCCACGGGCAGTTCCAGGGGCTGCTCGCGCAGGCTGGCGAAACGCCCGCCAAAGCCGCCCTGGTGCAGCCGTTCCGGGTGCAGGAGACGCTGGTGCATGCCCACCAGTTCCTCGCGGGAGTAGCCGAACACCTGCATCGCCGCCCGGTTGGCGTCCAGGATGATGCCGGTTTCCGCGTCGGCCAGCAGAATGGCGTCCATGGCGTTGTCGAACACGGTGCGGTAGCGGGTTTCGTTGTCGCGCAATTCCGCCGTGAACGCCTCGCGCTCGCGCAGGCGGCTGGTGAGAATGGCGGCCATGGTGTCCACGCTGAAGGCCAACTGGCCGATCTCGCCCCGGTCATGGCTGATGCCGGTGCGCGCGCCTAGCTGGCCCTCACCGATGCGGTTGGCCGTGGCGGCGATGCGGGAAAGGGGCCGGGCCACCAGCCTGCCGCCCGCCAGCGAGGCCACGGCCAGGGTCACGGCCATGGCTCCGCCCAGCAGAACCAGCGCGCGGTTGCGCGCGGCGCGCACGGGGGCCAGCACGGCGTCTTCGGGAATGCCCACGATGACGTTCATGTAGGGCGCGGCTTGCGGGTACAGGCGCAGGCGGGTGAATCCGTACAGCCGGACAGTGCCGTCCGAGCCTTCGTGCGTGAGCAGCCCTTCGTCGCCCATGGCGCGCAGGGCCTCCCACACCCCGCTCCGGATGGGACTGCCCACGGGGTTGCTGGGGGCCTTGGGATGGAAGGACAGGCGGATGCCGCGATGGTCGGACAGGCTGAGCACCGATCCGGGGGGCAGGTTCAACTTGTCGAACAGCGTGTCGTAGTGGTCGAGCCGCACGGGCGCGGCCAGAACGCCGTAGACCCGCCCCTCGCCGTCCACGAGCGGCAGCGCGAAGTGAAAGGTGGCCTCTTGCAGGGTGCGCGCCACCACGTATTCGCCGCTGCTGAAGCGCCGGTCGCGCGTGGCGGCGCGGAAATACAGGCGGTCGGCAAGATTGAACGGGGCCTGGCCGGGGTTGGGCACGGGCTGGCGGCCGGAGGCCACCAGGTCGCCGTTGGCGTCCAGGGCCAGCAGGTTCAGCAGGGCCGCGTCATCGGCCAGCACTTTCCGGAACACGGCCTCGCAGGCGGCCGGATCCAGCCGCCGCACGTCGGGCAGGGCGGCCAGGGTGGTCAGGGTCTGGCGGGCGCCGTCGGTGACGCGCGCCTGCAACGCGGCGATGCTGCTGGCCGCGCGGGAGACGGACGCCTCGGCCTCGGCCTGCAGTTGCGTGGCCAGGCGGTACGAATCGTACAGGATGACGCCGAACGCGGGCAGGGCCGCCAACAGGGCGACCCAGACCAGGGTGACGCGGATGGAGAACATGTGCGGCCGCATGGCGACTCCGGGCACGGAAGGCTTGTCGGCCGGTCTGCGGCCGTTGGAACCTGCCATCAGAATGGCACGCTTTTCTGCGGTACGCCACCGCAAAATCGCGCCCGGTCGGCATCTTTGCGCGGCAACCACGCGAAACGGGGCGGACCATGCAGCCCGCCCCGTTTTGGAAAGCACGTGTTTTCGGGGTATTGCTACCAATCAAAGGTGGCCTTGAACGACCGGGCCAGGCCCTCCACGCCTTCCGCCAGCAGGGGCGCGCCCGCCGCCGTGACGGTGAGGGTGGCGTCCGCCGTCACCTCGCCGATGCAGGCGCAGGCGGAACGGGCGAAGCGCGCCTCGAAGGCGGCGGCGTTCTCGGGCTTCACGGTGACCAGCAGGCGGCTGGCCGATTCGGAGTACAGCAGTTCCGTGGGCGTCATTGCGCCGCCATGCGAGGGCGCGGGTACTGCCGCGATGTCGCAGCGCGCGCCCAGCCGTCCGCCCACGGCCATTTCGGCCAGGGCCACGGCAAGGCCGCCGTCGGACAGGTCGTGACAGGCGGTCACGAGGCCCGCGTTGATGGCCCCGTGCAGGGCGCGGTAACGGTCCATGGCGGCCAGGGCGTCCACCTGCGGCACATGCGCGCCCACGGTGTTCAACTGGTCGGCGACTTCGCTGCCGCCCAGTTCGCGCAAGGTGTCGCCCAGCAGGTACACCTTGTCGCCGGGCCGCTTGAAGTCGGAGGTGACGGCCCGGTTCACGTCATCCATGACGCCCAGCACCGAGTACAGCACCGTGGGCGGGATGGAAATCTTCACCCCGCCGCCGAAGTAGTCGTTCTTCATGGAGTCCTTGCCGGAAACGCAGGGCACCCCGTAGGCAAGGCAGAAGTGGGCCAGGGCCTGGTTGGCGCGCACCAGCTGGGCCAGCTTGTACTGGCCGTCGGGGGTCTTTTCCGACTGCACCGGGTCGCACCAGCAGAAGTTGTCGGTGCCGGCCATGCGGTCGGGGTCGCCGCCCACGGCCACGGCGTTGCGCACCGCCTCGTCGATGGCGTTGGCCATCATCCAGTAGGTGTCGTAGTCGCTGAACTTTGGGCAGATGCCGTGCGAAAGCACTATGCCCGCCTGGCTGTCCAGCAGGGGGCGCACCACGGCGGCGTCCGCCGGACCGTCGCGCTTGACCCCGACGAGGGGCTTCACCACGCTGCCGCCCTTCACCTCGTGGTCGTACTGGCGGATCAGGTATTCCTTGCTGCAGATGTTCAGGCGGCCCAGCATGGCGTGCAGCAGCGGGCCCTGTTCGGCGGGGGCCGGGTTCAGCCTGCATTCGCACTCGGGGGCGATGGACGGGCGTTCCCACACGGCGGAAAGCTGCATCTGAGGCACCCCGTCATGCAGAAAGTCCATGTCCAGGCAGGCCACCTGCCGGTCGCCGTAGACCACGTGGAAGCGGCCCGAATCGGTGAACTCGCCCAGCGGGGTGAGCTCCACATCCATCTCTTTGGCCAGGGCCAGGAAGGCATCCAGCTTTTCCGGCGGCACGGCCAGGGTCATGCGCTCCTGCGCCTCGGACAGCAGGATTTCCCACGGGCGCAGGCCGTCGTACTTCAGCGGGGCGCGCGAAAGGTCCAGGCGGCAGCCGCCGGTATCCCCGGCCATTTCGCCCACGGACGAGGACAGGCCCCCCGCGCCGTTGTCGGTGATGGCGTTGTACAGGCCCATGTCGCGGGCGCGCATGATGCAGTCGTACATCTTGCGCTGGGTGATGGGGTCGCCGATCTGCACGGCCGTGGCCGGTGAGCCTTCGTGCAGTTCTTCCGACGAGAAGGTGGCGCCGTGGATGCCGTCCTTGCCGATGCGCCCGCCCGCCATGACGATGATGTCGCCGGGCAGGGCCTTCTTGTACCAGCCGGGGCGGCCGTGAATCTCCTTGGGCAGCATGCCCACGGTGCCGCAGTACACCAGCGGCTTGCCCAGGTAGCGTTCGTCGAACACGATGGAGCCGTTGACGGTGGGGATGCCCGACTTGTTGCCGCCGTGCTCCACCCCTTCGCGCACGCCTTCCATGACCCGGCGCGGGTGCAGCAGGCGGGGGGGCAGCTCCCCTTCGTGGAAGGGCGAGGCAAAGCAGAACACGTCGGTGTTGCACAACAGTTCCGCGCCAAGGCCGGTGCCCATGGGGTCGCGGTTCACGCCCACGATGCCGGTCAGCGCGCCGCCGTAAGGGTCCAGCGCCGAGGGGCTGTTGTGGGTCTCCACCTTGATGCACACGTCGTGGGTGTCGTTGAAGGCGATGACCCCGGCGTTGTCCTTGAACACCGAGCGGCAGAAGTCGCGCTCGCCAAGGCGCTGGCGGATGGTCTTGGTGGAACCCTGGATGTACGTCTTGTACAGGCTGTCCACCACCTCGCGGCGGCCCGTTTCGCGGTTCTCGTAGTCGATGCGGGCGGAAAATATCTTGTGCTTGCAGTGCTCGGACCAGGTCTGGGCCAGCACCTCGATTTCCGCGTCGGTGGGGTCCGCGGGCAGGCCCATGGCGGCGCGGCCTTCGCGCACGGCGGGGTCCGCGTAGTAGGCGCGGATGGCGTGCAGCTCTTCCAGGCTGAGGGCCAGGGTGTTCTCGCGGCTGAAGGCCAGCATGGCCGCGTCGTCCATGGAGGACAGCGGGATGATGGCCACCTCGTCGCTCGATGCCCCGGTCACCTGCGCGGCCTGCGGGACGAAGCCGGGTTCGGCGGCCCATTCGTCGCGGCTTTTCAGCATGAAGCGCTGGATGAGCTCGTTGGCCAGCAGGTCGCGGGCGATGTGCTCCATGTCCGCGCGGGACAGGGGCGCGTCCTTGGCGCAGGTCACGTGGAACTGGGCCGAGGTGTACACGGCGATGGACCGGCGGTCGGCGTTCAGCACCAGGGCCAGGGTGTCGCGGGCGGTGCGGCCCTCGTTGTCGGTGACGCCGGGGCGAAAGCCCACTTCCAGCACCCAGTCGGCCGGGGCCGCGCCCTGCGGGGCGGGCAGCAGGTCCAGCGCGGCGTCCTGCAGCACGGGGTCGTGCAGCACGCCCTGGGCCACCATGCGGGCGAGATCGTCGCCGGAAAGGCCATCCACGGTGAACACCCTGACGAGGCGCACGGACTCCACGTTCAGGCCCAGCGAGGCCCGGATCTTGGCGGCGACGTTGCGGCCCACGGTATCGGTGACCTGCGGCCGAAGCCCAACTTCTATGCGCCGAAGCATGACTGACTCCTGAGGGTGTTTGGGGGTGGCGAGCGGTTGGCTCTCCATAAAGGCAAACGGCGTGGTTTGCAAATACGTGAAGGGGGCTCGTGGCGCGGGGGATGGAGGCGGGATGCCAGGGCCGCGCGGGGCGTGTACGGCGCGGCGGCATGCACGGATGGTTTCCGTACATGCCGCCTGGTGTCCCGTGATGTTCCGGATGGCGGCGGGCGCGGCTGCCTATTCCGCCCAGCGCACCTTCACGCCGTCCATCTTCTTGGCGGTGTAGCTGGCCCGGTCGGCCCGCTGGACCAGGCTTTCGCCCGTGTCGGAGGGGGTCAGCAGGGCAAGGCCCATGCTCAGGTCCACCGCGCCCTTGCAACTGGTCACCACGCCCTCGCGAATGCGCTTGGCAAGCCCTTCCATGGCCTCGGGCGAGACCTCGGTGACCACCACGGCGAATTCGTCGCCGCCGTAGCGGCAGGGAAAGTCCATGCCCTTGCGCACCACCGCGCTGATGCCCGCGGCCACCCGGCGCAGCACGGTGTCGCCCGCCTGGTGCCCGTAGGTGTCGTTGATGGACTTGAAGCGGTCGAGGTCGAAGAAGATCAGCCCCAGCTGGCGGCCGGTGCGGCGGCTGCGCTCCATCTCGCGTTCCAGGATCATGTGGAACTGCGAATGGTTGAACAGCCCGGTCAGGCCATCGTACATGGCCTGCTGCTTCACCTTTTCCTCCAGACGGCGGATGCTGGTCAGGTCGCGTCCCACCACCAGGAAGGCCGGGCCATCGTGCTCGCGCGAATCCAGCGCGGAAAAGACCAGTTCGAACAGGCCCATGCTGCCGTCGCCCAGTTCCAGCACCGCTTCCACCGGCGCGGCTGGCGACGCGCCGGACAGGTAGGCCGTGTCCCATGCCTCGGTGAAGGTGGCCGTGGGGCGCGAGACCGCGAACAGGTTCTTGCCCCGCAGGCCCGCGCAGCGGCGTGACGCCCACGAGACCAGGCCCGCCCGGTCCACGGTGAGCACGATTTCCTGCATGGAGTCCAGCAGCCGTTCCAGAAAGTCGCGCTGGCGCAGGTTCTGCACGTCCACGTCGGAGATTTCCGTCACGTCCTCGATGAGCAGCAGGGCGTCGTCGTGGGTGGCGTCGCGGCGGCGGTGCAGCGAAACGTAGGCGCACGGGGTCTCCGTGCGCGCGCTCGCCGCGCCGGAGGGGCAGAACAGGCGGCTGATGAAGGCGGGGCCGTCGTCGGCGGTGAAGGTCTGCCATTCGGGGCCGAAGTCGAAGCCAAGGGCCTCGGCCAGCAGGGGGCGCACCGGCGTGCGGGGGGCCAGTTCGTCGCGGCCCACGTAGTCCAGGAAGCGCCGGTTGGCCTCCACCAGCAGGCCTTCGCGGTCCAGTCGGGCCACGCCCAGGGGCAGCGCGTCCAGGGTGTCGGCCTTGGCTTCCAGCACGGCCTGCTGGCGGTAGTAGTTTTCCAGCGCCATGGCCATGAAGTGGCAATACACCAGCAGGGCAGACTTGCGGGCCGGCGGCAGGGCGTCCTTGGGCAGGCGCAGCTGGCCCCAGTCGGTGCCGGAGGCGGACAGGGGCACCCGTTCCTGCCCGGATTGCCACGGCAGTTGCGCGAAGGGGCCGGGACCGGCCTGGCGCGGGGTGGGGGTGGTTTCGTCCGCGCTGAACAGCAGATAGTCTTCGCCGCCCGGCACGCGCAGCGCCACTTCCCAGCGCTGCACGTTCCAGTACCAGCGCAGCTGCCGACCCAGGGTGGCGGCCAGCGAGGGCAGCCCCCCGGCCACGTGCGACAGTTCCGCCCCCAGGAAATAGAAGGATTGCAGCGTTTCCAGCGACTGTTCGTACAGCCGCGCCCCCACCGGGCGGTCCTGGATGGCCAGTTGCGCCAGCATGGACTTGAAGCGCTGGGCGCAGGATTCGCGCAGGTTTTCCAGAGCCTGGTCGTCCAGCGCGAGGCGGGCGCGCAGCAGCATCTCGAACTGGATGATCAGCGCGGGGTGGGTGGCCTGGCCGTGCAGCAGGTCGGCCCACTGGGTGCCCAGGATCACCGCCTGGGTCAGCGGCGGGTGGTGGGGCACGCCGTCCAGATCGTGGTGGTTGGCGATGGCTTCGGCGATGGCCTCGGGCAGCCCCCACCTGTGGATGATGTTGCGGGCCATGGCCGCGTGGTCCGCGCCCCAGCAGGTGTTTTCCAGCGAAAGCTGGTCGCGTTCCAGGCTGGTGATGCAGGCCTTGCCGCTCAGCACCGGGTCTTCGTCGGCGGAGCACAGGTGCATGAACAGGGCAAGGTCTTTCAGCAGGGACGCGAGATAGGCCAGGTGGGCCATGTCGGGCTGCACGCGCAGGGCGATCTGCTCCGCCGCGATGGACGACCAGACCACCAGCCGCCAGTCCTGGTACATGGCCTGCTGGGGGCGCTTCAGCTCGCTGCTCACCCGTTTCTGGAACGACAGCGACAGGGCCAGCTTGAGGATTTCGCGGGTGCCCAGCACGGTGGCGGCGCGTTGCAAGTCCGCCACCTTGGTGCCCAGGCCGTAGTACGGCGAGTTGACCAGGTTCAGCACGGCGGCGGCCAGCATGGGGTCCATGGCCAGGATGCGGGCGATGGTGGAAAATTCCGGGAACGGCGCCACCAGCGCCTGCACCAGTTGCACCATGACCGGGGGAAAGGTGAGTTGCAGGCAGCGGTTGATGGCTTCTTCGTCGGCAAGCGGCCGACCCTGCGGAACATTCATGCGCCCCTCCGGCTGTGGGGTTGCGTGGAGCATGGCGTGGCGCGCGGGGCATGCGGCGAACCGCGAGTCGGCCACGCTGGTTCGGTCAAGTGGCCCCGCCGTGTGGTCCGGCCGCGTGGTCGGGGCCGTGTGGCCCAGCGGCGGCGCGGGGTGCGCTATGCGCCGCGATTCAGGACGTAGTCGATGCTTTGCCGCAGGATACGACGTTCCGGGGTGTCGGGCAATGCATCAAGGCACGCCGCCGCCTTGTCCAGGTACGTTCCGGCCAGTTCGCGGGCTTTCGCGTCGCAGCCGCGCGCGCGCAGGTCGGCGGTGACGGCGGCCACCGAGGCGTCGTCGAAGGTTCCCTGCCGGAAGCGCGTCACGAAGTCGTCGCGTTCCTGCGGAGAAAGGGTTTCAAGGTAGTAGATCAGCGGCGGGGTCAGCTTGCCCTCGCGCAGGTCGCCGCCCACGGGCTTGCCCGTGTCCTTGGACGAGGCGGCGAAATCCAGCGCGTCGTCCACGATCTGGAAGGCGATGCCGAGGTTCAGGCCGAACCCGGCGGCGGCCGCCACGGCTTCCGCATCGGCCTGCGCGGCCAGGGCGCCGAGCTCGCACGAGGCGCGCAGCATCCATGCGGTCTTGCCGGTGATGATCTCGATGTAGGCGTCGTGCCCGTGGTCGGTGGAGCGCTGGTGGGCGATCTCCACGATTTCGCCGGTGGCCGTCTGCACGATGGCCTCGGCGATGGTTTCGGTAAGCCGGGCGTCGCCGTAGCGGGCCACGATGCGGTTGGCCAGGGCCAGCAGGGCGTCCCCGGCCAGCACGGTTTCGGTCTGGCCGAACACGGTGTGCGCGGCGGGCAGGCCGCGCCGCAGGTCCGCGCCGTCCAGGATGTCGTCGTGCAGCAGGGTGGCCGAGTGCAGCAGTTCCACGGAACACGCCAGCGGGTACAGGTCCGTTCCGGATTTCTTGCGGAACAGCCCGCTGCCTTCCGCTCCCAACGCCCGCGCGGTGAGCAGGGTCAGCAGGGGGCGCAGCCGTTTGCCGCCCGCGCGCAGCACATGCTCGGCCACGGGGCGCACCAGCGGGTGGAGCACGGCCACCTCGGCGTCGAGCGTCTTGTTGATGCGCGGCAGTTCCGTGGCCAGATAGGCTTTGAGCTTCAGCATGGGAATGTCCGTAGGGCTTGCGGCAGGGCCGCCGGGTATGTCGCGCGGCGCTGCCGCCGCTGTCCAGAACGTCAGTCGGTAAGGAAAAGTTCTCGCGCCAGGCGCCCCAGGGCGTCCAGCGCCCCTTCCAGCGCCCAGTCCTCCGCCGCGCGCGAGCCCACGATGTTGGACATGGTGCGCGCCTCGGCAAAGGGCAGGCCGTGGCGCAGGCAGGCCAGGGCCAGGGCAAAGCCTTCCATGTTCTCCATCAGCGGGCCGTGGCGGCGGCGCATGGCGTCCGCCCGCGCCGGGGTGCCGGAAACGCCGGCCACGGTCAGCGAAACGCCGCTGCGCGCGGCCTTGGGCATGGAAAGATGCCACTGGCCGAACAGCGCTTCCGGCGCAAGGTCGATGCGGTCCCAGACCGGCCCCGCCGGGCCTTCGGCCTGCGGAAAGGCGATGCCCCGAGGGTCCACGCCGTCGTCACCGGCCAGGCCGTATTCGGGCCAGACTTCGGCGGACGCCAGCACGGCGCTGCCCAACGGGGCGCGCAGCACGTCGAAGGTGCCCGCCACGCCCAGGTTCAGCACGCCGCGCACGCCGCGGTGCGCGCCCAGCACCCGGCCCAGCGACAGGGCCGCGTTGACCGGGCCCACCCCGGTGACCACCAGCAGACAGTTGCGCCCGTTGACGGGCGACGGGCAGGCCTCGCCCGGTCCGGGCAGGGCGCAGCCCACGCGGCCACGCCCGTTGAAGCCGGTGAGCACGGCCTTCATTTCACGGGTGGTGGCGGTGGCTATGACAAGGGTCATGCGTGAAGGCTGTCCATGAACGGCGCGGGTGCGCCGGATGCGTCGTTGGTTCGTTTCTCAGGGGCTGTTTTCCAAATGAGGTTTTTCGTCCGTTGGCAAGGAAAACGAGCGTGCCATGAGGGAGTATACTCTTGTCGTATTCGACCGATATGGCAGGCGAAGTTTGACGCAGCCAACGGGCGAAAGGACAATTTGGAATCAGCCCCTATCGTTTGCGCAGCAGCAACCGCAAATGCCCGTCGGCTGTGGCGCAGGGCATGCCCAGCACGTCGGCCTGGCGCACCCGGGCGATGTGCCGGGCGCTGCCCATCTGGCTGGGCGCGATGTCCAGCAGCAACTGCCCGCCGGAAGGCATGGACCGCAGAAGCGAACTCGCCTCCTGCAGGCCCCGTCAGCAGTCGTCCCAGCACAGCACCACCGGCACGTCGCGGGGGGGCAGTTCGCACAGCAGGGTGCCGCGCGGAATGCCCGGCATCAGCGCGCAGGCGGGGCCGGTGGGAGAGTCGTCCGTCTTGCCCAGGCTGTCGTCGGCCTGTTCCTTTTCCGCGGTGCGGCGCAGGGCCGCGCGCAACATGGCGTCGTCCGGCGGGGGGGGCAGGCGTTTGCGGCGTTGGCTGGCTAGCATGTGCGTCCCGATGTCCTTTGGGGCCGGATGTGCGTGGCGAGGCCCCGTTACAGTCGCCAGTAGGCGAAGAACCCGGCCTCTTCCGCCGTCCGCGCGTCGTGCAGGCCCTTCAGGTCCAGCAGCAGGGCGCGGTCGGGCGTGGCGAACCAACC
This sequence comes from Nitratidesulfovibrio sp. HK-II, assembly GCF_003402415.2. Taxonomy (NCBI): domain Bacteria; kingdom Pseudomonadati; phylum Thermodesulfobacteriota; class Desulfovibrionia; order Desulfovibrionales; family Desulfovibrionaceae; genus Nitratidesulfovibrio; species Nitratidesulfovibrio sp. HK-II. Next base: position 570,354 of record NZ_AP036014.1, read on the forward strand.
GCGCATGGCGGACAGGGGAATGGCGCGGTACGCCTTGTGCCCCACGGCCAGGATCAGCGCGTCGAGCTGCGTGAAATCTTCCAGCGCGGCAAGGTCCAGGCCATACTCGTGCTGCGCCTCTACTGCCTCGGCCATGGGGTCGTGCACCAGCACCGTCACCCCGTATTCGCGCAGTTCGGCCACCACGTCCACCACCCGGGTGTTGCGCAGGTCGGGCACGTCCTCCTTGAAGGTCAGCCCCAGGATGCCCACCCGCGCGCCGTCCACGCGGCAGCCCGCCTTGATCATCTGCTTGATGGCGGTTTCGGCCACGTGCTTGCCCATGCCGTCGTTGATGCGGCGGCCCGCCAGGATCACCTGCGGGTGGTAGCCCAGTTCCTCTGCCTTGAAGGTAAGGTAGTACGGATCCACGCCGATGCAGTGGCCGCCCACCAGGCCGGGCCGGAAGGGCAGGAAGTTCCACTTGGTGCCCGCCGCCTCCAGCACCTCCAGGGTGTCGATGCCCAGGCGGTCGAAGATCAGCGAAAGTTCGTTCATCAGGGCGATGTTCAGGTCGCGCTGGGTGTTCTCGATGACCTTGGCGGCCTCGGCCACCTTGATGCTGGCGGCGGGGTGCACCCCGGCCGTGACCACGCTGCCGTACAGGGCGCACAGCAGGTCCAGGGTGGGCGCGTCGCTGCCGGAGACCACCTTCATGATGGTTTCCAGGGTGTGCACCTTGTCGCCGGGGTTGATGCGTTCGGGGGAGTAGCCCACGGTGAAGTCGCGCCCGAAGGAAAGGCCCGATTCGCGTTCCAGGATGGGCACGCAGACGTCCTCGGTGACGCCGGGGTACACCGTGGATTCGTACACCACCACGCACCCGCGCGACATGTGGCGGCCCACGGTGGCGGAGGCCTTTTCCACGGGCGTCAGGTCGGGGTTGCGGTGGCTGTCGATGGGCGTGGGCACGGCCACGATGATCACCCCGGCGGCGGCCAGAGCGGCCCCGTCGCAGGTGAAGCGGGCGGTGGTGGCGGCAAGGTCCGCGTCGGCCACCTCGCCGGTACGGTCGTGCCCGGCGGTCAGTTCGTCCACGCGGCCTTGGGAAATGTCGAAGCCGATGACGTCGAAGCGGCGCGCCAGGGCCACCGCCAGCGGCAGGCCCACGTACCCCAGGCCCACTACGGCCACGGGGGTTTCGCGCCGCGCGATTGCATCAAACGTTGTCATGTCGTTCTCTCGGATGGGTATCGTGTGCCCGGGGCGTGCTGGCGCGTGCCAGATGCCGCTCCGGGCCGGTTCATTGTCGTCTTCTGCCGTCCGGGCAGGCATGCCTGCATGCCCCCGCCCCGGCGTGACCCAGCGTGTCCCGGCGCGTCCCGCTGGCCCGTCCTGTCTCATTCAGTCTCGTCCTGCCTCATGCGGCGGGCGGCCTGCCCCTGCGCTTGCCGACGCACGACCCATGGCGGCAGGGGCTTGCCACGGGCGGGGCCCCCGTGTGAGAAGGCCCCATGCACATCGACTGGAATACGCTGCTCTGCGCCCTAGGCCTTGCCTTCGTCATCGAAAGCGTTCCCTACGTCCTGTTCGCCGAACGGATGCGCCCCGTGTTGCGGTCGCTGTCCGACCAGCCCCCGGCGGTGCTGCGGGCCATGGGCCTTGCCGCCATGTGCGTGGGGGTGCTGGTGGTCTGGCTGGCCCGGCGCGCCCTGTCCTGACGCACGCCGGATCCGGTTCGCCCGTCCGTTCCCTTCGGCCTGCCTGTCCGTTTCTTGATGCCTGTCTGCCCGCCACGCCCGCGCCGGGCTAGCGGGCCTTATTGCCTGCCTTCGCGCCGCCCGTGGCGCGTTTCTTTTTGGTTGCATCCTTCGCGGCCGCGCCGGGCAGGGTGGCCTGCACCGCGCTCCGCGCGGCGGCCGTCTTGCCGCCCCTGGCCTTGCCGGTGACGGCGGGCGCGGTGGTCGATGCGTCCGATTTCGCGATGGGCGCGACCTGCGTAGCCGCGACTGGAGGCGCGGCCGGGGGCTCGGCGGTGGTGGGCGTTTCCAAGGTCGCCACGGGGGCTGCCTGGGGCTTCGCGACGGTTGCCTTCCCGCGTGCCTTGCCGGTGGAGGGGGCCGCCCCGGCCGTGCCGGAACCGGCCCGCTTGTCCACGCCGCCCGAGCGGGGTTTTTCCGCCACGTGCAGGCGCACGATGCCCGAGGTCAGCGGCAGGTGGAACACCCGGCCAAAGCCCGCCGCCGTCATTTCCCCGGCCAGTTCGTCCGCCGTGGGAAAGGCCATGATGGTGTCGGCCAGGTAGCGGTAGGCCCCGGCATCGCCGGAAACGGCCTTGCCCACCAGCGGCAGCAGCCGGTTCAGGTAGAAATTGTACAGTCCGCGCCACACCGGGGTCTTGCCGGTGCCGAATTCCAGCACGCACAGCCGCCCGCCGGGAACCAGCACCCGCAGGATTTCGGCGAAGGCCTCCGCGCGGGGCACGATGTTGCGGATGCCGAAGGCGATGGTCACGCAGTCCACGCTGGCGTCGGCCAGGGGCAGGCGGCGTCCGTCGGCCGTGACGGGCCAGATGGCGCGCGCCGTTTCGCCGAACAGCTTGCCCCGCCCCCGTTGCAGCATGGGGCGGCAGAAGTCCAGCGCGGGCACGCGCACGCCGGGGTGCTGGCGCATGATTTCCAGCGAAACGTCCAGGGTGCCCGCCGCCAGGTCCAGCACGCGGCCGGTGGGGCCGGGCGTCACGTGGCGCACCAGGCGGTGCCGCCAGTACATGTCCAGCCCGCCGCTGAGCACGCGGTTCAGCAGGTCGTACCAGTCGGCGATGCGGCCGAACATGCCGGAAACGCTGCGGGCGTGCCCGCACGGGTCGGGCGCGCGGGGGGCGTCCTGTGCGGCGTTTCCGGCGGGCGCGGAACTGTCGGCGGCGGGGGCGCCTTGGCAGGTGGCGGCGGTGCGGTGCATGCGCGGCTACTCCCGCTCCGCGCCCGTGGAGGGCGCGGGGGCCACGGGGGGCTGGCCGTCGCGCGCGCCGTCGGTGGCGATGGATTCCAGCACCACGCGGTAGATGGAGGGGAACACCTCGCCCAGGCTCGCCGGGGAAACCCGCTGGGTTTCGATGAATTTGACCACGATTTCCTTGGTCACCTGCAGGGCTTCCTTGCGAATCTTGTCCATCTGCGGTCCTTTGGGCGCTCGCGCGGCGGGCGCGGCCGGGAAAAGGGAAAACCCGCCCGTGGGGGAATGGTCTCGACCACGGCGGACGAAGACCGGACGGGTGAAAGAGGAATAACCGGTAAGCCATCCCTCTTTTTTCAGGCGTCTATAGCATTGCGGCCCGCGCCCGTCGAGGCCCGGCGCGGGGGCCGGGGCGGGCCTCGACGGGCGCGGGCTGGCTGGTCCCGGCCGTGGCCGTGCGCTGGCCGGTATTCCGGTTCCGGCAGCTGTGCCTGCCGTGACAGGGGCTTGCTTGGCCAACCGGCGGGTCCGACCGTGGTCCTGCCTGTCTTGTCCTGCCCAGCCTGCCCCAGCCTGGCCCGGCCCAGTCTGGCCCAGTCTGGCCCGGCCCGTTGCGGCGTTTTCCGTGGGTGCGGCCTTCCGGACACGCGAAAGGGCGGAACCGGCAAGTCCCGGTCCCGCCCCGCGGGTGTCATGATGTGTTGGCGATGGCCGCGCAGATGGTGCTGAAGACGTTCCGCCCCGCGCCAAAGCGTGCCCGACAGGGCGCGCGCCGTCAGCGAACGGGAGCGGCCGCCGGGCTACAGGGCTTCTGCCAGTGCGGCGATTTCCTCGCGGATGATCCGCGCGGCGGCGGAGGCCGCGGCCTTGTCCGTCTCGGCCAGCAGCGCGGTGCGCAGGTCGGCGGCCATCATGTCAAGGTCGGCCCGGGTCACGCCTTCGGCCTGTGGGGCTGCTTCCGCGCGGTCGCGCAGCGGGGCCAGATGCTCTTCGATGCGCGCCTCCAGGTCTTCAACCAGGGCGGCGCGCACGCGTTCCAGCAGCGGGGCGAACGGGCCGTCCTCGCGGGCCAGCAGGGGCTCCAGCAACGCGGCCAGACTGTCCTCGGACAGGGATGGCGCGGCGTCGGCCAGCGATTCGATGGCCGAAAGGCGCGTTTCCAGGGCCTCGCGGGCGGCGCGCTCCTCGTCGTTGCGCTCGGCCAGGGCAGCCAGGGAGCCTTCCAGCGCCTCGATGCGCGCGGCGTACCCGGCGGGGGTGTCCCCGGCATCGGGCGCGTCAGTGGACTCGGGGGACTCGGGAGACTCGGGGGCCTCGGGGACCACGGGCGCATCCGGTGTGTCAGGCGCGCCCCCGGGCATGGGAATATCGGACGGCACGTCGGGTGCGTGCGCGGCTGCGGCCACTGGCGCGGCCTTGGGCGCGGGCCTGGGCGATTCCGGCGCGGCGATGGCGGCGGCGGTCGCCGCTGCCGCCAGGGCGGCCTCGAACGGGTCGCCATCGGCCGGGGGCTCGTCGGGCGGGGCCACGGAAGGCTGCGCGGCGCTGGCGGCCAGGGCGGCCTCGAAGGGGTCCAGTTCTTCGGGGGCGGCGGGCGCGGGTTCCGGCGCGGGGGCGGCCTTGGGGCCGGAGCCCAGCATGTCTTCCAGCAGGGCGTCCAGGTCGGCCACGTCCACCATGTCGGCGGGTTTCTGCGGGGCGGCCTGCTCCGTGGAAGCGGGCGGCGCGGTGGCCGCAGGCGTGGCCGGGGCCTTGGCGTCCAGCCCGGCGATGAGGTCGTCGATGTCGTCGTCGCCCATGGTCCGTCCCGCGCCGCCTGACGTCAGGTCGGCGGCGGTGGGTGCGCCAAGGTCGCCGAGCAGGGCGTCCACGTCGGTCATGTCGGGCATGCGCAGTTCCTCGTCGGGGTCGACCGGGCGTCCGGTGATGGCCGAGGGCGTGGACGAGACGGGCTTGGCGGACATGGAGGTGGCCTCCTCTGCGTCGTTGTGGGCGGCTGTAGCCGGGGCCGGACGCGGCGCGGGCGCGGGCTCCGGAGTGTCCGGCAGGTCGCCGATGCTGTTGAGCAGGGCGTCGATGTCGGCGTCCATGCTCGCGTCCATGTCTGCACCTGGGCCCGCACCGGGGCCCGCATCCATGGAGTCGTCGGGCGCGGATGCGGCGGAATCGGCAGGGACAGGGGGCGGGATGTCGGCGTCGAGGGAATCGAAGCCCTTCAGCGATTCAAGACCGCCGCCGTCGGAAAAGAGGTCTTCGAGTTCCTTCTCGAAGCTCGCGGCATCGGATCCGGGCTGCGCTTGCGGCGCGGTGCCCTTCTCGATGATGTCGGTAAGCTCGATGATGTCCTCGTCGGCCGTCAGGTGGGCATCGTCGGTGGGAGACATGACAGACCCTTGGGCAAACCTTCGGTAACGGTTGCGGCGCGGCGCGCGCACCTGCCGGAAAAAGGCCCGCGCGACCACGGCGGGCGCTTTGCGTGTTTCAAGGCATCAATACTACACACAGGTGCGGGCATGGCGCAAGCGCGTGCGGCACGACACGGTGTCGCGGGGCGCGGCGGCCGTGCGGGGGGCAGCCCGCCCGGAAACGCAAAGGGCCGCCCCCGAAGGGACGGCCCAGAAAGCCGGGAGAATGACGGCAGCGCCTAGCTATGGCACTTCGAGCCCTTGCAGCCCGTCAGGTCCTTTTTCTTGGCGGCGTCGGCGCCGGCGGCTTCAAGGTGGCAGCCCACGCAGGTCTTGAACTTGGTGCCCTTGTCATGCATGGCGTGGTAGTAGCCCTTGGCGGACTTGTCCTTCTTGTCCATGCTGTCGTGGCAACCGGCGGTGGCACACTTCTGGTAGTCTTCCTTGCCGTTGACCGGATGGTGGCAGTCGCCACACTTCACGGCCTTGTGGGTCGAGTGGTTGAAGACCACGGGCTGCTTGGTCTTGTCCATCTTCAGGCCATCGGCGGGGGCCTTCGGAGCAGCGGCAAGGGCGGGCATGGCAATGGCGACGGCCAGCGCGAGCACGCCAGTGAGGAACATTTTCTTCATTGCTGAAATACCTCCTTCACAAGGCATGTTAAGGATTTCCCAAGCGCCATGGTAGTAGGTCGCGTTCGCGGTGTCAATACGGGCCGGGAAAATGCCGCGAACTCTGGTGGGTTAGGGGGAATCGCCGTCCCATTCCGAAGGCGTCGCGCGTGCCGTGCGACACAAGGTGACGGCGACGGTCCATGAGATTCAACTGCGGCGGCCCGGAACATTCCGGGCGAAGCAGCCATGGAGGTCGCCTTTTTTCTTATATCAGAGCAGGTTCTGCATGATGTTCGCCGCAGCCCCTGTGTGGGCGCGGCGTTATTTTTTTGCCTCGCCCTTCCTGCGCGCGCCATCGGGCGCATATTTATCCATGTAGCCGCGCGGGGTGACCATGCGGTTTCCCACCATGCCCGTGGCCCCGTTGCCGATGATGACGATGGACAGCATGTCCACCGTTGCCGGGTCGAAGACGGCAAGCGGCGTCACCGACACCTGCTGGTCTGCCCGGTAGGCCTGGCGCACCAGGCCCACGGGGGTTTCCGGTCCCCGGTGGCGGGCGGCGATGGCCAGCGCCTTTTCCAGGTGGTCGGCCCGGCGGCGCGAGCGGGGATTGTAGATGACCACCACGAAATCCGCGCCAAGGGCGGCTTCCAGGCGGCGCTCGATGACCGGCCACGGGGTCAGCAGGTCGCTCAGGCTCACCGAGGCGAAGTCGTGCATCAGCGGCGCGCCCAGCAGGGCGGCGGCCCCGCACAGAGCGGGCACGCCGGGCACCACCTCCACCGCGTCGGCCAGTTCGGCCAGATCGGGCAGTTGGGGCAGGCCGCGCTGTGCCAGCAGTTCGAAGACCAGACCGGCCATGGCGTACACGCCGGGGTCGCCGGAGCAGACCACGCAGGTGGCGCGCCCGGCCAGCGCGGCGTCGATGGCGGCATTGCAGCGTTCCACCTCGGCCATCATGCCGGTGGCCAGCACCTCGCGGCCGTGGCGCAGTTCTTCCGGCACCATGTCCACGTACAGGGTGTAGCCGACGATGCACTGGGAACCGGCGATGGCCGCGCGGGCCTGGGGAGTGAGCAGGGCGGCGTCGCCCGGGCCGAGCCCGACGATGCGCAGGGGGGCGATGGTCATGATGGGGTCTCGCTGGATGCGTGTGGGAAAGGGGTGCGGGGCCGGGCGGAATCGGCGTCGGGCACGGCGGCCACAGCCACGGTGACGCCCCTCGCGGCGGATTTGGGAAGCAGCAGGGCGGGCGTTCCACCCAATTGCCGGGCGGACAGCAGGGCGGCGGCCTCGGCCACGCCCACTTCGGGCACGCCCAGCACTTCGGCGGCCTTGGGGGATGGATGCGGCACCGGCACGGCGGCAAGGCTGGCGGCGTCGAAAAAATGCAGGGGTGCGGCCAGCGCGGCTGCGGCCTGAAGCAGACCCGGCTCGTCGGCCTTCAGGTCCGCCGAGGCCAGCGCGGCGACGGCGGCGGGGGCAAGGTTGGCCCCGGCCAGCGTTTCGCGGATGCGCGATTCGATGACCGCTCCGTCCACGCCGCGCCGGCAGCCCACGCCCACGTGCAGCACCCGGGGGTGCAGCACCAGGCGACGCGGGGCGGCAAGGTGGGCGTGCGGGGTGACCAGCACCGTGGCGGCGTCGGGCGGGAGGTCGCCGGGGGCGTCCACGAAGCGGAAAATGGGGGCCGGGCGGGCGGGGGAAGACGCGCCGCCGTAGGCATCGCCTGCGGCATCCGCTTCGGTCTGGTCAGGCGCGGAGTAAATGCCGCGCAGGCCCAGCCGGTCGCCGGGGTCGCATATCCACACCGTTTCCCCGGCCAGCAGCGCGCCGTTGACGTGGCGGACCATGGCGATGTCGGCCATGGACAGCCCGGCCCGCGCGGCCAGCAGGTCCAGCGAGGGCAACCCCTCGGTGTCCGTGGCCGTGGTGATGACCGCCGTGCCGCCGGTGGCGGCGGCCACCCGCAGGGCAAGGTCGTTGCCGCCGCCGAGATGCCCGGACAGCAGGCTGATGGCGTGCACGCCGCGCTGGTCGCAGACCACCACGCACGGGTCCAGCGACTTGGAGGCGATGTGCGGGGCGATGCAGCGTACCACGATGCCCGTGGCCGCCACGAAGACATGGCCGGGATGTTCCCGGAAGGTGCGCGCCACCAGTTCCGCCAGCGTGACGAAGGGCTGGGCGCTTGATGTGTCCGCCACTCCGTCCGCGTCCGCTCCGCCCGCGCCCGCCGTTGCGACGTGCGCTTCGCACAGCCTTTCCGGCAGGTACAGCACCCCGCCCAGCGCCCCGGCAATGCGCCGTGCCAGCGCCGCCCCGCCGGGGGTCAGCGCGTAGACGGCCAGCAGCCGCGCGGATACGTGGGGGGGCGTGTGGGGCATGGCGGGCAGACGGGGTTGAGGTGGAGCGGCCTGAAGGTTTCAGCCGTTGCCGTTCGGGAAGGGCGGCTGGGTGCCGTGCGGGCGACCCTTGCCGGAATCGCCCGGTTCCATCCGGTTCCATCCGGGGGCATCCGGCCCGACGGCCCGACGGCCCGACGGCCCTACTGCCCAACGGGGAACGGGGGCAGGGCCGGGCTTCGGCTCCACCCCCGTGGTCGATGCAATGGACCGGGGTTGCGCCCGGCGCGTGGTGCGTTACGCCGAAAGGGTGATGGCCCTGGCGGCGTCCAGCAGCGCGGCGATGTCCGCGTCGGTATGGGCGAACGAGACCATGGCCGCCTCGAAGGGCGAGGGGGCGAGGTAGATGCCCTTGTCGCGCATCTGCTTGTAGTAGCTGGTGTACAGGGCCGCGTTGGCGGTCTTGGCGCTGGCGAAGTCGGTCACCGGCTGGTCGGTGAAGAACACCGTGAACATCGACGCCAGGGTGTTCACTCGCACCGGCACGCCCTTGGCCGCCAGGATGTTCTGCAGTTCGCCTGCCATGGCGGCCACGCGGGCCTCCAGCGCGTCGTAGTCGGATTTCTTCAGCTCGGCCAGGGTGGCGATGCCCGCCGCCATGGCCAGCGGGTTACCGGACAGGGTGCCCGCCTGGTACACCTCGCCGCAGGGGGCGATGCGGCGCATCAGGTCGGCCCTGCCGCCGTACGCGCCCACGGGCAGGCCGCCGCCGATGATCTTGCCGAGGGTGGTCAGGTCGGGCGTGATGCCGAAGCGCTTCTGCGCCCCGCCGTAGTTCACGCGAAAGCCGGTGATCACCTCGTCGAAGATCAGCAGCGCGCCGTGCTCGGTGCACAGGTCGCGCAGGCCCTGCAGAAAGCCGTTCGCCGGCAGGACAAGGCCCATGTTGCCCGCCACCGGCTCCACGATGATGGCGGCGATGTCCTTGCCGTGCAGGGCGAACAGTTCCGCCACGGCGGTCAGGTCGTTGTAGGGGGCCAGCAGGGTGTCGCGCACCGTGGCTTCGGGCACGCCGGGGGTGCCGGGAATGGACAGGGTGGCCACGCCCGAACCGGCGCTGGCCAGAAAGGCGTCCGCATGGCCGTGGTAGCAGCCCACGAACTTGACCACCTTGTTGCGCCCGGTGACGCCGCGCGCAAGGCGCAGGGCGCTCATGGTGGCCTCGGTGCCGGAGTTGACCATGCGCACCATTTCCACGCCGGGCAGGGCGTCGATGACGGCTTCGGCCAGGACCACCTCGTCCTCGCAGGGCGCGCCGTAGCTGGTGCCCCGGTCCACGGCGGCGTGGATGGCGCTGGCGACGGCCGGGTGGGCGTGGCCCAGCAGCATGGGGCCCCAGGACTGGACGTAGTCGACGAAGGTGTCGCCGTCCACGGTGGTCAGGTGGCTGCCCTTGGCGTGGGCCACGAACAGGGGGTCGCTGTCCACGCCCAGGCAGGCGCGCACGGGGCTGTTGACCCCGCCGGGGATGAGTTGCTGGGCGCGTTCGAAAAGTTCCTTGGAGCGGTGGTCCATGCTGCGTTCTCCGTGGTGTCGCCGAATGAGGTGGCGGTAGTTGGCGAAGCGTGCGGTGGCTTGCGGGGTAGATTGGTGGCGTAGTCTGCGGTTACCGCGGTGGCGTTGCCAGCAGAATCCGCCTTTTGCCGCCGGGCTGCGTTGGCTCGGCATTTTTGATGCTCACGTACACGAGTACGTTCCGCTCAAAAATGCCGATCCGCCTTGCCCGGCGGACAAAAATCGTAATTCCTTGCACCGCCCCCGCACTAGCCATCCGCGCCGGAGGAACGGCGCGGAGTATAAGGAAGAAAGGCAGTTTCACTGGATGGGCGGGGAAAAGAATCGGACAGGCGGCAAGGCCGAGAGCCGATCGTACGTTTTTGCCTACTCCGGAAAATAGACCATGGAGGTCTTTTTCAACTCGCGCAGCGATTCGAGCACGGCGTATTCGTCGAGCACGGTTTCGCGGCGCAGTTGTTCGATCACTTCCAGGTGTTCCGTTTCGTGGCGGCCGTGGATCATGGTGTACAGTTCGTACGGCCAGTCCGGCGCGGACGAGGGGCGGTAGTAGGCGTGCGAGATCAGCGGGTGCTCGGCGGCCTGTTTGCCCGCCTCTTCGGCCTGCTGCTCGGTGACGCGCCAGGCCACCATGGCGTTGTGGGTCCACCCGGCGCGCTGGTGCTTGATGCTGGCGCCGAAGCGGCGGATGGCCCCGTCTTCCTTCATGCGGCGCAACAGGTCGAGCACGGTGGCTTCATCGGTGTCCGCTGCGGCGGCGATGTCGGCGTAGGGGGTGGCGCTGTCGGGCAGGTTCTTCTGCACGATGGCCAGGATGCGTCGCTCGGTTTCGGTGAACCGGGGCGATGTTTCTTCGGGACGGCTCATGCGGTGGCCTCGTTCGGTTGCGGTTCGACACACGCTGATACCCCGTCCCACCGGCCGACGCAACCCGCGGGCGGCCGTGCCGCGCACGGTGCCAACGCTGCCGGTTGCCATCGGGATGACGGCGGGAAGGGGGATGGCCGCCCGTTTGCATGGTGTGTCACGCATTCGCCACGCGGTTGCCGTATCCCTGTCGCCCGGCGGCATGCGGCGGGTGTTCGCCCGTGGTCTGCCGCGCGCGGCGCACGCCGCCTTGAACCACGCCCCGCTTTGCCATATCCTTGCGGAATGCAAGACACACAGCGCGCCATACCGGCCATGGAGCAACGCATATGACCAGCGACGCCATGCGCATCGCCGTCATCGGGGGCGGCAGTTGGGGCACGGCCCTGGCCCACCTGCTGGCGGGCAAGGGCTACGACACGCGGCTGCTGCTGCGTGACGCCGAGGTGGCCGAGGCCATCAACGTGCGCCACGAGAACCCGCGCTACCTCGCGGGGCTGGCCCTGCATCCGGGCGTGCGTGCGCACGTGACGGCCCAGCCCGCGCTGGACGGCGCGGGCGTGGTGCTTTCCGTGGTGCCCTGCCAGCAGGTGCGCGGCGTGTTGCGCACCCTGCGGCCGCTGCTGCCGCGCGAGGTGGTGTTCGTCAGCGCCAGCAAGGGCGTGGAGACGGGGAGCATGCGCACCATCGCCGAGATGGTGGAGGAGGAACTGGCCGGGCTGGACCCGCGCTACGCGGTGCTTTCCGGGCCGTCCTTCGCGGCGGAGGTGGTGCGCAACCTGCCCACGGCCGTGGTGCTGGGCTGCGTGGACCCGGACCTGGGCGCGCGGCTGCGCGAGGTGTTTTCCACCCCCGGCTTCCGCACCTATTCCAGCACCGACGTGCGCGGGGTGGAGCTTGGCGGCGCGGTGAAGAACGTCATCGCCATCGCCGCCGGGCTGTCCGACGGCCTCGGCTTTGGCAGCAACGCGCGGGCCGGGCTGATCACGCGCGGGCTGGCGGAAATGTCGCGCCTGGGCGAGGCGCTGGGGGCGCGGGCATCCACCTTCATGGGGCTTTCCGGCCTGGGCGATCTGGTGCTGACCTGCACCGGGGATCTTTCGCGCAACCGACAGGTGGGGCTGCGCCTGGCCGAGGGGCGCGCGCTGGCCGACATCGTGGCCGAGATGCGCATGGTGGCCGAAGGGGTGAAGACCACCGAAGCCGTGCACGACCTTGCCGCCGCCATGGGCGTGGACATGCCCATCACCGACGCCATGTACAGCGTGCTGCACGACGGCGCGAACCCGCACGACGCGGTGCGCGAACTGATGACGCGGGAGCTGAAGGAAGAGTGACCCGTCCGGTTGGCGCGGCTACCCCGGCAGCCACTGCACCCACAGCTTGCGGTCGCGCGGGCCGTCGAATTCGCAGAAGTACACCCCCTGCCATGTGCCCAGGCGCACCCGCCCGCCATCCACGATGAGCAGCAGCGACGGCCCGAACAGGCTGGTCTTGATGTGCGCGTCGCTGTTGCCCTCGGCGTGGCGGTAGTCGCCGCGCCGGGGGACAAGCGTTCCCATGTTCACGGCGATGTCGCGGGCCACGTCCGGGTCGGCCGCCTCGTTCACGGTCACCGCGCCGGTGGTGTGCGGGCAGAACAGCACCAGCGCGCCGTCGGTCCAGCCCTTGCGGGCCACCAGTTCCTGAAGTTCTTCAGTCACATCCAGCAATTGTTCGCGCGTGGTGGTGCGCAGGGACAGCGTTTCCATGGGTGCTCCTTGGGGGCTGGCGGGGGCGGCCGTGCCGGAAGCCTGCGCGGGGTGCCGTGCGGGGCTACCGTTGGTTCAAGACGGGCGCATTTTCGTCGTTTCGTCAGGGGGCGCGGCGTGTTGCAGGCGTGCCCGCCGCCTGGCCATCTTGAGTCCGTGCTGCTTTTTGCCTACAACCACATGACGATGCAAGGCAAGTGAGGTGCGCGGCTGCCAGCCGTCGCGTTTCGTTCGCCGGGCATCCGCCGCCCGCCAACTCCCGGCCCCGACCAGAAATATGGAAGGGGTGCAGGGGACATCGTCCCCTGCCCGCCGGAGGCGAGCAAGAAAGCTCCCGGCTGTCGGCGCAAAGACAGGATTCTCCGCCCGGCACATACCAGAACAGGCCGCGCCCGCGCGCGACCGCAGGAGTACACGCATGCCTGTCGTCATGGGCACCGCAGGACATATCGACCACGGCAAGACCTCGCTGGTCCGCGCGCTGACCGGCATCGACTGCGACCGGCTGGAAGAGGAAAAGCGCCGGGGCATCACCATCGAGCTCGGCTTCGCGTTCTGCGACCTGCCGGGCGCCGGGGCTGAAGGCGGTCGGTTGGGCATCGTGGACGTGCCGGGGCACGAGCGCTTCGTCAAGAACATGGTGGCCGGGGCATCGGGCATCGACTTCGTCATGCTGGTCATCGCGGCGGACGAAGGGGTGATGCCCCAGACCCGCGAGCACCTGGAAATCTGTTCGCTGCTGGGCATCCGGCACGGGCTGGTGGCCCTGACCAAGGTGGACATGGTGGACGCGGACTGGCTGGAACTGGCGCGCGACGACGTGGCCGGGTTCCTGGCCGGGACGTTCCTGGAGGGCGCGCCCATCTTTCCGGTGTCGTCAACCACCGGGCACGGCCTGGACGCATTGCGCGAACATCTGGTGACGCTGGAGCGCGAACTGCGGCCGGTGCGCCGCAGCGACCTGTTCCGCCTGCCCGTGGACCGCGTGTTCACCATGAAGGGGCATGGCACGGTGGTCACCGGCACCATGATCTCCGGCAGCGTGAAGGTGGGCGACGAGGTGCTGCTGTACCCCGGCGGCACGGCGACGAAGGTGCGCGGGCTGCAAAGCCACGGCGGCCCGGTGGACGTGGCACCGGCAGGGCGGCGCACCGCCGTCAACGTGCAGGGGCTGGACGTGGACGAGGTGCAGCGCGGCGACGTGCTGGCCCACCCCGGCACGCTGTTCCCGTCCCTGCGCTGGATGACCCGGCTGACCTGCCTGTCCTCCGCGCCCACCCCGCTGAAGAACCGCACCGAAGTGCACTTTCACCACGGCGCGCGAGAGGTGCTGGCCCGGCTCTACTTCCCCGACCGGGACAAGCTGGCCCCCGGAGAAACCGCCCTGTGCGAGGTGCGCTTCAGCGAGCCCATGGTGGGCGTTGCGGGCGACCGCTGCGTGGTGCGCTCGTTCTCGCCGCTGCGCACGGTGGCGGGGGGGGCGGTGCTGCACCCGCTGGGGCTGGACCTGCGCCGTCGCGACCCTGATTTCGCGGACAGGCTGGCCCTGCTGGAGGGGCTGCCCGATGTTCACGAGGCCGGTGAAGCCGCCACGCAGGAGACGGCCACCCAGTCCCTGCTGCGGCTGGCCGGGTCGGCCGGAGCGCGCTTCGCCCAGCTTTCGGTGCTGACCAACCTGGAGTCCAAACGGCTGGACAAGGCCCTGCAATCCCTGGGGGCCAAGGGGCAGGTATTCTGCTTCGACCGCGAGGAACGTGCCTACGTGGACGCGGAAACGGTGCGCCGCCTGGCGGCGGGCTGCCTTGCCCGCGCGGCGGAATTTCACGCCCGCGAACCGCTCAAGCCCGGCATGGCGCGCGGCGCGTTGTCCGCCGGGTGGGGCCGGGGGCTGCACCCCAAGCTGGTGCATTTCATCGTGGAGCGCTTGCTGAAGTCGGGCGAACTGGTGGCCGAAGGCGACGTGCTGCGCCTGCCGGGGCACAAGGTGTCGCTGGCCTCGGACCAGGAAGGGCTGCGCGCCACGATACGCGCCGCCTATGCCGAGGGGGGCAGCAGCCCGCCCAACGTCAAGGACGTGCTGGACCCGCTGGGGCTGGAGTTCAAGGAGGCGGCGGCGGTGTTCAAGCTGCTGCAGGACGCCGGGGAACTGGTGAAGGTGAAGGACGGCCTGTACTATCCCGGCCCGGTGATGGCCGACCTGAAGGCCCGCGTGGCCGCGTGGTTCGACACCCACGACGACCTCGATCCTGCGGGCTTCAAGGAACTGTCCGGCGGCCTTTCGCGCAAGTACGTGATCCCGCTGCTGGAATACTTCGACAAGGAGCGCGTGACCATCCGCGTGGGCGACAAGCGCCAGTTGCGGGGGCGATAGCCCGCGCGGCCAGCGGCGGCGCGAGGGGGCTGCCGCCGGGGCGCCCGCGCCGCCGGGGGGCAGGCGCACTCCCCTTTCCGCAGTTTCATGGGACAAATGCAGAACGTCACCATCGGGCATTCCGGTGGTGACGTTTCGTTTGCGGCGGGCGCGGAATCAGAACAGCAGCGCGCGCAGGCTGCCCAGCAGGCCGCCAAGGGTGCCCTGCGAGGGCCCGGCCATGCCGGGCGGGGGCGGCAACACCACGTCCCCGGCGTCGGGGTCCGGCTGTGCGGCAAGGCGCTGGCGCAGGGCCGCGTAGGCCTGGTCCAGGCGTTCCTCGTCGTGGCGGCGTTTGCGTTCGGCCTCGAGCATGGCGCGCTCGTGGCGTTCCATGGCGGCCTGGTGCCGTTTCAGCAAATGTTCGACATCGTCATGCATCACGAACCTCGCTGTGCCGGTCCCCGCTGCATTCCCCCGGGCGGTGGGCTGTCATGGCGGCCGCTTGGAGCGGGCTGTGCCATGGGCTCGTCGTCCTGTGCGCAGGTCGCGAATATCTTTAGAAAAACAGAGAGTGGAAATATAGCGCCGCCGTGCGTTTTCTGTCAATCGCGGGATAGGTGAAGGGGAGGAGAAACCTGCGGCCCCGTGCCGGAACCGCAGGTTTTCATGTCATGCCGGGGGGATTCGCGCGGGATCAAATCCGGCCGCGCCCGCCGTTGGTTTTCCGTCTCGTGCCATTTCGCACACGGCGTGCGCGATGGCTCACCGATTGGCCGTGCATTCGGGTGATGCGAACCCCATCAGGCAACGGGGGTGGCGTCCGCCAGGGTGAACAGCGCGCGCCAGATGCCCTCGAACAGCGTGCCTTCGGCATGCGGCGCGAATTCCGGCACAGAGAGCCCGGCGAACTGCGCGGCCATGAACACGGGCGAGTGGGGCAGGCTGCCGAGCAGGGGCAACGCATGGTCGTGGCAGAATGCCTCGATGTGGCGTGCCATGCCCGGGTGGATGTCCGCCTTGTTCAGCAGCACGGCGGCGCGGACGCCGAAATGCCGGGTAAGGGCATGCACCCGCTCCAGGTCGTGCAGGGCGGAGACCGTGGGCTCCGTCACCAGCAGCGCCGTGTCCGCCCCGGCCAGCGAGGCGATGACCGGGCAGCCCACCCCCGGCGAACCGTCGATGAGCACGGTGTCCGCCCCACGTGCCTCCGCGATTTCGCGAGCCCGGGTGCGCACCATGCTCACGAGCTTGCCGGAATTTTCCTCGCCGATGCCGAGGGCCGCATGCACCATGGGGCCGAGGCGGGTGTCGGAAACGTACCATTCGCCGCAGTGCCGTTCGTCCAGCACCACGGCCCCCTCCGGGCAGACGTGGGCGCACGCGCCGCAACCTTCGCACATTTCGCGCGCGACGCACGGCGGCGCGTGCAGCGCACCATAGCGGCAAGCCGTGGTGCAGACGCCGCAGCGCGTGCAGCGGGCCGGGTCGATGCGGGCCACCACCCCGCTGTGGAAGTCGTGCCGTTCACGCACCACGGGCGACAGCAGCAGATGCAGGTCGGAGGCGTCCACGTCGCAGTCTGCAAGCACCAGGGCGGGCGGGGGCGCTGCGTCGTCCCGCCCGGCCGGGACAGGGTGGGCGTGTGCGGCCGCCACGGCCGCCAGTGCCGCCGTGACGCTGGTCTTGCCCGTCCCCCCTTTTCCGCTGAGGACCACTATCTGTCGCATGTACGCTCCTTGGCGCCGTTGGTGGCCGTGGTGTTTCCGGCAGGTTCCGTGCGTCCCCGCGGGCGGCGTGACTCCTCTTTTTCACGGGCCATGCCCTCAATGGCGTCGGCCAGCCGGGTATAGGCGGCACGGACCTCGGGGGCGGCGTCATGCACCAGGCTGCCGGAGGCCCCGCATTCCGCCGCAGCGCGGCTGAAAGGGATGACTCCCAGCAGGGGAACGCCTTCGCGGGTGGTCCAGTCGCGCACGGGGTCGGCCTGGGCCTGCCCCGTGCCGGGCTGGCCCATCCCGGCCCCCATCCCATCCCTGTTCAGCGCAACGGCGTGCGGCAGGCCCAGGTGCCGCGCGAGCGCCACGGCCAGACGCAGGTCGTGCAGCCCGAACGGCGAGGGTTCGGCCACCAGCAGCATGAAGTCGGCGTCGTGCACGGCGTTGATGGCGGCGCAGGCGACACCGGGCGGGCAGTCTCGGATGTCGATGGCGCATGGTTGCGGTGTTGCCCGGCCCGTCGCGCAGGGCGCGGCCGGGAGCGGCGCATCCTTTACCGCCTTGATCAGCGGCGTGGCCATGGCCTCGCCGATGCGCAACACCCCGTCCCGAAAGCGCAGGGTGGGCATGCTCCCGCCAGGTTGCGCGCCAGCGGGGCTTTCCGCGTTCTTGCCATCGCCCATGGCCGGGCGGATGCGGGCGATGCCGCCGCGCACTTCACCCACCAGGCGTGTTGCATAGGTCATGGCGCCCGTGGGGCAGACCAGGGCGCACAGCCCGCAGCCGTGGCACAGGTCCGGGAAGTCCAGCACCGCATCGCCCATGAACGCCAGCGCCTTGAAACGGCAGGCATCCACGCAGCGGCGGCATGCTGCGCCAAGGCACAGGGTGTCGTTCACCTTGGGCACGGGCAGGGTGCAGTTTTCCCGCGTTTTCCATTCCACGGGCAGGAAAAGATGCGCGTTGGGCTCCTCCACGTCGCAGTCGGCAAGCGACACGCAGTGCCCGCGCGCGGCAAGCAGGGCGGCAAGGTTCACGGCCACGGTGGTTTTGCCCGTGCCCCCCTTGCCGCTGGCAATGGCCAGTTTCATGCGGCCTCCATCGCCGTTTCGCAGACATGCAGGCCGCCGGGGACGGCGTTTCCCGGGCGGCCTGTTCGATTCCGGGCCGTTACTGGACGTCGCCGGTGGCGGGTGGAATGGCGGGGCCGCGTCCGCGCCCGCGCCCGAATCCGGCGCCGCGCCCCTGGCCCCGCCCCAGGCCGCGTCCCTGACCGGGCCCCTTGCCGAAGCCCCTGCCGGAGCCCGGCCCAGCGCCCGGTCGCAGGGCGTCAATGACGTCCCGCGCCGTGTCCAGCACGTTGCCGAGGTTGGCGGCCAGTTCGTCCAGGGCGGAAGCTTCGGCGTTGGCGGCATCAACCGTTGGCGGGCCTTCCTGTCCGTGCCGCGCCCTCGCCGCGCCGCAGCGGCCCATGCCGCGTCCGGTGCCGGGGCCGCGCCCCATGGGGCCTGTTCCGTTCATGCCAGGCATATGCGCCTCCTGGTTGCAGGTGAAACAGTGGCCATGCGAGCCACGCCAGCCGGTGAGCACGAACCGTTCCAGCCAGTTCCAGCCAATGATGCCGGGCGATTAGACAGTCGCGGAAAAGAGTGGAGAAAAAACGGGCGCGAAATGCGCCCGCGTGATACGTGAGTGCTTGCATACATGGCGATGCCGGATTGCGCGGTATCGTCCACCTTGAGGCTGCTCACCGACGCTGCTCACCCCGACGCCGTCTGGCGGGAGAAGGAAGGGACCATGGCCCTGCCGCGTGACATATCCTGCGAAACCATCATGGAAAGCGTGGCCGACGGTGTGTTCACCGTGGACCTCGACTGGCGCATCACCTCGTTCAACCGGGCTGCGGCCGAGATCACCGGGGTGCCCGCGCACGAGGCCCTGGGCAGGCGCTGCCGCGACGTGTTCCATTCCAGCATTTGCGACGGGGCCTGCGTGCTGCGGGCGTGCATCGAGCAGGACATGCCGCTGGGCAACCGGTCGGTGTTCATCCTGCGCCCTGACGGCCGCAAGGTGCCCGTGAGCATCAGCGGCGCGCCCCTGCGCGACCGGCGCGGCAGGCTGATGGGGGGGGTGGAGACCTTTCGCGACCTGTCCGCCCTGCATCTGATGCGCAAGCAACTGGACGGGCAGCACACGGTGGAGGACATCGTCACCCGCAGCGCGGCCATGATCCGCCTGCTGGGCATCCTGCCGCAGGTGGCGGCCAGCGACGCGCCTGTGCTGGTGCTGGGCGAATCGGGCACCGGCAAGGAACTGTTCGCGCGGGCCATCCACAACCTGAGCCCACGGCGGGGCAGGCCCTTCGTGGGGGTGAACTGCGGGGCCCTGCCGGAGCACCTGCTGGAATCGGAACTGTTCGGCTACAAGGCCGGGGCGTTTACCGACGCGCGGCGCGACAAGCCGGGCCGCTTCGCCCTGGCGGACGACGGCACCATCTTTCTCGACGAAATCGGCGACATGCCGTTGCCATTGCAGGTGAAACTGCTGCGGGTGCTGCAGGAGAAGGTGTACGAGCCGCTGGGCGGGGTACGGCCCCAGGCCGCGCCCGCGCGGGTCATCGCCGCCACCAACCGCGACCTGGAACGCCTGGCGGGCGAGGGGGGCTTCCGCAGCGACCTGTACTACCGGCTCAACGTGGTCATGCTGCGCCTGCCCCCCCTGCGCGAGCGGCCAGAGGACATTCCCCTGCTGCTCGATCACTTCGTGGCGCAACGCAACCTGCTGCACGGCAAGGAGATCGAGGGCGTGTCCGAGGACGTGCTGCACCTGCTGCTGCGCTACCCCTTTCCCGGCAACGTGCGCGAGATGGAGAACATCGTCGAGTACGCGTTCATCCTGTGCCAGCGCGGGTTCATCCAGCTGGAACATCTGCCGGAATACCTGTTGGGCGCGCAGACGTTGCGGCCCTCCGGCCAGGCGGGCCAAACCGGGGAATCCGGCTCCGCCGGAGCGCAACCCAAGACGCCGTGGTGGGGCGCACAGCCCGCGCCAGCCCAGGCCGTGTCCGGCAGTCCGCGCACCATGGCCGCCGCCAAGCTGGACGCAGCGCGCGAGGCCCTGCGGCGGCATGGCGGACGGGTGATGGCCGCCTGCCGCGAACTGGATATCTCCAAGGACACCTTGCGTCGCATCCTGAAGGGCAGCGGGGCGGATTGAGGCAGCAGCCCGCCAGAAGAGCAGGAACAGGATGCCTTGCAGATTGTTGATAGATGATTCCGGGGGGTTGCGGGTGGATGCGGTCTGCCGCGCCGCCACCGCCGGGCCAAAGACGGGCGCGAAATGCGCCCGTTTTTCATTGCAGGCGTGTTTTGCGTCCATATTGTGGGGTTTACCGGGTGCGTCGAGGGAGAGCTTTCATACAACACACTGTGATTGCATCATGTTTCCGAATGGCATCATGCATGCTTGATGGGGGCACGGCCGCCGCGCCGTGGGGACACCATGAATGCCCATGTCTGCCTTGCCTGCTACGAGGATCGCCTTGCCACGCTGCTGGAGACGGCCGCCGAACTGCGTTGCGTGCGCATGACCGGCGGCGTTCCGATGGAACGGACCGTCCTCTCCGTGCCGGATGGCGGTCCCACGCCGCTCATCGACGTTCTGTCGCGCCATGGGGTTTCCCTGTTGGTGTGCGGGGGCATTCGCCCATGTTGGCGGAGCGCCGTTGAGATGGCCGGGATCGCCGTCCTGCCGTGGCTTTCGGGCAGCGAGGCGGACGTGCTGTCCGCCCTTGCCAGGGGCAGGCCGGACGCACTTGCCATGCCCGGATGCCGCCCGCACCGGGCAAGAGGCGTCGGTGCACGGCGCGGCGGCCCATGCAACACAACGGACACCGCCTGCATTCGGCGGCGGCGTCGCAACACAGGAGACTGATTTCATGCAGGTTCTCATCACCGTGCAGGATGCCGTGCCGGGCGCCCCGCCCAGCTCGGCAGGGGGCGACGCGCTTCTCGATGCCCGTCTGGACCCGCGCTTCGGGCGCGCGCAGGGCTATCTGTTGTGCGATACGGCCACGGGGGCGGTGCGCAGGCTGGATGCGGCCTCCAACATGTCGCTGGCCCAGGGCGCGGGCATCCAGGCCGCGCAGGCCGCCGCCGACGCCGGGGCCGAAGCCGTGATCACCGGCCACGTGGGACCCAAGGCCTTCAGCGCGCTGCGCCGGGGCGGCATCGCCATCTATCTTTCAACGCACGCCACCGCGCGTCAGGCCCTGAAGGCCCTGACGGACGGCAATCTGGCCCCGGCGGCGGAGCCGGACCGGGAAGGGCACTGGTAGCCATGGGGACGGACACGCACGAACAGGAGCCCCGCTGCGGTTGCGGCGGGGCCGGTTGCGGCGGCGAACAGCACGTGGAGGTCACCGGGGGCTGCACCGGAGCGGGCTGCGGCGGGCATGGTGATCATGCCGGGCATGATGTCGCCGGGCCGGGCGACGGTACGGAGACGCCCGTGTGCATGGCCGGGCGAGTGGGCGCGAAGCTGGTGGTGTTGAGCGGCAAGGGCGGCGTGGGCAAAAGCACCGTGGCCGTGAACCTGGCCGTGGGGCTTGCCCGCACCGGGCGCAAGGTGGGCCTGCTGGACGTGGACGTGCACGGGCCCAGCGTGCCGCGCATGCTGGGTCTTGGCAGGGCCCGGCCCGTGGCGGGAGAAGGCTGGATGGCGCCGGTGAGCGGTGGACCGAACCTGCGGGTGATGTCGCTGGGGTTCTTTCTGCCCGACCCGGAAGTGCCGGTCATCTGGCGCGGCCCGGTGAAGATGGGCATGGTGCGCCAGTTCCTGGTGGATGTGCGCTGGGGCGACCTGGACGTGCTGGTGGTGGACTGCCCTCCCGGCACCGGGGACGAACCGCTTTCGGTGCTGCAACTGCTGGGGCCGGACGCACACGCGGTCATCGTCACCACTCCCCAGGGCGTGGCGGTGGACGACGTGCGGCGGTCCGTGGGGTTTTGCCGCCAGTTGGGCAACCCCATTCTGGGCATCGTCGAGAACATGGGCGGCTACGTGTGCCCCAAATGCGGCGAACTGACCCCGCTGTTCCCCGCCGGGGGCGGCCAACAACTGGCCGAAGAGACCGGCGTGCCGTTTCTGGGCAGCATTCCCCTGCACCCCGATCTTACCAGCGCCGGGGATGCCGGGCGCAGCCTGCTGGAGACGGACTTGCCCGCCGGGCAGGAACCGGCACACCCGGTGCTGCGGGCCTTTTTGCCGGTGGTGCAGGCCGCCGGGGCGGTATGCCCGTCTGGCGATTCGGCAACGCCAGACCGTTCCGCATCGGAAATCCCCGCCAAGGACAACGGCGGCCCAGCGCCGCAAGGAGCATCAGACATGAAGATCGCCATACCGCTGGCGGCGGGCAGGCTGTGCCAGCATTTCGGCCATTGCGAGCAGTTTGCCGTGCTGACCGTGGACCCCGGCAACGGCACCGTGATGGGGCAGGAACTGCTGACGCCGCCGCCGCACGAGCCGGGCGTGCTGCCCGCATGGATCGCGGACACGGGAACCCGGCTGGTCATCGCCGGGGGTATGGGAGCACGGGCGCGCCAACTGCTGGAGGAGCGGGGCGTGCAGGTGCTGGTGGGCGCTTCCGCCGCGGAACCGGCAGACCTCGTGGCGGCATGGTTCGGCAACAGGTTGGAGCTTGGGGCGAATACCTGCGACCATTGATGCCAAACCGCCGGGCGTGCGGGCGTTCCCCCCGCCGGGGCCGCGCGGCGCGGCAATGAAAAACGGGCGCGGGGAAATCCCCGCGCCCGTTACTAGTGCGCTGTGTTGCGGCGTGCGCCTAGCGGCGGTCGCCGCCACGGCCACGGTCGCCGCCACGGCCACCGCGATCGCCGCCACGGCGGTCGCCGCCCCGGTCACCACGGCCACCGCGATCACCCCGATCACGCGGCGGGCCGGAGGGGCGGGCGGTGTCTTCGGGGTTCCATTCGATGCCCTGTTCTTCCAGCAGCACGGCCTTGCGGCTGGCGCGGATGCGGTCGCCATTGATCTCGATGACCTTCACGGTCATGTCTTCGCCAAGGCGCGCCACGTCGCCCGCCTGTTCCACGCGGTTGGTGTCCAGTTGCGAGATGTGCACCAGGGCTTCGAGGTTGGGCAGGATTTCGACGATGGCGCCGATTTCCAGCACCTTGCGCACCTTGCCCACGTAGTTCTTGCCCAGGTCCGCGCGCTGGTCGTAGTACTGCACCATTTCGCGGGCCATTTCCATGGCCTCGAAGGTGGGCGCGAAGATGGAGACCTTGCCGCTGTCCTCGATGTCGATGGACGCGCCGGTGGCGGCGGTGATGGCCTTGATGTTCTTGCCGCCGGGGCCGATGATGACGCGGATGACGTCGGGGTTGACGAACACCTCGGCATGCTGCGGCGCGTACTTGGAAAGTTCGGTACGCGGGGCTTCCAGCACCTTGGCCATTTCGGCCAGGATGTGCAGGCGCGCTTCGCGGGCCTGGGCCATGGCGCGGGCCATGACGTCGGTGGGCAGGCCGGTGATCTTGATGTCCATCTGGACGGCGGTGATGCCTTCGGCGGTGCCCGCGATCTTGAAGTCCATGTCGCCGAGGGCGTCTTCATCGCCAAGGATGTCGGTGAGCACCAGGTACTCGCCCTCTTCCTTGATCAGGCCCATGGCCACGCCGGCCACCGGGGCGGTGACGGGCACGCCCGCGTCCATCAGCGAAAGGCTGCCGCCGCACACGGCGGCCATGGACGAGGAACCGTTGGATTCCATGGTTTCCGCCACCACGCGCAGGGTGAAGGGGAAGGAATCGTCAACGGGCAGCACCGGCTTCAGAGCCTTTTCGGCAAGCGCGCCGTGGCCGATTTCGCGGCGGGACACGCGCGACATCTTCACTTCGCCTACCGAGTAGGCGGGGAAGTTGTAGTGCAGCATGAACTTCTTGGTCACGTCGCCCACCAGCGAATCCATGCGCTGGCTGTCGGTGGAGCTGCCAAGGGTGGCAACCACCAGCGACTTGGTTTCGCCGCGCGCGAACAGGGCGGAACCGTGGGCGCGGGGCAGCAGGCCCGCTTCGATCAGGATGGGGCGCACGGTCTTGGTGTCGCGGCCGTCGATGCGGGTGCCTTCCTTCAGGATGCGGCGGCGCACCAGCACCTTTTCCAGCCCGCTCAGCATGTCGCCCACTTCGCGGCCAAGGTTGGGGTTTTCGGCCAGGGCCGGGTCGGCCAGCAGGGCTTCGAGAACCTTTTCCTTGACGGCCTTGCGGGCGTCCTTGCGGGCCATCTTTTCGGGGATGCGCAGGGCGACTTCCAGTTCGGCGGTGGCCAGTTCCTCGACGCGGGCCTTGAGGGCGGTGTTTTCCACCGGGGGCGTCACGGTCATCTTGGCCTTGCCCACCAGTTCCACCAGCTTGAGCTGGGCGTCGATGAGGGGCTGGATTTCCTTGTGGGCCCATTCCAGGGCGGCCACGATGACGTCCTCGGGCACGAACTGGGCCTCGCCTTCCACCATCACCACGGAATCGCGCGAGGCGGCGATGACGATGGCGAGGTCGCTGGCTTCCATTTCCTTCAGGGTGGGATTCAGCACGAATTCGCCGTTCACGCGGCCAATGCGCGCACCCGCCACCGGACCCTCGAAGGGAATGGGCGAGATGGACAGCGCGGCCGAGGCGCCGGTAAGGGCCAGCACATCGCTGTCGTTTTCCTGGTCGGCGGAAATGACGTTGGCGAGAATCTGCACTTCATCGCGGAAGCCCTTGGTGAACAGGGGGCGCACCGGGCGGTCGATGAGGCGCGAAACCAGGGTCTCGCGTTCGCTGGGGCGGCCGATTTCGCGGCGGAAGAAGCTGCCGGGGATGCGGCCGGCGGCGTACATCTTTTCGGAGTAGTCCACGGTCAGCGGGAAAAAGCCCATGTCGCGTTCCATGGGCTGGGTGCACGCGGTGACCAGCACCACGGTGCCGCCGCACTGCACCCAGACCGCGCCGTGCGCCTGGTTGGCGAGGCGGCCGGTCTCAAGGATGATTTCTTTTCCGCCAACCATGGCGGAGACGCGGGTAGCGTTGAAAACGCTCTGCATTGTTGCGTACCTCTTCGGTTCAGCGAAGGGGATTCCGGGGAGAAGGCCATGCCGCGTCCATGACGTTTCAGTCGGGTGCGTCATGGAGAGGCCGGAGCCGACGGTTGCGGCTTCCGGCATGGCGCTCTTCCCGGACCCCCCTTCACGCTGCGTGTTGGGGGCGACTCGGCGCCCATGCGCATCGCGCAGGGCCCGCCGTCACGCGACGGCGGGCCCTGCCGATGGCGGATTACTTTCTGAGGCCGAGCTTTTCGATCAGCGCACGGTAGCGCTGAACGTCCTTGGCCTTCAGGTACTTGAGGAGCTTGCGACGCTGACCGACCATCTTCAGCAGGCCGGTACGCGAGTGAAAGTCCTTCTTGTGCGTCTTGAAGTGCCCGGTGAGCTGTTCGATGCGGGCGGTGAGCAGGGCAACCTGCACTTCGGGCGAGCCGGTGTCGCCTTCATGCTTGGCGTGCACATCAATGATGCTCTTCTTCTGATCGACGTCCATGACCACAGCTGTATCCTCCAAAGTGGATGTTATTGACTCCACAGTCCCCGAAGCACGGTCCAGACCGGCTGCGCGTTCACGATGCGCGTCTCGGCCAGGGCCACGGGCGTGTCGTCCGGAGCGAGCATGATGGCCTTCAGACCCTCGGCGAACGGCAATGCCGCCATGGCCTCGGGAATGTACGGCACGGTCATTCCGTTGCGCACCCCTGCTTCCTGCGCCGCGTCTATGCGCAGCTTGGGCCAGTGGGGCAGGGCGCGCGTCACGGGTATGACCCGCTCCGGCAACCGCTCGGGCTCGGCGAGCACGGCATCAAGCTCGTGCGCCTCGTCAAGGCCGAACGGGTGACTGTACTCCCGGGTGAGTTCCGTCAGCATTGCGCCGCACCCTAAACGCATCCCCAAGCTGTGGGCCAGGGACCGTATGTAGGTGCCGGAACTGCACGTTACCCGGAAGGTCGCGAACGGCAGGTCGCACGATACGACCTGTGCCCGCGAAATTTCGACGGTCTTCGTCTTTACCGGCGTCTCGCGCCCTGCCCGGGACAGCTTGTAGAGGGGCTGTCCCTGATGCTTGGCGGCGGAGTAGGGCGGCACCTCTTGCTCGGTGCTGCCCAGCCAGCTTTCCACCACGCCCCGGATGTCGTCGGGGGTCACGTGGTCGCAGGGGGCGGTGGCCGTCACGCTGCCTTCCGCGTCCCACGTGTCGGTGGTGGTTCCAAGGCGAAGGGTGGCAAGGTACACCTTTTCGCCGTCGGCCATCAGGTGGCCGGAAATCTTGGTCGCATGCCCCAACAGCACAAGGAGCACCCCCCTCGCCATGGGGTCGAGGGTGCCCGCGTGTCCGATCTTCTTCTGGCCGAGCCGCTTCACCTTGGCGATGCATTGCGCCGAGGAAGGACCCTTGGGCTTGTTCAGCACCAGAAGGCCGTGCTGCTGCGCTGGCAGGACAGCCATATACCTTATGCCTCTTTGCCGCAGGGCGCAAGCTGCGCGGGAATGGCCGCCAGCACGGCGCGCGCGGCCGCGTGCGGTTCCATGTCCAGTTCCGCCCCGGCCGCGTTGCGGTGCCCGCCGCCGCCAAAGGCCGCCGCCACCACGCGCACGTCATCCGTGCCGCTGGACCGCAGGCTGATCTTGCTGCGGCCAGCGCCGTCGCCGCGCACCATCAGCGAAACCCGCACCCCGGCAAGGCGGCGCAGTTGCGAGGCATATCCTTCCAGGTCGTCTTTGTCCGCCCCGTGCAGGGCGAACATGTCGTCGGTAATCACCGACACCGCCACCGCGCCGCCGCACTGCAGCTCTATGCCCTGCATCAGCGCGCCCCACAGCCGCATGCGGCCGATGGACCAGTTGTTTTCCAGCCGGTCGTGGAACAGGCCGGGCTTCAGCCCCAGCCGCACGATCTCGGCCGCCAGTTCCAGTACGTCTCCGCTGGTGCTGCCGTAGCAGAAGTTGCCGGTGTCCGTGCACAGGCCAAGGTACACCGCCTCGCCCAGCGGGCCGGAAAGCGGTACGCCCAGTTCGCGCGCGAGAATGCCCGCCATCTGGCAGGTTGCCGCCAGGTGCGGCTCCACCCAGTTGCCCGCCGTGCCGAACAGGGGATTGCCCAGGTGATGGTCGATGTTCACGCTGCGCAACTCCGGCAGTTTTGTCTGCAGGTCGCCGCCCACGCGGTGCGCGTCGCCGCAGTCCAGGATTACCGCCAGGCGCGGCGTGAAGTCGCCAAGCTCCGCCAAGGTGCGCGCCACCGGGCCGCCCATGTCCACCCAGCCGTACTGGTGCGGCACCCCGCTGGTGTTGTACAGCCGAAACCGCTTGCCCAGCGTGCGCAGCATGTGCGCCAGCGCCGCCACAGACCCGATGGCGTCACCATCCGGGTTGGCGTGGCTGGCCACGAGGATGTCGTCCTCTGCACGGAGGATGGCTGCTATGCTGGCTGCGGTGTCTGTCATGGTGGGGTTCCTGCGGGGAGCGTTTTCAGGGGAAGTGCCGGGGAGGGAACCCTTTGAAAAGGGTCTCCCTCCCCGGACCCCTCCCCCCCAAACTTTTCAAATGGGGGCGACGTTGCTCCAAGGGGGGCACCTGTCTTTAGCGCGGCGGGATTTTCGTTTGCTGGCAAGGAAAACAAGACAACCGGGAGGGAACGTACTCTTTGGTACGTGACCGATCCGGGTGGCGACGTTTGACGCAGCCAGCAGGCGAAGGGCCCGTCGCGCCTATTCGGCGGCGAAAAATTCAATATCGCTGTACGTCATCTCTTCGGGACACACGGCTTCCATCATGGCCAGGCACTTGTCGAGCCGGCTTTGCAGGTGCCGCTCGCTGTTGCTCACCGAAACCACGGCCAGCGACAGCCGGGTCAGGGAATCCTGGTTGCGCACCTCGGCGATGGACACGTTGAAGGTGTTGCGCACCTTCGTTTTCAGGCTGCTGGCTATGCGCCGCTTCCCTTTCAGGGAATCGTTGCCGTGCAACTCGAATTCCACCGTGAGCACGCCGATTATCATGGGGGGCCGCGCCGCATGGCGCTTCGTTGATAAGCCTCGCGGGCAAAGCCCGCGCCGGTAAATCGGTGGGGCAGGAGGCTTGCGCCCCCTGCCCGCCGGAGGCAATCGTTGTCTGTCTAGGCTTACAGCGTGGCGGCTTCTTCGACCATCTCGAAGGCTTCGATGATGTCGCCGATCTTGATGTCGTTGAAGTTTTCAAGGCCCACGCCGCATTCATAGCCCTTCATGACTTCCTTCATGTCGTCCTTGAAGCGCTTGAGCGACGTGATCTTGCCGGTGTAGATCACCACCCCGTCGCGCAGCAGGCGCACGCCGGCGTTGCGGGTGATCTTGCCGTCCGCGACGTGACAGCCCGCGATGGTGCCCGCCTTGGGCACGCTGAAGGTCTGCCGCACTTCCACCTGGCCCAGATACACTTCGCGCTGGACCGGGGCGAGCATGCCTTCCATGGCGCTCTTCACTTCATCCACGAGCTTGTAGATGATGTCGTAGAAGCGGATGTCCACGTTTTCCTGCTCGGCGATGTCCTTGACCTTGGCGGTCGGGCGGACGTTGAAGCCGATGATGATGGCGTCGGAGGCCGATGCCAGCAGGATGTCGGATTCGGAGATGGCCCCGGCCCCGCCGTGGATGATGTTGATGCGCACCTTTTCGGTGCTGAGTTTGCGCAGCGCCTCGGAGATGGCTTCCAGCGACCCCTGCACGTCGGACTTGACGACGAGGTTGAGCACCAGGGCTTCCTGGTCGTCGACGCGGCGGGACAGGAACGTTTCCAGGGTAACCTTGGATTCGCGGGCCAGTTCCTTTTCACGCTGTTTCACGGCGCGGGTTTCCGCGATGCGGCGGGCGAGCTTTTCGTCCGTCACGCACACGAATTCCTCGCCCGCTTCGGGCACGCCCTCGAAGCCCTGCACTTCCACCGGCATGGCGGGGCCGGCTTCCTTCACCTTCTTGCCCTGGTCGTTGAACATGGCGCGCACGCGGCCGCTGAACACGCCGCACACGAAGGTGTCGCCCTGGCGCAGGGTGCCTTCCTGGATGAGCACGGTGGCCACGGGGCCACGGCCCTTGTCCAGCTTGGCTTCCACGATGTGGCCGCGCGCGGGCTTGTCGGGGTTGGCCTTCAACTCCAGGATTTCGGCCTGCAGGGCCAGCAGTTCCAGCAGTTCGTCAAGGCCCTGGCGGGTCTTGGCGGACACATGGCTGAACACGGTGTCGCCGCCCCAGGCTTCGGAAACCAGGCCGAGTTCGGCCAGTTCACGCTGCACGCGTTCGGGGTTGGCGCCTTCCTTGTCCATCTTGTTGACGGCGACCATGATGGGCACGCCAGCGGCCTTGGAGTGGTTCACCGCTTCGCGGGTCTGCTCCATGACGCCGTCGTCGGCGGCCACCACCAGCACCACGATGTCGGTCACCTGGGCGCCGCGGGCGCGCATGGCGGTGAACGCCTCGTGGCCGGGCGTATCGAGGAACACGATCTCGCCCTTCTTGGTGGTCACGTGGTACGCGCCGATGTGCTGGGTGATGCCGCCCGCTTCGCCCATGGTCACGTTGGTCTTGCGGATGGCGTCAAGCAGCGAGGTCTTGCCGTGGTCGACGTGGCCCATGATGGTGACCACGGGCGGCCGATGCTGCATGGTCTCGGGCGCGTCCTCTTCCTTGGGGATCAGGTAGTCGGCTTCCGAGAAGCCCACCTTTTCCACCTCGTAGCCGAATTCCGAGGCCACCAGGGTGGCGGTTTCGATGTCCAGCGACTGGTTGATGGTCGCCATGACGCCGAGGCCGAACAGCACCTTGATGATCTCGGTGGACTTCAGGCCCATCTGGTGGGCCATGTCGGCCACGCGGATGGCTTCCTCGACCTTGATCTTGCGCTTGGCGGCCTTCAGCGGCTGGGTAGCGGCGGGCTTGATGTCGCGGCCCTTGCGCCCCTTGCCGCGGCGGGCGCCGCCGCGCGGGAAATCGTCGTCCTCGCGGCCACGCGGGCTGCGGTCGGCACCGGCCTGGAAGTCCACCGTGCGGCGGCCTTTCAGGCGCTTCTTCTTGCTCTGCCCTTCGTCACTGGAGGGGGGCTGGCCAGCGCCGGGGCCACCAGGGCCGCCGGGACGGGGCCCGTAGCCGCCGGGGCCGCCCGGACCACCGGGACGGGGGCCGCCGGGACCGCCCGGACGATAGCCGCCGGGGCCGCCAGGACCGCCGGGACCGCCGGGGCGGGGCGAGTAACCGGGACGGTCGCCGCCGGGTCCGCCGGGGCCGGCGGGGCGGGGAGCATAGCCCTGTCGGTCGCCTGCATAGGCGGGGCGGTCACCGCCGGGGCCACCGGGGCGGGGCGCATAGCCCTGCCGGTCGCCGCCGGGACCACCGGGACGGGGCGCATAGCCCTGCCGGTCGCCGCCGTAGCCGGGACGGTCGCCACCGGGGCCGCCAGGACCGCCGGGGCGGGGCGCGTAGCCCTGCCGGTCGCCGCCATACCCGGGACGATCACCCTGACCGCCTTCACGCGGCGGGTAGGGGCGCGGGGCCGGGGCGGAAGGATCGGGACGGGAAATGACGCGGACCTGCGGCCCGGGCACGTCGGGCGTGCGCTTCTTTTTCCTGCGGCGGTTGCCGTCGGCGTCGTCCTCGTCGCCGTCCATGCCTTCACCGCGCGGGGCGGCTTCGCTCGCCACGGGGGGCAGGATGGAGGGCTGGGGGGTGGCGTCGGGCATGGCCGAGGCGTCGGGCCGGGCCGGGCGGATGATGCGCGCGGTGGGCGCGGCGGCCTTTTCGGCCTTGGCTTCGGCGGGCTTGTCGCCAGCGTCTGCAGCCACGGGAGCGACCGGGGCTGCCTGGGCGGCGGGAGCGGCTTCGGCCGGGGCTTCAGCGGCAGCCTGCACGGGTTCGGCCGGAGTTTCGACCGCCGGGGCCACGGGCGCGGCTTCGTCGGGGCGGCGGATGATACGCGCGGCAGGCGCGGCGGCACGTGCCTCGGGCGCCGCGGGGGCTTCGGCGCGGGCGGCACGGGTGGGCCGTTCCTCTGCGACGGGGGCGTCACCCGATGCGGGAGACGCCGGGGCCTCGGCTTCGGCGTGGGCTGCCTCTGCGGTTTCGCGCTCTTCGGCACGACGACGCACGGGGGCTTCGCCCTCCTCGCCGTCGCGGCGGCGGCGGCGCACGATGACGCCGGGCTGCACCACCTTGCGGTCAACGCCCGCTTCGGCGGTCTGGCCCTGATGGCGTTCGCGCACGCGGGCGACCTCGTCGGCGGTGAGCGTGGTCATCACGCTCTTGGCCGGGATGTCGAGATCGCGCAGCGTGTGGAGCAGATCTTTGGTGGACACGCCCAGCTCCGTGGACAGGTCCTTCACCCTGGTCTTGTCGTCGGTCATTCCTGAACCCCCTTGCGCTTCCTCCGCCAGCCTCCGAACTTCCGGAATCGCTCCCGGCATTCGGGGCTGTCGCATACGTAGAACCCCCGTCCAGGCAGTACCTGCCTTTCGTCCGGAACGGGGGTTGCCCCCGCCCCGGCGGCGTCCGTCGGGGGGACGTACCGCAGAAGCTCGCGCTTTGCAAAGCGGCGCCTGCATATGACGCAGGTGCGTAATGGTATGTGCTTCCCGCGGATGGCGTCATCCATCCGCGTACTATTCCTTCGCTTCGGCTTCGGTTCCTTCGCCCGCGTTCCCGGCCGCCTCCTCGTCGCCGTCCGGGTCGGCGGCCGCATCGGCCTCGTCCGGCGCCTGGGGCGCAAGGAAGTTGATGGCCGCGCGCAGGTCGGCGATCTTGCCCGGCGCAAGGCCCAGCGCCGAGGAAAGTTCCTCGTCGTCGGCTTCACGCAGGCGCTCGATGGACTGGAACCCTGCCGCGATGAACTGTTCGATGGAGATTTCGGCGACGCTGGCGATCTGCTCGAGCCCGCGTCCGATGGCGTTGGCCTCGTTGTAGCGGGTTTCGGTGTAGATATCTATCTTCCAGCCCAGCAGCTTGGCGGCCAGCTTCACGTTCTGGCCCTTGCGGCCGATGGCGTTGGTGAGCTGGTCGTCGGGCACGATGACTTCGAGCAGGTTTTCTTCCTCGTCCACCACGATGCGCGAGATCACCGCCGGAGACAGCGCGTTGCGGGCGTAGGTGGCGATGTCCGGGCTCCAGACCACGATGTCGATGCGCTCGCCGCGCATTTCCTGCACGATGTTCTGGATGCGCGAACCGCGAATGCCCACGCACGCGCCCACCGGATCCACGTCGCGGTCGCGCGACATGACGGCGGCCTTGGCGCGGCTGCCGGGGTCGCGCGAAACGCCCATGATCTGCACGGTGCCGTCGTCCACCTCGGGCACTTCGCGGCGGAACAGGGCGGCCATGTAGTCGCGGTGCGCGCGCGAGACGATGACCTGCGGCCCGCGTCCTTCCTTGCGCACGTCGATGAGGATGGCCTGCACCCGGTCGCCGCGCTTGTAGTGCTCGCGCGGGATCTGTTCTTCCTTGGGCAGCAGCGCCTCGGTGCGGCCAAGGTTGATGATCCACCCGGCCTTGTCGCGGCGCTGGATGATGCCGCTGACGATCTCGCCACGGCGGTCCTTGTATTCTTCGTAGATGATCTCCTGCTCCGCGTCGCGCATGCGCTGGATGATCACCTGCTTGGCCGACTGGGCGGCAATGCGGCCAAGGTCCTCGATCTTCACGCGAAAGCCCATTTCGTCGTCCAGCTGTACGCTGGGGTCGTGGGTGCGCGCGTCCTCGAGCGAAATTTCGCTGTTGGGGTTCTCGACCTCTTTCACGACGATCTTGAACTGGTAGACGTCGATCTCGCCGGTCTCGTCGTTGTAGCTGACTTCGGCGTCCATCTCGTCGCCGAACTTGCGGGCGACGGAAGTGCGGACCGCTTCTTCCAGCGTGTCGATCAGCATGTCGCGGTCAAGGCCCTTGTCCTTGCTGATCTGGTCGATGGCCTTCTTGAGTTCCAGGCTCATGGGTACTCCTCCGGATCGGTGGCCTAGTCCGTGGTGTCGTCGTGCGGCGCGCCGCCCCGTGCGGGCTTTTTCGGCTGCGCCTTCTTGCGCGGGCCGGTCTTGCCGCCGGGCTGGGGCCGGGTCGTGTCGGGAAAGATGTGGACGAGGTGCGCCTTCTTCACGTCCTCCCACGCCACGGAAAGGGGGGCGGGGGCTGCGTCGGGGCTGGGCGCGGCATCGGGCAGGAAGGTGAGGGTGTCGCCTTCCACCCGCACGATGTCGCCCCGGAACTTGCGGCGGCCCGGCCATTCCGGGTGGGGCAGCGCAAGGGTGAGTTCAATGGTGCGCCCCGCGTAGGGGGCCATCTGGGCGGCCTCGAAGAAGGGCCGTTCGAGCCCGGGCGAGGACACTTCAAGCACGTAGGCGTCGCGGATGACGTCTTCCACTTCCAGGGCAAGGCCAAGCTGGCGCGAGAGGCGGGCGCACTGGTCTATCGTGACACCCTCGGGTGTGGCACCTTCCGGGGTGACACCTTCGGTGGTGACGCCTTCGTCGTCGGACCGTTCGGCCCCGGCCAGGGGCGCGCCCGGCTTCGCGTCCACGTACACGCGCACCACCATGCGGCCCCCGACAAGTATCTCGATGCCCCACAGGGCAATGCCCAAGGCGTCGGCAAGGGGCGTGGCGATGGCGGCGACGGCGTCGCGAAGGGGATGCATGCTCATTCGTCGTTGTGTTCCGTTGTCGTGGGCGGCGGGGCCGCAGCAAAAAAAAAGGGGGCCGAAAGGCCACCCGGAATGGCCGCGTACGGCCCTCAGGATGTCGAAGCGGCGTTGCCGTGGAGCGGTAAGGCGTGGCGCTCCGTGAAGCGATTCCAGGGGAATATCGGCAGCCGCTTCTGTCAAGACGTGAGTGTATAGTATGGAACCGGAGGCCTGTCAACACGCGGCGGTGCGCAACGCGGTCCGCCCGCTGTATATCCTGATCGTCCCGCGCCGGGCGCGGGCGACCGCGCGGGGCGGGACAGCGTCGTGGTTCCGTCGGTGATGCCCCGCGCGAAGGTCCCGCGAGAGCCTGACGAGCGTCGCGCCGCACCGGCATGGTTGAAGTTTCCTGGCATGGCCCCTGGTTTGCATTGCCTTTGGCGCGGGTACCATGCCCGCAAGGAGGCACGCATGCAGGAAGGCATGTTGTCGAGCCTGTTCGGCGCGCTCACCAACGAGCACCGCATGAACAACATCTCGAACAATCTCGCGAACGTGAATACGACGGGCTACAAGCGCGACGTCATATCCTTCAAGGATACCATGCAATTGTTCGCCCATGATCAGATCATGGAGCCCATCGCCAACGTGCGCTCGAAAAAGCTCTTTCCAGAGCCGCTGCACGTGGCCCGGCCCCGCATTGCCGTGGCCCACACCGAATTCGAGCAGGGCAGCATGCGCTACACCGGCAACCCGCTGGACGTGGCCATCTCTGGCAATGCCTTTTTCAAGGTGCGCACGCCCGAAGGCGAATTCTACACCCGCAACGGCAATTTCCTGCAGACCGCCGACGGCCAGTTGGTGACGCCCATGGGCCACGCGGTGCAGGGCGACGGCGGCGACATCGCCCTGCCGCCCGGCGAGCAGGTGGAAATTTCCGACGACGGGCAGATATTCGCGGGCGGCGTGCAGGTGGGGCAGCTGAACCTGGTCACCGTGAACGACCTGACCGCCCTGGAAAAGCTGGGGGGCAGCATGTACCGGCTGCGGCCGGGCTCCACAGCGGGCGAGGTGCCCGCCGAGAAGGCCTACGTGGCGCAGGGCTACCTGGAGGCGTCCAACGTCGAGGTGGTTTCCGAAATGGTGAACATGATCGAAGCCCAGCGCCAGTTCGAGGCCTACCAGAAGGTGATGCAGACCTCGGATTCCATAGACCGGGAGGCCACGCAGAAGGTGGGCAAGAAAGTCTGACGGGTGCGCCATGAGTGTCTTTTTGCCCTCTGCCTTCGTCAGAAGGGCTTTTTACTCCGGTCAAATACCATCAAAGTATATTCCCTTCATAAAAAGCCATTCTTCCTCGGCAGAGAACAAAAATCCTACTCACGCCGCCACCCGTCGAAGAAGCGCACCGCCATTCCCACTGACAACCGCCGCCGCGCGGGCATGCGTGGCCGGTGCATCCGGCATCCGGTTTGCAAACACCTGGCTGGCGGGCAAGCACCGCCGGACAACTGACGGAACCAAACTCCTCGCAAGGAGACAACAGCCATGATGCGTTCTCTCTGGACGGCCGCCACCGGCATGGTGGCCCAGCAGCTCAACATCGACGTGATCTCCAACAACCTCGCCAACGTGAACACCACGAGCTTCAAGAAAAGCCGCGCGGAGTTCGAGGACCTCATGTACCAGAACATGCGCATCGCCGGTTCCGCCACGGAAGGCGACAACCGCATTCCCACCGGCATCCAGGTGGGCATGGGCGTGCGCCCCACCACGGTGCACAAGTTCTTCACCCAGGGCGACTATTCCAACACCGGCAACTCGCTGGACCTCGCCATCGAAGGCGACGGCTTTTTCCTGGTGCAGGTGAACGGCGAGGACGCCTACACCCGCGCCGGGGCGTTCAAGCTGAACCAGGACGGGGTGGTGGTGACCGCCAACGGCTACACCCTGCAGCCCGAATTCACGGTGCCCGCCGAAACCAAGAACATCACGGTGACGGAAAACGGGCACATCTCGGCGCTGGACAGCAATGGGGCTGAACTGGCCGCCGCGGACATCCCCCTCTACACCTTCATCAACCCGGCGGGCCTCGAAGCACGCGGCCGCAACCTGTACATTCCGTCCGAAGCCTCTGGTGAGGCGGTGGAAGGCGTGCCCGGCGAAGACAACGTGGGCACCATCGCCCAGGGCTTTCTGGAAATGTCCAACGTCGAGGTGGTGGACGAGATGGTGAACATGATCGTGGGCCAGCGCGCCTATGAAATGAATTCCAAGGCCATCCAGACCTCGGACACCATGTTGCAGACCGCCGTTCAGTTGAAGCGCTAGACCGGGGAGATACCGCATGACCGCCCATCACCGCACCGCACCGCTCCACCGCTCCGCCGTCATGGTGTCCGCATTTGCCGGGCCCATGGCCTGGCTGGCGGCGCTGGCCCTTGCCATCGGCCTGCTGGCGTTCGGCCTTGCCCCGGCGCGCGCGGGCACCGCCGACGCGGGCTGGCGCATCCGGCTGCTGGACGCGGCCGTGGTGTCCGGGGCCACGGTGACCCTGGGCGAAATAGCCGAACCGGTGGGCCCCATTCCCCCGCAGACCTGGCGCGAACTGGCGGCCACGCCCCTGTGGCCCTCGCCCGCCGAGCCGGGCCGCCCCATGAGCGTCAACCGTCCGCGCCTGCAACAGGCCCTGCGCGAAGCCCTGCGCGACACCGAATCGCTGTGCCTGTACCCCGGCACCCTGGTGCTCCAGCGCGGGGGCGCGGTGCTGCGCGAGGGCGACCTGCGCGCCCTGGCTGTCAGCGCTTTGACGCCCGCCATGGGCGCCTTGCCCGGCGAGGCATCCATGCAGGATTACCGCTTGCCCCCCTATGTCTTTCTGGCCCACCCGCAGCAGCAGGTGGTGGTGGAGAACACCGCCGCCGCCCCCGGCCGCAACACCCTGCGCTTTGCCGTGCGCGAGGTGGACGGCAGCACGGTGCGCAAGTTCACCGGCTCCGCCTTCATCGACGTGTGGGCCGACGTGCCTTGCGCCGCCCATCCCGTGAACAAGGACGAGGTGCTGACCCCCGACAAGGTCACTCACGTGCGCAAGAACCTGGCCTACCTGCGCGAGCCCGCGTGGGACGGCCGTGGCGGCCCGTGGCGGCTGGCGCGGCCCGTCGGGGGCGAGCAGGTGATCTACCAGAGCGATCTTTCCGGCGTGCCCACCGTGCGGCGCGGCAGCGTGGTGATGGTGCTGTACGAATCCGGTTCCGTGCGCCTGCAGGTGCAGGGCGAGGCCATGGCCGACGGCGGCCTTGGCGAGACCATTCCCGTGCGCAACATGCAAAGCAAGCGGCAGATTTATGCCGCCGTTAAGGATGGGGGGACGGTGGTCGCCCGGTAAGGGGCACGAACCTTGCCGGACTGAATCCCCCTTCGCAAGCCCAAGGAGAACCGTCATGAAACGCAGACTGCTCGCCGCCGGGTGCGCCATGCTGCTGCTTTCCGGATGCAACGCCGCCCGCAAGCAGCCCTCGCCGGTGCCGCCCGTCACGCAGCCGCAGGCCTACGCCGAGCCCGAGGACAGGGCCGCCAACCCCGGATCGCTGTACAGCGAATCGGAGTCGGAGTTCCTGTTCTCCGACAACCGTGCCCGCCGCGTGGGGGACATCGTGCTGATCAAGATCGTGGAAACCAACAAGGCCAAGAACAAGGCCGATACCAGCGCGGACAAGACCACCACCAACGAGCTGGGCGTCAGCGCCTTCTTCGGGCAGTCCAGCGCGTCCATCAACCCCATGAACCCCACGGGGCCGTTCGGGGGGCTGGTGGGCACCAACCCCATCCTGGGCACCAGCTCCACCTCGAAGCATGACGCCACGGGCGAGACCACGCGCGAGAACACCGTTACCGCCACCATCGCCGCCCGCGTGCTGCGCGTGCTGCCCGGCGGCCTGATGGAAGTGGAAGGCGCGCGCGAAACCCGCGTCAACGACGAGACCCAGTACATCGTGGTCAGCGGCCTGGTGCGCGCCCGCGACGTGGCCTCGGACAACTCCGTGACCTCGTCGCAGATGGCCGACGCGCGCATCGAGTACTACGGAAAGGGCGTGCTGGCGGACAAGCAGAAGCCGGGGTGGTTTAGCCGCCTGATGGACAACGTCTGGCCCTTTTAGGAAATGCGCCGGGCTGGCCCGGATGCTTCGTCAAGCGGGGCCGCCAACGAGGTCGAGTACCAAAGAGTACACTCCCTCGTCGGCGGCCCCGCTTTCCTTGCCTGCGGAAGGACTTGCCGCGTTCGCGCCGCGCGGTGGACGTTGCTGGCAGGCTAGGTCCAACGCGGGCACGCTGTCGACGAAATCCGTCTTTTGCCTCCGGGCTGCGTTGGCTTGTCGTTTTTGATGCTCACGTACAAAAGTACGCTCCGCTCAAAAACGCCAATCCGCCTTGCCCGGTGGCAAAACTCGTAATTTCTCACATCGTGCCCGCACAGCCCCCCGCGACGTAAGACCGCCGCGGGTATTAAGGAGTATAGCCACAAGAATGCGGGATGAAGAGGAGCCGGTGCATTTTCCCAGTTATAGGCATAGCGTAGCGCGAAGGCGGCGAGTCCGTTCGCAGGCAAGGAAAACGGGATGTTCGCGACGGGAGTGTACGGGTTGGTACATGACCGGAGCGAACATCCCGTTTGACGATGCATGCGGGCGGACTCGTCGCCTTCGCACTGGCACGGTGTTGGCAATAGCCATGGGCAGCGCCGGAATACCGTCGGATACCCGTCGGTGCCCGCGCCCTGCGGAATGCCTATCCATTGACCGTCAGCAATCCGCGCGCCCTTTCCCGCCATACCGGGGGGCCGCGTAACGGGCTGCCCCGCGCAGCCGGATTTTTGGAGAGACGCCATGTCGCCCAGCCTTCGTATCCTCACTGCCCGCCTCCTGATTGTCCCGCTGCTTGCGGCCCTGTGGCTGCTTGCCCTGCCGGGCGGCGCGCAGGCCGTGCGCATCAAGGACATCGCCAGCTTCGGCGGCGTGCGCGACAACCAACTGGTGGGCTACGGCCTGGTGGTGGGCCTTGGCGGCACGGGCGACAAGAAGGACTCCACCTTCACCATGAGCTCCATGGTCAACCTGCTGGAGCGCATGGGCGTGGCCGTGGACCAGGCCAAGCTGAAGCCCAAGAACGTGGCGGCCGTCATGGTCACCACGCGCATGCCCGTTTCCGCAAAGCCGGGCACCCGGCTGGACGTCACCGTGTCGTCCATGGGCGACGCCACCAGCCTTCAGGGCGGGGTGTTGCTGATCACGCCGCTGAAGGGCGTGGACGGCAAGGTGTACGGCCTGGCGCAGGGCCCGCTGGCTCTCGGCGGCTTTTCGGTGGAAGGGCAGGCCGCCCGCGCCCAGAAGAACGTGACCACCGTGGGCACCATTCCCGGCGGGGGCATCGTGGAGCGGGGCATTCCCTTCCAGTTCAACAGCCAGGAAACGCTGACCCTGCACATGACCAGCGCCGACTTTTCCACCACCATGCAGGTGGTGGAGCGGCTTAACCGGGTCATGGGCGGCAGCTACGCCAAGGCCCAGGACGCCTCCACCGTGGCCCTGGACGTTCCGCCCGCCTACCGGGGCAACCTGGTGCCGCTGATGGCCTCCATCGAGAACATCGAGGTCACCCCCGACGGCCCCGCCAAGGTGGTGGTGGACGAAAAGACCGGCACCGTGGTGCTGGGGC
Source organism: Nitratidesulfovibrio sp. HK-II (assembly GCF_003402415.2). Taxonomy (NCBI): domain Bacteria; kingdom Pseudomonadati; phylum Thermodesulfobacteriota; class Desulfovibrionia; order Desulfovibrionales; family Desulfovibrionaceae; genus Nitratidesulfovibrio; species Nitratidesulfovibrio sp. HK-II. Next base: position 609,369 of record NZ_AP036014.1, read on the forward strand.
GCGACGTGCGCATATCCCGCGTGGCCGTGGCCCACGGCAGCCTGCAGGTCACCGTGCAGGAAGGCATGGATGTTTCGCAGCCCGGCCCGTTCAGTTCGGGGCAGACCGTGGCCACCCCGCGCACCGACATCAACGTGCGCGAGGAAAACCGCCGCCTGATGCTCATGGAGGGCGCGACCCTGCAGGAACTGGTGGACGGGCTGAACGCCATCGGCGCCACCCCGCGCGACCTGATATCCATCCTGCGGGCCATGAAGACGGCGGGGGCGTTGCATGCGGACCTCGAAGTCATTTAGGGCGCGCGTGCAAATGGTTCTTTCGCCCGTTGGCTTTGTCAAACTTCGCCTGCCATATCGGTCGAATACGATAAGAGTACGCGCTGCGGTCGCCATCCGTAAGGCTCGCAAACTCGCCCAACGGCTGCCGCACTCCCTCATGGCAGGCTTGTTTTCCTCGCCAACGAACGAAACTCCTCATTTGCAAGCGCGCCCTGAAAGACAGTGCCAGCGCGGCCCCTCGTAATTTTTCAGCATGCTGAAACGATGAGAGATTTGCCATGACCGCTCCCGTCGATCCCAAACTCGCCACCGCCGCCTCGGCCCAGCACGAGCTTACCCAGCGCAAGCTTGAGATGGACGCCCTGCGCAAGCGCCTGCGCAACGATCCGTCCAAGGAACAGAAGCTGCGCGAGGCGTGCGAGGGGTTCGAATCCATCTTCGTGCAGAAGATGTGGGAGCAGATGCGCGCCACGCTGCCCAAGGAAGGCTACCTGCACAGCAAGGAAGAGGAAATGTGGCAGTCCATGTACGATCAGGAGTTGGCCAAGAAGATGACCTCCGCCGGGGGCATCGGCCTGGCCGACATGATCTACGAGCAGCTGTCCACCCGCCTTTCCGACGCCAGCCGCACCACGGCCCCCAGTTCGGTGCGCGAGCCGGTGCCGGTGAAGCCGGTGTCGATGATGCCCCGCGTGGTGACGCCCAGTGCCGATGGCGTGAAGGGCGGCGCGCCCGCCAAGGGTTCGTCCATGTACGAGCCCGCCAGCCCCGAGGCCCCCGTGGTGTCGGATGCGTCGGAGGCGCACGGCGATGCCCCGGCCGTGGAGGGCGGCGCGGGCGGGCATGACCTTGTGCGGCAGCATCTGGCCGAACTGGAACGCCAGGTGGCCGCCGCGCCGGAGGCCGCAACCCCGGCGTCCGCCGCGACCGGGACGGCGGCCCTGGCCGGGGTGCCTGCTGCGGGTGTTGCGGGCACGGGTGGCGCGGCAGGCGCCGCCCCCGCATCGGCGGTCGCGGCAGCTGCCGCATCCGGCGCATCACCGGTCGCCCCGAATGCTCCGAATTCCCCAACGTCCCCAAATCTCCAGAATCCCGTGGACGCCGCCGGGGCGGCGCAGGCCGTTGCCGCGCCCCAGCGCCGTGCCTCGCGATCCGGCAAGGACGGGCCCACGCGCGGGCTTCCCGCCGCCTCGGTGGCGGGCGAGACCACGCGCAAGGTGCGCAGCCCCATGCGCGACGCCCAGTTGGGTCCGCCCATCGTGCATCGCACCGGGGCCATGAAGCGGGTGGCCTCGCCCGCGGCAACGCGCGCGCTTACCGTGCCCTCGGGTGCGCCCTCGGCCGCCGAATTGCAGTCCGCCGCAAGCGGCAGCCCCGCGCAGGGCGCGGGAAATGCGGCGGGTTCCGCGCCGGAAGGCCCGGCGGGCGTCACTGTTTCCCCGCCGTTGTCTGGCGGGAATCCGGCTGCGGCCACGGGTTCCCCTGTCGGTGCGTCCCCCGCCACCTCGTCTCCCGCATCTACCGTATCGGGCGTCAAATCTTCGCCCACGGGCGGTCCGGCGGTGGCTTCGGGCGCGCCCGGCCCCATGGCCTGGCCGCATGAGGGGCGCATCGCCTCCGGTTTCGGCTGGCGCAACGACCCCCTGACCGGCGAGCGGGCCTGGCATCCGGGCGTGGACATCGCCGTGGCAGAGGGCGACCCGGTGCGCGCCGCGTGGGACGGCAAGGTGGTCTTTGCCGGAGATAGGGCCGACTACGGCAAGCTGGTGGTGCTGGAGCACCCCGGCGGCTGGCGCAGCTTTTACGGGCACAATGGCAGCCTGGACGTGCGCGAGGGCGACACGGTTCGCGCGGGCACGGAAATTGCCAAGGCAGGGGGGACGGGACGCGTTGCCGGGCCGCATCTTCACTTCGAGGTGCGGCAGGGCGAACTGGCGGTGAACCCGGAATACGCGGCGCGCAGCCTCGCTTCCGGCGGGCCGTCGGCGCGGCTGACCCGCCCTGGAGGATAACCCCATGTACGAACAGATACGCGGCAATCTTGTCCGGCAGACCAAGGGCCTTGAGGTGCTGGCGCTGCTGCTTGAGGAAGAGTTTGCCCACCTGCGCGGGCGCGACCCCGACGCCGTGAGCGCGGTGGAATTCTCCATCCACGAACTGATGCGCCAGCTGGCCTGCGAGCGCGTGGACCTGAAGGCGGTCATGCAGCGCACCCGGCTTTCGGAATACGCGGACATGCTGCCCGAGGAGCAGGGAGCGGAGGTGCGCGCCATCATCGCCCGCATCGACGCGCAGGAGCAGCATTGCGCCCGCCAGGCCTCGCTGAACGCGGACCTGGCCCTGGCCCTGCTGGACCAGAGCCAGGAGTTGCTGGACTTCCTGCATCGCCGCCTGGTTCCGCCCAAGCAGGAAACCTACGGCCGCAAGGGCGGCATGACCACCGCCCGCGCCGAGGCCGCGCTTATCCGCGGGAGGCTCTAGCATGGCCGGCGTCACCTCGCTGCTCAACATGGGGCAGATGTCGCTGCTGGCCAACCAGACCGCCATCCAGACCACGGGCAACAACATCGCCAACGTGAATACCGTGGGGTATTCGCGCCAGGCGGTGCGCTTCGAGGAATATCCCGCCCTCGACGGCGTGCCCGGTCAGATTGGCAATGGTGCCTATGCGGCCGAGGTGTATCGCTATTTCAACGGCTTCGTCGAAAAGTCGTACCTCGACAAGGCCTCGCAGCAGTCCCGCTGGGACGCGCAGTACGAGATGCTGCAGAGCGTCGAGAGCCTGTTCAACGAATCGTCCACCCCCGGCATCAACTCGGCCATGTCGCAGTTCTTCGCCGACTGGCAGGCCCTTTCGCAGCGGCCCAACGACAAGGCCAGCCGCGACGCGCTGCTTTCGCACACCGACAACCTCGTGAAGCTCATGCAGAATGCCGAGTCCAACCTGCGCGTCATGCAGCAGCAGATGGACCAGTACCTGAAGCAGGAGGTGGACGAGGCCAACAGCCTGATCAAGCAGATCGCGGAGCTGAACCGGCAGATCGAGATGCACGACGAGCCGGGCAAGAACAACGCCAACACCCTCATCGACAACCGCAACCTGCTGGTGCGCGAACTGTCGCAGAAGCTCGACGTGGATGTGGTGGACAACGGCAGCGGCAAGTTCACCGTGGTCACCAAGGCCGGGCATACCCTGGTGGACGGGGTGAACGCCTTCTCGCTGGACTACCAGGGGCCGCAGTCCAACGTATCGCTGACGCCCAATTCGAATTTTGACGGCGAGGTGCACTTCGAAGGTTCGGACGAGTCCGAATACACCCTCGAAGTGGTGCAGTCCGGCGCGGTGACCAGCGGCGCGGGCGCGGCCATGTTCCGCGTCTCGCTGGACGGCGGCAAGACCTGGCTCAAGGACGAGAACGGCAACGACCGGCTGTTCGCCGCGCGCCCTGAAGACCAGAAGGTCAAGGTGCAGGACATCGACGTCTACTTCAGCGGGGCCACCCAGAACCTCGAAGTGGGCGACCAGGTCATCATCACGCCCAAGAGCGGCATCTACTGGGTGACGCCCACCACGTCACCGCTGAACATCTCGCCCCAGACCATGGCCGACGGCACCGACAACTCCCGGCGCATCACCGGCGGCACCATCGGCGGGTACATGATCTTTCGCGACACGCAGGTGGGCCGCTACGTGGACCGCGTGAACGCCCTGTCCGAATCGCTGATCTGGGAAGTGAACCGCCTGCACAGCCAGGGGGCCGGGCTCGAGCACATGTCGGTCATGAGCGGCACCTACGGCGTGGCCGACCCCACCATCGCCCTGGGGTCGGACAGTTCCGGCCTGGCCTGGCTGGACAGGCTGCAAGCGGGCAACTTCAGCGTCTACGTGTACGACGCGGCCAGCGGAACCTACGTTTCCAACGCCTCGGGACCCGTGGACTTCGATTCCGTGACCCCCGGCATCCAGAACTTCGACCCGGCCGTGCATTCGCTGAACGACGTGCGCGACGCGCTCAACAACACCTTCGGCACGTACCTTACCGCCGACATCGTGGACAACAAGCTGGTGGTGCGCGCCGACAGCGGCTACGAACTCGGCGTGGGCAACGATTCCGCAGGGCTGCTGGCCGGGCTTGGCCTGAACACCTTCTTCCAGGGTTCGGACGCCTCCACCATCGCGGTGCGGCCCGACGTGCGCAGCGACACCAATTTCATCAATGCGGGCAAGGTCAACGGCGGCAGCGAGGCCAACGAGGGCGACAACGACACCGCCGCTGCCATCGGCGGGCTGGCCACCAAGGACGTGACCATTTCCACAACCTTCGAGCGGGCCAGTTCGCAGACCCTGTCGGAATACTACAGCGCCATCGTGGCCACCGTGGGCGCGGACACCGCGTCCACCAAGTTCAACGCGGCCTATACCGCAACCTTGGCCAAGGATCTTGACGAACGGCAGAGCGCCTCGTCCGGGGTGAACCTGGACGAGGAGATGGCGAGCCTGGTCAAGTTCCAGCACGCCTACAAGGCGGCGGCCAAGCTGGTGACCACGGCGGACCAGATGATGCAGACGCTGCTGGGCCTCAAGCAGTAGCGGCGGAAGGAGGCTTTCATGGCAGGGCGCGTTTCCCAGCGGACCATGTTCGACAACTACATCTCGAACATGAACTACGCGTTGTCCAACCTCATGGAATCGAACATGCAGGCTGCCAGCCAGAAGCAGGTCAACCGCCCGTCGGACGATCCCGTGGGCATGGCCCGCATTCTGAACTATCGCGCGTCGATAGCCTCCAACGAGCAGTACCAGAAGAACGTGGGCGAGGCGGAAAGCTGGCTGAGCCTCGCGGACAAGACGCTGACCCAGGTAAGCACCGTCATCACCCGCATCAAGGCCCTGGCGGAACAGGCGGCCACCGGCACGGTGAGCCCGGAGAACCGCAAGGAAATCAGCTACGAGATGCGCGAGCTGTACGGGCAGCTCATCAACCTGGCCAACACCGAGAACGAAGGGCGGCACATTTTCGCCGGGCACAAGATCGAGAACTCCGCCTACGTTGCGGGGCTTGCCGTCACCGCCAACGACCCGGCCCTGTCCAACACCACGTTCACCGTGGAAGGCGGGGCCAGCAACACCATCGTGTTCCAGTTCCTGGAATCGGGCACCATCGGCACCGACGCCCTGGACTACCGCTATTCCGAGGACGGCGGCTCCACCTGGAAGACCGGCACCCTGGCCTCCAATGCCGCGCCGGTGATGATGGGCGGGGTGCGGCTCACCATGTCGCCGGGCGACACGGTGACCGCCGTGGACACGGCCAACGCGCATGAGGCGGACAACGGAACCTGGCTGTACATTCGGCCCACGGCCATCTACAAGGGCGACGACTTCAATTCGACAGGGCTCACGGCGGAGCGGTACGGGGCGGAGAACATCGCGGCCACGGCCGACGGCTCGTTCTCGCGCGACGTGATGGTGCGCATCGACCAGGCGGGCACGCTTGCCGGGCCCATCAGCTATTCGTACAGCATGGACGGCGGTTCCTCGTGGATTCCGGCCGTGGCGTCCGGCACGGGCGGCCCCGTGTCGCTGCTGGTGCCCGGCGGCTTCCTGACGCTGGCCTCCAACGGGGGCAACGCGCTGGCGGCGGGCGACCAGTTCGTCATCCGGCCGCACCGGGCCGCGCTGGAATTCGAGATTTCGCCCGGCGAATACATGTCGGTGAACAACGTGGGCAAGGACATCTTCGGCGGCCTGTACCAGGCCCCGGGACAGTCCAGCGCCACGGCGGTGTACGACGGCGACGGGCGCAACCTGTTCGAGGTGGTGGGCAGGCTGATCGCCTACACCGAAACCAACGGCCAGAGCGGCATCCAGGAAGCGCTGGACGAGCTTGGCACCGCCTCCAAGGTCATCCTGACGGCGGCGGCGCGGGTGGGCGGCAAGGAAAACCGGCTCGACGTGGTGCAAGGCATCCTCGAGACGCAGGAAGACGACCAGACCATGCGCATGAGCAACATAGAGGACGTGGACGTGGCCAAGCTTATGACGCAGCTCGCGCAGCAGCAGCTGACCTACAACAGCGTGCTCAAGTCGTCCTCCATGATCATGCAGATGAACCTCACGAACTTCCTGTAAGGGCCGGCGGAATCCATGCTCATACTCACGCGTCGGCCGGGCGAAAGCCTGTACCTTGGCGACAACATACGCATCACCATCCTTGGCATGCAGGGAAAGCAGGTCAAGATCGGGCTCGACGTACCCGGCGACATGGTCGTGTACCGAGAGGAAGTGTACCGGCGCGTCATGGAGGAAAACCGCATGGCGCTCGAAACCAGCAACGCTGACCTGCTCGCGGCGACACAAATATGGCACGACAGAACGAAAGAGTGATCCAGACCCGGCTCGGCCGCCAGACGGTGGCGCTGGACAAGGTGCTGTATTTCCCCCGGGGCATCATGGGCTTCGAGGACAAGCACGAGTTCACGCTGCTGCAGCTGCGCGAGGGCGCGCCGTTTTTGATCCTGCAAAGCATGGACGACCCGCGCCTGGGCCTGCTGGTGGGCGACCCGTACAGCTTTCTGGAGGACTACCCCATCCGCATCGGCGATGCGGAGCAGAAGCTGCTGCGGTTGCGCAATATCCGCCAGGTGGCCGTGCTGGTCACGGTGTCCATTCCTCCGGGCCGACCCGAAAAGACGGCGCTGAACCTCACCGGCCCCATCCTGATCAACCACGAGGCCCGGCTGGGCTTGCAAGTGCCCCAGACCGACGGGCGCTTTCCGTCCCAGTACTACCTGCACGAGCAGGGCGGCTGCCCGGCTGGCGACGGGGCGGGCGATGGGGCTGGCAACCGGGAAGTCGGGCCGTCCGGCAACGGGAATGGAAACGAATCCGGCAACGGGGCTGAAGGCGGGGCGTAGGCCCCGGCGGTCCGAAGCCGCCAGATGTGACGCATGCGAAAGGGCGGCCCCATGGGGCCGCCCTTTCGCATGGCGACGACAGGCGCGACAAAAGGCGCGACAAACATGCCGGGCACGGCAGGCTCCCGAATTGCCCGCGTGGCCGGTGGAGGATGGCGGCGCGTCAGTCGCCCCGGCGGGCGCGTTCCCCGGCCACCAGGCCGGAAAGGCCCATCTTGCGGATGCGGTAGCCCATCTGGCGCGGGGTGATGCCCAAAGCGGCGGCGGCGCGGTGCTGCACCCAGCCGTTGCGGCGCAGGGCGGCGATGATTTCGGTGCGTTCGATGTCGCGCAGGGTGGTGGGGTGGGCGTCGCCATCGGCAATGCCCGCGTCGTCGTATCCGGCGTGCGGGGCGTGGCCGTCCCCAGGTGCGTGCAGCCCGTTGCCCCCGTTCCCCCCGTTCACGCTGGCCAGGGTGGGAAACTGCCCGTCGGACGGGGTGTTTTCGCTGGCGGCATGCTCCAGCAGCGGTTCCAGAAATCCCCGGTCGATCTGCCCGGATTCGGACAGGATGGCCAGCCGCTCGATAAGGTTCTCCATCTCGCGCACGTTGCCCGGCCAATCGTGGCGGCGCAGCAGGGCCAGCGCGTCCGGGGCCAGGGTGATCACCCGGCGGTAGTCGCGCGCGGCCTTGGCCAGAAAGTGGTTCAGCAGCCGCTCCACGTCGTCGGGCCGTTCGCGCAGGGGCGGCACCCGGATGGGAAACACGCACAGCCGGTAGTACAGGTCCTGCCGAAAGCGCCCCTGTTCGGAAAGCTGGGCCAGGTCGCGGTTGGTGGCGGCCACGATGCGCACATCCACGCGGTGGGTCAGGTTGCTGCCCAGCCGCTCGAACTCGCGGTCCTGGATCACCCGCAGCAGCTTGGCCTGGATGCCGGGCGGCAGTTCGCCGATCTCGTCGAGGAAGATGGTGCCCCTGTGGGCTTCCTCGAAGCGGCCCGCGCGCACGGCGGCGGCCCCGGTGAAGGCGCCCTTCTCGTGGCCGAACAGTTCCGCCTCCAGCAGCGTTTCCGGAATGGAGGCGCAGTTCACCTTCACGAAGGGATGCACCATGCGGTCGGACAGGTTGTGCAGCAGCCGCGCGATGAGCGTCTTGCCCACGCCCGATTCGCCCAGCAGCAGCACCGTGGCCTTGGTGGGGGCCACGCGTTCTATCTGGCGCTGCACGTCGAGCATGGCCGCGCTGCGGCCCACGATGTAGTCGCCCCGTTCGTCCAGCACGCGGGTGCGCAGCTTGACGTTCTCGCGGCGCAGGGTGTCCACCCGTTCGTGCATCTGTTCGTTCAGGCTCAGGAAATGGGCCACCAGGGTGGCCACGATGCCCAGGAATTCCACGTCCTCGGAGGTGGATACCTCGTCGCTGAACAGGCGGTCCACGTTCAGCACGCCGATGGGTGCGCCCTGCTTCAGGATGGGCACGCCGAGGAAGGAAATCTTGCCCTTCTCCACCTTGCGCGCGCCGGTGCGGTCGAGAAACAGCGGGTCGGTGCGCACGTCGCGCACGATGTACGGGCGGGCGGTCTGGAAGATGGTGCCTGTCACCCCCTCGTCCAGGCGGTACACGCCCCGGCTGCGCTCCTCGGGGGTGAGCCCGTGCGAAGCGGCGATGACCAGCTGGCCCGTCTCGCGGTCGGGCAGGGTGATGGTGGCGCGCTTCATGGAAAGTGTTTCCGAAAGCACGCGCAGCACGTCCTCCAGCGACTGTTCGAGGTCGAGCGCCCGGTCGAATACCTGGCTGATGGCGTAGAGGGCCTTGAGTTTCAGGCTTTGCAGCGTGCACGGCATGCCCGGCACGTTGCAAGGATGGTTCCGCAGCGGCGACGCGCGGAATATCGGAAAATAGCCGTGTGATTCCTGATGATTGGATGTTGAATGCTGGACAAGGCGGGGGCGGGGCGGGCGCTATTGTTTTGACAATAAAATAAAAAAGTGCATTGAAAAAATATCATTTTTGCAAATAAGCTATTGCGTCGGGGTCACCCTGGACGGGCCACTCCGGCGAGCGCGCGGGGCATGCGGATACGGCCCGGTGACCTGCCGCGCCCGCCTTGCCCGTTCTTTCCGGCCCACCCATCCCCCGGCGGCGGCCGCCCCGCGTGCCCGGAGCAATGGGCGGCACGCGGGGCGGCCGATGCAGAAAGGCAGGCTTCGGCGAAACCGGGGTTCAGGCGGCGTCACACGTTGGCGGGGGCGGCGTTCTCGCCGTCGTCCGCGTCCTTCGTGGGGGGGGGTGCTCCGCCTGGCGTGGATGCGCCCTTGGCCCCGGTCGCCCCGGATGCGGGGAGCGCGGCGGCCGGGGCCGGGACGGAGCCGCCGGGCAGCCCCTCTATGCCGCGCACGTGCACGTCCATCTGGGGGAAGGATATCTCGATGTCGTGTTCGCGGAACAGCCGGTCGATGGTCCGGCGCAGGTCGGAAGCCGTGGACACGCCGTGGTTCAGGTCGTCCACCCACACCCGCAGCACGAAGTCGAGGCTGCTGGGACCGAAGTCCTGGAACAGCACGTTGGGCGCGGGATCGCGCAGCACGCGGGGGTGGTCGTCCGCCGCCTGCTTCAGCAGTTCGGTCACCTTGTCCACGTCCGAGCCGTAGGCCACGCCCACGGCGATGTCGCGGCGCATGCGCAGGCTGTTGCGGGTCCAGTTGGTGAGCCGGTTGGACACGAACTCGGAGTTGGGCACGAAGATCACGGCGTTGTCGAAGGTTTCCACCGTGGTGGAGCGGATGCTGATCTTGCGCACCGTGCCCCACGTCTCGCCGATCTGGATGATGTCTCCCTCCAGCAGCGACCGGCCGAAGATGAGGATGAGCCCGCTGAAGAAGTTGTTGAAGATGGTCTGCAAGCCGAAGCCCAGGCCCACGCTGAGACCACCGGCGATGACCGTGAGGCTGGTCAGGCTGACGCCCAGGGCGTTCAGCACCACCAGGCCGAACAGCGCCCAGAGTGTATAGGTGAGCCCGGTCTGCAACGGCGGAATGACCCCGCGCTCCACCCGGGGCAGGCGCGCGGGCAGGTTCTCGAGAAACGAGCTGCCCACGGCGATGGCCGAGCGGGTGAGGTAGAACAGCAGCACCAGCCCCAGCACCCGCAGCGAGTTGAACGACACCGAGCCCACGTTGACGTTCAGTTCCAGCGCTTGGCGCATCATGTACGGCCCGCCGGGGAAGGCGGACATCCACGGCAGCAGGGTGGCGGCGGCCACCAGCCACATGGCGGGCGCGCCAAGGCCCAGCACCAGGCCGCGCAACAGGGCGCGCATGCCCGTTTCCGGCAGGCGTTCGGCCAACATGGTCACGAAGGCCACCAGCACCGCGCCCAGTTGCACGGCCACGGCCACGGCCAGCCACACGAGGAAGAACGGGATGGCCAGCCGCGCCCAGCCGAACACCGCCGCCAGCAGCGAGATGACGCACAGCGCGGGCTCGCAGGCCAGGAACACCTTTTCCAGCAGGGGCAGCACGCGGGGTTTGCCGCGCCGGGCGCGCGCGGCCAGCACCGCCACCATGCACAGCGCCCACACCGGGGCCAGCAACACGGCGGGCGGGTTCAGGAACAGCAGCAGCACGCCGATGGCGGCGGGCGCGAACAGCAGCGACAGGGGAGAGCGCTGCGGCACCCCGGCAAGACCGGCGGAGCGCAGGTTCCACACCAGGGTCAGCTCGCCCCACAGCAACAGCAGGTGCGCGGGCACCACCACGGCCCGGTACACCTCGCCGCCGCGCGCCCACGAGGCGAAGTGCAGGGCGATGCCGACGGCCAGCCACGGCCAGCTGCGCGCGGCCACGTTGCGGCAGCTTTGCGCCCAGCTGCCCGGCAGTTGGCAGCCCCGCCGCAGGGCCAGCCTGCCCAGCAGGAACAGCGGCACGCCCAGGAAGGCGAAGCGCAGCAGCAGCGCGCCCCAGTCACGCGGGGTTTGCGGAAACTCCGTGGCCAGGCGCACCTCCACGGTGTCGGACCACGCGGCCAGGCTGGCGGGCAGCGACTGCCACACCGCAAGATCCATCAGTGAACTGGACGCCACCAGGTAATAGGTGCGCCACAGCGCGGGCAGTTGCGCGTCGATCTGCTCCAGCGCCTGCTTGAGCTTGGCGTCCACGGCGCGGCCGGGGTCCAGGGCGCGGGCCAGGCGGGTGCGCAGGGCGGTCAGGTTCTTGCGGCCTTCGGTGAGTTTGGAGAGGTATTCGGAAAGATCCTTGGAAAGTTCGCTGGACCGTTCGGCGGCGAGGTGCTCGGACAGTTCCTTGTCCAGCGCGGTGAAATCTTCCAGACGCTGGCGCACCGTGGCGTCCAGGGTCTCCATGGGGGCCAGGCGGCCCTGCAGCGAGCGCTGCACCGTGGAAATCTGGCGGCGGATGGCGGCCATTTCGCTGGGGTGATTGCGGCTCAGTTGGTACAGCGCGAACAGGCGCTGGTAGTCGCGCTGGATGGACGCCACCTGCGCATCAAGGGCTTTGGCCATGTCCGGCAGGGTCTTGCGCAGGCGGTCGGTTTCCTCGACCAGGGAGGACAGTTCCTGCCCGCGCGTCTGCCAGATGAGGTCCATGGAGTACTGGCCCTCGGGGGCATCGGGCGCGGGGGCGGCGGCGTCGCCCGCCTGGGCGGCCAGCGCGGGGCGGGGGGCGAGAAAACCCACGGGCCCGAAAGGTGCGAAAATGGTTCCGGCAAGCCCGGCGAGCAGGCAGGCGCACAGCAGGACAGGCAGCGCACGGGCGCGGCGGGGACGGGCTATGAAGGCATGGAGCATGGTGGTCGGCATCCTGTGTTTCGTGTCGTGGGCGTGTCCGCACGGGGGGGCGCGGTTCTGCGCGGTGTTCGCAGCTCTGCACGGACGGCGCGTCTTGGCGGCGCGCGGATGGCGGCGCGCGGATGATGGTCCCCGAAGCGGGGCCGGGCGCGCGGCGGACTTCATCGTATACGCCGCCCCCGCGCATTCTTCAACGTGGCCGCGCGTGCCCCGCCCGTTCCGGCCCCGCGCTGCCTGATTTTCCATCGGAACAGCTTGCCCGGTTAGGGAAATTGAGGGACAATGCAAGTATTCACGTCAGCCATCGGTCGTTTTCGGCACGCGTTCCAGGGGAATCGTGTCGCGCCCGCGCAGCGGCGGGCCCCCCCGGACTTCGCCGTACGGGGCATCCGGCGGATGGCCGACGAATCAAGGAGGAACCCGGCATGACCCCGGTTTTGCCGCCCGCCGCGCTGGTGCCCACACCCGACCCCATTCCGGGGCCGTGGGGCTGGTTTCAGGCGCTCTTGCTGCTCACCTTCGTGGTGCACCTGCTGTTCATGAACGTGGTGCTCGGCACGTCGGTGATCACCCTGTTCCGTTCGTGGCGCACCCCCTTTTCGCCCAACGACCAGATCAACGTGGACATCCGCGAGACGGCGGCCTGGGTGCCGCGCGCCATGGCCCTGGCCGTGAACTTCGGCGTGCCGCCGCTGCTGTTCCTGCAGGTGCTGTACGGGCAGTTCATCTATGCCAGTTCCATCCTGATGGCCGTGTGGTGGTTGGGCATCGTGGGCTTCGTGATGCTGGCCTACTACGGCTTCTACCTGTACGGCCTGGGGCACGCCGTGCTCGGCCCGCGCCGCACCCTGGTGGCGGGCATCAGCGTGGCGCTGCTGCTCGTCAACGCCTTCGTGCTCACCAACAACGCCACCCTGATGCTGGACCCGGCCCGCTGGACCGGCTACGCCGCCTCGCCTGGCGGCACCCTGCTGAACTGGGGCGAACCTTCGTTGTTGCCGCGCTACCTGCACATGGTTGTGGGCGCGGTGGCCGTGGGCGGGCTGTTCGTGGCCGGGCGCGCGCTACTGCTGCAAACGGCGGGCGGCCCAGTGGCCTCGGGTCCGCAGGGCCCGCAGGACTGGGAACTGCGCATCACCGAGGGGCTCGCGTGGTTCACCCACGCCACCTACGCCCAGTTCGTGCTGGGCACGTGGTTTCTGTTCAGCCTGCCCGGTCACCTGACAAAGCTGTTCATGGGCGGGCACGGGCTGGCCACCGGCGCGTTCGCGCTGGGGCTGGCGGGCACGGTGCTGGCCCTCTTCGCCGCGCGGCGGCGCAGGGTGTGGCTGGCCGCCGGGGCCACCACGGGCGTCATATTCCTGATGGCGGCCATGCGCGCCGTGCTGCGCGACGCGTGGCTGGCCCCGCACCTGAACGAGTCCATGGCAAGGGCGGCCGCCGCGCCGGTCCATCCTCCGATGCTTGGACAGGACGGCGCGGCCGCGCTGTTCGTGGCGTCGCTGGTGGCCGGTGCCGCCGCCGTGTGGTGGCTGGTGGTCATCGCCCGCCGCAGCGGGAAGGAGGCGTAGACCATGCAGTACCCGGTCTGGCAGCTGCCGGTGAACGGCGGCCTGCTCATCGCGCTCATTTCCGTCATCCACGTGTTCGTGGCCCAGTTCGCCGTGGGGGGCGGGTTTTTCCTGGTCATGGCCGAACGCAAGGGCCACGCTGAAGGCTCCAACGAAATATTGCAATGGGTGAAGCGGCACAGCCGGTTCTTCGTGCTGCTGACCATGGTCTTCGGCGGCGTGACCGGGGTGGGCATCTGGCTGATCATCTCGCTGGTCAGCCCGGCGGCCACCTCGCAACTGGTGCATCTGTTCCTGTACGGCTGGGCCACGGAGTGGGTGTTCTTTCTGGGCGAGATCGTGGCGCTGCTGGTGTACTACTACACCTTCCAGCGCTGCATCTCGGGCCGCATGAGCAGGAAGGACCACATGACGGCGGGCTGGCTTTACGCGCTGTTCGCCTTTCTTTCGCTGTTCATGATCAACGGCATCATCGGGTTCATGCTCACCCCCGGCGAATGGCTGCGCACGGGCGACTTCTGGGACGGGTTCTTCAACCCCACCTTTTGGCCCGCGCTGGTGTTCCGCTCCGCGCTGTGCCTGTTGCTGGCGGGCCTGTTCGCCATGATCACCGCGCTGCGCATCCCCAACCCGGAAACGCGCGAAACCATGGTCCGCTGGTCGGCCAAATGGGTCTGCCTGCCCTTCATCGGGCTGCTGGCGGGCGCGGCATGGTACTTTGCGGCGCTGCCCCCGTCCCAGCAGGCCATGATCCTGCGCCGCACGGAGGACATCCGCCCCTTCGCCCTGGCCTGGCCGGTGGTCACCCCGCTGCTGTTCCTGGGCGGGCTGGCCTTTTTCGTGAAGGCAAGCGGCAGGGCGCGGGCCGTGCTGGCGGGCGTGGTGCTGCTGCTGGGCCTTGCGCAGGTGGGGGCCTTCGAGTGGGTGCGCGAGACGGGCCGCCGTCCGTGGGTCATCCACGGGTACATGTACTCCAACGGCATCCGCGCGGCGGACGTGGAACGCATGCAGCGCGACGGCGCGCTCTCGCTCACCGCATGGGCGGGCACGCGCGAGGTGACCGACGCCAACCGGCTGGACGTGGGCCGCTTCTTGTGGGCGCAGCAGTGTTCCAGTTGCCACGGCATGGGCAACCCCATGCTGGACATGGTGCCGCGCGCGGCCAAACGGGGCGTGCCGGGCATGGAGGCGCAACTGGCCGGACAGGGCAGGCTGCTGTCCTACATGCCGCCCTTCTGCGGCACCCCGGCCGAACGCAATGCGCTGGCCGTGTACATCGTGCACGAGGTTGAACGCCGCACGGGCCGATAACCCCCACCTGAAGCACCCGGTAATGCCTTTGTGATCCTACGGCAGCAACGACGCAGGGAGATGCGACGATGAACAAGACCGACAACCGCCTGACCGAGAACCTGTTCCGCGTGTGGCTGATCGTGGTGGCCGCGTTCGCGGTGGGCTTTCTGGGCGCGCAACTGTTCGCGCCGTCCATGCGGCCCGCCCCCAGGCAGACGGTTCCGGCCCAGAATGGCACAGTCCCGCAGGGCGAGGCCAAGGCGGGCCCCGGCTACGGCCAACTGGTTACCGACGTGCCCCCGTTCGACCCCGGCAAGGACGGGCATGTCCTGGTGGCCTGGAGCAGACAGGGCATGCAGCACGTCACCGACGCGGAACCCGCGTGGACCCTGCTGCCCCCCGGCTCCACCCTGCGGGCGCAACTGGTGCGGCGCGGCCCCGGCCCGCAGGCCGTGACCGAGGGCGCGACCCTGACCTGGCGGCTGGATGGCGAGCCCAAGGCCTCGGCCGTGCAGCCCGCCGCCGTGGCCGATTCGTCGCTCACCCCCGCCGGGCAGGCCGCCACCACCCCGGCCGCGACACCGACGGCCAAGGGGGCGGAAGGCGCGCAGGACAAGGCATCGCAACTTTCCGGCGAACTGAAGCTGGTGGAAGGCTCCACCGTGTACGAGGCCACGGGCATTCCCGTGCTGCCGTATGCGGGCAAGGACGGCTTCAACCCCTATCCCACGGTGACCGTGGAGGCGCGTGACGCCTCGGGCGCATTGCTGGCCGCCACCCGCTGCGTGCTGCCCGTGTCCACCGAGATGGGCTGCCGCAACTGTCATGGCGGCGCATGGAAGGTGGGCGGCGTGGCGGGCATTTCCCCGGCCACCGCCGCCGACGTGCTGGAAGTGCACGACCGCATCAACGGCACCGACCTGGCCAGGCGGGCCAGGTCCGGCGCCACCGTGGTCTGCCGGGCGTGCCACGAGCCGGGTGCGGCGGCTGCCAAGGCGGGCGAAAAGCCTTCCGGCAAGCCCATGCCTCCCAACATGTCCGCCGCCATCCACGGCTGGCACGCTGCCTACATGGCCGGTCGCGGCGCGGACGCCTGCAATTCCTGCCATCCCTCCGCGCCCGAAGGGGCCACCCGGTTCTGGCGCGACTACCACCTGACCAAGGGGCTGGACTGCACCCGCTGTCACGGGGCCATGGAAGACCATGCCCTGTCGCTGCTGCGCAAGGAGCAGGAGGCGGGCAACCCCGCCGCCGAACGGCTGATGGCGGCCATCAGCCCCGTGGCGGTGCAGGACGTGAAGGACATCGCCCCGCGCACCCCGTGGGTGAACCTGCCCGACTGCGCGGGCTGCCACGACTTTGCCGAAAAGCCCAAGTCGTCCACGGCCAGCGCGTTCAACAAGTGGACCGCCGACGCCGCCGGGCTGTACGCCGAGCGCGCCGACGACACCACCATGCTGCGCTGCCCGGCCTGCCACGGCGCGCCGCACGCTGTGTACCCGGCGCGCAACCCTCTGGGGCGCGACCGCGACAACATCCCCCCCGTGCAGTACCAGCAGCACGCCAGGGCCATGGGAGCTTCCGGCAACTGCCTTGTCTGCCATGGCGAAACGCCGGAATTCTCGGTGCACCACCCCCTGGTGGAACGCAAGGCGGTGACGGTCACCGTGCCGCAGGGGGCCAAACTGGCCAAGCCGCGCGTGCCCTTCCCGCACGAGGCGCACACCCCCACCGTGGATTGCGGCACCTGCCACCACAAGGGCTACGTGGACGGCGGCCCCATGAAGTGCGCCAGCAAGGATTGCCACGACGTGGTGGTGGACGCCGAAACCGGCAGCCCCAAGGACCGCGAGAACCCGCGCTACTTCCGCAACGCCTTCCATGGCGAAGGCCCCAGCTGCAACGCCTGCCACGCCAAGTTGCTGGCGGCGGGCAAGGCGGCGGGGCCCACGGAGTGCCGCGACTGCCACAAGGTCAAGTCGTAGGACGCTGCGGGCCCTCTGCCCCCTGCCGACCGCCAGAAGCGGCGTGCATCGCCGGTTGGCGATGGCGGCACGGCAGCCCTTGATCACCTCAAATACCCACCGGGGCGCGCGGAACCAACCGCGCGCCCCGTGCATTTTTGAGGGGTTTCATCCCGTCATTCTGTCAATATAGGCATATATAGCTGATAACGTGGGAAAAAATGCCTTCCCAAACCGCCGGGGTGTGGTATGGATGGAATGTCGGGCGTCAGCTTCGGCAGCGGGCCGCGTCATGCTTGGGCATCGGCGGCCATGCCCGACGCGCAGTTCCGCGCGCAACCTGCATCCTCACAAGGAGGCACACCATGAGGATGAACAGGCGAGGCTTCATCAAGCTCGCGGCCACGGGCGCCGTGGCCACCGCGTTCGGGGGGCTGGGCATCAGCCTTGCCCCGGTCGCGGCACACGCGGAAGGGCTGGCCATCGACAAGGCCACCCTGACCACCTCCATTTGCTGTTACTGTGCCGTGGGCTGCGGCCTGCTGGTCTGGACCGACCCGGCCACCGGTCGCGCCATCAACATCGAGGGCAACCCCGACCACCCCACCAATGAGGGCACCCTGTGCCCCAAGGGGTCGTCCATCTGGCAGACCACGGAGCAGAGCCAGCGCATCACCAAGGTGCTGTACCGCGCCCCCGGCAGTGACAAGTGGGAGGAAAAGTCGTGGGACTGGGCGCTGCCGCGCATCGCCCGCAAGATCAAGGACACCCGCGACGCCTCGTTCGAGGCGGTCAACGACAAGGGACAGCCGGTCAACCGCACGCGGGCCATCGCCTCTGTCGGGTCCGCCGCCATCGACAACGAGGAAGGCTGGCTGCTGCAGGCCATGCACCGGTCCCTGGGCCTGGTGTACATGGAGAGCCACGCCCGCATCTGACACAGTTCCACTGTGGGGGCTCTGGCAGAGTCCTACGGACGCGGCGCGATGACGAATCACTGGATCGACCTCAAGAACAGCGACGTGTTGCTGATCATGGGCAGCAACGCGGCGGAAAACCACCCCATCTCGTTCAAGTGGGTCACCCGCGCCCAGCAGCGTGGGGCAACACTGATCCACGTGGACCCGCGCTTCACGCGCACCTCGGCCAAGGCCGACATCTACGCCCCCATCCGCTCGGGCACGGACATCGTGTTCTTTGGCGGGCTGATCAAGCATATTCTGGATAACGAACTGTATTTCAAGCAGTACGTGGTGGACTACACCAACGCCTCGTACCTCGTGGGGCCGGACTACGACTTCAAGGACGGCCTGTTCTCGGGCTTCAACCCCGAAACGGCCAGCTACGACCGCAAGAAGTGGAACTTCGTCACCGACGACAAGGGCGTGACCCTGAAGGACCCCACCCTGAAGGACCCGCGCTGCGTGTTGCAGGTCATGCGCCGTCACTACGCTCGCTACGACCTGAAGACCGTGGTGGACGTGACCGGCATGCCCGAGCCCAAGGTGCTGGAGGTGTGGAATTCCTTCGCGTCCACCGGCAAGCCGGACAGGGCGGGCACCATCCTGTACGCCATGGGCCAGTGCCAGCACACTGTGGGGGTGCAGAACATCCGCGCCCTGTCCATGATCCAGATGCTGCTGGGCAACATCGGCATCGCGGGCGGCGGGGTGAACGCGCTGCGTGGCGAATCCAACGTGCAGGGCACCACGGACATCGCCCTGTTGTGCGACAACCTGCCCGGCTACCTGCCCATTCCCCGCGCCATCTGGGCCGACTACGACGCCTACGTGAAGGCGGGCACCCCGGTCACCAGCGACCCGCAAAGCGCCAACTGGTGGTCCAACCTGGACAAGTATGCCGCCTCGCTGATGAAGGCCATGTACCCCGCCGTGGACCACAAGACCGCGTACACTTGGCTGCCCAAGATCGACGACACCAAGGTGGTGGAATACTCCTGGCTGTCGCTGTTCGAGCGCATGTACAACGGCGGGTTCAAGGGCGCGTTCGTGTGGGGGCAAAACCCCTGCGCGGGCGGGGCCAACGCGGGCAAGAACCGCAAGGCCATGGCCAAGCTGGACTGGACGGTGGTGGTCAACCTGTTCGAGAACGAGACCTCGCTGTTCTGGAAGGGGCCCGGCGTCAATCCCAAGGACGTGAAGACCGAGGTGTTCTTTCTGCCCGCGTGCATGAGCGTGGAAAAGGACGGCTCCGTCGCCAACTCCGGCCGCTGGCTGCAATGGCGCGAGAAGAGCGCGAAGTTCATGGGCGATTCCATGAGCGACGGCGACATCGTCATCCGGCTGTTCGAGGAAGTGCGCAAGCTCTACAAGGCCGAGGGCGGCAAGCACCCCGAGCCCATCCTGAACCTGGACACCGCCTATCTGAAGGACGGCGCGTACGACGCCAGTGCGCTGGCCAAGCGCCTCAACGGCACCTTCCTGAAGGACGTGACCATCGCGGGCAAGGAGTGGAAGGCGGGCCAGCAGGTGCCCGGATTCGCCGCGCTGCAGGCCGACGGCTCCACCGCGTGCGGATGCTGGATATTCTCGGGCAGCTACACCGAGCAGGGCAACATGATGGCCCGGCGCGACCGCACCCAGACCCCGGAGCAGACGGCCATCGGCCTGTTCCCCAACTGGTCGTACGCCTGGCCCGCCAACCGGCGCATCCTGTACAACCGCGCCGGGGTGGACCAGTTGGGCAAGCCCTTCGACCCCAAGCGCGCGGTCATTGCCTGGAACGGCGAAAAGTGGACGGGCGACGTGCCCGACGGCGGGTGGAAGCCCGGCGAGAAGCTGCCGTTCATCATGGTGCGCGAGGGGCGCGGCCAGCTCTATGGCCCCGGTCGCGTGGACGGCCCCCTGCCGGAACACTACGAACCCTTCGAAAGCCCGCTGGCGGGCAATCCCCTGTCGCCGCAGCGGGTGAACCCCACGGCCCTGCACTTCGCGCACGAGGAAAAGGCCGTGCGCGACCCGCGCTTCCCCTATGTGTGCACCACCTACCGGGTGACCGAGCAGTGGCAGTCGGGCACCATGACCCGCAAGACCGCGTGGCTGAAGGAAATGCAGCCCGACGGCTTTTGCGAGATGAGCCGCGAACTGGCGGCGCAACTGGGCGTGCAGAACGGCGAACAGGTGGTGCTGGAATCGGTGCGCGGCAAGGTGCAGGTGGTGGCCATCGTCACCCCGCGCATCAAGCCGTTCACCGTCATGGGCGAAACCGTGCACCAGGTGGGCATTCCCTGGCAGTTCGGCTGGGGCCAGAAGAAGAACGCCACGTTCGACTCGGCCAACCTGCTGTCGCCCTCGGTGGGCGACCCCAATACCGGGATTCCCGAGACGAAAGTCTTCATGGTGAACGTGAGAAAAGCCCAGCCCGGGAAGCAAGGGTAGGTGAGTCATGAGCGAGAACAAGGGCAAGACCTTCTTCATCGACCAGACCCGCTGCACCGCCTGCCGGGGCTGCCAGGCCGCCTGCAAGCAGTGGAAGAAGCTGGCCGCCGACGAAACGGTGAATATCGGCAGCTACCAGAACCCGCCGGACCTCAACGGGCACACCTTCAAGCTGGTGCGCTTCAACGAGGTGGAGGTGGACGGCAAGCTGAAGTGGGTGTTCTTTCCCGAGCAGTGCCGCCACTGCCTGGAACCGCCGTGCAAGATGATGGCGGATGCCTTCATTCCCGGCGCCATCATCCAGGACGAGGCCACCGGAGCGGTGCTGTACACGGAAAAGACGAAGGACCTGGACTACCAGACCATCCGCGAGGCGTGCCCCTACGACATCCCCCGCAAGGAGGAATCCACGGGCCTGCTGACCAAGTGCAACATGTGCATCGACAGGGTGCGTGCGGGCATGCTGCCCGCCTGCGTGAAAACCTGCCCCACGTACACCATGCACTTCGGCGACCGCGACGAGATGCTGACCATCGCCCGCGCCCGGCTGGCCGAGGTGCAGAAGACATCCCCGGCGGCCCTGCTGGCCGATTCCGACCTTGTCCGGGTGCTGTACCTTTGCGAGGTGCACCCCAGCCACTACCACCACCACATGGTGGCGGACGCGGGGAGTACCGGTGACCGCATCGGCCCGTTCAGCCGCCGGGCGCTGCTGGCCATGCGGCCGCTGCGCACGGGGTAGGGCCTGTCCGGTCTCCCCGGGCCGGTAGCCGCATCCGCCCTTGTGGACCATGGAAAAAAACGGGCCGCCCGCAATCACGCGGGCGGCCCGTTCCGTTTGCATGAACGCAACCGGCTATGCGGCGTAGGCAGCCAGAAAGGCGGTGACGGCCGCTTCCACGGCGCGCTCGGCCTCGTCGGCGCTCACCTCCGTCTTCACGCACAGCATCACCGGCATCTGCACGGTGGACTGGCACAGGGCCAGGAAATGCTCGGCGGCCACCTCGGCGTCGGGGATGCGCAGCACGCCCAGCGCGTCCGCACGGGTCAGATACTCCGCCAGCAGCCGCCTGCCGCGCAGGATGCACGTTTCATAGAAGATGCGCCCGATCTCGGGAAAACGCGGGGCCTCGTGGTAGATCACGCGCAGGACGGCCTGCGGATCCTTGTCCGTGATGAGGTTGATGTACCGCGTGCCCAGCAGGCGCAGCACCTCGCGCAGGTCGTCCGCGTGAGGCGGCAGGTCGAACACGGCGGCCCCGCGCACGCGCACCCGGTCTTCCATGTAGGCTTCGAACAGGGCTTCCTTGCTGTCGAAATAGGAATACAGCGTGCCCTTGGAGCCTCCCAGGGCGGCGGCGATGCGCGACATGGACGTGCCCTGGTAGCCGTGTTCGAGGAACAGCGGCCCGGCGATTTCGAGAATTTCGGACCTGCGGTCACGGGGGGGGCGGCCTAGCGCCATATGCGTCTCCTGCCTTTGCGATGATTTTTTGCAGCATACCCGACATGGGGGGGAGTTGACAGCCGGGCTCTCAAACCGTACTGTACGGTCAATAAAGTATAGGGCACGGACGCAGGAACGCAAGCCCCAATTCACGGGGGGTGTCATGCTCCTAGTCATAATGCCGTAACGAAAGGATTTTTTCTTCGATGGGCGCCGGATGTCCGGGTGTCCAGGGGGCGCAGGCCATGCCGCAGCCCCTTGCGCATGCAGGCGGACGGCACACGACATGCCGGTTCCGGCCAAGGCCGGGAACCGGTTTCGATCACACTCCGCGGCGGGGTGTGATGATTTTTTGGGGTGGCGTTTCCGGACGCAACCAACCAGCGCGGCAGACCCGCGCAGCCGGAGGAAGCATGCGCGACCCGCAGGATGAAACAACGCGAACCCGCCTGTTGCACGCGGCCAGGGTGGTCTTTGCCTCCGACGGGCTGAAGCGGGCCACCGTGCGCAAGATCAGCGCGCTGGCGCGCGCCAACATCGCGGCGGTGAACTATCACTTCGGCAGCAAGGAAAACCTCTACGTGGCCGTGCTGCGCGACCATCTGGAACAGAAGCTGCGCCGCAACCCGCGCGATGCGGGGGTAAACGGCCTCACCTCGCCCCGCGGCCGCCTGCGGGCCTACGTGCGCAGCATGCTGGCCGAGTACGCCTGCGACGGTGACGCGGTATCGGCGCGCCTTGGCAGGCTGCTGTCGCAGGAGTTCGTGCAGGCCTCGTCGCGGTGCTTCCACACGGTCATCGAGAATTACTGCGGCCCCTCGCACGCCATGCTGCTGGACATCGTGCGGCAGCTGCTGCCCGGCAGCGACCGCCAGACGGTGTCGCGCTGCGCCTCGAGCATCGTGGGGCAGTGCGTGCTGTACGGGCACGCCAGGGAAGTGATCAGCCTCATATCGCCCGACATGGCGCTGAAACCCAGCAACGTCGAAGCCATGGCGGACTTCATCGTCGAGTTCACCCTGGGCGGCATCGAGCGTCTGAACGCCAGCCGACCCGGACACGCCTTCTCCTGAAAGACGGAGCAACAGTCAGCATTCCATGAAAGGTTCAGCAAATCCCATGCGCAACAACACCAAGATCACACTCGCGCTTCTGCTTGCCGTGCTTGCGGCGGCGCTTTCCGGCTGCGGCCAGGATCACCCCGCCGCCGGACCTGCCCCGGAACCGGAAGCCACGGTGGTGACCATCCAGCCAAGGCCCACGACGCTTTCCACCGTCCTGCCGGGGCGTACCTCTGCATTGCTGGTTTCCGAAGTCCGTCCGCAGGTCGGCGGCATCATCCAGAAGCGCCTGTTTCGCGAAGGGGCGGACGTGAAGGCGGGCGAGGCGCTCTACCAGATAGACCCCGCCACCTACCAGGCCGCGTTCGACAGCGCAAAGGCCGCCCTGGCCAAGGCCGAGGCCGCCGTGGAACCCGCCCGGCTCAAGGCCGAGCGCTACGCCGACCTCGTGAAGACCAACGGCGTGAGCCGACAGGACAACGACGACGCCCAGGCCGCCTACAAGCAGTATGTGGCCGAGGTGGCGGCGGCCAGGGCCTCGCTGGAAACGGCGCGCATCAACCTGGGCTACACCCGCATCACCGCGCCCATTTCCGGCCGCATCGGCCGGTCGTCGGTCACGCCCGGCGCGCTGGTCACCGCCAACCAGGCCGACGCGTTGGCCACGGTGCAGCAGACCGACCCGGTGTACGTGGACGTCACCCAGTCCACCGGCGACCTGCTGCGGCTCAAGCGCGCCCTGGCCGAGGGCAGGCTGCGCAAGGCCGGGGCCGACGGGGCCAGGGTGAAGTTGCTGTTCGAGGACGGCAGCGCCTATCCGCTGGAAGGCACGTTGCAGTTCTCGGACATCACCGTGGACGCCAACACCAGCGTGGTGACCCTGCGCGCCCTGTTCCCCAACCCGAAGCAGGACCTGCTGCCCGGCCTGTACGTGCGCGCGGTGCTGGAAGAGGGCGTGAACGAACACGCCATCCTGGTGCCGCAGGCCGCCGTGTCCCGCGATTCCAAGGGAAACCCCACGGTGCTGCTGGTCAATGCCGACAACGTCGTGGAGCGCCGGTCCATCACCGTGGACCGCGTGTTGGGCGGCGACTGGCTGGTTGGCGACGGCCTTGCCGAAGGCGACCGGGTTATCGTGGAAGGCCTGCAAAAGGTGCGGCCCGGCGCCAAGGTGCGGGCCACCGAGGCGACTTCCGCATCCGGCGCGACTTCCGCATCCGGCGCGTCCGCAGAGCCCTCCGCGGCAGCGGCACCGGCAGCGCGCCAGTAGGCGCGGGGAGCATTCGTCATGGCAAGATTCTTCATAGACCGCCCGGTGTTCGCCTGGGTCATCGCCATCATCATCATGCTGGCGGGGGCCCTGTCGATACTGAGCCTGCCCATTTCGCAGTATCCTAAAATCGCCCCCACGTCGGTCACCATCAGCGCGTCGTACCCCGGCGCTTCCGCCAAGACCATGGAGGACACCGTCACCCAGGTCATTGAGCAGAAGATGAAGGGCATCGACAGCCTGCGCTACATGGCGTCCACCAGCGACTCCACCGGCCAGACCTCCATCACCCTGACCTTCGATGCGGACACCAACCCCGACATCGCCCAGGTGCAGGTGCAGAACAAGCTCTCGCTGGCCACGCCCCTGCTGCCGGAAGCCGTGCAGCGCCAGGGCATCACGGTGAACAAGAGCACCTCCAGCTTCCTGATGATCATCGCGCTGGCCTCGGACGATCCGTCCATGACCGGTCGCGACCTCAGCGACTATGCCGCCACCTACCTGCTGGACCCCATCAGCCGCGTGGACGGCGTGGGCGAAACCCAGCTCTTCGGGGCGCAGTACGCCATGCGCGTGTGGCTCGATCCGCACAAGCTGCTGAACTACAAGATGACCCCGGCGGACGTCAGTTCCGCCATCACCGCCCAGAACGCCCAGCTTTCCGTCGGCCAGATCGGCGGCACCCCGGCCGTGCCGGGGCAGGGCATGAGCTTCACCATCCTCTCGCAGTCGCTGCTGCAAACCCGCGAACAGTTCGAGCAGATCGTGCTGCGGGTGAACCAGGACGGGTCCACGGTGCGCCTTGCCGACGTGGGCCGGGTGGAACTGGGCAGCGAAAGCTACGACGCGGTTTCGCGCTTCAACGGCAAGCCGTCCACCGGCATCGCCCTCAAGCTGGCCACCGGGGCCAACGCCCTGGACACGGTGAAGCGCGTGCGCGCCACCATGGAGGAACTGGCCAAGAACCTGCCCGAGGGCATCCACTGCGTCTTTCCCTACGACACCACCCCCTTTGTACGGGTGAGCATCGAAGAGGTGGTCAAGACGCTGGCCGAGGCCATCGTGCTGGTGTTTCTGGTCATGTACCTGTTTCTGCAAAACATGCGGGCCACCATCATTCCCACCATCGCCGTGCCCGTGGTGCTGCTGGGCACCTTTGGCGCGCTGGCGGCCTTCGGTTTTTCCATCAACATGCTGACCATGTTCGGGGTGGTGCTGGCCATCGGCCTTCTGGTGGACGATGCCATCGTCGTCGTCGAGAACGTGGAGCGCATCATGACCGAAGAGGGGCTGCCGCCCCGCGAGGCCACCCGCAAGTCCATGGGCGAGATCACCGGGGCGCTGGTGGGCATCGCGCTGGTGTTGTCCGCCGTGTTCATTCCCATGGCGTTCATCAAGGGCTCGTCGGGGGTCATCTACCGGCAGTTCTCGCTCACCATCGTTGCGGCCATGACCCTTTCGGTGGTGGTGGCCCTCGTGCTTACCCCGGCCCTGTGCGCAACCTTTTTGCGGCCCATGCACAAGCATGAGCACCAGGCCCAGCGTGGGTTCTTCGGCTGGTTCAACCGCGCGTTCGATCGCACCAGCAAGGGGTATCGCCGCCAGGTGTCCGGGGTGGCCGGGCGCGTGGGCAGGATGATGGGCATCTACCTGCTGCTGCTCATCGGAACGGGGTTCCTGTTCCTGCGCCTGCCCACGTCGTTCCTGCCCGAAGAGGACCAGGGCACCATCTTCAGCATTGTGCAACTGCCCACCGGTGCGCCGCAGGAGCGCACCCTGGAGGTGCTGCGGCAGGTGGAGCACCACTACCTGGTGGAGGAAAAGGACACGGTGAACTCGCTGTTCACCGTGGCGGGCTTCAGCTTTGCCGGGCGCGGCCAGAACGCGGGCCTTGCCTTCGTGCAGCTGAAGCCGTGGGACGAGCGCAAGGGCGAGGGCATGAGCGCAGCGGCGGTGGCCGGGCGCGCCATGGGCGCGTTTGCGCGCATCAAGAACGCCGTGGTCTACGCCTTCACGCCACCGGCCGTGACGGAACTGGGCAACGCCTCGGGCTTCAACCTGTTCCTGCAGGACCGCGCGGGCATCGGCCACGAGGCCCTGATGCAGGCCCGCAACCAGTTGCTGGGCATGGCCGCGCAGAACCCGGCCCTTGCCGTGCTGCGGCCCAACGGCATGGAGGACACCCCGCAGTTCCAGATCGACATCGACCAGGCCAAGGCGGGCGCGCACGGCCTGTCCATGGCCGACGTGAACTCCGTGCTGTCCACGGCGCTGGGCGGCACCTACGTCAACGACTTCATCGACCGGGGCCGCGTGAAGAAGGTCTACCTGCAGGGCGACGCGCCGTTCCGCATGATGCCGGAAGACATCAACGACTGGCACGTGCGCAACACGCAGGGCAACATGGTGCCGTTCTCGGCGTTCTCGTCCAGCCGCTGGACCTACGGTTCGCCGCGCCTGGAACGCTACAACGGCCTGCCCGCCGTGGAACTGTTGGGCTCGGCCGCGCCCGGCCGCAGCACCGGCGAGGCCATGCAGGCCATCGAGGAAATGGCGGCCAGGCTGCCCGCCGGCGTGGGCATCGAATGGACCGGCCTGTCGTACCAGGAACGCATGAGCGGTTCGCAGGCCCCGGCGCTGTACGCCATCTCCATTCTGGTGGTGTTCCTGTGCCTGGCCGCGTTGTATGAGTCGTGGTCGGTGCCCACGGCGGTGATCCTGGTGGTGCCGCTGGGCGTTCTGGGGGCGCTGGCGGCCACCTACGGGCGGGGGATGAACAACGACGTGTTCTTCCAGGTGGGGCTGCTGACCACCATCGGCCTTGCGGCCAAGAACGCCATCCTCATCGTGGAGTTCGCCATGCACCTGGTGAAGGCGGGCAAGCCCCTGCTGGAAGCCACGGTGGAGGCGGCGCGGCTGCGGCTGCGGCCCATCCTGATGACCTCGCTGGCCTTCGTGCTGGGGGTTCTGCCCATGGCCATCAGCACGGGCGCGGGGTCCGGCAGCCAGCGGGCCATCGGCACCGGGGTCATCGGCGGCATGCTCTCGGCCACGGTGCTGGCGGTGTACTTCGTGCCGGTGTTCTTCGTGCTGGTCTACCGGCTGGCCACGCGCAAGCGAAAGGGGGCGACCCCGCAGGCCCCGGATTCCGGAACGCCCGGCAATCTCCTGCCTTCCAACGACAATCCTGCCGGAACCCCCGGCGAGGTGACGCGATGATTCGTCCGACATACCTGCGCAAGGCGACCCGGATCGCGGCGTCGGCGGCGCTTGTGGCGCTGACCATGACGCCGCTGACCGGCTGCTCGCTGATCCCCGAATACCACAGGCCCACGCCGGAACTGCCCGCCGCCTGGAACGTGGGCGCGGCGGGCGGCCAGACCGTCGATCAGACCGTCGGCCAAACCGCCGCACAGCCCGCAGACATGCCCCAGGACTGGCGGCAGGTGGTGACAGACGCGCCCATGGCCCGGCTGATCGACCTGGCGCTTTCCAACAACCGCGACCTGCGCGTGGCCGTGCTGCAGATAGAGAAGGCCCGCGCCCAGCACGCCATCGCCCGGGCAGACCTGTTCCCGCACATCGACGCCAGCGGTTCGGCGGACATGGGCCGCACCTCCGCGCCGCTTTCGTCCACGGGCCGGTCGTATACCTCGCACGCGTACTCGGTGGGCGTGGGGTTCAGCTCGTTCGAACTGGACCTGTTCGGGCGCGTGCGCAGCCTGAAGGAACAGGCGCTGGAACAGTACCTGTCCACCGACGCATCGGCCCGCAGCGTGCAGCTGACCCTGGTGGCGGAGGTGGGGCAGGCCTACCTGACCCTGGCCGCCGACCGTGAGCAGTTGGACCTTGCGCGCGAGATACTGGACACGGAGCGCGCCTCGTTCGCGGTGGTGAAAAGCCGTTACGAAAACGGCATTGTCGGAGAACTGGACGTGGCCCAGGCCCAGACCACCGTGGATACGGCCCGCGTCAACGTCGCGGCCTACGAGGCCACGGTGACGGCGGACGAAAACGCGCTGGGCCTGCTGGTGGGCGCGCCTCTGACGGCGGACCTGACCCCGGCCCGCAAGCTGTCCGACATCGCCCCGCTGGCGGAGGTGCCCGCCGGGCTGCCGTCGGAAGTGCTGGCCCGCAGGCCGGACGTGGCGGCGGCGGAGCACACCCTGAAGGCGGCCAACGCCAACATCGGCGCGGCGCGGGCGGAATACTTCCCGCGCATCGGGCTCACCGCCAGCTACGGCAACGCCAGCACCGAAATGAACGATCTGTTCCGCGCGGGGTCGCGCACCTGGAGCTTCGTGCCCCAGGCCACCCTGCCCATCTTCCACGCCGGGGCCATCCGCGCCGGGGTGGAATCCGCCGAGGCGGACCGGGACATCCAGGTGGCCCAGTACGAAAAGGCCGTGCAGACGGCGTTCCAGGAAGTGTCCGACGCGCTGGCGCAGGGCACGTCGCTGGCGACCCAGGCCGAGGCCCAGGCCTCGCTGGTGCGGGCCACGGGCAAGAGCTACGAGTTGTCCACCCAGCGCTACGAGCGCGGCGTGGATGGCTACCTGACCAAGCTCGACGCCCAGCGCTCGTATGCCACCGCCCGGCAGAGCCTGGTGTCCGTCCTGCTTTCGCGGCAGAGCAACCGCCTGACCCTGTTCAAGGCGCTGGGCGGCGGCTGGAACGGCGAACCCATGCCCGGCGTCGGGCACGCGAAAGCGGAAGAAACCGGTGCGGCAGCGTCCGCCGGGGCAAACTGACGGAGTTGACCGGACAAACCCCAGCCTGGTCAGTTCCTTCCGGCTCCTCCCCCGGACGGCTCCTCCCCGGACGGCGCATCCCCCGGACGGCTCCCGGCGGCGCTCACACGAAAGCCCCCGCGATTTCGCGGGGGCTTTCACGTTCCGGGGGGGGGCGGGAATGCCCTGCCGAAACACGGAGGCTAACGCAGCTTGCGCAGCAGACGGTAGAACTGGGCGCGCGAAAGGCCGGAAAGCTGCTGGGCCCTGGTCATGTCGCCGCCCGCATAGGCCAGCAGGTTCTGGAAATAGTCCACGGCGGCTCGTTCCAGCGCCACGTCGCGGTAGGTCATCCAGGTGGGGATGGCCAGCCCCGCCAGGGGGGTGTCCGCGAAGTCGGCGCTGGCGTCATGTCCGGCATGTGGTCCGGCATGTGGTCCGGCATGTGGTCCGGCATGTGGTCCGGCATGTGGTCCGGCGTGCGGCCCCCCGTTCGATCCGCCGTGCTCGGGCCGCCCGCCGCCCGCCGCCGCGCGCACGTGGCGCACCCGGATGTGCGCGGGCAGGTGCACCGGTTGCAGGGTGCGCACGTCTCCGGCGAAGGCGATCATGCTTTCCAGGGTGTTGCGCAGTTCGCGCACGTTGCCGGGCCAGTGGTGCGCGCCCAGGGCGTGCAGCAGTTCCGGCGTCAGGATGCGCGAGGGCAGGTTGTTGCGTTCGCAGTACTGGTGCACGAAATGCTCGGCCAGCGGGCGCAGGTCATCCGCGCGCTGGCGCAGCGCGGGCAGGGCGATGTGCATGGCCCGCACCCGGTACAGCAGGTCCTCGCGAAACTCGCCCCGCCGGGACATGACCGAAAGATCGCGGTTGGTGGCGGCCACCAGCCGGAAATCGCACTCCACTTCCTGTCGGCCGCCCACTGGGCGGAAGCGCCGTTCCTGCAACACGCGCAGAAAGGTTTTCTGCAGGGCGGGGGGCAGCTCGCCTATCTCGTCCAGAAACAGCGTGCCGCCCGACGCCTGGCGGATCAGCCCTTCGGCGTCGCGGTCGGCCCCGGTGAAGGCCCCGCGCACGTGGCCGAAGAGCACGCTTTCGGCCAGGTTTTCGGGCAGGGCGGCGCAATCCACCACCACGAAGGGATGACCCGCCCGGTCGCTGTTCTCGTGGATGGCCCGCGCGGCCAGCTCCTTGCCGGTGCCCGTTTCGCCGGTGATCAACACCGGCACGTCGCTTCGCGCGGCCTTGGCCACCAGGTCCAGGCACTCCCTGAAGGCGGGGCTGCCGCCCACGATGCCAGAAGGATTGAACGGGCGTCCCTGCGGGGCGGACCGGGCCAGCTTTTCGTTGCGGAATTCCAGCGCCCGCAGGATGGCCAGGCGGATGGCGCTTACCGGCGCGCCCTTGGTGATGTAGTCCCATGCGCCGTTGCGCACGGCCATCTCGGCCGACTGCTCGGCGTCGGCGCCGGTGATGATGATCACCTCCGGCCGGGGCGGCGAGGCCACGAAGCGCGGCAGCACCTCCAGCCCGTTGCCGTCGGGCATCATCACGTCCAGCAGCACCACGTCGCCGAAGCCCGCGTCGGCATGGGCCAGCCCGTCGGCCAGCGAGGCGGCCCGCAAGGCTACGTGGCCCATGTCCTCGGCGAGATCGGCCAGGGTTTCCGCCACCAGCGGATCATCGTCGATGATGAGGATTTCAGGCATCCCCTAGTCTTTACGCCTTTTCCAACAATAAACGCAAGCGTCGGGATAATTCCTCGCCCGTGAACGGTTTGCCGATCAGGGCCATGCCCGTTTCCTTCAGTTCTTCCGCAGAGATGTCGCCTTCGTTACCGGTGCATAGCACCAGCGGCAGGGCGTGGCCCCGCGCGCGGATGATCCGCGCCAGTTCCGGACCCGAGATGCCGGGCATGCGCAAATCCAGCAGGGCCACGTCGTAGCGGCCCGCCGCCAGCAGGCGCAAGGCGTCTTCGGCGTCGGCGGTGCCGGTGGCGCGGTGGCCGATGCCGTGCAGCATTTCCGCCACGGACTGGCGGAAGTCGTGTTCGTCGTCCACCACCAGCACGTGCAGCGGCCGAGGGGGGGGGTGGGAAGGGGCATCGGGTTCCGGACGCGTTGCCGGGCCTTCGGGCCGGGCGCGGCGGGCATCGTCCGCCTGTGCGTGGGGCTGCGGGCCGCCGCCAAGCGGGCCATCCTTCCGCGAACCGGTCCGTGAAGGGACCGCGTCCGGCGATGCAACGTCCGGCAAGATGTGGTCCGGGGGGCTGGCCTCGGGGTCCAGCAGCGGCAGCAGCACGTCGAACCTGGCCCCCTGCCCCGGTTGCGAGTAGGCGCGCACCGTGCCGCCGTGCTTGCGGACGATGCCGTGCACCATGCTGAGGCCAAGCCCCGTGCCCGTGCCCTGCGGCTTGGTGGTGAAGAACGGCTCGAACACCCGTTCCAGTTGGGCTGCGGTCATGCCCAGGCCGGAATCGGCCACGGAAAGCAGCACGTACCGGCCCGGCGAGAGTTCCGGGTAACCCCGCAACACCTCGTCGCCGCCAAGGTTCAGCGTATCCACGGCCACGTCCAGCAGCCCGCCGTCGGGCATGGCGTGCAGGGCGTTGGTGCACAGGTTCAGCAGCACCTGGTGGATCTGGGTGGCGTCGCCGTGCACGGGCAGGGGGGAGGCGGGCAGCAGGGTGCGCAGGGTGACGCTGGCGGGCATGGACGGCCTGACCAGTTGCAGGGCGTCGTCCACGGCGCGGCACAGGTCCAGCCTGGCGTAGGGTTCGTCCGCCGGGCGGCCGAAGGCCAGCAACTGGCGCACCACCTCGCGCGCGCGCAGCGCGGCGCGCAGGATGCGGTCGGCCCGGGCGGCGGCGCGGCCGGTAAGGCCCGTATCGCGCAACATTTCGATGTTGCTCATGATCACGCCAAGGATATTGTTGAAGTCGTGGGCGATGCCCCCGGCCAGGGTGCCCACGGCCTCCATCTTCTGGGCCTGGCGCAGTTGCCGTTCCAGGGCCACCTCGTGGGCCACGTCCTCGGCCAGCCAGGCCACCCGGTGCACCCGGCCCGATGCATCGGCGATGGGGTACAGGGAATGGTCGAAAATATGGATGCCGCGTGTGTCGCGGAACGTGGCCGGGGTTGCCGTGGCCACCACGCTTTCCAGTGCGTCGGACCGTCTGCGGCGCAACTCTTCCGGAATGAATTCGCCCAGCGTGCGGCCCAGCATGGCGTCCGGGGTCATGCCCAGGCGTCCGGCCCCGGTGGCGTTGCAGGCCAGCACCCGGCCCGAAGGGTCGACCAGAAAGGCGCTGAGGCGCGGCGCGTTGAGCAGGGCGCGCAGGTTGGCCTCGCTTTCGCGTAGCGACTGTTGTTGCAGAATGCGGGCAAAGGCGCTGCCCCCTTGCGCGGCCACGGCCTCCACGTGGTGGCGGGCCGCCTTGCGCATGGCCCCCGGCCCCCGCGTGCCCACCAGCAGGCAGGCCACGGCCCGGCTTTCGTGCACTACCGGCAGAAGATGCGCGCAACTGATGCCCGAGGCGGCGGCCAGCGCGTCCAGCTCCGCGTCGCCGGTCAGCATGCAGCAGGATTCCTGCTCCGGCGGGGTTTCCGGCACGGGGCGGCCCGCTTCCATCAGGCGCGTGGCGGGTGTGCCCATGGGCAGGCGGCGCACCCTGGCCAGCACCACCGGGTCGAACCCCTGCGCGGCCACCAGCCGCCATTCGTGCCGGGCAGGCGGGACGGGCGTATCGGGCGTGTCGGGCAAAGAGGGCGCGCGGGGCATGCCGGTCAGATCCACGCGCAGCCAGGCCGCCCCCGCGTCCACGCTTTCGGCCCGCAGGGCGGTGCGCAGGCACAGCCCCAGGCAGTCCTCCACGCTGGTGGTGATGCCAAGGGCAAGCAGCAGGTCGCGTTGCAGCCGCAGCAGTTCGTCGCGCTGGCGCTGTTCGGTCACGTCCTGCACCATGCCGTGCATGGCCACCGGGGCCTTGTGCCCGGTGCGGGGCGCGTTGTCGAAGGCCACCTGCTGCCGTGCGTGGCGGTACAGTCCGCCGGGGACCTGGTAGCGGTATTCCACCAGGGCGCCGGACCGGGTTTCCATGGCGCGGTGCAGTTCTCCGGCCACCCGGACGCGGTCGCCGGGGTGGATGCGGTCGAAGAACCGCGCGAACGAGGGGGACTCTGCCGTCGGGGGGAACCCGAACATGTGGAACAGGTTGTCCGACCATTGGCCGCGCCCTGTCTCCACGTCGCGCCAGTAGCTGCCCAGACGGCCGATGCGTTCGCCGTGCTCCAGCAGGTCGCGGCTGCGGCGCAGGGCGGATTCCGCCTTGCGGCGTTCGGCCACCTCGCGGCGCAGAAGCAGGTTGGCGTGGCGCAACTGGGCCGTGCGCTTGCGAATGCGGCTGTCCAGCCCGCGCAGGGCCCGGCGGGTGGCGTCGGCGGTGCGGGCCGCCTGCAGCAGGTGCCCGGCGGTGTGCGCCAGCCCCTCGAGTTGCATGTCGGTAATGGGGTCCAGGGAGGGCAGATGCACACCCAGCACGCCGCCGGAAATGCCTTGGCCGATACGGATGGCGTAGGCGGTGAACACGCCGCAATCGCAGGACAGGGGGGCATCGGCCTCTGGCGATGCGTGCAGCACCGGGCGTCGGGTGCTGGCCGAGGCGGCGCGGCCCACGGGGCCGTGGCGGAAGGGAATGCGGGCAAGGCGAGGGTCGGGCTCGGCCCCTTCCGCCCTTTCAGCCCCTTCCCGGGGGACGGGCCGACAGCACGGAGATGGCGGCTCTTCCACCACCAGGTGCAGGCAGGTTGGAGCATTGCGCGCGGCCGTGGGGCATGGCGACCCGGCATGCGGGCACTGGCCGCATCGGTCGCCCTGGCGGGCCAGCCAGATGCGGCAGGCCCCCGCCCCGAAGATGGCCATGATCTCCCGGGCCAGCAGGCGCAGCTTTTCCTCGGGCGCGCCGCCCCGGATGAGGGCCGCGCGCAGTTCGTTCAGCCGCTGCACCCGCTCCACGCGCCGTTCCGAGTCGTGCAGCGCCGATACGTCGTGCACCACAGAATGCAGCAGAGCGCGGCCGTTCAGCCATACCGGCCCGCTGTGCACCTCCACCTCGCGCACCAGGCCAGACGCCATGCGATGGCGAAAGCGTAACGCCGAACGGTCGCAGCAAAAGGCCTCGTTCATGCGCAGGGCCAGTTCGTGGCCGTCCAACGTGTTGAGGGAAGCGATGGGCATGCCCGCCATGCGTTCACGGGGGTAGCCGTAGAAACGGCAGGCGGCGGGGTTGGCGTCCACTATGGCCCCGTCGGCCGGGTCCACCAGCAGCATGGGGGCCACGCTGTGCTCGAAGAGCGGAATGGAGCCGCCCGCGTGAAGGCCCGTGGCCTGCGCTTCCGCCTGGGACGGCCGGACTTCAGCACCACCGCCAGGCTCACCGCCGGGCGCGGCATCGGGTGTGGCGCCGGACGCCACCGTGGGCTGCCGGTGCGGCCGGGGTGATGACCGGGTTTTTCGAGGCATGGCGACCTCTCGGGACTATCCGTGATTCTTCGGGGCGGGCCATGCCGGGCCGCTCCGCGAGGCGACCGGGAGCCATCCCGGATACGGGGCTTCGCGACGCGGCGGGGAATAGGGCCTGTCTCACCCCGCGACACGCGGTCTCATTTCATGAGACGCGTTTCTCACCTTCAGATACAGCATGAGGCATACAGTTCCCCGTCGAAAAGAGCAACACCAGCAGATACGGGGTGTTGCACGCGCGCTTTGCGCCGAAACGGCCATGCGGCCAAGCAAATTCCCCGGCATGCTTTTTGATATTGTGTTTCCTGTCGGCCGACGACGGCCGCAGGAGGGAACATGTCCGAGAAGTGGATCACCAGAATGGTGCAGGGGGCGGTGCTCAGCAGCAGAAGCCAGGCGCGCGAGGTGGCGCGCACCATTGGCAAGCCCTATCCCACGCTGATGCGTGAACTGAATCCGTTCGACCTCGGGGCCAAGCTGGGCGTGGAGACGTTTTTCCAGATACTGCGCACCACCCGCGACGTGACGCCCCTGGAGCAGATCGCGCAGGAGCTGGGCTACCGCCTGGCCCCGGTGGACGGCGGCGATGATGAGCGCGGCCGTGGCGCGCATGTCAGCCCATATCTCGAACAGTAAGGCTGGCATGCCGTATCGCGATGACAACGCGGCGGCGGGCCGCGCCAACGGAAATGCCGGACCCGGCGGGGTGCGCCTGCCCGCCGTCGTGCCGCCGTTGCTGCTGCTTCTGCTGTTGCTGTTGCCGCAGGGCGGGTGGCCCGGCCGCGTGGCGGGGGCCTTTTCGTGCAGCGCCTGGGCGGCGCAGGAGGCCGCGCACGGGCGGCAGGAGCGGGAGTTGCCTGGCTCTGTCGGCAAGCCCGCCGTCGCCGACGCGGGGGCGGACGGGCTGGCACCGGATGCCCCGGCCCTGCGCATCGGCCTGCTGACCACCTACCCGCCGCTCAGCTACATGGTGGAGGGCGTGCCCGCCGGTTTCGCGCGCGACCTGGCCGATGCCATGGCCAGGTCGGCGGGCCAGCGCGCGGTGTTCGACGCCGATGACAGCGGCATGTCCCTGCAGGGCAAGCTTGCCGTCGGCGACCTGGACGTGCTGTCCCTGGTGGCCGAGACGCCGGAGCGGTTGCAGCGGCTGGAGTTCAGCGAGCCCGCCGTCGTGATGGCCGAGCGCATCTACGTGCGCCGCGACAGTACCGCGCGCCCCAGGGGCGTGGCGGACCTTGCGGGCATGCTGGTGGCGGTGGTCGAAAACCATGCCAGCCACCAGTACCTGCGCGGCATGCCGGGGCAGCGGCTGCTGCCGGTGGCAACGCCGCTTGACGCGGTGATGGCCGTTGCCTGGGGCCGCGCCGACGCCCTGGTGGCCCCCGGGCCGGTGGTGGAGCACATCATCCGCCGCCTGTCCACCGAGGCTCCGCTGGAATCCTCCGGGGTGCCCCTGCGCACCCTGCGCTATTCGTTCGGCGTGGCCAAGGGCAACACCCATCTGGTGGCGGTGATCAACGAAGCCCTGCACCGGCTGCGCGCCTCGGACGAGTACGACATCCTGTACCGCCGCTGGTTCGGCGGCAACGCGCTGTCACGGTACTCCGACCGCGAACTGCTGCTGGCCGGGGCGGCCGTCATGCTGCTGATGGTTTTCGTGGGGGCTTCGCTGATGCTCCTCTGGCGCACCGTGCGCCTGCGCCGCGACGTGGAGGCGGGCACCGTGGCCACGCGCGAGGCGCGCGCCTCCATGCTGCGCGAGGCCATCAGCAGGCAGCGCGCCGAGCAGGAGGCGGAACGCTTCTTCGCCCTGTCGCTGGACCCCGTGGCCATCGTCACCCAGCAGGGGGCGCTGCGCCGGGTGAACCCGGCCTGGGAACGGCTGTTCGGCTACCCGGCGGAAGAGACGGTGGGCCAGCCGTTCCTGGATTTCGTGCATCCCGACGATGCGCAGGCCAGCCAGCGGGTGATGGGCGGCGGGACGGTGGATGCCGTGATCGAAAACCGCTTTCGCTGCAAGGACGGGGTGTACCGCTGGCTGTCCTGGACCTTCGTGGCGTTGCCGGAAGAAGGCTTGGTCTACGCCTCTGGGCGCGACGTGACCCAACGCAAGGAAGCGGAACTGCACCTGGAACGCCAGGCCGAGGAATTGCGCCGCTCCAACGCCGAGCTTGAGCAGTTTGCCTACATCGCCTCGCACGACCTGCAGGAACCGCTGCGCAAGATCGCCAGTTTTCTCGACCTGCTGGCCAAGCGCTACGTGGGTCGGCTGGACAGCGACGCCGACGAGTTCATCGGCTTTGCCGTGGATGCCGCCCGCCGCATGAAGGACATGATCGAGGATCTGCTGGCCTATTCGCGGGTCAGCACGCAGGGGCGTGAATTCGCGGATACGGACATGGAAACGGTGCTCGACACGGTGCTCTCCGACCTTGGCCTGATGCTGGATGAAGCCGGGGTCACCGTGGAGCGGGGGCCGCTGCCCCTGATACGGGCCGACAGGGTGCAGATGGAGCAGCTTCTGCGCAATCTGGTGGGCAATGCCGTGAAGTACCGGTCGCACGCCGTGCCCCGCATTTCCGTGAGCGCGGAACGGGCCGGGGGAGCGTGGCGCTTTCTCGTGAGCGACAACGGTATCGGCATGAAGGCCGAGCATTTCGAGCGCATCTTTCGGGTGTTCCAGCGGTTGCACGGGCCCGGCAGGTATCCCGGCACCGGCATCGGCCTTGCGGTGTGCAAGAAGATCGTCGAGCGGCATGGCGGCGGCATAGACGTGGAATCGGCTCCGGGCCGGGGCAGCACGTTCAGGTTTGTCATTCCGGACAGGCCAGACAGCCCAGACAGGCCAGACAGGCCAGACTGGCCAGAGCGGCAGGATGGCTAGCGCAATATGGGGCCAAACGGGGCCAGACAGGAACGGGCAGGTAACGTCGAGGAAGGGCAAGGACGGTAAGGAGGGGACATGAGCAGCATGCAACACGCAAGACTCATCGACATCCTGCTGGTGGAGGACGACCCCGGCGACGTGCGCCTGACGCGCGAGGCCCTGAAAGGCAACCGCGTGTCCAACCGGCTGTTCGTGGTCGAGGACGGAGAGGAGGCCATGGCCTTCCTGCGGCGCGAGGGGCAGTACGCCGAAGCGCCCCGGCCGGACCTGGTGTTGCTGGACCTGAACCTGCCGCGCAAGAACGGGCGCGAGGTGCTGGAGGAAATCAAGGGCGCGCCCGACCTGCGCACCATACCGGTGGTGGTGCTGACCACCTCGCGGCAGGAACGGGACATCCTGAACGCCTATGACCTGAACGCCAACTGCTACATCGCCAAGCCGGTGGGCTGGGAACAGTTTCTGGAGGTGGTGGGGCAGATCGAGCATTTCTGGATGGGCATCGTGACCCTGCCGGTGAAGGGAGACTAGAAGGCGGGCTGCAGGCCCGGCGGCGCGTGGGGCCGGGCGGCGATACGGAGGGACGGGGAGGCGGCGCGCGGACGGCGCGCCGGAGGGAGCATGGAACAGGAACCGGTGCGCATTCTGCTGTTCGAGGACGATCCCGGCGACGCCAGGCTGTTCCGCCTGCTGCTTTCCGGTGCGGGCCTGCGGCACGCCATCGAGTGGGCGGAAACGCTGGCCGATGGTCTTGCGCGGCTGGACGCCGAACCGTTCGACGTGGCCCTGCTGGACCTCAGCCTGCCGGACAGCCAGGGATGGGACACCCTGGCCAGCCTGGTATCCCACGCGCCTGAACTGCCGGTCATCGTGCTGACCGGGCTTTCCAGCCCCACCTTCGCCGAAGAGGCCGTGGCGCGCGGCGCGCAGGACTACCTGCGCAAGGGCGAGGTGGCCGAGGGGCTCATCGGCCGCACCATCCGCTACGCCATCGACCGCAAGCGCACGGAAGGCGCGCTGCGTCTGCACCGCCAGCAGTTGGAGACCATCATCAGCGCCAACCCCGACGGCATGCTGGTGGTGGACGCCGAAGCCGTGGTGCGCTTCGCCAACACGGCGGCGCTGGCCATGCTGGGGCGCGGTCTGCCCGGTCTGCCCGGTTTGCCCGATCTGCCCGATCCGTCAGACATGCTGGGCCAGCCCTCGCCCGTGCCGGTGCGCGACGATGAACTGGACCTGTGCGCCAACGCCGATACGCCGTGCCTGGTGGAGGTGCGCACCGCACCGGTGACCTGGGACGACGGGCCCGCCACGCTGGTGGCCCTGCGCGACATCACCGCCCAGCGTCTGGCCGAGCGTGCCCTGCGCGAGGCGGAGGTGCGCTACCGCACCATCTTTGAACATTCACTGGACGGCATTTCCGTCTACGAGCACTCCGCCGACGGTCGGCCGCCCCGTCTGGTGGACTGCAACCGGGGCTACGAACGCATGGCCGGGCGCACCCGTGACGAACTGCGGATGGTGGACGACGTGCGCGACTTGCAGGTGTATCTGGGCGGGCGCAAGGCCACCGATCCCTTTCGTGACGACGGCGGGCTGCGCGGCCCGCAGAGCGCCGTGTATTCCTGGCTGCGGCCCGACGGGCGCGAGAATTGGATAGAGTCGGTCTCCGTGCCCGTGCGCGACGGCGACAAGGTGCTGGTCTTCGGCATCGGGCGCGACGTCAGCCGCCGCCGCAAGCAGGAAGAAGCCTTGCAGCAGAGCGAGGCGCGCTTTCGCGCCGT
Organism: Nitratidesulfovibrio sp. HK-II; assembly: GCF_003402415.2. Taxonomy (NCBI): domain Bacteria; kingdom Pseudomonadati; phylum Thermodesulfobacteriota; class Desulfovibrionia; order Desulfovibrionales; family Desulfovibrionaceae; genus Nitratidesulfovibrio; species Nitratidesulfovibrio sp. HK-II. The sequence continues at coordinate 648,269 of NZ_AP036014.1, forward strand.
GTTCGAGCATGCCCCCCTTGGCGTGTTCATCGCCGACCATGACGGCAGCCTGGTCAAGACCAACCGGCTGTTCAACGCGCTGCACGGTTTCGCGGCGGCGGAACTGCCGCTGGGGCATTTTTCGGAACTGGTGCACGGGCACGAGGCGGGCGACGTGCGTGCCCTGTTCGCGGAACTGCACCGGGGCGAGCGCAACGGGTTTTTCCTGGAAACGCAACACCTGCGGCGCGACGGCGCGGTGTTTCCGGTGCGGCTGGCGGTAGCGGCCATCCGGGGGCGCAAGGGCGACATGCAGTACGCGGTGGGCATGCTGGAGGACATCAGCGAGCGCCGCGCCGCCGAGGCGGAATTGCAGGGCTATCGCGCCCGGTTGGAGAACATGGTGCTGGAGCGCACCCGCGACCTCGAAGAGGCGCTGCGCACGGCCGAATCGCACCGCGAGAAGATCGACCTCATCCTGCGCTCGGTGTCGGAAGGGCTGCTGGTGACGGACCCCGCCCACAGGGTGGTGCTGACCAACCCGGCGGCCGAGGAAATTCTGGGGCTTGCCGCCCCCGGCGACATGGAAGGCGAGGCGGTGGCCGACCTCATCGAGGACGAGACCCTGAGCAGGCGCCTGGTGAATTGCCTGGACGACACCCTGGGCGGCGCGCCCTGCCAGTTCGGCTTTTCGCGTCCCACAGAGGCGGGGACCACCCACCACTACACGGCCAGCACCTCCGAGGTGCGCGACGCGCGCGGCGGCAGCGCCGAGCGCATCGACCGCGCCGGGGTGGTCACGGTGCTGCACGATGTGACCAACGAACGCGAACTCGACCGCATGAAAAGCGAATTCCTCACCACTGCTGCGCACGAGTTGCGCACCCCGCTCACCACCATCCTGGGCTTTTCCGAACTGCTGGTCACCGGGCCGGACATCCCCCCGGCGGAACAGCGCCAGTACCTTGGCTACATCAACGACCAGGCCGCGCTGGTCACCGGCATCGTGGCGGACCTGCTGGACATCTCGCGCATAGAGATGGGCCAGGGCTTCAGCCTCAAGCGCAGGCCGTGCGACCTGGTGGCGCTGATCCGCCGCAAGGTGGCCGCGCACATCGTGGGCACCCGGCGGCATTCGTTCCGGCTGCTGCTGCCGGAGGCGCCGGTGACCGCCGTGGTGGATGCCGACAAGGTGGCGCAGGTGCTCGACAACGTGCTCAGCAACGCGGTCAAGTATTCGCCCGGCGGCGGCGTGGTGGAGGTGCGGCTGCGGCCGGGCGAGGGCGCACACGAGGTCAGCGTGCGCGACAACGGCATGGGCATGAGCCCGGAACAGCTCGCCCGCGTGTTCGAGAAATTCTATCGGGGCGACGCCTCGAATACCGGCATACCCGGCACGGGCCTTGGCATGAGCATCGTGAAGCATCTCATCGAGGCGCACGGCGGCGAGGTGGCGGTGGAAAGCGCCAAGGACGTGGGCACCACGGTGCGCTTCACCCTGCCCGCCGGGGCATGACCGGCCCGCCGGATGCAAAGGGGGCCGCGCGGCCCGAAGGAGAGTCATGACCGTGGGGCGTGGAACGTTCGGCATCAAGGCGAAGATACTGGCCATCGCCGTTCTAGGGCCGGTGTGCATCGCGGGCGTCATGGCCGCCCAGCGCATCGACGACATCCGCGAGGGCGCGCACGAGGCCATCCTGCAGCAGAGCCGCGCCGTGGTGCTCATGGCCGAGGCCGCGCGCGGCGAGATGTCCCGCAAGCTGGAGGCGGGACTGATCCGCCCGTTCGCGGAACTGCCCGCCGACAAGGTGGTGGACGCCGTGCCGGTGATCACCGCCATCAAGATGGCCAGGGCCAACGCCGAAGCGCTGGGCTACGAGTTTCGCGTGCCCAAGATGCACCCCCGCAACCAGGCCAACGAGCCCACGGAGCTTGAGCGCGGCGTGCTCGACCGGCTTTCCGCGTCGGGCCAGCAGGAGATGGTACTGCGCGAACCAGACCGGATACGCTATTTCCGGGCCATCAAGCTGACCCGTGAATGCCTGTTCTGCCACGGCGACCCCAAGGGCACGCGCGACGTGACCGGCGGGGTCATGGAGGGCTGGCGCGAGGGCGAGGTGCACGGCGCGTTCGAGATCGTTTCGTCGCTGGACGCGGTGAACGCCCACGTGCGCATGGCCGCGCTGGCGGTGACGGGCTGGGCGGCGGGCATCGTGGCCGTAGTGGCGGGTTGCGCGTGGCTGCTGGCCAGCCGGTCCATAGCGCGGCCGTTGCAGGGCATCCGCGACGTGGCCGGTCTGGTGGCCTCTGGCGACCTGACGGCCGAGGTGGCCGTGACCAGCCGCGACGAGGTGGGCAGCGTGGCCGAGGCCATTCGCGCCATGACCGCCAACCTGCGCCGGGTCATCGGCGAGGTGATGGAAGCCACACACGGCGTCACGGCGGGCAGCCGCGAACTGTCCGAGACGGCGGTGGCCATGGCCCAGGGGGCCACGGAGCAGGCCAGCGCGGTGGAAGAGGTGTCCGCATCCGTCGAGCAGATGACCGCGAACATCCAGCAGAACGCCGAAAACGCGGCCGAGACCGACCGCATCGCCCTGCGCTCGGCCGAAGACGCCCGCGAGGGCGGGACGGCCGTGGCCCAGACGGTGCGGGCCATGAAGACCATCGCGGAGAAGATTTCCATCGTGCAGGAGATCGCCCGGCAGACCAACCTGCTGGCCCTCAACGCCGCCATCGAGGCGGCCCGCGCGGGCGAGCACGGCAAGGGTTTTGCCGTGGTGGCCTCCGAGGTGCGCAAGCTGGCCGAGCGCAGCGGCACGGCGGCGGCGGAGATTGGCGAGCTGTCGTCGTCCAGCGTGGCCCTGGCCGAACGGGCGGGCAACATGCTGGGCACGCTGGTGCCCAGCATCCAGAAGACGGCGGAACTGGTGCAGGAGATCGCGGCGGGCAGCAAGGAGCAGAGCGTGGGCGCGGAGCAGATCAACAAGGCCGTGCAGCAGCTCGATTCGGTCATCCAGCAGAATGCCTCGGCTTCCGAGACCATGGCGGCCACGTCGGAGGAACTGGCCGGGCAGGCCACGCAACTGGCCCGCACCGTGGCGTTCTTCCGGCTGCCGGGGGGCGCGCCGGGGGCATACGGAACACCGGCGGCTTCGCCGCCGATCCTGCCGCCGGTCGCGCTTGCGCCTTCGGGCGGACTGGAAATCCGCCGGTCCGTCCGGGGTGGCGGGCCAGCCCACGGCGGGGCGCTGCACGGCGAGCGGGAGGAGCCCGCCCCTGCCGCGAAGACCGGCAAGACCGGCCGGGCCGGTGTGACCCTGAATCTTGACGACGCGGCCGTGTCCGACGCCGATTTCGAGCGGTACTGATGCGCCGGCGGCGCAGCGCCACCGGCCCGTGCTTCCGATCATGCCGTCACGCAAGGGGAATGCGCCATGAAACGAATACTCATCGCCGAAGACCAGTACGAGGTGCGCGAACTGGTGCAGGCCACTCTTCGCATCGGCAACTATCAGATATTGCAGGCTGAAAATGGCGTGCAGGCTGTGGAAATGGCCCGTCTGCACCGGCCGGACCTGATTCTGATGGACGTGATGATGCCCGGCGAAATCGACGGGCTGGAAGCCACCCGGCGCATCCGGGCCGACCCCGCCACGGCGGCGTGCCGGATCATCATGCTGACCGCCAAGGGCCAGACCCAGGACCGCGAGGAAGGATTGCGCGCCGGAGCCGACGACTACTTTCCGAAGCCATTCAGCCCATTGGCGCTGATCCGCAAGATAGAGGAGTTTCTGGGATGACCCACGCGCCTGATGATCCCTGCGCGGGCGCCACCGCGGATGCCGGTCTGGCTGCCCAGCCCGCCGCCGCTTGCGGCGAGGTGTCCATGCAGACGGTGCGCTACGCCGAGGACCTGGCGGCGCTGTATACCGTGGAGCGGGCCCAGCGCGCGGAGTTGCAGGCCGTCAACGAACGGCTGCGCGCGGTCATTGATTCCATGGCCGACGGCATGCTCACCGTCGATGCGTCGGGCGTGGCCGTTACCGTCAACAGGGCGGCGTGCGCCATGCTGGAGCACCCCTGGGCCGACGTGGAGGGCAGGCCGCTGGCGGAGTTGCTGGGCGTGGCCGGGGCCGCCGCCGTGTTGCCGGACCCGGCTGGCGGGGGCGGGGGCAGAGGGGGCGTTGCGGGTGCAATGCCGCCGGGCGGGCAGGGCGGGGGGCGGCTCCATGAGGGTGGGCCGGACATGGACGGGACGCGGGTGGTGGAACTGGAACTGCCTGCGCCCGAAGGCGGGGCGCGGCGCGTGGTGCGGGTGGCCACCTCGCCCATGCGCGACGGCGGCCGGGTGCTGGTGTTGCACGACATCAGCATGCAGCGGCGGGTGCAGCACCTGAAGCAGGATTTCCTGGCCATCATCTCGCACGAGATGCGTACCCCGCTCAACGGCATCCTTGGGCTGGGCGACGTGCTTCTGGACGAGGCGCGCCGCCGGGGCGACGCCGACGCCGAGGAACTGCTGGGGCATCTGTTGCAGGCCGCGCGGCGCATGCACGCCATGGTGCGCGAAGTGGTGCGTTTTGCAGAGGTGCAGGGCGGGCGCGTGGAGGCGGCCGACGCGCCGGTGGACGTGCGCCGGTTGCTGGGCGGTGTGCGGGAAGAGCTTTCCGCCCTGGCCGCCGCGCATGGCGTGGTGCTGGGGCCGACGCCCCTGGGCGTCGTGCCGGTGACGGTGCGCGGCAACGCCGCGCTGCTGCGGGAGATGTTCCTGCATGTGATGCACAACGCAATCCGCTTCAACCGGCAGGGGGGCATGGTGACCGTGCGCTGCCAGCCGCCGCGCGGCGTGGCCGGGGACGGGGATGCGTTTGGTGATGAGGGGTGCGCTGGCCGCGAGGTGCAGGTGGAGGTGGCGGACACCGGCATCGGCATCGGGGCGCAGGAGCGCGAACGGGTGTTCGAGAGTTTTTATCAGGCGCAGGGCTACCTGACGCGCAACCGTGAAGGTTTGGGCATTGGGCTTACCCTGGCGCGGGCCATCGCCCGGCTGCACGGGGGAGAGGTGACCCTTGCCAGCGAGGTGGGCCGTGGCACCACGGTGACCGTGCGCCTGCCAGCCAGCCTTGAAAGGGCCGGGGGGGAGGCGGGGGAATTCGCCGCACGCTGAATCTCCGGGCTCGGCGCGCCGCGCATGGGTCCCATGCGCGCGGGCCGATGGCCTGCTTCGGGGCGGGACGGAGGATTGGGGGATCCCCGTGCGGCCCACCCGCTCCGGAGCTGTCCCCACCCCCAGGCCGCGCCGGGCCCCGCACGGGCGCAAGCCCGATCCCGGCGCGGCCCCTGGGGTTGGGGGCGACGCTGTTTCCCAGCCCCCGGCGCGGCCCGGTTCCGGGCATATTTCGGCCGGGCATGGCCGGTTTTTTCGCCCCCCGGCCGGACCGCAACGTACGGGAGAGCCACATGACGCACGACACCACTCATGGCAAAGGAAACGTCGCCGCAGGTCAGGTGCAGGAGGCGGCGGAGGCCGCCTGCTCCGCCATGGAGGAGACGCGCGAGCAACTGCGCATGGCCCACGGGCAGTTGCGCGCCTTCGCCGACGATCTGGGGCGCACCGTGCTCGACCTGCGCGCCTCGCGCGCGGAACTGGAACGGTCGTACCTCGACACCCTGAATCGGCTCACCCTTGCCGCCGCCTACAAGGACGACGACACCGGCGATCACATCCTGCGCATGGCTTTCTACAGCGAGGGCATAGCCGCCGCCCTCGGCATGCACGCCGACGGGCTGCGCGACTTGCGCGTGGCCGCGCCCATGCACGACGTGGGCAAGATCGGCACGCCGGACGCCATACTGCTCAAGCCCGGCAGGCTGACGCCCGAGGAATTCGCCGTCATGAAGCACCACACCACCATCGGCGAGAAGATGCTTGCGGCTTCGTCGTCGCGGGTGGTGCGCATTGCCGCCACCATCGCGGGCACCCATCACGAGCGCTGGGACGGGTCCGGGTATCCGCGCGGCCTGTCGGCCGAGGGCATTCCTCTGGAGGGGCGCATCGTGGCCGTGGCCGACGTGTTCGACGCCCTGACCAGCAAGCGGCCCTACAAGCCCGCCTTCGAGTTCGACACGGCGCTCGCCATCATGCGCGAGGGGCGGGGCACCCAGTTCGACCCCCGGCCCCTGGACGCCTTTTTTGAAATCTCCGGGGAACTCTGGGCGGCGCGGGACAAGGTGAGCTCCGGCCTGCGCACCGGCGAGGGCACGTGCTGAAGCAACCCTTGGCGATGGGCTTCCGTATGGCGACGGCGCAACACGTGGGATGGGTCTGCCGCTGGTACGATGGTGAAGCATTGTTGGATGTTTCAGAAATAGGTCCTCGGTGAAACGCTGTTTCGGAGTGAAGATATCCAGGATGAATGCACTCCGATACGAAGAGGGGGGTGGTGCATGCCCTCCGGAACAGGAGCGGTCCATTTCCGACTAATGCGGTTGAATGCCGTGCGGGCATGGTGTAGGTGTACCGCAGTGGACGGCGCGCACTATCGCGCGCCGCCGCAACGGGAGACCACGAAACGGCATGAAGCTCACCGCCAGAACACGCTATGCGGCACGGGTGCTGGTTGCCCTTGCGGTGCATGGCACCGAGGGGCCGCTGACCACCACCACGTTGTCGCGGCACACCGACATCAGCGTCCAGTTTCTGGAGCAGATACTCAAGGATCTGCGCCGTGCCGGGCTTACGGCCAGCGCGCGGGGCGCCATGGGCGGGCATCGCCTTGCCCTGCCGCCCGCAAAGATAACCCTGGGCGCGGTGGTGCGGCTCATGGAAGGGGGCATCCGCATCGCGGAGCACTGCACCCTTGCCGATACGCCCGGCGACAAACTGACCTGCCTTGGCTGGACCCGCGCGGCTGACGCAGTGGAATCGGCCCTTGACGCCATTACCCTGGACGACATGGCCAAGGGTCTGCCCGACGCGACGGAGCACGACCCGTACCATGACGGCGGCATGACGTCCGACATGGCCGACAGGTCAGGCAGGCCCGGCGTCTAGCCGGGCCGCCTTCCGCTTTCCGCCGTTTTTCTGCCCCTTCGCTTCTTCCCGCCCCGCCACCCGGCCCCTTGGGCACGCTCCGTCCGCCGCGCCTTTTGCGCCTCGGAAGCCCTGTGCTGCACCTTCAGGACGCGCCCCTGGCCATCCCTTTCCATGTCCGTTTCGGCGTCCCTTCCGTACAGGAGGGGACGCCTTCTGTTTCATGGCGTCGCAACGGATGCGGCATGGGCCGTTTCTTGTGGTGCATCTCCATTTTTTGAAAAGTGTCTTCGCAACATGGAAACATTTTAATCCAGATTGGAATAATGCGGAGTGAACATGTTAGGTGTCTGGTGTTGTTGAATATACCAATGCGGTATGGTATGATGTGGTGAAGTGCATGAAATGTCCGTTGCTGGAGACGGCGTGTGGAGATGGCGGATGCTTCCTGCATGGGCACGGCAGGGCGCGGGGGTGTGGGTTCCCGTCCCTTGCCATGGCATGGCCGTCAACCGAGGGGGCAGGGCATGCGATTGCTGACCAACAGCCGCTACGGCACGCGGATGATGCTGGACATCGCCCAGCACAGCCGTCTGGGGCCGGTGCTGATGCGCGACGTGGCGCGTCGGCTGGATGTCTCGCAGAAGTATCTGGAAAAGATCAGCCGGTCGCTGAAAGAGGCGGGTCTGCTGGTGAGCCAGCGCGGGCCCAACGGCGGGCACCGCCTGGGGCGCTCGCCCGACGACATTTCCGTGGGCGACGTGGTGCGCGTGCTGGAAGGCGGGGCGGAAATGGTGGGCTGCGGGCGCGACGAAGAGCACTGCACCCACGCCCCCGGTTGCCTGACGCGCATGGTCTGGAAGGAGGGCAGCCGGGCCATGTTCGCCCGGCTGGACGCCATTACCTTTGGCGAACTGTTGCGCTACGTGGATCAGGGGGTGAAGTTCGGCGATTGGTGCACGGGCACCGTGGCCGAGCACCGCGAGGAGGCCGAACGGGAACTGCGCGCCCTGGCCGGGTTTGCTGAATCATCCGGATATGTGGATACGGCGCGATTCCATGGGCCGGGAGAATCCGCGCCCGCGGGTGGCACGATATCGGGTGGCTGTCCAGCCCGCTTCATCCCCGCGACGCCCCGCGTCCCGCCGTCCGTATCGGAACCGTGCGAACCGGAAGGCCCAGTGGGATTGGACGGATTGGACGGATTGGACGGACGGGACGAACGGGACGGGCCGGACGATGCGGAAGGCGTCGGCACTCCGCGTACCCGCCCGGCCCGCGTGTCCTGACCGTGGGTGGCCCGGTGTGTGGGGCGTGCGGGGCGGCGGCACGGGAGGTTGCCATGACCGCGATGACCGGCGGGACGGGCGGCACTCCCCCCCCGGACACGGGCACGGGAGCCGGCGGCGGTAAGGGCGCAAGGCCCGGTTCCGCCCATGCCGGGCGCCCCGGAAAGCCCGGATGGGGACGACGCCTGCGCTTTCTGTCGGGCGCCAGCCTGGCCGCCAAGGTGGTGGCGGGCAGCGGTGCGGCGCTGTTCCTGGGGGTGCTGGTGCTGTCGCTGGGCAGCATCCGCTACCAGCGCGAACACCTGCACGAGGAATTGGCCGCCGGGGGCGACCGCCTGGGCACCACCATCCGTCTGGGCGCGCGCTACGCCATGATGCTGAACGCCCGCGACGAGATCAACCAGATCATCAGCGACGTGGCCCGCCAGAAGGACATCGTCTCCATCCGTATCTACAACAAGGAAGGCGTCATCAAGTTTTCGGGCGACCCGGGCGAGGTGGAGCGCCGCACCAACATCCGCGACGAGGCCTGCGCCGCCTGCCACCGCACGGCAGAACCCCGCAAGTGGCTGGCCCTGCACGAACGCACCCGCGTGTTCACCGACGAGGGCGGACGCCGCCTGCTGGGCAGCCTTACCCCCATCATGAACGAGCCCGGCTGTTCGGGCGAACCCTGCCATTTCCACCCGGCGGACAAACTGGTGCTGGGCGCGCTGGAGGTGGGTCTTTCGCTCGAAGCCGCCGAAGCCGAGGTGCTGTCCTTTCAGACCCGCGTGGTGACTCTGGCGGCGGCGGTGTTCCTGCTGGGGGCCACGGCGGTGCACCTGTTTTTGCGGCGCTTTCTGACGCGGCCGGTGGCCCGGCTTATCGAGGGCACCCGCGCCGTGGCGCGCGGCGGCACGGTGGACCTTTCCGACGTGCGCCAGCAGGACGAGATAGGCGAACTGGCCGGGGCCATCACCCGCATGGCCCGCGACATCAGCGGCAAGCAGGCGGAGCTGAACCGCCAGCGCGATGAATACCAGCGCCTGTTCGACCAGGTGCCCTGTGCCATCACCGTGCAGGACAAGAACCTGCGGCTGCTGAAGTACAACCGCATGTTCCGCGAGAACTTCACCCCGAAGCCGGGGGACTTCTGCTTTCAGGCCTACAAGGGCCGCACCGGCAAGTGCCCCAACTGCGCGGTGGAAATGACCATGCAGACCGGCCTTGCCCATTGCAGCGAGGAAAGCGGCTTTCATACCGACGGCAGCCGGGCGCACTGGATCGTGCACACCTCGCCCGTGTTCGACGCCGAAGGCCGGGTGACGGCGGCCATGGAAATGACCCTGGACATCACCGACCGCAAGGAACTGGAAGAAAAGCTGCGCCGTTCCGAGCTGAAGTACCACGCCATCTTCAACCACATTCCCAGCGCGGTGTTCGTGCTGGACCAGCAGACCCTGGAGGTGGTGGACTGCAACTCCACTGCCGAGAAGGTGTACGGCTGGCCGCGCGAGGAAATGAAGGGCCGTTCGTTCCTGGACCTGTTTCCGGCGGACGAGCGCGAGCGCTACGCCTCGCAGCTCAAGGCCTTCACCGTGCTGAACCGCGCCCGCAACGTGGCGCGCGACGGCAGGCCCTTTCACGTGGACATCATGCTTTCCCCGGCGGAATACCTGGCCCGGCAGGTGCTGCTGGTGACAACCACCGACATCACCGAACGGCTGGAGGCCGAGCAGAAGGTGATCCAGGCGGGCAAGATGGCCACCCTTGGCGAGATGGCCACGGGCGTCGCCCACGAACTGAACCAGCCGCTGACCGTCATCAAGACCGCCGGGGGCTTTCTGCTGCGCAAGGTGACGCGCGGCGAACCCATCGACCCGGAAATCCTGGCCACCATGGCCCGCGAGATAGACGGCCATGTGGACCGGGCCAGCCGCATCATCGGGCACATGCGCGACTTCGGCCGCCGGTCGGACCTGGCGCTGGAGCGGGTGGACCTGAACGCGGTGCTGCAAAGCGCCACGGAATTCTTCAGCCGCCAGCTTTCGCTGCGCGGCATCGACATCGACTGGCGGCTGGCCGAGCCGCTGCCCCCGGTCATGGCCGTGGCCAACAGGCTGGAGCAGGTGTTCATCAACCTGCTGCTCAACGCGCGCGACGCCATAGAGGAGCGCAGCGAGAAGGAGCCGGGCGCGCCGCGCCGCATCAGCGTCGAAACGTCCGCCGACGACCGGCGGGTGACGGTGGCGGTGTGCGACACCGGCGGCGGCATACCCCCGGCGCTCTTGCCGCGCATCTTCGAGCCGTTCTTCACCACCAAGAAGGTGGGCAAGGGCACGGGGCTCGGGCTTTCCATAAGCTACGGGCTGGTGCGGGAGTTCGGCGGGTCCATCCAGGCGTCCAACCTGCCGGAGGGCGGGGCCTGCTTCACCCTGCGCTTTCCGGTGACCTCAGGAACGGTGGGGGCCGCGCCAAGGACGGCCGGTGATGCGGGGAGCGCGCTTTCCGCCGCGTCGGGCGCATCGGGCGCATCGGGCGCGCCGGGAGCGTCGGAGCCGAATGGTGCCCCTGGCGCGGTCGCTGACGGTGGCGGTGAAGGGGACGCGGCATGAACGCGCCCCAGCTCTTGTCCCTGCTTCTGGTGGACGACGAGGAAGGCATCCGCACCGTGCTGTCGCTGCTGCTGGCCGACATGGGCTGCGCGGTGCGCACGGCGGCCTCCGGGGCCGAGGCGCTGGCCATGGTCCGCGTAACCCCCCCCGCCGTGCTGCTGACCGACGTGCGCATGCCCGGCATGGACGGCATAGATCTGCTGCGCGCGGTGAAGGCGGAATTTCCCGGCGTGGAGGTGCTGGTGCTCACCGGCCATGGCGACATGGAACTTGCCGTGTCCAGCCTGCGTCATGGCGCGGGCGACTTTCTGACCAAGCCGGTGGCCCCGGAGGCGCTGGAAGTGGCGCTGGACCGCGCCCGCCAGCGCATGGCCCTGCGCGAGGCCCTGCGCCGCCATACCGAGGAGCTGGAACAACTGGTGGCCCGGCGCACCCGCGAACTGCTGCACGCCGAGCGCCTGGCCGCCGTGGGCGAGACGGCGGCTGGGCTGGCCCACGCCATCAAGAACGTGGCGGGCGGGCTGGAGGGGGCCATGTTCGTGCTGGAAAAGGGACTGGAGCTGGACCGGCGCGACTACCTGGAGCAGGGCTGGCGCATGGTGCGCGACGACGTGGGGCGGGTGCGCGACCTGGCCATGCGCCTGCTGGACATGGGTCGGGCGGCGGACCTTGCCCCGCGCCCGTGCGACCCCGACGCCCCCCTGCGCGACGTGGCCCGCCTGCTATCCCCGCGCGCGGCGGCGGCAGGGGTGACGCTGGCGGTGCAGGCCGATGCCGGGCCGGGGCCGGTGTCGATTGATCCGGACGCGGTGCATCGCTGCCTGATGGATCTGGCGGTCAACGCCATCGAGGCGTTCGAGGGGCAGGCCGGAGGCGCGATGGATGCCGACGCGGACGGGATGGCCACGGGCGTCGCGGGCGAACCCCGCCGGGTGATCTTGCGCAGCCGCCGCGTGGAGTTGCCCGGCCCGATGGACGAGGAGGGGGAGGTATCCGGCGCGCCCGGCATCGAATACGTGGTGGAGGACAATGGTCCCGGTCTGCCGGAGCAGGCCGGACAAACTGGACAAACTGGACAAACTGGACAGGCCGGACAGGTTGAGCAGGGCGTCCATGCGGGCGCGGACGGCTTTGCCGCCTTTGTCTCCGCCAAGCCGGGCGGCAGCGGCGTGGGCCTGATGGCCACGCGCAAGCTGGCCCGGGAGATGGGCGGGGAACTGGAGCTGGAGGCGGGATCGCAGGGGCGCGGCGTGCGGGCGGTGCTGCGGGTGCGGCCCCTGCTGCGGCCCCTGCTGCGGCCCCTGCTGCGGGCGGACTAGCCGCCGTTATCCGTCCGTTCGTCGCAGGCGGATTCCCCCTGTCTCACCGCTTCCGGCAGGCGGCGCGGCAACGACACGGTGAAGGTGCTGCCTTCGCCCCTTTCCGAGGCCACGGCGATGTGCCCGCCATGCTGCCGCACCACCTGGCTGGCCACGAACAGGCCGATGCCCGTCCCGGCGCTGCCCTTGGACGAGAAGAACAGGGTGAACAGCTTCTCGCGGGTTTCGCGGTCCATGCCGGTGCCGTTGTCGATGATGGTGAAGGTTACTTCGTCCGGCGCACCGCGCACCCGGAAGGTGACGGCGTGGTCCTGCTTGCGGGTGTCCGCCGCGCAGGCCTCCACTGCGTTTTCCAGCAGGTTCACCAGCGCGGAGGACAGCGCCCCGGCGTCGGCCTCGAAGGTGCCGAGGTCGGCCCCCCCGCCGTCGCCCCCCGTCGCCATCCCCGCCTCCGCGAAGTCCCGCACGAAGCGCACCCCGCGCTCCGTGGCCTTGGCTTCCACCAGCGTGGCCGTGTCCTCGGCAAAGGCGCGGGCGACCACCACTTCCCAGTTCAGTTCGCGGTTCTTGGCGTAGTACAGAAGGTCCAGCACCATCTTGCGCAGCCGGTCCACCAGGTGCCGGATGTCCTGGTGGCTGTCCTGCACCCGCGCCGCGTCTCCGCGCGCGATGCCGCTGCCCAGGCGGTACACCCCGCCGTCCAGCGCGGTGAGCAGCCCCTTGATGCCGTGGGCCGTGGAGCCCAGCAGCAGACCCAATTGCGAAAGCCGGTCCTGCAACCGGCGCAGTTCGGTGATGTCCGTGGACATCTCCATGACCTCGGCGATTTCGCCCGCAGCGTCGCGCAGGGGGGCCGTCCACACCAGCACGTTCACCTGCCGCCCGTCGCGCGCGGTGACCACGGTTTCCGCCTGGTGCGGCCGCCCGTCCTCGAAGGTGCGTTGCGCCGGGCAGCCGGAGCAGGGGGCCATGCGGTGGGCGAAGGCGTCGTGGCAGCGGCGGCCGGTGGGATCGCCGAAATCTTCCCGGTACCGCCGGTTGGCCTCCACCACGCCGAAGTCGCGGTCCATGACGGCCACGTAGCAGGGCGATTCGTCGAACAGCTGGCGGAACCGCTCGCGGGTCAGGCGCAGATCTTCACGCAGGCGGCGCACCTCGGAAACGTCCACCGAAAGTTCCAGCACCAATTCCACGTCGCCGTCGTTGCCGTAGATGGGCGCGGTGTTCACGATGACCGGGATTTCCTGGCCGTTTCTGCCCAGCAGCACCTCGTTGGAGCGGAAGCCCTCGCCCGTTTCCAGCACGCGGACCACCGGACACAGTCTGTCGCCCGGCCCGCGCCCGGCGTAGGCCTCCCAACTGCGGCTGCCGATGCGGTGGCCCAGGCGTTCCTTGTACAACTGGTTGGTGGAAACGATTTCGAGGTCGGCGTTGTGCACGGCCACGAAGCAGGGCAGCTCGTTGAACAGCCCGCCATCGTCCAGGGCGCTGCACAGCGACCGGATGCCGCTGGCGATGCCGTCCATGGTCTGCAGGGCGGCAAGCTGGCGCTCTGCCTCCACCAGGCGGCTGGACTGGTCGCGCACCATCTGTTCCAGGTTTTCGGTGTAGCCGCGCAGGCGGCGGCGCATGTCGATGCGTTCGCGCGCGCGGCGCAGGGCCACTTCGAGCATGTCGTCGTTGACGGGCTTGGTGAGGAAGTCGGTGGCGTCGCGCTTCAGGCTTTGGATGGCCAGGTCCATGTCGCCGTGGCCGGTGAGCATGATGACCTCCACCTCCGGGTCGGCGGCCTTCAGGCGTTCCAGCAGATCCAGCCCGGAGAGGCCGGGCATCTTGATGTCGGTGAGCACGATGTCGGGCTTGCGTTCGGCGAACCGGGCAAGGGCCTCTTCGCCGCTGGCGGCGGTGGTCACGTGGTAGCCCGCGTCGGCAAGCGAAATGCCGAGCACGGTGCGAATGCCTTCCTCGTCGTCCACCAGCAGGATCGATGCGCCCATGCGCGGCTCCTCGGAATCCGGTTCACGGTCGGGGGCACAGTCCCTGCGTCGTGTGTGCGTGCCCTTGCGCGGCCATCTGGAAAGAGAGGGGGAAGGCCCCGGTCATCGCCGCGCCGCTGGCGCGTGGGACGGGCGCGGGGCGGGAACCACCCGTGGCGCATTGTTTCATGCTGTGCATAAAAGAACAAGGGCGGGCCGCCGGGGAGGGCATTGCCCGCCCCGGCGGTACGTGGCGTGTGGCATGTGGCGCGCGTGGCCCGGGGGGCGACATGCGTCGCCGACGCAGGCCGGGACGCCTGCCGTCGGCGCGCTGCCGCCGCCTGATACCCGCCGTGCGCAGGGCTATTGCACGGCTTCGGACGCGCCCGCCGCCAGTTCCCCGCGCTTTTCCAGGGTCTCGCGGATGATCTCCAGCAGGCGGTTGGGGTCGAAGGGCTTTTTCAGCGAGGCCACGGCGTTGCGGATGGCCAGGTGAATGCCCGACAGGCCGCTGATGACGATGACCGGGGTGTCGCGGAAGGCGTCTTCCTTGGTCATCTTGCGATAGAAACGCGGCCCCCACTCGTTGGGCATTTCCAGGTCCAGCGTCACGAGGTCAGGCCGCTCGCGCTTCAGCACCTCCAGCGCCTCAGAGCCGTCGGACGCGGAACAGGTGGCGTACCCGTTGTCCGACAGGATATCCACCATGTACTTCACGATGTAGGGGTCGTCGTCGACGACCAGTATCTTGTACGGCATGCGCTCATTCTCCTTGGCGTCGTTCGTGGCGGCGCGTGCCGCCGCTCCTGTCCGCCCCGTCCTCTGGAATCGTGCATCCGGGCCTTCTGGCCCGGCCTGTTTCCTTGCTGTCGTTCCGTTGCCCGCGCGGGCTCCGTCCAGGGCCGCATGCGCCAGTTCCAGCAACCGATCCGGCCTGGGGGGTTTTTCCACGTAGGCGAAAGGCTCGTCCACTTCCTCTCCCGCCGCCGCGCACAGGGACAACCCGTGCGCGAAGGTGCCGCCCCCCACGCCGGAGAGCATGATCACCGGCACTGTCCGCAGGGCGGGGTCGGCCTGCATGGCGCGGTACATGGGCAGCCCGCCGCCGCCCGGCATCATCACGTCCAGCACCACCAGGTCGGGGCGACGCCTGCGGGCGGCCGCAAGGCCCTCGGTTCCGTTGCGGGCGGCCACGGCCTCGTGCCCGTCGGTCTCGAACAGGGCCTTCAGGAAGAACCGGAACGACAGTTCGTCGTCCACCACCAGCACCAGCGCCATGTCGTGCCCCGTCCTTGATCATCACCCCGGGATCGTCACCCGTGGTCGTCGCCCGCCGTGTGCCGGTAGCGCGCCGGTCATGTCCCGGCCGTGCCCCCGGCTGCGGGGCAGCGTGCGTGCCGCCCCGCGCCGTCACTGTCGCGATGGTTGCCGTCCCGCATGCCCGCGGCGCGGGCGGGGGCGTCAGGCCACCTTTTCCGCATGGGTCACGCTGGCCACCGGGCAGGCCGAGCGCAACACCACCTGTTCCACGGTGGAGCCGATTTCCGCGTCCTCGCTGGGCACATCCTTGGCGTGGTGGGCCATGACGATGAGGTCGGCCTTGCGGTCGCGGGCGTACTTCAGGATTTCCACATACGGCGTGCCTTCCCAGATTTCCACCTGGTAGTTGTCGTAATCGGTCATCTTGCTCACGTACTTGTCCTGCATCTGCTTGCGCGCCCGCTCCAACTGGCGTTCGATTTCGGCCTGGCTTGGGTACAGCCCCGTCCCGCCCAGGTCGCAGGCGTGGAAGAGGTACAGCTTGGCCCCCACCTCGCGCGCGGTGCGGTAGGCGAACTGGAACGCCGCGTCGGCGGGCTTGGAAAAGTCGGTGCTGAAGATGATGTTCGAGAACATGTGCCAGCAGGTATTGCACGGCCGGTTCACGATCAGCACCGGGCAGCGGGCGGACTTGGACACCTTCTGCATGGTGTTGCCGATGATGGAGCGCACCCGCGAAGAGGCGGCGTCCTCCTCGCGCCCGTGCGCGCCCATGACGATCAGGTCCACCCCTTCCTGCCGGGCAAAGCGCAGGATTTCGGTGTGCGGTACCCCAACGGCCAGTTGCAGGGCGGCGTTGGGCGGGCCGAATTCCTTGAACTGGGCCTCGTAGACCTGCTTCAGTTCTTCGGTGACCCATTCGCGGTAGTCCGCGTCGGCCACTTCTTCCTCACCCGACTTCAGGTCGCGCACGTAGTGGCCGAAGCCCCGCGTGGGCACCCCCAGCACGTGGAAGACGTACAGGCGCGCTTCGTTGCGCCGGGCCAGTTCGAAGGCCACCTTGGCCGCGTTGTCGCATGCCGGCGAGGCCGACGTTGCAAAGAGGATCTTACCGAACATGGCGTTTACCTCCGTAGGCTGCAGTGTCTGGCGCCGCCCTGGAAGCCGAGCTCCCAGGCGAGGCCTTCGATGACTTCGAACAGGCTGAAGGTGGTCTCGCAATCGAGCACCCGCGTCCTGTCCCCGAACACAACATGTCGCAGGCCGCCCAGCGAGAGCGGCAAATCCAGCAGGGCATCGAGCGGTATGAATCTGATTTCGTGTTCCGTTTCTCCGTCGCGGCCGCAGGGGCTGTTTGCCCCCGGCGCCAGCGCCCGCAGCGAAAGGTAGATTTCCGCGCGCGGGCCGCCAGGGTAGCCGATGAGGTCCACGGTCTTGCGCAGCGCAAGGCCGGTCAGCCCGTCCGCCCGGCAGCCTTCGCCGGGGCAGCGGGCCGCCTCTGCCACGGCGGCGGGCAGAAACGGGCCAAGGCGTTGCAGTTCGGCGTACCGGGTCAGCAGGGCGAAGAACGAGCGCAGCGTGCAGCCCGCGTCCAGCACCGCCGCCAGCCGCAGGCAGGGCAGCGGGTCGGCGTGGGTGGTTCCGTCGGGGGCGCGGAGCGTTCCGTCGGGGGTCAGGTGCACGCTGTCCATAGGGGTTCCGTGGGGCGTTCGCCGGTTTGCCGAGTGTTGTCCGTTGCGTGGCCGGGGGCCATGCCGTGTCGCGTGCCTACCGTTTGGCGTGGCAGCCGCCGCATGCCGTGGGGCCCTTGGCCTGCTGCTTGTGGCAGCCCATGCACTGGCGGTGGTAGGCGCGCTCCAGCGGCGTGCCCTTGCCCCTCGTGCCATTGTCGGCGGCGTGGCAGTCGGCGCAGGGCGTGCCCTCGGAACTGGGGGCGGCCGGATCGCGGTGTCCATCCTCGGTGGTGCCGTGGTGGCACACGCCGCAATCCTCGATCTTGGCCTTTTCGTTGTGCGTGTCGTGGACGAAGCTGGCGGCGGGCCGCGAATGCGGGGCCAGCGCCTCGGGCGCGAGCGTGGTCATGTCTTCCTGGGCCGGGGCCGTTGCCACGGGCGGCAACAGCAGGAGCAGCAGCGCGGCCGCCAGGGTCGCCAGCAGGACCGCCATTTGGGCCGCAGCCACCGGCAGGGAACGTCGTGCCTTCATACGGGGTGCTCCTTGTCGTCGCCTACGCGGCGCCGGGCTTTTCCATGCAGTCGTAGATCAGGTCGCCCAGGAACTTGGTGTGCATGCCGAGCTTGTAGTGGTGGATGATGTCTTCAAGCCCGCCGTGGCAGTTGTGGCAGGGGGCCACCACCGTGTGCACGCCCGTGGCGGCAAGCTGGTCGGCCTTGGCCTTGTTGCCCGCCAGGCGCACGCCCTTGAAGGGCGGGCCGCAGTTGATCACCCCGCCGCCCGCGCAGCAGCACAGGTTGTGTTCGCGCGTGGGGGACATTTCCACCACGTTGGAACACAGGGCGTGGGTGACCTCGCGCAGCTTGTCCATCAGCCCGCGCCCCCGGATGATGTTGCACGGGTCGTGGATGGTCACGGGTTCGTCGAACTTCTTGGCCAGCTTTATCTTGCCCTCGGTCAGCAGTTCCCAGAAGAACTCCACCGAATGCACGATGGGCACGGGGTGGCTCTTCCAGCCCAGCCAGCGGTTGCCCACGTCGTACACCGAGCGGAAGGCGTGGCCGCATTCGCCCATGACGATGCGCTTGACCTTCAGCTTCTGGGCCATCTCGAAGTGGCAGCGCTTGAGCCGCCCCATCATTTCATAGTCGCCGGTGAACATGCACATGTCGCTGTTGTCCCAGCCGGGGGAGGAAGGCATGGTCCAGTCCACCCCGGCTTGGTCGAAGATCACCGCCGCCTGGTAGATGAGCTGGGTGCGGAACTTGGGTTCGGGCGCGATGACCGAGTACAGGAAGTCCGCCCCTTCCTTGTCGAAGGGGATGCGCAGCGCGGGAATTTCGCCGCGCGCCTCGTCTTCCTGCCACACCAGGCTGTCGATCCATTCGTCGTCCTTGACCCACATCTGGTTCATGGTGCCGGAATGGCTGTGCGCCGTGTCCTGGATGTACAGGGGCACCACGCCCAGGCGATGGCAGATGCGCCGCACAAGGCCCATGACGTAGCCGGTGTCGATGCCCACGGGACAGTAATGCACGCAGCGGCGGCACAGGTTGCATTCGGTGTAGGCGATCTGGGCCATGCCGTAGATGTCGTCCGGCTCCACCTTGCCGCCGGTGCGCAGCAGCTTCCACATGGTCTGTTCCATCTTGCCCACGGGCGAATAGGTGGGGTCGCCGTCGTGCGAGAGGCAGTAGTGGCAGGCGTCGGCGCACATGCCGCAGCGCATGCAGGTTTCGTGGTAGACGGCAAGGCGCGCCCCGGCTTCGCCCTTTGTCACGGCCTTGACCACGCGTTCGATGCGTTCACGCGTCAGCGCGGCCACGCCCCGGATGAGGTTGGCGTCTTCTATGCGGCGTTCCGCGATGCCCGAGAATTCCGTTGCGCTCATGTAATTGTCTCCCGTGGGATGGCGTCGTGCGCCCTTCCGATGGATTGATCAGCCTGTGGCCTGCCTGCCGCGCCGTGTCGCGGGCCGCGCCTACCAGTCGGGGCAGTGGCGCACCCCGCCGAATTCCGAGCCCATGTAGGCCCGGGTGAACGGCGAGAACAGCGCATGCGACAAGCGGGTGAAGGGCAGCGCCATCAGCGTTGCCTCGCCCGAGAGCACGTGCAGGGTGCTCATCAGCAGGTTGTCGCCGATCTGCTGCTTGGCGAGAAACGCGGTGACGACAGGCACGGCCACCAGCGCCAGCACCAGCCAGTCCATGGGCCGGGTGACGTAGCGGACCGTGGGCAATTGCAGCCTTCTCCACGCGAAGAACCCGCACAGCAGGATGACCAGCACGGTCAGCACGTCGGCGATGCCTTCAGGCAGTGACCAGACGTTGACGCCGAAGGCGTAGTCCCACAGCACCGCATGCCCCGGCGCGAAAAGCAGCAGCAGGGCGAGGGCGGTGTGGAAGGCGAAGGTGGCCACGGTGACGGCGGGGTTGGCCCGCCAGCCCAGGGTGGCGAAGGGGGTGGCCCAGCGCGCCATGGAGCGCGCGGCGAAGCGGACGTCCATGTAGGCCACGGCGTTCATGTCCTTCTTGCGGGCCAGCGCCCACATGGAGGCGATGCGCCAGACAGACCCGCCCAGGAACACGGCCCACGCGACCCAGGCCAGGGGGCCGACGGCGAAGTTGTAAAGTTGTTGCATGGCTGTCACCTCCCCTGATCAGGTGATCAGGCCTTGAAGTCGTCAATCGTGGCCACCCACCGCTCGCACGCGCCGTCGCGCACGCCGCGCAGCAGCACCGCGCCGCCCGGTCCGAAGGCCGGGTCCCATGCCGTGGTGAACGCGTCACGCCAGGGCTTGCCGTCCACCAGCACCGTTTCGCGGCCCCTATCCCGCACGCGCACCGCCACGTGTTGCCCGCACGGGCTGAACACGGGCCGCCAGGCCATTTCCCACCGACCGGGCCAGGCCACGCCGTCCACCACCACCTGCCAGTCGCTGTTGTCGTTGCTGGCAAGAGCCGCGGCACGCGTGCCGTCGGGCGAGAGGACAAGGTCGGTGACCACGGGGGCGGTGAAGGACCACGGCGCGGCGTCGCGGGCCACGGTGAACCGTCCGTACTGCGGGGCCACGATGGCCCACAGGTGCCGCCCGTCCCGGCTCCATGCGGGCGACCAGCACTGGAAGAAGCGGGCGTCCCACAGCAGGGTGCCGTCCAGCGCCATGCCCCAGCGGCCCTCCTTGCGCACGGGCGCGGCCACGGCTCCGGTGGCCGGGTCGAAGCAGGGCTCCCACACGCAGGGGAAGGTGGCTGGCCACGGCGCGCCGTTGACGGCCACGGTGTACTCGGTGTGGGAAAGGCGCACCTGCGCGGCCACCCGGTCGTTGCGGTTGTCGAACACGGGCGTCCAGACGTTCATGAAATTCTGTTCCCATGCCTCGCCGTCCACGGCCACGCTGTACACGCCCCGCACGAAGGTCTCTATGTCCGCCTGGCCCAGCGGCACGGTCTGCACCACGGCGGCGGTGCGGCGGCCGTCGGGGCTCAAGGCGAAGTTGTTGGCGTTTTCGTACAGCGTTTCCCAGATTTCGCCGTCCATGATCATGCCGTAGCGCGTGTCCTGCTGCACGGCGGCGGCCAGCCGCCCGGCGGGGCCGGAGCACAGCGACCATATGAACCCGTAGGTTTCCGGCCATGTCTCGCCGTCCACGGCCACGGTCCATTCCCCGTCCTGCTGGACGATGGCCGCCAGGCGTCCGTCGGCCAGGAAGCGCGGCGACCACACCTTGTCGAAGCCGGCATCCCAGACGCCGTCGTCCACCCGCATGGTGAAGCTGTCGTCCTCCTGCCGCACCACGGCGGCCACGTGCATGCCGTCGGGCGACATGTGCGGTTCTTCCTGCCACTGGTGGCCGGGCAGCGGCGCAAGGGAAGGCGCGATCACCCGTCTGCCCGGTTCCCAGTCCCCGGGGGCGGAATGCGGTGGGCCTGCGGCGGCGTTCGCGGCGGGCGGCGCTTCCGGCATTCCGGGGGAGGGCTGTAGGGGCGCGGTGGATGTCGACATGCGGACCTCCTGTTCTGCGCCGGGCATGCCTGGCGCAGGAGAATGATCGTTGCACTACATATTGATGTCGCAACTGCGGTTGTATTTGAAGATAATCTACCACATGAAAGACTACCGGGGAAGTGGTGTTGCAAAAAATAGTAGTCTACCCGCGTGGTAGAATGGGTTGTATACTTCTTTGGTATAGTATTAATGCAACCGCTCAAGTAGAAAATTCATAATGTGACATTCGTATCACGCTGCAACGCTATGGCGGGGCAGACATTGGCCGGGCCATGGTGTGTGTCATGCGCGGAACATGTTTCATGATGTTTCGACGGGGAAACGGAACCCGTGATGGAGCGCGCGCGGGCGTGCTGGATGGGGGCGTTGTTTGATGTGATATTGACTCTGAAAATCATTTTCAGTATTCGACACGGAAACGTCCGCCGCCCCCTGCGCGGCGCGACGCAGCACGGGACCGCGTGGCGCACTGCCGCCTGGTCCGCATACATTCCCGCAAGGAAGGAAGGAGAAAACATGAAACGTCTGATCACGCTGCTGCTGGGCGCGGCGCTGTTGTGCGGCGCTGCATCCCCGGCAGCCGCCGCGACCATCGAAGCCAAGGGCGAGTGGGCCTTCGACTTTTCGTGGACCGACGGCATGAACTATCGTTCCGCCGATGACGGCGGCGAGGGCGAAGACGACTTCGCGGCCCACCAGCGGCTGCGCACCCAGATCGACATCGTCGCCAGTGAAGCGCTGCGGGGCGTGGTGTTCCTGGAAATGGGCACCACCACCTGGGGCCAGGAAGACGGCGCGCTGGGCACGGACGGCAAGTCGGTGAAGGTGCGCCGCTCGTACATCGATTGGGTGGTGCCCAATACCGAACTGCAGGTGCGCATGGGCCTGCAGGGCATGGACCTGCCCGGCGCGACCTTTGGCGCCAGCCCGATCCTGAGCGACGAGGACGTGGCCGCCCTGGTGCTGAGCTACACCGTCAGCGAGAACCTGGGCCTGACCGCCTTCTGGGCGCGCCCGTATGACACCTCGGCCGGGGAATCGTCCGGCGACAATTCGTTCGATGAAGTGGACGTGTTCGGCCTGACCGCCCCGTTGACCCTGGACGGCGCCAGCGTGACGCCGTACCTGGTCTACGCTTCTGTGGGCAAGGACGCGGACGGCAGCGGCGCCAGCTACAACACCGATTCGTTCGACACTTTCACCGACGGCATGCAGAGCCTTGGCCAGCGCATGGGCCTGGCCGGCGACGACACCACCGTCAATGACGCGTGGTGGGGTGGCGTGGCCCTGGAACTGTCCATGTTCGACCCGTTCACCGTGAAGATGGACGCCACCTACGGCCGCAAGGACGCCGACGAGGACTACGCCACCCGCGAAGGCTGGCTGGTTTCGGCCATGGTGGAATACAAGATGGAAGCCGCCACCCCCGGCGTGTTCGCCTGGTACGGCAGCGGTGAAGACGACGACATCGACAACGGCTCCGAACGCATGCCGTCCATCTCGCCCAACGCCTGGGCGCCCACCAGCTTCGGCTTCCCGGGTTCGGCGTTCAACCAGGACAGCCAGTTCGCCCTCAACGGCGCGGGCCTGTGGGCCGTCGGCGTGCAGGTGGCGGACATCTCGTTCATCGAGAACCTGTCGCACCTCGTGCGCGTCACCTACATGCGCGGCACCAACGATTCCGAACTGGTCAAGGAAACCGCTGGTATCTCCGACGAACTGGCCCCGGCCAGCGGCGGCGTGTTCCTGACCGACGAGGACAGCGCCTGGGAAGTGAACGTCGACCACACCTACCAGATTTACGAAAACCTCGCCCTCATCGTGGAGATGGGCTACATCCGCCTCGATCTGGACGAAGATGTCTGGGGCGCCGCGGGCGAAGACCTGACCGCCGCCAAGAAGCTGACCTTCAACCTGGTGTACGAGTTCTAGCGGCGCAGCCCATCCCGCCGCGCGGCGTGACCGACGCAGGGACGCGGCCGGAGGGGAGATGTCGCGCACCGGGCTGACGGTGCGGAATGCAACGGAGGGCATGGCCTTTGGGCCATGCCCTCTTTGCGCGTGCGCGTGCGGAAAGATACCGAAGACGACGTGACGTGTCACGGCACCGCGATGCGGTGGTGCATCATGCTGCGAGTGCGGGTGGCGGTGATATTGAGGCAAAAGGAACAGTACTCATGCGCTGGTGCGTCAAGATTGCTGTGTACACCACGTGAAGCGCCGTGTTAGGCGTGGATGCAGTATTCTCGGCAGAAGGCGTCGCACGCTGCGTGGAGCATCGGGCGTCGCCCTGCCGTCGTGCTGTCCGATGCTTGCGGATGCAGGGAGGGCAGTGCGTTTCGGCACCCTCGCAAGATGTCTTCCCCCTGCCGTTTCATGTCCCACCATCCGCAAGGTGCTTCCACATGCCCATCGAAGGGTGGCTCGATACGCTGCCGGGTCCGGAGACCGGCGGCGTGGACCGCGACCTGGCCCTGCTTGCCGGGCAGGACTACCCCCTGCTTTCCCCGCGCGCCGTGCGCCGCCAGGTCACCCGGCTCAGCGCGTATCTGGGCGTCATGGACGACGCGCTGCGCGGCGCGCTCATCGGCTATTCCCTGTACACCCGCCAGTTGGACATGCTGCAGGACCGCGCCACCAAGCACATCTGCCGCGACGACTGCGCGCGCCCGCCCCTGGGCTGCTGCAACCGCAGCCACAACGTGGTGTTCAGCCTGTCCGACATCATGATGCGCCAGCCCACGGGACTGGCCCTGCGCATGGGCGACGCGCTGGCGCGCCTGCAGGCCGAGGAGGGCGCGCATCACGCCGGGGGCGCGGCCATGGGCGAGCGGGGCTGCCCGTACCTGACGGCCACCGGCTGTCCGTTGCACCTCTTCAAGTCGCCGCTGTGCGCGCACTATCTGTGCGCGACGGTGACCGACAGCCTGGGGGCCGCGCATGGCGCCGCCGCCGCGCCTTTCGTGGCGGGCATGCGCCGGGGTGCGGAGCGGCAGATAGAGCGCAGTGCGGATTTCACGGAGCCCGGCCTGATCGAGGCGGCGGTGGAGATGTTCGCGGCGGAAGGATGCGGAGAAAGGGCTGGGCGGGCCTGACGGCGCCGAACGCGGCAAGGTGGGGTGCCTGCGGTGCCGCTGCGCACTGCCCCTTGGGTGCGCTAGCGTTTGCCGATTGAGGTGTAGGGGCGAAAGAAGAATTCGACGCGGCGGTTCAATGCGCGGGTATCGGTTTCCTCCGGCACAAGGGGCCGGGTGTCGGCGTACCCAACGGCCTTGACCCGGCGCGGGTTCAGGCCCAGTTCCAGAATGCCCCGCAGCAGGGTTACCGCCCGGGCCGACGAAAGCTCCCAATAGGTGGGGTAGGCGCTGCCGAGGGGTTCGCGCGAGCCGGTGTGCCCTTCCACGATCAGGTCGTATTTGTGTTTCAGCAGCAACCCATGCACCATGCGGCAGATTTCCACCCCGGCGGGCGAAAGTTCGGCCGTGCCTTCGGCGAACAGCACCCGCGAGTTCACCCGCAGGGTCACCCCGCCGTCTTCGGCGCTGACGATGGCGTTCTGGGCGATGGGCGCACGTTCGTTGATCATTTCCTTCAACATGCGCGCCACTTCCAGCAGTTCCTTTTCGGCCTTGACCAGGTCCGATTCGTCCAGGGCCCGCGTTTCGGGCGCGGGAGAAAAGGCGGCCTGCACGTCCTGCTGGCGTTCGCGCTGTACTCCGAATGCCTCGCGGATGGACCCCATGGTGACCTGGAACTTGGCGATGTCCGTCTTGGCGAAGGACAGCAGCAGGATAAAGAAGCACAGCAGCAGCGACATCATGTCCGCGAAGGTCACGATCCACTCGGGGATTTCGCTTCCCGCTTCGGCACCATCGTCGCCACGGTTCGGCGGTGCGGGGCGCTGTTCCTGGTCGTTGGTCGCCGCCACGGGCTAGCCCTTTTCGCGAATGTTGGGGGGCAGGAACGCCATCAGCTTTTCGCGGATCAATTGGGGGTGCTCACCGTTCATGATGGAAAGCACACCTTCCATTTTCAATTGCAGCAGCAACTGCTCGTCGGTGGACCTTTCCTCGAGCTTCTTGGCCATGGGCAGAAACAGCAGGTTGGAAAGGACCGCCCCGTAGAAGGTGGTCAGCAGGGCCACGGCCATGGCGGGGCCGATGCTGTTTGGGTCGGACAGGTTCTGGAGCATGTTCACGAGACCCACGAGGGTGCCGATCATGCCGAACGCGGGCGCCGCTGATCCCAACCCCTTGAATACGGCCTGTCCGCGCCGGTGGCGTTGCTTCATGAAATTGATTTCTGCGTCCAGCAGCGACTGCACCTGGAATTGCGACGATCCGTCGGCCACCATGCGCACGCCTTTTTTCAGGAATTCATCAGTCAGGGCCACCTTCTCCAGCGCCACCAGGCTTTCGCGCCGGGCCTTGTCGGCCAGGCCGCATATGTCGTCCACCACGCGCAGGGGGTTTTCCTTGCGGAAGCGAAAGGTGCGCACGGCAATGCGCACGGAACCCAGCACCACCTCCATGGGAAACATGACCAGAATGGCCGTGATGGTGCCGCCGATGACGATGATTACCGAGGGAACGTCCACGAAGGCCAGCAGTGAGCCGCCCATCATGATGGCCGTGACGATGAGGGCAAGACCCCCGACGATGCCGAGCAGCGTTGCGAAATCCATGTCAGGTGTTCTTCATTGCGGGCTGGAGGGTGTGTATGGCGCCGTCGTGCCACTCGAAACGTACGTTGCGAAGAAAGTCCTGGATCTTCAGCACGGTTTGGCCCATGCGCACCTGCACGCCGGGGCGCACCTCGCCTGGCACGGCGATGGAACATGACGAGAGGGTAGTGGTGTCCGCGATGCGGCGCAGCAGCGCGTTCTTGCAGTCGTTCAGACGGCGTACGGCGTTGGCGTAGCGCTGCGCGCGCGCGGTGGCGTTGCGGCCAATCATGCCGCCGCGGCCTGCCAATTTGGTGCATGCCAGCAGAATGTCTTCGGTCTGTTGCAGCCGGGCGTTGACGCGTCGCAGGGTATCCACCAGGAACGGTTCGGACCCCACCTGAACCCGTGTCAGCGTGGAAAGGCCACCGCCGAGGCGTCCGTGCACTTCTATGCGGGTGCGGGCGGTGGCCCGTCCGCCTACCAGCCGGTCACCCACGGTCAGTGAGGTTCCGGCCAGCAGATAGTTGTGCATGGCCGATTCAGCCACCACCATGGCCCCGCCTGCCGACAGCCGGGCGTTTTCCACGAAGCTGGCGTGCACGTCCCCCACGGATCGGATGTCGCCCGCGCCCCCGGCCTTGATGCCGCCCGCCGCGTCCAGGGTGTGGCAGCGCACGTAGGCCCCTTCCAGCAGCCCCGTCAGGCGCAGGGAACGGGCATGCAGGTGAAAGCCCTGACGCACCAGCCCGCTGACGGTCACGTCGCCGGGGTAGCGAATGTTGCCCACGTGGTAGGTAACGTCTTCGTCCACCAGCAGGAAGTCCGGCACGGACAGCCGCCCGCCGTCCCACTCCATGTGGCCGTCTCGGGTGGCGCGGACCATGCGGGGATGGTCGGGATCGACGGAACAGCCTTCTCCAAGCAAGGCGGTCGGGTCTTCGGTCCCCAGCCGACCCGGCGGGGTGGGGATGATCTCGGCGATGACCATGCCCGCGCATACGGTCTGCACGTAGCCGAGTTCCCGGTAGTCGACCCGACCGTTGGAACTGGGGCGGGGAATGCATTGCCGCATGGCGCATGTGGGGTCGATGAGGTTCAGGCTGTATCGCATGGCAACCAAGAGGAATGGGAAGCCGGGCGCGGGATGCGGCGTCGGCACCCGGTGGCGGATGGGGCATGCCGCCCGGAGGAGCAGTGCAACATTCAGGCGGCCGTCGGAAAAAGGTTCGCAAGATGGGCGATTCACGAATGATGAGGCTGTGGATGACTCTGGTCAACATACAACGCTTACGTGACGCCGCGCAAGCGAAGTATTGGAGTCGTCAGGCGGGATGTGCGTGGGGTGATGTTGTGTGGGCATTGTGTTGGTCATCGAGCGTGAAGTAGGCGCGTAATGGCGGAAAATGCAGGCTGCGGGGCATTGCCGCCATGGCCGGGTGCGGCTAGGCTTGCGGTCCGTGCGGGCGGCGAACCACCCGCAACCGCACGGCAATGTCACCCCAGGGAGTCTTCATGACGCAGCCCCCGCGCACCGTGGTGTTCGTGCTCTACCCCGGTTTCGTGTCGCTGGATCTTGCCGGTCCGCTCGACGTGTTTTCCTGCGCCACCAGGCTGGCCGAACGGCAGGGCCGACCCGCGCCGTACCGCTGCCGTTTCGTGGCGCGGGAGGCGGGGCCGGTGGTTGCGTCGTCCGGGATGTCCGTGCTGGCGGATGCGCCGCCGGATGCCTTCGACGAAGCGGCCGCCGGGGCTGAAACGGTTGTTCCGCATACCCTGCTCGTGCCCGGCGGCGTTACGCCGGGGCGGGAAGGGGAAGATCCTGTCCTGCGCCACATGGTGGCCCGGCTGGCCTCCCGGTCGCGGCGGGTTGTCTCCGTCTGCACCGGCGCGTTGCTGCTGGCCGCCTGCGGGTTGCTGGACGGACGGCGCGCCACCACCCACTGGCAGGCCTGCGCCCGGCTGGCCGCCGCCTACCCGGCGGTGCGGGTGGAGCCGGACGCCATCTTCGTGCGCGACGGCGGGGTGGTGACCAGCGCCGGGGTGACGGCGGGCATCGACCTTGCGCTGCACCTGGTGGAAGAGGATCTTGGTCCGGCCATGGCCATGGAGGTGGCCCGGCTGCTGGTGGTGTACCGGCGGCGGGTGGGCAACCAGAGCCAGTTCAGCGCACCGCTGCGGGCGCAGGCGCGGGCCGGGGCGCGGTTCGGCGCGCTGCACGCGTGGATGGAGGCCCGCCTTGGCGAGGACCTGGGCGTGGAGCGGCTGGCCGGGCAGGCTCACATGAGCCCCCGCCACTTCGCACGGGTGTTTCCGCAGGAGACGGGCATGAGCCCGGCCCGTTACGTGGAGCAGCTGCGGCTGGACCGGGCGCGCGAACTGCTGGAATCGGGCGAGGCGCACATGCAGACCGTGGCCGTTCAGGCCGGGTTCGGCAGCGAGGAGCGGTTGCGCCGGGCCTTCCAGCGGCGCATGGGGGTCACCCCCACCCAGTACCTGGAGCATTTCAGCGGCTGACGTGGCGCACGCTGCCGCAGGCATGGCCGCGTCCTTTTCCGGACGTGGCGACGCCCCGCATTTTCCGCCCATGGCGCGAATTGCGGGGCGTGCGTCGTTGTGGCGGCCGCGCGGCCGGGTGCATGCTGGCGGGGTCCGCCACGCCGTCCGCAACCTTGTGCGGCGCTCTTCGGCGGACGCCGGGCCAGGCCCGGCCCACCATGAACCGCATCAACCGGATTAGGGAGCACCCATGACAACCTACGGCCTGTATATCTACGAGCAGGTGGCGGAGCAGGACTTCGTCGGCCCCCAGCAGGTGTTCGCCGCTTCGCGTCACATGGCGGGCACGGGCGACACCATCGCAACCATCGCCGCACGGCCGGAGCCCCTGCGGGGCGCGGGCGGCCTGCGCATGATCCCCGACCACGCCTTTGCCGACGCGCCGTCACTGGACGTGCTGGTGCTGCCCGGCACGGCCGAGGTGGCCCGCCATGCCCTGTCCGACCCCGGCCTGCTGGACTGGGTGCGGGCGCAGGCGGCCACGGTGCGCTGGCTGACCGCCGTGTGCACCGGAACGCTGATCCTGCACGCGGCGGGGCTGCTGCGCGGGCGCAAGGCCACCACCCACTGGGCCTACGTGGAGGAGTTGGCGCGCGATCCGCAGGTGACCCTGCTGCCCGACATGCGCTACGTGCGCGACGGCAACATCGTGACCTCGCAGGGCGTTTCGGCGGGCATCGACATGGCCTTGTGGCTGGTGGGGCAGATCCATGGCCCGGACCATGCCCGTGCCGTGCGCAGGCTGATCCAGTACGACCCGGCCCCGCCGTACACGGCGGAGGTGTAGGGAAGGGGCGCAGAAGACGCGCGCAACCGCGCGGCCATACTGTAACTATGTGGGGAAAAAAGAAAAAGGCGTACGCGATGCGTACGCCTTTTGGCTTGCGGTGGCGTCCCCAAGGGGATTTGAACCCCTGTCGACGGCGTGAAAGGCCGTTGTCCTGGGCCAGCTAGACGATGGGGACACCCTGTGCGCCTTGCAGCGCGGAAGAGACGGATACTCCGAAGGCGCGGGGTGCGTCAAGCGAAAAAGATGGCGGCGCGGCAGGATGATGCCGGGCCGATGGCGCGGCGGCTCAATTCCGGCGGCCGGGCTTGGCGTCCTTCGGCCTGGCGGCGTCGTCGTCCAGTTCCCGGAACATGCGCACGTAGCTGGCGTAGGCGCGGCCCACGGGCGATTCCGGGTCGAACGCGCCCAGCAGACCGCCCAGCTTTTCCGGCCTGGGGGGCACGCGCGGCGGGGGCGCGCTGCGTTCCACGCGCACCTGGTCCAGCGGGGTGCGGCGTTGCAGCAGATGCACCTCCACCCGCTCGAAGTACGGCCCGTCGGACACGTCGGCCATGAAGGCGTTGACCCGTTCCAGGATTTCCGGCGTCAGGAAGGTCAGGTCCTGCATGGCCATGTTGTCCTCGGCCCCCACCAGCAGGATGCGCTTGCGGTGCCCCAGCGGGTAGGCCAGCACGGCGATGTCCACCCCCATGACCATGTCCCAGTTCTCCCACAGGCGGACAAGGCGCATGCGCTCGGGCGCGCCGCGTTGCTCCAGGAAGCCGCGCAGGGCGTCGCCGATGGCCTTCACAGGGGCCTCCGGCGGGCGACCGGGGGGTGGGGTGGATGGGAGGGCACGCGCGTCATGCCGGGCATGTAGCATGCCCGGCCGTGAAACGCACCGTGCCCGCGCGGGGGGAGGCCGGGGGGGGGCGGCAGGCCCCGCCCCGTGCGATTGGCGAGGTTCGCATGGTGAAGCGCGCCGCGAAAAGCGCGCCGCCTCCTGCGATATAACGTAGTGGCCTTGGTCGTTTCATAATACGGAATGAAATTCAAGAGCGCCCGGTTTCGGCCGGGCGCTCTTCGTTGGTTTGAGGGTTAGCTCGCCGCCTCGGCGTGGGCGGCCCGCATCCGGTCGGTAGCGATGCGGTGGTACTCGGGGGACAGTTCAATGCCGAGGAAGCGGCGGCCGGTGGCCATGCAGGCCACGCCGGTGGTGCCGCCCCCGGTGAACGGGTCGAGCACGAGTCCGCCGGGCTGCGTCACGGCCAGCAGGTCGTGCAGCAGGGCCACGGGCTTGCCGGTCAGGTGGACCTTTTCGGCAGGGTTCACGCTATGCCGCAGCACGCCAGGCAGGCAGTTCCGCGTGGCCGGGTTGGCCTTGCGCTTCACGGCGTACACCATGAACTCGGCATCGCGCCGGAACTCACCGAGCATCGGGCGGGCGGACGGCTTGTGCCAGACCACCAGCCCTCGCCACAGCCATCCTGCGGCCTGTACCGCGTCGGTGGTGGACGGCAGTTGCCGCCAGTCGGTGAAGACCAACAGCGGCGCGCCGTCGCGCGCCATGCGCCAGCACTCGGTCAACCACAGAGTGGCCCACGTGGTGAAGCTGCGCTGGTCCTTGTTGTCACCCAGCATGGCCGGGTAGCTGCGCTTTGTGCCGCTGGTCTGGTACTTGACCGCCGGGTCGGCCTGCCTGGCCGTCAGGGTCATCCCCCCGCTGGAGTACGGCGGGTCGGTGATCACAGCGTCCACGGATTCTCCGGGCAGTTCCCGGAGCACGGTCAGGGCGTCGCCCTGGATGATGGTGGCCACATCGCCAATGCGTTCAATCGGTCGGTCCATGCGAGGTCTCTCTTGAGGCTCGCTGGCCTTCCGTGCCGGGGGTCGTGCCCCTCACATGGTTTAGCGTCCCGCAGCGCGGGCATTTGATGGTGAGGTCGATGGCCTCTCCCTTGGCCAGCAGGCGGCGGCAGTTGCCGCAGCGCACTTCCCGTTGCGTGTGTCCCGTCATGTCGTGCTTGGTGGTGGCGGCCACTGGCGTCTGCTACAACCTCGGCACCCCTGATCAGGGCCAAGGAGCAGCGGAGCGAACCGGCGGGTGGCAACCCGTCGGGGGCCGTGTTCCGGCGTGGTAGCGCCGGGGCAGTGGGGGCGCTCAACGCCCCCGCCTGTTCCTCTCGGCTTCGTGCCCGGTCGCGTCGTCATGCTTGGCGGATGCGACCGGGCATTTCCTTTCTCGCCCTATTTGATTGTCGGAGAGCAGGCCCGGCGCGCCGGGCAGTTGCGGGACTAGCCCGTGGTGCCCCAATGGGAGCCGCCGAACAGCCGGACGGCGGCCCAATACGCCCAGGCACGGACGGGGTAGCCCATGGCCAGCATGCAGTCGCGCAGCAGGGCGTCTGCCCAGGCGCGCCATTCGGCGGGGCCGCCCTGCTCATAGGCCAGATCATGTTCCGTGCAGCACCGTTCCCAGGGCGGCAGTTTGCCGGTCACCCGCCGCCAGACCCTGCTGATCGTTCCCGCGCCGCCGCATCCGTTAGGCATTGGCGGCCTCCGGCAGCGTGTAGACCGGGACAATGGCCGCGATGGCCGCGCGGGCCTCGCCCTCGTCAGACAGGGCTGCGGCCGCGTCCAGCGCATCCTGGTAAGCCAGACGCTGGCCGACGACGTGGCCGGAGATGGACACCCACGCGGCGCGGTTGGCCCGGATGCGCGCGGCCAGCGCGGCGGCGTCCATGCCCCGCGCGGCCGCGATGGCACGCACAAGCGGCGCGGGGGCGTCGGGGTTGCCCTCCAGGGCGTTGGCTTCCTCGTACTGCTGGTCCCAGGATGCGATTTCCGTCGGCCCGTACTCCGCCTTCATGGGCGCGAGCACGGCCTCTGCCCCGTCGCGGATCTGCCCCTGCTTGGCGGCAACGACACTGGCCAGCGGCTGGGGGGGCTCTACCTCGCTCCAGCCTTCAGGCAGCGGCCCCAGGTCAACCACGACATGCGGCGCGCCACCTGGCAGCCACCCCTCCTTGCCCCTGTGGTCTTCGACGTACTCCCAGCCATCCCCCGTGGCATTCAGCACGCGGGCGTAGCCATCACGGGTAGGCGGCAAGGGCGCGTCCGCAGCGGCAACGGCGTGCGCCGGAATCAGCCAAGCTCCATCGGTCAGCGGGTCGGGGTCGGCGACGCCCTGCCCCAGAAGTTCGCGCGTCACGCGGTCATAGTGCAAGATTTCCACGGGTAGGCCTCCTAGTACTTGATGCACGCCAGGAGCGCACGGTTGCGGGGACGGGTTTCAGAGCCGCCGCGACGGATGTCGTAAGGGGTGACCGGGTTGTCCACCATAATGGAGTACGTGCTCCCCGCAAGGTCTGCGGTTTTGACCCCCATGGTGTTGTCGGCATTGAACCCGTCGTTGTGGTTGTGCTGCTTGAACTCGTCAGCCTGCCACGTTCCCGCGCCTCGCCCGGCGTCAACCCCCCGGCCGTCGTCCCAGCCGCGCCGAAACTCGCCGCGCAGGTCCGGCACGTTGAAGGTGGTCGCGCCGTCCCCCAATCCGTACAGCGATTGGGTATAGCTGTGCGTTCCGGACTGGGTTCCGCTGGTGTTCACCCTGCTGCCGCCCTCGGCCGACAGCAGGTAGAAGGTGTTCGCGTTGATCACCTCGACGAAGTAGTCGGCGCTGGTGGACAAGCCCGTCGGCAGCGCCCCGGTAGTGGACAGGCGCAGCCGCTCCCCCCCCGTGAACCCGTGGGATGCCTTGGTGCAGACCGCAGGGCTGGCAAGGGTCACGGTAAAGGTCTGCGCGCTGAACCCCAGGTCGGTAACCAGCTTGGCATACAGGCTCGCATAGGTGGTGCGGCTGACGGCCGCGCCGTTGCATTTCAGGAAGCCCGTGGGGGCCACCTTCCCGGCCACGTCAATGATGGTGCCCACGGGCATCAGGGCATTGGCAAGGGCAGCAACGAGGCCGGGAGGGGTGACGGCCATGTCGCCGACGCCTGCAATGGCCTCGGCCGTCGTGGCCAAGCGCACGAGGCCAGCTTCCACGGTGGTGGCCATGTCCGGAGCCGCGCCCGCAATCAGCACGCCAATGGCCGCCAGCAGCTGCTCCAGGTTCTCCTCGTCCGGCGTTAGCCCTGCCCCGGCGATGACGGCCAGAATCTCACGCATGGGGTGTTCGATGGCCTCGGCGGCCACCGGACTGCCCTCAATCCCGGCCGCCAGGTTCTCGGTGATGTAGGGGGCGTTCGGGTCTGTCGCCCCGATGGGGGGAACGTATTTCATATGGATGCCTCCTCGTAGGCGATGACAAGTTCCAGGTGAGCAGGGTTCAGGCGGCGCAGCAGGCATTCCAGGTCGGTGGCGCGCACGATGCGCGTCAGCCTGTCACCGGCGCTGGATGAGCCGCACCGGAAGCGTTGGACGCGGGGGCCGTGGATGGTCACATGCCAGACAAGCCGCTCCTCGTGTCCGCCGCCCACCTGGTGGCCGCAGCGGGAACGCCCGCAGATGAAAGGACGGCCCCGCCCCACGATGGTCACGGTGTAGCCAAGCCGCGTCGCCAGCCGTTCAAAGAACAACAGCGTCAGGCCGGACTTCTGCACCAGGGCGGACCACAGGGCGCGCCGCCGTTCCCCCAGGGAGATGGCCGTGTCCTGGGTGCAGACGTCGGGCAGGCCCGCGAAGGTCTCCCACTCGCCCAGCAGTTCCAGCGCGGTGCGGGGGTCGGTTTCCTCGAACAGGTCGGCACTCCGCCGGTCCGCGCGGGCCATGTCCTCGGCCAGGCCGCGCAGGGTTCGCGTCACCAGGGCGTCGGGTTCGCGCGGCCATGCGTCGCCGACAGGCAGCAGGGCCTGCAACTGGATCAGGTATTCGGCGGCGCTGGCCATCAGCTTTCACTCCAGGTCGTGCCGCCGTAGGTGGCGATGACCCCTGCCGCGTGCGCCACGTTGGCCGTGGGGTACAGCAGCACGTGGTCATACTCCCCGGCCGCCGTGGAAATGACCTCGCGCACGTGGCTGATGAGCAGGGTTCCGCCCGGCTCGGCCTCGCGCAGGACCAGTTCCTTCAGTGCCGCCTCAATGGCCAGCCGCACGCTGGCCTGTGCGGGCGCGAGGTCCGCGAGCTGGAAGACCAGCGGCGCGGGCGTGGGGGCGAACACCAGCGGTTCGCAGCCGGGCGGGCAGCGGTCGGGATGCTCCAGGTACGCCTGCACGGTGGCCACCATGGCCACGTCGGGAATGATGGAGTCAGACGCGTTGTCGCACACGAACGCCAGCCCCACCGTGCCGCGCCCCACGTAGCGGGGATAGGCCCAGGCGCGGGTAACGCCGGAAACCTGCAACGCCCAGGTCACCCAATCGTTGGTGGCACCACCCTGCGGCGGCTCCTGCACGTAGGCACGCAAACGGGTGCGCAGCGCCTCCACCGTTTCCTCTTCCGTGCCGCCAGCCAGCCCGGCAGCCCCGATGGTTGCGGCGGACTGCACCCCGGACATGGTGGTGGTCAGCCGCAGCGCAAGGCCAGCCGCAGTATTGCCCGCCGTCCCCGCCACCACGGCCTCGACCGGGGCTACGGCGCTGCCGCTGGCAATGGCCACGTCGGCCATGGTCTGGAACTCCGTGCCGTCGGTTCGCTGCAACAGGGTTCCGGCGGGGATCGGCGTGCCGGAGATGCCGGTGAAGGTCACGGTGCCGCTGGCTGCCTCGGCCGCCTTGCGCGCCACGCCCCACCAGTTGGCCCAGCGCAGCAGGTGTTCCTCGTCGGCGGTGTCGGGCACCACCTGCGCGGCCAGATAGTCGAGATAGCCGTAAAGTCCGTGCTGGGTTCCGGCCACGGCCCGCGCCAGCACGGCCACGTCGGCGGCGGGCAGGCGGGCGTCCGCCCCTTCCATGCGGGTGTCGATGTCGCTTTCGATGCGCGCGACCAGCGCGGCAAGCGTCGGCCTGTTGAAGCTCACAGGGGCCTCCTGAAGATTTCGGTAACGCTGGTGCCGTCAGCCAGGGTGATGGAGATGGTCAGCACCAGCACCCCGGTGGCGTCCGCAGCCCAACTGGCGTCAACGCTGACGGTGGCCGCCCACCCGCCAGCGATCAGCCATTGCAGGGCCTCTTCCGCGTACCCGCGTGCGCGGCGCGCCGTTTCCGCCGTCTGCTTCTCGCGCGAGAGCAGCCACAACCGGCTGCCGGTGATCCACGATGCGCCGGTCGGGGCCTGCGCCGGGGATACGATGTCACCCCACCATCCCCGCCTGGCGTTCAGCCCTGCCGAACCGGCGGGCAATTCGTCATCGGCCCCGGCCCGCGCGTCGGTGAACAGGCTGATCACGATGGCCCGGCGCAGGCCGCCGTCGGCAGCCAGCAGGCCACGCTCCAGCGGCGCTTCCAGGGTGTAGTCTTCGGCCATCTAGCCTCCCACGGGCGACCCGGTCGGGCCGCCGCCGTCGTTCTCGGGGTGTACGTGTTCACGCAGCGAAACACTGCCCGCCTGCACGTCCGCATCGCTGGTCACGTCGCCCGTGACGTGCATGGACCCCTCGAAGGTGGCGGCAGACACGCCGCCCCCTGCGGCCCGCGCGGTGAAGCTGGGCGTCACGTATTCCACGCTTTCTGACGCCTCGACGGTGTACCGCTTGGTGACCACGGCCACGTCCTCGTCGGCGGTGATCTGCGCGTGCAGGGTGGTCAGCTCGACGTTGCGCCCCCGCTTGAACACCAGCGAATCCCCCTCGTCGGTGTACAGGGCAACCTCGCCGGGTTGCAGGCCCTGCAAGCGGAACATGCGGTCGCCCACGGCCACGATGACGCCGGAAGACCGGTCGCCGCCCACGAACATCACGGCGGCCTCCATGCCCGGCAGCGGGCACGAGGTGAACCCGTAGTGCTCGAACATCTCCACCGAGTCGCGCGCCTCGCCCTTCAGCAGGCCCACCTGGGCCGCCTGCACACGACGCGAGGAGTCCACCAGGCGGACCACGGCGCGGGCCACCATCAGGCGCACCCGCTGGATCAGGGGGGCCGACATCCGATTGAAGTCGTCGCGGTTCATCAGTCGTCGTCTCCCGCGTCCCAGCCGCGTTTTTTCTTGGGCTTTTCCGGCTCTGCCAGCACGGCGAAGGCCGCCGCGCGCATCACCGTCAGCTCCGTCACCGTGCCCTCGCGCGAGGACTGCCGGAACTGCGCCTGGGTAATCACCCACAGGCCGGACAGTTCCACCAGATCGTCCCGAAGCTCCACCGTCTGCCCCGGTCGCCACAACGCGCCCTGCGCGTTGCGCCACCCCGGCAGGGTGTAAACGGCCTGCCTGCCCCGCGCGGCGCGCGTCTTCGCCTCGTGCGCGGCGCGGCTGGCCAGCGAAGGCCCGCCGCCCTGCGTTTCCGCCACCAGCACCAGGGGGCGGTGCCGGGTGACGCCGGGGTCCGTAGCGCTGCCGCTGGGGCTGGTGATGGTTTCCGCGTCGTCGCCGTCGTCAGGGTCGGCCCCGCCATCGGCATGGGCCACGGCGGTGTAGTCCGAAAATCGTTCCGCCATGCTCCGCACGCCACGGCCGGACAGCACCGTGTCACCCGGCATGATGGTGGCCACCGGGCTGCCCTCGCTCACCGTGCCGATGACCAGCCCGCCAAGCCCGTCGGACCATGCCATCAGGCCGCGCTGGCGCAGCAGCCGCTCCAGGGTTGCCGCCACGGTGTCGCCGGGGTTGGTGGAAAAGCGGGGGAACGCGGCAGAGGCCGCAGTCGCGCGCGCCTGCACAGAAATGCCGAAGGGCGCGCACAGGTCCGCCGCGATGGCGGACAGGCTGCGCCCCTGCCAGTCCTTCACCGGTGCCGAGCAGTCCACAAGGTCGCCCGCCTTGTCCCGCCCCGTGATGCTCGTCTCGCGGCGGCTGGCGTCATAGTCGGTGGAGACATCATCCACGTAGCCGGTGACCACGGTTTCGCCGTCGATGCGCACCACGCACGGCGTCCCCTCGGCCACGCCCAGGCGCACCCGGCTGCCCCCGCTCACCCATTCATCGGTCAGGCGCACGTCGTACTCGCCGGACAGCCTGTCCAGGGCCAGGGTGATGGAAACATCCGTCCACCCTTCGTGAATCTGTCCGCCCACGTGCAGGCTCACCACGTTGCTACTCATCGCGGACCACCTTCAGGGTGTTGCCGCCGGGCACGAAGCCGGGGTGCCGGATGACGGGGTTGCGGGACAGCACGTCCGTTTCGCGCGCGGCGTTGCCGTAATAGGCATAGGCCACCACCAGGGCGGGCAGCGTCGCGCCGGGCGTAAGATCGTCCAGCCTGGCCAGGTCCGCGCCGCGCACGGTGATGTCGCGCACCACGGCGGTGCGCAGGGCGTGCAACGCCTCGTACAGGGGGTCCGCCGCCGTGGCCATGGCCTCGTCCAGGTCGGCGGCCACCTGCTGGCGCACGGCAACGGCGTCCTCGTACACCTCGAACTCCATGTCGGTGGTGGCGCGTGCGGCCTGCACCACGGACAGCCCGGACGTCAGGTCGGACAAGGCCGCCTGGTTGACGGTTGCCTGCGAGGAAGAGGAGGTGACCAGCGGGCGTTCAGGGGCCATGGCTGCCAGCTCGCGCGCCGCCGTGTAGCGGCTGTTGCCGCCGCTGCCGCCGGTGGAGACGCCCCCCACCAGGCTGCTGATGGTCGAGCGGATGGAGTCGGCCAGCGAGGAGGGCTTGTCCATCAGTGCGGTGGATTGGCGGCGCAGGTTCAGCAGCGACCGGGCGGCCGCAGGCGTGCCCCACGAAACGGAACCGGCGCGGTCCATCCAGCCTTCCGCCTGTTCCAGCGCCTCGGACCGCACAAGGTCCGGCCCGATGACGCCGAACCGGTCGGCAAAGTCCGCCACGTAGGCGTCCTCGGCATCATCGGCCGCGTTCGATGTCAGCGCGGCCGTGTCGGTGCGGCTGGTGTGCCCGCCGCCCTCGGTGTCTTCCACGAAGTCCAGCCGCCACGCGACATAGCCACCCATGTCCAGCCGCTCGGATGCGGTGAACTGGCGCACCCGCACGGTGTGCGAGAGGCCCCACGGGTCCACGTACTCGCCGGGGCCGTCCTTCTCCAGCGCCTCCAGCAGGCGGTTGCGCGGCCCCAGGTACTCCCGGCCGAACTGGAACGCCTCCACCGACAGCTGCCGAGCCTTGCGGCCCATGTCCTCGTTGGTGGGTTCGTCGCGCTTGGGGTACTCGTGCGTGGCCAGCCGGCGGCCGCCCGCGTAGTCGCGTGTGGCCACCTCGAACTTCACGCCCCGGAACGATGCCGGGCGCATGTCCTTGCGCCAGGTGCTTTCCGTCGCCATGGCCGAACCCCGCTAGTTCGCCCCGGCCATCATCGGGCCGGTGCGGGCGTTGATGGTGACGCCGGGGCTGTCGGATCGGGCGGCCACGCTGGACCCGGCAGGCAGCCCGCGCACGGTCAGCTCGATGACATGGCGCAGCACGCCCTTGCCCTGGGCGTCGGTCTGCTGGGTGGCCCGCGCCCCGGCGGCCGCGCCGCGTTCCTCTGCCGCAGCGGCCCCCGCGCCCATGCGCGGCAGGGGCGCGCCGGGCTTTCCCGCACCGGCGGCGGAACCGGGGGCGGCAACCTTGCCCCCGGCTGCACCGGGAGCCTCCGCGCCCTGGGTGCCGGGTCCAGCCTTCGGAGTGGCGGGCGTGCCTGTGGTGGCGGATGCGCCGATGCCCATCCACTTGCCCACCGTCTCGAACATGGGCCGCAGCTTCTCCCACACGCCGCCGACCCAGCCGACAAAGGCGTCCCAGTAGGGCTTCACGGGTTCCCATATGCCCTTGAAGAACTCCTGCACCGGGGTCCAGTGATCAATGAGGTAGGCCGCACCCAGCCCGATCAGGGCAATGGCAGCTCCTATCGGCGTGGCCACCATGGACGCGGACATGACCCGCCAGGCCATGCCGAGCAGGGCAATGGCGGGCGGCAGCACGGTCAGCGCCGCGCCCATGGCCAGCAGGGTGAAGGTGAACGTGGGCGAGGTGTCCGCAGCATCGGAAAGCAGGTTCACCAACGGGGTCAGCATGGACACAACAGCACCCAGCGGTGCCAGGAACGAACGGCCCACGGAATCGCCCAGCTTCTCGACCGAGGCGCGGAAGGCCGTGGTCTTCTCGTTGTACGTCGCCATCATGGTGGCGAACTGGCTATCCACGGTTCCGCCGCTTTTCGTCATGATGTCGTTCTTCAGGGCCTTCATTTCCTCAAGATCAGCCAACACCGGCTTGAGGAAATTCTGAACCTGCGCGTCGCCAAAGATACGTGCAATCTTGAACGGGTTGGTCCCTAGCTTCTTATGCAGAGCGTCAAGCACATCCTCCAGCGGGTTGCCCCCCTGCTGCATGGACTTCTTGATGATGCGCTCAATGTTGATTCCGGCCT
Organism: Nitratidesulfovibrio sp. HK-II; assembly: GCF_003402415.2. Classification (NCBI taxonomy): domain Bacteria; kingdom Pseudomonadati; phylum Thermodesulfobacteriota; class Desulfovibrionia; order Desulfovibrionales; family Desulfovibrionaceae; genus Nitratidesulfovibrio; species Nitratidesulfovibrio sp. HK-II. Next base: position 687,798 of record NZ_AP036014.1, read on the forward strand.
TTTTGGCTTTGGCCAAGACGTCCGGGGCGTTCAGCGCTTTGAGGAAGTTGCTCATGTTGTTGGCAGCTTCTCCAGGTGTTGCGGCCCCCTTCTTGGCAATCTGAAGAGCTGCGGCAAGAGTCCCGACGGCCTCACTCCCCTGTAGGCCAAGCATCTTCGCGCTTGCCCCAAGCTGGGGGAAGTACTGTGCCATGTCCTTCAGCTCGAATGCACCCTTGTTGCCCGCGTAAGCCAAACGATCCATTTCGGCAGAGAGGGAGCCCGGCGCAACCTTCAAGGTGTCGACAAGGACAAAAGCCGTGGCAGACAGGTCGTCGATGGCAGCGCCGGTGGCGGTGGCAGTGCGCCCGATGGAATACAGCGCCGTCTGCGCCTTGCCCGACTCCATGCCCGCGCTGACCAGCTTGTTGAACCCGCCTTCCAGCTGGTCCACCGACTGATTGGTGGATTCCGGCACGGCCAGTTCGCGCAGCCGGTTGCGCAGTTCGCGCACCTCGGCTGCGGTCAGGTCTGCCGTAATGCCGGTTGCGGCCAGCCGGTGTTCCAGGTCACCCGCCATGTTCACCGCGCTGCGGATCATCACCAGCGAGGCCACCGCCTGACCCACCTGGGCAAGGTTGCCCTGAAGGTCGTTGGCGCTGCCGCTCATGCCGTGCATCTTGCGGTCGGTGGCATCCAGCGCAGCGCCCAGGCGTGTCGAACCGTCGGCAAGGCGGGTCATTTCCGACCGCGCCCCGCTGAAGGAAGACCGGAAGCCGCCCGAAAGAGCGGCCCCGATCATTATGTTGAGCGCCATCTGGCCGGAACCCAGCACGTCAGCCTCCTATCCTTCTCCAGAGATGTCCCGCGCCAGGCGCAGCGCCTCGGCGTGGTATGCGATGAACTCGGATACCCGCATGTCCTCTATTTCGTGCCTGCCCCATCCGGCGACGTGTCCGAGTTCGAGCGCGGCGCGGCGGATGCGGCCGCCTGGGGCGAGATGAAACCCATCAGCGCCCGCTGCAACTGCACGTAGTCGCACACGGGCAGTTCGCGCAGGGCTTCCGTGTCCAGGCCGCACAGCCGCCCGATGAGGCGCACTTCCATTTCCGCCTGGGTCTGGCCGGGCTCGTCCACGGCCAGTTGGTCCTTCACGAAGGGCTCGCGCATGGACAGCTGTTCGTACTTCGCCTCGCCCACGAAGAGCGGGCGGGACAGCCTGATCACCTTGGGTTCGCGGGGCTGGGTGGTCGTGGTCATGGTGCCTTCCTATGCTTCGTCGGCGGGGTTGCCGGTGAGTTTGACCTTCATCTTGCCGCCTTCGCCCTCGGACAGCTCCAGCACGTCCTCCACGAACGCCTCGCGGATCACCCAGGTGCGGCCGATGTCGCCCCTGAAGGTGACCGTGGCGTTGGTGATGTTGCGGATTTCTTCCACCGGGGTGTCCTTGGTCACGTTCACCTCGCATTCGAGGGTGGCGGGCACCAGTTCTTCGGCAAAGCCCACACTGTTGGTGCCGATGACCGGCTTGCGCGACTGCCCGCCCAGGTTGAGTTTTGCCGAGCGCTGGGTGTCCAGCGTCTTGCCGTCGTAGGCGATGACCGCCCTTCCGAGATATTGAGACATGTCGTTCTCCTGCGTGTTGCGGGCGTGGGGTTAGACGCGGAACTGCACCAGCGCGGCGAACACGCGCAACTGGTTGACCAGGTCGGGCGGCAGCACGACGTCCACGCGGGTGGGATCGTCGGCGTTGCGTTCCACCACCAGCTGATCCTTGAACGCCGTCAGGTTTTCCACCCAGCCGCGCTCTTCCCAGGCGCGGGCCAGGGCGATGAGTTCGGCCCGGATGATGCTGGGCGTGACGATGGCCTGCCCGGCACCGAACCGGGTGCCGTCGTCGGCCAGCTTGTGCCGGGGAAACTTCTGGCTGATGCGGGCGCGCAGCGTGCTGCGCAGCACCGAAAGGGTGGCCAGCGTTTCCACGTCCAGGTAGCTGGGGTCCGGCAGGTTGTAGGCGTTCACCTGGTAGGTGGTGATGGCCCGTTCGATGGACACGGTGCCGTCCACGGCCACCATGAAGGTGCTGACGCCGTCGTACAGCAGCAGGTTGCGCTCTGCGCGGGTGAACCGATCCGGCTCGGCCGGGGCGAGGATGCCGGGCAGCTCCAGGGTTTGCAGCGGCCGGGCGGGGTCGATGCCCAGCTGGTAAGCCGCCACCGCGCCGTAAACGGCCGCCCACAGCCACGGCGGCGTGGGGCTGCGCTGCGCGCCCATGATGGAGATGACTTCGGAATTGCGGGCGCTGCCGATGGTGGCCAGCGCCGCGTGCGTGCCCGAAACGGACGCCCACGCCTGCCCCTCTATCTGGCGGGTGGCGGACCAGCGGTCCTCCAGTTCCTCTTCCAGAGCGGCAAGGTTGGCGGTGTCCGTCCACGGGGTGATCACGTGGTGGTACTGCACGTCGCCCAGGGCGGCGAGGGCGGTGGTCACGTCGGGGTTGCCGGTGCCGCCCGACATTCCGGAAGGGGCGGCGATGGTCACGGTCAGCCCGGCGGGCACGGCATCGCCCTGCCAGTAGGTGGTGCGCAGGTCCAGCGCGTTCATGGTCTCACCCTTGTGGCGGGCGGTCAGCGTGACCACGGCCCCGGTGGCCGACGCCGTCACCGGCAGGTCGGGCATCTCGCCCACCGCGTCGGCAAGGTCGGCGGCCACGGCGGAGGCCAGAGCGCCCACGGCCACGGCGGCCTGCACCTTCACCCCGCCCACGTAGAGCAGCAGCGTACCAGCTGCCGTGGCGGTACCGGCAATGGTCACGGTGCCGGTGGCGGCCTGACCGGCGGCGTTGTCGGCCACGGGCACGGCCCACAGGTCGGAATCCTCGTTGGCTTCCTTGAAGGCGTAGGCCATGGCCGCCAGCATGCTGCCGCGACCGAACAGCGCCACGGCATGGTCGCCGGACAGCACCCGCACGGGCACGAGGGGTTCGGCCGAACCGGTGGACAGGCGCTGCCCCAGCAGCAGCACGCGGGTGATGTCCCGCACCAGGCCCTTGTTGGCCAGCGAGTTGTCGAACTCCGCGTATTGGCCCGGCGTGCGGATGGTCACCGGGATCTGCGAGAAGCTGATGGTCATGGGCTACTCCTTCTTGCCCGGCTTGGCCGGTGCTGTGTCGCTTTCGGTCACCTCCACGACATCCCCGGCAGCCAGGCGGCGCAGCCAATGGCTGTTGCGGGGCTTGGATTCGCCACCCTGCGCCAGGGGCTTGCGAGTCTCGGGGTCGCGCACCATGTCGTCGGGCCGCGCGGGCCGGATGACGAACGTGGGGACGGGGACTTTGGAAGCGCGGTTCTTGGCGGTCTGTGCGGATTGTGTGGTCATGGGGGGGTTACTCCTGGTGGAACTCCACGACATCGCGGAGCGGTTGGCCGTCGAAGAGGGGCACGGGCGCGCCCCAATCCCCGGCATAGAGCGTGAAGTCGGTAATGCCTGCGGCCTTGGCCACCGCCTCGGCGGGGGTCGTTGCCCCTTGCGTGTTTTCGGGCAGCGCCGCCTGGGGTGCGTCCGCCGGGACCGGGTGGTTCCAGTTGGTGGCAAACTCCACGGACACGACGGAAATGGCCTGCGTGCGCAGCTTGCCGTTGAACAGGATGCGGGTGCCGTGCGGCACCAACGGGGAAATGTGTTCGCCAAGGCCCAGCGTCTGGCCGCACAGCAGGGCCAGCACGTCATCGCGCATCTGGTGGGTGCCGACCTCGCCGGGCTTGCCGCCGTGGCGGGTGGCCTGCTCGTTGCGCAGCGACCGGGCAACGCACAGCACGGCAAAGGTGCCCCGCTCGGTGTAGTGGCTGCCGTTGTCGTCGGCGCGGCCCACCCCCGTACAGGTAACCAGGGCGCAGGGCAGCACGTTGGCGATCTTGGCCAGTTCGTCTTCGGCCTCCAGTTGGCCGCCATAGCTGTCCACGCGCCGCAGCCCGTAGCCCAGCACATCGCGGGGGGCAGAGGAGAGGCGGGCGATGATGGCGTTTTCGATGGCGGAGATCATGGCTAGGCCCCTTCCAGGTAGTGTTGGATGATGTCGAGCACGTCGGCGCCGTCGTCGTCGGAGATGCCCAGGAACGGCCGGGGCGGAATGGTGCCCCACGGAATGGGGCCGCCGCGCCGGGTGCGGCCCGATGCGCCGCGCAATATCCCCAGCTGCAAGGCGCGCGCGTAGGGCCAGTTGGTGCCCAACTCCACATGATCGCGGCCGGGCCGGTAGGAGACGCTGCGGTACAGGTCGCCCGAGATGCGCAGGATGGGTCCGGCGTCGCCGCGCCGCTTGACCGTCACCGGCGACAGCGCGGGCCAGTCGGAGCCGTCCGGCCCTTGCTGTTCTTCAAACCGGCGCTGCGTGCGCTGCAACATCTGCGAACCTATCTCGTCCATGGCGGGCAGCAGGTTGTCCGCACGGGCGGCCAGCCTTGTCAGGGCGCTTTCGATGGCGTCCAGCCCGCCGGGCCGGACGGTGAAGGTCATGCCGCCAGCCATCAGAACCCCCGCATGCTGCCGTCGGTGAACACGCGCCCACCAACGGTCAGCACCGTTTCGCCGGATGCGCCGGGGGTTTCCACGCCGGTGGCCTGCAACTGCACAACGCCACGCGCCACATCGCGCAGGCCCTGCAAGGCAGACTCGTGCCCGGCCTTGACCACATCAGGCACGCCCGCCTTGTGCAGGTAGAAGCGGGCGATGTCGCAGCACCAGCGGCGGACCATGTCGGGCACGGGAGACAGCGGCACCCGGTAGCGCGCCGCCACATAGCCGTTGATCAGCTCCGTGGCGTCGCCCAGGGCGGTTTCCACCACGGCCTCGACAACGGCCCCGGTCAGGTCTGTGTCGGTCAGTTCCACCAGCTCCTGCTGGCCGAACCGCGTTTCCATGTCGCCGATGGTCGCGTACATCGCCCGCTCTCCTTACTGGCCGCCGCTGGCGGGGGCGTCGCCGGTGTTCTGGGGGGCGGCGTCGCCCGAGCCGGTGGCGGCGTCGGCCTTGTCGTTCTCGCTCTTGCCGCCCTTGCCTCCCCTGGCGGCCTTGGCCGGGCTGGCGGGCTTGGCGTCGGCGTCGGTGGCTTCGGCATCGGACAGGTCGGGAACGTCCACCTCGTCAACAACCAGCATGGGGTCGCCGGTCAGGGCTTCCAGCTGCTCGTCGGTAAACGTCCCGGCGGGGTAGTCGCGGGTGCCGCTGTGGGCCATGCCCGCCCGGCGGAACCCGTCACGCTTCGAGGTGATGCGGATCATGGTCGGCATGCGGCACCCCCTACAGCCACGGCGAAACGAGGATGTCCGCCGAGTTCTGGTAGACGTTGGTGGCCCCGCTGGCCTCGCGTTCGCGCTTGACCACTTCCAGCGCCTGCTGTTCCAGCGTGGTGGGCACCACAAGCAGCGACGCCTTCACGCCCAGCGGGCTGCCCTTGTCGCCCTTCATGCCCTGCATGGCTTCGCGCGCCGCCGCGTAGTTGGCGGTGGTCAGGTCCTGCTTGCTGGCATAGGCCAGCTGCCACAGGCCGAAACCGGCGTTCACCCGGCAATCGACGCCGTAGCGGTATTCCTTGCGGGTGAACACGGCCTCGTCGGTGGGCTGGTCCATGCGCACGAAGGTGTAGTCGCGCCGCTTCTGGAAGATCAGCGGCTTGATGGCACGGGTAACGTCCAGCAGGTACCACGCGGTCCCGGTGCCGCCGCCGAAGTTGCTGACGCTGGTCTCGTTGCCGTTTTCGTCCAGCACCGGGTGGTCGGTGTCGAAGAAGTACTGGCCGTCGTAGCAGCGGCCGGTGAACCCGGACGCCAGCAGGCCGAACACCAACCGCGAGGGATGTTCAGCGGCGTCCTGGCCGAGCTGGGCGAAGAAGGGCGTGTAGATGCCCAGGGTGTCGTCTTCGAAGTCGTCGCGGTCCACGCCCACCGTGTTCTCGAACGACTTGTTCTTGATGGTGAAGTCGTGGGTCTTCAGGTTCTGGATCACGCGGTCGCCGATCCACTCGCGGAAGCCGGTGGACTTGCCCAGGAAGGGATAGGTCTCCTGCTTCGTCGAGCTGTTCACGACCATGGCGATGCGTTCGTGCTCGGACTTCACGCCCGCGAAGGCGTTCTGGTAGACGACCTTGAAGCCGGTAAAGGCCGCCTGAAGGCTCTGTGCGTTGATGTTCATGGTGTCTCCTAGAACCCGACCCACACGCCCGAGGCGTCCAGGTCCTTGATGATCCCGGCGGCGGGGCGCGCCCCGCTGCCGTCGGTGGCCGCCACGGTCTGGTCATCCACGGCGTAGGCCTTCTTGCCCACGTGGGCGCGGGTGATGCTGCCGTCGTTGGCCAGCTTGATCGCGCCGCGCGTCTCGGTAAGCACATTGATGTCGCCATCCGCGCCGGTGCTGTTGTCTGCCGGGGAGACGGACCAGCCCATGACGGTCAGCGTGGGCACGGCGGACGCGGGCACCGCAAAGCCGCTGGCGTTCAGGGCCACCAGGCCACCCGCGTGCAGCCTGGTGGTCGCGGCCACGGGATACTCGTAGCGCGCGTCATCGCGGCGCAGGGTGTCTCTGTCCTTGGTCAGGGCTGCCATTTACGCACCCTCCTTGCCGATGTTCTTCACGTAGTCCTCTTCCGAGAGGCCCAGCTGCGCGCAGATCGCGCGGTCCGTGTCGGTCAGCTTGCCGCCGCCCTGGGGCGGACCACCGGCGGTCGCGTCGGGTCCGGGCGTCACCACGGCGACGGATGCGGACATCCACGCCTTGAACCCCTCGGGGTCCTTGGTGGCGTAGTCGGACGCCCATCCTTCCATGGCCGGGGTGACCTTGTGGGCCGCCTTGGCCTGGTCCACCAGGTCCTTGGCCTTGGTGGCGGCCACCTCGTTGCGCAGGCTCGACAGGTTGTTGGCCGTCTCCTGGTACATGGCGATGGGCACGAACTTGGCCGGGTCGGGGGTGGCCGCCCGGCTGGCCACGGCGCGCACCTGGTCGGCGATGACGCCGGGTGCGGCATCGTCCGGCACCTCGACGGCCTTGGCGATGGCAACCAGCCCCGCGTTGGCGCTGTGCGCTGCGGTGACGAGGCCCTGTACCTTGGCCGCCACGGCATCGTCGGCGCTGTCCGGGGACAGGCCGAGAATGCTGGCAAGCGTTTTCTTGAGGTCCATGTCTTCTCCTCTGGTGGGGGGTTGAGCCTCTTCGCCAATGCGGCAGTCGTCAGGCGAGTCTGCGAACCCTGCGGATGGCGACCGCAGCGCGCGGCGGGAGGCTATGGCGGTAATCAGCAAGTTGGGCTGGTTGGTCAGCGCGACCGATTCGATGCGGCTGATGCGCCCGTCCTTCCGGCCATGCTCGAACACCGGGGACAGGTAGCGGTACTCGCGGCTGGCCACGTGGGCAGCGGCCTTGTCGGTCCACGTCACGCGGCCCCACACCTCGCCGTTGCGCGCTTCCAACTGGCTGATCCAGGCGGCGGCAATGGCGGGCTGGCCGTTCACTTCGGAAAAGACCAACTGGTGGTCGTAGTCGATGGGGATGTCGGCACCGGCCTGATAGGCCATGGTGGCCCGGACGATGCCTTCGGGGTCGTCGTTGCGGTACGGGCCACGGCCGTCACGGCCACGGAAAACACCAGCCGGGAGCAGTTGCACCCACTCCGGGGGAGTGACCGTGCCGCCGTCCGACGGCTGGCCCATGGCCACGGCGTGGCATGCCAGCATCTGGGGGGTATCGTGTGTGGTGTCCATGCGCCCCTTCTAGGGCGCATGGCGTAGCGGCGTCTTTTAAAGCCCTTTACAACATGAGGCGGAGGGGAAGCTGCGGGGGGCGGGGCCGCGCATGCTGCCCGAGCACGCGCGGGATGCGTTCATGAACGTTCATGAACGCTATTTGCGGCGCGATGCCCTGTCAGGCCGGACAAGCGGCCACATCGAAAAAATCAGGGGCGCAGGGGCCGTTTTCGCGCGATGCGCTCTTGCGCAGGGTTTCGAGCCGCCGTATGTAGTTCATACAGGTACCGCGCCCGGCGCTGGCCGCGAAATCGCTTCGGCCCGCCATACTCCGCCCAGGCAGCGGAGACGCGAAAGGGGGGTGGCGTTCCCCCGTCGGCGCGGCCTGCATCATCACACATCCCCCTCCACCAGGTCATAACGGCCCCTGTTGCGCAGCTCGGCGGCGCTCGTCGTGCGCCCGCTGCGCACGCTGTTGGTCGTCACCTTCTGCCGGGCTACCCGCGTGGCGTAGTTCACCTTCACGATGACCTTCTCTGCGGCATCGCCCGCGCTCCACACGTAGACCAGTCCGGGGTCCTGCCTGTCCCACAGCACGGCCTGCGGCCTGGCAAGCATGCCGGGCAGGCTGGCCAGCGTGGCGGCAGGCAGCTTGCTGCCCTTGGCGCTGCGCTGCATGTGCAGCACGTCGCCGTCTGCGATGGTGATGGCCCCCGACGCGGGCGTGATCTCGCGCTCCTGAAGGAACGACAGGACACCTGGCGAGAGCGCCCCGACCACCCGGCGCTCGCCCGTGGCCCTGAACGCGCCGCTACCCGCCCGCTTGCCCACCTCGCCAATCCATGCCGCATAGTCCTTTTCCAACGCGGGCAGCACGAACCCTGCGGATTCTGCCATGGCCCACGCCGCGACGGTCGGCGGCAGCGGCGCCAGCTTGTCCATCAGGGTTCGCGCCGCATGATGTTCCAGGGCGGCCTTGCCGGGGTTGTAGGCCCAGCCGGGGTCGATGCCCTTGGGCACCATCACCCGCTCACCCGTGCGCGGGTTCTCCCAGGGCAGCATGGGGCGGGGCGGTGCTTCGCTTACCGTGTAGCCGTAGCGGTCCATGTCCCGCTGCCCCAGTTGCTGGACGGTGCACCGGCAACGCCAGCCGTTGGGCGGGTAGTGCGTATCCCACCACGGATCATCAGCCGGAAGCACCACGCCGTGCCACCCCCGATGGTCCGGCCTGGTGCGTCGGTCCAGGATGGCCACGTACCGCAGGAAGGGGCGGCGGTCCTTGGTGCGCTGCACGCGCGCCCACGCTCCGGACGCATGGGCCGTGCGCAGGTTCACGTCGTAGATGGTGCGCAGGCGGCGCGGGCTGCCCAGCTGCACCTCGCGCACCTCGCCGGTTGCCGGGTCCGGCAGTTCCTTGCGGCCCCACCAGCCCTTGGCCTGCAAAAGGGGCGTCAGTTCGCGCTGGAAGTCGCGAAAGGTCTGGCCCTGCTCCAGCGACTTCAGCACCTGCCCATGCACATCACCCAGAATGTCGAACCCTGCGGACTTGGCCACGGTAAAGGCCGTGGCGTGCGCCTCTTGCCACATGTCCTGCCAGGCCCATGTTGCAGGCAGTTGGTAGCCCTTGGCCTTGAAGTAGGCCACGGCCTCCTCGGGCGGCAGCGGGCGCATCTCAAGCATTACCGCCACCCGCATCCCCGTCACCGCCGATGGCCTGGACAGGCGCGCCGGTAAGCCCTGCCAGCTTGGCAACAAACAGCGCCCGCGCCAGCGCTTCTGTCAGGGCTGCGGTGTCCTGTGCGGTGACGACTTCGGGCAGGCGGCGCAGGAACTCATCGTGCGTGGCGCACTCGTCCAGCAGTTTCCGGATCGGGTCCACCATGCCCTGCACCAGCGGCTGCCAGTCCGCCAGGGCCTCGTCAGCCAGCATGTCCAGCGCGTCCGTATCTTCGTTGCCCCCGCCCGGCCGAGCCGCGTGCGCTGCCCGCTGCGGGGCCGCTTCCTGTTCCGGTGCGGGCTGGGCGATGGCCTGGGGCATCAGCACCTCGGCACCTTCGGCGGGTTCAGGCAGGCCGAACTTGTCGCGGACCACGCTGGCCTCAACGCGCAGGCCAAGGGGCACCAGTTCTTTCAGCGCCACCACCAGCGCGGCCATGTCCTCGGCATCCTGCCGTGCAATGCGCAGACGCGGATACCGCAGGCGCGGCCCCAGGTTCAGGTCCACCAGCGGGCGCACCAGGTCGCGGTTGAGCGTGGCGGCCAGCTGGGCCGCGTCGCTCTGTTCGATGTCCTCGCGCACCTGTTCGTGGGCATTGGCCGTGCCCACGTGCTGGCCGGTGTCCGTGGTGCCTGTCTGGCCCAGCACCGCCTTGGAAACCTGCCGGTCAAGGAACGCGGCCAGTTTCTCGAACAGGTCGATGTTGCCGGACATCTTGGCTTCGATGAAGTCTATCTGCATCGAGGCCGGAATGATGGCCGCCGCGTCGCGCGCGATGTTGCGCACTGCACGCAGCAGAGCCGCCTTGTCCGATTCGCTTGCGGACCCGTCGTACTTGCCCACCCGCAGCGGATGCCCGAACACCTCGGCGAACTGCACCCACGACTTGATGTCGAAGTTCTTGAACAGCCACCCCCACGAGATGGCGTAGGCCAGCCCGCCCCGGATGGGCAGGCCGCTTTTGGTCTTGTGTATGTGGGTGATGTACTTGAAGGGCGTCAGGGGCAGCAGTTGCCCCCCCGCGTCCAGCAGGCGCAGCGTGTGGCCGTCGGCGGGGTCGAACCGGAACCAGCGCGGGTCGCGCCATATCAGCGCCTTGGGCATCCAGTGCCTGCCGCTGGTTTCCCACACGATCTCGGTGCAGCTGAAGCCCTTGCCGATGCCGTCCAGCACGTCGAACAGGGCGAACTGCGCCTCGTCCCATTCCAGCCATTCGCGCACCAGGTCTGCGGCGGCCACGTCGGCCTTGTCGTCGCTGGCGGCCACCACGGTGATGGGCAGCCCGGAAACCTGCAACCGGCGGGTGCCCAGCACCGACCGGTAGTGCATGTCCTTCTCTTCCATCTCCTCGGCCAGCTCCAGGTATTGCAGCGGGTCGCCGTTTTCCGCGTCGCGCAGGATGGCGGCCAGCCGTTCCGGGGTCATCCCCTGAGCGGGGTGGCCGGATATGATTTGCCGCACGCCGGTAAGCGTCGGCCCTGCTTCCTCGTCGCGCAGCCTGCCCGTGTCCACGGCCCTGCCCAGGTGATCGTACAGCATCAGTATGCCCCCTTGCCGAAGCGCGCGCGGGGTGCATCCCGCGCATCGTCCGGGTCGTCGTCGTATCGGGGGCCAGCCCCCGTGGGTTGTGCGGGTTCGTAGGCGTATTCCATGACTTCGGCGCAGGTGGCGGCATAGGCCAGCACCCCAGCTATGCCGCTGTCGCCGTGGCGCTTGGCTTTCTTGCCCTTTGTCTTGTCGTTCGATGTGTCCGCGTCGGGCAGCCTGCCCACGCCACGCACCAGCTTGAAGGCCCGGTGGTCGGCAATCACGTTGGCATCGCGAGGGATGACTATCGTGCCATCCTCGAACGCTGCCTTGTAGCGGGGCATGTTCTCGCGGTACCAGTTCTCCGTCATCTTCACCTGGGCGATGCGGCCAAGCCCGTACTCCTGCGCGGTCAGTTCCGCCACATGCGCCCCGTTGCCCGAGGCGTCCATGGCCCCGGCGGTAAACAGGGGCAGGCGGTCTATCAGGTACCACAGCGCCTGGCGCTGCTGGTCGAACGGGACGTTACGCACCTCAAGCACGAACGGAGCGCGGCGCACCAGCTTCTGGTCCACGGCCAGCGGAAAGACCACGGTCAGGTCACCCGAGCGGGCGAAATCCTGCCCGAAGTAATGCCGCAGGTTGGGGTCGCACCGGGCCAGCAGCGGGGCCAGCACGCCGCTACACCAGTCCCGGCACTCCGCCACGCGCAGATGCTCCGGCCATGCGACGTAGCTGTCGGGCATTTCCCAGCACACCACGGGTATGTCCGGGTCGGACCGCAGCTCGAGCAGGGCCAGCGGCAGGTATGCGCCTTTGCCCCGGCTGGGGATGCACATCAGTTCTTCGTCCGCGCCGTCTCCGTATTGGGCAAAGATGCCTTTGCGCCATTCGGCCTCGGCCTCCGGCGACCACTCCTTGCCGCGCATCAGGCAGATGCGCTTGTACAACCCCTCGGACAGGGCACGGTCGAAGTCGATGCGCACCAGCTTGTACGGCTTTCGCCCGGCGCGGATATCGTTGCACAGCGTGTTGAACGGGTTTTCGTCGCCGTCGTGGGTGCTGATGATGCACACCTTGCCGCCCCAGATCAGCAGGGCCAGGGCGGACTTCAGCACCTCGTCCAACTCGTCGTGGAAGGCCGCCTCGTCGCCGATGACGAAGCCCTGATAGCCGCGCAACGAGCGCGGGCGGGATGTCAGGGCCAGTATCTGGAAGCCGCTGGCAAAGGTGATGCGGAACGCCTTGATGTCTTCCGTCTCGCCGTTGGGCTTCATGGACCGGAACAGGCACTCGTCCACATCGGACGCGGCGGGCATGAATGCCTTGGCCCACATGGCGCAGGTGTCGATGAACTCCCTTGCCATCTCGTGCGAATAGCCAATGTACAGGGTATCCATGCCCCCGGCTGACCGGGCCGCACCGGAGATGAGCACCGCAGCAGCCCCGACGGCCCAGGTGATGCCGGTACGCCGCCCCTTTTCAACGACGGTGACGTCGTTTTCGTAGATCGCCGCCACCGTCTCCTGCTGGTACAGCAACAGCACGTCGGGCAATTCCTGTCCGGCCAGCACGTCGGGCATGGCCTGCCGGGACTGCTCGCGGTGCTTGCGCCACTCCTCGGCCGTGACCGGACCGGCGGGCGGCCCCGCGATGGCCGCAACCGTGGCGGTGTGCTGCGCGCTGGCCGCCATCATGCCGGTGCCCCCTGCGGGCGCACCCCAAGGATGCGCGCTTTGATGGCCTCTACCGTTTCAAGGGAGAGGCCCTTTTCACGCCCGGCGACTTCGGCTGCCTTTGCGGCATTTGCCGTGGCCACCTTGGTGGCTTCCTCACGGATGCGAGCGATAAGGTCCGCATCGGTGCGGGACGCCTTGGTCAGGTGGTCCAGCGCTTTGGCCAGCAGCATGGCCCCCATGGGATTCAGGGGGGAGTTGTCATCGCTGCCGCCCTCCGCGTCGCCTTCCGTGCCGCCTGCCTCCGCATTGGACACGATGTCCAGGATCACCGAGTGCATCAGCTCCACGTTCATGCGGGCCGTCTTGCTTTCGGGGGCGTCGCCCAGCCGCTGCACCAACGCCTCGGCCACGGCGCGACTGCGGTCGATGCGCTCACGCACCTTGTCGATGCTCTGCTTGTAGCGGTGCAGGGCGCTGCGGCTGACGTCCACGTCCAGGGCGGCCAGCGCCTTCAGTATTTCGTCCAGGGTGCGGCCCTGTCCCAACAGCACGCCGATGCGCTCGCGGACCTCGGGCGGCAGGCGTTTGATGGTGGACTTGCGCGGCATGGTGGCCTCCTAGTCGTCGCCCGGCAGCGGGCGCCTCACGCCGGGCACCACGGCCACGCCTTCGGCCACGTCATGGCCGCGCCCGGTCAGGGCGGCCACGGTCAGGTCGCCATCCTTTCCTGCGCCGGTGGTGGACACGAGTCCCTGTTCCTCCAGCCACGCGAGGTCGGACAGCACCACGTCATGGCTGACGGCGTGGCCCAGGTCGCGCAGGGCGGTGCGCAGCACGAAGTGATTGGCCTCTCTGCCGGGCGCGCCGGACAGCAGGCGCAGCACGCACAGGCGGCGGTCTTCGGTAAGCAGTTTCTGAAACGACATGGACACTCCTATCGGTCACGCCCGTTCTTGGTGACGTGGTAATCGTTCAGCATGGACACCTGGCGGGACACGGATTTCAGCAGTTCCGCCTGACCTTCGGCGCGGGCGTTGGCCGCCTTCAGCTCGCCGCTGATCTCGGCTAGCTGAACCATGACGGTCTGCATGTCCTTGGACGTGGGGGCTGCTTCCACTGCCCCCTCCAGCCCTGCGACGCGCGTGTCCACTCCGGCCAATTGCGCATCAACCTTGCCGTGGCAGGCACCGCAGTCCGCCCTGGACACGTATTCCCGCCGCAAGGACCACATCAGCCAGGCCAGCAGCCCCTGCACCAGCAGCACCACCAGCGGCACGATGACGCCCGCCCACTGCACAACCAGATCAGCGTTCATCCGCGCCCCCTTCGTCAGCCTGCCCGGCCTGGGCCTGCTGATCGTAACAGCGCAACGCCGCCTCCAGGAGTTTGACGTGGGTGCGGATCACCTGGTGGCGCGCCGTCAGCGCGTCCACATTGCCCTGCCCGTCGAACGGCGCATTGCCGTCCACGCGCCCGGCCATGGTGGCCAGCTGGTCCGCCGTCATGTCCGGCGGGTGGGGGCACGGGGTCATCACGTGGCGCACCGTCAGCACGGTGGGGGCCTGCGGCGGCGCGGTGGCGCAGCCCGCCGCGCTACCAATCGTTAAGCATATCAGCAGCAGCGCGGCGCGTCGCATTGTCCACCACCTTGGCGGTTTCTTCGGGGGTTCGGGGGCGCGGGGTGGCGCTGGCCAGCATGGCCCGGCGCGCGGTCTCGCGTGTCACGTACTCGCGGTGCAGCGCCTGCGTGGCGTTCACCTGGCCGGACAGGGCGGCAATGGTGGAATTGCTCATGCGCTGGTCGGCCAGCAGCAGGTTGTTTGCGGTGATCTTCGTGGCCAGCTCCGCCCGGGTGGAGTTGTGCGCTGCCTGCTCCACGGTCAGGTCTGTGCGTGCGGCTGCCAGATCGCCGCGCAGCCACAGCGCCCAGCCCAGCAGGGCCAGCACCACAAGCAGCGCGCCCCCCGCGCAGATGGCAACCAGGTGCGCCTTCAGGGTGTCGGGAATGGGGATCATCTAGAAACCTCCGGTGTCCATGTCGCGCGGGGCCGGTACCGGCTCCTGCGCGGGTGCGGTGGCGTCAACACCGGGCGAGGGAAGCGCACCCCAAACCCCTCCGGAACCCAACTCGAAACGGCTTTGCGCGGCCTTGGCCCCGCAGGCCATGCCGATCAGCGAGACTTCCGGCCATCCGATGGGCAGGTAGCGCCCTTCCGCCAGCATGCCGATGATCCACGCGCCCAGCACGATGATGCAGACCAGCACGGACATGATCCGCATGCAGCTGGTGCCGCCCGTGTGGTCGCAGAAGGCATCGCCCACCAGGGCGGCGGCGTGGGCAAGGGGGCGCATCACGCCCACCCCTCGGCGGCCAGTTGGTGGCACCACCCGCGCAGGCTGCCGGTGCGGGACAGCCAGCCCCGCAGAAAGGCGCGGTAGTCCACCACCTGGCCGTCCGCCAATCGCTTGGGCGGTCGGCTGGCCAACTCGCGGTAAAACTGTTCGCGCGCGGTGATGACGATGTCGCAAACCGCAAGCTGCCCACCGCCCATGGCTCCACACAGGGCCTGCACGCGGGCCAGAGTCTTGCCGCCCAGGTCGCCATCCACCATCAGTTGGTCACGGCTCACGGTGTTGCACGCGGCCTGCATCTGGCGCACGGCGCGCGGCGCACCCTGGTTGACGGCGGCGTCGTAGACCGCCACGGCCACCAGCGGTGGCAGCAGATGCACGCCGGGCGCTGCCCAGAAATGTTGGTGGAACAGCTGCGCCGCCACTTCGGGCGTAACAGCGCGGATGTCGTCCTGATCGATGTCGCCGTCGCCGTCGATGTCCGCGCCAATGGAGCGCAGCCAGCGCAGCGATACCCCCCGGTTGGTGATGCCGCCGGGGTCGGACGGGTGGTCCACCAACCCGCCTTCCCAGCGAGCCACAAAGGCTTGCGCCCTGTCGAAAATGTCTTGCATGTCTCCTCCCTTGTCTGCCCTTCGGGCATGACAAGGCCCACCTTAGGTGGGCCTGTGGGAGCGCGTCTTTTAAAGGGTATGAAAACAAGAAGCCCCGCCGGAGCGGGGCTTGAGGGTGGGAATCAGTTCAGCGGTAGGTGTAAAACTGGTCCGGCTTCAGGGGTTACCCTATTCAGGCATAGAGCCTGACATCCACGTTTTGGAATTATCAAGCCTTTCCCATCGTCAGTCACCCCGAAAAAACAGGTGTGCCCGAATACCATGTAGTCTACCGGAACAGAGGACTTCTCCATGGGTACGGAGAACACGAGATTCGCATAAACCCCGTTGAGTTCAGGGAAACCCATCTCTACACCTTTGAACGTCAATGCGTCATAGTATCTATCAAGG
The DNA here is from genome assembly GCF_003402415.2 of Nitratidesulfovibrio sp. HK-II. Lineage (NCBI taxonomy): Bacteria > Pseudomonadati > Thermodesulfobacteriota > Desulfovibrionia > Desulfovibrionales > Desulfovibrionaceae > Nitratidesulfovibrio > Nitratidesulfovibrio sp. HK-II. The sequence goes on from NZ_AP036014.1 coordinate 703,789, forward strand.
CCCGGACACGCCTTAAGCATCTTCGGCCATGCCTGTGCAAGCCGCTCGCGGGCTTCCTGCGGCACGCTATCCGCAAGTTGCGGCAACGTTGGGGGCTTCCTGCTCCGCTCTGCCACCTGCCCTAGCAAGGCGACGATGACAAGAAAAGCGAACGCCCCCCAGACCAGTTTCCGAGCCTTTGGCGACTGCCAGCTATTTTCCATGTCAGCCTCTCCAAAAACAGCCGACCGTCGGCTGTTTTACTTTTTCGCATTTAGCATTTTCAGTGCGTTGCAAGAATAGCCTACCTGTAAAACAGCCGACGCGTCGGCTACTTCGCCTCCCGGCACCACCATATCACTCTGCCGATCAGCATAAGGCAGCATATTAGCGGGTGCGCTTGGCCCTTCGAAATTCCCACGGTGGCATGGGGGCTGGTTCGCTCCACAATCCGGCACGGGCAGATTTGGCGCGCATCTCATCCTGCTTCCACTCAGCACACCACACCGCGCGACAATATCTGTCGTAAACCCACGCCATCCCGTTGATCACCAGCGCGCGGTTAAGGCTTGTCCCGTCTACGGTTTCGACAACACCAACCACGCGCCCGTAACGGTCGATGTCCATGTCCTCAACCGTGACCATTTTCCCATAAACGACCGAACTTGTGTATTGCTTTGCTCTCGTTCCAAAGGGCTGCGACGATTCCGGGCAATCCACACCGTACAACCGCACCTTCACGGTCGCCATGTCCGCATCCAGAACGGTAACGGTGTCGCCATCGCTAATGCCGATCACCTTACCCGTCCATGCACTGGCATCACCAGCACCAAGGATAAAGAGCAGTAAGACCACAAGTAGATTGGGCATGCCGTCACAACCCTTCGCATTCAAAAACAGCCGACCGTCGGCTGTTTTGTTTTTTCGCGCCCAGTATTTTCAGCGTGTTGCAAAAACAGACCGCCTAAAAACAGCCGACGCGTCGGCTGTTTTGCGTCGGCTACTTCGCTTCCCTACACCACCAGATCACCCTGCCGATGACGCGCACCGTGTCGGCCAGATCGCCGCGTAACGGTACTTCAATGGGGCTATAGGTCGGGTTGATGCTGGACAACACCAGCGTGCCGGGAACCAGGTCCAGCCGTTTGACCAGGACGCCGTCCTCAATGCCGACAGCGTAAATGGCTCCTGGGACAATCCGTTGTTGCGACTGGTCAATCAACACCATGTCACCGTTGCGGATCTCCGGCTCCATGCTGTCGCCGACCACATCCATAAGGACCATGCTGGAGACTTGCCCCTTGTGCGTCAGCCAATCCGACCGAAAGGCGTAGGCCCCGACGCGATCTCCGTTAGTCTCCAGGCTTCCTCCGCCTGCGCTGAGGGTCGCCCGGACCTTGGGGATCATGACCACATCGCAGTCGGTGCAGACAACGGAAACAGGTGCCGGGCGCTGCACCTCTCGCGCTTCTGTCGGGCGCAGTCCCTTTTCATCCCCAAGCAACAGCCATGCGGGGGATGCACCCGTCTTGGAACAAACGAGCGCCGCAAAGTCAACATCAGGGGTACGTTCGTTCCTTTCGTAGTTTCCCAAAGCCCGCTGGCTCACGCCAATGCGTGCCGCGAACTCCGCCTGCGTCTCGTTGCCCCGAAGCTGCTTGAGCCGGTCACCAAAAGTCATAACGCCCCACAGGCACGAACGAGAAAAATACTCGAACGTGCTTGACTGATTTTCTCGTTTGTGCCAATTCTGGAGGCACGGACGGGGTAACAAGTTCACCTGACATGAGCACTGTACCCCGCCCCACCAAGACGGGTCAACGTCGCTAGCCGGAACTGTTCGGACAGAACTCCGGGCAGGACGGCACCACTTCGGACGGTGTGACCAAGGGGAATGGGACGGTGAAAACGCCTCTGCAACTCTCCCTCTTCGAGGAAGCCAACAGCCGCACCATGCAGGTGGCTGGGTTTGTTTCCGCCATCAAGGCCGCCATGTTCCGCGCGGCCCGCGATAGCGCCATGTCGAGAGAGCAGATCACGGACCGCATGAACGACGTCGCGCTTGCCGCTGGCGTGCGCATGACGCAGGGCCGTGCCCGCACCATCTCCCAAGACACCTTGGACAAGTGGCTGTCCGCAGACGACCGCGAGCATGTGCCCTCCATGCTCGCGGTGCATGTGTTCTGCGCGGCCCTTGGCAGCATCGCACCCTTGCGGGTGTGGCTGTCCTCATTCGGGTGCGACGTGATGACCCCGGCAGATCGGAAGCTGCGCGACTACGGGCAGGCCTGCATCGAGGGCAAGGTGCGGGCCAAGTCCAAACGGCGGCTGGAAGATGAACTGTTGGACCAGGAGGCTTTACGATGATCACCCAATCCGGCCTGGGCAAAGACCGCGATCCGTGGGCGCTGCGCAAGTTCCTTGCGGAGACGGGGCGCAGCATGGCCGACGTGGCGCGGGCCGTGAACACGCCGCGTCACAAGGTGACCGGCACGGTGCGCGGGGTGGAAAACCACCGGCGCACGCTGGCCCACCTGCTGGCGCTGGGGTGCCCGCCCGAGGCGCTGTTTCCCCTGCTGTACCGCGACCCGGAGACACACCGGGCCACGGCCGAACGCCTGTTCGATGAACTGCGCGAGGCGGGCGCTCCGGAATCCGCGCTGCGCATACCCGTGCGCTCCGCGCACCGGAGGGCCGCCTGATGGAAACCCGCACTGACCACACCACCCCGTGTGCGCCCGGTCATGCCGTCCACGGCATGGAGCCGATGCGCCTGTACACCTGCCCCTCGTTCACCCCCGGCCACGTGATGATCCGCGTGCGCGGTGTGGCGGGTGAGGTGACCGTGTTCGCCCCGCGCGACAGCAGGGGCAACGCCCTGCGCGCCGCCCTGCAACTGGCCGGGGGTGCGGCATGAGCACCTTCTGCGTCATCGACGCCAGCCGCACCCGCCAGACCGGCTTGGCCGTGATGGTGTCGCGGCGGTCGCACTGGACCATGGACGTGGACGATGCCGCCCGCATGGGCCTGTCCGAGGCCAACACGCTGTGCGCCCGGCTGCACACCGACACCCGTGTGGTGGGGGCCGACGCCCTGCATGCCGCCGCCGTGCGCATGGTGCCCGTGGGCACGCACGCCGTGGCCGACCTGGGCCACCTGCTGGCCGACGCCGAGGCCGTCATCATCGACGTGGATGCGAGGGTAGCAGCATGACAAGCATCGTCCTGATCGGCGGCCTCGACCGCCTGCACGGCAAGTACCGCGATGTCGCCGCCGAACGCGGCGTGGACCTGCGCTGCTACACCGGCCGCGAGGCCGACCTTGCCTCCCGCGTGGGATCGGCCACCGCCGTACTGGTGGTCACCAGCGTCATCAGCCATCGCGCCGTCAACATCGCCAAGGCGCGGGTGGATACCCCCATCATCCGCCTTCGCGGCGCGGGCGTGGGGCACGTGCGCCGGGGCATCGGCACGGCCTTGCAGCAGTTGTCCGCGCTTGTCTGCCTGCTGCTGGTGCTTACCGGCTGCGCGCCGGACGCCCCCAACCAGCCCGACACCCCCGCCACCGTCACCCGCCTGTGCGAGGGCGGAATCCAGCACGTGGCCGTGCGGATAGGCTCCGCCTCGGCCCTGGTCCCCGTCCGTCTGGCGGACGGCACCCCGCAACCCTGTCCGGCCCTGTGCGCCGCGCGCTAGGAGCGCCCCATGGAAATGAGCCTCTGTGATGAACTGACGGAGATCATGTACGACGCCGACCTTGAACTGCGGGAGGCGTTGCCCTTGGGGCTGTTCCAGAACGCCCCGGAAGCGCTGGTGGACCTCTGCCATGAGCAGGAGCCGGAAGAGCTTTGCAGCCTGTTCGCCCTGCCGGAACTGGCCGAGGGGGTGTCCACCAGTCTTCTGCCCGACATCATCATCGGCAGCCGTTCCGGCCTGCTGCTGACCTTCCACCTTGGCATCCCCGAGGACATCGCGTTCGACGCGGATGGCGAGGTCGAATCCTATGGGACAGGCTGCTGCTCTTGGGTCATTCGCGTCTACGCGGACACCATGACCGACGGCGTGGCCCTTGCGCTGCGCGAGGCGGGCAAGCTGCTGGACGGGGCCTTTGATCGCGCCCGCAAGGAACAGGGGGCCTAGCCATGGCCGCCGACATCAAGACCTTCATCGCCGACGTGGACCGCATGCGCCAGTTGCAGCGCACCTACTTCCGCACCCGCGACCTTTCCGACCTGGACGCAGCACGCACGGCGGAGCGGCTTGTGGACGCCCAACTCGAACAGCTGACCGGGCGTCGCCAGCCGACCCTGCCGGGCATGGGAGGCCGCCATGGAAACGCCTAGCCCCTACGGCCACGACGAGCACATGGAAAAATACAGGGCCGACCGCGAAGCCCGCGAACAGGCCGAGCGCGACAGGCTGGCCGCTGCCCTTGGCAAGGATTGGAACCCCGTCCGCCCTGCGGATGTCCGCGCGTGGGAGGTGGTCGAGCCGCCCCGCTTCAAAAAGGACTACGTAGGTTCGTTCGTCCGCGTTCTGGACGTGCCCCGCCACCAGTACGGCGGCAACGCGCACGACGCGGTACCGGACAACGCCGTCATGCAGATTCGCACGCGCGTCACGGGGTACAGCAGCAGTGGCAAGGTGGTCCTAAACTGCGACTGGCACTGCCCCTGCTGTGGGCGGTCCCACGAAAAGATCATCGACGAATCCGCCATCGCCGAGGGCAAGGTGCACTTCCTCTCCCCCGGCGTGGAATCCAGCGGCCTGCGCGTGGCCTTCTATCTCGCGGCACCCTACACGCACGACGATCCGGCCATCCGCCAGCAGCGCTGGCTGGACGCCACCCGCGCCGCCGTGTGGTTGCGCCAGCAGGGGCACATGGTGCTCTCGCCCATTTCCATGGGCCATCCCATGGCCGTCATGGGCGTGGATGGTGATTGGCAGGCGTGGCAGGACACGTGCCTTGCCATGCTGGAAGCCTGCGCCTCCATGGCCATCCTGCAAACGCCCGGATGGGAACAGTCTGTCGGCATCGCGAAAGAAGCCGACCACGCCCACAAGATCGGCATGCCGTTGTGGCGGCTGGCACCCACGGATGATGGCCAGTACCGGCTTGAAGCCGCTGGCAAGGCGCGGTGGTGGTAGCCATGAGCGAACCTCTCCACCTCGCCCCCATTCCTGGGTTTGACGGCTACCAGGTGACGCAGGACGGCACGGTCACCGGCCCACGCGGGCGGGCGCTCAAGCCCAACCGCAGCGGATACGTGGGCATCTACCGCGACGGCAAGCAGATATGGACGCCCGCCTCCGAGTTGGTGGCCCTGGCATGGGGTACGCCCGCGAAAAGCGCCGCGCCGCAACCGGAAGCCGACGCGGCCCTGCTGGCGGAACTGGACCTGCTGCGCGAGGCCGTCGCCACCCTGGAAGCCGACCTGTCCACGGTCACCCGGCAGCGGGACAAGGCCCTGCGCCAGCGAGACGCGCTGGCCGCCACCCGCCTGATCGAGGTGGCGCAGCCCACGTCAAGGACGCGGAGGGTGCGCCAATGACCACGCAAACCACCGCCAACGCCGCCACCCGGCGCTGCCTGCGCATCGTGGAAATCCTTGCCGGGCGCGTGCTGGACGGCTTGTCCAACAAGGAACTGGCCGACGCCCTGGGCGCGCCGCCCCCCACCATTTCGCGCGACCTCGCCGTGCTGGCCGACATCGGCTGGGTGCAGCGTCTGGAAAGCGGCCGGTGGTCCCTGTCGGCCAAGCCGTTGCAGATCGCCCAAGCCTACTCGAACCACGTGGAGCGCACCACGCTCCGCATTTCCGAACTGAATCAGCGCATCGTGGCCGGTGCGCTCGCCCTCGGCGGCAACCAATAAGGAGCACGACATGATGACGCCCGAATCCATGACCGACGCCCTCAACGACGCAGCAGCCCCCAGCGCCCGGCGCGGCCGCCCGTCCACGGCAACCACCCCGGTGGAGCCGCTGCCCGACCTTCCCGGCGCGGTCACCGCATCCATCGAAGCCACCCGCACGGTGGCCACCACGCTGGCCGAGGCTGTCACCGCGCAGCAGGTGGAGGTGTCCGACATCATGGGCCGACTGCGTGCGTTCGACTACATGCACCAGTTTACCGGCCTCGCCCGCCTGAAGTTCCTCGCCGAGCTTAAAGAATCCAAGGCATACCGGGGACAGAAGGCCGTGACGCCTAAGGGCGAACTGGTGGAAATGACCAGTTTCGAGGACGTGTGCGCCGTTTTGGGAATCAGCGTGTCCAAGGCGAAGGAAGACCTTCAGAACCTTGCCATATTCGGCGAGGAGTTTCTGGAAGCCTCCCAGCGCCTGGGCCTCGGCTATCGCCAACTGCGCCAACTGCGGGCGCTGCCCGAAGACACGCGCCAACTGGTCATCGAGGGCGAAGAGGTGCGGTCAAACGATCCCGAAGCGCTGAAAGACCTTCTGGAAGACCTCGCCGCCCGCAACGCCACCGTCCGCAAGGAAAAGGAAGACCTGGCCGCAGACCTTGCCGCCCGCGACAAGGTGTTGGCCACCAAGAACAAGGCGTTGGACGAGGCGCAGACGGAGCTTGCCAAGCTCACCAGCCTGCCCCCGGACCAACGGGTGGTGCTGGAAATGGAGCGCGAAGCGAGCGCCCGCAAGGAACTGGACGCGGCGCTGCACGGTTTCATGGGCGCGGCGGTGCAGGGCTTCGCCGTCGCAAGGGCGGTGCTGGAAAACCGCGAAGCCAACGCGGCCACGTGCGCCTACATGCACGAGGCATGGAGCAACGTGTGCCTCCGGCTGGCCGATCTGCTGCACGAAAACAGCATCGACGTGGATTTCCGGCAGGTCGTGTACCCCAAGTGGCAGGGCGACGTGGACGGTAAGCGCGGTGACGCGACGGGCGACGACAGCGCCGAATAGGGGGGATGGACATGGACGCGCCGCGCCTCGAATACCTCATGCGCCTGAAGGCCAAGCTGCACGCAACCCCCGCCGAGAGCGGTGCGCTGGTGGACGCCGCCAGCAAGGCGCTGCGGTGCAGCGTGCAGACGGTCTATCGCCAGCTGCGCGCGGTGGGCTGGGAAAGCGGGCGCAAGACCCGCGCCGACCGGGGGCGCATCAGCGTGCCAGAGGAACTGGCCCGCGATGTCGCGGGTCTGGTCAAGGTGGCTACCCGCGCGCACGGCAAGCGGACCATGACCATCACCGGGGCCTGCGACATCCTTGGCGGCAACGGCTACGGGGTGGTCAACCCGAAAACAGGAGAGATCGCCATGCCCAACCCCACCACGGTGGCCCGCGCCATGCGCCTGCATGGGTGCCATCCGGATCAACTGGAACGCGGCAACCCCGCGCAAGAGTTGCGTAGCCTGCACCCCAACCACGTGTGGGCCATAGACGCATCGCTGTGCGTGGTTTTCTACCTGCCGCGCGGCAAGGTCCGCGTGGTGGATGACAAGGCGCTTTACAAGAACAAGCCTGCCAACCTGGAGAAAGCCGAGCGCGACAGGGTGTGGCGCATCGTGATCGCCGACCATAACAGCGGAGCGCTGTTCTTCCGGTACGTGCTGGGCAGCGAAGACGCCATGTCCGTGTTGGATACCCTGATACGGGCCATGGTGTACCGAGGGCCGCACGACCCCATGCACGGCGTGCCCTTGGTTCTGCTGTCCGACAAAGGTGCGGGCAACTGCTCCGGCCTGGTTACGCGCTGGCTGCGTTCGCTGGGCATCCAACACCTAACGCACATGGCGGGCAACCCGCGCGCCAAGGGACAGGTGGAGCAGGCGCAGAACCTCATTGAAACGCAGTTCGAGGGGCGGCTGTCGTGCATGCAGATCGCCGACCTCGACGCCCTCAACGCCGCCGCCGAACGGTGGCGCATCCACTACAACGCCAACGCCATTCACGGGCGGCACGGACGCACCCGCAACGAAGCGTGGCTGGCAATCCGCCAGGAACAACTGCGGGTTGCCCCGTCAGAGGAAATGCTGCGCGACCTCGTGGCCACCGAGCCGCGCGAGGTGAAGGTGACGCCAAAGATGACCGTAAGCCACGCCATCAAGGGCCAGAAGTCGCGCGACTACGACGTGCGCTACGTGGATGGCATCGTGGTGGGGCAGACGGTCAAGGTGGCGGTCAACCCGTACCGCGCCCCGGCGGTGGACGTGATCGTCACCAAGGCGGACGGCTCGGAAATCGTCACCACGGTGGAACCCATCCAGCGCGACGCGGCGGGCTTCAGGGTGGACGCACAGGTGATTGGCGAAGGGTACGCGGCTCTGCCGGATACCCGCACCGACACGTTGCTCAAGGACATCAAGCGCGAGGCCTACGCGGCCGACACGCTGGCCGATGCCGACAAGGCCGCCAAGTCCCGCACCCCTGCCTATGCGCACCTCGACATGCTGGCCGACACGCAGGACGCGCCCACCTACATCCCGCGCCGGGGCACGGCGCTGGACGTGGACGCTGCCCGCCGCGAGGTCGCGCCCCTGTCCCACGTCGAAGCTGCCAAGCAGCTGCGCGCCATGGTGGGCGAAAAGTGGGGGCCGGATGCCATGGCCTGGTTGCGCCAGCGTTACCCCGACGGGGTACCGCAGGACGCGCTGGAAGACATCGCGGCCCGTTTCGCAACCCCGGCCCCGGCGGCAGCCCCCGCGCCGCTGCGCCTGGTTGCCGCAGGAGGGATGTAGATGCGGCTGAAGCAACTGCTGGAAGGATTGGGACAGCCCCAGCGCGCAGTGGCCGACGCGGTGGGCATCAGCCCTGCCGCGCTCTCGGCCATCGTCACGCGGGGCGTGTGGCCCCGCCGCGACACCGAAGGCGTGAAGGCCCGGCTGCTGGACTGCCTGACGGATAACGGCGCGAGCAAGGCGGCGGCCCTTGCGGCCCTGAACGAAACCAAGCCGGGCAAGCCCGGCACCGAATCAATGGAGGATGACACCATGCTGATGCGCAAGCAGACCTTGACCCCCCAGGCAAAGCGGCAGTTCTCGCTGGTTAGCAATCCGTTTTCAGATGACCTGAATGGCCCCGAAGACGTGTGGCTGTCCGGCGACTTGCGCTACGTGCGCGAAACCATGCTCAGTACCGCGCGCCATGGTGGCCTGCTGGCCGTCATCGGCGAATCCGGCAGCGGCAAGAGTACGCTCCGGAAAGACCTCGAAAACCGGGTCCAGGCGGACGGCCTGCCCATCGTGCTGATCCAGCCCTACGTGCTGGCCAGCGAGGACAACGACAAGCAGGGCAAGGCGCTGAAGTCCATCCACCTTGCGGAATCCATCCTGTACAGCGTGGCCCCGCACGCCAAGTGCATGAGCAGCCCGGAGGCCCGGTTCCGGCAGGTCCATCAGGTGCTCCGCGACAGCGCCCGTGCTGGCCAGCGCCACTGCATGATCATTGAGGAGGCTCACTCGCTGTCGCACGCAACGCTGAAGCACCTGAAGCGGTTTCTGGAACTGGAAGACGGGTTCACCAAGCTGCTGTCCGTGATCCTCATCGGCCAGACGGAACTGCGCACCAAGCTCGGCGAGGCGGACAGCACCGTGCGCGAGGTGGTGCAGCGCTGCGAGGTGGTGGACATCAACCCGCTGGGCAACGACTTGCCCGCCTATGTGGCCCATAAGTTCCAGCGCGCAGGCGTGGATATGTCGAAGGTCATCGCTGACGACGCCCTGAAGGCGCTGGCCGACAAGCTGTCCGGCCCGCGCAGCAAGGGCGGGCGCGCCGTGTCGCTGGTTTACCCGCTGGCCGTCAACAACGCGCTGGTCGCATCCATCAATATGGCCGCGCACATCGGCGAGGCCCGCGTGACCGCCGACGTCATCAACAGCATATAAGGAGAGGGACGATGAACGCGATGGACGGGTTCATGGAGAACGCCCAGGGCCACATGGTGCCCAGGGAACAGGTGAAGGAAATCGATTTCGAGCGCCACAGGCTGGTCATGGAAAAGGTCGCCAAGGTGCAGGCCATGCGCGCGGACTTGGCGAAGCTCAAGGCCGAGATCATGGATGATGTCGGCGCGTTCGTGGAAATGTCCTGCGAGCAGTACGGGGCCAAGCTGGGCGGCAACAAGGGCAACGTCACGCTGACCTCGTTCGACGGCAGGTTCAAAATCCTGCGGTCCGTTGCCGAGCACATCACCTTTGACGAGCGCCTTCAGGCGGCAAAAGCCCTGATCGATGACTGCCTGCGCGAATGGACCTCCGACAGCCGTACCGAACTTCGGGCCATCATCAATCAGGCATTCCGAATGGACAAGACGGGCAGGCTCAACACGGGTGCCATCCTGGCCTTGCGCCGTCTCGACATCACCGACGAGCGCTGGGCGCAGGCCATGCAGGCCATCGGCGATTCCATCCAGATCACCGGCACCAAGGCATACGTGCGGGTCTACCAGCGCAACGACGCGGGCGGATACGACAACATCCCGCTGGATATCGCGGCGGTCTAGGGAGGAGCGCAGCATGGCCAGACAAACCAAGAGCACCGACGCCAACGCCGGACTGATCAAGGTGATCCACGTCGGCAAGCGCCAGCTCGGGCTGGACGATGACACATACCGGGCCATGCTGCGCGCCGCCACGGGCAAGGAATCCACCAAGGGCATGCGGCGCGGCGAACTGCTGGCGGTCATGTACGCAATGAAGCGGTCCGGGTTCAGCGTGTCCAAGCCCGACGTGACCGACTACTCGCCGCAGGCCAGCAAGATTCGCGCGCTGTGGCTGGAACTCCACGCAGCAGGCGTGGTCCGCAACAAGAGCGAACGGGCGCTACTGACCTACGTGAAGCGGATCACCGGTGCGGAGAAGATGGAGTGGTGCACGCCCAAGCAGCTTCAGGCGGTCATTGAAACCCTCAAGGCATGGGGCGACCGCGTGGAAGACGAGGCCGCCAGGGCGAAGATCGCGGCCATCGCCGAGGAGGCAGCATGAGCAGGTTCACCCAACGCGGTTGCGAACTCCTGAAGGACGTAGAGGATACCGTGGAGGCCACTACCCAGCGGGAATTGCGCATCCGTGGCCTGCTGGAACGCAAAGACTTGGCCGGTCTTCCCAAGGACCTTGGGCGCGTCATCGCTGACCGCCTGGCCGAAGAGTGGGGCGGCCAGAACGTCTACATCCCGATGGACTCCGCGCGCCGCAACGCCCGCCTGTACAACGAGTTCACCGGCGACAACGTCCACGACCTGGCCAAGAAGTACCGACTGTCTGTCGCCCGCGTGTACTCCATCGTGGCTGACGAACGCACCAAGCGCCGCATGCCGCAACTCCGCCTGCCGATGTCGAGTTGACAGGACCACGCCAGACCGTGCAGGAATGGGCCTCATCGGCCCAAAACGATAGGGGGCTTTCGGCCCCCTTCGTTATTCCGCGATGCGGAAGCATATTCCATGCGTCTCGTCCCGATATGTCCCGGATGGTCCCGACTCATCCCGGTTATATCACACCCACTGCCCTAGTTATCTCACACGTCGTCACCCTCCCCCGCAAGAATGTGGATTTGCCAACAGTCTGAACCAGGGTTGGCTTGAACCTGTCTTTAAAACCCGTTGTAGCAGACGCGGTCGTCGTATTCGACCTGCTTGCCCTTGTTCCACTGGGACACGGGGCGGTAGTAGCCCACGATGCGGGTGTACACTTCCGTGGCCTGGCCGCAGTCGGGGCATTCATGCTTTTCGCCTTGCAGGTAGCCGTGGTCCTTGCACACCGAAAAGGTGGGGGTGACGGAAAGGTACGGCAGGCGCGTCTGGGTAAAGGCCTTGATGATGAACTTCTTCAGGGCCTTGGTGTCGGCCACGGATTCGCCGAGGTAGGTGTGGAACACCGAGCCGCCGGTGTACAGCGGTTGCAGCTTGTTCTGGTGATCCAGCGCGGCGAACACGTCTTCGGTCATGCCCACGGGCAGGGCGGTGGAGTTGGTGTAGTACGGGGTGCCGTTGCCGGAGGCCTTGATTTCGGAATAGAGCGACTTGTCGATCTTGGCCAGGCGGTAGCTGGTGCCCTCGGCGGGGGTGGCTTCCAGATTGTACAGGGTGCCGGTTTCTTCCTGAAAGCGCGCGGTCAGGTTGCGCAGGTGGTTCAGGGTGCGCTGCATCAGCCGCACGCCCGCCTCGGTTTCGATGCCCTTGCCCAGCAGGTTCTGGCAGGCCTCGTGGCCGCCCACCAGCCCGATGGTGGAAAAGTGCCCGGCAAAGCCGTTCTTGAGGTACCGGCGCGACCACGGGAACATGCCGCGCTCAAGGTTGGCGGTGACCAGCTTGCGCTTGAATTCCAGCGAATCGCGGGCCAGCTCCGCGTATTCGGTCACCATGTCCAGAAAGTCCTCTTCGCCCTGGGCAAGGTAGGCCAGCTTGGGCAGGTTCAGGGTGACCACCCCGATGGACCCGGTCAGGTCGCCCGCGCCGAACAGCCCCCCCACCTTGTTGCGCAACTGCCGCAGGTCCATCTGCAACCGGCAGCACATGGAGCGCACGTCTTCGGGGTTGAGGTTGGAATTGATGAAGTTCTGGAAGTAGGGCGCACCGTACTTGGCGGTAAGCTTCAGCAGCAGGTCGCCGATCTCCGAATCCCACGGAAAGTCCTTGGTGACGTTGTACGTGGGAATGGGAAAGGAGAAGATGCGGCCGTGGAAGTCGCCGTCCAGCATCACTTCCAGGAAGGCGCGGTTCAGCATCTCCATTTCCGGCGCGTATTCGCCGTAGACGGAATCCTTGTATTCGCCGCCGATGATGATGGGCTCGGTGGCGATGTGCTTGGGCGGCACCAGGTCGAAGGTCAGGTTGGTGAACGGGCTCTGGCCGCCCCAGCGCGAGGTTGTGTTCAGGTTGAACACGAACTTCTGCATGGCCTGGCGCACCTGCTTGTAGGTCAGGCCGTCGTTGCGCACGAAGGGGGCGAGGTAGGTGTCCACGTTGTTGAAGGCCTGGGCTCCCGCCCATTCGTTCTGCAACGTGCCGAGAAAATTGATCATCTGGCCCATGGCGGTGTCCAGATGCTTGGCGGGCCCGGCGCTGGACCGGTTTTCCAGGTTGAACCCTTCCAGCAACAGGTCGCGCAGGCTCCAGCCGGCGCAGTAGCCCGCAAGGCCAAAGGACAGGTCGTGGATGTGGAAGTAGCCGTGGTCGTGGGCCTGGCGCACTTCTTCCGGGTACTTCTCCAGCGCGTACTTGGCCTGCAGGGTGCCGGAAAGGTGCAGCATCAGGCCCTGGAACGAGTGCGTCATGTTGGCGTTCTCGTTCACGCGCCAGTCGGCTTTGGTGAGGTAGTTGTCGATGGTCTCGGAAATGTCGAGGAAGGCGGCCTTCTGCTCGCGCAGGGTGCGGCGCGTTTCGCGGTAGATGATGTACCGCTTGGCCACGGCGTACAGGCGCGATTCCATCAGCACCTGTTCCACGGTGTCCTGCACCTGTTCCTGCTCGGGAATCTCGCAGTCCGCGAGCTTCAGCTCCACCCTGTGGGCGATGCGCTTGGAGAGCAGCGGGTCCTTAATGCCGTTTGCTTTCAGGGCCTTCAGGATGGCTTCCGCGATGCGGTCCGTGGACCACGTCTCCAGCCGTCCGTCGCGTTTCAGAATCTGCTTCGGCATGCTTCCTCCGGGGGGGCACGTAATCCTGTATCTTCAGGTCGAATCCGGCGGGAAGCTGGCGGCGGGCCGCTTCCACGTCGTCATCGGAAAGCACGGGAACGCGGGTGAGGCGAAACATGAACGCGTCGGGTTGCGCCTGGGCCAGCGCAAAGATGCGCGAAAGCGCGGCGCGGGCCTCGTCCGGGCTGGTGGTCCCGCCGGACAGGCGCGGGTAGAGGGCGAAGGGCCCCTTGACATCGATGGAGAAGGCGTCGGCCAGGCCGTCGCGCAGCAGCAGTTCCACCACGTCGGGGCGCAGGCCGTTGCTGTCCACCTTCACGGGCAGGCCGAAGCGGCGCAGATCGCGGAGCATGTCGGCGAAGCCCTCGACCATGGTCGCTTCCCCCCCGGTCACGACCACGCCGTCCAGCCAGTGGCGGCGGGCTTCGATGTACGCTTCGATGGCGGCGCGCGAAAGCACGGGCAGGGTGTCGGCATGCCAGGCCAGCTGCCAGTTGTGGCAGGTGGGGCAGCGCATGTTGCAGCCGCCCAGAAAGACGACGCAACTGCTGTAGCCGGGCCAGTCGCAGAGGCTCAGGCGCTCGAAGCCATGCACGTGGTTCCATGCGGAGGACATGACGGGAAGTATCCTTGTCCGGGCGGCGAGTGCCCGTGAACATGAATGGCCTTCATGATGACGCGATTGCGGCGTGCGCGGGCGTTTCGGGCCATCATGAAAGTGTCTAGGAAAAATTTAACCCATCGGGTTAGTTCGGTCCGAAGCCTACTGCACCCCTATTTTTTTGTATAGTGGGGTGTTTTGGAAAAGCCAGTCCTTAACCCGTTAGGGGGTGGAATACCGGGCTATTTTTTCCCGGTTTTGGACCTTTGCGTCGCTGTCTGCGAGCCGACATTTTTGTCTTTCCACAGTCTGCGCGCCGCACGTTCCGCATGTGGCGCGCGGATGGTCCGGCATCCCCTGTCGAGCCGCTGTCGCCCGTGAAGAAGGGGTGTGATTATAGGTGGATGGTTTGTTGAAGGCGTGCTGTGAAAAAACGTGCGCCGCCGGAGTGCGGCGGCGCTGTGCACAGCAAGGGGGATGCGGTGTGGACAGGCTGGCTGTGGAAAGCTGCCGTGCGTTCCCGCACGTGGCCGTGGCCTGGCCCCCTGTCCGGTCCTGTTCGACGCTGTCCGCCCTGTAAGGCCCTGTAAGGCCCTGTAAGGCAGGACCGGCGAACTATTCGAAGCAGAACTCCACGGTAAAATCTCCGTGCGGGGTGCCGAAGGGGATGGCGATGATGGGCGCCTTGGTGACGTGGCTGATGGTGTGTCCATCCCCCATGATCACCGAGGGGGTGGCCCCCTGGAAGGTCATGCCCATTTCGGCAAGGCCCGCGCGGGCCTGGCCGGAGATCATGTTGGTGACCTCGCCCACGGCGTCCTTGATGTCCTGCACGATGTCCTGGATGTCGTCGCCCAGCATGGCCTTGACCAGGGCAATGGCGCACTTCTTGGTGAAGGTCACCGAGATGGTGCCGTTCTTGTGCCCGGTGATGCCGATGACGGCAGACACGTCGCCCTTGGCCACGTTGTTCTTCTTCACGTACGGCACGCCAGCCGTGGGGGTGATGCCCGCCATGGTGGACAACACGTTGATGGTGGCCGCGATGAAGGGCTTTGCGACTTCGATGCCGGTGCTCATGGTATGGCTCCTTGGCGGTAGGGCGCGCCCCGCGCAGCGTGGTGTGCGGTGGCGGCGCATTGCACAGACTACTGGAAACGGCCGGGGGCCGTCCAGTGCCAAGGCATGAGATTCACGGCAAAAGCCGGAAAACGCGGCGGGTGCCGCAAGGTAGGTGGGCGGGCTGTAGCGTGGCGCGCGGTGGGTGCATCGCATGTGCGTGAAATGCATCGCAGCGATGCTGAAGGGGCAGCGCGCGCGCGGCCAGAGTGGCGCAATGCGGCATGTGCTGCCGAGTGGATGCGCCAAGGCGTGCCGGGCCAGCCCGGAAGCTGGTGAGTCAGCCGCACGGGCCGGGTGCGGTCGGGTGCGGTCGGACGCGACGGGGGAGCAGAGGGGCGCGACATGCGCCCCCGGATCTACTGCGGGGCTCGTGCGCCAGCTTCGGTGCGGGCGGCGTTCAGGTTGCCCTCAATGGTGGCATAGACGCGGTGCCCGGTGCCTACCTTGGCCTCCAGATGGGCCAGCGCGGCGGAAAAATGGGCCACGGCTTCTTCGGTGCGGCCGCGCAGACGGCAGACCAGCCCGAGATTGTTGCGGATCTTGGCCTCGAAGCCGGACAGTCCCAGGGACATGGCCTGGCGCAACGCCTGCGAGAGCAGGAAGTCCGCGTTGGCGAGGTTGCCTTCCGAAAGGGCCTGCATGCCCTGCCTGTTCAATGCGCCGATGCGGCTTGCTGCGCACATGGTCGTATCCTCGTAGTGGTCAGATGGCGTGATGCGCGGCCTGCGTGCCTGTATTTTGCCGCGCATCACGCTAGTCTGTATGTATCGGGGTACGCTGATCCGTCACGGGGGCGCCGCCGCGATCCCCGGCCGGGATGCGCCGGGCGGGTCGCATCCCTGTGCTTCGCGGGGTGGGCCGGGGGTCGCCAGCGGCGCCTCGTCGTGCCGAAATCTAGTTGGCGGGCTCCAGCGCCTGGCGCAGGGTGGAAACGCCGCAACTGTGCAGCATCTGCACGGGAATGCTGTTGGCCTTGGCGTGCTGCACCACCTCGCGCTTGGCGGCGTGGGATATCTTGTTGGTGAACACGATGACCAGGTCCGCCTGGCCGAGCTTGTCGGCGATGCGGTTTTCCTTGCCGGTGAACACCTTCAGGTCCACGCCGCTGGCAAGGGCGGCATTGATGTAGTCGCGCTTCAGTCTGTCCATTCCGCCGATCAGTGCTGCGCACATGGGAGGCTCCTTCCGACGAGTCTCGCGTCGTTTCGTCCTGTTTAATGAAAACGATTTTCATTGTCAATGATGCGGTGTGATGTTTGGTGCACATGGCCACGGGGGCGGGGGTGTTGTTCAGCTTTCCAGGGGTGCTGCAGGGCGGAAAAAGGAGCGTCTGGAATGGCGACGCGAACAGTCTGTGGCGTGCGGGGCCGCACGGTGGCGTGGCGAGGGAACGGCGAGGGCGGGCGAACGGCGCTGCCCGCGATTACTCGTGTCAGGTCGAACGCATGCGGGCCGCCCGTTCCGGCAAGAAGGGGCGGCCCGGGCGCTAGGCGGAAAAGGGGCAGGGGAGGGAGGCGCGGGGCTATTCCTCACGCCATTCGATACATTCCACCGGGCAGGTGGAGATGGCGTCTTCCACGCACTCCGCGGTGGTGTTCGGGTCGATGACCTCGGCGTATTCGCCCGCGCTGGACATTCTGAACGCCTCGGGGCAAAGTTCGACGCACGATTCGCACGCCATGCATTCGTCCTGATCGAGGTACAGGTATTTCGCCATGGTGGCCTCCTTGGGCTGTTTGCCACATGGTATAGCATGGCCGTAGCGTCGAGCACAACGGGCGGGGGGCGCGGCGTCCCTCGCGGCGGAGGCAACCCGGTGTCACCCAAAGGCGACGCGCGCCAGACGCGCGAATTTCTGGCGCGAGCCAAGGCATATTTCCATCGGCACGACGTGCCGCGCGCACTTGCGGCCACCGCAGCCGGCGTGCAGGGCATTGCGGACGGCGGCATCGTAGGGCGCGACCTGACGGAACTGCACGGCGCGCTGCGCGAGATGGTGCAGTTGCTTTCGCGCGACGAGGACGTGAAGGCCCGCGCCGCGGCCATTTCGCCGCGCGGCCTGGTCTTCGAGAAGGGGGCCGAAAAACAATTGCTGGGCACCCTGGCCCGCATCCTGCGCTCCATGCGCGACGAGCAGGAGCAGGAGTCCTACGAGCAGGCCATCGCCCGCAAGCAGCAGCTCGACAAGCTGCTGCTGCACGGCAGGCGGCTGCTGGAGCACAAGAAGGTGGCCGAGGCCGACGAGGCGTTCACCGAGGCCATGGGCCACTATCGTAACGAACACCGCCTGTTCCTGTTGATGGGCAAGGCCATGCTGGAGGCGGGCGAGCCCAAGCGGGCTCTGCGCCACCTGCGCAAGGCCATGGAAGTGGACCCGGACAAGGAACAGGCCAGGCGAGTGCACGACACGGCGCTGGCCCGCAGCAAGGGCGAACCCGACCCGGCCTGAGGCGCGGCAGGGCCGGACGGCACCCGGGAGGCCGACCCGGCGGGCGCGGGTTGCGCACGGCATGACGCCCTCATCCGCGAGACAGTTTTCGCGGATGAGGGCGTCATGCCGTTGGCGCGCGGGCTGCACCAACCCGTGCGCCCGTCAGGAGTGGGCACGGGCGGGTAGTTCCGGTAGCTGGACAGTCGCCAACCAACCGCCGCGTGGCGGCGCGAGGGGCAGCGAAACCCTTCTTGCGGCCGGAAGCCCGGCCTAGAGGTTCAGCAGGCGGGCCACCCGCTCCGGGTCCAGCGAGCGGTGCGCGTCGCTCGACGGGGCGGACAGCATGTCCATCACGGAGCTGTAGGCCTGGTCGGCCTCGGCGGTGGGAACGGCGACGGCGCTGGTCTGCACGCCCTGCGCGGCCTGTCCTGCCAGCCCGGCCTGTCCGACCTGTCCGGCGGTGTCGAGCGCGCTGCGCTTGGTTTCGGTGGTCTCGCGGGCGCGGGTCAGCAGCGCGTCGATGCGCGAGAAGGAATCCTGCGAAAGGGTGGTGATACCCGTGGTCCCCGTGGTCATGGCGGCCTCCTGGAAGTTTTTTCCGTCTGCCCGCGTCATTCTGCAAGGGCCGTGCAAACGGGCCATGGCGTCGGGATTCCGGCACGGGTGCGCCACCCTCGGGCATGAGGGCGCGCGCGGTCCGGCGGCGCACCCGCTCCGCCCCGCACATCTGCCGCGCGTCCAGTCACCCGCCTAGTCCCCCGCCCGTTCCTGCGGCCCGTTCCTGCCCCCCGTCGGTGTCGCCAGTGCGTGTCGTCCGTCGGTGTCGGTGATCCGGCTGTCCGGGATTGCGGTCCGGGCCGCTTTGGGGTAGGCGAAGCGGCGCGCCACGGTTGCGTTTCCGCCCGAACGCGCTACACTTGCATCCATGTGCGCCCCGTGTGCGTCCTCCTTGTCTCCGGCGCGTGCGGGCAGGCCCTTGCCAGCCCCTGGCCCCGGGCGTTCCGGGGCGGGGCGCGCCACCCTCGCCCTGTTCCTTCCGGAAGCGGCATGACCCAGAATTTCCTGCTGTTCGACATCGGCAACACCAACGTCAAGATCGGCATCGCGGTGGAAAGCGCGGTGCTGACCTCGTACGTGCTGCCCACCGACCCCGGCCAGACGGCCGACTCCATCGGCCTGCGCCTGCTGGAGGTGCTGCGCCACGCCGGGCTTGGTCCGGCCGACATTTCGGCCTGCGTGGCCAGTTCGGTGGTGCCCAGCGTCAATCCGCTGGTCCGCCGCGCCTGCGAACGCTACCTGTACCGCAAGCTGCTGTTCGCGCCCGGCGACGTGGCCATCCCGCTGGAAAACCGCTACGAGCGCCCGGCAGAGGTGGGGGCCGACCGGCTGGTGGCCGCCTATGCCGCCCGGCGGCTGTACCCCGGCCCCCGGTCGCTGGTTTCCGTGGATTTCGGCACCGCCACCACGTTTGACTGCGTGGAGGGCGGCGCGTATCTTGGCGGTTTGATATGTCCCGGCGTGCTTTCGTCCGCCGGGGCGTTGTCGTCGCGCACGGCCAAGCTGCCGCGCATCAGTCTGGAAGTGGCGGAGGATACGCCGGTCATCGGCCGTTCCACCACCACCAGCCTGAACCACGGGTTCATTTTCGGCTTCGCCGCCATGACCGAGGGCGTGCTGGCCCGCCTGGGCGACGTGCTGCCCGGCCCCACCGAGGTGGTGGCCACGGGCGGGTTCGCCCGGGACATCGCGCGGGTGAGCCGCTGTTTCGACCACGTAAGGCCCGACCTGCTGCTGGAAGGCCTGCGGTTGTTGTATCTTGAAAGCGGCACCCGCTAGGGCCACGCCATCGCCCCTCCATTCCGGGCCGGGGCGGGGCCGGGCGCGGGCCGCATCCGACAATAGACATTCCGACGACCGAAACCCGACGAACATGAAAGGACCAAGGAGATGCAGATGAGCACCATCGTATCCGTCTGGGCGAGGGAAATCCTTGACTCCCGCGGGAATCCCACCGTCGAGGTGGAAGTTTCCCTTGAATCGGGCCACACCGGCCGCGCCGCCGTGCCTTCCGGCGCCTCCACCGGCACCCGCGAAGCGCTGGAAATGCGCGACGGCGACAAGGGCCGTTACAAGGGCAAGGGCGTGGAGAAGGCCGTGGACAACGTGATGGGTGAAATCGCCGAGGCCACCGTGGGGCTCGACGCCCTGCGCCAGGTGCAGGTGGACAACACCCTGCTCGACCTCGACGGCACCGACAACAAGTCGCGCCTGGGGGCCAACGCCATGCTGGGCGTATCCCTGGCCACCGCGCGGGCCGCGTCCAGCTTCCTGGGGCTGCCGCTGTACCAGTACCTGGGCGGCGTCAATTCCAAGGTGCTGCCCGTGCCGCTGATGAACATCATCAACGGCGGCGCGCATGCGCCCAACAACCTGGACATTCAGGAATTCATGATCATGCCCATCGGCGCGGCCACCTTCCGCGACGCGCTGCGCATGGGCGCGGAGACCTTCCATACCCTGAAGGCGCTGCTGGCCGCCGACGGCCACGTGACCAGCGTGGGCGACGAGGGCGGCTTTGCCCCCAACCTGAAGAACCACGACGAGGCCTTCCGCTACATCATGAAGGCCATCGAGGAAGCGGGCTACATTCCCGGCGCGGAAATCGCGCTGGCCATCGACGCCGCCGCGTCCGAGTTCCACAAGGACGGCAAGTACGTGCTGGCGGGCGAGGGCAAGAACCTGTCCAATTCCGAGATGGTGGAATGGCTGGGCGAGTTCACCACGCGCTACCCGCTGATCTCCATCGAGGACGGCCTGGCCGAGTCCGACTGGGACGGCTGGCGCGAGCTGACCTACAAGCTGGGCGACACCATCCAGTTGGTGGGCGACGACATCTTCGTGACCAATCCGGACATCCTGGCCGAGGGCATTGACGAGGGCGTGGCCAACTCCATCCTCATCAAGCTGAACCAGATCGGCACGCTGACCGAGACCCTGGACACCATCGAGATGGCCAAGCAGGCCGCGTACACCACGGTGATTTCGCACCGTTCGGGCGAGACCGAGGACCACTTCATCTCCGACCTCGCCGTGGGCCTGAACGCCGGGCAGATCAAGACCGGCTCCCTGTGCCGCAGCGACCGGCTGGCCAAGTACAACCAGCTGCTGCGCATCGAGGAAGACCTGGACGACACGGGCATCTACTTCGGGCCCATGATGAGCGCGCACTTCGGCTTCGAGGAAGAAGGCGAGGACTAGCGCACGCTTGCGCGATGACGGGGAGGGGGTCTGCGAGGCTCCCTCCCTTTTGCTTTCGGGCGGGGGGAGAAAGGCGGGAGGAGGGAAGAGGGAAAGGCGGGGAGAGGCCCTGCCTGTGTCCCAACGCGGGGAATACGCGGCAAAACCCGCTATTCGGGTGCTGGCGGCGTCAGTGGCCATTTTCCCTTGGTCACGTACGGCAGAGCGCGTTGCGGTCGCCATCCGTAATGTTCGCAAGCTCACATAACGGCTGCCGCACGCTCCCTTCGGGAAAACGTCCCCTTCCTTGCCAGCCTCCGCATTTCGTAGTTTCACCCGTCTTTCCCGCACCCGCCGTCCGCGCGGAGGACCGCGCGGAGTATAAGGAAGAAAGGCAGTTCGACAGAAGAAAGACTGGTGGAGACAGGAAGGCACCGTGCTGCGGCGTGGCCCGTCACGGAGAGACGGCGGGCCTTGCGTGTGTGAGCCGGTCTGCCACTGCGATGCCTTTGTAAAGATATTTCAGTTTGAGCCCCACCCTTGAAAGGGGGACCGGGGGAGCGTGCTCCCCCGGCGGGGCACGGGGCAGAGCCCCGACTTCAAAACACTGCCTGCTCTCCCGCGGAGAAACAGGGCAGCGACACATGGCGGATGCGACCGGGACGCACAACAGTGCCGGGCAGCGGAATCAGACAGGCGGCGCGCACGCGCGCCGGATTTCGGGAGGTGGAGACATGGTGCTGCTTGACGGCAAGGCGACGGCTGCGGCCATTCGCGCGGAGCTGAAGGAAGAGGTGGCGGCGGGTCTTGCGGCGGCGGGCCGCGCGCCGGGCCTTGCGGTGATTCTGGTGGGCGACGACGGGGCCTCGCAGGTGTACGTGCGCAACAAGGAGCGCGGCTGCGCCGAGGCGGGCATCCGGTCCGAGGCGTTTCGCCTGCCTGCGGACACCGCGCAGGAGGCGCTGGAGGCGCTCATCGACGACCTGAACGGGCGCGAGGACATCGACGGCATCCTGCTGCAACTGCCGCTGCCCAAGGGGCTGAACAGCCAGCGTTGTCTGGAGCGCATCAGCCCGAAAAAGGATGTGGACGGCTTTCACCCCGAGAACATGGGGCGGCTGGCGCTGGGCCTGCCGGGCTTTCGCCCGTGCACTCCGGCGGGGGTGATGACCCTGCTGGAGCGGTACGACCTTTCGCCTTCGGGCAAGAAGGCCGTGGTGGTGGGGCGCAGCAACATCGTGGGCAAGCCGCTGGCGCTGATGCTGGGCGCGCCCGGCAAGTACGCCAACGCCACGGTGACGGTGTGCCATTCCGGCACGCCGAACCTTGCCGAGGAATGCCGCCGGGCCGATTTCCTGTTCGTGGCGGCGGGGCGGCCCTGCCTGATAACCTCGGACATGGTCAAGCCCGGCGCGGTGGTGGTGGACGTGGGCATTCACCGCACCGAAGAAGGGCTGGTGGGCGACTGCAAGTACGACGACATCAGCTGCATCGCCTCGGCCATGACGCCGGTGCCCGGCGGCGTGGGTCCCATGACCATCGCCCAGTTGCTCGTCAATACCGTGATCTCGTGGAAGGCCCGCACCGGCATGGCCGGGTAACGGGGATTCGGCGCGGGGGTGATGCCGGGGCAGACCGCCCGGCAGGCCCCGCATGCGCGAGGCTCTTTAGGGCCGCGTGGCACAGCCGCGCGGCCCTTTCGCATGCGCGGGCCACCGCCGCAGGGCAGTTCCTGCCGCCTCGCGCCCGTTTTCATGCGCCGACGTCTTTACATTCCGCAATGTTGCGAAATATTGCCCAACGCTGGCACGGCTCGTGCTTTGCGACCCTTCAGGGAAGAATCTTCCCTGGTCCCGCGTGCCCGCCTTCCGCCGGGAAGGCAGGCGAAACGCGGCACGGACCGGGGCATTCCACGCCCGAGGAGACACGCATGTTACGCGCCCTCTATTCCGGCGCCTCCGGCATGAAAACCCTGTCGCAGGGCATGCAGGCGGTGAGCAACAACCTCGCCAACGTCAATACCGTCGGGTTCAAGCAACAGCAGGCGCTGTTCGAGGACCTGCTCAGCCAGTACGCGGGCACGGGCAACTCCGCCACCACGTCCATCAGCCAGGTGGGCCTTGGCTCGAACCTGACCACCATCCGCACCGCGTATGGGCAGGGGCCGTATGAGTCGGGCACCGACATCACCGACCTGTCCATCAACGGCAAGGGGTTCTTTCAGGTTACCCTGGGCAGCGACGTCCACTACACGCGCGCGGGCAACTTCCGGTTCGACAAGGACGGCAACCTGGTGGACCCCAACGGCTACGTGCTCACCGGGCGGGCCATCACCGACGGCGTGGAGGGCGCGACGGGGCCAATCAGCCTGCCGCCGGGGGCAAACGGGCGCAACGTCATGGCTCCCAGGGCCACCACGTCCATCACGGCCCTGAACAACCTGGGTTCGGGCGACAAGTCGTCCGACGCGGCCAACCCCTACTTCTCGCTGCTTTCCAAGTGGAACGGCACGTCGGACACGCCCCTGGGCGATTCCGCCTACAACTACAAGCAGACCATCAAGATCTACGACGCATCGGGCACTGCGCACGACGTGAACGTGTATTTCGACGGCGCGGGGCAAAGCGGCGGCAACAAGTATTTCGAGTTCGTGGTGGCCATGAACCCGGCGCAGGACGGATCGGCCCTGGCGGGCACATCCGGCGCGGGGCTGCTGATGTCCGGCACGCTCACCTTCAATTCCGCCGGGCAGTTGGTGAACATGTCCGCCTACACGCCCACCGGCACGGACGCCACCAACCTCAGCAACTGGGCTCCGGCCTCGTTCGGGGCGGACGGCCTGCCGCAGTTCTCGGCCACCTTCGCCAGCGGCGGGGGCACGCAACTGATCAGCCTGGATCTCGGCCTGTCCTCGTCCACCGGCACGTGGACGGCGGGCGCGGCCACCCCGGCAGCGGTGGGGTCCAATGCCTCCGCCCTGATGGGCATGGGCGGGGCCACCCTGGCCTCGGCCAGCACCACGGCCTATGGGGGCAGTTCGTCCGAGCTGCGCTCGAAGCAGAATGGCTACGCGGAAGGATTTCTGGCCAGCCTGGACATCAGTTCGGACGGCACGGTCATCGGGCGCTACAGCAACGGCCAGAACGATGAACTGTACCGCGTCACCCTGTACCGCTTCACCAGCGAGGACGGCTTGCGCCGCGAGGGGATGAACCACTTTTCGGCCACCAAGGATTCCGGCGCGGCGGAAGAGGGCCTGCCCGACACCGAGAACTTCGGCACCGTGGCAGCCAAGACGCTGGAGCAGTCCAACGTGTCCATGGAGCGCGAGTTCGTGAACATGATCCTCTACCAGCGCGGTTTCCAGACCAACTCCAAGTCGATCATGACCGCCGACTCCATGATCCAGAAGGCGCTGGAACTGAAGCGCACGTAGGGGCCGAACGGCACTGGCATGAGAAAGGCCGCTCCTTTAGGGGGGCGGCCTTTTCGTTGCGGCAGGGGGGGGCGCGCGGCGCGCTAGCCCCCCGCGTCGGGTTCCGGCGCGGCGTCGCTGCGCCGGGTCGCGCCCTTGCCCTGCGACAGCAGCACGCCCACCAGCACCAGTGCGGAGGCCGCGTACTGCTGCGGGGTCAGTTCGTCGCCCAGCAGCACCCGGCCCATGAGCAGGGTGATCACCGGAATCAGGTTGATGAACGCCGAGGCCTGCCCGGCGGGCAGGCGGCTGACGCCGAAATTGTACAGCCCGTATGCCCCCAGCGAGATACATGTGCCAAGGTACACCACGGACAGCGTGGGCAGGATCGGAAAGGCGTCCGGCAGGTGCGTGGTGGGCAGGAACAGCAGCGGCAGAAAGAACGCGCTGCCCGCCAGGGACTGCACGGCGGTGATGAACAGCGGGGGGTAGGTGGCGGACAGCTTCTTGGCGTTGATGACGTACCCGGTGGCGCTGACCATGGCGCACAGTTCCAGCAGGTTGCCCAGCAGCGGATTGGGGGCGTTTTCGCTGCTGGCACCGCCCAGGCTCAACCAGACCACCCCGGCGATGGCCAGGCCGAAGCCGCACCACACCCGGCGGGCCAACCGTTCGCCCAGCATGAACCACGCGGCCACGGCCACGCACAGGGGCATCACCGATACGATCATGCCGGCCTGCGAGGCAGAGGTGTACCGCAGGGCATACGCCTCGAACACGAAATACAGGCAGGGCTCGCAAAGGGCCATGGCTCCCAGGCGCTTCCAGTCGCCCTTGCGGTAGCGCACGTGGCGGAAGTTGCGCCACAGGGCCAGGAACACCGCCGATGAAATGCCCATGCGCCCGAAGACAACCACCATGGGGTCATACCCTTCCAGGGCCACCTTCATGGCGATGAACGAACTGCTCCACAGCAGCATGGCCAACAACAGGGCCAGCGTGGCCGGGGAGGCGGTGGGGATGCGGGGTGCGGGCATGTGCGTTTCTGGGGACGAGGTGTGTGGGGCGGGCGGTGGGCGCACACTAGACGCGCGCCCCCCGCGTGTCCACTGGCACGGGTTGGAGCGGCGCTTCTTCGGGACGGGGGGGCGCAGGGCCGGGCAGGAAGGGAGGCGAAGACATGGAAAGGCACGCGCAGGCCCGCCACCGATGCGGGGAACGCGCGGCGAAACCCGCCATTCGCGCGCTGGCTGAAGTGTACCTGTGCGACCGTTTTCCGCAATGACGACGCCCCGGCGGCAGGTGCCGTCGGGGCGTCGGAAACGTCATGCGTGGCCGACAAGGCGGCGAGCACGAAAGAAGCCGGGGGCGCGGCGCAAGGTCCGCCAGGTGCTACGCCGGTTTGCGGCGCTTCTCCCACAGCTTCATGTCCTTCATCTTCTTGCGGCGCTCGCGCTGCAGCGACTTGCAAACCAGCGGCATGTCCTTGCGGTAGCCGTACTTGTCCCGGTAGCTGTCGGGCGTGAGGTCGTGCGAGGCCAGATGCTTGCGGGTCAGGATCTTGAAGGTCTTTCCACATTCCAGGCAGGTGATGGACTTTTCCTTCAGCGCCTTCGTGGCGTCGGGCAGGGGAGCCTCTGGGGCGGCCTGTTCATCGGCGGGACCGCCCTCGCTGATCTGGCGGATGGCCTGCGCGAGTTTCTGCACCATGGAGCTGATCTCTTCCTCGGCCATGGTGCGAACGCTGGCCTGCGCCTTCACGATGTCGAGGGCCTGCTTGAGATATTCTTCCATTTCGGTACTCCTTTGTGGTGGCGGAGGCGCAACATGGCCGATGGGGCCACGGCGGCCGACATCGTCGCACTCCGTATGCGGGGCGTGGCGCACGCCGCTGCATGGGCCGCCGTGAAACCGGGGTACATCATGCGCGGTCAAGGCCGCAATGCGCATGTGCACTGCATTAGCACCTCTTGTGGCGTAATTCCATTATTTTCTTGCATGCAACAAGATGTACCGGCGGGTGCATGGCCGAATGAAAAAACGCAACACCGCTCCCGACATGGCCAGGGAGCGGTGAAACGGCTGTGCGCGGTCCGCAGGTGGGCTGCACGCGCAGTGCATGTGCATGCGGAAAAAGGCGGGGCGTCCTGTGTGACGCCGGATGTGCGGTTGCGCACTCCGGCCGGGCGTCATGAACGGCCGGGCTTCGGCGTATCCCAGGCGTTGCGTTTGATGCGCAGGAAGTCGTCGCCTTCGCCGGGGTACACCCTGCGGTCGGCGGCGGGGGTGGGCGCGGTTACGGGCGGCCAGTGGCCGGGCACGGGGTCCGGGCCCTCCATGGCGGCGGGCGCGGGGTGGGTGTCGGTCATGCGGGGGGCGGCGCGCACGTCCACGCCGGGCGCCGGGGCGGAAAATTCTATGGCAAGGCCGTTGGGGTCGAAACTGTACAGCGAATGGATGAAGCCGTGGTTCACCAGTTCGGAACACCAGAATCCGGCGGCTTCCAGCCTGTCCTTCAGTTCCCACAGGTCGTCGTCCGAGGCCACGCCCACGGACACATGGTCGAACACCACGGCCCCGCGCACGGGCGCGCCGTGGTCCTTTTCCTCCACCGGGGTCACGCCGTCCCACTCGAAGAAGGCGATCATGTCGGTGGGCGATACCTCGAAAAAATACTGGCGGTATCCGGGGTGGCCAAGCCCCGCCACGATGCGCATGCCGAGCAGGTCGCGCCAGAAGCGCACGGTGGTCTCCATGTCGCCGGTGACCATGGCGAGGTGGTTGAAGCCGGTGTAGCGGGGCATTGGTGCTCCTGACGCGGTTGAACGGCGTGCGGGTGGGCTAGGGGGCGGGCAGCGCATCCAGCGCCCGCAGGATGATGTCCAGCGGGGGGCGCTTGTTGATGTCCGAGACGTGAATGTGCCGGATGACGCCCTGCCTGTCGATGACGAACAGGGCGCGCTCCGCCATGCCGTCGCCGCGCAGCACCCCGTAGGACGCGGCCACGGCCCCGTGCGGCCAGAAGTCGGACAGCACCGGAAACCACAGCCCGGCAGGGTCGCCGGGTGCGGCGGCGGAAGACGCCCGCGCCTTGCCTGGCGGCGGTGAGGCCTGCGGGCCGCTGCTGCCTGCGTCATGCCCGGTGTCGGCGCCGGGTGAGTTCTCGACCATTTCGCGGGTCCAGGCGTACAGCGAGGGCAGGTTGTCGGTGGTGATGCCCAGCAGCACCGCGCCGCGCCGTTCGAATTCCTCGCGGGCGATGTTGTAGCCAGGCCACTGCCCGGAACAGACCGGCGTGAACGCGGCGGGCACAAACGAAAGGACCACCGCGCGCTTGCCGCGGTAGTCGGACAGCCGGACCATGCCATCGCCAGGGCTGCCGCCCTGCACGGCCAAAGCGGCCGGAGAGGGCAGCGCGGGCAGGGCGAAGTCGGGCGCGGGGTCGCCCACGGCCACCTTCAGCGCGCTGTCCACGGGCTTGCGGGGCGCTTCCTGATACAGCAGATCCTGGAGCCCCGCTGCGGGGCAGGCGGCAGGCGCAGCCCCCAGCAGGGCGAGAAGGGCCAACGCGAACAGCAGGGCGCGCGGCAGCGTCCCGGTGATGATCCGGGTGACGGCCAGTGTCCGGATGGCAGCCTGAGCCAGGGTGATGGCCAGCCCTCGGACCGGGCGTGGCCCGGTGCTGGTCGGCGCGGTGAATTCTTTTCCGTTCATGTCGGCTACCTCGCGTGGGTCCGTCTTGTTCGGCTGCATCGGGTGGTCTGGCGGTGTCAGTTGGCGCGCTTCGCGATGGCGGCAAGCTCGTCCAGGAAGGACTGTGGCGAGGCCATGCGCCCGGTGCGCGAAAACAGCGTGGCCGGTGCCGTGCGGTTTTTCAGCGAAACCAGGAAGAAATGCGGCGTTCCGGGTTCGCCCACCTGTTCATGCACGGCCAGGTCCGGGTCGGCGAACAGGGGAATGGTCACCCCGTAACGCTCGCGGAACAGGTCCACCTCCATGCGGGTGTTGCCCGCGCCCACCCCGATGACGGCGATGCGGTCCTTCAGCGGGGACGCGGCCAGCAGTTCGGCGAAGCGGTTCATGTGCGGGGCCTCGCGCTGGCAGTGCGGGCAGTACATGCTGAAAATCTCGATGAGCACCAGCGGTGCCTTGCCCGCGTTCTTCATGCCGGGCGGGCGGATGTCCGAAAGTTTCCACGGCCCCTGGCCGGAAAGGCCCAGCGCGGCCAACTGGTCGGGCGACGCGGCGTTTTCCAGGGGGATGTCCGGAAAAGGGGTGCTGGCTGGTACCGGCTCCGCCAGCGTGGGCGTGGCGCAGGCGGGCAGCAGCGCCAGCAGGGCGGCCAGCAGGATGATGCGCAATAGCGTGGCGGGCTGGGGGGCGGTGTCACGGCAGGGAACAGTGGCTGGCCGGGCGGCGGGCTGGAACGCTTGCGGGGCGTGGTGCGGGTGCATGGCGGTCTCCGGTGCTTGCGGTGCGTACTGCCATAAATCATACAACAGGAATCCGGTTTGCGCAAAGGTGCGGCCCATTGCATCCGGTCCTGCACCGTGCGCAGGGGGCCGCAAACATTGGCATGCCCCCACGGCGGTGCTAGTACATCCGGCAGGAGGCGCACATGACCACCCCTCGTGACAGTTCCGCGGGCGATGCCGCCACGGCGTCCGGCATGCCCGCCGGAGCGCGTACCGACCAGCGCAAGGCGTATCTTTACGGCATCGCCACGGTGGCCATCTGGTCCACGGTGGCCACGGCCTTCAAGCTGGCCCTGCGCCAGTTGGACCCGTTGCAGTTGCTGCTGGTGTCCACAGGGGTTTCGCTGCTGGTGCTGGCCGCCATCCTGCTGTGCCGTCACGGCGCGCGGGGGGTTGCCCGCGAACTGGCTGCCGTGCCCCGGCGAGAGCTGCTGCGCGCCGGGTTGCTGGGCGTGCTGAACCCCTTCGTCTACTACATCGTGCTGTTCAAGGCGTATGCCCTGCTGCCCGCGCAGGTGGCCCAGCCGGTGAACTACACCTGGGCCATCACCCTGACGCTGCTGTCCGTGCCGCTGCTGGGGCACAGGGTGACCCGGCGCGAGTTGCTGGCCGTGGCGGTGAGCTATGCGGGGGTGGTGGTCATCGCCACGCGGGGCGACGTGGCCGCGCTGGCCGGGGGCAACGTGGGGGGCGTGGCGCTGGCGCTGGTGAGCACGGTGATCTGGGCGCTCTACTGGATCGGCAATGCGCGCAGCCCGCTGGAGCCGGTGCTGGGGCTGTTCTGCAATTTCGCGGCGGGGCTGCCGCTGGTGCTGGCGGCCACGTGCATTTTTTCGACGTTGCCGTTCCGGGCGGAGTTGGGGCAGGGGCTTGCCGCCGCCGCGTACGTGGGCGCGTTCGAGATGGGCATTGCCTTCGTGTTCTGGCTGAAGGCCATGCGGTTGACGGAGTCGGCGGCGCGCATCGGCAACCTGATCTTCTTTTCGCCGTTTCTGTCGCTGGTGTTCATTGCGCTGCTGCTGGGCGAGCGGATATTGCCCACCACGCTGGCGGGGTTGGTGCTCATCGTGGCGGGCAACCTGCTGCAACGCCGGGGGTAGCGCCGGGCGGATTGAGAAGGCAGGGGGAGGCGGCGCAGGCCCTGCAACGCCGGGAAGGCGACGCAAAAACAGCCTTTTTCCCGCTGGCGTCGTCAGTGCGCGTTTCGCCTTGGTCGAGTATGCATATACACTCCCTGCGGCGAAACGCGCCCTTCCTCGCCAGCGGAAAAAACTCTTATTTTCACGCCGCCCTCCCGACACCAGCCCCCCGTGCGCGCAAGGTCGCGCACGGGTTTAAAGGAAGGGGATCGGGATAGCATCGGGGTGTAGGGAAAGGGAACAGGGCAGGATTGGGAAACCCCTGCCGGGGATACCACTTGCCTTTTGGGTGGCGGGCAACGACAACGCCCCGTGCGTAGAAGCATATGCCGCCGGACTTTGGCGGCGGCATATGCGTCGCAACGGGGGCGTCGGGAAGTCTCCCGAGTGGCGGTGTGGCTGCGGGAGCTTCGCGCACATGCGCATTCCGCCGGACAGATCGCCCGAAGGCGCTGTGCGCCGCAGGGAAGCTGACCGGCGAGAGAATGCGGTGCATGAGGACACGGGGTTCCAAGGGGCGGAGCCCCTGGAACGCGGGGGTACAGGGGGTGTTCGTTGCAACCCCCCCTGTCCGCCGGAGGCATAACGAAATCGAGCGTGTTCAAAGGGGCTGGCGTGTCTTCGTAGAAGCCGCATCCAACAAGGCACTACGCCGTTCCACCTCCACCCATCGGCGCGTCGCGCCTACCCCTCCAACCCCATTCCCTTCTCCATCACCCGCCCGGACAGCGTGGTCTCGTACCCGCCCATTTCTTCCACCCGTTTCAGGAATTGCCTGTCCCGCAGCAGCGCCAGCACGGCCTGCACCCGCGCGTCCTCCATGTGCCCGACGGGGATGACCAGGTCGTACCGCTCGCGCGCCAGCGGCACGAAGTCCAGCCCCAGCGCCCGCGCGGCGGCGTGGATGCCCAGGCCGCAGTCGGCCGCGCCGGTCAGCACGTTCACGGCCACGGCCATGTGGGTGTGCTCTTCCTTGTCGTACCCTTGCACCCGCGAGGGGGCGATGCCCGCCTGCCCCAGATGCCAGTCGAGCAGGATGCGCGTGCCCGCGCCGCGCTGGCGGTTGATGAACCGCACGTCGCTGCGCGCCAGGTCTTCCACGCCGTGGATATGCTTGGGGTTGCCCTTGCCCACGATGAGACCCTGATGCCGGATGGCCAGATTCACCACCCGCACCTCCATGTCGGGCAGGTACTTGGCCAGGAACGGGAAGTTGAAGTCACCGGTTTCCGGGTCGAACAGGTGCGCCCCCGCGAAATGGCACGAGCCGCCGCGCAGCGCGGTGATGCCGCCCATGCTGCCCACGTGGGTGGAGACGAGCCGGAACGGCCGCTCGCCGCCCATCAGTTCGTCGGCCAGCAGGTCCAGGGTGTTGTCGTGGCTGCCCACGCAGACCAGAATGGAGTCCAGCACCGCCTCGGGCACGGTCAGCCGTGCGCGCAGCACGTCGTGCTCGGCCGCGCCCTCGGACAGGGCGGGCACGCGGGCCACGGCCTGGGCGCGCGACAGGGTGGTGATGTTGCCCGCGCCGCGCCCCAGCGGCGTGCCCACCAGGCGGTTGCCCACGCGTCCCACGGCCAGGCGCACGAATTCCTCCACCCCCAGCTTGGAGGGCACCTTGCGCGTCAGGTGCACGTCGGCGGATGGGCGGTCGGCGGGCACGGTGCGGCCCATCCAGGCCACCAGCGGGGCCACCAACTCGTCGAAGCAGACCACCGCGCTGACGGGGTAGCCGGGCGCGCCCACCACCAGCCGCCCGCGACATTCGCCAAGCAGCGAAGGCTTGCCGGGCATGGCCTGGATGCCGTGCACCAGCACCCGCCCTTCCGATTCGATGATCTGGCGGGTGAAATCCTTGCTGCCGGCGGACGAGCCCGCGCACAGCACGGTGACGTGCAAGCCGTCCTCCAGGCTGCGGGCCAGCGCCGCGCGCAGGGCCTCCGGGTTGTCCGGCACCGGGGGGATGCGCTCCACCATGCAGCCCATGTCGCGGGCCATGGCCGACAGCACCTGCGAGTTGGATTCCACCACCTGCCCCGCGCCCGGTTCCGGCCGGGTGGTGAAATCGAGCACCTCGTCGCCGGTGGGGATGATGCGCATGCGCACCCGTTCCCACACCTTCACCTCCCAGATGCCGCCGGAGAGCAGCGCGCCCACGTCGCAGGCGGCCAGCCGGTGGTTGCGCGGGAACAGCAGTTCGGTGGCCACGATGTCCTCGCCGATGCGCCGCACATGCTGCCACGGAAAGGCCGGGGCCTCGATTTCCACGGTGTCCGCGTCCAGTTGGGCCACGTGCTCGATCATCACCACGGCGTCGCACCCTTCGGGCATGGGGTGCCCGGTGTTGACCGGGTGGTAGGTTTCGCCCCGGCGCAGGGCCACGGGGCTGCCCTCGCGCGCGGCAAAGGTGTCGGCCGCGCGCACGGCAATGCCGTCCATGGCCGCGCTGTGCATGGTGGGCGAGGAATAGCGCGCGTACACCGCCTCGGACAGCACCCGTCCGGCGGCCTCGTGCGAGCCCACGGTTTCGGCGTGGACCAGCGCGGCGCGGTCCAGCGCGGCGCGGGCGCGGTCCACGGCCTCCGCGATGGGCAGGGTTTCGAGGTAGATGTTGCGGGTGGACACGGTGGCGGAGGTATCGGGATGGGACATGGCGTGCCTCTTGGTGCTGACGGTGTGCGCGCGGTGCGGTGAGGTGCGGTGTGGTGCCAACTGGTTACGGGCGGTTACGGTTCCATATCCTGCCGGTGGCGGCGGTACAAGCCGCGGAACTGATCATAGGACAGTCCCAGCAGTTCGGCCGCCACGCGGCGGTTGTGCCGGGCGCGGGCCAGGGCGGCGCGCAGGGCGGAAAGCTCCAGTTGGCGCACGGCCTCTGGCAGGGGCACGCTGGGCAGGAGTGATTCCGGATGCGGCGCGCCGGTGTGGACGGGGAGGAGACTGCCCGGCGCGGCGGCTGGCGGCGTGGCTTCGCGCGGGGGAAAGGCCGCGCCATCGGGCGGTACGGTGCCGGGACCGCGCCTTGGCCCGGCACCGTCCGCCATGGCCCCCGTGGAGGGTGGGGGCTGCGCGGCCGGGGCGGGATGGGGGACTGCCGGTCCCGTCCGCCACGGCCGCGCGAAAGGATCAAGGTCGAAATGCTCGATGCGCGGGGCGCGGCCCGTCGGTCTCGTGCTGCCTCGCCGTACATCGCCCGCCCGCATGCCGCCGCCAGCCAGCCGGGCCACGGCCCGTTCCACCGCGTTGCGCAGTTCGCGCACGTTGCCCGGCCAGGGGTGGGCCAGCAGTTGGGCCAAGGCGGCGGGGGCCAGGCCCGGCGTTTCCGGCAGGTCCAGTTCCGCCGCCATGCTGGCCGCGAAGTGGCGGGCCAGCAGCGCCACGTCGTCGCCGCGCTCGCGCAGGGGCGGCGCGGCCAGCACCTCGAAGCTCAGGCGGTCCAGCAGGTCGGCGCGAAAGCGCCCCTGCGCCACCATGGCGGGCAGGTCTGCGTTGGTGGCGGCCACCACGCGCACGTCCACCCGCACAGGTTGCGTGCCGCCCACCCGTTCCAGCATGCCGTATTCCACCACGCGCAGCAGCTTGTCCTGCACCCCGGCGGGGATGTTGCCCACCTCGTCCAGGAACAGCGTGCCGCCGTCGGCCCGCTCGAAACGCCCGGCCCGGCGCGCCCCGGCCCCGGTGAAGGCCCCGGCCTCGTGGCCGAACAACTCGGCCTCGGCCAGGCTGGGGGCCAGCGCCGCGCAATCCAGCACCACCAGCGGCCCCTGCCAGCGCGGGGAAAGATAGTGCAGCCGCGCGGCGGCCAGTTCCTTGCCGGTGCCGCGCTCGCCGACCAGCAGCACGGGCCGTTCCACGCGCGCCACGCGCGAAAGCGCCTCCTGAAAGGCGAGAAAGGCGTCCGACTGACCGATGGCCTCGGCCAGCGCGGGCGACGCGGCGGCAGTGCGCGTGCGATCGTGCATGGGAAGTTCAACCATATTTTGGTGATTTTCGCCAGCAATTGGTGTAAATGCATTTTTGCGGGCGGTGCGCGCCGCCCGGCATGTTGAGGTCATTCCCAGTGATTGCTCATGGTTGCCTCCTGCGGGTGGGCTGGCACGGTTGCTGCTTTCCCGCAGGCACCAAGGCACGACGCACCGCAGGAGGCGATCATGGGTATCTTTTCGCGATTCAAGGACATCGTCAGTTCCAACATCAGCGCCATGCTGGACAAGGCCGAGGACCCGGAAAAGCTGGTCCGGCTGATGATCCGCGAGATGGAGGAAACGCTGGTGGAACTGAAGGCCGGGTGCGCCGCCAGCATGGCCGAGGCGCGCCGGGTGCGCCGCGAACTGGACGGCGTGCTGGACCAGGTGGACCGCTGGGACCGCCGGGCCGAACTGGCCGTGGCCTCCGGCCGCGAAGACCTTGCGCGCGAGGCGCTGCTGGAACGCCGCCGCGAGAACGAACGCGCCGACGCGCTGCGCCGCGAACTGGACGAGATCGACGCGCTGGTGGCCCGCACGCAGGGCGACATGGACGTGCTGGACGAGAAGCTGGCCGCGGCGCGCGAGAAGCAGCGCATGCTGGTGCAGCGCCACGTGCACGCCCGGGTGCGCCGCCAGGCCCGCGAGGACGTGCGCCGCGCCGCCTCGCTGGAGGTGATGCACCGGTTCGAGGAACTGGAGCGCCGCGTGGAGCACATGGAGGCCGAGGCCGACGCCGTGCGCATGCCCTCGGGCGGCCGCAATGGTCTGGATGCCGCCTTCGCGGACCTGGAAACGCACGACGAATTGGAGCGCGAACTGGCCGCCCTGCGCGCCCGCGTGGGCGAGCGCAAGGCAGGTGCCGGCAAGGGCGAAGACGCCCCGCGCCACGGCGAAGTTTCCGGCGCTGCGGAGTAACCGCCTTGCGCCCGCAGGTTGCAGAGGCTAGGCTGGATGCCCGCGCGGCATCGCCTTTGCGGAAACCGGTTGTGCGCCGACCCGCATTGGGCCGCGCTGCCCGCGCCACTTGCGCCGCGCGTGTTGACGTCCGCGATTCCATCCGGGCTTGCCACCCCGCTGTCCGCGCCATGGGCCACGCCCCGGCGCACGGCAGCACGACAGTTCGAGGCCACGCATGCATGAGCCGTACATGTTCGAGGAAATGTTCGCCGTCATGGCGCAATTGGGGCCGGTCATGATGTTCTGGTTCATGGTGCTGCCCGCGCTGGTGGCCGTGCTGTTGCTGGCCATCCTGTACCGCCTGCTGCGCACCCGCGAGGGGGCCACCCCGGCCCACGACGACGAGGCCCGGATGATCCAGGAGATGTACCGGGCCATGGGCCGCATGGAGGAGCGGGTGGAGGCGCTGGAAACGCTGCTGCTCGACCCCGACGGCACGGCGGGGCGTGGCCGGTCCGGTGAGCGCGCCGCGCCGCGCGGGCCGGGGAGGGAATGACCATGAGCGAATACGGCGACAGGTTCGACGGGCGCTCCGGCCGGGGCCGGAGCGGGCGGCATTGCCCGAACGGGCATGACCGGCATGACCGGCAGGACCGTGACGGGCGCGGATTCGACCGTGACGGCGGGTGTCGGGCCGGGTGGCAGGGCGATGGTTTTCGCCGCGACGGCACCCATCAGGAAGACGCCTGGGACGGCCTGCGCGGCGGGCGCGATGCCGGACCGCGCACCCTGTACCGCGCCCGTGACGGCAAGCTGATGGGGGTGTGTAAAGGGCTTGCGCAACATTTCGGAATGTCGGTATTCATGGTGCGCGCGCTGTTCGTGGCGGCGGCCCTGTTCACCGGGTTCTGGCCCGTGGTGGGGCTGTACGTGCTGGCCGGGCTGGTGATGAAGCCGCGCCCGGTGCTGCAACCGGCCGACGCGGGCGAGCGTGACTTCTACGGCAGCTACGTGTCCTCGCGGGCCGAGGCGCTGCGCAGGCTGAAGGAGAAGTTCGACCGGCTGGAAGGCCGCATCCGCCGCATGGAGGATGTGGTCACGAGACGGGATTTCGACTGGGACCGCAGGTTTGGCGCACAGCGATAGCGCCGGGCGCGGGAAAGGCGGAAACGCGAGAGGCGTTGCCGCGCAGGACTCCGCGCGGGCCGGACGGTTCCGGACACCATAGTCCTTCGGGATGGAGAGGCGTCTCCGGACGGGGGCGAGGACGAACGTTCTCGCTCCCGTCGTATTTTTGGGGCGAATGGGTGCTGTGCCTTGTTGGACACGGCCTCTACGAAGGCAGTCGTGCGCTGTTGGCCACGCTCGATCTCGTTATGCCTCCGGCGGGCAAGGGGCCGCAGAGCGGCGGCCCCTTGCATCCCCGCGCTCCGGGGGGCGCTGCCCCCCTGGTCCCCCCCAACGTATCCTGCGCCGCATTCTGACGCCGGGCAGCTTCCCTGCGGCGCTGGCGCGCCTCGGGCGATCTGCCCGTCTGAATGCGATGCGCACAAGGCTCCCGGCGCATTGGCGTAGCTGCGGTGCCTTTATTCCCATTCATCCCGCACCGCATTCCTGTGCCGGGCAGCTTCCCTTCGGCGCAAGGCGCCTTCGGGTGATCTGCCCGGCGGAATGCGCATGTGCGCAAGGCTCTCGTCGGTCTGGCCGAGCGAGTGTCCCCTTTCCACACATTGTTTGCGGTACGCATCCGCGACGCCGAAGCTTCCGCCTCGCGAGCCCTCGGCGGTGATCTTCGGCTGCGGACGCGTATCGCCGCACACAGGTAGCCCTCACCTCAACGAGACGAGTTGTGCTTTCGACAGTGGCAGGTTCTCTTTACTGCACGAATTCGGCACGGGTGGCATCTAACGCCGTGACTCGCCGGTCAAAGGAACGTGACACGCGTCGCAACGAGGTCGGTGGAATGGCTCAGAAAGTGAAGCCAAGGCTGCGGGAGAGAGGGGCACATCGCATTCCCATCGCCAGATCACCCGAAGGCGCGAAGCGCCGCAGGGAAGCTGCCCGGCGTCAGAATGCGGCGCAGGATACGCCGGGGTTCCAAGTGGCGGAGCCCCTGGAGCGCTGGGATGCAAGGGGCCATCGCTCAATGGCCCCTTGCCCGCCGGAGGCATAGCGAAATCGAGCGAGTTCAACCGCGCGCGACTGTCTTCGTGGAAGCCGCGTCCAACAGGGCGCGCCACCGCTCCCCACCCGCCGGAGGCATAGCGAAATCGAGCGTGTTCAAAAGGGCTGGCGTGCCTTCGTAGAAAACGTGTTCAACGAGGCACGCCAGCCGTTACTTCTTATGCAGGGCACGTCCGACAGGGCATTACACCCGCTCCGCCACCAGATTCCCCATGCTCACGGTGCCCACCAGCGTCTTGCCTTCCTCCATGATGTCGCCGGTGCGGTACCCTTCGCGCAGCACGCCGCTGACGGCCTGCTCGATGGCCACGGCTTCCTTCTCCAGGCCGAAGGTGTAGCGCAGCATCATGGCCACGGACAGAATGGTGGCCACGGGGTTGGCCTTGTTCTGCCCGGCGATGTCCGGGGCGGAACCGTGGATGGGCTCGAAGATGCCGGGGCCGCTGGCCCCCAGCGAGGCCGAGGGCAGCATGCCGATGGACCCGGTGATCACCGCCGCCTCGTCGGACAGGATGTCACCGAACAGGTTCTCGGTGACGATGACGTCGAACTGGGCGGGCCAGCGCACCAGCTGCATGGCCGCGTTGTCCACGTACATGTGGGTCAGCTCCACGTCGGGGTATTCCTTGGCCACCTCGATAACCACGGCGCGCCACAGGCGCGACACGGCCAGCACGTTGGCCTTGTCCACCGAGCAGACCTTCTTGCTGCGCTTGCGGGCCGCCTCGAAGGCCACGCGGGCGATGCGGCGCACTTCTTCTTCATTGTAGATCATGGTGTTGTAACTGGTGCGCAGGCCGTCGCGCAGTTCTTCCTCGCACACCGGCTCGCCGAAGTAGACGCCGCCGGTCAGCTCGCGCACCACCATCACGTCCAGGCCCTGCGCGGCGATGTCGGCGCGCAGCAGGCAGGCCCCGGCCAGTTCGGGCAGCAGGGTGGCCGGGCGCAGGTTGGCGAACAGCCCCAGCGCCTTGCGGATGCCCAGCAGCCCCTTTTCCGGGCGGATGGCGGTGGGCAGCGTGTCCCACTTGGGGCCGCCCACGGCGCCCAGCAGCACGGCGTCGGCCGCCTTGCACGCGGCCACGGTGTCGTCCGGCAGGGGCCCGCCCGTGGCGTCGATGGCCGCGCCGCCGATGAGCGCGTTGGTGTAGCTGACGGTGTGGCCGAACTTCTTCGCCACCTTGTCCAGTACCTTCACGGCCTGTTCCACGATTTCCGGGCCGATGCCGTCGCCCGGCATCAGGCAGATCTTCATGTCCATCTGGATATCCCTTTTCGATGACCGATGCGCGCTATGGGTGGTGCGGCGGCGGGACGGTGGTCCGGCCCGCCGCCGGAATGGTCAGGATTGGCTTCTTTCGCTTCCGCCTTTTCCCTCGCGCCTGCAAAACCGGCATTCGAGGGATTTTGTTCTCCGGCGAGGAAGAGGCGTCTTTCGCGGAGGGAGCGTACTCTTATCGTACGTGACCGGAGCGAAAGACGCATCTGACGAAGCCGGAGGGCAAAAGACCCGAATGCTAGCCTATACGCTCCTTGACGTAGGGGACGAGTCCGCCCTTATCCAGCAACTCCCGCATCGACGCGGGCAGCGGCGGGCAGGTGATGGTGGCCCCGGTGGTGCGGTTGGTGATCAGCCCCTTGGCCGCGTCCACCTCCACGGTGTCGCCATCGGCGATCTTGTCCACCTCTTCGCCCACTTCCAGCAGCAACAGCCCCATGTTGAAGGCGTTGCGGTAGAAGATGCGCGCGAAGCTGTGCGCGATGACCACGGGCATGCCCGCGCCCAGGATGGCGATGGGCGCGTGCTCGCGCGACGAACCGCAACCGAAGTTGCGCCCCGCCACCATCACGTCGCCGGGCTTCACCCGCTTCACCCAGCCTTCTTCAAGGCCAGCCATGCAGTTTTCACCCAGCTTCTTGGTGTCGGTGGTCACCAGGAAGCGCGCGGGGATGATGGCGTCGGTATCGATATGCTCGCCCACCTTGTGGGCGGTGCCGGTGTAACTCATGGTGCGTAAACCTCCGTAAATGGCGTGTAACGGTCCCTGGCCGACAGGGGGCGACAGGGGCCTACAGGCTGCCGGGGTGGGCGATGACGCCCGCCACGGCGGACGCGGCGGCCACGGCCGGGCTTGCCAGATAGACTTCGGACTCCAGGCTGCCCATGCGCCCGCGGAAGTTGCGGTTGGTGGTGGCGATGGCGCGCTCGCCGTCGGCCAGGATGCCCATGTGCCCGCCAAGGCACGGCCCGCAGGTGGCTGGGCCCACGATGCAGCCCGATTCCATGAAGGTCTCGATCAGCCCTTCCTTCAGTGCCTCCTTCCACACGCCGGGGGTGGCGGGCAGCACGATGCAGCGCACGCCCTTGGCCACCTTGCGGCCCTTCAGCACTTCCGCCGCCTCGCGCATGTCGCTGATGCGGCCGTTGGTGCACGAGCCGATGACCACCTGGTCCAAGGTCACGCCCTGCACCTCGCCCACGGGCTTCACGTTTTCCGGCAGGTGCGGGCAGGCAACCACCGGGTCCATGCCGGACACGTCGAAGGTCAGCTCGCGTTCGTAGATGGCACCGGGGTCGGCGGACAGGGGTGCGTCCTTGCGGCCGCGCGCGGCGGTGTAGGCCAGGGTCTTGGCGTCGGCGGCGAACAGGCCCACCTTGCCGCCCGCCTCGATGGCCATGTTGGCGATGGTCATGCGGCCTTCCACGGACAGGGCCTCGATGGCCGCGCCGTCGAATTCCAGCGCGCGGTACAGCGCGCCGTCCACGCCGATCTCGCCGATGAGGCGCAGGATCAGGTCTTTCGCGCCCACCCACTTGGGCAGGGCGCCGGTGAAGGTGGCCCGGATGGTGGGCGGCACCTTGAACCACGTTTCACCCAGGGCCATGGCCCCGGCAACGTCGGTGGACCCAAGGCCGGTCGCAAAAGCGCCTAAGCCTCCGTACGTGCAGGTGTGGCTGTCGGCCCCCACCACCACGTCGCCGGGGCCGACCAGCCCCAGTTCGGGCAACAGGGCGTGCTCCACGCCGCAGTCGCCGCCCTCGTAGTAGTGGGTGACGCCCATTTCCCTGGCGAATTCGCGGGTCAGCTTCACCTGCTGCGCCGAATCGATGTCCTTCTGCGGGGTGAAGTGGTCCATGACCAGCGCCACCTTGTCGCGATCGAACACCTTTTTCGCCCCCATGGCCCGGAAGGACTTGATGGCGAGCGGAGCGGTGATGTCGTTTGCCAGAGCCAGCGAGACGCGACAGCGGACGATCTGCCCAGCGGCCGTGATCGCCTCGTCGGTGTGCGCCTGCAGGATCTTCTGCGCAAGCGTGTGTGCCATCTAGATGCCCTCCTTCTCTTGCTCTTCTTCTTTCTTTGCCAGGCGGTTCAGCGCGTTCACGTACGCGCGGGCGCTGGCCAGTATGATGTCGGGGTCGGACCCGCGTCCGACCGCGCTGCTGCCGTTCTGCCGCAGGCGTACGGTAACCTCGCCCTGGGCGTCGGTGCCGCCCGTGATGGCGGTGACCGAGTAGCGTTCAAGGGTGGGGGTGCGGCCCACGATGTCGCCGATGACGTTGAATACCGCGTCGATGGGCCCAACGCCGAACCCGGCGGAGCGCTTCACCTCGCCCATGACGTCCATGACCACGGCGGCCGTGGGCGGCATGCCGGTGTCGCTGCACTGCACGGAAAGGTTCACCAGCCGGTACTGGTCGGGCAGGCGGTAGACCTCTTCAAGCACCAGGGCTTCGATGTCCTCGTCATAAATCTGCTTCTTCTTGTCCGCCAGCTTCTTTACCGCCTCGAACACGGTGACCAGCTGGTCTTCCTCCAGCCGGTAGCCAAGCTCCTCCAGCTTGTTCTTCACGGCGTTGCGGCCGGAATGCTTGCCGATGACAAGGTCGGTCTTGGTCTTGCCGATGGATTCCGGCGTCATGATTTCGTACGTTTCGCGGTTCTTGAGCATGCCGTCCTGATGGATGCCCGATTCGTGCGCGAAGGCGTTGGCGCCCACGATGGCCTTGTTGGGCGGGATGGGCTGGCCGATGATCATGGACAGCAGGCGGCAGGTGGGAAAGAGCTGCTCGGTCACCACGCCGCAATCCAGCTGGTAGAAGTCGCGCCGGGTGTGCAGGGCCATGACGATTTCCTCGAGCGAGGCGTTGCCCGCCCGTTCGCCGATGCCGCTGATGGTCACTTCCGCCTGGCGCGCGCCCGCCTTCAGCGCGGCCAGGGTGTTGGCCACGCCAAGGCCGAGGTCGTTATGGCAGTGCACGCTGAACACTGCCTTGTGGCTGTTCGGCGTGTTCTCGATGACGTACTTGATGAGCCGCCCGAATTCCTCGGGCTGGGCGTAGCCCACGGTATCCGGCACGTTGATGGTGGTGGCCCCGGCGTTGATCACCGCCTCGAACACCCGCACCAGGAAGTCGGGGTTGGAGCGCGATGCATCCTCGGCCGAAAATTCCACGTTGCTGGTGTATTTGGCCGCGTGGCGCACGGCGGCCACGGCCATCTCCACCACCTGGTCCGGTTCCTTGCGCAGCTTGTACTGCATGTGCACCGGCGAGGTGGCCAGAAAGGTGTGGATGCGCGGGTTCTCGCCAACCTTCACGGCGTCCCAGGCGCGGTCGATGTCGGCGGGCATGGCGCGGCACAGGCCCGCCACTTCCACGCCCTTCACGGCGCGGGCGATGGCCTGCACGGCCTCGAAGTCGCCCTGGCTGGAGGCGGGGAACCCGGCTTCCATGATGTCCACGCCAAGGATTTCCAACTGGCGGGCCAGGCGGATCTTTTCCTTGAGGTTCATGGTGGCGCCGGGCGACTGTTCGCCGTCGCGCAGGGTGGTGTCGAAAATGCGGATGCGACCGGATTCGATGGTCATGGTTCGTGCTCCTCTGGCTGCGGTCCGCGCCCGTTGTGGTTGGGGGCGGGACCATGGCGCTGATGCGCGGTCGTCACGAGCGGCGTGTGCGCCTGACGGATTGCTGCATCTGTTCGTTAGCTGCGCGCCGGCCCGGGAGACGGGACTCTGGCTGAGAGGAGGGTACACGTCCGCCCGGGAACGGCGGGCGTTCCTGATACGGAGGTACGGGGCGCTGCTACGACAACCCTAGGATAGGCTGCGTAGTAGCTTGTGATTGCGGCGGGGAATGATGACGAAGGTGTACACGGGACCAGAGATGAGGTAGCCCGCGAACACCAGGAAACCCAAGAGCTTGGGTTCGGAGGAGACGAGTACGAACAGCAGGATGGCGGTAACCATCGAGCTGAACGGATGGGCCTTGATGAGCCCGTATTCCTTGAAGGAGGCGTAGCGCACGCGGCTCACCATGAGGAAGGCGAGCACGAAGGCGAGCGCAAGGCAGAAGCGCGGGAAAAAGCCCGCGAACTGGTCGGGCACGTAGGGGCTGAACAGCACCAGCGTGGCCACGGCGCAACCGGCCGCCGGAATGGGCAGGCCGATGAAGAACTTCTTGGAGGTGGTGGCGGTGGAGATGTTGAACCGGGCAAGGCGCAACGCCCCGCACACCGCGAACAGGAAGGCGGCGGCGATGCCGAGGCGGCCGTACTGGTGCAGCTGCCACTGGTACATCATGAAGCCGGGGGCCACGCCGAAGGCCACCAGATCGCACAGCGAGTCGTACTGGACGCCGAATTCGCTGGCGGTGTTGGTGAGGCGGGCCACCTTGCCGTCCAGGCCGTCCATGAGGGCGCTGAACAGAATGGCCATGGCGCAGTCTTCGTACCGCCCGGAAACGGCCCACAACATCGCCAGGAAGCCTGCGAAAAGGCTTGCCGTGGTGAAGAGGTTCGGGAGGATGTACACTCCCTTGTGGATCGGGCGGGCGGGCTGTTCCATGGCCTTGCGGCTGTCCTGTGCCTTCTTGCGGTAAGTGAATCCAGATGGTTAGGCGTTGCGGCGCGCCACAATGGTCTGCCCGGCAAACACCTGTTCACCCACGTTCACGGCCGGAGAATAGTCGTCCGGCAGGTAAAGGTCAACCCGCGAGCCGAAGCGGATCATGCCGAACCGCTCGCCGCGGGCCAGCGAATCGCCCTCGTCGGTGCGGCACACGATGCGCCGGGCGATGAGCCCCGCGATCTGCACGAAGGTCCACGACGAGCCGTCGTCGCCGGTCATGCGGTAGGCGCAGCGCTCGTTGTCGGTGGAGGCCTTGTCCCACGCCGCGTTCAGGAGCTTGCCGGGATGATAGGCGATGTCGGTCACGGTGCCCGCCACCGGGGCGCGGTTCACGTGCACGCTGAACACGTTCATGAAGATGCACACCGTGGTGCGCGGCTGGCCGGTGAAGGGGTCGGGCATGGTCTGCACGCGCACCACCTTGCCGTCTGCGGGGCTGATGCCAAGGCCGTCGGCGGTGGGGGTGACCCGTTCCGGGTCGCGGAAGAAGTGGCAGCAGAACCAGGTCAGCAGCATGAACACGAAGCTGCCGGTGGCGCAGCCGAGCATGGCGAGGGAAAGCGTGACGAGGGCGCACAGGCCGATGGCCGGGACGCCTTCGGGGGTGATGCCGATGGAGGCTTTGCGCATGTGGGGTGCCGTTGGTTGCGGTGGTGGCCATGGCGCGCGGCGCGGACCGTGCGCGGGCAATGTGGCGGGAGTGTAGGCAAAAGCCGCCGCGCTGGCAACCGGGCAGGGGCGGGCAGGGCTGGAGGCGGGCGGACGGCGGGAACGGGGGCGCGGGGGGACCCGATCCGGACTGCCCGGCCCGTGCGACCCGTGCGGCCCGTGCGGGAATTATTCGGGCTGTTCCGGGGCGGTGGCATCGGCGGCGGCGCGGTGAACGGCGCACCGCCGGGCCTCCAGCATGCGCGCCGCACGGCGCAGCGCAAGGGGAGCCACGGCCAGCAGGCACAGGGCAAGCCCGGTGCGCAACGAGATGATGTCGCCAAGATGGCGGATGCGGCCAAGCTCCGCCCCGGCGTGCACGTAGATGGCGTTCAGCGGCAGCATGCCGAACAGCGAGACCGTGGCGAAGGTGGAAGGCCGCATGGCGGTTACCCCGAACAGCAGGTTCACCAGCCAGTAGGGCATCACCGCCACGCAGCGCAGCCCCAGCAGGCACAGCGCGCCGGGGGAGGCAAGGCCGGACAGGGCGGGGCCGGACGGGGCGGGTCCGGACGGGGCGGGGCCGCACGGGGGGCCGCCCGGCAGCCCTTGGGCCATGGCCGCGTCGATGCGGGCAAGCTGGCCGGGCCACAGGCGGCGCACCGTATCGCGCAGCAGGTGCCGGGCGCAGAGAAAGGCCACGCAGGCCCCGGCGGTGCTGGCCGCGCTGACGGCGGCCAGGGCCACGCCGAATCCGAACACCGCCCCGCCGGTCAGGGTCAGGAACACCGCGCCGGGGATG
The DNA here is from genome assembly GCF_003402415.2 of Nitratidesulfovibrio sp. HK-II. Classification (NCBI taxonomy): domain Bacteria; kingdom Pseudomonadati; phylum Thermodesulfobacteriota; class Desulfovibrionia; order Desulfovibrionales; family Desulfovibrionaceae; genus Nitratidesulfovibrio; species Nitratidesulfovibrio sp. HK-II. The sequence continues at coordinate 748,194 of NZ_AP036014.1, forward strand.
GAGCACGAGGTCATCAGCACATAGCCCGCCACGTACGCGGCCACGCTGGCCAGGGGATGGCGGGCGTGCAGGGCCAGCAGCCGGTCGCGCAGGGCCAGCGCCTGGTCGGGCCCCACGGCCGGAAAGTGGCCGGTAAGCGCCAGCGCCGCCAGCAGGATGGCCAGCGCCAGGGCGGCCAGCACGGCGGGGGGCAGGGGCAGGCGGCGAGTTGGAGCGGCAGGGCCACTCGGTTTCAAGACGGCAGGCCCGCCCCGTGCCGGGTCGCGGGGGGGGTGGGCCGGGGGGGCGATGGGACGGGGAGTGCGCACGGGCGGGCCTGCCTGCCGGAGGATGGACGACCCTTCGCGAGGAGAAAAAGGCCGCCACGCGCAGCATGGGGCCTGCGCGTGGCGGAATGATGATGGCCGGGTGACGGAACACGGTCGGGTATAGTCGGGCACCGTCCGGTGTGGTCGGCGGCGCTATTCCGGCCAGCCGTCTGGCCAGCCTTCCGGCAGGTTCACCTGCGGGGCCAGCGCGGCCAGGTCGGCGCGGAAGGCTGCCCGGTCGGTGAACAGCCGGGCGTGGATGCCCAGCGCCGTGGCCCGGCCGATGTGCCCGGCGTTGTCGTCGAAGAACGCCGCGCGCGCGGGGTCCACGCCCATGATGGTCGCGGCGTGGGTGAAGAAGCCGGGGTCGCGCTTGTTCAGCCCCTCGCGGAACGAATTGAACACCCGGTCGAAGTGGCGGTACACGCCGTGCGCCGCGTCGATTTCCTCCAGCCAGTTGGTGTGGTCGCTGAGGATGGCCGTGCGCAGCCCGGCGGCGCGCACCGCGTCGGCGGCGCGCAGCATGTCCGGCCGCACGGTGAAGCGGGTCATGATTTCGGCGCGCAGGGCGGCGTCGCTGCCGGTCATGCCGGTGGCCGCGCGCACCGCGTTCCACCACGCGGCCTCGTCGGTGCGGCCGTTGACGTAGCCGGTGGCGTAGCACAGGTCGGTGGCCGTGCGCATGGTGGCTTCGGGGTCCAGGCCCTGGGCCCGGCCGAGGGCCCTCAGGCCCTCGATGAATCCTTCCTCGGCCAGCACGCCGCTGAAGTCGAAGAAGATGACGTCGATGATGGGGGCGGCATTGCCGCGCGAGTGTGTCATGGGCTATCCTTGGTGTCTGCGGGGCCTCGCTGCCGACATGCGGCGCGGTGATGTTCCCCGTTTCTGCAAGCCGCCGGGCTCCCGGATGGGGCCGGATGGGGAGCGGATGGGGCGCGGGCGGCAACCCGTTCAGGATAACCACGCGGAGGCAAAGCGCAATGGAAGAATCCTCGCGGCCGACACCGGCCGGGCATTCCGGGCTGTCGCACGATGCGGGCCAACTTCCCCTCTCCGGTTCCGACGACCGGCTGCGGGTGGGCATCAGTTCGTGCCTTTTGGGCAACAAGGTTCGCTTCGACGGCGGGCACAAGCATGACCCGTACATCACCGGCACCCTGGGCCAGTACATGGACTTCGTGCCCGTGTGCCCAGAGGTGGAATGCGGCATGCCCATCCCGCGCGAGGCGTTGCGGCTGGTGGGCGACCCGGCCAACCCCCGGCTGGTCACGGTGAAGGGCTACGAGGACTGGACGGAGCGCATGTGCGCCTTTGCCCTGCGCCGGGTGGAACAACTGGCCGCCGAGCGGCTGGACGGGTTCATCTTCAAGCGGGCCTCGCCCTCCAGCGGCATGGAGCGGGTGAAGGTGTACGCCGACCACGACCCCCGCGACGTTCCGGAAGGCGCGGGCCGCATCAATCTGGGCCCGCCGCAGGAAAAGGGCGTGGGTCTCTTTGCCCGGGCGTTCATGGACCGCTTTCCCCTGCTGCCAACGGAAGAGGAAGGCCGCCTGAACGACCCGCGTCTGCGCGAGAACTTCATCGAGCGGCTGTTCGTCATGCGCCGCTGGCGTGCGCTGGCCGAGGCCGGGATGACGCGCGGCGGGCTGGTGGACTTTCATACCCGGCACAAGCTGCTGCTCATGTCGCACTCGGTGGAGCACTACCGCTCGCTGGGCAGGCTGGTGGCCCATGCGGCCGCCCACGCGCCCGAAGACCTGGCCCGCGACTACCTGACCGGGCTCATGGACGGGCTGCGCCTGCCCGCCACCACGGCCAAGCACGCCAACGTGCTGCAACACTGCATGGGCTATTTCAAGCGGGTGCTGACGCCGGACGAAAAGCTGGAAATGCTGGAGGTCATCCAGCGCTACCGCAAGTTGCAGGTGCCGCTGGTGGTGCCGGTGACCCTGCTGAACCACTACGTGCGCAAGTACGGCGAACCGTACCTGGCCGGGCAGTTCTACCTGAACCCGCACCCGGTGGAGCTGAAGCTGCGCAACCATGCGTGAGCGCTTTCGCACCTGGCCCGGCTGGTGTGTGAAGCCGGGCGATGCTGTGTGTAGTGCCTTTACGCTTTGGAATAATAGGTAATATTTCTTTGGATGCGCAGTGCTGCATGGATGCGTCCCGCACGAAGCGGCACGTCGCCCCTATGCGTCGACACGTATGTGCAGGGCGGTTATGGTGCCCCCAAACCGTGAGGAGGCACGCATGATCAGACGCTGGTTGATGAAAATATTTCCGAAACTGCTCGACGTGGGCTTCGTGCTGGGGTTGATCGGGGCGGTGGCGTTCGCTGTGGGCGCCGGAATACTGGACAAGAAGGGCGAAGGATTCGCGTACCTTCCGTTCTTTTCGTTGCTGTTCGTCGGGTTGTCGGGGGTGGTCATCTCTTTCGGACCGCTCTACCTGCTGCTTGAGGTGCGCGACCTGGTCCGGGAATTCGTGCGGCAGGAAAGCAGCCGCAACCGCGAGCACACCGAATCCTGACGGGTGGCCATGGCGGCGGACGCCGTGGCGTACCGCGCACATTGCGACGATGAGCGGACGGGTTGCCAGGCCGCCCGTCCGCTTCGCCGTTCCGAAAGACGCCGCGCCCGATGGCGACCGCCAGGCGGATACGGGCAGGGCGGCCCCGCCACGGCCCCAATTCTCCGCTTCCTCCCGCATCGACTCCCATCGCCCCGGGTTCCTCCGTCCCCCGCATCGCCCGCCATGCCGCGCGACCCCCGTGCCCCATCCGGTCCCGCCTCCCCATCTTGCCATCCGCCGTCCCGATGACGATATATCCGGGGCAAGACCCTGTCCGGTTGCCGCCGGTGCGTTCCGGCCCGCCCTGCGGGCGGCTGCCCGGCGTAGTGCGTCCCGAGCCCGTTCGTTCCCGTTCACCCTCGTCCGTCCCGGTTCGTGCATCTGCCATCCCGCCGCGCCCGCGCCGCCTCTTTCCCCTCTCCGTTCCGTCCGTTCCATCCGCGCCCGCGCGCCACGCACGCATCCCCTACGATTCCCACGGAGGTCGCCCCATGGACCCGGTAACCCATCTCGCCAGCGGCGCGCTTGTCGCCATGACCCTGCCCGGAACCCGGCGCAGCCGCTGGTTCATGCCCTTTGCCCTGATCTGCGCGGTGCTGCCCGACGTGGACGTGTTCTTCGGCTCCACGCCGCTGGCCTACCTTACGGTGCACCGCGGCATCACCCATTCCTTCCTGGGCGGAGCTGGCATGGCCCTGCTGATGGCGCTGTTGTTCCTGCCGCTGCTGCGGCGCGCGCCCCAAGGCCCGCCAGAAGCCGGTTCCGGCCCGCCCGGCGGCGTGCATGCGTGGGGCTATGCCCGGTACGCCCTGGCCGCCTATGCGTTGATACTGCTGCACATCTTTCTGGATTGCATCACCACCTACGGCACGCAGGTGTTCCTGCCCTTTTCGGACTACCGGGTGGCGCTGCCCGCCGTGTTCATCATCGACCCGGTGATGACCATCGCCATGCTGGCGTTCATCGTGGCGGCCATGGGCCGGACGCACCGGCGCGCCTTCGCGGCGGCGGGCCTTGCCTGGACGCTGCTGTGGCCCGGCGCGTCGCTGGCCGTGCAGCGCCACGTGCACGATACCGTGGCCGCCCGGCTGGCCGCCCAGCCCATGCCCCCGCAGTCCGTCGCGGTGATCCCCGAGGCGCTGGCCCCGTTCAACTGGAAGGTGGTGACCGACGATGGCCGCCGTTACGGCATGGCCCGCTATCAGTTGCTGCACCCCGATGCCCCGCTGGCCTTCGAGCTGTTCGAGAAGGCGGACCCGGTGCTGTACCGCCGCCTTTCCGAGGCAGAGGAGCTGTTCCGCGTCTACGGCCGCTTCGCCATGTTCATGACCCAGGAAACCCGGCAGGAGAACGGCGCGCCCGTGGTGGCCTACCGCGACCTGCGCTTTGCCTCCACGGTGCCCTTCATGCGCATGCTGCGCGGCGAGGGCGTGCCCTTTCAGCTGTTCGCCCGCCTTTCGGCCGACGGGCAACTGGAGGGCTTCCGCTTCGTGCAGGGGCGCAGCGCTGGCGGGCCTGGCGCGGAGGGCGGCTGGGTGCCGGTGGTGCGGTAGGCGCGGCATGACGTTGCGCACCTGCCGATGAAATACGCCTACCCCCCTTGTCACGCCGTGGTGGAGACGATATTAATGGAATATTGGGGAAAAGGGCGCTGACGCTGCTGCGGCAAAGGCCGCGACGATCGGCGTGTCCCTTTTCCGCAGTGCCGGAAAGGCATGGCGGCAGAGTGTCGGGCATGCGCACAACATACCGGCAGAAATCATGTTTCGCACACGGTGTCGTCGCATCGGGGTTCCGGGGCGCGGTGGAGGCTCCGCAGCACACGACATGCCCCGCACGGCCCAGGAATGCCATGTCCGACGGAGGTCCACGTGAACAAGAGCGAACTGGTACGAGCGCTTGCCGAAGAGCATGAACTGCCTGTAGAGGACGCCACCACGGTGGTGAACACCTTCTTCGACTGCGTGCGCGACGCGTTGCTGGAAGGGGACCGCGTGGAGATACGCGGCTTCGGTTCGTTCAAGATCAAGGGGTACCGGGGCTACAAGGGCCGCAACCCCAAGACCGGCGATTCCGTGGCGGTGCCGCCCAAGCGGCTGCCCGTGTTCCGTGCCGGGAAGGAACTGAAGGACATCCTGAACCCGTAACGGACAGGGTTTCCGGGCTTCATCGCGTTTCCGTGTGATGGTTGGGCGGCGCGTGGTGCGCCGCCGCGGGCGGTTGCGCTGCCGGTCGGGGGGCTGGCCGCGCGAGCGCTCGCGTTTGGTTTGGGGCCGGACGGGGCCAGGACATTCATGACGTATCGGGATGCGTGCCGCCCGCGTGGCGGCACAGGGGGGAGAGATGGACGAGGGCACGGACGACACACTCTACGGGCGCGGGGCATGCCCCATACCGGCCGTCATGCCGCGCGAACTGGCGGAGGAACGGCTGCGCCATCTGCACCTGCGCATCGGCGAGGGCATCGTGGCGCGGCGTCCGGCCATCATCGCCACGGTGCTCGGCTCGTGCGTGTCCGTCACGTTCTTTCACCGGCCCAGCGGCCTTGCGGGCATCTTTCACGCCATGCTGCCCACGGCCGAAGGCAGCCGCGACTACGACTGCAATCCCTGCAAGTACGTGGATACCGCCGTGGAGGCGGTGCTTGGCCACTTCACCCGCAAGGGCGTGCCCATCATCGAGATAGAGACCAAGCTGTTTGGCGGCGCGTTCAGCATGAACACCGAGGAAAAGTCGCAGGTGCGTTCGCTGGTGGACGTGGGCGGCCGCAACGTGCAGGTTGCCCGCGAGTTGCTGCGCACCAAGGGGCTGGTATTGTCCAGCGAGCACGTGATGGGCGAGCGCGGCCGCAAGCTGCTGTTCCACGCGGGCACCGGCGAGGTGTGGGTGAAGCTGCTGCGCCGCAGCCTGGCCGAACAGGCACGGGGCGCGGGGCGCAACGGCAGGGGAGCCAGGCCAGAACCGTCGGCGTGGTCGTATGACGCCCAGCCGGACCCGTGGACCGACCCCTTCGGGGTTGGCGAATCGGGCGGCTCGGGCGAGCGGGGCGGCCAGTCCGGCTGATGCCGCCGGGGCGCCATTTGGCCGCGCGCCCGCGCACGCTGGCCTTGCCACCGGAAATGGGCTACGAGCGGGGCAGGAACCCCATCCCCATGCACCCGCACGCCGGACGCTCCGCCGCATGAAGATCGTCTTCTGCATCGACGACAACCCCCGCTATCTGCTGATGATGCGTGCCGCCGTGCGTTCGCTGCGGCGTCTGCACGCCGACGCGCGCTGCGTGTGCGTGTACGGCGGTGCCAGCCCGGCGGTCATGGACGGGGTGCTGGCGGAGGGTGTGCAGCTTGTGCGGCACACCCCGGTCATCGGCGTGCATAACGCCCCGCGCGAATTCCACCGCTGCATCGGCGCGTTTCTGAAGCTGGAACTGGCCCTGCTGCCGGAACTGGCCGACGACGAGTACGTGCTGTACTGCGATTCCGACGTCTACTTCCATCAGCCCATTCTGGGCGATGCCGACGGCGCGGAGCACATCCGCCCGCCATACATGGCCATGGCACGCGAGGCCACCGCCCCCTTCCACCACGCCCACGAGCAGTTGGACTACGAATGGCGCGGCCGCCGCTACGTGGTGCCGCTGCCGTTTCCCATCTGGACCTTCAGCAGTGGGGTGGTGGTGTTCAACCTTGCCCGGCTGCGCAAGCACGACCACGTGCACAACTTTCTGGCCTTCTGCGTGCAGAACCTGCACCGCATCGGCAACCTGGACCAGTCGCTGCTGAACTACTTCTTCGGCAAGCGCATGACCAAGCTGGACCCTTCGTGGAACTGTCCGCCCTACCGGGCCGACGCGCTGGAGCGGGCGCGCATCGTGCACTTTCACGGGCCGAAGCCGTGGGACACCAGGCCGGCGCTGTGGAAGGACCTGCGCATCAACCACTACATGGAATTCCGCCGCCGCTGGCTGGAACTGCTGACCCCGGAAGAGCGCGAACTGGCCGCCGCGTGGGAGGCGGCGGGGTAGCATCCCACAGGGGACCTGCACGCGCGGAGCCGCATCATGCCGACCAGGCACGAAGTCGTCGCCCGGCAGGTCAGGCGATTCCCCCGATTTCAGGCTGCCCGTCCCGGTGCCTGGCCGCACGCCCCGGCGTCAGGTTGCATCTTCAAACGTCCCCCCCTGGCGTCTCGCCGTCCTGCCCGAACTTGCCGTCATTCGGGCAGGTGCCGGTACCACACGTTCATGCTTTCCAGCCCGCCGCCGATGTTGGTGTTGTTGTGCAGGGTGCCCGCCAGGGTGTACCCCGCCCGCGCGAACACCACGTTCATGGCGTGGCTTTCGGCACGGGCGATGGTGTAGGCGGTAAGGATGTCCATGCGGCGTACCCGCTCTTCCATGTGCCGCAACAGGCGCAGGGCGGCTCCCCGTCCGCGCGTCTCGGGCCGGGTGGCAAAGTCGGTCATCTCGGCGCAGCGCCACGCCATGTCCACCTCCGCCGAGGCGGCGGCCAGCAGATCGCCCCCTCCGGTCGGTCCGCAATCATGCCCGGGCAGGGCACCGTCGTCCGCAATGCCGTGGAACAGCACCCCTTCGGCCATGGATCGGGCAAGGTACGCCGGGTCGTGTACGGGAAAGGGATAGGTGGCGAAGGTGCCCGCGTACAGGCGGGCCAGCGCGGGGGCGTGGTTCGGACCCAATTCGACCACCCGCCACGTGTCCGGCTGCGTCCCCGGCGTTCCGCTGGCGGCGTCGGAAGGCGTACCGCCGTGCCGGGCGCAAGCCGCGCCTTGTTCCAGCCCGGCTCTCTTGGCATTGGCCAGGGCCAGCACCTCGCACAGCAGTCCGGGGCGGCGCGGCACGGCACGCGCGTCCCACAGGTGTCGTCCCATGAAGCATCCGGCCGTACGCCCACGGCACATTCCCGGCACGTAGGCCTCCACGGCAAAGCCTCGCTCCAGAAAACGATGCGCCGCGTGCTCCGGAACCCGCGCGAACAGCCGGGTGTAGCCGTGGCGTGCCGCCAGTTCCTCCATCCGGTCGATGACGCAGGCCATGCCGGAGAGGTCGGACTCATCCAGTTGCATCAGATAGACCCGGTCATTGAGCGGCCCGTGCTGGAGCAGCGAGCGCCCGTGGCGGATCACCTCGTCGGGCCGCGCCCTGTCCGGAACAGCCGTGTCCGGTGCCGCTCTGTCCGGGTGTGCCCGGACGGAATCCGCCGCATCACGATGCATCACGCCTGCGCTCCATGCGTTCGTTGTCGGACGGGGTCAGGCTGCGGGTGTCGTCCCAGTCGGAGAGCAGCTTTTCCACGCCTACGGCATGACCGGGCACGTCCCCGGCGTGCAGTTGCAGGGCGCAGTCGCCGCACCGCAGGTCACAGCGGGTCGGGGTGTAGTCGTCCGGTTCGTGATAGGTGGTGATGACCCCTTCGTAGTTGCGCAGCACCACCTTGCCCGCGCCCCAGGCCACCACGTAGTTGGGCATGACCGGTATCTTGCCGCCCCCGCCGGGGGCGTCCACAACGTAGGTGGGCACGGAAAAGCCGCTGCAATGGCCGCGCAGGCTTTCCATGATCTCTATGCCCTTGCCCACCGGGGTGCGGAAATGGGCCAGCCCTTCGGAAAGGTCGCACTGGTACAGGTAGTAGGGGCGCACCCGGTTGCGCACCAGCTTCAGGTTCAGGGCGCGGATAATCCGGGGGCAGTCGTTCACCCCGGCCAGCAGCACGGTCTGGTTGCCGAGCGGGATGCCCGCGTCGGCCAGGCGGCGCAGGGCGCGGCTGGCGTCGGGGGTGATTTCTCGCGGGTGATTGAAGTGGGTGTTCAGCCACAACGGGTGATGGGTGCGCAGCATGTCCACGAGGTCGCTGGTGATGCGGAAGGGTAGCACCACCGGCATGCGGGTGCCGATGCGCACCACCTCCACATGGTCGATGGATTCCACTTCGGTCAGCAGCCAGTCGAGCATGTCGTCGGACAGCATCAGCGGGTCGCCGCCGGACAGCAGCACGTCGCGCACCTGCGGGGTGTTGCGGATGTACTCCAGCCCCTGTTCCAGGTCGCCGCGCGAGGGAATGGAGTCCACGTCGCCCACCTTGCGTTTGCGGGTGCAGTGGCGGCAGTACATGGAGCAGGTGTTGCTGACGTGGAACAGCACCCGGTCCGGGTAGCGGTGGGTGATGCCGGGTGCCGGACTGTCGCTGTCCTCGTGCAAGGGGTCGGCCATGTCGTGGGGCCCCACCACCAGCTCGCCGGACGAGGGGAAGGATTGCAGGAACACCGGGTCGGTTGCGTGGTGTTCCGTGTCGATGAGCGACAGGTAGTAGGGCGTCACCGACATGGGAAAGCGTTCCAGCGTGCGTTGGTGCAACTGCCGCTGCTCGGGCGTGAAGCGTATGCCCAGAGCGCGCTCGAAATCGGCCACGTTGCGCACGGCGTTGCGGATGTGCCAGCGCCAGTCGTGCCAGCGCGGGTCGTCGGTCATGTCGGCAAGCTGGGTCGCCGGGGCGGTTCGCAGAGTGCCGGGGTGGTGGTGTAACGCGGGTATGTTCAAGGAAGCCTCCTTTGCCAGGGGTGAATGAGCCGGATGCGCCCGATGTGCCCCGCCCGGAGTACGTGAGTCCATGGCCTGCTGCGGATGCGCCCGATGCATGGGGCCGGGCCGGGGCGTGACGGGCGGGCCGGGTGCAAGGCCGGGTGCTAAAAGGGCCAGCTAAAGGATCTGCCCCAGAAAGCGGCGGGTGCGTTCCATGGCGGGTTCGTCGAATATCTGCTCGGGCGGCCCCATCTCCACGATGGCCCCTTCGTCCATGTAGGCAACAACGTCCGCCACCTCCCGCGCGAAGCCCATTTCGTGGGTCACCACCATCATGGTGGTGCCTTCGTCGGCCAGCCCGCGCATGACGGCCAGCACCTCGCCCACCAGTTCCGGGTCCAGGGCCGATGTGGGTTCGTCGAACAGCATCACCTCGGGCTGCATGGCCAGCGCGCGGGCAATGGCCACGCGCTGCTTCTGCCCGCCGGAAAGGGTTGCGGGATAGGCGTCGGCCTTGTCGGCCAGCCCCACGCGGTCCAGTAGTCCCAGCGCCATGTCGGTGGCCTGTGCCGGGGGCATGCCGCGCACCTGGGTTGGACCCTCCATGACGTTGCCAAGTGCGGTCATGTGCGGGAACAGGTGAAAGTGCTGGAACACCATGCCCACGCGGGCACGCAGGGCGTTGATGTAGCGTTCGTCGCCGCGCACGGGTTCGCCCGAGATGCGGATATCGCCTTCGTCATGGGTTTCCAGGCGGTTCACGCAGCGCAGCAGGGTGCTTTTGCCGGAGCCGCTGGCGCCGATCAGCACCACCACGTCGGACGGCATGACCTGCAGGTCCACGCCGCGCAGTACGTGGGTGTCGCCGAACCACTTGTGCAGCCCCTGAATGTCGATGACGGGCGTTGTGCCGGTTATGCTCGATGGGTCTGATGTGGCGGTATCGTTCATGGTGCCTCCTTTCGGGGCCTGCGCCGTGTCGTGTGCGAGGGGGGCGGATGCGGCATCGCCGGATGCCGCCTCAGGCCCCGGACACGCCAAGACGCGCCTCCAGCCTGCCCAGCAGCCAGCTGAACAGGGCAGTGTAGAACAGGTAGAACATGGCGGCCACGGCCAGCATTTCCATCATCAGGAAGTTGGACGAGGCCAGCTGTTGCGCCTTCAGCAAGAGTTCGTTGATGGTGATGGTGCTGGCCAGCGACGAATCCTTGAGGGCAATGATGAACTGGTTGCCCAGCGCGGGAATGGCCCGCCGCAGCGCCTGCGGCAGCACGATGCGCACCATGGCCCGGTGCCGGGTCATGCCCAGGCTGCGGGCGGCCTCCATCTGCCCGGCGGCAATGGAGATTATGGACCCCCGGAAGATTTCGGCCACGTAAGCCCCGTTATGGATGCCCAGCGCCAGCACGGCAGAGGTCAGCGCGCTGAAGCCCGCCAGTCCGCGCAGGCCGAAGTAGATGAACAGCAGTTGCAGCAGCAGCGGCGTGCCCCGGATAAGGTAGATGTAGGCGCGCATGGGCAGTTGCAGCCACCACCGGCCGGACAGGCGCAGCAGTGCGGCGGCCAGCCCCAGTGCCGTGCCCAGCAGGATGCCCAGCACGGTGATTTCGATGGTCATCCACGCGGCGGGCAGGAAGTAGGGCAGGTAATGGGCCACTGCGTTCAGGTCGAAGTTCATGGTTCCTGCCTCCCGTATCCGGCGGTTGCGGCATCAGGGATGGTGGGGATGGGGCGAGCGGGGCGGGGAACGCGGGCCGCGGCGTCGCGCCGGGGGTGACGCCAGCCATGGTGATGGTCATGGGGCCGACCGTCCCGTCGGACGCCACGGCGCGCGCGCTCCGCCCGGCCTACCGTTTGGTGATGTCGCTGTGCAGCCATTTTTCGCTGAGCTTCGTCAGGGTTCCATCGGCGTGCATGGCGGCAAGGATGCGGTCCACTTCTGCCCGCAGGGTGTCGTCGCCCTTGCGGAAGGCCACGGCGATGTCCTCGCTGCGCAGCGGCGAACCCAGCGCCACCACGTCGAACTTGCCGCCCTGCATGGCGGTGACGCCCACCACGCGGTCGGTGATCACCCCGTCCACCACGCCGGTGGAAAGTTCCATCAGGGTCTGGTTGTCGTCCTTGTACAGGCGCACCTCACCCGCGCCGAGGGCCTTGGCGTCGTCGGCGAAGGTGGTGCCGGTGACCACCCCGATGGTCTTGCCAGCAAGGCCGGCGGGCGTGGCGAACGGCGCGCCCTTGCGCACCATGAGTTGCGCGCCCGAGTAGTAGTAGGGCGTGGAGAAATCGACGACCTTGCCGCGCTCTGCCGTCACGGCCATGCTGCCCAGAATGCCGTCGTACGCGCCGGAGCGCAGCCCCTCGATGATGCCGCTCCAATCCGTGGTGACCGGGGCCGAGGTGACGCCAAGGCGTTTGGCCACCTCGGCGGCCACGTCCACGTCGAAGCCGGTAAGGGTGTTGGTGGTGTCGTAGAAGTTGAAGGGCGGATAGCCGCCGCTCATGGCGAAGCTGATCTTTCCTGCCTTTTTTACCCGTTCCAGCCCGGTGGGCGGGGGGCTGGAACAGGCCGTGAGGGCCAGCACCAGCAGGGCCAGCAGCGAGATCAGGGAGAACAGTCGCGGCAGCGGCGATGGGCCGGGCCGCAGGAGCGCCGCCTGGGTGGGAATGTTCATGAATGCTCCTTTGTTGATGGTGATTGGATGGTTGGAGCGGAAATGGCGTGTGTGATGCACGCAGTGCCGCATTGATGGCGTGGTAATGACGATGGCATGGACTGCATAGCCGCGACGCACGTTTGCCGGATGGTCACCGATGCTTGGTTGCAGCGTGCGTATTTGTGGGAATTTTTTCTGAGTGCTGCGGCGTGAATGGAGAACAGTGTCGCATCATGTCGCAATGCTGGCATGGTGCGACATGATGGGCAAGAGGGGGATATGGGTTACGTGTCGGGTATGGCGGCGTACCCGATGGGGAGGGTGCTTTCGCTGCTGCGGGGGCATGTGCGACGGAAGGCCGGGGGGATTTAGCCGGACGGAGCGGACGGGGAAGGGGCGTGGGCCGGAGCGGGACAGGCGGGACAGGGCGGGCGGGGTGTGGCGCAGCGGGCGCACCGGTCCTGGTGGGCGTGCCCGCTTTGTCAGTCTTGCCAGTCTTGCCGGTTTGGTCAGTCTGGCCAGTCGGGGCGGGCGCAACAGACGCCAGGTAAGGGAGGGGCAGCGGCGTGAGGGACCCGGCCTCAAAGCAGCGACGGCCCCTGTTGCAAGTGGGTTTGCAGCGACGTGGTGCTGCCGCGCAGTCCCAGCTTTTTGCGGATGTTCTTGCGGTGGGTCTGGGCTGTTTCGAACGAGATGCCCAGCAGGTCGGCTATTTCCTTCCCGCTGCGGCCAAGCTGGATCAGGCGGCACACTTCCAGTTCGCGCGGGGTCAGGCCCAGCAGTGCGGGGTCGTTTCCGCCGTCCGCCCCGCCCGGTCCATTTGACCCGTCCGGCTCGCCCACCATCCCCGCCAGTTGTTCGGCGAGCAGGTTGCGGTAGCCTTCGCGTACCTCTGCGGTTTCGGCGCGGGCAATCTTGTCCAGCGCGGGCAGCATGCGCCGCTTCATGCGGGTGTGCAGGGTGCGCAGCATTTCCTGCCGTTCTTCTTCCACGGACCGCAAGACCTGGCGCAGGGCGATATTCATTTCCTTTACCTCGGCCATGCGGTCGCGCAGCGAATCCTGCAATTCCACGCGTTCGGACAGGTCGTGCAGGATAAGCTGGAACAGGCTGCCGCCCTGAAAGGCGATGCGGCGCAGGGTGGCCTCTGCCGGAAAGGTGGCGCCTTCGGCGTCGCGGGCGGCAAGCGTGCGTGTCCACTGCCCGTTGGGACGCAACGCGCGCATGGCCTTGCGCACCATGGGGCGTGCCCGCCGCGCCAGCAACGCGTCCACGGCGGTGCCCGCGAATTCCGCCCCGTCTGTTTCGTCTGGTCTGGCTGATCCGGCTGGTCTGGTTGGTGCTGGTCCGTCTGGCCCTGCGGGTCCTGTTGGCGTGTCCCCGGCGTGCCTGCGCAGGGCGGCCGGGTTGGCGGCAATGATCACGCCCGCCTCGTTCATCAGGAAGGTGGCGTCCTTGGCGGTGTCGAACAGCGCGTTGAACAGGGTGACCGAATCAGCCCAGGCCGAGATGTGGTCGTGCAGGCGCTGTTCGTAGCGCCGGTAGAGCGCGTGCATGGAGTGGTTGTCCGTGGCCACGACCACCAGCCCGCCCCGGGGGGCGATGGCCGGGGGCAGGGGCATGATGCGCAGCAGAAAGGTGCGCCCGGCGCGGTGGATTTCGTGGATGGACAACGGGGGGTAGCGGCGCAGGGCGTCGTCCGTCGAGCGGCCGCCAAGTCCCAGGGCCTTCCAGAACGACTGGCCGGGACGAGGCGTGCTGCCCGCGCAGGCAATGGGATGCCCGCGTACTTCCATGATGATGCCGCGCGCATCGGTGAACAGGATAAGGTCTTTCCATGCATCGACGACATGCCCAGGCGTGGCAGGGGCTATATGGCGCGACGTGGATGGAGATTTTCGGGTAGTGCTGTGCATTGTGCAGTGTGGTACTACCGGATGTGAAGTTTTGCAAGTTGCGATGATGCGGTGGCGTTGCGTGGCTGTATTGCTTCAAAACAGATATTGTTATGGCATTGCGGTGTGTTGCTTGTGGGGCGGGGGCTGCTGATGCCTGCCCCGCGCTCTGTTTCCTTCTTCCTCATTCTCATCGCCCGCCCGCCTTCCCTGCTGCCATCGGTGCGCAAGCCTGCTATGTTGGCAGCGCATGGCCTCCATGGCCGCTTCCACACCGTTCGCCGCCCCGCAGCCCGGCCCGCCGCCGGATGAAGGAGTTTCGCATGTCGTCCCAGCCGACCGTCTCAACCGCGGGCTCTTCTGCCGCCAGCCCTGCCGCCGTCCATACCCCCGAAAGCCTGCGCGCGCTGTTTCCCGTGGCCGGGCAGCCCCTGCCGGAAGCCGCCCACGCCTTTGCGCCCATAGAGCAGCGCACCTGCCTCATCGGCGGCAAGCTGGAGGAATGGCCCGGCGAGATGCAGCAGGTGTTCTCGCCCATCGGCGAGATTGACGGGACTGGCGGCACGGGCGGCTTCACCCCGCGCCTGCTGGGCCGCTGCCCCATCCTTGACGAGGCCGCCTCCCTGCGCGCCGTGGACGCCGCCGACCGCGCCTGGGCCGACGGCATGGGCGCATGGCCCACCATGGGCGTGGCCGAGCGCATCCGCCACGTGGAGGATTTTGCCCGGCGCATGGCGGCGCGGCGCACCGAGGTGGTGCGCATCATGATGTGGGAAATCTGCAAGTCGTGGCAGGACGCCAGCGGCGAATTCGACCGCACCATGGAGTACCTGCGCGACACCATCGACGCGCTGAAGGATCTGGACCGCGCCTCGTCGCGCTTCGTCATCGAGAAAGGCATCTACGCGCAGATACGCCGCGCGCCGTTGGGGCCGGTGCTGTGCATGGGGCCGTACAACTACCCGCTGAACGAAACCTTCTGCACGCTGATGCCCGCGCTGATCATGGGCAACCCGGTCATCGTGAAAACGCCGCGCCTGGGGCGGCTGCTGTATTCGCCGCTGATGGAAGCCTTCCGCGACGCCTTTCCCGCCGGGGTGGTGAACATCCTGCATGGCGACCGGCGCATCGTGAAGCCCATCATGGCGTCGGGCCGCATCAACGTGCTGGCGTTCATCGGGTCCAGCACGGCGGCGGACGCGCTGCGCCTTGCCCACCCGCACCCGCACCGGCTGCGCTGCGTGCTGGGGCTGGACGCCAAGAACGCGGGCATCGTGCTGGACTGCGCGGACATGGACCTGACCGTGGCCGAGGCGCTGCAAGGCTCGTTCTCGTTCAACGGGCAGCGCTGCACCGCGCTGAAGATGCTGTTCGTGCATGAAAAACGGCTGGAGGAGTTTCTGGCCCGCATGGACGAGGGCATCCGCAAGCTGCGCATCGGCATGCCGTGGGACGAGGGGGTGCGCATCACCCCGCTGCCGGTGCCCGGCAAGTCGGCCTATCTGGACGACCTGGTGCGGGACGCCGCCGCCCACGGCGGCAAGGTGGCCAACAGCGGCGGCGGCACCCACGCCGAAACCCTGTACCACCCCACGGTGGTCTGCCCGGCCACGCCGCAGATGCGCGTGTACCACGAGGAGCAGTTTGGCCCGGTGATACCCGTCATCCCCTTCACGGACATAGAAACGCCGGTGCGCTACGTGGTGGGGTCGCAGTACGGGCAGCAGCTGAGCATTTTCGGCAACGACCCGGACGACGTGGCCCGGCTGATCGACCCCATGGTCAACCAGGTGTGCCGGGTGAACATCAACAGCCAGTGCCAGCGCGGGCCGGACACCTTTCCCTTTACCGGCCGCAAGGATTCCGCCGAGGGCACCCTTTCGGTCAGCGATGCGCTGCGCTGCTTCTCCATCCGCACGCTGGTGGCGGCCAAGGGCAGCGACGCCAACAAGGAGATTCTGACCAGCATCATCCGGGACAGGCGGTCGAACTTTTTATCGAACGATTTTATACTGTAAGGCAAGAGAAGCTGCAGAAACAGAAAAGTCCGCTGATTTCGGCGGACTTTTCTGTTTCTCTTGAAAATATTATGGTATAAAGGTTTGTCGATGGTGGTGAGCGATTAAAGAAAGGGGGAATGGCCACTATAGTTGTGTGCACTATGGTTGTGTTTGGATAGCTGTGTGGATGTGTTGAAGTTTTGTTGATGGTGGTTTTTGTGGTGTTTTGGTGATTTTAGGCGATATGTTTTTATTCTGTGCAATGACACAGGGGTGTGATGAAATGTATAGAATAGCATGCGGTATTGTTGCCGGACTGTTTTGCTTACTGTCGGTGCATGATGCAGCAGCATTGAGCGTTACAAAAAAATCTATGATTGGGGTTGCGCAGGCGTATGGCTTTTTGGTGAGTCAAGATGCATATCTTGATGCGGTGGCTGAAAAATTTCCAGACATGCAAAAAGATGCAAAGATTGCAGCGTTAGAATTTGAAGTCACATTTCCAGAGGTGAAAAAGAATATCGAGAGTGAGCTTGATAACATGGGGGGGAGTGAGGGGCTGAGGGCGAGGTCTATCGACGCCAAAAGGCAAATACGTGATGCTGTATTCAGTGGGAACTTTTCAAGAAGCGATGCGCAAGCGTTCATAGAAGAGGTTAAGGGTAGGGCGAATGGCAACATATACAGCCCCGTGTTGGAGTATATGCTTGCCGTGCAGTATGCAAAAAACCCTGTGGGTGAATTTGTGGATGGTTTCAAGCAGGCGTATAACACAAAAGATCATGCCAAGGCTCATGGAACAAGATTGCGGATGAATTTGCCGATATCGTGGGCTGCTTTTGACGGTGACAGGCCTCATATTGTGCAGAAATGGGTGAGTGAAAACGGTGATGGATTGAATATGATTACGCTTGTAATCAAGAATGCAGATGGTTTTAGCCCAGAAAAGCATGAAATAGAGAGCTTTGTTGAATCCGGAAGAATAAAGGATGCCCTCGAGGAAGGCGCGCGATATATTTCGGCAGGAACATTTACTATAGAAGGTATTCCAGGCTTCTGGGTGATGCAAGATGTCCGGATGGAACGTGCGGGGATGACGTATATGCAACGGATGTTGGAGTATCAATTTTTTCCCTACGGGAATTTCGTCCAGCTGACGTGCCACGCTGGTGGCGTTGAGAATGCGCGGGGTATACAAGCAGAGTTTGAAAAAATCGCGCCGCTGTGCAGGGCAGTTTTGAACAGTTTCGTACTCGAAAATCCGGATGAGTAGGCGTGGTACGGAGGATGGCGCAGGGGCGGGCTGTTATTCGCCTTCCCCCTTCCCATCCTCCAACGGCAAGTCCAGCTGCCAGATGTCCTCGTCGTAGTCCTTGCTGACGATGAATCCGACCGACCGTGCCAGTTCGGCCATGGACTTGTTGTCGCCAAGGGCAGCGCCCACAATGCGCTTGGTGCCGCGCGCCTTGCAGTAGCGGATGATCTTCTGCATCAGCAGCTTGCCCAGGCCCTGCCGTTTCAGGTCGGACCGCACGGCCACGGCGAATTCCGCCTCGCTGTTGTCGGTGCTCACCATGGCCCGCACCACGCCCAGCGTGCGCGTCACCCCTTCGTTGTCCGGCCCCTTGGCGATGAATGCCATTTCGCGGTCGTAGTCGATCTGGGTCAGCTTCACCATCTCGGCGCGGGGCAGCTTGGCCACGTTGCCGAAGAAGCGGAACCGCTTGTCTTCAGCCGATAGACTCTCCACGAATTCCCAGTGCTCCGGCTCGTCTTCCGGGCGGATGGGCAAAAGGTCCACGTGCCGCCCGTCGCGCAGGGTCACGCATTCCTCAAGCTCGCGCGGGTAGGGGCGGATGGCCAGCTGGTCCGTGCCGGTGGTGGTGGACCAGGCAATGCGCATGTGCGCATCCAGCGCCACCACGCCGTCGCCGTCCACGAACAGCGGGTCTATCTCCATCTCGAAGATTTCGGGAATGTCGATGATCAGCTGCGACACCTTGCACAGCAGCAGGCGCACGGCGTCCAGATTCACGTGGGCCTTGTGGCCGCTGCCGCGCAGCAGGCGGTACACCCGCGTGCGCGACACCAGTTCCTGCGCAAGGCCCATGTTTAGCGGCGGCAGGGCGGTCTGGCGGTCGGCCAGCACCTCTGCCATGGACCCGCCCTGGCCAAAGCGGATGATGGGGCCGAACACCGGGTCGGTGGCGGTTTCCACGGCCAGTTCGTGCGCCTCGGCCAGACGGCACATGCGCTGCACGGCATAGCCTTCCATGCGCGCGCCGGGCACCTGGTCGCACACGTTGTTGGCGGTGGACAGGGCGGCGTCCATCACTTCTTCGTCGCTGGAAAGATTGAGGGCAACGCCCCCGGCCAGCGAGGTGCGCGGCACGTCGGGCGATTCCACCTTCAGCGCCACGGGGTAGCCGATCTCGGCGGCGGCGGCCACGGCCTCGCGCGGGGTCTTCACATGGCGCGTCTCGGCCACGGGTATGCCATAGGCGGTGAGCACGGCGTGGGCCTCTGCCGGGGTCAGCAGCATGCGCTTGGCCTCCAGCGCGTCGTTCACCACCATGCGCGCCGCCGTCACGTCGGGGTTGAAGGCCTCGGGCAGCGAGGGCGGCGTTTCCATCAGGGTGTCCTGGTTGCGCCGGTACTCCACCATGTTCAGGAAGGCGCGCACCGCGTTGTCCGGCGTGAAGTGGCTGGGCACCCCGGCGGCGGCGAACTTGCGGCGGGCCTCCGCCGCGTCGTCTATGCCCAGCCAGCTTGTCAGCACCGGCTTGCGCCCGCGCCGGGCCACTTCTATGACCGCGCCCGCCACCTCGTCGCTGGGCACGGAAAAGGTGGGCACGTGCATCGCCAGCACGGCGTCCACGCCCCTGTCGTCCAGCAATATCTGTAGCGCCTTGGCGTACATGGCCCCGTCGGCGGAGCTGCGCACGATCAGCGGGTTCCAGTACGACCAGTCGCGCCCCAGCTCGTTGTCCAGCGCCTGGCAGGTCTGGTCGGAAAGTTCGGACAGCTTGCCGCGCCCCTGCAACAGGGCGTCGGTGGCCAGAAAGCCGGGGCTGCCGCCGTTGGTCAGGATGGCCAGCCGGTCGCCCTTCAGGGGCTTGGCCAGGGCCAGCGTTTCCACCGTGTCGAACATGGCGTCGATGTCGGCCACCCGCAGCATGCCCGCCCGGCGAAAGGCGGCGTCGTACACCTCGTCCGCGCCCAGCAGCATGCCGGAATGCGCGGCCGCAGCCATGGCCGCCGCCTCTGACCGGCCCGCCTTTATCACCAGCACCGGCTTGTTGCGGGCCAGCGCGCGCGCGGCCGACATGAAGCGCCGGGCGCTGTCGATGGTCTCTATGTACAGCAGCACGGCGCGGGTGTTCACGTCGCTGTTCAGGTAGTCCAGCACGTCGTGAAAGTGCACGTCGTAGCGGTCGCCCAGGGCGATGAAGTGCGAAAAGCCGATGCCCTTGGACGTGGCCCAGTCCAGAACGGACGTGAACAGCGAGTCGGACTGCGAGAGGAAGGCCACCTTGCCGGGCAGCGCCTCTCGCGGGGCAAGGCTGGCGTTCACCCCCACCGATGGCGTGATGAACCCCAGGCAGTTCGGCCCCAGCACCCGCACGCCCCAGCGCCGCGCGGCCTGCAACAGGGCGGCCTTTTGCACTTCGCGCCGTTCGCGGTCAAAGCGGAAGAACCCCCGGCTCATGATCACGGCGGCGCGGGTGCCGCGCTTGCCCAGCTCTTCTATGTAGCCGGGAATGGTTTCGGGCGGGGAGCAGATGATGGCGAGGTCGGGCGTCAGCGGCAGGGTGTCGATGGCGGTGTGGCCAGGCATGCCCGCCACGGCCTCGCCCGTTTCGTTCACCGGCAGCACCGGCCCCAGAAAGGTGCCGGACATCAGGTTGTTCATGATGATGCAGCCCGGCTCGCCCGGCGTGGACGTGGCCCCGATGACGGCCACGGAATTGGGCTTGAACATCTGCTCAAGGGACGATTGCGTGGACACCGTGCGAACCCCCTTCCGTCGTGCCGCCGCGTGCGGGCAGGTGCGGGCGCGCCGGGCGGATGCCCGGCGACGTGGCGGTGCGCGTTGGCGGCGGCAGTGCGGGCGGAAAGAGCAGGGCCGCGCGGTGTGCGGTCATGCCGCCGCGCCGCTCCGGCGTGCCGTCCCCGTCCGGTGACGGGCCGTCATGCGCCGTTCATGGGGCGCACCATTCAGGGCATTCTTTCCGTCCACCGGCAAAAAGTCAATTTCACCGGCGCGGGATGACCGTTCACCGAAAAGGGGGTGGCGCGCCCTTTCGCATGGTCACTGCACGGGGCTAGACAAGGGCCGTGGGCCACGCCCCGCCGCAAGAACGGGCAGGGCCGCCACGAAAAGACCGGAACACCGGCATACCGCCAAACGAACGGGAGGCACCGGCCATGAGCCAGAACAAGTCCGACAAGATCGAAAGCATGATGGACGAAAAGCGCCACTTCGCGCCGCCCGCCGCGCCTTCCGGTGATCGCCGCCGCCCGCACGTGAACGGCATGGACGAATACCTCGCCCACCGCGAACGCGCCGACAAGGACCCCGAAGGCTTCTGGGGCGACCGGGCAAAGCAGCTGCTGGACTGGTTCACCCCGTGGGACAAGGTGATGGACGCGGACATGCACGCCCCGCGCATCGAATGGTTCACGGGCGCGAAGCTGAACGTGGCGTACAACTGCCTGGACCGCCATCTGGTCAACGGCCGCCGCAACAAGGCCGCCATCATCTGGCAGGGCGAGCCGGAAGACGACGTGCGCGTGCTGACCTACCAGATGCTCTACGACGAGGTGTGCCGGTTTTCGTCCGTGCTGCGCAACCTTGGCGTGCAGAAGGGCGACCGCGTTGCGCTGTACATGCCCATGATTCCCGAGCTGGCCGTGGCCATGCTGGCCTGCGCGCGCATCGGGGCGGTGCATTCCATAGTTTTCGCCGGGTTCTCGGCCGTCAGCCTGCAGAACCGCATCCAGGACTGCGAGGCCAGGGTGGTGGTCACGGCGGACGCCGTGCTGCGCGCGGGCCGGTCCATCCCGCTCAAGGTCAACGTGGACGAGGCCCTGAAGGACTGCCCCAGCGTGGAAAAGGTGGTGGTGGTCGACCGCGCGCACTCGGGCTGCGCCATGCGCGAAGGCCGCGACCTGTGGTGGCACGAGGTGATGGCCGACCGCACCCTTGATTCCGCCTGCCCGTGCGCCAAGATGGACAGCGAGGACATGCTGTTCATCCTGTACACCAGCGGTTCCACCGGCAAGCCCAAGGGCGTGGTGCACACCACCGGCGGCTACCTTACCTACGCGGCCCACACCACCCAGTGGGTGTTCGACCTGCATGACGACGACGTGTACTGGTGCACCGCCGACATCGGCTGGATCACCGGGCACAGCTACATCGTGTACGGCCCGCTGGCCCTTGGCGGCACCACGCTGATGTTCGAGGGCGTGCCCTCGTGGCCGGGGCCGGACCGGTTCTGGCACATCGTGGAAAAGTTCCGGGTCAACATCTTCTACACCGCGCCCACGGTCATCCGCGCCCTGATGCGCGAAGGCGCGCACTGGACGCAGAAGCACGACCTGTCCTCGCTGCGCATTCTTGGTTCGGTGGGCGAACCCATCAACCCCGAAGCGTGGATGTGGTACCACGAGCACATCGGCCATAACCGCCTGCCCATCGTGGACACCTGGTGGCAGACCGAGACCGGCGGCATCATGATTTCCGCGCTGCCCTACGCCACCACGCTCAAGCCCGGCTCGGCCACCATGCCCCTGCCCGGCGTGGACGCGGCGGTGGTGAAGCCCGACGGCACCCCCTGCGGCCCCAACGAGGGCGGGCACCTGGTCATCCGCAAGCCGTGGCCCGGCATGCTGCGCGGGGTGTTCGGGTCGCCCGAGCGGTACAAGTCCACCTACTTTGAACGCTTCCCCGGCATGTACGAATCGGGCGACGGCGCGCGCACCGACGAGGAAGGCTACACCTGGGTCATGGGGCGGCTGGACGACGTCATCAACGTTTCCGGGCACCGCATGGGCACGGCGGAAGTGGAATCGGCACTGGTTTCGCACCCCTCGGTGGCCGAGGCCGCCGTGGTGGGCATGCCCCACGCCATCAAGGGCGAGGCCATCTACGCCTACGTCACCCTGGCGGCGGGCACCGAAGAGACCGAGGAACTGCGCGCGGCCCTGCGCACCTGGGTGCGCAAGGAAATCGGCCCCATCGCCACGCCGGAAGTCATCCAGTTCGCCGAAGGGCTGCCCAAGACCCGCAGCGGCAAGATCATGCGGCGCATCCTGCGCAAGATCGCCTCGGGCGCGGGTTCCGACTTCGGCGACACCTCTACCCTGGCCGACCCGGGGGTGGTGCAGGATCTCATCGAGGGGCGCGTGCAACTTACCGGACATTAGTCATAGCAAGGCAGGGCGGCCCGTTTGGCGGCGGACCGCCCTGCCCGCCGGCAACCACACCCGCGCCGGACGTGCGGCGATGTCCGGCGCGGGTGGCCGGCCACTGGACAACCGGCCTTGGTTCAGCATCACAAAACGTTCTCTCCCCCCTTCCCGCAAAGGAGGCGGACCGGGCACCCGGTCCGCCTCCGCCGTTTTCGGGGCGCGCAACGCCCTGCCGCCGCGCGCGGGGCAGGCGGGCCGCCTTCTCCTATGGGGTCACCAGCCCGCGTGCCCGCAAGTCGCGGTCCATGTATTCCACTATCTTGCGGCGCGCCATGCCGCGCAAAAAGGGCCACGCGGCGGCCATGAACAGCCGCGCGGGCCAGCAGGTCTTGCGGCCCAGGCGGGCCACCATGGTGTTCAGGCGCGGCTGCATGGCCCTGCCGATGGCGGCAAGCTCGTCGGCGGGCAGCCTGGGCCAGGCGGGCAGGGGAATCTCGGCGCTCACGGAGGGCATCAGCGGGATGATGGGCACATGGTCCCTGGCCCCGCCGGTGGTCCGGGCCACCAGGTGGCCGCCCAGCGCGCCCTTGGCCGCATAGAGCGACCGGCTGGGCTCGAACCGGCTGTTGGCGAGGGGCAGGGTGAAGTGCATGCGCAGGAACTGCTGTGCGTTGCGTCGGCCAAGCTGGTAGTCGTGCTCGCGAAAGGCCAGCGACAGGAAACCGGCGAAGGCCCCCAGCCCCGCCCCGGCAAGGGCGTCGTCGCCGTAGACGGTTCCGCGCGCGTTGCTGCCGGTTGGGGCCACGAGATACCGGGAATAGATGGCCGAGTCGGCGGCAAGGGCCAGTTCCTCGGGCTTGAAGCGGCATTGCTGCTTCATGGCGGACAGCAGGGGGGCCACCACCTCCGTCACGTCGGGGCGCAGCTGGCACTGCCGTTGATAGACCTGCGCATCGAAGGGCGAGGGAAAGGGATCCACCAGCACCACGGCGGAATGGGCCGCTTCGCCCGTGCGCGGCAGGCGCGTGCAGATGTCGTCCGCCAGTGCGCGCCGGGCCAGCTCGAAGGGTTCGTTGTTGGCCATGCCCCCGTCCACCGCCGGAAAGCGCAGCGTGTCGCCGGTGGGCAGCTGGGTGGGGGCGCGCACCGGCGTACAGCGTCCGTCCTGGTCGAGGCCGGGCCACATGCGCGCTTCGTAGACCTCGCGCGAGGTGTACAGGAAGCGCGGCGCAAGCCCCACGGGAAAGGCGGAACTGGCCAGCGCCCACGTGACCAGGGTGTTCCACCCGGTGGGGCCGTGCGGGTCCACGTGGGTAACGCCCGGCTTGTCCGGTGGGGCAAGCGAGAACTGGAACGTGCCGTGGTCGCCATGCTGGAACATGTCGTGCCCGGATTCCGGGCCGGACCCCTGCATGGCGATGCGGTAGGGCACGCCGGGCAGGTTGGTGACGCACAGGATGACGCGCAGCGTCTCGGACAGCCATGGGGGCGGCGAGAAGCGCGGGTCCCACGGGGAGCCGAAGGCCTCGTCCGCGATGGCGTCCAGCCGGTGGGAATTGAGCAGCGAGGGAATGGCGTCGCCGGGGTCCTGCATGTCCGACAGGCCCAGGAAACCGCGCGAGGTGCCGTCGTCGTGCCGCAGGTCCAGGCTGTCCACCCACACCTGTCGCAGCAGGGACGGGGTGTGCCCGCCCGCGGTGCGCCTGCCCCGGATCACCGCCGCCGGAAACAGCCCGGCGGCCACGGCCCCGGCCGAGGTGCCGGACACGGCGTCGATGCGCACGTCGTGGTCGGGCACGGGGTCGCCGCGCGCCTTGGCCGCGTACCAGGCGTCCAGCGCCTCGATGATGAAGTCGATGACCCCGGCGGAATAGGGGCCGCCGGATACGGCCCCGGCCGACGTGAGCGCGATGTGGAACGGCTCTGCCATGGGTGCCCCCGGTGGATCGGAGGTTGCGGACGGCCGGTTGACCGCCCCGATGCGGTGCGGCGGGCATGGCCCGTCACCTGCTGCGAACGGCGACGGAGGGAGATGGCGTGGCGGAAGGTGGCGGCGCGGCGGGGGGGGGGAGAGGGCGGTGGCGGCGCGGAGGGGGTGTGGAAGGAGATGCAGGGATGTTCGCACATGCCGCCCCCCGTGGGAAGGAAATTGTGCGCGGCGCGGCATGGTCGCAAAGGGAAACTAGCCCGGTTGCCGCACGCGCCGGAAAGGTGCTATGTTGTCGTATGGTTCCGGGCCTCGTCCGGGATTGCCCCTTTGGCCGTGCCACCCCGTTTCGCGACACCACCAGGAGGTTTCCATGCCCGCATTGCCCCCGCGTTCCGTCCGTAGCGTGGCCCGGCCCCGCCCGGCGCTGCTGTTGCTGGTTCTGTTGCTTGCGTTGTTGCTGGCGGGGTGCGCGTGCAGGCAGCCCCCCGCGCAGGGGGATGCCAAGGCGGCCGCGCCAGCGGCGGAAAGCGCGCCGCTCCTGCTGGAACACCCCACCACCGGGGGCATGCTCTACGCGCGTGAGCCGGAACTGCTGCGGCGGTACACGAAATTCCAGATGGAGCATGTGGTGCTGCGCGAGGAGCATCCCGAAACCTTCCGGGGCGCGTCCCTGGACGAGAAGGCCAACATGGTCTTCATGACCCGCGACATCTTCGTGGATGGGCTGCGGCGCGGCGGGTGGGAGGTGACCGACCAGCCCGGCCCCGGCGTGGCCCGGCTGCGGCTGATGATCTTCGGCATGCAGCCCACCGAGGTGGCCCCCAGCAACGGGACCTACGACACGCCATTCGGACGCATCGACCTGACCCGGCTGGACGACGCGGGCAAGGCGGCGCTGATGGGCAACATCACCCTGGGCGGCGAACTGACCGATTCCGAGACCGGGTCGCGGCTGCTGAGCTTCGTGGAGCGGTGTTCCGTCACCGGGCTTGATCCCTTGCGGGCCTTTGGCCGGTGGGACGCCGCGCGCAGCGGCGTGGAGGCCAGCGCGGCAACGTTGGTGCGCGGTTGGAACCGCCTGCACGGAAAGTAGCCCCCTTCGATTGCGAGCGGAAACGTCACCAGTCACGCGGCATTGCCTCGTGGCTGGTTCTTTTCGGGGGGGCACTGCGGAGGCGTGGTGGGTCGGCGTGCCAGCCTACCCCTGGCAGGTGGGCGGGGCCGCTTCGGCAGGGGTTTCCGGCAGGGGCAGGCGCAGGGTGACCGTGGTGTCGCCGGGGCGGCTGTCCACGTCGATGAACCCGCCAAGGGCGGTGACAACGCCCACGGCCACGGACAGGCCAAGGCCCATGCCGCGCCCCACCGGCCGGGTGGAGAAGAAGGGCTCGAACACGTGGGGCAGCACCTCTGGGGCGATGCCGTGCCCGGTGTCGTGGAAGGCGATGCACAGTTCGCCGCCGGGAACGGGGGCGGCTGCGTCGCCGGGCGGGGGCAGATCCACCCGCACGGTGACGGCAAGCTCGCGCTGCGTCGCCGGGGGCTGGGCGTATTCCACCGCGTCCAGCGCGTTTTCCGCCACGTGCACGAACACCTGGCGCAGTTCCACGGGCGGGGCCACCAGCAGGGGCAGGTCCGGCGGCGCGTCCAGCCGCACCGTCACGCCAAGGTCGGCGGCCCGGTCGCTCAGCAGGCGCAGGGCCTCGCCCAGCAGATCGGCCGCGCGCACCGGGCCGGGGCGCGGGTCCAACCCCTTGCCGAAGAACAGCAGCTTGCGGGTTATCTCGCGCACGCGGCGGCTCTGGGCCTTGATCCGGATCACCGAGCGGCGCATTTCCGCCGCGTGCGGGCTGGATGCAAGGTCCGGCTCGTCCAGCAGGTCCTCGATCCAGCCCGCAGCGTTGGTCATGATGTTCACGGGGTTGTTGATCTCGTGCGCCACGCCCTCGGCCAGCCGCCCGATGGAGGCCAGCTTGCCCGCCTCGATCATGCGGGCGTTTTCTTCCTGGCGCAGCTTGCGCTCGTGGGCGGCGCGCAGCTCGCGCACCAGATCGTCGATGTCGGCGGGTTTCAGCAGGTAGTTGAAGGCCCCGTGCCGCATGCCCTCGACCGCGCTGCGCACGTCGGACGAGCCGGTGAGCATCAGCGCCTCGACCAGCGGCAGGCGCGCCTTCATGCGGCGCAGAAGGTCGATGCCGCTGGCCCCGGGCAGGCACACGTCCAGCACGGCCACGTCGAACTCCTCGCCCGCGTCCAGAAGCGCGAGCGCGGATTCGGCGTCGTAGGCCGTGCGCACGGCAATGCCCCGCGCGCGCAGCCGTTCGGCCAGCAGCTCGGCGAATGCCGTCTCGTCGTCAACGAGCAGGGCGCGCATCATGCCACCCGCGGGCGGGCAAGCCCGCGCCGCTACTCCTTGTCTTCGTCAAGGATCTTGCGGGCGTTGTCGAAGTCGCCCGCCTGCGCGAAGGTGGCGGCCACCATGGCGTCCTCGACCCTCTCGCGGAAGGCGCGGCGGATGTCGCGCACCAGGATGTCGATGTCCACGGGCTTCTTGTGGTATTCGAAGGCCCCCAGGCGGCGGGCTTCTTCCTCGTCCTTTTCGGTGCCGTGGCCGGTCAGCACGATGACCTGTACCTGCGGGTAGGCCTTCTTGACGCGGCGCAGCACTTCCATGCCGTCGATGCCGGGCATGCGCAGGTCGAGGACCATGACGTCGGGCACTTCGCCGGAGGACACCATCTGCAGGGCTTCTTCACCGTTCAGGGCAACGGTGGCCCCGGCGTCGCGCATGGACATGCGCTCGGCCAGCGTGCGGACGAAATTTTCCTCGTCGTCCACCAGCAATACCTTGATACCCTTCATGACTGCTCTCCTTCGGGTTCGGGTGAAACTCGGTCCGCAAACCCGCGCGGCGGTGGCGAAGCCGCCGCGCGGTGCATCTTAACTGTTCATGCGCTAAATGGGCGCCACGCCGTAGCACACGGCCACGTCGCCAAGGCCCACGTTGTCCAGGAAACTGTTGTGAATGACCCGGCGCGCGGGGCGCGCGCATCCCATCATTTCCAGGGCCGCGTCGTGGCAGTCGGCCTCGGCGAAGGCCACGGCCGCGAAGACATCTTCAAGCCGCCCGGCGCATGCGGGGGTGGCGGTGACGCCCGCCATGCGCATGGCCTCGCCGTGTTCCGCCGCATCGGCGAAGGCCACGGCTGCGAAGCAGCGTTCCAGCGTTTCACGAAGTGTTGCCATACGTTCCTCCGTTGTGCCGTGGCGGCAGGATGTTGCCGCAGCGTGAGACAAATGTTTCAGGAGAGCAGTTGGCTATATCGTAGCTGAAACCGTTGCAACGCGAAAGCGGAAAATATCGTCTGCATCATGCGGTGCAGTTGGGGCAGGGCAGAAAGAAGCGCAGTTGCGCCCCTTCCGTCTGCCGCACATCCGCCCCGCACGCCCGCATGCAACGCGCTATGTCGGCGCTGGACGTGGAAAGCTCCGTCGTTCCGGAGCCGGACAGCGCCCCGGGCGGGGTGAAATCCAGTTCCACGCCCGGCGTGCCGTCACGCATGGCCGTGCGCAGCACCAGCATGCCGCCGGTGGCGGGCCTGCCCTGCGGCGCGGCGCCATCCGCCAGCCCCTCGCCCAGGCAGCAGCGCACGGCCCGCAGCAGTCTGGCGCGCAGGGCAAGGCCGGGTGCGCTCACGCGCACGGCCGGGCCATCCCCTTGCGAAAGTTGCACCCCGCGCATGGCGCAGCCGCGCCGGGCCAGGGCCACGAATTCCTCAAGCACTGTGGAAAGCTCGCGGGCGGATTCGCCGTCCTCTTCCCAGGCGTGGGCCAGCCGGTTCAGGTTCCACGCAAGGTCGCCCCCGCGCGCCACCTGTTCCTGGATCAGCGAAAGCATGGTGCACAGCCGGTCGCGGTGGGGCAGCCCTTCGCCGCACAGGGACACGAGATCCTGCATCAGCCCGGCCGATTCGCGGATCACCGCCAGGGCGTTCTGCAGTTCGTGGGTGGCCGAGGCGGCAAGGCAGCCCACGCATTCGTGGGCCGCGTCGCTTCCGTCCATGTGGGCCGGGGCGTCCATGCGGGGGGTGTCGTCGTGTGCCATGCCGTGTTTCCTGTGCGGTGCGTTGTGCCGGGATGCGCTCGTGCAGGGGCTAACTGTTGCCCTGGGCGGCGTGGGCCAGCCTGCCCGCCTCGTGCAGCTTTTCCAGCAGGTCTTCCAGCCGCAGCGGCTTCATCAGGTAGTCGAACGCGCCCAGCTTCATGCCTTCGATGCCGTCGCGCGCGCTGCCGTGCCCGGTGAGCAGGATGACCTGCACGGTGGGGTGCCCGGCCTTGATGCGGCGCAGGGCCTCGGTGCCCTTGATGCCGGGCATCATCAGGTCCAGCACCACCACGTGGGGCGGGTCCGCCTCCACGGCGCGCAGGGCCTGCTCGCCGTCGGTGGCGATGCGCGTGACCATGCCGCGCAGCGAAAGCCGCTCGGCCAGGGTTGTGACGAACTCTTCCTCGTCGTCCACGAGCAGAACCTTCAGTTCCTGCATGCTAGCTCCCCAGGGTGGCCGTTGGCGCGGCTTTCACGGGCAGGAACACGGTCACGGTGGTGCCCGCGCCCTCCTTGCTCTGCACCGCGATGTCGCCGCCAAGGCGCCTGATGATGCCGTAGGTTATGAACATGCCAAGGCCGGTGCCCGAAGTCTTCTTGGTGGTGAAGAACGGTTCGAAGATGTGGCGAAGCACCTCGTCGGACATGCCCTTGCCGTTGTCCTTGATGGAGACGCCCACCGTGTCCGGGTCGCGCAGCCAGGTGGCCAGCGTCACGGAACCACCGTCCGGCACGGCGGCGAAGGCGTTGTTCAGGATGTTCAGGAATACCTGCTGCAACTGGCCCCGGTCCGAGGCGATGCGCGGCATGGCCTGGTCGAGGCTGGCCGAGGTGGTGATGGACCGGTGCAGGGCCTCCTGTTCCAGGAAGCTCATGGTTTCCTTGAGCACGTCGTTGACGTCCAACTGCTCTATGTTCACGTCCATGCGGCGCGAAAAGCCCAGCAGCCGGTGGGTGATGGAACGGCAGCGCTCCACCGAGCGCAGGATGGCGTCCACCAGAGCGCGGAAGCGGTCGCGCTCCGGAAAGTCCCTGGCCAGTTCCATGAGGTCTGAGGCCAGGCCAGCCTTCTCGTTGATGATGGCCAGCGGGTTGTTGATCTCGTGGGCAACCCCGGCGGCCAGCCGCCCGATGGAGGACAGCTTCTGGGTGTGCTCCATCTGCACGAAGGCCGCGATGCGCCGTTCGTCGCTGGCGCGCATGCGCCGCACCAGGAGGTCGGTGAGGCCGAAGGCCACGGACAGGATCAGCGCCACGCTGGTGACGAAAAGCAGGATCAGGTCGCTGCGCAGCGTGGTCCAGGGCTTGAAAATCTCGGCGCGGGGCTTCACCGCCATCAGCACGAAATCGGCGTGCTGGAAGTAGGTGTAGGTGATGAACACGTCGCGCCCGGCCGGGTCGGTGGTTTCCAGGGTGGCCGTTTCATAGGTCATGGGCGGCATGGGCATGGGCAGTTCGTCCAGCACCTTGCCGTAGAAGCGCGAAGGGGTCTGGAGCACCCCGGCGGTGTTCACGATGAAGGCGTCGCTTTCCGGCTCCAGCCCCATGGAGGCGATGAGCCGGTCGAACTGCCCGGTGTCGATGGTGGCGCGCAGCACCCACGAGTGGCCGTCGTCGGTCATGCGCTGCACGGCGATGACGATGTGCGGAAAGCGCCGGAAGCCCATGAACACGTCGCTGACGTACACGCCCTTGACCCGGGTCTGCTGGTACCAGTCCGCCGTGGAGTAGTCCTTGCCCTTGAGGTTGTACGGGCCCACGTAGCTGGCGTGCACGCCCTTCTCGTCGATGAGGCCAAGATCGATGAAGCCGGGAAATTCGCCCTTCACCGCGCGGAAGATGCGGTTCAGGTTGCGTTCGTCGGAAAGCTCGGCCGGGCTGTACACCTGCGAGATGAGGCTGACCGTGGAGGCGCGCTCCGCCAGGAACAGCTCGAAGGAATGGCGGGTCTTGTTCACCAGCCCGCGCACGGGGGTGACGATTTCGCGTGTCAGGGTGGCGCGGTACTGGTGGTAGTTGATGGCCGACAGGATGACCAGCGGCACCACGGCGGCCGTGGTCAGCAGCAGGGTGATCTTGCGGCGCAGGGCGCGGTAGCGTTCCGGCGCGATTTCTTCCGGCACGTCCAGCATGGTCCGGAACAGGCTGCGGAAGTGCTCGAAGCGGCTCACAGCTCGCTCCTGTGGAACAGGATGTCGCCGGGGCGCAGCACGTCGGCCCGGAACCGGGCGATGGCCTCGTCCGCCGGACCCATGACGTTGTCGATGACCTCGATGCGCTTCCAGCGCAGGTACTGCCAGAATTCGTCGTCGATGCCGTTGCAGATCACCGCGCGTACCTTTTCTTCCAGCGCGATGCGGCACAGCTCTTCGGACGAGGCGTGGGCCAGCAGCACGCTGGAACGGGAAAGCTCCGCGCCGTCGGCGTCCAGGTGCACCAGCAGGGCTTCTCCCGCCAGGTCGAAGCGGGGCGCGATCTCGTCGCGGTACAGGGGTATGAGCAGGGTGGCGGGCATATCAGCACATCCCGTACTGTTTCATCTTGCGCCACAGGGTGGAACGGCCCCAGCCCAGCAGTTCGGCCGCCTCGCCCCGGCGGTTGCCGGTGCGGTGCAGGGCGTCCGCGATAAGGCGGCGCTCCAGGTCGCTGACGCTGGCCCGGGCCAGGGGTTCGGCCGCATCGCCGGGCATGCCCTGCTGCGCGGCGGATTGCTCGTTGTCGGCGAGAGGCGACAGGGGTGACAGGGCGCGCCCGGCCCTGCGCTCGCGCTCGGCGCGGCGGGCCTCTGCCTTGGCCTGGAAGAGATAGGCGGGCAGGTGCGCGGGCATCACCGTTTCACCGTGGCACAGGGTGACGGCGTATTCGGCGATGTTGCGCAACTCGCGCACGTTGCCGGGGAAGGGGTACTCCAGCAGGGTGCGCAGGGCCTTGCCCGAGCAGCCGCGCACGGTCTTTTTCAGCCGCGCGGCGAAGTGGCCCATGAAGTGGTTGAGCAGAAATTCGATGTCCTCGCCCCGCTCGCGCAGGGGGGGCAGGTGCAGGCGCACGGCGGACAGGCGGCGGAAAAGGTCTTCGCGCAGGCGGCCTTCGGCCACCAGTTGTTCCGGGTCGCGGTTGGTGGCCACCACCAGGCGCACGTCGCAGGATGCCGGTTCCGTGGCACCCACGGGGTAGATGACCCCCTCGTCCAGGAAGGCCAGCAGGCGGCCCTGGATGGACAGGGGCAGGTCGCCGATCTCGGTGAGGTACAGCGTGCCGCCCTGGGCCATGCGGAACCGGCCGGGCTTGTTCTCGTCCGCGCCGGGGAAGGCCCCCTTGCGGTGGCCGAACAGTTCCGACTCGGCCAGAAATTCGGGCAGGGACGACAGGCTGGCCTTCACGAACGGTTCGCGGGCGCGCGACGACGCCTTGTGCACGGCCTCGGCCAGGGTGTCCTTGCCGGTGCCCGTCTCGCCGGTGACCAGCAGGGGGGTGTCGTTCTGGGCCACGGCGGGCAGGGCCTGGAACACCCGTTCCATGGCCACGCTGCGTCCCACCAGCGGACCGAAGGCCTCGCCCTTGGCGGTCTTTTCCTCCAGCTCGCGCACCAGGGTCAGGTCTTCCACGGCGTGCAGCCAGCCCACCACGCGGCCGTCGGCGTCGCGCAGGGGGGCCATGCTCATGCGCACCGGGATGCGGCGGCGGTGGCGGTTGAGGATGTCGCCTTCCTGGGCCTGCGGCGTCGGTGACCGTTCGCCGTCGTCGGCCAGGTCGTAGTGCGCGCCGGATGCCGTGGCCACGGTGACCCCGGATGCGGTGGTCAGCGGGCGGCGCAGCGGGCAGCGGTGCAGGCAGATGCTGGCGCGCAGGGCGTGGCGGCAGGGGATGCCGCGCACTTCTGCCGTGGTGAACCCGGTAAGGGTTTCCAGCGCGCGGTTCATCAGGCGGATGGTGCAGTCGGTGTCCAGCAGGGCCACGCCCACGGGCAGGGCGTCCAGCATGGCGGACAGGTCCACCGGCAGGGGGGAAAGCCCCGCCACGTGCGGCAGCGGCGACGCGCCGTGGCGTGCGCCAGCGCCGGTACGGGGCCGGGTGGTGTGCGGGGCTGCTGGGCCTGTCTGCTGTATGGACACGAAATACCTGTTCCGTTGTTGCGCGTTGTGCCGGTTGCCCAAGGGATGCGCCGGGATGCGGAACATCCCGCCGAACCGGCGTTCCGTTTCTCCGGTCCGGGACGCCGCGTCGCGTCCCGGACCGTTGCCCATGGCAGTTCCACGGGCGGCACATTTTTGCAAGCGGATGTGCCGACCGCGTTTCAGATCGGAATGCTAGTGGCCGCCAGCGCCGAAGATGCCCGACGCGGCCACGGTAAGCACGATGACCTCAAGCACCGCGATGGTGGCCATCAGCGGGTCCTTCTTCTTGAGAAAGGCCGGGATCAGCGTGAGGTAGCAGATGATGGTCATGCCCGCGAGCAGCACGATGCCGATGAAGTTCAGGAAGTCGCCCTGGCCGAGCAGCACGGCCCAGCCCCAGCCGGTGGGCACGTTGCCCTGCGAGAGGTATACGCCCACGCGCTGGCCCCACAACTGGGTGATGACGTCCAGAGGGATGTGCGGGGGCAGGATGCCCAGCACGTAGATGAGGTAGGTGACGACCATGATGGCCAGCGAACCCCAGCAGCCGTAGTAGAGCAGGTTGGCGTAGGTCACCTGTTCCGGAGACGCCTTGACGGACTGATTGGACATGTCTGTTTCCTCCTGTGCGCCGGGCTAGATGCCCAGGCCCTTCAGCAGCGCCTTGCCGCCAGAGAACAGCAGCACGCCGATGACCATGTAGCGGATGAACTTGGGCTTGGCCACGGCCAGCAGGCGCACGCCCACGAACGAGCCCAGCATCAGGCCGATGATGGAGGGGATGGCCATCAGCGGGATGACGCAGCCCTGGTTCAGGTACACCCACGCGGCCGAGGTGTCGGTGATGGACAGCAGGAACTTGGAGGTGCCCACGGCCACCTTCAGCGGCACGCCCATGAGCAGGTTGAGCACCGGCACGTTGGCCCACCCGGCGCCAAGGCCGAACATGCCCGCCATGAGGCCGATGACGATGAACAGCAGCAGGCCCGGGAGGGTGCGGTGGGTCTTCCAGTCAATGACTTCGCCGGTGGAGGGTTCGATGAACACGCCGTCCATGCCGAGGGCAACGCTGATGGCGTCCTGCTTCTTCACTTCGGGGCGCACGGTGTTCTTGGACACCAGCAGCAGCACGGCGATGAACAGGATGGTGCCGCCAAGGCAGATCTGCACCACGTTGGTGGGCAGGGCCAGGCCGACCATGGCGCCCACGATGGAGCAGGCCGAGGCGATGAGCGCCACGGGCAGGGCCAGGCGCAGGCTGGCCAGGTTGCGCTTCAGAAGACCAGGGCCGGCCGCCAGCGCGCCCGCCAGGGCCACCAGCAGGCCCGCGCCGCGCACGAAGTCGAGGTGGAACGGAAAGAACCCGCTGACCAGCGGCACGAACAGCACGCCGCCGCCCACGCCCGCGAGCACGGCGATGATGCCGAGAATGAAACAGAAGAACAGCAGCGCGGTGGGCCAGAACCACCACGGGTGGCCGTCTGCGGGCATGGCTGCGGCGGCCGCGGAGGCGGCGTCGCCCCCCGACGCCAGGACGGGAAGGGCCCAGCACAGCACGAGCAGGACCGCGAGGACCGCCGGGCCCCAGAACCTGACTTTGGTAGCGGTGTTCATGTCGGTAATGTCCCCTTTTGAAACATTGAAACATTGATGAAACAAAAACTCGCCATCG
This sequence comes from Nitratidesulfovibrio sp. HK-II, assembly GCF_003402415.2. Taxonomy (NCBI): domain Bacteria; kingdom Pseudomonadati; phylum Thermodesulfobacteriota; class Desulfovibrionia; order Desulfovibrionales; family Desulfovibrionaceae; genus Nitratidesulfovibrio; species Nitratidesulfovibrio sp. HK-II. The sequence goes on from NZ_AP036014.1 coordinate 782,402, forward strand.
CGGCGCGCAATGCAGGGTGGTTTTTGGATTTTCCGCCCCGTAGTGCGATGCGCGTTGCGTCCTGTGCGCCAGCAACCCACCGGAAAGAGAGGTGATGGTCTGGTCGCCTCCGTTATTTGTGATTGCTGTAACAAGTTTCGTGCCACCAGTGAGCGCTTGCCAAACCTTGGGAAATGGCCTAGTCCTCACGCATGGACGGCAGAAAATTTCCGCAGACCGGCAACAAATTGCCGGGAGAGGGCCAGGAAGGTCCTCATTTCGAAACGTTGCAGAACGGAACGGGGTTTCTCCTGTTGTCCGGCGACATGCTGCGCCTGAAACAGTTGGCCGTGCAGGTGGCCTCGTCGGACGCGCCCATTCTGATCCACGGCGAAACGGGCACCGGCAAGGAACTGTTCGCCCGGCTCATCCACGACATGAGCGTGCGGGCGCGCAAGCCCTTCGTTGCCGTGAACTGCGGCGTGCACGAGGGCGAGCTGTTCGCGGACAAGTTCTTCGGACACGAACAGGGGGCCTTCACCGGCGCGCACCGCACCAGCCAGGGGTGTTTCGAACTGGCCGGGGACGGCACGCTGTTCCTGGACGAGGTGGGCGAGATTCCGCCCGCCAACCAGGCGGACTTTCTGCGGGTGCTGGAGGAGCGCAAGTACCGGCGCATCGGTGGGCAGCGGGACATTCCGTTTCAGGCGCGGATCATCGCCGCATCGAACCGCGAACTGCCGGACATGGTTCGCGAGGGGCGCTTTAGGGCGGACCTGTTCTTTCGGCTGAACGTGATCCCCGTTTCGCTGCCGCCGCTGCGGGCGCGGCGCGAGGAGATCGTGCCGCTGGCCCGGCATTTTCTTGCCCATTACGCCGAGAAGTACCATCGGCACGGGATGCGTTTTCGGCCAGAGACCGAGGCGGGCCTGAGCGGCTACCCGTGGCCGGGCAACGTGCGCGAACTGAAGAACCTGGTGGAGCGGCTGGCCCTGCTGGCCCCGGAAGGGGACATCGGACCGGAACATCTGCCGCTGGAGCTGCGGTCGGCCGTGGCGCTGGGGGCGGCGGGCATGGGTGGTGGCGCTGGCGGGTACGCCGGGGGCGCTGGGGGCAACGGTTCAGGCGGCAATGGATTGCCTGGTGGGGCGAACGGCGGCGCGATGGGGAGCGCAACGGGGCAGGGCGACTCACTGGCCATCCACGCCGTGCACCCGGCGGGCATGGGCGAGGACCTCAGTCTGGACGTGGCCCGCCGCGAAGCCGAGGTGCGCGTGATCCTGAAGGCCATGCGCGCCAGCGGCGGCAACAAGGGCGAGGCCGCGCGCCTGCTGGGGGTAAGCCCGCGCACCCTGCGCTACAAGTTCAGCGAGTACGGGTTGCGGTTCTGAGGGAATATGCGACGGCAAAACCGCCAAGGCACCGGGCTTTTCATGTCCGGTGTCTTGGCGGTTTCCTGTTGTGGCGGATGGGGGAAGAGGGCTACCAGCGCACGCCCTTCAGGAACAACTCCGGCTTGATGTTGGCCTTGTGTTCTTCGACGATGGCAAAAAATCCATGCAACACATCGTCCGTGAGGGGGTGAGGCGTGACGCCGATACCCTGGAGGCCCTGATAAGCAGGGTTGTAGTAGTGCTCTTCTGCTTCTTTGCGAGGATTTTCCACATGGTTGACCTGAACGGCATGCCCTCGTTCAGTGCCAACACGTTGGACGCGTTCAGCGAGTTCGTTGACGGTGAACGTTTCGGTGATCTGGTTGAAAATACGGAGTTCGCCGGGATTCGCGGGGGTCTCGAAGGACTTGTAAACACACTGCAGCGTGTCGCATATGTTCAGATAGCCACGGGTTTGCCCCCCCTTTCCATAAACGGTAAGGGGGTGCCGCGCGACGGACTGCACCACGAATCTGTTGATTACGGTGCCGAATATCTCATCGTAATTGAAGTAGGGGCGCAGGCGCTCGTCAACGCGTGACTCTTCCGTCTCAATTCCGTACACGGGGCCCTGCATCAGGTCTGTCATGCGGAGCTTCCATGTGCGAATGCCGAACCAGAACAGGTCGGTATCCATGATTTTTGACGTGTGGTAGATGGAGCTGGCCTGTCTAGGGAAAAGAAATCTGTCACGCCGGCCTTTGTGTTCAATGTCGAGCCAGCCTTCCTCGATGTCGATATTGGGTGTTCCGTATTCGCCCATGGTGCCGATGTGGATGATATGTGTATCGGGGGCGAAGTCTTTCACGGCGAACATGAGGTTGTTCGTCGTGATGAGGTTGTTGGCGAGCGTGATGTTCGCACGGCGGTAGTCCAGCAGGGAATACGGGGCCGATGGCTGTTCGGCGTAGTGTAGGATGGTGTGCGGCAGGCCGGTGAACCTTTCATCCAGAGCCCATGTGTAACGTACGGCGCCGGAGAACAGGCCGCGCATGGTCTCCGAGTCCGAAAGGTCGGCCAGTATCACCTTGATTTCCCGGCCTGTGGCTTTGTGCCAGATTCGGGCTCGTTCCGGCAGGCTCGGGACGGGGTAGAGGAAGTCTGCATCGACATCGATACAGGCCTTGCGGCGGAAGTAATTGTCTACAACCGTAACCTGGTGACCGCGTGCGGAGAAATACATGGCCGATGGCCAGCCCAGATATCCGTCGCCGCCTAGGATGAGAATGTGCATTGGGGCCTCCTCCGGTGCTTGGGGTGCGGTTAGCCAGCCTTCCGGATGCGATAAAGGTCGTGAATCAGAATGTCGAGTTGGGTCTGCTGGCCGGGCAAAAGGCTCTGCAAGGCGCGGAAATGCGCCGTGACGGACGCCGGGTACAGGTCGCGCAGCTTGTTACGGTCCAGGGCGGTCGTCGTGATGCGGCCCAGGAGGCGATTCAGGAAACGTTTGCACTTTACCTTGACGAGATAGCCTTGCAGCCCTTTTTGGGTGGGGGTATTGCCAACTGCGTGTCTCGCGGCAAGCTCTGATACGACCTGGGCGATTCTTTGTGCCGCCCTGCCATCATGTGTGAAAAATGCAGACATGATGTCGTCTATGCCTTCCGGCTTGGTGAGATAGTGGCCATTGGCCAGGCAGCGGACTGCGTCGTCTTCGTTGTGCATTCTGTGGCTGCACGCCACGGGAATCCAGGGGAAGAAATTTTCCTCGACGACGATTGGTGTATAGGCAATTGCCCATTTTCCGAGCATTGCCGCCTCGAGCCCGGTGGTAGAGTGGTTGTGGATCACGGTACGTGCCGCGAGGATCCAGTTGACTGCGGTTCCCTTGTATATCGGGTAAATACCCGGACTATTGGCAAATGCTTCGCGATATGTGCCAATGTTCTCTTCTGGGTGAGGACGCACCACGACGGGCATTCCGAGTTCTTCGGAAATCCTGCGGATCAATGATATGTTGGCTGCCAAGCGGGCGCTGTCGTATTCCAGGCGCCGTTCCAATTCCTTTACACGCCCTGTGTAGTTCTTGAGGATGTGCTCTCTGCTGTTGATGTTGTTGGAAAATTTGGAGTTCGTTGTATACAGGACGAAATCTCCGTACCGGTCGCGCAGGCGTTGTGCTTCGGCTTCGTACAGATTGCTCAAGGGTGGGGCGAGAAGGTCGAAACGTGGGTGCCCGGTAACCAGGACGCGCCGGGTGTCCATGCTTTCTCTGTGTTCTGCCAGGTAGTTCTGCTGGGATTTGCCCCAAAGCAGGACCCTGTCCATTCGGGACAGGAAGTCGTCTGGCATTCTGATGTCAAGCATGAAGAAGTCGCGGAAATCAACGCCATTTTCTTCGTCAAGGCTTACCAGAAGGCATCCCGCCTCCTTGAGGCGCGTGTAGATGCCCTCGGAAACTCCCCTGTGGAATCCCTTGTCAAAATAGATGACGCCCGGAAGCCTGCATGAGACTTCCAGTGCGGGGTCCTTTGCGCCGAGATATACGTTGAAGCCTCGTTCTGCCAGGACCATGGCCAAGTACAGCTTGGCGTTAAGCTCGCGCGCCGTGGTTTCAATCGGCAGGACTATGTTGCTGTATGTGTTGTTCATGAGCTGAAAGATGCGTTGTGTTTTTGGATGAATTTGGAAATGTCAAGAATGATCATCGAGCGTTTCCCCGTGTGTGCGGTGTCGATGGCGATTCGCGTTCCATCGGCGTTCCAGCGAGGGTGTAGATCGCAACGATGTTCGCCTGACAAGTTGGGCGGACTGTAGAAGGACCCCAGTTGCGTCAGCGTGCCTGCAGAAGGGTTGGCTACCCACAGGTTTCGCTCGGGTCGTGCGCCAGGCAGGGTGTCGCCCACCAGCAGGGTGCCGGCACGGCAGAAGCTGGGGTGTCCGTCCGAAGAAGGCAGGGTGTGGGGGAGGTAGGGCTCTGGAAGGGCGCCAGCTTCGTCCCGAACCATGAAGTAGCCTTGCCGCCCGCCATGCGTGGCGTAAAGAAGCAGGGTGCTGTCGTCAACCCACCAGTAATGGGACACGTGGTCTTCGTGTGTCAGAACCCGAACGTTGTCGCCAGTGGCATCTAGGGTGAGCAGGCGCGTGCGACGTGTACCATCGGGCGCCACCCAGATGTGAAATACCATCAATCTGCTTCCGGAAGGGGTCCAGCAAGGATGGTTGAAGTAGTGGCAGGCGCTTGCCATCGTTGGGGATGGCTGTTGGTGGCAGGCGTTTTCAAGGGAGAGGATGAGTCTTGGCTCGTTGTCGGGAGTCACGAGAAACAGTCCATTGTCTGCCGGAATGGTCGCTGTGGGAGAAAGTTCAGGGATGTTGCCATAGCCGTAGCCAGGGCGCAGGCGTTGCAACCGCGCAAAATCCAAGCTTAATGCGCGTTTTCCCGATGCATCCAGTGCATAGGTTGGCATCGGGAATTCGTAGAGAATGCTCCCGTTTTTCACGTCCTTCACGACACTCGCGGCATGGCCGTTACACAGTGTATTGTACAACACTGCATTTGTTCCGGCCTTCGGAACCCATTGAAGCCGAGCTCCCTGCTGCCAGCACCATGTCTGCGTTTCCGCTGTTTTATGGAACACATCCGGGCTGCTGGTGTCATACCAGCCAAGGTCCATGTGCAAGCTGTTCGAGTGTCTTTTTTTTGATGAAACCTTGCAGGCAAGAATCCGAGCCGTGCTCTCGTGAAATGGAGATATGTCGTAATATCCGAAGAAAATGTGGTTTCCTTTTTCGGTTAACGTAATGCAGGTGATGTCATCTTCAGTCTTGTAGGTGGGTTCATTGCGCGAGAAACGTACTGTAGTGTGTATCGCTTGTTTTATTGCGGTTTTGCACGAAGGCGGGATGAGGCGCTTTGTGAAGTCTATTATATCGTTCATGCGCGCACCATGCGGAACCACCAGTTGCCCATATCCTCAGCGAGAACATCGTGCATGCCGAATCCATCAAGAATGCCGCGCACTTCTTCCATGGTCGCGCCGGGAAATTTTTCCAGCGCATAAGGGGTCATGATTGCTTGAAGAGCGTTGGTGTTATTCCTGATCCGAAGCGCGACTGCAGATTCCTGACGCCAATAGCGGGCGAGGCACCGTACTGCGCGCAGAAGTTCACGTGGCGCGATAGGTGTCGTCCAGCGCAGCGACTCCAGTTCGTCAAGGATGTGATCAGTGGCAGTGCACCCCGACAGGCCGGCTATCTGTGGGGCAACACGGTGACGCGCCGCCGTCGATAACGCATCGCGTTCCACATCGGAAGGAATGTGCATGTGCTCCAGTGCCGCGAACATTTCAAAGGTGTTATCGTATTGTTCGCTAATGGCGTTTGGTAGCTGAACATCATAGCTGCCGGATGTTGTGGGGCAGTACGCCAGGACGCGGCAGCCCAGTAGCGCAGCTTCCAACGCCGTTGTGCACCCGTTGTGAATGGTCGCCACTGCAGCCATGGACCATTCCGTAGCAGTATGCTTTTTTGAGCAGATGCAGTTCTCGTGTTCCTCAGCTATCGCATTCCATACATTGGGATTTTCAGATGGATGCGGTCGAATAACCACGAGGTGATCGGGAAAACGGGCGGGTAGTTGCGCCACCATTTCCTTAAAAAAGCTATAGAGTTTATCGGTATAATCCATGTAGCCGATTTTGAATTCCAGGGCCTGCCCGCTGAGCCCGGAGCGTGCCAGCAAGGCCTTGCGGAATGCTTCGGGAGACATGTGAAAGGGGTTGCTGTGGGAGAAGCGCGAATTCACGAGTAGTATGGGGCGGTCAGACTGAATGGCCGTGTGCCGGTGAAGATGTCGGTACTGCGGTTCCAGAATGTCCAGGCGGGGGTTGCCTGCGGGGGTCATGTGCCCTCTGGCCAGCGGATAGCGAGTGGCGATGGCCTCGAGGTCGCCGGAGCCCCGTGTAAAGAATTTGTGGCAGGCATACAGGGCCTCGGGCCGAACGCGCTCATCAACGTAGTATGGATCGTTCTTGACGACGAGCGCCTCCTCGTCCCATGCCGCCACGCCAAAGCCAAGCCTGCGCAATTCCGGGAGCCTTGTGGTGCTGCCGACGCTGATGTCGTTTTCCATGACAATGCCCCGGGGAAAGCGCGGGGTGTTGGCATGGAAAAAACGGGCACAACCGAGCAATGCCGTAAATCCTCTTCGCGCGGCATGCCCGGCGAAGAATATTTTTGCAAGAAATTCACGGGTCTTTGTTTCGACCGGAAGCAGCAGGATGGTTGGATTAGGCATGGTTGGCTTTGTTTTAATTCTGCGGTGATAACGACAGCCATTGGCGCAACAGTTTTTCAGAAATGAACGTTTCGGCCCGAGCCATGGCATCATTGGATGCGCCGCCGATGTGGGGCGTGATCAGTACCCGGCGGCTGCACGCGGCAAGCTGCCGCAGTTTGAGGGAACTGGCTGTGGCTGCGGCGTCATACTCGTCTTCAAGGACGTCCAGCGCAGCGCCCGCGATTTTTCCCGTTTCCAGGGCCTCGACAAGGGCGCGCTCGTCAATGACGTCACCGCGCGCGGTATTGATGAGCACGGCGCCACGTTGCATGCGGGCAAAGGCCGAGCGGCCGACAAGGTGGTGGGTTTCCGGAGCCGAGGGGACGTGCACGGTGATGACGTCGCTCTCGGCGTACAGAGCGTCATGGGAAACCTGCTCTGCCCAAGGGGGAAGCTCCATGGGCCGGATGTCTGCAACAAGGACGCGCATGCCGAAGGCATGTCCGTAGTTCGCGACGATCGTGCCGAGCCGTCCGTAGCCCAATATCCCCAGCGTTCGACCGGCAAGCTGCAGGCCGTCCCGAAATTCGTCACGGTTCCACCTGCCGTGGGCGGTGTGCGCGCATGCGGCAGGTATGCTGCGTACGAGTGCCAGCAACAATCCCCACGTGAGTTCTGCGGTGACGGTGATGCGCCGCAGAAATTCCGTTTCACCCTTGAGGCTTATTATCTCTATGCCTCGTTGCGCTGCAGCGGAGATATCTATGTGATTCAGTCCCGTGGTGGCAGAGACGATTGCCCGCAGCCTGGGAGCATGGCCGAAAAACTCCGTATCCAGGCGATGCCCCAGGCGTACGAGGATGACATCCGCGTCACGGGATTCGTGCAGCAGGTCAGAACGTGTTGCCGCACCCATGTGGACCTCGAAAACGCCCCTCAGGGTTTCAAGGACGTCTTTGGGGAAGTTGAGTGGTTCCGTAATGAGCAGCTTGGGCTTCATGGCTGCCACAGCCCTTGCTCAACCAGCCACCCCCCCACGGCTTCCGCGATCACCCAATCCAGGGGGACGTCTATGTTGATGCTGCGCTCCGGTGGCATGACGTAACCCAGCACGGACGACCCATAAAGCGATTTCCTATCCATGATGACGTCTCGGCGCATGAGGTAGATCGCGCCATTGCGCCACCACACGGGGGCAAAATCCTGGCGCCTGACGCCGGCAGGGTTTGCCGGAAGCATGGGGGAAAGCCCCGTTTCGGGGTTGCCCGTGTAGCAGGTGAGGGGATGATGCCCCGATACATCGGCAACGCTGATCACCGTTTCGGCGCCGCTGGCATTCATGAGGGCCACGGCACCTTCGATATCCTCTGTGAGGCGGAAGGGTGTGGTCGGCTGCAGCAGCAGGACGGCATCGAAGTGTTCGCCGCGATCCTCAAGAAACGAAAGGGCATGCCGGATGGCGTCTATCTGAAGAGCGGTGGACGTCGCAAGTTCGATCGGGCGCATGAAAGGCACGTCCGCGCCATGTTCGCGTGCCACGGTTGCGATTTCGTGATCGTCGGTCGACACCAGGAGGTGGTTGACCGACGAAGAGCGCAGTCCGACACGAATCGCATGAGCGATAAGGGGAATTCCCATCAGCGGGCGGACATTTTTCCTGGGGACGCCCTTGGAGCCGCCCCGGGCATTGATCAGGCCGAGAATGCGCATGGTTGCTCCGTGCGCGCTTGCGCGGTGGTGTGTGCAAGTTTGCCGAAGGCTTCGAACCAAAGGGCGATGTTGCACCATTGCCACAGGAAGAAGCTGTTGTCGGCCCCGTGCGCAAGGTAGTTCCGAAACCTGTTCTGCAGTGCCGGGATGTGAAAATAGCCGCAGTCGCGCAGTGCCGCGGAATGCAGCAGATCACCCACCCAAGATGCCAGTGGCCCGCGCAGCCATTCTCTCTGGGGTGCCACAACCGCCCGCTTGGTCTGAAGGAGTGCCGCCTTTTCCGGGTGCCTTCCGGCAATCAGCCGGCGGACAAGGTACTTGGACACGCCATCGCGTATCTTGAGGCTGCTGGGCAAGGTGAACGTGAACTCGACGAGGCGGTGATCCAGAAAGGGCTCTCGCAGTTCTATGCCGCTGGCCATGGAGAGTCGGTCATTCATGCGCAGGACGCGAGGCAGCTTGCGGTAGATGAGGTCGATCTTGAGGGCTTGTTCCAGCGGGGCGGCCAGAGTGGATGGCCTGTCCGGCAGGACCGGGTTGCCGAGCCTGGCAAAATCCGGGGCGAGAACCTCTGGCGCAAGAAACGGGGAGGCGTCCTGATAGGTGTTGGCGCCCAGCCATGCGTCAATGCTCTGCGTTCCGGCGGCCAATCTGGAGTAGTAGGCATACCCGCCAAAGAGTTCGTCGACACCCTGCGCTTCAAGCTGGACGACAACCCCGCGCTTGCGGTGTTCGCGGTGCAGCTTGTGGTACGCCAGCGTCGAGACGCCACCAATGGGGGCCTCCTGATGCCACAGTGCCTCGTGCATGAGGCCCGGAATTTCGCCGGGCGCTGTGGGGATTTCGAAAGAATTCCATCTTTCCTGGTCCATCAGCCGTCTGGTGAACCAGGTCTCGTCGTACTGCGGCTCCCGGAAGCAGGCAGTGCTTGCATCAAGTCGCTGGTTGAGGGGGCTCAGCTGCTCCATGATGCTCATCAGGGTGAAGGAATCCAGGCCACCACTGAAGTTCAGCCCCAGCGGAACATCCGAGCGTAGCCGTATGCGCACCGCGTCGAGCAGCAGGTCGCCGAGTCTCTCAATGGCTTCTTCTTCCCTGATGGGTGCCACGTCGCAGGCATCTGGAATGCGCACGCTCCAGTATTGTCTGGGGGCGGGGGCGCTGGCCGGTGTCAGCAGCATGAAATGTCCCGCAGGAAGCGAGTGGACCTGTGCGAAGAACGTAGCGTCCGAGTGGTCGTAAAGCCCGTGCGCCAGATAGGTGGCGAAGGTTTCGTGGTTCGGGCGCGAATCCACGCCAGCGGCGAACAGCGCCTTTGCCTCGGAAGCGAAACGGAACGTCCTGCCGTCCCAGGAATAGAGAAAGGGCTTGATGCCCAGCCGGTCACGCGCGCAGAACAGCACGCTGGCTTTAGCGTCCCACAGGGCGAAGGAAAACATCCCCACGAAACGGGAAAGGCACTCCACTCCCCATTTGTCGTAAGCCGCCAGGATGACTTCGGTGTCCGAGTTGGAGCGAAATGGATATTCGCTTAGAATTTCACGCAGTTCTAGGTAGTTGTAGATTTCGCCATTGAAGACGAGGTGGCGCTGGCCGGTGGCATCCGCCATGGGCTGCAGCCCCTGCGGGCTCAGGTCGAGAATGCTGAGCCTGGTGTGGGCAAGCCCGATGGATTGATCCGGAATGCAGTATGTACCGCGCGCGTCAGGGCCCCGATGATGGAGCGCCGTAGTCATGGCCTCGAGAGCGTGGAATGTGAGTGCCGGGCCAAATATGCCTGCAATGCCGCACATTGCGTATCCTTTGCCTGTATCGGATTAGTTGCTGAACACCAGCCGCTTGCGGATGTCTAGGGTTACGGAGGCCAGGATATCGGCAATGCGCTTGCCAGCATGGCCGTCGCCGTACAGGGCGTTGCTTTGGTATTTGCCATGCGCCATCTGCTGCCTGATGGCCAAGTCGATGGCGTCATGGGCGTAGGGCGCGTGCACAACGTTGGGCCCATGCTCGCGGTTGGACTGGCGGGTGCCGATGTTGACGGCCGGCACGCCGAGCAAGGCGCCTTCGCGTAGGGCGGATGAGGAGTTGCCGACGAGGCAGGCGCAATTGTCGATGAGCCGCACATAATCTTCAGCGGAAAGATTCTTTACAAAGAACACGGGGTGGCTGCTGCGGCTTTCACGGAACTGGCGCAACCGCTTTGAGATCTGGTCTGTACCGGCATCGATGTTGGGCCAGAGCCAGACTGTCTGTACTTGCTGTGACAGGATGGCGTTCAGCGTCTCGTCGATTTGTGCGTAGGCCGAGCCGTATTCAGTGGTAACAGGATGTTGCAGCACCACAATGTATGGCTTCAGCGGGTCGATGGAATTTCCGACCCCGGGATTCCGTGCGAAAAAATCCTGGTCGAGCTTGGTCGAGGCAAGTGATGTCACGATGTCCATGGCCGGGCATCCGGTAAGGAAGACCTTGTCGGGGGCCTCTCCCATGCGGAGCAGCGTATCACGTGCCTTGGCCGTCGCAGGGAAGTGCACGTGCGCCAGTTTTGTGATGGCATGACGAACGCACTCGTCGATCGACCCTGTCTCTTCACCCCCCTGCGTGTGCGCCAGGGGGATGTTCATATAGCTTGCAGACACCGCTGTTGCCAGCGTCTCATGTCTGTCTGCGACCGTCAGGACAACATCAGGCTTCGTCTGCTCGAAAAGCGTCGAGAGTTCTATCATGCCGAGAGCTGTCGATTTTACCATGTTTGCGGGCGTATCGCCTTCAAGGGCCATGTAGACAACGGCGGATTCTTTGATGCCATCACTCCTGATGATGTCGATGACACGGCCGAAGCGATCCAGCAGGGCTGATGCCCCGACAATAAGCTGCAGTTCAAGCTGCGGATGCTCTTGTACAGCAAGAATGACGGATTTGATGCGCGCGTAATTCGCCCTGCTGTTCACTACGATGCAGATTTTTCTCATGTTATGTTCTGCCGAATCATGCGTTGTTGTCATCTAGGTCGCTCCACTGTAGCAGCCGGTCTGCGGTGATGTTTCTGCGTAGGCGGCGTCCCTGCAGGGAATCAAGATGTTCAGGAGGGATGCCCGTTGCCGGTTTCTTCAGCGTGAGCATGGACAGGTCAAGGACCGTGCCTGTGGGCAGGTCGCGAACGGGTGCGACGCTTTTGCCGAAAATCCTGCGCGAATCCGCCAGGGAGTGCGCCAAGGCGTCCTTATCGACGGGGTGCGTACGCATGACTTCCAGCGCATCACGAAAGGCCGCGAGGGTGGCGAATTCCTCGAACGTAAGGGAGGCAGGCACGTCGGGCCCGAACATGCTGCGATGGAAGGTGACGTGTACCTCTACCATTGCTGCGCCCCGGGCCATTGCCGCCATTGCCGGTTCAGTTCTTCCCGTGTGGTCGGACAGGCCGACCGGGCAGGCATACCGTTTGCGGAATTCCTGAAGAACGTTGAGCCCCACTTCCTCAAGACAGGAAGGATACTTGCTGGTGCACTGGAACATGGCGAACGGCGATCCGTCGCAGCGGAAGCCTGCTGCCAGTTGATCCAGTTCCGTGTAGCTCGCCATTCCTGTGGAAAGCAGGATCGGTTTTCCCGTTGCAAGGATGGCCTGCATCATGTCCGTCGAGCGGAGTTCTCCCGAGCCGATTTTCCATGCAGGGGTTCCCAGCTGGTCAAGCAGCCGTACGGCGGCTACAGAGAATGGCGAAGACAGGAACACCAGGCCGCATTCACGGGCATGTTCCGCCAAGCCCTGCCATTGCTCCGGCGTGAATTCCATGCGCTTCCAGTAATCATATCTGGTGGCGTCCTGTTTTGAAAAGAGCACCCGGAAGGGCTCGTCGCGCGTGGATTCGGCACTGGCGATGTGTGTCTGGAATTTGATCGCGTCGGCCCCGGCGACTGCTGCCGCCGAGACGAAGGCGTGCGCCATTCCCAGGGAGCCATCGTGAGCCTGGGCAACCTCGGCGATCAGGAATGGCTTGTTGTCATTCTGGATCGCCTTCCCGGCGATCATGATATCGCTATTCACGTGGGCCTCCCAAGCCGTGCTCTGCAAGCTCGCAGAGCCGCGCTGCAACAGCAGCTGCGGCGGTGCCTCGGTTGACTGAAACTTCCTGCTGCACCATCTGTTCGCGCTCGTGCTTGAGCCGTTGTGGTGAGGCAAGCTCGGCGGCGATCGTGGGGGCAAGATGCTCTGGTGAGAATACGCGGGTCACGCCGTTTGTGGCGAATATTCTTTCCAGGTGTTGCAAGGTTAGCTGCTTGAGAGGAATGTCGTATATGGATGTCTTCCATGTGCCGAACGCAATGTCGATAATCGGTTTGTCGAAAATTGCCGCTTCGATCATCTGTGTGGAGGCAACTTCGACACAGGCGTCGCAATGGTGGAACATATCAATAAGATCTTGCCCGTCGCGAGCATCAAGAAAGTAGTCCGCACCGTACGTCACCCTGACCGGTATTGGCATTGCGGCACGGCCATGCGGTAGGCTCCTCGCGATGTCGTGGTATTGATGAAGTAGTTGCTGTTCATCGTGAAAGGCGGGATGCGGGCGCAGCAATAGGCCGGTGCGAGGTGGGAATGCCTGTGTCAGGAGTCCTTCGACTAGATGTTTGACAAGACAGAGATTGCCGTCGTGGTACGCAGGATAGCCGAGCGACACGTATATGAGGTTGGCGGTGTCGGCAGCCAGGCCATGCTTGTGCAGGAACTCTTCGCGCGTGCACGAAGGGGAGGCGTTGAACATGGAATCCCACCCTGGCGCCCCGTCGACGAAGACGTGTTCAGGCGGCATGTCCAGATAGTGGATGGCCTCCTGGCGGGTAAGATGGCTCCAGACCAGCATGTAATCCGGGTGTACCGGGGGGTAGCCCTTGGTGGACGTTTTGTCCCAGCTTTGCACCACGGTGGCGATGGGAATTTGCAGCGCCTTGGCGGCGCACATGATTTGCCCGTCAAGTGCGAGCCCTGCGCTGGCTGTGACGAGCAGGTCCGGGGAAGTGTCTCTCAGGATGGCGTCGAATCCGCTGGAATGACACGTCATCCTGTATCCTAATTGGATGGCGCGTCGAAAGCACCTGCAATTGCCACCCGCATTGGCCATGGCGAGTGTCGCGATGTCCAGCAGTTGTTTGCCCCAAGGCTTGGCTTTCATGCTGCGTGCGACTTCGCTGCGCATGATTCTGCCGGAAGCGTTTTCGGGCAGGTCGCCACTCGCGTATGTCAGTTCAGCCGCCAGTGCAAGCATGGCATTGAGAGCCCTGCGACCGCGAACTGGATCGGAACTGAGACTGTTGTCTCCCCGCGATTTGCCGAGCCCCGCAGGCAGCGCCAGTACCTTGGCCTTGCTGCCTGCGGCCTGTCGCAACCCGTCAGCCAGGTTTGTGGGGACAAGCAAAGTTACGTCGACATGGTTCGCCATTTCTTCGATAACGCCCGAGAACACGAGCGTGCGTATGTCAAACGGACGGTAGGCAAACACGAGAACGTGCGGCGTGTGTTTCTGGGCGTTGGGTGGCATGTGATGGTCCGGCTTCCGCACTACGTGATGTCGTCAGGGATGTGGATCAGTTGGCGTTCGATCAGAAACTCCGCATAAGCGAAGTCTTCAGGGCCGTCCACGTCATGCGCGTACGGGCGTTCTATCACGAGGCCTGCCTGGTTGAGCCCGAAGCATCGATTTCCGGAGAGAATGGAGCTTGCGCGGAACGCAACAAGGTTGCCGAAACGATAATTCTTGGGCTTCAGCTGCTTGTTGTATGCGGCTTGCCGTTCTTTCTCATAACGGAATCGCACGTGCCCGTTTTCAAAGCTGCGCTGGTTCCATGCGTGCAGGTTGTGCGGAATGTCGGCAATGGTGAGTGCGGTGTCCAGGCTCTTGTCTTCCTTGAGCAGCTTGACAAGGCCGTCGATATGCTCCGGTAGCACGAACGGAGAGGTGGGTTGCAGCAGCACAATGATGCCGGGTGCCTCACCATCCTGCTGCTGCAGAACATGCAGCGCGTGCACCACGGCCTCTTCGGTCAGTGACTCATCCGTGGCAAGCTCTGCCGGCCTGTCAATGACGGAGACGCCGTACTTTTTGCAGCAAGCCGCGATATCGGGATGATCCGTCGAACATGCCAGTCCACCAAGCGAGGATTGCATTGCGTGTTTTGCCGCTGCAATGCAGTAGCTTATCAGCGGTTTTCCGCAGAGTGGATGGATATTCTTGAGCCGAAGTGACTTCGACCCGCCTCGGGCCGGGATGAGCCCGAGGGTCTTTTCCTCATTTATCGGTATCATCAGCATTGCTCGCGTTGTTTCTGAATACGGCGTGACTTGCTTTGAGCTCTTTCGGATCGATTGTGGCAAGCAGGCTTTCAACCTGTTCGCGCACCATGTCATACGCGCCATTCGCCACGATACGTCCGTTGTCCAGCACTAGAACGCAGTCGCCGTGTTTCGCGGTATTTATGCGGTGCGTCACGACAAGAATGGTGATGCCTGGCAGCGCCTGTCTGATTGCAAGGATGATGGACTGCTCAAGATTTTCTTCAAACGAGGTCGTGGCTTCGTCAAGAATGAGAAGTTCCGGGCTGCCGGCAAGTGCGCGAGCGATGGCGATACGCTTGCGTTGTCCTCCCGAAAGCTCCAACCCGCGATCGCCAACAATTGTATCAAGCCCTTCCGGTCGCGTGCCCAGCAGTGGCAGCAGGCCGGCAAGTTCCGCCGCGGCCTCTACTTCACGATCTGTCACATGTTGCCGCCCAAGGCGGATGTTGTCGCGGAGCGACCCGGTGAAGATGACGGCTTCTTGCGAAACGTAGCCTAGTTTGTTGCGCCAGCTTTTGATGTCGTAGTCGGATATATCGTGACCGGCCATGGCGATGGAACCCGATGTCGGGCTGTAGAAGCGGCCGATCATATCCAGGATGGTGCTCTTCCCCGCCCCGGAAGAGCCCAGAAGGTAGGTTGTTTTGCCTGCGGGGATCGATGCAGTCACATCGTGAAGTACCTGCCGGTCGTCCGAATAGCCAAAGGACACCGCGTCGAAAGTCAGCCCTTCGAATTTGGGCGCGGGCATCTTGTCGTTGTCGTCTGGCTGCTCGGCGGCCAGCCTCGGGTCTTCAAGCAGTTCAAAGACCAAATGCACGGAAGGAACCTTGTTTGAATAGGCCACCTTGATGGAAACCAGCTGACTTTGGGCCGCCATGAGGCGGACCAGGGCCAGCGCGAAGAAGGCTATTTTGGGCAGGACGAGCGCCAGTTGGTCGGGGGCGTATATATGCAGCGCGTAGAGCATGCCGCCGCCGACGGTGATGAAGATGAATTCCCCGACTGGCTGCGGCAGCCCTTTGATGATCTGGGTAAGAATGAAGACGCGGGTGAGCTGCGCCATTATCGAGCGGATGCCTGTGATTCTGAGCCGTTCAGCGCCGAACAGGCGAATTTCGCGCTGTGCCGACGCCGTTTCGTACACATAGCCGATAATCGACTGGGAAAGCCTGATGCTTTCCTTGCCGAGTCGGGATGCGGTGCCAAACAGAAGCTTTCTGATGGGAATGACAACCAGGCTGATCAGGGTTCCGAACACCGCAACTACACGCCAGTCCACAATCGCCATGCTTCCCACGAGAAAGCACACCATGAAGAAGTTGATCAGGTAGGTGAGATAAAAGTTGAGGAACCGCGATACCTCTGTGGTCTCGCGAATGATGTTGTTGGCAATAGTTCCGTGTCGTTGAGCGGCAATGACCGCATATGGCGCAAAAAGATAGCGCTGTCCCAATAGTTCCAACCAGTGCAGGCGCACTCTTTCCGCCGTTGCGGCGTTGAAGCTGAGGCTAGCTATGGAAAAGAACGACTTGAAGAAGTAGGTGAATATAAGGATTGCGCATAGTGCGCCGAATATGTCGTTGATTCCAAATGAATGCAGCGTGTTGATGATGACCTTAAGGGCGCCGCTTTGTCTGTCCGAGGCGGCATTGGCGTCGGACATCACTTCCAGAATGGGAAGAAACAACAGCCCGGACATGCTCTCAAGAAGCGCGCTGGCAACCATCAATCCAAGTGCCAAGAACAGGCGGCTGCGAGCTGGCCCGAACGCTCGAAGCATCAATTTGAAGGATTCGATCATGGATTCAGCGCTACGCCCATGTTTGCAAGCCTGTCGGCGTGACAATCAGTCTTGAAGCAGTAGAAATTGAAGGAAAGACCCTTTTGCGTGCCCCACCCTGGGGGCAGCGCGTCAGGGGATTCGATTTTTTCCAACCCGGAGTCGCTCCGATGAGCCTGCCAAATCGAGAAACCGCGCTCGGTAAACCAATTGAACGCGTGCTCGAAACTGCAATTAAAACGTTCCCAGTAGCGTGAGCATTCAACGCAGAGGAATGGTGGCTTTTCACCCGTGAGCAGGTTTTCCATCCCGTAAACGACGTCCATTTCCGGTCCATCAACATCGATCTTGACGAAATCCACGGCAGGCAAGGAGTGCTCTCTGACGATATCGTCCACCCTGACGACCGGGATGAGTATTTCATGATCCTGGCCAGCAACCCGCTGGATCAATCCGGCCCGCGCTTCGTGGGAAAAACCCAGCATTCCCTCTTGTGCTCCGGCGGCCAGGTTGAGCGGGGTGGTCCAGGTGCAGTTGTTCAGCTGCAACGCCTTGCAAAGGAACGGGAAATTGAGGGGGGACGGTTCAAGGGCCACGACCATGCCTGACGGTCCAACCGCGAGCGCTTCCTGAACGGCAGTCAGTCCCACCTGTGCGCCGACATCGATGACAACGTCACCGGGCTTGAGGCAGCGGGCGATGAGCTGGTCCAGCGCCTGCTCATGATGTCCCTGTCCGCAGCGCTGGGCCCAGATCCGGCTGGAAAGTACAGGGCGCAGTTCTTGGCCGTTATCCCATTCGACGGCCGGGGAAGGCAGGATTGGGATAAGTCTCTGCCCCAGCGGAGAGGGGCGCCACTGATGATGCTTGTCCAGATAGCAGAGTCCGGTAACCAGGCGGTAGTACTTTCGCAGGAGGCGGGTCAGAAGTCTCATGCCGGCTCCTTGGCCACTACGGCGGCAAAGCGCTGGTAGCCATCAAGGGTCAACGACTTGAGACCCGCACAGAACCAGTGGTGTTCCTTGGCCATGCGAATCAGCGGCTGGGAGAGATGCGGCTTGTGCACGTCGTCCACAATGATCATGCCGCCCGGGCGAAGGCCGCGCATGAGGCGGGGAAGGTGCTCCACGCGGCGCGCTATTGGCCGAACATCCAACACGACAAGATCGAAGTCGGTATCCCCTGAAGCCTCGAACGTATCCCAGGTCATCAGGTTGCTGGTGTCGAGTTGCGCAGCCTCCAGGTATTCCCGGGTGCGAGCCAGCCAATCCGCGCTGTCATCGACCGAGGTGACGTCCACAGGCGTGGCCTGCGACTTGGCGTAGCTGCGGAGGACATAGGAGGTGTAGCCGGATCCGAGGTCCACGAGGCGCCGGGGTTGCAGGACACGGCACAGCGCGGCCAGTAGCGCCGCAAGCTCGAGCGATGCGGCGGATGAGCCTACGGAAACCGTGGATGTGTATTCGGCGTGGGAGTCCTGCAAGTCTCGCTTCGCATCAGCCAGCAGAACGGGGAAGTCGATGCCGTTTGGCAGCAGGTTGATGATGTCATGCGCAGGGTCGAAATCAAGAACCTGAGGCTTTCCGAGTGCTTTCTTAAGCAAATTCAGTATCATTTTCATCTCCATCCGGGGCGTGCGTTGCCCGGGGGCATACGCGGGCGATTGTGCATTTGTCGCGTTTGATGCGCCGTTGTCGGGTCCCAGGGTCAAGAGCATTTGACGTTGTACAGTGCTTCGAACGTCAGGGCATGAAGCCGCCGCACCACGCGTGGCATTCCGGGGATGCGCATGAACCAGGGGTTGCAGCGCGGGACAAGGCGCGGCTTTGTGGCATGCTCTCCGAGAAGCTGCGCCACTTCCTCACGGTATCGGGGGTGTATCGTGTTTCCCAGGTGAATAACGCGCGGTTCGACAATGCCGAGCCGCATGATTTCAGTGGAGTTGAGATACTCGTCGAAGCCCCGATCCGACCCTTCAGTGTGCCAGGTTCTGTCGGCAGGAAAGAATCCCTGTAGAACGCTGCGCCGCGCAAGGAACTGCGCGTGCCACGATTGAATGTACGCAGAGACGTTGTTGCGTGTCACTCGAACCTGGGGATTCGCCAGCGCTTGAGCAAGGTAAGTGTCGGGCTGACTACCAAGACTCTCTCCGAATTCCCTGAACCAGTCGGGATTCGTGAACTGGCCTTGCTCTACGTGGATGTCTCTTGTCCTGTGGGCGATATCGATGCTCGTGGAGAGGGTGGCGGCCTGCAGGGCCGCTCCTTTCATGGGCAGTGGGGCGGCATTGACAATGCCTGCTTCCGGGTAGGCGTCGAGGACGGCCAGGCAGTCTTCCAGCCAGCCAGCGCGATGGAATATGTCGCAGTCGAAGAAGTAGACCAGGTCCGCTTGGGCAGCGCCAAATATCTGGCTCCATGCGCCGATTTTCTTCATGTTGCAAGAGGACAGCCATAACCACTGGATAATGTCTTCTCTGTGCAATTTCCGCAGGAAGTCTTGTACTTCACTACAACTGCCGTTGTCGTAAACCAACAAGTCGAAAGGGCGATCAACAGTGGCGCAGAGCGAGTACAGAGATGCCTTGAGAACATCGAGAGCCTCTGCATAGTAGTCATCAAGGCGGGGTATGTATACGACGGTGCATGCCAGAATATTTTCTGGCTTCTTGATGTCAAGGCGCACGATGTCAGGATTGTGCCGTGCAAACTTTGTTGGGTTCTCGCCTATACGCATGGATTTTCTGATTCCGCGGTTTTTTAAGGCTGATGATGCGATTAAAAATGCAATATGCCGTTTTGTTTCGTAGATGCTAGCTCAATTTCTTGAAAATAGTGAATTTTTGCGCTTCGCGCTTTTCAGCGGAATACCTCGCGGTGAGGTTGTTGTGCAGAAAAGCGCAGTTCGTATTCCTGCCATCGACAGCGAGCACGAACCCTGGTCTTAATTTTTGTTCTTGGAACAGCATGTCTGCGACTATTGCTCTGTTTGTCTCGCCTGTTCGGCAGTCAGAATACCCTCTGACATGGCGCGGATCTGGGCCGTCAAGGTATACCATGTCGGGCGCGATATCGAGTAGAGCCGGGTACACTATGCACATCATGGGGATGGTCGCGGGGCGTTTTTGATCGCGAAACCAGACACCGCGTTTGAATTCTTTTTGCCCGAAAGCCACTGCGGCAAATAGACGCAGCTCTGGAGTGTGCACTTGCATATCGATAAATGGTTTCAGGGCAGAGGGAACGCCAGCCATGGTATGATTTGCCCACTTGCTGTCCGACTCAATGGAAAGGATCTTCCCCTCCCAGCCTTGCCGGGCGTTTTCCATGAGGGCGTGAGCCATCGTTATTGTTGAAACGCCACTTCCATATTCCAGGATGAGCTTCGGGCGGGTTTCCTTGACCAATGCGTACAACGTGTGCAGGTCGTCATATTTCGGAGGCAGCGCCGAGCTGTCTCTGTTGGCAAAATTTTTTGTTATTCCGACGCGCTCAAGCACTTCCTTGCTTTTTCTGCAGTAGATTCCGTGCCTGAATGATTCGATTTTTCTAATGATTGTGCGCAGCACTGTAGCCTCCGCATTGGGGCGCGTTTATTGGTAGGCGGATGCATGGGGGGATGCTGGCTTCGAACATCCCAGGCCCAGGAAATCGGGTTCCGGTTCGTCGGAAAGTCGCCATGGCCTTGCCGCTGCCAGTCCGTGCTCGGTAGCGATAATGCGCTCCAGGGCGTTTACGTCGAAAAGGGTTGCGACCCAGTCGGGGCTCTGTTTTGCTATTGAAAGCAGCATGCGCGCATACAGGACGTCACCACCGTGAAACCCATCCAGAAACTCGCAGTCTGTTCCCCCGGCGACACTTGCGGATGTGAAGTCGAAAGCAGGTACGCCAAGCGTCTGTATTTTGTCGTGTAACGCCGGGAGGATGCCGTAGTCTCCGCGCATGTTCATGGCCTCAAGAACGGGTGAGGCCAAGGGCGGAAGGAGTATCGCTACGTGAATTCCCTTGGCTGTGAAGGTGTTGATAAGGTTTTGCAGGCGCTCCCATCTGTTCTCGTCGATGGTGTCTGCAGGTTCAAAGCGCCGGTTGCCATCCGTGACACGGCTCAATGTGTCAGAGAATTTGAAGTCCGGAAAGCTCTTCATTTTGACGATGCCAGACATGCCATGCCGCGATCCGTCGGTGGCAAAGCCGGTATTGTCGCAGATGGCGGCAATCCCGAGCATGTCCGTGGATTTGCGCGTTGAAAATGCATATTCCAGGGCGATATCGGGGGGAATGCGTTTTGCCGCGATCAACTCGACGATTTTAAAAAGCTGCTTCCATGACAGGGTGTTGCTTCCGTTTGGCGGGGCAGTGCTGGCGTCTTCCGGGCGAAGCGGGTTGTAATTCCAGAAATCGATACCGATGATGATGGCCTTGGGTGTATGGATGGCGAGCATGTCATTGGCAAAGGCTTCCATTTGCTGTGCAGTGTCGGCAGTCCCTGCGGCATTGAGCATGGACGCGCGAAAGCCGCCTTGTCTGATCTGCATCATGCGAGATGTGCCAAGGATGACGACATCAGGAAGTAATGCCTTGTATATGCTGAGTTTGTAAGCGTAGGTGTTGCCGTGGATCGCGGTTCCATACAGTCCGCCGTGCGTGCGCTGCTGGGTGACGATCTCATCCGTTGAGGCCAGTTCCCAAGTGTTTCTTGCGAACAGTAAAAGCGGTAGGGCCAAAAGCGCAGAGGCTAGCAGCGTGCCTAGCGTTGCGATCAAGTAGCTCTTCGCGGCGTGGAAGGTATGGCAGTTAGAATTGGAAATAGACAAACGGAGTGCTCCATCCCATCATGAAAAGTAGCGATACGGCAAGAGCAATGCCATGCGCGACACCCCAAGCGGGTGTGGATTGCCAGCGCAGTTTGCCTTGAGACAGGATCAACTCCTGGCTGTTTGGCAGCCCCCATACCCAGGCAAGCAGTACGCAAAGCGTCGCCAAGGCCAGTTTGGGCGGGTAGAATTCATGCGCGAAGGGGCTGCCGGCAACGAAAATGCCCTCAAGCATGGGGAACGCCGAGCGAATTCGCGCAGGAGCAGCGATGCCATTCACGCCAAGCATGGATTTCATGAGAGAGGCGGCGGAGGCAAAGTCGGGCGCGCGGAAAAGTACCCAGCCAAATACGGCGAACAGGAATGTGCCAGGAAGGGTAAGTGTCCGCGGCAGAGGCGGCTTTTCTTTTCGGTGCGCATTCCATGCGTGATTGATCATGACGGCAAGCCCGTGGTAGCCGCCCCATGCGACAAAGGTCCAGCCTGCGCCGTGCCACAAGCCTGCCAGCAGGAAGGTTGCCAGCAGGCGCAGGGCGCGTGCCGTCGGGGCGCCGCGATTGCCGCCAAGGGGGATGTAGAGATAGTCGCGCAGGAATCGGGAAAGGGTCATGTGCCAACGGCGCCAGAAATCAACGGGGCCAAGGGCCTTGTAAGGCGAATTGAAATTGAACGGAAAACGGATGCCGAAGCAATACGCCAGCCCGATCGCAATGTCTGCATAGCCCGAAAAATCGAAATAAAGCTGGAAGGTGAAGCCCAGCGCAGCAACCCAGGCTTCAGCCAGCGTGAGTTTCGTTCCGGCGCTTACGAGGGAGAAGCTAGGGTCTACAAGCAGTGAAAGAGGGTCTGCTATGCAGACCTTTTTGAAGAGTCCTGTTGCAATGAAGGCAAGCCCTGTGGCGATTGTTTCGTAGCGAAGGCCGAGCCTCCCATCATGCAGCTGGGGGAAGAAGTCGTCACGTCGCAGTATTGGGCCCGCAATAAGGTGTGGAAAAAAACTTACAAAAAGCCCGTACTGTATGAATGACTGTTCTGCGTGCCCATCGTGGTGGGCGTCTGTCAGGTATGCTATCTGGTGAAATGTGAAAAATGATATTCCCAAAGGAAGGGCAACGTCGAAGGCCGCAAGGTTGGTTCCGGTGACGGCATTTATATTTTCAAGGAAGAATCTTGCGTATTTGAATATGCAGAGGAGGGCGAGATTGAGCACTATGCCCAGGGCCAGCGCGTGGTTGCCATGGGTGTGTCGCTTGGCAAGTTGCTTTCCCATCCACCAGTTGAAGGTCATGGAGCAAAGAAGCAGAGGCAGGTGTTCGGGATACCACCATGAATAGAAAAGGCAGGACATCGCAAAAAGCCATGCCTGCAATGGTATTGGCGAACGCAGGCGTTGGGCGAATGCAGCGCCCAGAATGGTTGCCGGAAAAAAGCAAAGCAGGAATATATACGAGTTGAACAGCATGATTCGGTTTTTTGCTTGCCTGCTTGGTGATCTCGCTTACTTCGTTGGCCAGGGGAGAAGGATGGAGCCGCTGAATGGCCGCTCGCGGTGCTTCTCAATACGCATTGAGCTTCTGTTGTTCAAAGGCAAAACTGGCCAATATGTCTGCTATCTTTTCTCCGGATTTCCCGTCGCCGTATATGTAGCAGGGGGGGTAGGGGCCATGTGCAATCTGTGACTCTATCGCGCCAATGATTGTTGCATGGTCGTAGGGAACATCCGTGGCGTTAGGCCCTCTTTCGCGGCCTTGCTGTCGAGACCCAATGTTTACGACAGGCGTTCCAAGAAATGCGGCCTCCCTGATGCCACTCGATGAGTTGCCTACGAGGCAGGCGGCGTTCTTGATAAGCGGTGCGTAGAGCTCTATCGGCAGGCTTTTGAAAAGCCGCATGTGGGTAGGCGAGCGCCTTTCCCTGTACAGCCGCAGGCCCTTGGATATTCCGTCAGAACCGGCATCCATGTTGGGCCAGATCCAGAATGTGGGCAGTCCCAGCTTGTCGATGGCAAGGATTGTTTCGTTGATGTGCCCGAGGTTGTCGGCATATTCAGTGGTAACGGGGTGCTGGCTCACGACGATGTAGCGGCCGGGCTCGATGGCCAGTTCCGCCCCGACCCCTGCTTTTGTCTGGTGGTGTCGTATGGCCTCCATATTGTCGAGGTCCATGGACGCCAACACGTCGAAGCTGGTAGCGCCTACCATGAATATGCTGCCGGGCTTCTCGCCCATTTTTTTAATGCGCTCTGCGGCGTCTTTGGACGCAGGGAAATGAACATGCGCCATCTTTGTGATTGCATGGCGTATGGATTCATCTATCGATCCCGAGAGTTCTCCCCCTTCGACGTGGGCAACTGCGATGTTCATATAGGTGGCAGCCATCGTGATGGCCAGGCACTCATACCTGTCACCTATGATTACGACGACATCAGGTCTGAGATGGCCAAACGCATTGGCAAATTCCGTGACTGCCAGGCCAGCTGATTTCGCCATGGTCAGCGGCGTTTCTCCCTCGATGAGAAAGTGGATCAGGTGGTCGATAGGAAACTCGTCCACCAGCTTGTTTTCGAGAATTTTTCCATACTTGTCGAGGATAATGCTTCCGCCCACAACCACTTGCAGTTCAAGTTGCGGATGGTTGCGCACGGCGCGCATCACGGTCTTCATCTTTGCGTAATTCCCACGTGCCGTGAGTACGATACAAATGCGGCGCTTCACGAGAGATGTTCCTTTTTGACGACCGTATCGGCCTTGAGGGGCACAGATGTTCTTTTGCCGACGAGTTCCGTTAGCATTTCGGGAGGGTACCCGGTGCCGGGGCGTTTGGCCGTGAGCATTTCGTCCGTGAGTATGGTTCCCGCCGGGATGTCCCGCGTGGTGACCAGCGACTTGCGAGCCCAGGCGGCACTTTGTAATTCCAGCGAGGACGGCTGCTTGTCGCGCCGGCCAAGGCTTGCCTCGACCTCTCTCGCCTGTTGGATGAACAGGGCAAGGTCGTGCGGGCCGCAGGAAACTTTCCAGTCTTGCGCGTTGGGCACATTGAAATCCAGCGAAATGTGCTTCTCCACGATATTTGCGCCCATGGCGATGGCCGCAAGGGGGATATGGAACCCCGCGGTGTGGTCGGAGTACCCGGTGACCCCCTGGAATTCTTCTTGCAGCAAGGTCATTGCGCGCAAATTGACGTCGTCGGCCGGTGTCGGGTAGCGGGTCACGCAGTGCAGGATCGCGATGTCGCGGTTGCCAGTGCTCGTCATGGCTTCCACAGACCGGCGCACATCGGCGAGGGTGTGCAGCCCCGTGGAATAGATGACCGGTTTCCCAAGGCCCGCAACGCGCGCTATGAATTTCGGATTTGCCAGCTCTCCGGACCCGATTTTGTACACTGGCACATTGAGCGGCTCCAGATGGTCAAGGCTTTCGTCGTCATGTGCGGTCGCGAAGAAAATGATGCCCCGCTCGCGGCAGTAGTCGCGCAGGTCACGGAATGCCTCCGGGGGCAGGCTGCGCGAGCCCAGGCGATTCTTCCACTCAGCAGCCTCGTCGGCGATCAGTTTGTCGACGGAAAATATCTGGAACTTGACGGCGTCGGCACCGGACTCTGCGGCAAGATCCACCAGCTTCAGGGCTTTCTTGAAATCCCCGAAATGGGCCACGCCAGCCTCGGCGATGATGAAGCAAGGGGCATCGCCCCCTACGGGACGGCCTGCGATGTCAAACGTGGGTGAAATGATCATGCTGGTTCCGTTGGGTTGGTGCGCCGCTGCTGGTGAGCGGTTGGCTGGCTAAAGCTCTGCGTCCTCGATGATGTTGTGGTGTTGGAGGTACGCCGCGACTTCGTCCAGAGGCATTGGCTGCTCGAGGTTTGATCTGTACTCATAATGCGGGCGGGTGGTGTTGCCGCCATAGGCGTCGGCCGCAGGCAGTTCTGGCTGAAACGCGGACCTGACGATGAAGAAGTCTTCGGTTTCGTATGCCCTGCCGAGCTCTTCGCTGCTCATCAACTCTTCATACAACTTTTCGCCAGGGCGCTTGCCTACCACAGTGATGGGTATCTCCTGGGGGACAATGCCGCACGTCGAGCAATACAGGTCGCGCACGGCTTCAATCAAATCGACAATACGCAGGACTGGCATCTTCGTTACGAAGACCTCCCCTCCCAAGGCCAGTTGCAGCGCGGACAGCACAAGCTGCACGGCTTGGCGTCTGCTCATGACGAATCTCGTCATGTCGGGGTCGGTCAATGTGAGCGGCGCCCGGTTTTGGATTTGGCGAAGCAGCACGGGCACGACAGAGCCGCTGGATCCGAGAACGTTTCCGAAGCGGGTGGCCGAAAAAATGGTGCGGCGCCCGTGCCCCTGGGCTGCGGTGATCAGTCGTTCTCCCATGAGCTTGGAGGTGCCCATGATGCTAGTGGGATTGACCGCCTTGTCCGAGCTCATGAACACAACACGCTCGACGTTGTGTGAAACGGCAGATCGGATAATGTTCTGTACACCGTGTACATTGGTATTGATGATTTCGTCGGGGCAGCGCTCGCCAAGATATACATGCTTGAGGGCGGCACCATGAAGCACGATGTCAATGCCTTCCATGGCATTGTGCACGGACTTGCTATCGGCCACGTTTCCCACGATGCCTGTGAAACGGGGCTCGTCTCTGTATTGTTCTTGTAAATTGAATACTCCTGTCTCGTTGTGATCGAGCCCGCGAATTCCTAGCGCTCCTGTTCCCAGTATCTGGCGAACCAATTCATTGCCGATCGTGCCGCAAACGCCAGTTATGAGAACGTGTTTGTTTTTCAGTATCGATACGGGAAGTGTCATTACGTTTGGCCTCGTGGTGCGGATGTGTTTGCTACTGTCGTTGCAGCGCGCTGCGGGTAAGCATGTCGGAAAATAGTGTTTCGTAGCTATCGACTATCACGTCTGGCGCGAAACGCCGGTCTTGTTCCAAGGGGGGCCATTCCAGCACTTCGACGCAGCGTTCGGCAAAATATTGAATGTCGCCCGGGGGGACGAGGAATCCGTCGCGTTTATCACGGATGATTTCTCGCGGGCCGGTGGGGCAGTCAAACGCGACTGTCGGAGTGCCGGAAGCCAGAGATTCCAGCAGCACGTTGGGAAAACCCTCGCAGTCCGAGGTCAGCAGGGTGGCGCTGGCCTTGAGGTAGTATGGTCGCAGGCCTTGCTGCCAACCCTCGAGGATTACGGAACCGGAAAGTCCCAGGTCCCTGACGCGCCGCTCTAACATGGTGCGGTCCGGGCCATCACCAACAATGCGCAAGACAAGATTCGGGCGTAGTTGCCGTGCACGGGCAAATGCTTCCACTAGCTTGTCAATGCCTTTCGGGGGCTGCAGACGGCCCACGAAAAGCAACTCGGGCGGTGTTGCCCGTTGGGCGGTGCTTGGTAGAGGGGCTAGATAACATTCAGCCACAGGATTGGGAATAACTGAAATGCGAGTCCTCTCTATTCCCCACTCTGTAGCCATTTCCTCTTTCATTTTGCCGCATTGAGCTATGTAGTGGTCGGCCCGCCCGTAGATGGCCCTGGCTATGGCCGGGGCGAGTTTACGTTGCCATAAGGAACGCTGTGATCGGCAATAGGCGCTCATGGCCGTCACGTTCCGCGGGAGAAGAATAAAGTTTCCGAGGCCTGCGGCGCGGATGAGCGTCAGGGCAACAGCCAGGCCATATATCCACGGCACGACGAGCTTTGGTTGGTGGCGCCGGATGTATGCGGCAAGCGGAACAAGGCTGGTGCGCGCATGGCGGCAGTCCAGCGCGACGTGTCTGACGGAATCCGGCAGCGGCCCGAAGGCGATGGGCTCATCCTGAAACAGGGTGACGATGGTTACCGCCCACCCCCTTGAAGCAAGTGCGCATGACAGCGTGTGGCATACACGCTCGGCGCCGCCGGTGCCGAGCGTGTTGAGTACGAACGTGACTTCACGCCTGTCTGGTTTTGGCATGGCAACTCTCCAGGTGTGACAGGATGTTCGCGGCCCTGATTTTCCACGTGTGGTGCCTCAGGAAGCGCTCCCTTCCCCGCAACGCCAATTTCTCGCGTAATTCAGGCGAGTCCTTTAGGGTGGCCAGAGCCCGGTCCCAGTCCTCGGCGTCCTCCGGCTCGGCCAGCAGGCAGCATTCTCCGTCCTGGACTATTTCTTCAATGGCAGGCATGCGCGAGGCAATGAAGGGGCGCCCTGCCGCCATGTATTCGAAGATTTTGAGGGGGGACATGTAGGCGCTGGTGTCACATATGTCTCCATGTATGTGTACCTTGTGGGCATAGGGGGCAAGAAGTATGTCCATGTTCCCATATGTGTCTGGTATTTCAGCCGGTTTGATGTGCCCAAGAAAGAGCACATTGTTCGGAGGCTGTCCCTTTTTGTAGTGGGCGATCTGTTCAGGGGGGCCGCCTATAAGTACGAAGTCCACATCGGGCTGTCGCGCAGCCAGCGAAAGGATGAGCTCAATACCACGGCCTTGGTACAAGCTGCCCACATATCCCACGCGCAGTCGGTTTCCGCTGGTGTTATGGGGCGGTGGAGGAGGTGGGCCGGTATCGTCAGCCGCATCATGGGCCACAAGGATGTCTTGCGGTGAAAGGCGCGGATGGTTCGCTAGGTAGTATCGCTTCAACGTGTTGCTTATGGCCACTATGCCTTTGAACCCTCCGGACTTCATGAGGAAATTCTCAACGCGTCGCGCGAGTGGGGTGGGGGGGAGGCCGTGCGTTTCGTACGCGACAGGTATGCCTGTCGCGCCGAGCAGCGCGAGTGCGAGAGGGTCTCTTCCGTAGTATATGTCGTTTTTTTTCAGCAGTAGCGCCGCGTGTGCAGCGCATGCTGCGGAATACATAAATACTTTTATTTTTGGAAACCCAGCTAAATTTTTTTGGTGTATGGTGAAGGTTTTTCGAGTTCCGTAGTATTTGAAGATGTCCGTTTCGGAGCATAGGCCTCTTTGCGCAAAAAGGTGCACGTCGAGGCCAATGTCGGAGAAGGCAGCCGCCATACGCATCACGTGTATGGAATTTGCTGTCATTGATGGTAGCTTTGAGAATGATAGATACGCTATCCGTGCCATTGTTTTGTCGATTCTTTGGAAGGTTAGGAGGATTTAGTTTTTACTAAAGAGCGTGCTGCAAGTCTGGCTAACGCATATATTAAAGAGAACATTACGGTTGGTATAAACCAAGGATGAAACTTCGCAGCCAGAAGTATTCTGCTTCGCGCTATTCTGTAAAAGCCAATGAGGGAGCGATGCTTGCGCGACCATGTGCTGCTTCGTCCTTCGCGGTGAAGGATTTCTGCATCTTTTGCGTACGATATGTTGAATTTTCCGTTGGCGCTGAACGCCCAGTCTTGCTCTTCGCAATAAAGAAAGTAGCGTTCATCCATCAGTCCAACTGTTGAAATAAAATTTCGTGATGCAAGTACGGAAGCGCCGTATATGAAGTTGATGTTTTTTTCCACTTCTTCTGTGGGGATAGCCTTGGCTTGGTCGACAGAATAGCCTTGCCCCGCCAAGGTGGATAGTCCCGTTGCGCGGCTTGTTCGCCCGCCCCCCATGCATTGCACGACATTTGGTTCGTCAAAGTATCGTACCAGGGCACCGCACAATCCTGGTCGGGGGGCGTTGTTGAGTCGGGTCCAGAGTGCGCCAAGCGTATCTGGGAAAACCAGAGTGTCGTTGTTCAATATCCACACAGCTTTGGCGCCGTGCTGCATGGCTATCTTGATGCCTATGTTGTTCCCCGCAGCATAGCCAAGATTCTTGTCTGCAGTGACAAGATTGATGCGGGCAGGTTTAAATGATGTCGATAGTGCAGTATTCGCATCGGCGGATTTGAACTGTATACTGCCGGATTTATTGTTCATCCATTCTGAAATGTGAATCTTTGATTTGTTTGTCGATGCATTGTCAACGATGATGATAAAGCGTGGCGATGGTGAAAGCAGAAGGAGACTTTCTGCGCACGCAATAGTGTCCTCCCAGCCGTTGTAGTTCAGGACGACAACAGCGACATCCAGGAGCGATGATTTCATATGGTTTCTCTAGAGCAGGTATGAGTTGCTGCCCGTCATGCTGGCGCAATGGGGGCATGCATCACTTGTGGGTCAAGTTGCAGGCTTTCTGCGGCGGGCAGTCATTCATGGTATATGGTGCCGAACTGTCTGTAACCTTTATTAGTTTGCGTGGGCAATAATTTAAAATGTTCTGAAAAATTACAGGCTCTGGTAACTAACGTCAATATTTGGCACCCGCCAGCGGAGAGTGGTGGGCCAGTATCCTGCGTGACGCGCACGGGAAGGGCCGCTTGGGGGTTGCGAGTGCGCGTAAAGGGCAAAGAGAAAGGGCCGCAACGTGGGTTGCGGCCCTTTATTCTCGTGGTGCCGAAGGGGAGAGTCGAACTCCCACTCCCTTGCGGGAACTAGACCCTGAACCTAGCGTGTCTACCAATTCCACCACTTCGGCGCGGAGAAGTCGTATAGCCGCATGGCGGCGTGCTTGGCAAGCAGTTTTTTGCGAACGTGCCGAAATATGTGTGCGCCTTAAAGGAAGGCACGCAGGGGGCGCGCCGCCCCGCCCCGGAGGATGGCGGTGCCGCGGCATGGCTGGCCCGTGGACGGGAGCATCGGCCGGTCCGCCCCTGCCGCCCTTGAACCCGCGGGCCGTTTGGGGTAGCACGAAACGGCGCGGAGGAACCTTGCCGGGCCGCACGGGCGGGCTTCAGGGCCATCCGTCCGGCGGGGGCATCCGCACGCTGTTTCGCCAGTGCGGGCAGCCGTCCGCCGCTCCGCACTCCGCCGCGTGGGCCGCCACTACCGGCCCGACCCGGCCGCCGCGCCGCGCACCATTCCGCCGTCACGAGTATTCATGGAAATCGCACGCGAACTACAGGAAATCGGCCTCGACCTTTCGCGGGGCAGTTGCGTCACCGTCGGCAACTTCGACGGCGTGCACAACGGCCACCGCAAGCTCATCGGGCGGGTCATGGCCAAGGCCGCCGCGCTCGGCGTGCCCTCGGTGGTGGTCACCTTTTGCCCGCATCCCCTGCGGGTGCTGGTGGGGCCGCACACTCCCCCGCTGATCACCGACTACGAGAAGAAGCTGGACCTGTTCGAGGCGCTGGGGGTGGACCTTACCCTGATGCTGCGCTTCACCCGCGAGATGGCCGCGCAGGAGCCGGAAGAGTTCGTGCGCCGCGTGCTGGTGGACGCCCTGCACGTGCGCGAACTGGTCATCGGCTACGATTTTTCGCTGGGCAAGGGGCGCAAGGGCAACTTCGAACTGCTCCAGCGTCTGGGCGCGCAGTACGGCTTCGCCACAGAACGGCTCGACCCGGTGATCATCAACGACGCCGTGGTCAGCTCCACCCGCATCCGCGACCTGATCCGCTCGGGCGACGTATGGGACGTGCGCCCGCTCATGGACCGCTTTTACGCCATCCGTGGCAAGGTGGTGCGCGGCATGGACCGGGGCGGCAAGCTGCTGGGCTTTCCCACCGCCAACATGGAGCCGCGCGACGAACTGATGCCGAGGCCCGGCGTGTACGCCACCTGGGTGCAGATCGACGGGCAGGTGTACCAGGGCGTGACCAACGTGGGCTACAACCCCACCTTCGACAACGCCCGGCTCAGCGTGGAAACGCACATCCTCGATTTCGACCGCGACATCTACGGCTGGGAGATTCGCGTCTCGTTCGTGCACCGCCTGCGCGACGAGCGCAAGTTCTCCGGCCTGGACGAGTTGGTGACCCAGATCCGCCGCGACGTGGACCTGGCCCGGCAGATACTGTCCGCGCCCGACGCGCGCCTGTAGCCTTCCGGCAGGATGCGTCCCCCGCCAGGGCCTGCTCTGCGTTCTGCCGCTTGGGCTGGATCCGCCGGACCGCCGTATCGGCCGGACTCGCCGACCTTGTGGATTTTTCGCCCCGCCGCGCCCGGCCGTGTGCCGCGCCGCGCGGCCCGCATGCCGCCGTAACGCACAGCGCCCCTGTGTGTTGACGGCGTGCACGCGTTACCGCGAGTCCGGAAACATCGGGACTGGAAGCGCCATACCCAAGGAAGCACCATGCTGCGCATGCTCAAGAAACCCGTGCACGAATTCCTGCGCCTGTACCGCACCGTGGCCTACGTGCGCCTCGGCGTACTGGGCATGGGGCTGGGCCTGCTGTCCGGATGCGCGGCCATCCTGTTCTTTCTGGGCATAGAGGCGGGCAAGCACTACATTCAGGTGGTCTGGGCCGGGCTGTCCTTGCCCGCCCCGGCCGGGGAAACCCTGTTCGGCCACGCGGAATCGGCCGCGCGCATCTACCGGCCCTGGGTCATCGTGGCGGCGCTCGGCATTACCGGTCTGGTCACCGGCTGGCTGGTGCAGCGCTTTCTGCCCAACAGCCTCGACGGCATGACCGACGGCACCGACGCCATGATCCGCGCCTTCCACGCGGAAAAGGGCGTCATCCGCAGGCGGGCTCCGCTGCTGAAAGGGCTTACCTCCATCTGCACCATCGCCGCCGGGGGCAGCGCCGGGCGCGAGGGGCCGGTGTCGCAGATCGGGGCGGGCATCGGCTCGTGGCTGTCCATGCGCCTGGGACTTTCCCCGCGCGAGCGGCGCATCCTGATGCTGGCGGGCGCGGCCGGAGGGCTGGGCGCGGTGTTCCGCGCGCCCCTGGGCGGCGCGCTGACCGCCATCGAGGTGCTGTACCGCGAGGACTTCGAGTCGGAGGCCCTGCTGCCCGCCGTGCTTTCGTCGGTGGTGTCCTATTCGCTGTTCACCTTCGTGTTCGGCACCGCGCCCATCTTCGGCATTCCCCGCTTCAGCTTCACCTCGGTGCTGGAACTGCCCTGGTACCTGCTGCTCTCGCTGGCCTGCACGGCCACGGGCTGGGCCTACGTACGCACCTTCCGGGTGCTCAAGTATTCCGTGTTCGGCAAGCTGCGGGCGCGGGTGGGCATCATGTGGACCACGGCCCTCGGCGGCGTGCTCATGGGCCTGTTCGGCATCCTGTACCCGCCCGTGCTCTCCGACGGCTACGGCTGGATAGAGCAGGCCATCCTGGGCCAGTTGCCGGTGGTCACCATGGTGACGATACTGCTGGGCAAGACGCTGGCCACCGCCGTCACCCTGGGCTCGGGCATGAGCGGGGGCATGTTCGCCCCGGCCCTGTTCGTGGGCGGCATGACCGGCGGAGTGGTGGGCTTTGCGGCGCAAGAGATCCAGCCGAACGTGGTCACCCAGCCCGGCGGCTACGTGCTGGTGGGCATGGCCGCTTTTTTCGCGGGCATCGCCCACGCGCCCATCGGGCCGCTGGTGATGGTCTGCGAACTCACCCAGGGCTACGGGCTGCTGGCCCCGCTGATGCTGTCCTCGGCGGTGTGCATCCTGCTGGGGCGGCGCACGGCGCTGTACGAAAACCAGGTGGAGAACAAGTTCGAGTCGCCCGCCCACCTTCAGGACGCCACGGTGAACCTGCTGGCCACCATGCGCGTGCGCGACTGCTACACCCGTGGCCGGGTGGCGGTGGTGGAAGAGAACGTGACCCTGAAGGCCCTCACGGACATCATCGCGGGCACCCAGGCGTTCACCTTTCCGGTGCGGGGCATGCATGGCAGGCTGAACGGCCTGCTGGCCGTGCAGGACGTGCGCGGCATCCTGTACGAGGCGGACCTGTTCGACCTCGTGCTGGCGGGCGACCTGGCTCGCCCCCTGACCGCCCTGACCGAGGACGACGACCTGTACACCGCCCTGCTGGCCTTCGTGGAGACCGACCTTTCGCAACTGCCCGTGGTCTCCAAGGACAACGAGGAACAGGTGCTGGGCCTTCTGGAACGGTCCGACCTGTTCCGGGCGTACAGCGAGTCGCTGAAGGCGCTGCGGGAGGATCAGTAGGAGGCCGCCCTGTCGGTCCCGCCTGTCGGTCCCGCCTGTTGGCCGGGCCTACCGCCGATGCCCCCCGGCGTTGCACGCCAGCAGGGGGCAGAAGGCCAGCGCCTCGTCGGTGAGGGCCGTGGCCGCCCCTTCCCCCCTGTGGAGGGCCAACGGCGGCTCCACCACAAGACCGGGCCTGCCCGCGCGGCGGGCCTCCATCAGCACCAGCGTGGCCGGCCCGTCGGCACGGGAATGGACGCAGCGCATCCGCTTGGGTTCCAGCCCCGCCGTGCGCAGCTCCTGCAGCAGGTCGGGCAAGCGGTCCGGCCCGTATACCCAGCAGCTGCGGCCTCGGGCGCGCAGCAGGCGCGCCGCAGCCCGCGCGAAGGCGGGCAGGGTTTCTGGCGTCTCGAACAGGGCGCGGGTGCGCTGGCTGCTGGGCGAGGGGCGGCCCGAGCCGTGCCGCCGGTAGGGCGGGTTGGCCACCACCAGGTCCATGGACCCGGCCTTGGGCAGGGCGTCGGACGTTGACGTGGCGGTAGCGGCAAGGTCGGCCCGCAGCACCCGGAAGCGTTCCGTCAGCCCCAATCGCGCCGCGTTGTCCCGCGCGGCGTCGGCCATTTGCCCGTCGATCTCGATGCCCGTACCCGTCAGGCTCGCACTTGTCAGGCCCGCACTTGTCAGGCCCGGCTGCGCCAGCAGCAGGGCCAGCCCCACCACGCCGCACCCGGCGCCAAGGTCCGCGAAGGCCAGCGCCTTGCCGTGACCCGGCATGGCCCGCGCATCAGGGGCAATTGCGCCCTTCTGGCGAGGTTTCCTTTCCATTCCCGTCAACCCCTCTCCCGCGAACGCCGCCAGCAGCAGGGCGTCCAGGGAAAAGCGGAAGCTGCCTTCCGGCTGGGCCAGGCCGCGCGGGAACAGGGCGCGGGCCTGCAGGATGGCGTCGGGCAGTGTGGCGGGCTCGACCATCTTCGGGGCAGGCGGCATGGCGTCCGGGCGGGGTTCTGCGGCAGGGTTGTTCATGGGCGCAGGCTATCCGGGCGGCACCCAGTTGACAACCCGGCGGGCAACCGGGTCGGCAACGGGCTGGTAACCAACCGACAGTCGGGCGGGGTGGCCCTGTTCGCCAACCCATTTGCCAAGCTAGTCTATTTTGATAGACAAAAGGTCACGGGCCGGATTCGTGCGGCGGGGTCCGCCACGCAATCCCCGGCCTTCTCGCGGTCCATCGTTCGCGGACCGGGGCCTTGCCCCGGCGCAACCCGGCCCGTAGCACACCAGCCGGACTAGGTGGCCCTTTCCGCGCCGCCCGTCCCGTCCGGCCAGCCCCACAGGAGCCCGCCCGATGCAGCAGTTCCGGGCCGACCTGCACATCCACTCCCGCTTTTCGCGCGCCACCAGCGGGCGGCTCAACGCCCGCCATCTGGCCGCGTGGGCGCGGGTGAAGGGGCTGGACGTGCTCGGCACCGGCGACTTCACGCACCCCAAGTGGCGGGCGGAACTGGCCGAGCAGCTGGTGCTGGACGAGGCCAGCGGCCTGTACCGCCTGCGCGACCCGCGCGGGCTGGACGCCGAACTGCCCGAATACGCGGGCAAGCCGCTGGCCGGGCGCACCCTGTTCATGCTCCAGGCCGAAATCAGCAGCATCTACAAGCGCGGCGGCAAGGTGCGCAAGGTGCACAACCTTGTCTACGTGCCCGACATGGACGCCGCCGACCGCCTGTCCCGCCGCCTGGCGGAGGTGGGCAACATCGAGTCCGACGGGCGGCCCATCCTTGGCCTGGACTCGCGCAACCTGCTGGAAATGGTGCTGGAAACGCACCCTCAGGCCTTTCTGGTGCCCGCGCACATCTGGACGCCGTGGTTCGCCCTGTTCGGCTCGAAATCGGGCTTCGACTCGGTGGCGGAATGCTTCGGCGACCTGTCGTCCGAAATCTTCGCCATGGAAACGGGCCTGTCGTCCGACCCGGAGATGAACTGGCTGTGGAGCGAACTGGACCGCTTCGCGCTCATCTCCAACTCCGACGCCCACTCCGGCGAGAACCTGGGGCGCGAGGCCAACCTGTTCTCCGGCGAAATCGGCTACGAAAGCATCCTGCGCAGCCTGAAGGGGCAGGGCATCGGCGGGCGATTCCTGGGCACGCTGGAATTCTTTCCGGAGGAAGGCAAATACCACCTGGACGGCCACCGCAAGTGCGGCGTGGTCATGGAGCCGCGCGAAACCCGCGCCCGTGGCGGCCTGTGCCCGGTGTGCGGCAAGCCGGTGACCGTGGGCGTGCTGCACCGGGTGGTGGAACTGGCCGACCGCGAAACCCCCATCCAGTCGCCGGGGCAGCAGGGCTATCTTTCGCTCATCCCGCTGCCGGAAATCCTGGGCGAGTTGCTGGGCGTGGGGGCCAAGAGCCGCAAGGTGGCCGAGCAGCACGCCCGCTGCATTGCCCGATTCGGCTCGGAACTGAACATCCTGCAGGACGTGCCCGAGGCCGAGCTGTCGCGGTTCTGGG
Organism: Nitratidesulfovibrio sp. HK-II; assembly: GCF_003402415.2. Taxonomy (NCBI): domain Bacteria; kingdom Pseudomonadati; phylum Thermodesulfobacteriota; class Desulfovibrionia; order Desulfovibrionales; family Desulfovibrionaceae; genus Nitratidesulfovibrio; species Nitratidesulfovibrio sp. HK-II. The sequence goes on from NZ_AP036014.1 coordinate 818,055, forward strand.
AGCCGCTGGGCGAAGGCATTGCCCGCATGCGGCGGCGCGAGGTGCTGCGCCAGTCCGGCTACGACGGCGAGTACGGCGTGGTGCGCGTGTTCACGGACAAGGAGCGCGCCTCCATCCAGCGCCGTTCGGTGGTGGGCGGCCTGCCCCTGCTGGAGGGCATGGGCATGACCGCCGCCCCGCGCGGGGATGGCGTAAAGGCCGCCGCCAGCGCCACGGGCAAGGGCAAGAAGGCCAAGGGGGCGGACCGCCCCTCGCTGCTGGACGCCCTTTCCGGCCCGTCTGGCCAAGCTGGCCCGGCTGTTCAGTCTGGCCCCATGGCGGCCTGGGAGGGGCGCAGGGCCCCTGTTCCGGTCACCGCCACGGCGTCCGGCACGTCAGCTGGCCCCGCTGCGGAGCCTGAATTCGAATTTTCTCCCGCGCCCACGCCTGGCTCCATCGATGCCCCCGATCTTGCGGACGGCGACGACGGCCCAACGCCGCCCGCCTTTGCCGCGCTCAGCGCGCCCCGTCCCCCCGAGGGCGCATCCATGCGCTTCAACCCCGCCCAGCGCCGCGCCCTGACCGCAGGCCCCCAGCCGGTGCTGGTGCTGGCCGGTCCCGGCACGGGCAAGACCCGCACGCTCGTCGGCAGGGTGCTGCACCTGGCGGAAACGGGCATCGACGCCCGGCGCATCCTGGCCGTCACCTTCACCCGCCGCGCGGCGGCGGAAATGGACGAGCGCCTGGCGACCGCCCTTGGCGAGGACGCCCCCCTGCCGCGCACCGACACCCTGCACGCCCTCGCCTTCGAATACTGGCACCGGGCCACGCCCACCCCGCCGGTGCTGCTTTCGGAAGAGGCGGCCCGCCGCGTGTTCGCCGAGGCCAACCCCGACGAGCCCGCCCAGCGCCTGCGCGAGGCGTGGGAAGCCATCGGGGTGTGCCGCGAGAAGATGCGCTCGTGCCTGGTGGAGCATGCCCCCCTGCTGGCCCGCTACACCGAGCAGAAGGCGGCGTGGAACCTGGCCGACTACACCGATTTGCTGGAATTCTGGCTGGATCAGATGCAGAACAACATCTACGCCAGCCCGTGGCGGCACGTGCTGGTGGACGAAATCCAGGATCTTTCGCCGCTCCAGCTCACCCTGGTGCGGGCGCTGGCCCCGCACGGCGGCGCGGGCTTCTTCGGCATCGGCGACCCGGACCAGTCCATCTACGGCTTCCGGGGGGCGCACGGCGACGTGGCCGCCTTCCTGCGCGAGGCGTGGCCCGACCTTTCCGTGGTCGCGCTGGAGGAAAACTACCGCTCCTCGGCCCGCATCCTCGACTTCGCGGGGGGGCTGATGCGGGGCCGCTCGGCCTGCGGCCCGCTGCGCGCCGCGCGCGATCTGCCCGGCGAACTGCACCTGTTCGAGGCCCCCACGGCGGAAGGCGAGGCGGCCTGGATCGGCGAGCAGATTCGCGGGCTCATCGGGGCCACCAGCCATTCGCTGCTGGATGCCGGGCACGGCAGTTCGCGCCGGGGCACGGTGCTGGACGAGGGCGGGTTCAGCCCCGGCGACATCGCGGTGCTGGTGCGCGTGAAATCGCTGATTCCCCAGTTGCAGCGCACCCTGACCCGCTTCGGCGTGCCCTGCGCCGTGCCAGAGGCCGAAGCCTTCTGGACCGACCAGCGCGTGGCGCTCATCCTGGGCGCGGCCGGGCGCATGCTGGGCATCGGTTCCACGTCGCCGCAGGGCGCGTCTGGCGGTCCGGCACTGCCCGCCGGGCTCAGCCACCGCCGCCTGATGGCGGAAGGGGTGCACCCCTCGCTGGCAAACCGGCTGGGGCTGACGGCGGCGCAGTTGCATGCCTCCCTTGCGCACGACGAGGAAGGTGACGATGCCGAGGATTCCGGCGCGGCCGTTTCCGGCCTGCCGGACGGCGGCGAGGTCCCCTTGCGGCCCGACGTGGAAATTCCCGCGCGCGGCACGCCGTCCGAGGTGGACTGCCCGCCCAAGGTGCTGGCCAGGGGGCCGCTGGGCGTGGCCGCCTACCTGCGCGAAACCCCGCCCTTCGACGACCTGTTCTGGCAGTCCTCGGCCTTCCGGGCGCTGTCCCGCTCCTACGACACCCACGGCGGATGGGCCGGGCTGATGAACTGGATCAGCCTGCAAAGCGAGCTGGAACTGGTGCGGCGCGGGAGCGAGAAGGTGCAGATCATGAGCCTGCACGCGGCCAAGGGCCTGGAATTCCGCGCGGTGTTCCTGCCCGCGCTGGAGGACGGCATCATGCCCTTTGCCGGGGCGGGCACCCTGACCGGCAAGCCCGACCCGGAGGCGCGCAGCGACGTGGACGAGGAACGCCGCCTGCTCTACGTGGGCATGACCCGTGCCTCCGAGGGGCTGTTCCTGAGCTGCGCCGCGCGCCGCCAACTGTACGGCCGCGAACTGCGCCTGAAGCCGTCGCGCTTCCTGGACGACGTGCCGCTGGAGGGGCTGCGCCGCTCCATGCTGGTGCAGCACCAGAAGCGCAAGGAGCGGCAGCTGCCGTTGCTGTAGACCCGGCAGGCCGGTGCCGCTGCGCGCTGCTTCGGTTTTTCGGGGCACGAAGGCCCTGACGTTCGCGCGGGGTGCACCCCTCGCCAAGAACTCGGAAAGCAAACGGCCCGGTCATGCCGGGCCGTGGTGTTTTTTTGGGGAAGGGGAAGGCGTCGCGGACAGTGCGCCGTCGCGCGTGGCCCGGCATGCGCACAACTGGCCGGGCGGCGGGGGCAGGGTCTACAGCGGACAGCACACCCTGTACACGTAGCGCTCGTACAGGCCGGACACCCGGCCCGCCGCGCGGGGGCTGAGGCCAGCGTCGCGCAGGCGACAGTACACGTGCAGGGGATTGAAACGGTGCTGCAGAAAGTGCTTCACGTGGCGCATCAAAGTCTCCTGTTCCCCGCCGTGGTCAACCGAAGTCTGACGGGGGAACGACGTATGCCGTGCATGCCGCATGCCGTGGCGGGCCGTGGTCCATGGTGACGGCACCTTGCGGAAGGGGCGCGTCCGTCGAGCATGGCCGGACGTGGGCGGACGGCGGGAAACCGGCGTTCCGCCGGGCGCGGGCGGCACATTTTTGCCGGGCCGCGCTTGCCCGGCGGGCGGAAAGCCCGTAACCGGAACGGCATGCACGTTCCGCAGGCCCTTACCGCATCGCCTCGGCTTCTGTCCAGAACCGTGGCGGCCCCCTCGTGGGTTATTTCCGGCAATGTCCATGATAATTGCGCATTTCTTTCGGGGAAAGTGCACGAGGTGGGGCTGTGCCTGTTCGAGGCCGAAGCCTGCCTTGCCTACACCGATGCCGACCTGCCTCCGGCCATGACCGGGCTGCCCCTGTCCTGGCACGCCCACCTTCCGGTGGACCTTGCGTGGGGCCACGGCCCGCATGGCGCGCCCGGCGCCAGCGCGGCGCGCGTCTGCGCCCTGCTGATGGACAGGGTGGCCTTTCTGGGCGCGCGGCGCGCGGTGCTGCATCCACCCACGCCGGAACAGGCCCATGCGGCGGGTTTTGCCGGTCCGTCCGGCCCAGCCCGGCTGCTGGGCGTGTTTCTGGACGCATGGGCGCGCCACGGGCGCGATCCGGCCGACCTGCTGCTGGAAAACATCGCCGGGCAGGATCTGGTGGACCTGATTCCGGCCATCGCCGACGGAAACTGCAATGTGTGTCTGGACATGGGCCATGTCCTGACCTACGGTCAGCATAGGCTGCCCGCATCCGCCGCGCTGCTGGCGCGGGTGCGCATGGCGCACGTGCACGCGCCGGGCGGCATGGATCGCCACCGCCCCCTCACGGAGCTGACGCCCCACGAGGCGGCGTGGGCCGCGGGGGTGCTGCCCGCCCTGCCGCCGGATGCGGTGCTTACGGTGGAGGTATTCGCCTGGGACGGGGTGCTGGCCTCGCTGCCGGTGCTGGACCGCCTGCTGGCCGCCGGTGCGCCGGAAGACCGATCAGTGGCGGGGATGCCGGAAGTGCCGGAACCGCCCGGGTAGCCGGGCGGCGGCGACAACCTTCAGCAGGATTTCGCAACAGGACACAGCGCCGCGCGCCGCGCGCGGCGGACGCTTACGTGGCCGGGGCCGAGAGGAAACCATGAGTTACTTCAGGAAGCTGGAGACCAAGCTCACCCATCTGCTGGAGCTGCTCGACCGCGCCGAACGCTGGCTCATCGTGATCAACGCGGACCCGGACGCCATGGCCTCGGCCCTGGCGCTCAAGCGCATCATGATCCACCGCGTGGACGACGTGGCCATCGCCCGCGTCAACGAGATCACCCGGCCCGACAACCTGGCCATGGCCCGCTACCTGCGCATCCCCATGGTCAAGCTTACCCCCACGCTGGCCGCCCAGTTCGACCGTTTCGCCGTGGTCGATTCGCAGCCCCACCACCACCCTTCCTTCAAGGACCTGCACTTTTCCCTGGTCATCGACCACCACCCCCTCAGCGAGGAACACCCGGTGGTGGCCGACTTCAAGGAGATCCGCAACGACTACGGGGCCACCTCCACCGTCATGACCGAGTACCTGTACAATCTCGGCATCCGGCCCGGAAAGCTGCTGGCCACGGCGTTGCAGTTCGGCATCAAGACCGACACCGCCAGCTTCGAGCGCGCTTTTTGCGACGTGGACATGCGCGCCTACCGCTACCTGACCAAGTTCGCGGACCATGCCCTGCTGTCGCGCATCGTGCGCAGCGAATTTCGGCTGCACTGGCTGGACTACTTCTCGCGCGCGTTCATCAGCATGCACAAGCTGGGCACCGGCCAGTACGTGTACGTGGGCGAGGTGGAAAACCCGGACATCCTGGTGGTCATCGCCGACTTCTTCATGCGGGTGCACGAAATCCGCTGGGCGGCGGTGTGCGGGGTGTACCACGACACCATCGTGGTCATCCTGCGCGGCGACGGCATGGGGCGCGACCTTGGCCGTTACGCCAATCTCCAGTTCGGCGACGTGGGCTCGGCCGGGGGGCACCGGGCCATGGCCCGCGCCGAGATTCCCCTGTCCGTCGCCGAGGGCCGCAACGTGGAGTTCTTCATCTACAAGCGGCTGCTGGCCCCGCGCAAGCGGGCCAAGGTGAGGCCCGAGGCGAAGCCGGACGCCAAGCCGGACGTCAAGCCGGACGCCAAGGTGGCCGCGCAGCCCGCCCAGAAGGCCCCGGTCAAGGCGCTGCCCGCAGGCACGGCCGCCGCACCTGTCGGGGCGCCCAGTGTGTCTGATGTGCCCGGTGTGCCCGGAGTGTCTGATGTGCCCGTTGCGGCAGTCGCACCGGACGCGCCCGTGGGGACGGGCGCCAAGTAGCGGCCCCGGCCGCGCGATTTCGTCCTACTCCCAGTATTTTTCCCTTTCCTTGCGGGCCAGCGTTGCCGTGCACCGCGCCGATTCGCGTACGGTCACATCCAACTGCGTGCGGCCATGCCCCATGGCGTGCAATCGCGCTCGTTCACGGGGCGGTTTGCGGTTCCCCGCCGTCATGCCGCCTGCCCGCGCGCATATGGCAAGGCCGCCCTCCGGGGGTCCGGGGGGCGGCCTTGCGCGCGGAGGGAAGGGAAAGCAACCATGGCCGGGTGCCCCGCATGGCCGATGGGCCGCCCGTCCTGCGGGAGGGGGGCCGGGCCGCCGGTGCTACGCCCCGCGCCGCCTGCGGTCGGGGCGGCCCGCGTCGGCGCACAGCACGTGGGGCGTGCCAGAGGCATCGGTAAAGCGCACCGCCAGGGTCACGCACAGGTTGCCCGAGGCCCGTGAAATGTACGGGGCGGTCAGGCACTCCTCTATGCCGCTGCGCATGGGCAGGAAATATTCCTTCAGCGAATGGTCGGTGCCGCGCCGGGCGGGCTGGTAGATGAACCGCCTGCTGGCCGAAAGCCGGTAGGGGTTGCACACGGTGTCGGATATCTGCCGACCCGAGGCGTCGAGCACGTACAGGCATTCCAGGGCCGATTCCGCGTTCAGGTATCCGGCCAGTATCCCATCGAAATCACCGGGGCAGGCGCGGTGCAGGTCCTCGCGCAGGCGGTGCACGGCGGCGCGCAGGGTGGCCACGCGGCGTTCCTCTTCCTCCACCTGGGCCAGGGTGAGCGCAGCATAGGCGCGGGCCACGTTGTGCATGGCCGTTCCGCCTTCGGCCACCGCGCCTTCGGGCGAGGGGTGCGCGAACAGAAAGCCCTGCATCACGTCGGCCCCCAGGTCCATCAGCAGGGCGGCCTCGGCCTCGTGCTCCACGCCTTCGGCCACGGTCATGGCCCCGATGCGCCGGGCAAGGCCCACCAGCGCCCGCACCACCTCCTGGCGGTGGAACGAATCGGGCAGGCCGGACACCAGCGATCGGTCCAGTTTGAGCACGTCGGGCTTCAAGGCGGCGATGCGTTCCAGGTTGGAATGCCCCGCGCCCACGTCGTCCAGGGCGACCAGGAAGCCCAGCTTGCGGTGGCGCGCGGCGAAATCCATCAGCGCGTCGGTGTCGTCCACCTGCGATTCCACGATTTCCAGCACCACGTTGTTGTGGCTAATGCCCGCGGACTCGGCCAGCCGCTGGATGTGCCCGGACCCCACCACCCCGCGCCGCAGCACGGCGGTGTCGATGTTCACGAACAACAGGAGTTCCGGCCTGCGGCGCACCAGCGGCGCAAAGGCGGCAAAGGCCCGCTCGCGGCACAGGCGGTCCAGTTCCAGCGCGCCGCCGTGGGCGGCCGCCGTGGAAAACATGATGTCCGGGGGCATCACCGCGCCGCCGGGCACCCGGCCCCGGCTCAATGCCTCCATGCCCACAACCGCGTTGCGGCGCACGGAGACCAGCGGCTGGAACAGGGTGAACACGTCGGCGATGGCCAGGCCAGGCACCGGGGGGTGGCCCTTTTCGCGGGCGGGCGTGCCGCCGTGCGCCGCTGGACGTGCGGCGGAAGGGGTGTGGCTCTGCGGTTCGGCGGGCGAGGGAGAGGCCGGGCGCGCCGTGGTCGTGGCGATCATGTGGTCGTCTCTTGGGCGCGGCGGCGCGCGGGCAAAAAGGGCCGGACCGGGGCGGCGGGCGGGGGAAGGGTGCCCCGGTCCGGCGGAGGGTGCGGGCGGCGGGGGTTGCTGGGGTGTCGCCGCCCGTTCACGCCGTTGTCAGTTCCTTCGCCAAGGCGAGGAACCGTGCGCGATCTTGCCGGGTTGCAGGTGGAGCGGCAGGGTGCTCCCCCCGGCGGACCGGTGCACGGAAGGAACCGCGAAGCCTGGCGCGGTGTGTGCGCCAAGGGCCTCCGGCGGAAATCCACCGCCCGTCGCGCAGATGCCGTCCCCAACCTGGGGGGCGGCGTGCACGCGGGCGTGCAGCAAGACATCAAGGTTGCGGGCGTCGACATCCGCCGGGGCGCGCAACAGGCTGCGCAGCGAGGCGGCGGCCACGTGCATAGTGAACACCAGCCACGCGCACACCATGGCCGCGCAGACGACGCGGGCCGGGTCGCCGGGCAGGGCGGCGGCAATCACGCCCAGCCCGGCCGCCAGAAGGCACGAGAGCCCCGGCGCAAGGCCGCGCGAGGTGTGGCCGGGCGTGTCGCAGGCACGTCCGGCGCCCGCGGGCGGCGCTGGTATGGCGGGGTCTCCGTACGGTTCCGCGCGCAGGAAGGGCAGCACGTCCGCGTGGTCGCGCAGGGCCAGGGCCGTGGCGCGGGCCGCGCCACGGCGGCGGGGTGCGGGGCTGTCTGGCGTATGGCGGTGTGCGGGGTGCATGGCGTCTTTCCGTGCCGGTCGCGGCGGAGGCCCTATGGTTGCTGTTATGTCCGGTCCCCTTTCCGGCGGGCAACCGGGGTGGGGGGGCGTGCACGGCGGCAAGCCGTCCACGTGACCATGCCGGGAAGTTAGCAAAACAGGGGCCAACGGCGGCAACGTGCTGAATTTCAAGGCATCGCGGGTGAGTCGGCGGGGTGGATGGCAATGTGCCAGGTGTTATAATTACAAATTTGGATACGCTATGAGTGTTTGAAGAAACAAAAACGTAAAATAGGACAAGGCTGAAGCCGTGGAAAAACGGGATTGCCCCGAATATTCCGCTTGACAGCTTTCGCGGGGCGGGCGTAGGTTTCACGAAACACCTGAAACGGATAACGTCGGGACACCAAACCGGATTTCCGCAAGGACATCATTCAAGATGCTTTCCACCTCCGCCACCTTCACCACCGCTTTCCGTACCAACTATTACTTTTGGTACTTTTTTAGCTATGGAGAAGCCCGTGGCCGCATGGAGCGTGCGTAAGCATCTGACGAAGGTGTAAACACACGAAGACTCAAGGGGCCGCGGGCGAAAAGCCGGCGGCCCCTTTCTCTTTTTTTCCGGTGGCGCGTTACGCGCGGCGCGCCCCGGAGCGTGTGCCCCAAAGGCCGGGCACGCCGCAAGGCAACCCCGGCCCGCAGCCCGACGCTGCCGCATCAGCAGTACCCGGTACACGGGGGATACCCCCCGGCGTCCGCGCCAGACGGCCTGGGCGCAAGGTAAGGACGAACGATCACGGCCAGTTGCGCCGCAACCTTTCCGAAATAACAGGGGACGATACGATGCAAATCGGCAAAAGAATCAGGATGGAGCGCATTTTCAACCGAAAAACCGGGCGTGCCGTCATCGTGCCGCTGGACCACGGGGTGAGCGTGGGACCCATCTACGGGCTTGTGGACATGCGCGAAACCGTGAACCAGGTGGCCGAAGGGGGCGCGGACGCCGTGCTCATGCACAAGGGCCTGGTGCGCTGCGGCCACCGCGAGGGCGGCCGCGACGTGGGCCTCATCGTGCACCTTTCCGCATCCACCTCCCTTTCCCCCCGCCCCAACGCCAAAACCCTGGTCGCCACCGTGGAAGACGCCCTGAAGCACGGCGCGGACGGCGTGTCCGTGCACGTGAACCTGGGCGACGAGACCGAACGCGACATGCTGGCCGACCTTGGCCGCGTGGCCACCGTGGCCAACGACTGGGGCATGCCCCTCCTGGCCATGATGTACGCCCGCGGCCCCCGCATCAAGAACGAGTACGACCCCGAGGTGGTGGCCCACGCCGCCCGCGTGGGCGTGGAACTGGGCGCCGACGTGGTCAAGGTTGCCTACACCGGCGACATGGACAGCTTTGCCCACGTGGTGGCCTCTTGTTGCGTGCCCGTGGTCATCGCGGGCGGCCCCAAGCTGGATTCCACCCGCTCGTTCCTGCAGATGGTGCACGACGCGGTCCGCGCGGGCGCGGCCGGTCTTTCCGTGGGCCGCAACATCTTTCAGCACGAACGCACTCCCGCCCTCGTCAAGGCCCTGCGCGGCCTGGTGCATGAGGATTGGGATGTGGAGCAGGCGATCTCCCTCGTCGGCGAGTAGCTTCCCGCGGCGTATCGGCGCGCGGGCGGTGTCGGACGGCGGTTTCCGGTCGGTCACGTACCAAAGAGTACGCTCCCTCCCGGAATCCTTGTCCTCCTGGCCGGCGCACCGATACGCGCGCGGGAAGTGGTCGGGTTCGAGCGGTGCCACCTCCTTGCCAGAGAACGGAACTGCGCCGAATCCGGGAGAGTCGGAAGCGCATGACGCCCGGCAGTGAACGGCTGAATGTCCTTGTTCCTCCCGAAGAGAGTTGGCCCGAATGGGCCGCGCACTGGGCGGATTTATAGAGCGGTTCGCCGCCATGACAAAAATGTGAGGGGTCGGATGCGGACCATTCTTTTCAAGAGCGTGCCTTTCGACAAGGGCCTGGTGACCCTGGCGCTGGAATCGGGCGTGGACGGCATCATCGTGCCGCGCGCGCAGGTGGATTCGGTGGCCGCCCTGGCCCGGTGCCGGGTATTGGCCGACGAGGACGTTGTGACCATCGCCCTTGCGGCCAAGGCCGACGAAGAGGACGCCGCCGCCCGCTTGGCGCGGGGCGAAACCGTGGTGCTGGCGCGCGGGTGGGAGATCATTCCGGTGGAGAATCTTTTGGCCCAGTCCGACGACGTGGCCGTGGAAGTGGCCGACCTTGGTGAAGCGCGCCTTGCGGCGGGCATCCTTGAGCGGGGCGTGGCCACCGTGGTGGTGCTGCCTGAAGGCGCTGGCGAGCTGAAGTCCATCGTGGCCGACCTCAAGCTGTCGCAGGGCTGCATGGACCTTGCCCCCGCCGTGGTCACGGCGGTGGAGAACGTGGGCCTTGGCCACCGGGTGTGCGTGGACACCATGTCCATGCTGCGCCGGGGACAGGGCATGCTGGTGGGCAATTCCAGCGCGTTCACCTTTCTGGTGCATGCCGAGACGGAGCACAACGAGTACGTGGCCGCGCGGCCGTTCCGCGTCAATGCCGGGGCCGTGCACGCCTACGCCCAGATGCCTGGCGACAGGACCACCTACCTTGAAGAACTGCGCGCGGGCGACGAGGTGCTCATCGTCAGTGCCGACGGTTCCACCACCGTGGCCACCGTGGGCAGGCTGAAGGTGGAGGCGCGGCCCATGCTGCTGGTGCGCGCCAGGGTTGGCGACGTGGAGGGCGCGGTGTTTCTGCAGAACGCGGAAACCATCCGCCTGACCCGCCCGGACGGCACCCCGGTGAGCGTGGTGAGCCTGAAGGAAGGCGACCAGATCCTGTGCCGCACCGATTGCGCGGGCCGCCACTTCGGCATGCGCATCAAGGAGGACATCAAGGAATGCTGATGCGCACCACGATGCAACGCCGGAGGACGCGGCCATGAGCCTCACCGACGACAAGGACCCCCACTGGCGAGGGGATGCCATGGCCGCCAGCACCGCCAAGGCTCTCAAGGCTACGGACGGCGGCGCAACCCCGTCCTCGCCATCTGCCGACCCGGAAGCGGCGCTGGCCGGACGGCTCGGCCAGATCCGCCACGAAATCGACGGGCTGGATTCTGACCTGCTGCACCTGCTGAACCGTCGCGCCTCGCTCAGCCTGGAGGTGGGGCGCATCAAGGCCGACGACGCGGGCATCGTGTTCAAGCCCTTTCGCGAGCGCGAGGTGCTGGAAAATCTCATGGCCGCCAACGGCGGGCCGCTGCCCAACGAGCACCTGCGCTCCATCTGGCGCGAGATTCTTTCGTCCTCGCGCAGCCTGCAGCGGCCGCAGAAGGTGGCCTACCTCGGCCCCGAGGGCACCTTTTCGTACTTCGCGGGCGTGGAATTCCTGGGCAAGGCCGTGGAATACATGCCGCACAAGGATCTGGACGGGGTGTTCCGCGCCGTGCACGACCGGCAGTGCGAGCTTGGCGTGGTGCCGCTGGAAAATTCGCTGCACGGCACCGTGGGCCAGAGCCTGGACCTGTTCCTGACGCACGAGGTATTCATCCAGTCCGAGCTGTTCTGCCGCATCAGCCATTGCCTGTTGACCACGGAAACCAGCCTGGCCGACGTGACCACGGTGTACTCGCATCCGCAGCCGCTGGCCCAGTGCGGCGGCTGGCTGCGCCAGGCCCTGCCGGGGGCGCGGATCATCCCGGCGGATTCCACCGCCTCGGCCGCGCGCCGGGTGGTGGGCGAGAAGGGCGCGGCGGCCATCGGGCACCGCAGCCTGGCCGCACTGCTGGGGCTGAACATCCTGGCGCGCGGCATAGAGGACCAGCCGGACAACTGGACGCGCTTCGTGGTCATCGGTCCTGCTCCGGCGGGGCAGCCCGGCACGGACAAGACCTCCATGCTGTTCTCGGTGCCGGACAGGCCCGGCGCGCTGGCAGAGGTTCTGAACCTGCTGGCCCGCGAAAGCATCAACATGAAGAAGCTGGAATCGCGGCCCCTGCGCGGCGAAAAGTGGAAGTACGTGTTCTTCGTGGACGTGGAATGCGACCTTGGCAACGAGGACTATGGCCGGGTGGTGCATGAACTGCGCAGGCTATGCCATACGTTGCGCATCCTCGGGAGCTATCCCGCCGGGCCGCAGTTGGATATGAGCGGTGATTGACGCGGCGCGGCCTTTTGCCCTCTGGCAGACCGACCCAAAGGGCGCGAAGCGTGGCCGTTAGACGAGCTTGCGAGTCTTACGGCCATCGAGAGCAGAGCGTCAGGCGTCGCCTTTCCTTCGGGTCACGTACCGAAGAGTACGCTCCCCTCTTGAAAGGCTCGCCTTCCTTGCCAGAGAACAAAAATCCGCACCGCGCATGCCGTCGGCGACGGTGACCGGCGCTCTTTGCGTAAATGAGTTCGAGCCGGATCATCCGACAGGGTGCATCCGGGTTGTGTCTCCTACCCCCAAATAAAAAGTTTGGGGGGATGGGGGTCCGGGGGAAGGAGACCCTTTCCCGCTCTGCGGTCGCCATCCGTAAGGTTCGCGCTTGGCGCTCACCTAACGGCTGGCGCAAAGGGTCCCTTCCCCCGGTGGCTCTTCTTCCCATACGGATTGCCAAAAGGATTCATGATGGAAACCAAGCGTGAAACCGTGATCGTGGCGGCGCCGCCGTCCAAGTCGGTGTCGCACCGCATGCTGATCGGAGCGGCGCTGGCCGCGGGTGATTCGGTGGTGGAGCACGTGCTGGAAAGCCGCGACATCGAGCGCACGGCGGACATCCTGCGGGCGGCGGGCGCGCGGATCGAGCGCCAGGGCGACGGCAGGTTCGCGGTGTCCGGCGTGGCGGGCACGCCTGCGGGCGGGTTCGACGCGCCGGTATCGTGCGACGTGCACGAATCGGGCACCACCTGCCGCCTGCTGACGGCGGTGCTGGCGGCGGGCAAGGGCCAGTTCCGCATCCACGGCGCGCCGCGCATGCACGAACGGCCCATTGGCGAACTGGTGGACGTGCTGCGCGGGCGCGGGGTGCGCGTGACCTATGAGGGCCGCGAGGCCTGTCCGCCCCTGCTCGTCGATTCCGACGGCATGTCCGGCGGTTCCACCGCCATCGGCCTTGGCGAATCCAGCCAGTACCTGTCGGGGCTGCTGCTGGCCGCGCCGCTTACCAGCGGGCTGACCATCGAGGTTTCCGGCGACAAGGTGGTGTCGTGGCCGTACGTGGCCCTGACCCTGCAGGCGCTGGAAGACTTCGGCATCGGCTTTCGCGTGGAAACGCGCGAGACCCCGCGCGGCACGTGGCAGGCCGACGACTGGAGAATGTTGCGCGAAGTGCGGCCCGGACTGGTGCGCTTCGTGGTGTCGCCGGGGGTGTACCGAGCGGGCAACTACCGGGTGGAGGGCGACTGGTCCAACGCCTCGTACTTCCTGGCGGCGGGGGCCGTGGGTCCGCGCCCGGTGCGCGTGGCGGGCTTGCGGGTGGATTCGTTGCAGGGTGACAGGGCCATGCTGGACATCCTGGGCCGCATGGGCGCGCGCTTCGAGCGGGCCGACAACGGCGTGGTGGTGGCCCCGTCCAGCCTGACCGGGGTGGAAGTGGACATGGGCCACTGCCCGGACCTGGTGCCCACGGTGGCGGCCACGGCGGCCTTTGCCCAGGGCGTGACCACCATCCGCAACGTGGCGCACCTGCGCATCAAGGAATGCGACCGGCTGTCCGCCCCGGCGGCGGAACTGCGCAAGGCCGGGGTGCGGGTGGAGGAACTGGACGATGGCCTTGTCGTGCATGGTTCGCTGCGCAGCGGCGGCCCGGCGCCGGCAATTGACGAAAAAGTGATGCCATTTTTGTCATACGGTGACCATCGCATGGCCATGAGTCTTGCGCTTCTGGGGTTCGCCGGGGTACAGGTGGCTTTGGACGACCCGGCCTGCGTGGCAAAGTCGTTTCCGCATTTCTGGAACGAGTGGGAAAAGGTACGCGCATGAACGCAGTGAAAATCGCGCTGGTCGGCGCGGGGGGCCGCATGGGCCGCCTGTTCGCCGACAGGCTCTCCGCCGCGGGATACGCGGTGGGGGGCGTGGACCGTCCGCTGACGCAGGATGCCTTGCGTCATGCCGTGGACGGTGCCGCCGCCGTGCTGTTGTGCGTGCCCGTGGAAGTCATGGACGAGGTGCTGCGCCAGGTGGCCCCGCTGCTGAACGGCATGCAGGTGCTGGCGGACATCACCTCCGTCAAGGTGCGCCCCATGCAGGTCATGGAGCGCCACTACGCGGGCCCCGTGGTGGGCACCCACCCGCTGTTCGGCCCGGTTCCCCCGGCGGGCGACCCCGCCGAGAACCTGCGCGTGGCCGTGACCCCCGGCCAGGGGGCGCACGAGGCGGACGTGGCGCTCATCGAACGCGTGTTCGCCGACATGGGCTGCGTGCCCTTCCGCACCACGGCGGACGAGCATGACGAGGCCGCCGCCTGCATCCAGGGCCTCAACTTCATCACCAGCGTCGCCTACCTTGCCACGCTGGCCCACCGCGACGAGCTGACCCCCTTCATCACCCCCTCGTTCCGCCGCCGCCTCGACGCGGCGCGCAAGATGCTCACCGAGGACGCATCCCTCTTCGAAGGCATGTTCGAAGCCAATCCCCACAGCCAGACCGCTGTCCGCAGCTACCTGTCGTTCCTCAACTTCGCCGCCGCTGGCGATGTGGACGTGCTGGTCGACCGCGCCCAGTGGTGGTGGCGTTCGCACACCGAAAGGGGAGGAGTGCGTCCGTCATAGCTGCACGTAAGTAGTAGAGTAACGGACAAGGCAATCGTAGGCCGCGCTCCCTCCCCGGGAGCGCGGCTTTTTGTTTTCGATGCACCACTCACGGCACACCGCACTTGAAGGAGGACCAGATGGAAATGCCCGAAATGCCCGCACAGGCCGAAGTGTCTGACGGGGCGGAAGCCCTCGAAGCGGCGAAGACCCCCGATGTCACCCAGGCCCCGCAGGCCACCGCGAACGGCAACGGCTGCGCCCCCACCGGTTCCGGTGACGACATCCCCCCGCTGCCCGAAGGCGGCGAGATCGTGTTGCGCCAGACCGGCCGCTGGCTGGAGGCCGACGTGGACACCCCCATCAGCGTGTTCCTGGGCATGGTGGGGTCCGGGCAGGGCATCCTGCTGGAAAGCGCCGAAGTGGACGGCCGCTGGGGCCGGTTCAGCGTCATCGCCTTCAACTTCCTGCTGCGCCTCGGCTGCCGCGACGGCAAGCTGGAAGTGGCCGTGCGCGATCCGCGCCTTGCCCCGCTGCGCAGGTTCGACGGCATGGGCTTCATCGAGGGCACCCGCGCGGTGATGGGCGCCCTGCGCATCGAGCCGGACGGGGCCTTCGCCGACCAGCCCCCCATCACCCGCGCCCTGTACGGCTATTTCGGCTACGGCGTGTCCGGCCTGTTCGAGCCCAAGCTGGCCAAGGTGCTGCCGCCGTCTTCGGCAGAGGCCTGCCTGGCCCTGCCCGGCACCGTGGTGCTGTTCGACCACCTGTACAACCGGCTGTGCCAGCTTTCGCTCACTGACCTGCCGGGGGCCAGGGTGGACCGCAGCCAGGTGGACCGCACGCCCGAGCCGCCGGAAGTTGGCCCCGTCATCAACGTGCCGGAAGAGGCCGTGTACACCCGCGCCGTGGCCCGGGTGAAAGACATGATCCGCCAGGGCGAGGCCATCCAGGTGGTGCTGTCCACCCGTTTCCAGGCCTCGTTCAGCGGCGACCCGTTCACCCTGTACCGCCGCCTGCGCCGCATCAACCCGTCGCCGTACATGTTCTTCATGCGGCTGCCCGGCGTCTCGCTGTTGGGGTCGTCGCCGGAGGTCATGGTGCGCTGCCGGGCGGACAAGCTGCAGGTCAGCCCCATCGCGGGCACCCGCCCGCGCGGCACGGACGACGCCCACGACGCCGCCCTGGCCCAGGAACTGCTGGAAGACCCCAAGGAACGCGCCGAGCACGTCATGCTGGTGGACCTTGGCCGCAACGACCTGGGCCGCATCGCCGCGCCGGGCACCGTGCAGGTGGAACGGTTCATGGACGTGGAAAAGTTCTCGCACGTCATGCACCTGACCTCGCGCGTTACCGCCCAGATCGAGCCGGGCCGCGATGCGCTGGACGTGCTGGCCGCCACCTTCCCGGCGGGCACCGTTAGCGGCGCGCCCAAGGTGCGGGCCATGGAGATCATTTCCGAGGCGGAAGGCCTTGCGCGCGGCCCCTATGCCGGGGCCATCGGCTGGTTGGGGCTGGACCGCGACTCGGTGAACCTGGACACCGGCATCACCATCCGCTCCATGTGGGTGCGCGACGGCCAGGTGCACTGGCAGGCGGGCGCGGGCATCGTGTTCGATTCCGTGCCCGAGATGGAATGGAAGGAGTGCAACAACAAGGCCGCCGTCATCCGCGCCGCCGTCACCGGAGGGGAATATGTTCCTGTTAATCGATAACTACGACTCGTTCACCTTCAATCTGGTGCAGGCGTTCTACGGCCTTGGGCTCACGCCGGTGGTGGTCCGCAACGACGACCCCGCCGTGCCCGCCATGGCCGAAGACCCCGCGCTGGAAATGGTGTGCATCTCGCCCGGCCCCAGCCACCCGCGCAACGCGGGGTTCTGCCTCGATTTCCTGTCGCGCCTGCCGCACACCGTACCCGTGCTGGGCGTATGCCTGGGCCACCAGGTGCTGGGGGTGTTCGCCGGGGCCACCGTGGATGTGGGCCCGCGCATCATGCACGGCAAGACCTCGGACATCACCCACGACGGGCAGGGCCTGTTCCACGGCGTGCCCAGCCCCATGCAGGTGGGCCGCTACCATTCGCTCATCGTGCACGCCGAGGAACGCCCCGACCTGCTGGCCGTCACCGCCCGCGCCCCCGAAGGCGAGGTGATGGCCCTGCGCTACACCGACCGGCCCTGGGTGGGCGTGCAGTTCCACCCCGAATCCGTGCTGACCCCCGACGGCGTGCGCCTGCTCGCCAACTTTCCCGCCCAGGTGGCGGGGAAGGCCAAGGGTGTTGCGTGAAAGATGAATCGGGGGCGGGGAAGGGGACCTTTTGAAAAAGGTCTCCCTTCCCCGCCCCCGGACCCCCACCCCATCCCCCCAAAACTTTTCATGGGGGCAGGGCCTGAACAGAAACGATGCATCAGGGCTCGAAGCCCGATGGGAAGTTTTTGGGGGGAGGGGTTCGGGGAGGGAGACCCTTTTCCAAAAGGGTCCCCTCCTGAAGCGCGCCGCGAAAAGCGCGCCGCCTCCTGCGATATAACGTAGTGGCCTTGGTCGTTTCATAATACGGAATGAAATTCAAGAGCGCCCGGTTTCGGCCGGGCGCTCTTCGTTGGTTTGAGGGTTAGCTCGCCGCCTCGGCGTGGGCGGCCCGCATCCGGTCGGTAGCGATGCGGTGGTACTCGGGGGACAGTTCAATGCCGAGGAAGCGGCGGCCGGTGGCCATGCAGGCCACGCCGGTGGTGCCGCCCCCGGTGAACGGGTCGAGCACGAGTCCGCCGGGCTGCGTCACGGCCAGCAGGTCGTGCAGCAGGGCCACGGGCTTGCCGGTCAGGTGGACCTTTTCGGCAGGGTTCACGCTATGCCGCAGCACGCCAGGCAGGCAGTTCCGCGTGGCCGGGTTGGCCTTGCGCTTCACGGCGTACACCATGAACTCGGCATCGCGCCGGAACTCACCGAGCATCGGGCGGGCGGACGGCTTGTGCCAGACCACCAGCCCTCGCCACAGCCATCCTGCGGCCTGTACCGCGTCGGTGGTGGACGGCAGTTGCCGCCAGTCGGTGAAGACCAACAGCGGCGCGCCGTCGCGCGCCATGCGCCAGCACTCGGTCAACCACAGAGTGGCCCACGTGGTGAAGCTGCGCTGGTCCTTGTTGTCACCCAGCATGGCCGGGTAGCTGCGCTTTGTGCCGCTGGTCTGGTACTTGACCGCCGGGTCGGCCTGCCTGGCCGTCAGGGTCATCCCCCCGCTGGAGTACGGCGGGTCGGTGATCACAGCGTCCACGGATTCTCCGGGCAGTTCCCGGAGCACGGTCAGGGCGTCGCCCTGGATGATGGTGGCCACATCGCCAATGCGTTCAATCGGTCGGTCCATGCGAGGTCTCTCTTGAGGCTCGCTGGCCTTCCGTGCCGGGGGTCGTGCCCCTCACATGGTTTAGCGTCCCGCAGCGCGGGCATTTGATGGTGAGGTCGATGGCCTCTCCCTTGGCCAGCAGGCGGCGGCAGTTGCCGCAGCGCACTTCCCGTTGCGTGTGTCCCGTCATGTCGTGCTTGGTGGTGGCGGCCACTGGCGTCTGCTACAACCTCGGCACCCCTGATCAGGGCCAAGGAGCAGCGGAGCGAACCGGCGGGTGGCAACCCGTCGGGGGCCGTGTTCCGGCGTGGTAGCGCCGGGGCAGTGGGGGCGCTCAACGCCCCCGCCTGTTCCTCTCGGCTTCGTGCCCGGTCGCGTCGTCATGCTTGGCGGATGCGACCGGGCATTTCCTTTCTCGCCCTATTTGATTGTCGGAGAGCAGGCCCGGCGCGCCGGGCAGTTGCGGGACTAGCCCGTGGTGCCCCAATGGGAGCCGCCGAACAGCCGGACGGCGGCCCAATACGCCCAGGCACGGACGGGGTAGCCCATGGCCAGCATGCAGTCGCGCAGCAGGGCGTCTGCCCAGGCGCGCCATTCGGCGGGGCCGCCCTGCTCATAGGCCAGATCATGTTCCGTGCAGCACCGTTCCCAGGGCGGCAGTTTGCCGGTCACCCGCCGCCAGACCCTGCTGATCGTTCCCGCGCCGCCGCATCCGTTAGGCATTGGCGGCCTCCGGCAGCGTGTAGACCGGGACAATGGCCGCGATGGCCGCGCGGGCCTCGCCCTCGTCAGACAGGGCTGCGGCCGCGTCCAGCGCATCCTGGTAAGCCAGACGCTGGCCGACGACGTGGCCGGAGATGGACACCCACGCGGCGCGGTTGGCCCGGATGCGCGCGGCCAGCGCGGCGGCGTCCATGCCCCGCGCGGCCGCGATGGCACGCACAAGCGGCGCGGGGGCGTCGGGGTTGCCCTCCAGGGCGTTGGCTTCCTCGTACTGCTGGTCCCAGGATGCGATTTCCGTCGGCCCGTACTCCGCCTTCATGGGCGCGAGCACGGCCTCTGCCCCGTCGCGGATCTGCCCCTGCTTGGCGGCAACGACACTGGCCAGCGGCTGGGGGGGCTCTACCTCGCTCCAGCCTTCAGGCAGCGGCCCCAGGTCAACCACGACATGCGGCGCGCCACCTGGCAGCCACCCCTCCTTGCCCCTGTGGTCTTCGACGTACTCCCAGCCATCCCCCGTGGCATTCAGCACGCGGGCGTAGCCATCACGGGTAGGCGGCAAGGGCGCGTCCGCAGCGGCAACGGCGTGCGCCGGAATCAGCCAAGCTCCATCGGTCAGCGGGTCGGGGTCGGCGACGCCCTGCCCCAGAAGTTCGCGCGTCACGCGGTCATAGTGCAAGATTTCCACGGGTAGGCCTCCTAGTACTTGATGCACGCCAGGAGCGCACGGTTGCGGGGACGGGTTTCAGAGCCGCCGCGACGGATGTCGTAAGGGGTGACCGGGTTGTCCACCATAATGGAGTACGTGCTCCCCGCAAGGTCTGCGGTTTTGACCCCCATGGTGTTGTCGGCATTGAACCCGTCGTTGTGGTTGTGCTGCTTGAACTCGTCAGCCTGCCACGTTCCCGCGCCTCGCCCGGCGTCAACCCCCCGGCCGTCGTCCCAGCCGCGCCGAAACTCGCCGCGCAGGTCCGGCACGTTGAAGGTGGTCGCGCCGTCCCCCAATCCGTACAGCGATTGGGTATAGCTGTGCGTTCCGGACTGGGTTCCGCTGGTGTTCACCCTGCTGCCGCCCTCGGCCGACAGCAGGTAGAAGGTGTTCGCGTTGATCACCTCGACGAAGTAGTCGGCGCTGGTGGACAAGCCCGTCGGCAGCGCCCCGGTAGTGGACAGGCGCAGCCGCTCCCCCCCCGTGAACCCGTGGGATGCCTTGGTGCAGACCGCAGGGCTGGCAAGGGTCACGGTAAAGGTCTGCGCGCTGAACCCCAGGTCGGTAACCAGCTTGGCATACAGGCTCGCATAGGTGGTGCGGCTGACGGCCGCGCCGTTGCATTTCAGGAAGCCCGTGGGGGCCACCTTCCCGGCCACGTCAATGATGGTGCCCACGGGCATCAGGGCATTGGCAAGGGCAGCAACGAGGCCGGGAGGGGTGACGGCCATGTCGCCGACGCCTGCAATGGCCTCGGCCGTCGTGGCCAAGCGCACGAGGCCAGCTTCCACGGTGGTGGCCATGTCCGGAGCCGCGCCCGCAATCAGCACGCCAATGGCCGCCAGCAGCTGCTCCAGGTTCTCCTCGTCCGGCGTTAGCCCTGCCCCGGCGATGACGGCCAGAATCTCACGCATGGGGTGTTCGATGGCCTCGGCGGCCACCGGACTGCCCTCAATCCCGGCCGCCAGGTTCTCGGTGATGTAGGGGGCGTTCGGGTCTGTCGCCCCGATGGGGGGAACGTATTTCATATGGATGCCTCCTCGTAGGCGATGACAAGTTCCAGGTGAGCAGGGTTCAGGCGGCGCAGCAGGCATTCCAGGTCGGTGGCGCGCACGATGCGCGTCAGCCTGTCACCGGCGCTGGATGAGCCGCACCGGAAGCGTTGGACGCGGGGGCCGTGGATGGTCACATGCCAGACAAGCCGCTCCTCGTGTCCGCCGCCCACCTGGTGGCCGCAGCGGGAACGCCCGCAGATGAAAGGACGGCCCCGCCCCACGATGGTCACGGTGTAGCCAAGCCGCGTCGCCAGCCGTTCAAAGAACAACAGCGTCAGGCCGGACTTCTGCACCAGGGCGGACCACAGGGCGCGCCGCCGTTCCCCCAGGGAGATGGCCGTGTCCTGGGTGCAGACGTCGGGCAGGCCCGCGAAGGTCTCCCACTCGCCCAGCAGTTCCAGCGCGGTGCGGGGGTCGGTTTCCTCGAACAGGTCGGCACTCCGCCGGTCCGCGCGGGCCATGTCCTCGGCCAGGCCGCGCAGGGTTCGCGTCACCAGGGCGTCGGGTTCGCGCGGCCATGCGTCGCCGACAGGCAGCAGGGCCTGCAACTGGATCAGGTATTCGGCGGCGCTGGCCATCAGCTTTCACTCCAGGTCGTGCCGCCGTAGGTGGCGATGACCCCTGCCGCGTGCGCCACGTTGGCCGTGGGGTACAGCAGCACGTGGTCATACTCCCCGGCCGCCGTGGAAATGACCTCGCGCACGTGGCTGATGAGCAGGGTTCCGCCCGGCTCGGCCTCGCGCAGGACCAGTTCCTTCAGTGCCGCCTCAATGGCCAGCCGCACGCTGGCCTGTGCGGGCGCGAGGTCCGCGAGCTGGAAGACCAGCGGCGCGGGCGTGGGGGCGAACACCAGCGGTTCGCAGCCGGGCGGGCAGCGGTCGGGATGCTCCAGGTACGCCTGCACGGTGGCCACCATGGCCACGTCGGGAATGATGGAGTCAGACGCGTTGTCGCACACGAACGCCAGCCCCACCGTGCCGCGCCCCACGTAGCGGGGATAGGCCCAGGCGCGGGTAACGCCGGAAACCTGCAACGCCCAGGTCACCCAATCGTTGGTGGCACCACCCTGCGGCGGCTCCTGCACGTAGGCACGCAAACGGGTGCGCAGCGCCTCCACCGTTTCCTCTTCCGTGCCGCCAGCCAGCCCGGCAGCCCCGATGGTTGCGGCGGACTGCACCCCGGACATGGTGGTGGTCAGCCGCAGCGCAAGGCCAGCCGCAGTATTGCCCGCCGTCCCCGCCACCACGGCCTCGACCGGGGCTACGGCGCTGCCGCTGGCAATGGCCACGTCGGCCATGGTCTGGAACTCCGTGCCGTCGGTTCGCTGCAACAGGGTTCCGGCGGGGATCGGCGTGCCGGAGATGCCGGTGAAGGTCACGGTGCCGCTGGCTGCCTCGGCCGCCTTGCGCGCCACGCCCCACCAGTTGGCCCAGCGCAGCAGGTGTTCCTCGTCGGCGGTGTCGGGCACCACCTGCGCGGCCAGATAGTCGAGATAGCCGTAAAGTCCGTGCTGGGTTCCGGCCACGGCCCGCGCCAGCACGGCCACGTCGGCGGCGGGCAGGCGGGCGTCCGCCCCTTCCATGCGGGTGTCGATGTCGCTTTCGATGCGCGCGACCAGCGCGGCAAGCGTCGGCCTGTTGAAGCTCACAGGGGCCTCCTGAAGATTTCGGTAACGCTGGTGCCGTCAGCCAGGGTGATGGAGATGGTCAGCACCAGCACCCCGGTGGCGTCCGCAGCCCAACTGGCGTCAACGCTGACGGTGGCCGCCCACCCGCCAGCGATCAGCCATTGCAGGGCCTCTTCCGCGTACCCGCGTGCGCGGCGCGCCGTTTCCGCCGTCTGCTTCTCGCGCGAGAGCAGCCACAACCGGCTGCCGGTGATCCACGATGCGCCGGTCGGGGCCTGCGCCGGGGATACGATGTCACCCCACCATCCCCGCCTGGCGTTCAGCCCTGCCGAACCGGCGGGCAATTCGTCATCGGCCCCGGCCCGCGCGTCGGTGAACAGGCTGATCACGATGGCCCGGCGCAGGCCGCCGTCGGCAGCCAGCAGGCCACGCTCCAGCGGCGCTTCCAGGGTGTAGTCTTCGGCCATCTAGCCTCCCACGGGCGACCCGGTCGGGCCGCCGCCGTCGTTCTCGGGGTGTACGTGTTCACGCAGCGAAACACTGCCCGCCTGCACGTCCGCATCGCTGGTCACGTCGCCCGTGACGTGCATGGACCCCTCGAAGGTGGCGGCAGACACGCCGCCCCCTGCGGCCCGCGCGGTGAAGCTGGGCGTCACGTATTCCACGCTTTCTGACGCCTCGACGGTGTACCGCTTGGTGACCACGGCCACGTCCTCGTCGGCGGTGATCTGCGCGTGCAGGGTGGTCAGCTCGACGTTGCGCCCCCGCTTGAACACCAGCGAATCCCCCTCGTCGGTGTACAGGGCAACCTCGCCGGGTTGCAGGCCCTGCAAGCGGAACATGCGGTCGCCCACGGCCACGATGACGCCGGAAGACCGGTCGCCGCCCACGAACATCACGGCGGCCTCCATGCCCGGCAGCGGGCACGAGGTGAACCCGTAGTGCTCGAACATCTCCACCGAGTCGCGCGCCTCGCCCTTCAGCAGGCCCACCTGGGCCGCCTGCACACGACGCGAGGAGTCCACCAGGCGGACCACGGCGCGGGCCACCATCAGGCGCACCCGCTGGATCAGGGGGGCCGACATCCGATTGAAGTCGTCGCGGTTCATCAGTCGTCGTCTCCCGCGTCCCAGCCGCGTTTTTTCTTGGGCTTTTCCGGCTCTGCCAGCACGGCGAAGGCCGCCGCGCGCATCACCGTCAGCTCCGTCACCGTGCCCTCGCGCGAGGACTGCCGGAACTGCGCCTGGGTAATCACCCACAGGCCGGACAGTTCCACCAGATCGTCCCGAAGCTCCACCGTCTGCCCCGGTCGCCACAACGCGCCCTGCGCGTTGCGCCACCCCGGCAGGGTGTAAACGGCCTGCCTGCCCCGCGCGGCGCGCGTCTTCGCCTCGTGCGCGGCGCGGCTGGCCAGCGAAGGCCCGCCGCCCTGCGTTTCCGCCACCAGCACCAGGGGGCGGTGCCGGGTGACGCCGGGGTCCGTAGCGCTGCCGCTGGGGCTGGTGATGGTTTCCGCGTCGTCGCCGTCGTCAGGGTCGGCCCCGCCATCGGCATGGGCCACGGCGGTGTAGTCCGAAAATCGTTCCGCCATGCTCCGCACGCCACGGCCGGACAGCACCGTGTCACCCGGCATGATGGTGGCCACCGGGCTGCCCTCGCTCACCGTGCCGATGACCAGCCCGCCAAGCCCGTCGGACCATGCCATCAGGCCGCGCTGGCGCAGCAGCCGCTCCAGGGTTGCCGCCACGGTGTCGCCGGGGTTGGTGGAAAAGCGGGGGAACGCGGCAGAGGCCGCAGTCGCGCGCGCCTGCACAGAAATGCCGAAGGGCGCGCACAGGTCCGCCGCGATGGCGGACAGGCTGCGCCCCTGCCAGTCCTTCACCGGTGCCGAGCAGTCCACAAGGTCGCCCGCCTTGTCCCGCCCCGTGATGCTCGTCTCGCGGCGGCTGGCGTCATAGTCGGTGGAGACATCATCCACGTAGCCGGTGACCACGGTTTCGCCGTCGATGCGCACCACGCACGGCGTCCCCTCGGCCACGCCCAGGCGCACCCGGCTGCCCCCGCTCACCCATTCATCGGTCAGGCGCACGTCGTACTCGCCGGACAGCCTGTCCAGGGCCAGGGTGATGGAAACATCCGTCCACCCTTCGTGAATCTGTCCGCCCACGTGCAGGCTCACCACGTTGCTACTCATCGCGGACCACCTTCAGGGTGTTGCCGCCGGGCACGAAGCCGGGGTGCCGGATGACGGGGTTGCGGGACAGCACGTCCGTTTCGCGCGCGGCGTTGCCGTAATAGGCATAGGCCACCACCAGGGCGGGCAGCGTCGCGCCGGGCGTAAGATCGTCCAGCCTGGCCAGGTCCGCGCCGCGCACGGTGATGTCGCGCACCACGGCGGTGCGCAGGGCGTGCAACGCCTCGTACAGGGGGTCCGCCGCCGTGGCCATGGCCTCGTCCAGGTCGGCGGCCACCTGCTGGCGCACGGCAACGGCGTCCTCGTACACCTCGAACTCCATGTCGGTGGTGGCGCGTGCGGCCTGCACCACGGACAGCCCGGACGTCAGGTCGGACAAGGCCGCCTGGTTGACGGTTGCCTGCGAGGAAGAGGAGGTGACCAGCGGGCGTTCAGGGGCCATGGCTGCCAGCTCGCGCGCCGCCGTGTAGCGGCTGTTGCCGCCGCTGCCGCCGGTGGAGACGCCCCCCACCAGGCTGCTGATGGTCGAGCGGATGGAGTCGGCCAGCGAGGAGGGCTTGTCCATCAGTGCGGTGGATTGGCGGCGCAGGTTCAGCAGCGACCGGGCGGCCGCAGGCGTGCCCCACGAAACGGAACCGGCGCGGTCCATCCAGCCTTCCGCCTGTTCCAGCGCCTCGGACCGCACAAGGTCCGGCCCGATGACGCCGAACCGGTCGGCAAAGTCCGCCACGTAGGCGTCCTCGGCATCATCGGCCGCGTTCGATGTCAGCGCGGCCGTGTCGGTGCGGCTGGTGTGCCCGCCGCCCTCGGTGTCTTCCACGAAGTCCAGCCGCCACGCGACATAGCCACCCATGTCCAGCCGCTCGGATGCGGTGAACTGGCGCACCCGCACGGTGTGCGAGAGGCCCCACGGGTCCACGTACTCGCCGGGGCCGTCCTTCTCCAGCGCCTCCAGCAGGCGGTTGCGCGGCCCCAGGTACTCCCGGCCGAACTGGAACGCCTCCACCGACAGCTGCCGAGCCTTGCGGCCCATGTCCTCGTTGGTGGGTTCGTCGCGCTTGGGGTACTCGTGCGTGGCCAGCCGGCGGCCGCCCGCGTAGTCGCGTGTGGCCACCTCGAACTTCACGCCCCGGAACGATGCCGGGCGCATGTCCTTGCGCCAGGTGCTTTCCGTCGCCATGGCCGAACCCCGCTAGTTCGCCCCGGCCATCATCGGGCCGGTGCGGGCGTTGATGGTGACGCCGGGGCTGTCGGATCGGGCGGCCACGCTGGACCCGGCAGGCAGCCCGCGCACGGTCAGCTCGATGACATGGCGCAGCACGCCCTTGCCCTGGGCGTCGGTCTGCTGGGTGGCCCGCGCCCCGGCGGCCGCGCCGCGTTCCTCTGCCGCAGCGGCCCCCGCGCCCATGCGCGGCAGGGGCGCGCCGGGCTTTCCCGCACCGGCGGCGGAACCGGGGGCGGCAACCTTGCCCCCGGCTGCACCGGGAGCCTCCGCGCCCTGGGTGCCGGGTCCAGCCTTCGGAGTGGCGGGCGTGCCTGTGGTGGCGGATGCGCCGATGCCCATCCACTTGCCCACCGTCTCGAACATGGGCCGCAGCTTCTCCCACACGCCGCCGACCCAGCCGACAAAGGCGTCCCAGTAGGGCTTCACGGGTTCCCATATGCCCTTGAAGAACTCCTGCACCGGGGTCCAGTGATCAATGAGGTAGGCCGCACCCAGCCCGATCAGGGCAATGGCAGCTCCTATCGGCGTGGCCACCATGGACGCGGACATGACCCGCCAGGCCATGCCGAGCAGGGCAATGGCGGGCGGCAGCACGGTCAGCGCCGCGCCCATGGCCAGCAGGGTGAAGGTGAACGTGGGCGAGGTGTCCGCAGCATCGGAAAGCAGGTTCACCAACGGGGTCAGCATGGACACAACAGCACCCAGCGGTGCCAGGAACGAACGGCCCACGGAATCGCCCAGCTTCTCGACCGAGGCGCGGAAGGCCGTGGTCTTCTCGTTGTACGTCGCCATCATGGTGGCGAACTGGCTATCCACGGTTCCGCCGCTTTTCGTCATGATGTCGTTCTTCAGGGCCTTCATTTCCTCAAGATCAGCCAACACCGGCTTGAGGAAATTCTGAACCTGCGCGTCGCCAAAGATACGTGCAATCTTGAACGGGTTGGTCCCTAGCTTCTTATGCAGAGCGTCAAGCACATCCTCCAGCGGGTTGCCCCCCTGCTGCATGGACTTCTTGATGATGCGCTCAATGTTGATTCCGGCCTTTTTGGCTTTGGCCAAGACGTCCGGGGCGTTCAGCGCTTTGAGGAAGTTGCTCATGTTGTTGGCAGCTTCTCCAGGTGTTGCGGCCCCCTTCTTGGCAATCTGAAGAGCTGCGGCAAGAGTCCCGACGGCCTCACTCCCCTGTAGGCCAAGCATCTTCGCGCTTGCCCCAAGCTGGGGGAAGTACTGTGCCATGTCCTTCAGCTCGAATGCACCCTTGTTGCCCGCGTAAGCCAAACGATCCATTTCGGCAGAGAGGGAGCCCGGCGCAACCTTCAAGGTGTCGACAAGGACAAAAGCCGTGGCAGACAGGTCGTCGATGGCAGCGCCGGTGGCGGTGGCAGTGCGCCCGATGGAATACAGCGCCGTCTGCGCCTTGCCCGACTCCATGCCCGCGCTGACCAGCTTGTTGAACCCGCCTTCCAGCTGGTCCACCGACTGATTGGTGGATTCCGGCACGGCCAGTTCGCGCAGCCGGTTGCGCAGTTCGCGCACCTCGGCTGCGGTCAGGTCTGCCGTAATGCCGGTTGCGGCCAGCCGGTGTTCCAGGTCACCCGCCATGTTCACCGCGCTGCGGATCATCACCAGCGAGGCCACCGCCTGACCCACCTGGGCAAGGTTGCCCTGAAGGTCGTTGGCGCTGCCGCTCATGCCGTGCATCTTGCGGTCGGTGGCATCCAGCGCAGCGCCCAGGCGTGTCGAACCGTCGGCAAGGCGGGTCATTTCCGACCGCGCCCCGCTGAAGGAAGACCGGAAGCCGCCCGAAAGAGCGGCCCCGATCATTATGTTGAGCGCCATCTGGCCGGAACCCAGCACGTCAGCCTCCTATCCTTCTCCAGAGATGTCCCGCGCCAGGCGCAGCGCCTCGGCGTGGTATGCGATGAACTCGGATACCCGCATGTCCTCTATTTCGTGCCTGCCCCATCCGGCGACGTGTCCGAGTTCGAGCGCGGCGCGGCGGATGCGGCCGCCTGGGGCGAGATGAAACCCATCAGCGCCCGCTGCAACTGCACGTAGTCGCACACGGGCAGTTCGCGCAGGGCTTCCGTGTCCAGGCCGCACAGCCGCCCGATGAGGCGCACTTCCATTTCCGCCTGGGTCTGGCCGGGCTCGTCCACGGCCAGTTGGTCCTTCACGAAGGGCTCGCGCATGGACAGCTGTTCGTACTTCGCCTCGCCCACGAAGAGCGGGCGGGACAGCCTGATCACCTTGGGTTCGCGGGGCTGGGTGGTCGTGGTCATGGTGCCTTCCTATGCTTCGTCGGCGGGGTTGCCGGTGAGTTTGACCTTCATCTTGCCGCCTTCGCCCTCGGACAGCTCCAGCACGTCCTCCACGAACGCCTCGCGGATCACCCAGGTGCGGCCGATGTCGCCCCTGAAGGTGACCGTGGCGTTGGTGATGTTGCGGATTTCTTCCACCGGGGTGTCCTTGGTCACGTTCACCTCGCATTCGAGGGTGGCGGGCACCAGTTCTTCGGCAAAGCCCACACTGTTGGTGCCGATGACCGGCTTGCGCGACTGCCCGCCCAGGTTGAGTTTTGCCGAGCGCTGGGTGTCCAGCGTCTTGCCGTCGTAGGCGATGACCGCCCTTCCGAGATATTGAGACATGTCGTTCTCCTGCGTGTTGCGGGCGTGGGGTTAGACGCGGAACTGCACCAGCGCGGCGAACACGCGCAACTGGTTGACCAGGTCGGGCGGCAGCACGACGTCCACGCGGGTGGGATCGTCGGCGTTGCGTTCCACCACCAGCTGATCCTTGAACGCCGTCAGGTTTTCCACCCAGCCGCGCTCTTCCCAGGCGCGGGCCAGGGCGATGAGTTCGGCCCGGATGATGCTGGGCGTGACGATGGCCTGCCCGGCACCGAACCGGGTGCCGTCGTCGGCCAGCTTGTGCCGGGGAAACTTCTGGCTGATGCGGGCGCGCAGCGTGCTGCGCAGCACCGAAAGGGTGGCCAGCGTTTCCACGTCCAGGTAGCTGGGGTCCGGCAGGTTGTAGGCGTTCACCTGGTAGGTGGTGATGGCCCGTTCGATGGACACGGTGCCGTCCACGGCCACCATGAAGGTGCTGACGCCGTCGTACAGCAGCAGGTTGCGCTCTGCGCGGGTGAACCGATCCGGCTCGGCCGGGGCGAGGATGCCGGGCAGCTCCAGGGTTTGCAGCGGCCGGGCGGGGTCGATGCCCAGCTGGTAAGCCGCCACCGCGCCGTAAACGGCCGCCCACAGCCACGGCGGCGTGGGGCTGCGCTGCGCGCCCATGATGGAGATGACTTCGGAATTGCGGGCGCTGCCGATGGTGGCCAGCGCCGCGTGCGTGCCCGAAACGGACGCCCACGCCTGCCCCTCTATCTGGCGGGTGGCGGACCAGCGGTCCTCCAGTTCCTCTTCCAGAGCGGCAAGGTTGGCGGTGTCCGTCCACGGGGTGATCACGTGGTGGTACTGCACGTCGCCCAGGGCGGCGAGGGCGGTGGTCACGTCGGGGTTGCCGGTGCCGCCCGACATTCCGGAAGGGGCGGCGATGGTCACGGTCAGCCCGGCGGGCACGGCATCGCCCTGCCAGTAGGTGGTGCGCAGGTCCAGCGCGTTCATGGTCTCACCCTTGTGGCGGGCGGTCAGCGTGACCACGGCCCCGGTGGCCGACGCCGTCACCGGCAGGTCGGGCATCTCGCCCACCGCGTCGGCAAGGTCGGCGGCCACGGCGGAGGCCAGAGCGCCCACGGCCACGGCGGCCTGCACCTTCACCCCGCCCACGTAGAGCAGCAGCGTACCAGCTGCCGTGGCGGTACCGGCAATGGTCACGGTGCCGGTGGCGGCCTGACCGGCGGCGTTGTCGGCCACGGGCACGGCCCACAGGTCGGAATCCTCGTTGGCTTCCTTGAAGGCGTAGGCCATGGCCGCCAGCATGCTGCCGCGACCGAACAGCGCCACGGCATGGTCGCCGGACAGCACCCGCACGGGCACGAGGGGTTCGGCCGAACCGGTGGACAGGCGCTGCCCCAGCAGCAGCACGCGGGTGATGTCCCGCACCAGGCCCTTGTTGGCCAGCGAGTTGTCGAACTCCGCGTATTGGCCCGGCGTGCGGATGGTCACCGGGATCTGCGAGAAGCTGATGGTCATGGGCTACTCCTTCTTGCCCGGCTTGGCCGGTGCTGTGTCGCTTTCGGTCACCTCCACGACATCCCCGGCAGCCAGGCGGCGCAGCCAATGGCTGTTGCGGGGCTTGGATTCGCCACCCTGCGCCAGGGGCTTGCGAGTCTCGGGGTCGCGCACCATGTCGTCGGGCCGCGCGGGCCGGATGACGAACGTGGGGACGGGGACTTTGGAAGCGCGGTTCTTGGCGGTCTGTGCGGATTGTGTGGTCATGGGGGGGTTACTCCTGGTGGAACTCCACGACATCGCGGAGCGGTTGGCCGTCGAAGAGGGGCACGGGCGCGCCCCAATCCCCGGCATAGAGCGTGAAGTCGGTAATGCCTGC
This sequence comes from Nitratidesulfovibrio sp. HK-II, assembly GCF_003402415.2. NCBI lineage: Bacteria > Pseudomonadati > Thermodesulfobacteriota > Desulfovibrionia > Desulfovibrionales > Desulfovibrionaceae > Nitratidesulfovibrio > Nitratidesulfovibrio sp. HK-II. The sequence goes on from NZ_AP036014.1 coordinate 847,897, forward strand.
GGCCTTGGCCACCGCCTCGGCGGGGGTCGTTGCCCCTTGCGTGTTTTCGGGCAGCGCCGCCTGGGGTGCGTCCGCCGGGACCGGGTGGTTCCAGTTGGTGGCAAACTCCACGGACACGACGGAAATGGCCTGCGTGCGCAGCTTGCCGTTGAACAGGATGCGGGTGCCGTGCGGCACCAACGGGGAAATGTGTTCGCCAAGGCCCAGCGTCTGGCCGCACAGCAGGGCCAGCACGTCATCGCGCATCTGGTGGGTGCCGACCTCGCCGGGCTTGCCGCCGTGGCGGGTGGCCTGCTCGTTGCGCAGCGACCGGGCAACGCACAGCACGGCAAAGGTGCCCCGCTCGGTGTAGTGGCTGCCGTTGTCGTCGGCGCGGCCCACCCCCGTACAGGTAACCAGGGCGCAGGGCAGCACGTTGGCGATCTTGGCCAGTTCGTCTTCGGCCTCCAGTTGGCCGCCATAGCTGTCCACGCGCCGCAGCCCGTAGCCCAGCACATCGCGGGGGGCAGAGGAGAGGCGGGCGATGATGGCGTTTTCGATGGCGGAGATCATGGCTAGGCCCCTTCCAGGTAGTGTTGGATGATGTCGAGCACGTCGGCGCCGTCGTCGTCGGAGATGCCCAGGAACGGCCGGGGCGGAATGGTGCCCCACGGAATGGGGCCGCCGCGCCGGGTGCGGCCCGATGCGCCGCGCAATATCCCCAGCTGCAAGGCGCGCGCGTAGGGCCAGTTGGTGCCCAACTCCACATGATCGCGGCCGGGCCGGTAGGAGACGCTGCGGTACAGGTCGCCCGAGATGCGCAGGATGGGTCCGGCGTCGCCGCGCCGCTTGACCGTCACCGGCGACAGCGCGGGCCAGTCGGAGCCGTCCGGCCCTTGCTGTTCTTCAAACCGGCGCTGCGTGCGCTGCAACATCTGCGAACCTATCTCGTCCATGGCGGGCAGCAGGTTGTCCGCACGGGCGGCCAGCCTTGTCAGGGCGCTTTCGATGGCGTCCAGCCCGCCGGGCCGGACGGTGAAGGTCATGCCGCCAGCCATCAGAACCCCCGCATGCTGCCGTCGGTGAACACGCGCCCACCAACGGTCAGCACCGTTTCGCCGGATGCGCCGGGGGTTTCCACGCCGGTGGCCTGCAACTGCACAACGCCACGCGCCACATCGCGCAGGCCCTGCAAGGCAGACTCGTGCCCGGCCTTGACCACATCAGGCACGCCCGCCTTGTGCAGGTAGAAGCGGGCGATGTCGCAGCACCAGCGGCGGACCATGTCGGGCACGGGAGACAGCGGCACCCGGTAGCGCGCCGCCACATAGCCGTTGATCAGCTCCGTGGCGTCGCCCAGGGCGGTTTCCACCACGGCCTCGACAACGGCCCCGGTCAGGTCTGTGTCGGTCAGTTCCACCAGCTCCTGCTGGCCGAACCGCGTTTCCATGTCGCCGATGGTCGCGTACATCGCCCGCTCTCCTTACTGGCCGCCGCTGGCGGGGGCGTCGCCGGTGTTCTGGGGGGCGGCGTCGCCCGAGCCGGTGGCGGCGTCGGCCTTGTCGTTCTCGCTCTTGCCGCCCTTGCCTCCCCTGGCGGCCTTGGCCGGGCTGGCGGGCTTGGCGTCGGCGTCGGTGGCTTCGGCATCGGACAGGTCGGGAACGTCCACCTCGTCAACAACCAGCATGGGGTCGCCGGTCAGGGCTTCCAGCTGCTCGTCGGTAAACGTCCCGGCGGGGTAGTCGCGGGTGCCGCTGTGGGCCATGCCCGCCCGGCGGAACCCGTCACGCTTCGAGGTGATGCGGATCATGGTCGGCATGCGGCACCCCCTACAGCCACGGCGAAACGAGGATGTCCGCCGAGTTCTGGTAGACGTTGGTGGCCCCGCTGGCCTCGCGTTCGCGCTTGACCACTTCCAGCGCCTGCTGTTCCAGCGTGGTGGGCACCACAAGCAGCGACGCCTTCACGCCCAGCGGGCTGCCCTTGTCGCCCTTCATGCCCTGCATGGCTTCGCGCGCCGCCGCGTAGTTGGCGGTGGTCAGGTCCTGCTTGCTGGCATAGGCCAGCTGCCACAGGCCGAAACCGGCGTTCACCCGGCAATCGACGCCGTAGCGGTATTCCTTGCGGGTGAACACGGCCTCGTCGGTGGGCTGGTCCATGCGCACGAAGGTGTAGTCGCGCCGCTTCTGGAAGATCAGCGGCTTGATGGCACGGGTAACGTCCAGCAGGTACCACGCGGTCCCGGTGCCGCCGCCGAAGTTGCTGACGCTGGTCTCGTTGCCGTTTTCGTCCAGCACCGGGTGGTCGGTGTCGAAGAAGTACTGGCCGTCGTAGCAGCGGCCGGTGAACCCGGACGCCAGCAGGCCGAACACCAACCGCGAGGGATGTTCAGCGGCGTCCTGGCCGAGCTGGGCGAAGAAGGGCGTGTAGATGCCCAGGGTGTCGTCTTCGAAGTCGTCGCGGTCCACGCCCACCGTGTTCTCGAACGACTTGTTCTTGATGGTGAAGTCGTGGGTCTTCAGGTTCTGGATCACGCGGTCGCCGATCCACTCGCGGAAGCCGGTGGACTTGCCCAGGAAGGGATAGGTCTCCTGCTTCGTCGAGCTGTTCACGACCATGGCGATGCGTTCGTGCTCGGACTTCACGCCCGCGAAGGCGTTCTGGTAGACGACCTTGAAGCCGGTAAAGGCCGCCTGAAGGCTCTGTGCGTTGATGTTCATGGTGTCTCCTAGAACCCGACCCACACGCCCGAGGCGTCCAGGTCCTTGATGATCCCGGCGGCGGGGCGCGCCCCGCTGCCGTCGGTGGCCGCCACGGTCTGGTCATCCACGGCGTAGGCCTTCTTGCCCACGTGGGCGCGGGTGATGCTGCCGTCGTTGGCCAGCTTGATCGCGCCGCGCGTCTCGGTAAGCACATTGATGTCGCCATCCGCGCCGGTGCTGTTGTCTGCCGGGGAGACGGACCAGCCCATGACGGTCAGCGTGGGCACGGCGGACGCGGGCACCGCAAAGCCGCTGGCGTTCAGGGCCACCAGGCCACCCGCGTGCAGCCTGGTGGTCGCGGCCACGGGATACTCGTAGCGCGCGTCATCGCGGCGCAGGGTGTCTCTGTCCTTGGTCAGGGCTGCCATTTACGCACCCTCCTTGCCGATGTTCTTCACGTAGTCCTCTTCCGAGAGGCCCAGCTGCGCGCAGATCGCGCGGTCCGTGTCGGTCAGCTTGCCGCCGCCCTGGGGCGGACCACCGGCGGTCGCGTCGGGTCCGGGCGTCACCACGGCGACGGATGCGGACATCCACGCCTTGAACCCCTCGGGGTCCTTGGTGGCGTAGTCGGACGCCCATCCTTCCATGGCCGGGGTGACCTTGTGGGCCGCCTTGGCCTGGTCCACCAGGTCCTTGGCCTTGGTGGCGGCCACCTCGTTGCGCAGGCTCGACAGGTTGTTGGCCGTCTCCTGGTACATGGCGATGGGCACGAACTTGGCCGGGTCGGGGGTGGCCGCCCGGCTGGCCACGGCGCGCACCTGGTCGGCGATGACGCCGGGTGCGGCATCGTCCGGCACCTCGACGGCCTTGGCGATGGCAACCAGCCCCGCGTTGGCGCTGTGCGCTGCGGTGACGAGGCCCTGTACCTTGGCCGCCACGGCATCGTCGGCGCTGTCCGGGGACAGGCCGAGAATGCTGGCAAGCGTTTTCTTGAGGTCCATGTCTTCTCCTCTGGTGGGGGGTTGAGCCTCTTCGCCAATGCGGCAGTCGTCAGGCGAGTCTGCGAACCCTGCGGATGGCGACCGCAGCGCGCGGCGGGAGGCTATGGCGGTAATCAGCAAGTTGGGCTGGTTGGTCAGCGCGACCGATTCGATGCGGCTGATGCGCCCGTCCTTCCGGCCATGCTCGAACACCGGGGACAGGTAGCGGTACTCGCGGCTGGCCACGTGGGCAGCGGCCTTGTCGGTCCACGTCACGCGGCCCCACACCTCGCCGTTGCGCGCTTCCAACTGGCTGATCCAGGCGGCGGCAATGGCGGGCTGGCCGTTCACTTCGGAAAAGACCAACTGGTGGTCGTAGTCGATGGGGATGTCGGCACCGGCCTGATAGGCCATGGTGGCCCGGACGATGCCTTCGGGGTCGTCGTTGCGGTACGGGCCACGGCCGTCACGGCCACGGAAAACACCAGCCGGGAGCAGTTGCACCCACTCCGGGGGAGTGACCGTGCCGCCGTCCGACGGCTGGCCCATGGCCACGGCGTGGCATGCCAGCATCTGGGGGGTATCGTGTGTGGTGTCCATGCGCCCCTTCTAGGGCGCATGGCGTAGCGGCGTCTTTTAAAGCCCTTTACAACATGAGGCGGAGGGGAAGCTGCGGGGGGCGGGGCCGCGCATGCTGCCCGAGCACGCGCGGGATGCGTTCATGAACGTTCATGAACGCTATTTGCGGCGCGATGCCCTGTCAGGCCGGACAAGCGGCCACATCGAAAAAATCAGGGGCGCAGGGGCCGTTTTCGCGCGATGCGCTCTTGCGCAGGGTTTCGAGCCGCCGTATGTAGTTCATACAGGTACCGCGCCCGGCGCTGGCCGCGAAATCGCTTCGGCCCGCCATACTCCGCCCAGGCAGCGGAGACGCGAAAGGGGGGTGGCGTTCCCCCGTCGGCGCGGCCTGCATCATCACACATCCCCCTCCACCAGGTCATAACGGCCCCTGTTGCGCAGCTCGGCGGCGCTCGTCGTGCGCCCGCTGCGCACGCTGTTGGTCGTCACCTTCTGCCGGGCTACCCGCGTGGCGTAGTTCACCTTCACGATGACCTTCTCTGCGGCATCGCCCGCGCTCCACACGTAGACCAGTCCGGGGTCCTGCCTGTCCCACAGCACGGCCTGCGGCCTGGCAAGCATGCCGGGCAGGCTGGCCAGCGTGGCGGCAGGCAGCTTGCTGCCCTTGGCGCTGCGCTGCATGTGCAGCACGTCGCCGTCTGCGATGGTGATGGCCCCCGACGCGGGCGTGATCTCGCGCTCCTGAAGGAACGACAGGACACCTGGCGAGAGCGCCCCGACCACCCGGCGCTCGCCCGTGGCCCTGAACGCGCCGCTACCCGCCCGCTTGCCCACCTCGCCAATCCATGCCGCATAGTCCTTTTCCAACGCGGGCAGCACGAACCCTGCGGATTCTGCCATGGCCCACGCCGCGACGGTCGGCGGCAGCGGCGCCAGCTTGTCCATCAGGGTTCGCGCCGCATGATGTTCCAGGGCGGCCTTGCCGGGGTTGTAGGCCCAGCCGGGGTCGATGCCCTTGGGCACCATCACCCGCTCACCCGTGCGCGGGTTCTCCCAGGGCAGCATGGGGCGGGGCGGTGCTTCGCTTACCGTGTAGCCGTAGCGGTCCATGTCCCGCTGCCCCAGTTGCTGGACGGTGCACCGGCAACGCCAGCCGTTGGGCGGGTAGTGCGTATCCCACCACGGATCATCAGCCGGAAGCACCACGCCGTGCCACCCCCGATGGTCCGGCCTGGTGCGTCGGTCCAGGATGGCCACGTACCGCAGGAAGGGGCGGCGGTCCTTGGTGCGCTGCACGCGCGCCCACGCTCCGGACGCATGGGCCGTGCGCAGGTTCACGTCGTAGATGGTGCGCAGGCGGCGCGGGCTGCCCAGCTGCACCTCGCGCACCTCGCCGGTTGCCGGGTCCGGCAGTTCCTTGCGGCCCCACCAGCCCTTGGCCTGCAAAAGGGGCGTCAGTTCGCGCTGGAAGTCGCGAAAGGTCTGGCCCTGCTCCAGCGACTTCAGCACCTGCCCATGCACATCACCCAGAATGTCGAACCCTGCGGACTTGGCCACGGTAAAGGCCGTGGCGTGCGCCTCTTGCCACATGTCCTGCCAGGCCCATGTTGCAGGCAGTTGGTAGCCCTTGGCCTTGAAGTAGGCCACGGCCTCCTCGGGCGGCAGCGGGCGCATCTCAAGCATTACCGCCACCCGCATCCCCGTCACCGCCGATGGCCTGGACAGGCGCGCCGGTAAGCCCTGCCAGCTTGGCAACAAACAGCGCCCGCGCCAGCGCTTCTGTCAGGGCTGCGGTGTCCTGTGCGGTGACGACTTCGGGCAGGCGGCGCAGGAACTCATCGTGCGTGGCGCACTCGTCCAGCAGTTTCCGGATCGGGTCCACCATGCCCTGCACCAGCGGCTGCCAGTCCGCCAGGGCCTCGTCAGCCAGCATGTCCAGCGCGTCCGTATCTTCGTTGCCCCCGCCCGGCCGAGCCGCGTGCGCTGCCCGCTGCGGGGCCGCTTCCTGTTCCGGTGCGGGCTGGGCGATGGCCTGGGGCATCAGCACCTCGGCACCTTCGGCGGGTTCAGGCAGGCCGAACTTGTCGCGGACCACGCTGGCCTCAACGCGCAGGCCAAGGGGCACCAGTTCTTTCAGCGCCACCACCAGCGCGGCCATGTCCTCGGCATCCTGCCGTGCAATGCGCAGACGCGGATACCGCAGGCGCGGCCCCAGGTTCAGGTCCACCAGCGGGCGCACCAGGTCGCGGTTGAGCGTGGCGGCCAGCTGGGCCGCGTCGCTCTGTTCGATGTCCTCGCGCACCTGTTCGTGGGCATTGGCCGTGCCCACGTGCTGGCCGGTGTCCGTGGTGCCTGTCTGGCCCAGCACCGCCTTGGAAACCTGCCGGTCAAGGAACGCGGCCAGTTTCTCGAACAGGTCGATGTTGCCGGACATCTTGGCTTCGATGAAGTCTATCTGCATCGAGGCCGGAATGATGGCCGCCGCGTCGCGCGCGATGTTGCGCACTGCACGCAGCAGAGCCGCCTTGTCCGATTCGCTTGCGGACCCGTCGTACTTGCCCACCCGCAGCGGATGCCCGAACACCTCGGCGAACTGCACCCACGACTTGATGTCGAAGTTCTTGAACAGCCACCCCCACGAGATGGCGTAGGCCAGCCCGCCCCGGATGGGCAGGCCGCTTTTGGTCTTGTGTATGTGGGTGATGTACTTGAAGGGCGTCAGGGGCAGCAGTTGCCCCCCCGCGTCCAGCAGGCGCAGCGTGTGGCCGTCGGCGGGGTCGAACCGGAACCAGCGCGGGTCGCGCCATATCAGCGCCTTGGGCATCCAGTGCCTGCCGCTGGTTTCCCACACGATCTCGGTGCAGCTGAAGCCCTTGCCGATGCCGTCCAGCACGTCGAACAGGGCGAACTGCGCCTCGTCCCATTCCAGCCATTCGCGCACCAGGTCTGCGGCGGCCACGTCGGCCTTGTCGTCGCTGGCGGCCACCACGGTGATGGGCAGCCCGGAAACCTGCAACCGGCGGGTGCCCAGCACCGACCGGTAGTGCATGTCCTTCTCTTCCATCTCCTCGGCCAGCTCCAGGTATTGCAGCGGGTCGCCGTTTTCCGCGTCGCGCAGGATGGCGGCCAGCCGTTCCGGGGTCATCCCCTGAGCGGGGTGGCCGGATATGATTTGCCGCACGCCGGTAAGCGTCGGCCCTGCTTCCTCGTCGCGCAGCCTGCCCGTGTCCACGGCCCTGCCCAGGTGATCGTACAGCATCAGTATGCCCCCTTGCCGAAGCGCGCGCGGGGTGCATCCCGCGCATCGTCCGGGTCGTCGTCGTATCGGGGGCCAGCCCCCGTGGGTTGTGCGGGTTCGTAGGCGTATTCCATGACTTCGGCGCAGGTGGCGGCATAGGCCAGCACCCCAGCTATGCCGCTGTCGCCGTGGCGCTTGGCTTTCTTGCCCTTTGTCTTGTCGTTCGATGTGTCCGCGTCGGGCAGCCTGCCCACGCCACGCACCAGCTTGAAGGCCCGGTGGTCGGCAATCACGTTGGCATCGCGAGGGATGACTATCGTGCCATCCTCGAACGCTGCCTTGTAGCGGGGCATGTTCTCGCGGTACCAGTTCTCCGTCATCTTCACCTGGGCGATGCGGCCAAGCCCGTACTCCTGCGCGGTCAGTTCCGCCACATGCGCCCCGTTGCCCGAGGCGTCCATGGCCCCGGCGGTAAACAGGGGCAGGCGGTCTATCAGGTACCACAGCGCCTGGCGCTGCTGGTCGAACGGGACGTTACGCACCTCAAGCACGAACGGAGCGCGGCGCACCAGCTTCTGGTCCACGGCCAGCGGAAAGACCACGGTCAGGTCACCCGAGCGGGCGAAATCCTGCCCGAAGTAATGCCGCAGGTTGGGGTCGCACCGGGCCAGCAGCGGGGCCAGCACGCCGCTACACCAGTCCCGGCACTCCGCCACGCGCAGATGCTCCGGCCATGCGACGTAGCTGTCGGGCATTTCCCAGCACACCACGGGTATGTCCGGGTCGGACCGCAGCTCGAGCAGGGCCAGCGGCAGGTATGCGCCTTTGCCCCGGCTGGGGATGCACATCAGTTCTTCGTCCGCGCCGTCTCCGTATTGGGCAAAGATGCCTTTGCGCCATTCGGCCTCGGCCTCCGGCGACCACTCCTTGCCGCGCATCAGGCAGATGCGCTTGTACAACCCCTCGGACAGGGCACGGTCGAAGTCGATGCGCACCAGCTTGTACGGCTTTCGCCCGGCGCGGATATCGTTGCACAGCGTGTTGAACGGGTTTTCGTCGCCGTCGTGGGTGCTGATGATGCACACCTTGCCGCCCCAGATCAGCAGGGCCAGGGCGGACTTCAGCACCTCGTCCAACTCGTCGTGGAAGGCCGCCTCGTCGCCGATGACGAAGCCCTGATAGCCGCGCAACGAGCGCGGGCGGGATGTCAGGGCCAGTATCTGGAAGCCGCTGGCAAAGGTGATGCGGAACGCCTTGATGTCTTCCGTCTCGCCGTTGGGCTTCATGGACCGGAACAGGCACTCGTCCACATCGGACGCGGCGGGCATGAATGCCTTGGCCCACATGGCGCAGGTGTCGATGAACTCCCTTGCCATCTCGTGCGAATAGCCAATGTACAGGGTATCCATGCCCCCGGCTGACCGGGCCGCACCGGAGATGAGCACCGCAGCAGCCCCGACGGCCCAGGTGATGCCGGTACGCCGCCCCTTTTCAACGACGGTGACGTCGTTTTCGTAGATCGCCGCCACCGTCTCCTGCTGGTACAGCAACAGCACGTCGGGCAATTCCTGTCCGGCCAGCACGTCGGGCATGGCCTGCCGGGACTGCTCGCGGTGCTTGCGCCACTCCTCGGCCGTGACCGGACCGGCGGGCGGCCCCGCGATGGCCGCAACCGTGGCGGTGTGCTGCGCGCTGGCCGCCATCATGCCGGTGCCCCCTGCGGGCGCACCCCAAGGATGCGCGCTTTGATGGCCTCTACCGTTTCAAGGGAGAGGCCCTTTTCACGCCCGGCGACTTCGGCTGCCTTTGCGGCATTTGCCGTGGCCACCTTGGTGGCTTCCTCACGGATGCGAGCGATAAGGTCCGCATCGGTGCGGGACGCCTTGGTCAGGTGGTCCAGCGCTTTGGCCAGCAGCATGGCCCCCATGGGATTCAGGGGGGAGTTGTCATCGCTGCCGCCCTCCGCGTCGCCTTCCGTGCCGCCTGCCTCCGCATTGGACACGATGTCCAGGATCACCGAGTGCATCAGCTCCACGTTCATGCGGGCCGTCTTGCTTTCGGGGGCGTCGCCCAGCCGCTGCACCAACGCCTCGGCCACGGCGCGACTGCGGTCGATGCGCTCACGCACCTTGTCGATGCTCTGCTTGTAGCGGTGCAGGGCGCTGCGGCTGACGTCCACGTCCAGGGCGGCCAGCGCCTTCAGTATTTCGTCCAGGGTGCGGCCCTGTCCCAACAGCACGCCGATGCGCTCGCGGACCTCGGGCGGCAGGCGTTTGATGGTGGACTTGCGCGGCATGGTGGCCTCCTAGTCGTCGCCCGGCAGCGGGCGCCTCACGCCGGGCACCACGGCCACGCCTTCGGCCACGTCATGGCCGCGCCCGGTCAGGGCGGCCACGGTCAGGTCGCCATCCTTTCCTGCGCCGGTGGTGGACACGAGTCCCTGTTCCTCCAGCCACGCGAGGTCGGACAGCACCACGTCATGGCTGACGGCGTGGCCCAGGTCGCGCAGGGCGGTGCGCAGCACGAAGTGATTGGCCTCTCTGCCGGGCGCGCCGGACAGCAGGCGCAGCACGCACAGGCGGCGGTCTTCGGTAAGCAGTTTCTGAAACGACATGGACACTCCTATCGGTCACGCCCGTTCTTGGTGACGTGGTAATCGTTCAGCATGGACACCTGGCGGGACACGGATTTCAGCAGTTCCGCCTGACCTTCGGCGCGGGCGTTGGCCGCCTTCAGCTCGCCGCTGATCTCGGCTAGCTGAACCATGACGGTCTGCATGTCCTTGGACGTGGGGGCTGCTTCCACTGCCCCCTCCAGCCCTGCGACGCGCGTGTCCACTCCGGCCAATTGCGCATCAACCTTGCCGTGGCAGGCACCGCAGTCCGCCCTGGACACGTATTCCCGCCGCAAGGACCACATCAGCCAGGCCAGCAGCCCCTGCACCAGCAGCACCACCAGCGGCACGATGACGCCCGCCCACTGCACAACCAGATCAGCGTTCATCCGCGCCCCCTTCGTCAGCCTGCCCGGCCTGGGCCTGCTGATCGTAACAGCGCAACGCCGCCTCCAGGAGTTTGACGTGGGTGCGGATCACCTGGTGGCGCGCCGTCAGCGCGTCCACATTGCCCTGCCCGTCGAACGGCGCATTGCCGTCCACGCGCCCGGCCATGGTGGCCAGCTGGTCCGCCGTCATGTCCGGCGGGTGGGGGCACGGGGTCATCACGTGGCGCACCGTCAGCACGGTGGGGGCCTGCGGCGGCGCGGTGGCGCAGCCCGCCGCGCTACCAATCGTTAAGCATATCAGCAGCAGCGCGGCGCGTCGCATTGTCCACCACCTTGGCGGTTTCTTCGGGGGTTCGGGGGCGCGGGGTGGCGCTGGCCAGCATGGCCCGGCGCGCGGTCTCGCGTGTCACGTACTCGCGGTGCAGCGCCTGCGTGGCGTTCACCTGGCCGGACAGGGCGGCAATGGTGGAATTGCTCATGCGCTGGTCGGCCAGCAGCAGGTTGTTTGCGGTGATCTTCGTGGCCAGCTCCGCCCGGGTGGAGTTGTGCGCTGCCTGCTCCACGGTCAGGTCTGTGCGTGCGGCTGCCAGATCGCCGCGCAGCCACAGCGCCCAGCCCAGCAGGGCCAGCACCACAAGCAGCGCGCCCCCCGCGCAGATGGCAACCAGGTGCGCCTTCAGGGTGTCGGGAATGGGGATCATCTAGAAACCTCCGGTGTCCATGTCGCGCGGGGCCGGTACCGGCTCCTGCGCGGGTGCGGTGGCGTCAACACCGGGCGAGGGAAGCGCACCCCAAACCCCTCCGGAACCCAACTCGAAACGGCTTTGCGCGGCCTTGGCCCCGCAGGCCATGCCGATCAGCGAGACTTCCGGCCATCCGATGGGCAGGTAGCGCCCTTCCGCCAGCATGCCGATGATCCACGCGCCCAGCACGATGATGCAGACCAGCACGGACATGATCCGCATGCAGCTGGTGCCGCCCGTGTGGTCGCAGAAGGCATCGCCCACCAGGGCGGCGGCGTGGGCAAGGGGGCGCATCACGCCCACCCCTCGGCGGCCAGTTGGTGGCACCACCCGCGCAGGCTGCCGGTGCGGGACAGCCAGCCCCGCAGAAAGGCGCGGTAGTCCACCACCTGGCCGTCCGCCAATCGCTTGGGCGGTCGGCTGGCCAACTCGCGGTAAAACTGTTCGCGCGCGGTGATGACGATGTCGCAAACCGCAAGCTGCCCACCGCCCATGGCTCCACACAGGGCCTGCACGCGGGCCAGAGTCTTGCCGCCCAGGTCGCCATCCACCATCAGTTGGTCACGGCTCACGGTGTTGCACGCGGCCTGCATCTGGCGCACGGCGCGCGGCGCACCCTGGTTGACGGCGGCGTCGTAGACCGCCACGGCCACCAGCGGTGGCAGCAGATGCACGCCGGGCGCTGCCCAGAAATGTTGGTGGAACAGCTGCGCCGCCACTTCGGGCGTAACAGCGCGGATGTCGTCCTGATCGATGTCGCCGTCGCCGTCGATGTCCGCGCCAATGGAGCGCAGCCAGCGCAGCGATACCCCCCGGTTGGTGATGCCGCCGGGGTCGGACGGGTGGTCCACCAACCCGCCTTCCCAGCGAGCCACAAAGGCTTGCGCCCTGTCGAAAATGTCTTGCATGTCTCCTCCCTTGTCTGCCCTTCGGGCATGACAAGGCCCACCTTAGGTGGGCCTGTGGGAGCGCGTCTTTTAAAGGGTATGAAAACAAGAAGCCCCGCCGGAGCGGGGCTTGAGGGTGGGAATCAGTTCAGCGGTAGGTGTAAAACTGGTCCGGCTTCAGGGGTTACCCTATTCAGGCATAGAGCCTGACATCCACGTTTTGGAATTATCAAGCCTTTCCCATCGTCAGTCACCCCGAAAAAACAGGTGTGCCCGAATACCATGTAGTCTACCGGAACAGAGGACTTCTCCATGGGTACGGAGAACACGAGATTCGCATAAACCCCGTTGAGTTCAGGGAAACCCATCTCTACACCTTTGAACGTCAATGCGTCATAGTATCTATCAAGGCCCGGACACGCCTTAAGCATCTTCGGCCATGCCTGTGCAAGCCGCTCGCGGGCTTCCTGCGGCACGCTATCCGCAAGTTGCGGCAACGTTGGGGGCTTCCTGCTCCGCTCTGCCACCTGCCCTAGCAAGGCGACGATGACAAGAAAAGCGAACGCCCCCCAGACCAGTTTCCGAGCCTTTGGCGACTGCCAGCTATTTTCCATGTCAGCCTCTCCAAAAACAGCCGACCGTCGGCTGTTTTACTTTTTCGCATTTAGCATTTTCAGTGCGTTGCAAGAATAGCCTACCTGTAAAACAGCCGACGCGTCGGCTACTTCGCCTCCCGGCACCACCATATCACTCTGCCGATCAGCATAAGGCAGCATATTAGCGGGTGCGCTTGGCCCTTCGAAATTCCCACGGTGGCATGGGGGCTGGTTCGCTCCACAATCCGGCACGGGCAGATTTGGCGCGCATCTCATCCTGCTTCCACTCAGCACACCACACCGCGCGACAATATCTGTCGTAAACCCACGCCATCCCGTTGATCACCAGCGCGCGGTTAAGGCTTGTCCCGTCTACGGTTTCGACAACACCAACCACGCGCCCGTAACGGTCGATGTCCATGTCCTCAACCGTGACCATTTTCCCATAAACGACCGAACTTGTGTATTGCTTTGCTCTCGTTCCAAAGGGCTGCGACGATTCCGGGCAATCCACACCGTACAACCGCACCTTCACGGTCGCCATGTCCGCATCCAGAACGGTAACGGTGTCGCCATCGCTAATGCCGATCACCTTACCCGTCCATGCACTGGCATCACCAGCACCAAGGATAAAGAGCAGTAAGACCACAAGTAGATTGGGCATGCCGTCACAACCCTTCGCATTCAAAAACAGCCGACCGTCGGCTGTTTTGTTTTTTCGCGCCCAGTATTTTCAGCGTGTTGCAAAAACAGACCGCCTAAAAACAGCCGACGCGTCGGCTGTTTTGCGTCGGCTACTTCGCTTCCCTACACCACCAGATCACCCTGCCGATGACGCGCACCGTGTCGGCCAGATCGCCGCGTAACGGTACTTCAATGGGGCTATAGGTCGGGTTGATGCTGGACAACACCAGCGTGCCGGGAACCAGGTCCAGCCGTTTGACCAGGACGCCGTCCTCAATGCCGACAGCGTAAATGGCTCCTGGGACAATCCGTTGTTGCGACTGGTCAATCAACACCATGTCACCGTTGCGGATCTCCGGCTCCATGCTGTCGCCGACCACATCCATAAGGACCATGCTGGAGACTTGCCCCTTGTGCGTCAGCCAATCCGACCGAAAGGCGTAGGCCCCGACGCGATCTCCGTTAGTCTCCAGGCTTCCTCCGCCTGCGCTGAGGGTCGCCCGGACCTTGGGGATCATGACCACATCGCAGTCGGTGCAGACAACGGAAACAGGTGCCGGGCGCTGCACCTCTCGCGCTTCTGTCGGGCGCAGTCCCTTTTCATCCCCAAGCAACAGCCATGCGGGGGATGCACCCGTCTTGGAACAAACGAGCGCCGCAAAGTCAACATCAGGGGTACGTTCGTTCCTTTCGTAGTTTCCCAAAGCCCGCTGGCTCACGCCAATGCGTGCCGCGAACTCCGCCTGCGTCTCGTTGCCCCGAAGCTGCTTGAGCCGGTCACCAAAAGTCATAACGCCCCACAGGCACGAACGAGAAAAATACTCGAACGTGCTTGACTGATTTTCTCGTTTGTGCCAATTCTGGAGGCACGGACGGGGTAACAAGTTCACCTGACATGAGCACTGTACCCCGCCCCACCAAGACGGGTCAACGTCGCTAGCCGGAACTGTTCGGACAGAACTCCGGGCAGGACGGCACCACTTCGGACGGTGTGACCAAGGGGAATGGGACGGTGAAAACGCCTCTGCAACTCTCCCTCTTCGAGGAAGCCAACAGCCGCACCATGCAGGTGGCTGGGTTTGTTTCCGCCATCAAGGCCGCCATGTTCCGCGCGGCCCGCGATAGCGCCATGTCGAGAGAGCAGATCACGGACCGCATGAACGACGTCGCGCTTGCCGCTGGCGTGCGCATGACGCAGGGCCGTGCCCGCACCATCTCCCAAGACACCTTGGACAAGTGGCTGTCCGCAGACGACCGCGAGCATGTGCCCTCCATGCTCGCGGTGCATGTGTTCTGCGCGGCCCTTGGCAGCATCGCACCCTTGCGGGTGTGGCTGTCCTCATTCGGGTGCGACGTGATGACCCCGGCAGATCGGAAGCTGCGCGACTACGGGCAGGCCTGCATCGAGGGCAAGGTGCGGGCCAAGTCCAAACGGCGGCTGGAAGATGAACTGTTGGACCAGGAGGCTTTACGATGATCACCCAATCCGGCCTGGGCAAAGACCGCGATCCGTGGGCGCTGCGCAAGTTCCTTGCGGAGACGGGGCGCAGCATGGCCGACGTGGCGCGGGCCGTGAACACGCCGCGTCACAAGGTGACCGGCACGGTGCGCGGGGTGGAAAACCACCGGCGCACGCTGGCCCACCTGCTGGCGCTGGGGTGCCCGCCCGAGGCGCTGTTTCCCCTGCTGTACCGCGACCCGGAGACACACCGGGCCACGGCCGAACGCCTGTTCGATGAACTGCGCGAGGCGGGCGCTCCGGAATCCGCGCTGCGCATACCCGTGCGCTCCGCGCACCGGAGGGCCGCCTGATGGAAACCCGCACTGACCACACCACCCCGTGTGCGCCCGGTCATGCCGTCCACGGCATGGAGCCGATGCGCCTGTACACCTGCCCCTCGTTCACCCCCGGCCACGTGATGATCCGCGTGCGCGGTGTGGCGGGTGAGGTGACCGTGTTCGCCCCGCGCGACAGCAGGGGCAACGCCCTGCGCGCCGCCCTGCAACTGGCCGGGGGTGCGGCATGAGCACCTTCTGCGTCATCGACGCCAGCCGCACCCGCCAGACCGGCTTGGCCGTGATGGTGTCGCGGCGGTCGCACTGGACCATGGACGTGGACGATGCCGCCCGCATGGGCCTGTCCGAGGCCAACACGCTGTGCGCCCGGCTGCACACCGACACCCGTGTGGTGGGGGCCGACGCCCTGCATGCCGCCGCCGTGCGCATGGTGCCCGTGGGCACGCACGCCGTGGCCGACCTGGGCCACCTGCTGGCCGACGCCGAGGCCGTCATCATCGACGTGGATGCGAGGGTAGCAGCATGACAAGCATCGTCCTGATCGGCGGCCTCGACCGCCTGCACGGCAAGTACCGCGATGTCGCCGCCGAACGCGGCGTGGACCTGCGCTGCTACACCGGCCGCGAGGCCGACCTTGCCTCCCGCGTGGGATCGGCCACCGCCGTACTGGTGGTCACCAGCGTCATCAGCCATCGCGCCGTCAACATCGCCAAGGCGCGGGTGGATACCCCCATCATCCGCCTTCGCGGCGCGGGCGTGGGGCACGTGCGCCGGGGCATCGGCACGGCCTTGCAGCAGTTGTCCGCGCTTGTCTGCCTGCTGCTGGTGCTTACCGGCTGCGCGCCGGACGCCCCCAACCAGCCCGACACCCCCGCCACCGTCACCCGCCTGTGCGAGGGCGGAATCCAGCACGTGGCCGTGCGGATAGGCTCCGCCTCGGCCCTGGTCCCCGTCCGTCTGGCGGACGGCACCCCGCAACCCTGTCCGGCCCTGTGCGCCGCGCGCTAGGAGCGCCCCATGGAAATGAGCCTCTGTGATGAACTGACGGAGATCATGTACGACGCCGACCTTGAACTGCGGGAGGCGTTGCCCTTGGGGCTGTTCCAGAACGCCCCGGAAGCGCTGGTGGACCTCTGCCATGAGCAGGAGCCGGAAGAGCTTTGCAGCCTGTTCGCCCTGCCGGAACTGGCCGAGGGGGTGTCCACCAGTCTTCTGCCCGACATCATCATCGGCAGCCGTTCCGGCCTGCTGCTGACCTTCCACCTTGGCATCCCCGAGGACATCGCGTTCGACGCGGATGGCGAGGTCGAATCCTATGGGACAGGCTGCTGCTCTTGGGTCATTCGCGTCTACGCGGACACCATGACCGACGGCGTGGCCCTTGCGCTGCGCGAGGCGGGCAAGCTGCTGGACGGGGCCTTTGATCGCGCCCGCAAGGAACAGGGGGCCTAGCCATGGCCGCCGACATCAAGACCTTCATCGCCGACGTGGACCGCATGCGCCAGTTGCAGCGCACCTACTTCCGCACCCGCGACCTTTCCGACCTGGACGCAGCACGCACGGCGGAGCGGCTTGTGGACGCCCAACTCGAACAGCTGACCGGGCGTCGCCAGCCGACCCTGCCGGGCATGGGAGGCCGCCATGGAAACGCCTAGCCCCTACGGCCACGACGAGCACATGGAAAAATACAGGGCCGACCGCGAAGCCCGCGAACAGGCCGAGCGCGACAGGCTGGCCGCTGCCCTTGGCAAGGATTGGAACCCCGTCCGCCCTGCGGATGTCCGCGCGTGGGAGGTGGTCGAGCCGCCCCGCTTCAAAAAGGACTACGTAGGTTCGTTCGTCCGCGTTCTGGACGTGCCCCGCCACCAGTACGGCGGCAACGCGCACGACGCGGTACCGGACAACGCCGTCATGCAGATTCGCACGCGCGTCACGGGGTACAGCAGCAGTGGCAAGGTGGTCCTAAACTGCGACTGGCACTGCCCCTGCTGTGGGCGGTCCCACGAAAAGATCATCGACGAATCCGCCATCGCCGAGGGCAAGGTGCACTTCCTCTCCCCCGGCGTGGAATCCAGCGGCCTGCGCGTGGCCTTCTATCTCGCGGCACCCTACACGCACGACGATCCGGCCATCCGCCAGCAGCGCTGGCTGGACGCCACCCGCGCCGCCGTGTGGTTGCGCCAGCAGGGGCACATGGTGCTCTCGCCCATTTCCATGGGCCATCCCATGGCCGTCATGGGCGTGGATGGTGATTGGCAGGCGTGGCAGGACACGTGCCTTGCCATGCTGGAAGCCTGCGCCTCCATGGCCATCCTGCAAACGCCCGGATGGGAACAGTCTGTCGGCATCGCGAAAGAAGCCGACCACGCCCACAAGATCGGCATGCCGTTGTGGCGGCTGGCACCCACGGATGATGGCCAGTACCGGCTTGAAGCCGCTGGCAAGGCGCGGTGGTGGTAGCCATGAGCGAACCTCTCCACCTCGCCCCCATTCCTGGGTTTGACGGCTACCAGGTGACGCAGGACGGCACGGTCACCGGCCCACGCGGGCGGGCGCTCAAGCCCAACCGCAGCGGATACGTGGGCATCTACCGCGACGGCAAGCAGATATGGACGCCCGCCTCCGAGTTGGTGGCCCTGGCATGGGGTACGCCCGCGAAAAGCGCCGCGCCGCAACCGGAAGCCGACGCGGCCCTGCTGGCGGAACTGGACCTGCTGCGCGAGGCCGTCGCCACCCTGGAAGCCGACCTGTCCACGGTCACCCGGCAGCGGGACAAGGCCCTGCGCCAGCGAGACGCGCTGGCCGCCACCCGCCTGATCGAGGTGGCGCAGCCCACGTCAAGGACGCGGAGGGTGCGCCAATGACCACGCAAACCACCGCCAACGCCGCCACCCGGCGCTGCCTGCGCATCGTGGAAATCCTTGCCGGGCGCGTGCTGGACGGCTTGTCCAACAAGGAACTGGCCGACGCCCTGGGCGCGCCGCCCCCCACCATTTCGCGCGACCTCGCCGTGCTGGCCGACATCGGCTGGGTGCAGCGTCTGGAAAGCGGCCGGTGGTCCCTGTCGGCCAAGCCGTTGCAGATCGCCCAAGCCTACTCGAACCACGTGGAGCGCACCACGCTCCGCATTTCCGAACTGAATCAGCGCATCGTGGCCGGTGCGCTCGCCCTCGGCGGCAACCAATAAGGAGCACGACATGATGACGCCCGAATCCATGACCGACGCCCTCAACGACGCAGCAGCCCCCAGCGCCCGGCGCGGCCGCCCGTCCACGGCAACCACCCCGGTGGAGCCGCTGCCCGACCTTCCCGGCGCGGTCACCGCATCCATCGAAGCCACCCGCACGGTGGCCACCACGCTGGCCGAGGCTGTCACCGCGCAGCAGGTGGAGGTGTCCGACATCATGGGCCGACTGCGTGCGTTCGACTACATGCACCAGTTTACCGGCCTCGCCCGCCTGAAGTTCCTCGCCGAGCTTAAAGAATCCAAGGCATACCGGGGACAGAAGGCCGTGACGCCTAAGGGCGAACTGGTGGAAATGACCAGTTTCGAGGACGTGTGCGCCGTTTTGGGAATCAGCGTGTCCAAGGCGAAGGAAGACCTTCAGAACCTTGCCATATTCGGCGAGGAGTTTCTGGAAGCCTCCCAGCGCCTGGGCCTCGGCTATCGCCAACTGCGCCAACTGCGGGCGCTGCCCGAAGACACGCGCCAACTGGTCATCGAGGGCGAAGAGGTGCGGTCAAACGATCCCGAAGCGCTGAAAGACCTTCTGGAAGACCTCGCCGCCCGCAACGCCACCGTCCGCAAGGAAAAGGAAGACCTGGCCGCAGACCTTGCCGCCCGCGACAAGGTGTTGGCCACCAAGAACAAGGCGTTGGACGAGGCGCAGACGGAGCTTGCCAAGCTCACCAGCCTGCCCCCGGACCAACGGGTGGTGCTGGAAATGGAGCGCGAAGCGAGCGCCCGCAAGGAACTGGACGCGGCGCTGCACGGTTTCATGGGCGCGGCGGTGCAGGGCTTCGCCGTCGCAAGGGCGGTGCTGGAAAACCGCGAAGCCAACGCGGCCACGTGCGCCTACATGCACGAGGCATGGAGCAACGTGTGCCTCCGGCTGGCCGATCTGCTGCACGAAAACAGCATCGACGTGGATTTCCGGCAGGTCGTGTACCCCAAGTGGCAGGGCGACGTGGACGGTAAGCGCGGTGACGCGACGGGCGACGACAGCGCCGAATAGGGGGGATGGACATGGACGCGCCGCGCCTCGAATACCTCATGCGCCTGAAGGCCAAGCTGCACGCAACCCCCGCCGAGAGCGGTGCGCTGGTGGACGCCGCCAGCAAGGCGCTGCGGTGCAGCGTGCAGACGGTCTATCGCCAGCTGCGCGCGGTGGGCTGGGAAAGCGGGCGCAAGACCCGCGCCGACCGGGGGCGCATCAGCGTGCCAGAGGAACTGGCCCGCGATGTCGCGGGTCTGGTCAAGGTGGCTACCCGCGCGCACGGCAAGCGGACCATGACCATCACCGGGGCCTGCGACATCCTTGGCGGCAACGGCTACGGGGTGGTCAACCCGAAAACAGGAGAGATCGCCATGCCCAACCCCACCACGGTGGCCCGCGCCATGCGCCTGCATGGGTGCCATCCGGATCAACTGGAACGCGGCAACCCCGCGCAAGAGTTGCGTAGCCTGCACCCCAACCACGTGTGGGCCATAGACGCATCGCTGTGCGTGGTTTTCTACCTGCCGCGCGGCAAGGTCCGCGTGGTGGATGACAAGGCGCTTTACAAGAACAAGCCTGCCAACCTGGAGAAAGCCGAGCGCGACAGGGTGTGGCGCATCGTGATCGCCGACCATAACAGCGGAGCGCTGTTCTTCCGGTACGTGCTGGGCAGCGAAGACGCCATGTCCGTGTTGGATACCCTGATACGGGCCATGGTGTACCGAGGGCCGCACGACCCCATGCACGGCGTGCCCTTGGTTCTGCTGTCCGACAAAGGTGCGGGCAACTGCTCCGGCCTGGTTACGCGCTGGCTGCGTTCGCTGGGCATCCAACACCTAACGCACATGGCGGGCAACCCGCGCGCCAAGGGACAGGTGGAGCAGGCGCAGAACCTCATTGAAACGCAGTTCGAGGGGCGGCTGTCGTGCATGCAGATCGCCGACCTCGACGCCCTCAACGCCGCCGCCGAACGGTGGCGCATCCACTACAACGCCAACGCCATTCACGGGCGGCACGGACGCACCCGCAACGAAGCGTGGCTGGCAATCCGCCAGGAACAACTGCGGGTTGCCCCGTCAGAGGAAATGCTGCGCGACCTCGTGGCCACCGAGCCGCGCGAGGTGAAGGTGACGCCAAAGATGACCGTAAGCCACGCCATCAAGGGCCAGAAGTCGCGCGACTACGACGTGCGCTACGTGGATGGCATCGTGGTGGGGCAGACGGTCAAGGTGGCGGTCAACCCGTACCGCGCCCCGGCGGTGGACGTGATCGTCACCAAGGCGGACGGCTCGGAAATCGTCACCACGGTGGAACCCATCCAGCGCGACGCGGCGGGCTTCAGGGTGGACGCACAGGTGATTGGCGAAGGGTACGCGGCTCTGCCGGATACCCGCACCGACACGTTGCTCAAGGACATCAAGCGCGAGGCCTACGCGGCCGACACGCTGGCCGATGCCGACAAGGCCGCCAAGTCCCGCACCCCTGCCTATGCGCACCTCGACATGCTGGCCGACACGCAGGACGCGCCCACCTACATCCCGCGCCGGGGCACGGCGCTGGACGTGGACGCTGCCCGCCGCGAGGTCGCGCCCCTGTCCCACGTCGAAGCTGCCAAGCAGCTGCGCGCCATGGTGGGCGAAAAGTGGGGGCCGGATGCCATGGCCTGGTTGCGCCAGCGTTACCCCGACGGGGTACCGCAGGACGCGCTGGAAGACATCGCGGCCCGTTTCGCAACCCCGGCCCCGGCGGCAGCCCCCGCGCCGCTGCGCCTGGTTGCCGCAGGAGGGATGTAGATGCGGCTGAAGCAACTGCTGGAAGGATTGGGACAGCCCCAGCGCGCAGTGGCCGACGCGGTGGGCATCAGCCCTGCCGCGCTCTCGGCCATCGTCACGCGGGGCGTGTGGCCCCGCCGCGACACCGAAGGCGTGAAGGCCCGGCTGCTGGACTGCCTGACGGATAACGGCGCGAGCAAGGCGGCGGCCCTTGCGGCCCTGAACGAAACCAAGCCGGGCAAGCCCGGCACCGAATCAATGGAGGATGACACCATGCTGATGCGCAAGCAGACCTTGACCCCCCAGGCAAAGCGGCAGTTCTCGCTGGTTAGCAATCCGTTTTCAGATGACCTG
This sequence comes from Nitratidesulfovibrio sp. HK-II, assembly GCF_003402415.2. Lineage (NCBI taxonomy): Bacteria > Pseudomonadati > Thermodesulfobacteriota > Desulfovibrionia > Desulfovibrionales > Desulfovibrionaceae > Nitratidesulfovibrio > Nitratidesulfovibrio sp. HK-II. Next base: position 869,428 of record NZ_AP036014.1, read on the forward strand.
AATGGCCCCGAAGACGTGTGGCTGTCCGGCGACTTGCGCTACGTGCGCGAAACCATGCTCAGTACCGCGCGCCATGGTGGCCTGCTGGCCGTCATCGGCGAATCCGGCAGCGGCAAGAGTACGCTCCGGAAAGACCTCGAAAACCGGGTCCAGGCGGACGGCCTGCCCATCGTGCTGATCCAGCCCTACGTGCTGGCCAGCGAGGACAACGACAAGCAGGGCAAGGCGCTGAAGTCCATCCACCTTGCGGAATCCATCCTGTACAGCGTGGCCCCGCACGCCAAGTGCATGAGCAGCCCGGAGGCCCGGTTCCGGCAGGTCCATCAGGTGCTCCGCGACAGCGCCCGTGCTGGCCAGCGCCACTGCATGATCATTGAGGAGGCTCACTCGCTGTCGCACGCAACGCTGAAGCACCTGAAGCGGTTTCTGGAACTGGAAGACGGGTTCACCAAGCTGCTGTCCGTGATCCTCATCGGCCAGACGGAACTGCGCACCAAGCTCGGCGAGGCGGACAGCACCGTGCGCGAGGTGGTGCAGCGCTGCGAGGTGGTGGACATCAACCCGCTGGGCAACGACTTGCCCGCCTATGTGGCCCATAAGTTCCAGCGCGCAGGCGTGGATATGTCGAAGGTCATCGCTGACGACGCCCTGAAGGCGCTGGCCGACAAGCTGTCCGGCCCGCGCAGCAAGGGCGGGCGCGCCGTGTCGCTGGTTTACCCGCTGGCCGTCAACAACGCGCTGGTCGCATCCATCAATATGGCCGCGCACATCGGCGAGGCCCGCGTGACCGCCGACGTCATCAACAGCATATAAGGAGAGGGACGATGAACGCGATGGACGGGTTCATGGAGAACGCCCAGGGCCACATGGTGCCCAGGGAACAGGTGAAGGAAATCGATTTCGAGCGCCACAGGCTGGTCATGGAAAAGGTCGCCAAGGTGCAGGCCATGCGCGCGGACTTGGCGAAGCTCAAGGCCGAGATCATGGATGATGTCGGCGCGTTCGTGGAAATGTCCTGCGAGCAGTACGGGGCCAAGCTGGGCGGCAACAAGGGCAACGTCACGCTGACCTCGTTCGACGGCAGGTTCAAAATCCTGCGGTCCGTTGCCGAGCACATCACCTTTGACGAGCGCCTTCAGGCGGCAAAAGCCCTGATCGATGACTGCCTGCGCGAATGGACCTCCGACAGCCGTACCGAACTTCGGGCCATCATCAATCAGGCATTCCGAATGGACAAGACGGGCAGGCTCAACACGGGTGCCATCCTGGCCTTGCGCCGTCTCGACATCACCGACGAGCGCTGGGCGCAGGCCATGCAGGCCATCGGCGATTCCATCCAGATCACCGGCACCAAGGCATACGTGCGGGTCTACCAGCGCAACGACGCGGGCGGATACGACAACATCCCGCTGGATATCGCGGCGGTCTAGGGAGGAGCGCAGCATGGCCAGACAAACCAAGAGCACCGACGCCAACGCCGGACTGATCAAGGTGATCCACGTCGGCAAGCGCCAGCTCGGGCTGGACGATGACACATACCGGGCCATGCTGCGCGCCGCCACGGGCAAGGAATCCACCAAGGGCATGCGGCGCGGCGAACTGCTGGCGGTCATGTACGCAATGAAGCGGTCCGGGTTCAGCGTGTCCAAGCCCGACGTGACCGACTACTCGCCGCAGGCCAGCAAGATTCGCGCGCTGTGGCTGGAACTCCACGCAGCAGGCGTGGTCCGCAACAAGAGCGAACGGGCGCTACTGACCTACGTGAAGCGGATCACCGGTGCGGAGAAGATGGAGTGGTGCACGCCCAAGCAGCTTCAGGCGGTCATTGAAACCCTCAAGGCATGGGGCGACCGCGTGGAAGACGAGGCCGCCAGGGCGAAGATCGCGGCCATCGCCGAGGAGGCAGCATGAGCAGGTTCACCCAACGCGGTTGCGAACTCCTGAAGGACGTAGAGGATACCGTGGAGGCCACTACCCAGCGGGAATTGCGCATCCGTGGCCTGCTGGAACGCAAAGACTTGGCCGGTCTTCCCAAGGACCTTGGGCGCGTCATCGCTGACCGCCTGGCCGAAGAGTGGGGCGGCCAGAACGTCTACATCCCGATGGACTCCGCGCGCCGCAACGCCCGCCTGTACAACGAGTTCACCGGCGACAACGTCCACGACCTGGCCAAGAAGTACCGACTGTCTGTCGCCCGCGTGTACTCCATCGTGGCTGACGAACGCACCAAGCGCCGCATGCCGCAACTCCGCCTGCCGATGTCGAGTTGACAGGACCACGCCAGACCGTGCAGGAATGGGCCTCATCGGCCCAAAACGATAGGGGGCTTTCGGCCCCCTTCGTTATTCCGCGATGCGGAAGCATATTCCATGCGTCTCGTCCCGATATGTCCCGGATGGTCCCGACTCATCCCGGTTATATCACACCCACTGCCCTAGTTATCTCACACGTCGTCAACAGGGCGCAACTCCTCTTTCTCCCCCTCCCCCTCTTCTTCCCCCTCCCCCGGCCCCTCTCCCTTCCTCCCCCCAACAAAAAAACGGGGGAAGGAACCTGCGTCCCTCCCCCCGCGCCTCGCAAGGAATGAATCAACTTCCGGCGTTAGCCGAAATTCTTCGCCTTGTAAGTGCGCACGTAGTCCACGGCCTCGGGCACGCTGGTCACTTCGCCCGCCACCTGCGCCTTCAGCAGCGCATCGCGCAGCATGCCCACCTGGGGGCCGGGATGCAGGCAGGTGAACTCCATGATCTCGTTGCCGTTCAGCAGCGGCTCCAGCATCTGTTCCGGCGTTTCGGCGCGCTCCAGGTACTTCATGTTGTGATTGAAGTAGGTGTAGCTGCCGCCGCGCGCTTCCAGGTCGGCGCGGGCCATCTCGATGAGCCGGGGGTATTCGTCCAGCGACTTGAAGCGGCGGATGCCCCGGTCGGTGAGCATGAAGTGGAAGCGCATGTGGTGGCGCACCAGATGGCACACCTGCTCCACGTCTTCCGGCGAGAAGTGCAGGCGGCGCAGCAGCTTGCGCGTCACCTTCGCGCCCACGCGGTGGTGCTGGTAGAAGTTCCACTTACCGTCGAAGTATTCCGCCGTGTACAGCTTGCCCACGTCGTGGAACAGCATGGCGAAGGTGCCCAGCCAGTCGTAGTTGTATTCGCCCTCGGGGTAGTGGCGCACGCACTCGATGGTGTGGTCGAGCACGGTTTCTTCCGCGCCCTCGTCGTTGCGTTGCTGGCGCACGCGGGACAGGGCCGCCACTTCGGGCAGCAGGCCGTGCAGCACCTGCGAATCGAATAGCAGCCGCACGAACTTCCACATGCACTCGGCTTCCACCTTGCGCCACTCGTCCATGATGTCCGAGATGCGCACGTAGTCCAGCACGCGGCTGGCGGCGCGGATGATGGCCATCCACGAGTTGGGCTCTATGGGCAGGTCGAAGTTGGCCGCGAAGCGCATGGCCCGGATGACCAGCAGGTAGTTGCGGCGCAGGGTTTCGTCCGGAATGCCCCGCAGTTCCACCTTGCCCTTGGAGAAGTCCTCGAAGCCTTCGTACACGTCGCCGGTGTGGGCGATGTACGGGCAGGCCAGGGCGGGCGGCATCTTGCCCTGCTCTTCCAGCACGCGCAGCATGCGCGGGGTGATGCGGGCCAGGGTGTGTTCCGGGTGCGAGGATTCCTCGGTATCGGTGTGGTAGAAGCGGATCAGCGCGCCGCCTTCGCGCAGCGTGGCGACCACGCCTTCTTCGTTGGAGCGCTCAAGGCTGGGGAAGAGCTTGCCGAGCTCCTCGTAGTCGGGCTCGCAGGCGATGTCGATTTCGGTTTCGCGGCCGTCCAGCAGTTCCTTCTGCAACTGCGCGTTGACCACGTAGGCGTCGTAGCCGTTGCGAAGGATGGCCTTGCAGATGGCTATGGCGTCCTTGAAAGGTTGGCTCATCCCTGTCCTCCTGAAAGTGATGGAAAGCGCGCCCTCCGGCGCGGTGCCATCCGTGCATCACAGGCGCGGCCCGAAAAGTCAAGGCGGCTAGGTGTGGAACGGCGAGGCCGCCGGTTATGGCTGGTGGCATCGGGTGGGGCGCACTGGGCGCGTGCGCACGGGAAGTGTGTCCGCCTGATTGTGCCAAAATGCACAAAAGTGGCGGAGGAAGCAAGGGGGAGTGGGGTGGGGGCTATCGCCCTGATAGGTGAGGCCTCTATGAACACACGCCAGCCCGGTTGTGCGCGCTCGGTTTCGTTATGCCTCCGGGGGGGAAGGGATGTGCCGCGCGTTGTTGTATGCGGTCTCTACGGAGACAGTTGTGCCCTGTTGTACCCGCTCGATCTCGCTATGCCTCCGGCGGGCAGGGGGTGTTGTAACGAACACCCCCTGCACCCCCTCGTTCCAAGGGGCTGCGCCCCCTGGACCCCCTTGTCATCCTGCACCGCATTCCTTTCGTCGCCAGCTTCCCTCCGGCGCAGGGCGCCTTCGGGCGATCTGCCGACGGGAACGCGATGTGCGCTAATCTCTCGCCGCCTCCATCCCACTTGGGAGCCCTTCCCCGTGCCCTCGTCGCGACGCATGTGCCGCCGTCAAAGCCCGGCGTCACACGCTTCTACGCGCGTCACGTTTTTTTTGAATCGACTAAAAGCACGTGCGTGGCCCGAGCCATAGCCGAGGCAACGGGAGCTTCGGGCGCATTGGCGGCACCGGCGGCAGATCGCCCGGAGGCGCTTAGCGCCGCAGGGAAGCTGCCGCCGTAGAGACGCCGCGCAAGAGAAGTATGGAGAGGGTGCCAGAGCTTCGCCAAAGCAACGGGAGCTTGCCGCACATACGCATTCCGCCGGGCAGATCGCCCGAAGGCGTCTTTCGCCGGAGGGAAGCTGCCCGGTGAGAATGCGGTGCAGGAAACGCTGGGGGGACCAGGGGGGCAGCGCCCCCCGGAGCGCGGGGGTACAGGGGGCCGCCGCTCAGCGGCCCCCTGTACGTCGGAGACATAACGAAATCGGGCGTGATCAACAGGGCAGAAGTGTGTTCGTAGAGGCCGCGTCCAATAGTGCGCTACCTCATTAATCTTCTTGCCGAAGGCCCATTCCCCAGCCCCTACACCACCTTCACCCCACCCAGCCACAACGCCTTGACCTTCCCCACCAACTCCCGTCCCAAAAACGGCGTGTTCAAACTCTTCGAGTGCATGGTCTCGCGAGAGACCACCCACGTCTCTTCCGGGTCCATCAGAAAGAAATCCGCCGGGTCGCCCACGTTGAATCCGTTCACGGGCAGTCCGAATATCTTCGCCGGTTCCGCCGCCCACAGGCGCATCAGGTCGGCCTCCGTCAGCACGCCTTCGCGCACCAGCCCCCAGGTCAGGGCCACAGCGGTGTCCAGGCCGGTGATGCCGTTGGGCGCTTCATCCAGCGGGGTTTCCTTCTCATGCGCCGCGTGCGGGGCATGGTCGGTGGCCAGAATGTCGATGACGCCGGACTTAACCGCCGCGCGCAGGGCGGCCACGTCGTCGTCGGTGCGCAGGGGCGGGTTGACCTTGGCCTTGGTGTCGTACCCCAGCAGTTCCTTGTCGGTCAGCAGCAGGTAGTGGGGGCAGGTTTCCGCCGTTACCGGCACGCCGCGCTGCTTGGCCCAGGCGATCAGCTCCACGGAGCGGCGGCACGAGATGTGTGCGAGATGGATGGGCAGCTTCAGGTAGTCGGCCAGCAGGATGTCGCGCGCCACGTGCAGCGCCTCGCCGATGTCCGGCTGGCCCTTCACGCCGATGCGCCCGCTGGTTTCGCCCTCGTTCATGTGCGCACCCTTGGCCAGGTACGGGTCCTCGCAATGGTCGATGACCACCTTGCCCTGGTCGGCGGCGTATTCCACGCAGCGGCGGAACATTTCGGTGTCCGGCACGGGCGCGCCGTCGTTGGAAAAGGCCACGCAGCCCGCCTCGGCCAGTTCGGCCAGCGGGGCAAGCTCGGCACCCTTCAGCCCCACCGTGGCCGCGCCGATGGGGTGCAGACGCGGGCCGTGCGGCCAGTGGCGGCGGGCGGTGTCGATCATGTCGCGGGTGATGGAGGCGTCGTCGTTGACCGGCCTGGTGTTGGCCATGCACAGCACGGCCCCGAAACCGCCGTGGGCGGCTGCCGCAAGCCCGCTGGCGATGTCTTCCTTGTACTCAAAGCCCGGCTCGCGCATGTGGGTGTGCGCGTCGATGAAGGCCGGAAACAGCACCATGCCCTTGGCGTCGATGGTTTCGGCCCCGGCGGGTGCCGAGCCGGATCCGGCGTCCGACACGGACGCAATGCGCCCGTCGGCCACGGCAACATCCACCATGCGCCCCAGCAGGCGGGCATTGCGAAGGAACAGGGAAGGGGAAGTGGTGGCGGTCATGCGCGGCCTCCGTTGTCGGCGGTCTGCTCTATGCCGGAGCGGGTGGCGAGCAGGAAAAGGATTGCCATGCGCGTGGCCACGCCCGCGGCCACCTGGTCCAGGATCAGGCTTTCGGGCGCGTCGGCCAGCACGGACGAGATTTCCAGGCCCCGGTTCATGGGGCCGGGGTGCAGCACCCGCGCTCCCGGCGCGGCCATGGCCAGATGCCGGGGCGACAGGCAGTAGCGCTGCGCGTATTCCCGCAGGTCGGGCAGCAGGCCCGCCTGCTGGCGTTCCAGTTGCAGGCGCAGGCACATTGCCGCGTCCACGCCTTGCACGGCGTCGTCCAGCCGGTTGAAGATGGCCACCGGCCAGTTGTGCACCCCGGCGGGCAGCAGGGTGCGCGGCGCGCACAGCCGCACCTTTACCCCCAGCGACGCAAGCAGGTGCACGTTGGAGCGGGCCACCCGGCTGTGGGCGATGTCGCCCAGGATGAGCAGGGTGCGCCCTTCAAAGGTGTCGCCCCAGACCTGGCGCAGCGAATAGCAGTCCAGCAGGGCCTGTGTGGGGTGGGCGTGCCAGCCGTCGCCCGCGTTGACCACCGAGCAGTCCAGCCGCTCGGCCAGAAACTGCGCCGCGCCGCTGGAAGAATGGCGGATGACGATGATGTCCGGCGTCATGGCCTGCAATGTGAGCGCGGTGTCCTTCAGGCTTTCGCCCTTGGACAGGCTGGACCCGCTCTTGGCCAGCGAGAAGGTGTCGGCGGAAAGCCGCTTGCCCGCCACGTCGAACGAGGTCTTGGTGCGGGTGCTCGGCTCGGCGAAGAACAGCACCACGCTCTTGCCCTTCAGGGTGGGCACCTTCTTCACGGGGCGGCGGTTGATGTCGTGGAACTGGGCCGCCGTGTCCAGCAGGTGGAACAGCTCTGCCCGCGTCAGCTGGGTGACGTCCAGCAGGTCCTTGTGGGGCCACGTGGGGCGTTGTGCGTGCTGCATGTGGGTGTGGGGGGTTACGGGGTTGTCCCCAGTGCTTGGGAAAAATCTTCGGGCAGCAGGGCCAGCCGCGCGCGGCGGCCGGGGGCCATGGAGCCGATGTCGCCCCGGCCAAGGGCGGCTGCGCCGCCCACGGTCAGCAGGCGCAGCAGCGCGGCGGGCGGCAGGTCGCGCCCGGCGGGCAGGTCGCGCAGGGCGCGGGCCTCGTTCCACAGGTCAAGGTCGTGGTTCGAGGCCAGGCTGTCGGTGCCCAGGCACAGCGGCGCGCCCGCGTCGGCCAGGGCGCGTGCCGGGGCCGTGCCCACGTTGATGGCCGCGTTGGAGCGGGGGCACAGGCAGACGTGCGCGCCCGATTCGGCCAGCAGGCGGATGTCCGCTGCGTCCAGCTGCACGCAGTGCACGGCCAGGGTGCCCTCGTCCAGCAGGCCGAGTTCGGCGGCGTAGAGCACGGGACGCATGCCCGGCGCGGAAAAACCCGGCGGCAGTACGCGCACGGCCAGCAGGTCGGCCAGCGCGCCGCGCCCGGTGGTCAAAAATTCCACCTCGTCCGGGTGTTCGGCCAGATGCAGGGAAAAGACCCGGTGGTTGCGTTCGCACCAGCGGCGGGCGGCGGCCAGGGCCACCGGGTGGGTGGAATACAGGGCGTGCCCGGCCAGGGCTGCGTCCGGGTGGACGGGGAAGGGCGCGCCGTGGGCGGGGGACGGGGCGGAGGCGGGCGCGTCCGCGAGATTGTCCGCCGCCAGTTCCGCCATGGCCCTGGGCCACAGGGCGGCGGTGTCCGCCGGGGCGGCAGGCTCGCCGCCCGGCGTGATGAACCGGTAGCCGAACACCTCGGCGAAATGCGAACAACCGATGGACGCGCCCTGCATGGCCCGGCGCACGGCGGCGGGGGCCACGGCGGTGATGTCGCCCACGTGGGCGGTGTGGCAGGCCGCAAGCTGGCGCGCGGCATTGGCCAGTGCGGCGGCGCGGACTTCCGGAGGCGTGTCTGCCCCCGCGAGCGGCAACAGGCTTTTCACCCACGGGACAAAGCCGCCGCCCAGCACGGTGCGCCCGGCCAGATGCGAAAGTTCGAGATGCGCGTGGCAGTTGACCACGCCGGGCAGCAGGGTGACCTCGCCAAGGTCTGTCAGGGGCACGCCCGCGCGGCGGCGGAAGGCGTCCACGGGCTCCACGGCTTCGATGAACCCGCCGCGCAGCCCGGAAAGCACGCGGGCCGCGCTGGCCGCATCATGCGGAGGCGTGCAGGGGCCGTCCGCCAGTGCCGCCTGCCCCGCGTCGCCCGAAAAAACGCCCCGGATCACAACGACGTGGTCGTCGAGAACGCGGGGCGGCGAAAACAGGTCGCGCGGGTCTCGTGACGGACCCTCACCTGCGAGGGGTATGACGCGTCGCGCGCGGACGGCGATGAGCATTGTCTGTACGGGGGGTTGGGTGTACAAGCCGGGCACGGGGCCTCCGGCACGTGGTGCATGGCGTTGGACGCATGCCCACAAGATAGTGTTCCACAATCGGGTGGGGATGTAAAGAAACGGGCGCGTCCGCCGAAAAAGAAGGCGAAAGGCACGCGCGCGGCGGGCTCGGCCCGTCGGCCATCAGCCGTCCGCCCGGCCTTCCGCCCGGCCTTCCGCTTGGTCTTTCGCCGGACATCTCGCCCGGCATTGTTCGTGACGCGTTTTCTCCGCAACCGCAGCCGCACCCTTCCTGCCATACTCCCATGACCACAGCACGCCGCAGCCTCTGCCTCATCCACGCCAACTGCCAGGGCGATCCGCTGGCGGCCCTGCTGGCCGCCGCGCCGCAGTTCGCCGAGCGCCATGAAATCCGCCGGTACACCAACTACCTGCGCGAGCGCATCGCCCCGGCCGAGCTTTCCGGCTGCGGCCTGTTCCTGTACCAGCACCTGGGCGAAAAGTGGGACGACCACGCCTCGGACAAGCTGCTGGCCATGGTCAACCCGGCCGCGCGGGTGCTGCGCCTGCCCAACATGCTGTTCACGGGGTACTGGCCGTTCTGGACCAACAAGAGCCCCATGGATTTCGGCGATGCGTTCCTGGACCGGCTGGTGTCCATGGGGCTGAGCATGGCGGAAATCCTGCACGTGTACCTGCACGGCGACATCGCGGCCAAGTACGACCTGGACGCCATGTTGCGCGCATCGCTGGACGTGGAGCGGGACAAGGAGCGCGGGGCGGGAGGGGGCATGGAAGCGGGCGGGGTCGCACTGCCCGGCGCCATCCCCGCCGTGGTGGCCCCCACGGTGGATCTGGTGGAAGCGCTGTGGAAGGAAGAGCGGCTGTTCGCCACCATCAACCACCCCCACCGGCGGCTGGTGCTGCACGTGGCGGAAGGCGTGCTGGCGGCGCTGGGCATGGACCCGCTGCCCCCGGCGGTGCGTGACGGCTTCGCCGATCCGTACCCGGAATTCGAGCTGCCCATCCACCCGCAGGTGGCCGCCCATCACGGGCTGGCGTTCGGCGGGCCGGACGCCGCCTACAACATCTACGGGCGGCGCATGACCTTCGAGGACTACGCGCGCCGCTACGTGGACTGCCGCATGCGCGGCATCGACAACTTCATCGGGTACTTGCAGTTGGTGTGAGCGACGGGGCAAGCCCCAGCGCGCCGCATGGAGCGTCGAGCGCCGAACGTTGCGCCGCCGTGTCCCGCAGCTATGCGGCGGGCTTGGCGGCCTTCTGTTGTCCGTTCAGGCCCAGCAGGGTGGCCGCGCTGGACAGCAGCACCTCCACCTCGCCGTCGGAAAGGTCCATCCGCCGTTGCAGGCGGTGGCATTCGTCGGCGGGGTCGAACAGCGGGTAGTCGCTGCCGAACAGGATGTGCTCGCGGTCGTGCCCGTTGAAGATGGCGCGCAGGGTGGCGTCGTCGATGAACGAGAGGCTGCTGGAGGTGTCCATCCACACATCGCGGCCCACCAGCACCTCCAGCGCGTACTGCCAGTGCAGGTAGCCGCCAAGGTGCGCGGCGATGAACCGGGCGCGCGGAAAGGCGTCCAGCAGGGCGGCCAGCTTGTACGGGCACGAGGCGTTTTCCGCCGGGGGCAGCTTGTCGCCGATGTGGCACATGAACACGAAGTCGTCCTGCGCCGCCTCGATGATGGGCAAAAGGCGCGGGTCGTCCAGCCGGAAGCCCTGGAATTCCGGGTGCAGCTTCAGCCCCCGGATGCCCGCCGCGCGCAGCCGGTCGAGCTGATGTTCCCAGTCCGCGTATTCGGGGTGCACGGTGCCGAAGGCCACCACCTCGGGGTGATGGCGTTGCAATTCCACGGCAAAGGCGTTGGCGGGCACCACCTGGGCGGCGGCGGTGGCGGCGCAGTGCACCACCACGCCGTCCAGCCCGGCGCGTTTGGCGCGGGGCAGCAGGTCTTCCACCACGCCCTCGCCCACGGGCGAGATGCCGTAGTGTGCTTCCAGCTGTTGCAGAACCTTGGACGCGATCTTGGGATGGAAGGCGTGGGTGTGGACGTCGAGGAACATGGGCCTTGCCCTACCCCCGGTCCACTGGGCAGTCAAGCGAGCAAACACATCCGCTTCGTGAAGTGGGCCCGAATAGTCGCGAACGCCTTCGCCCAATGCGGGGCGGGCCGCCCGCAAAAGGCGGTACGGCTGCTATTGCAGCAGGTCGCGCAGCCAGTCCGGCACCGGTACCGGCTTGCCGTCGCGGTTGATGCAGGCGTGCTGGGTCATGCCGTCGGCCAGCAACCTGTTGCGTCCCTCGTCCCGAATCTCGTACACGAAGGTCAGCGAGGCGCGGCCCCATTCGCTGATGCCCGCGCGTATCTGCAGCAGGTCATCGAACTTCGCCGGGCTGCGGTAGCGGCAGCGCGCCTCGCGCACCGGCAGGATGATGCCGCGTTCCTCCACCGTGGCGTAACCCATGCCCCGCGAGCGGATGAATTCGCTGCGGGCCCGCTCGAAGAAGTGCAGGTATTCGGCATAGTACACAACACTCATCATGTCCGTTTCGCCGTAGGACACGCGGTGGGCCAACCAGATTTCCGGCACGGGAAAGCCGTCCATATGTTTCGCAACCTCCTGCCGCCGAGCGCGGCGTGTCGATTCGTACGCCATTTCGCCCCGAAAGCCAAAGCCGCCCGCGCTGGCGGTGCCGCCCCGGCGTTTCGCCGTCCCTTGTCCCTGCGCGCCCCCGGTGCGCTGGTGCTGGCGCTGATCTTGTCCGGGTGCGCGTCGCGCGCGCCGGAGATGCCCGCCCCCGCGCCGGAAGCCCCCCCCGCCGTCCAGGCTCCGGCCCCGGCGCGCCCGGCCCTGTCGTTGCCGCCCCTGCCCGCGTACACCGAGGTTTCGCCCGACGAGATCCGCGCCGCCATCGCGGCCATGGACCCGCGCAGCCAGGGGCTGTCCTCGTGGAACGACCTGGCTCCCGCGCTGGCCCAGAGCCTGTCGTACATGGCCACCCGCCCGGCCGACGGCGTGGCGCTGGACCGTCCTGGAGCGCGCGTGACCAATGCCGAATTCACGGCCGCCCTGCGGCAGCTGTCGGACCTGCTGCCCGCGCTGGACGCCAACCCCGGCCTGCTGGCCGAGCGGTTTCGCTGGCTGCGCGTGGACACCGCCTGGACCGGCTACTACGAGCCGGTGCTGCGCGCCAGCCGCCGCCCAGCGCCCGGCTACAACCACCCCATCTACCGCACGCCCGTGGACATGCACGTCACGGAACTTGCGGCTTCCGGGTCGGGCAAGCAGCGCATGACCTACCGGGTGGTCAACGGCCCCAAGGGGCGCGTGCTGCGGCCCTACTACGACCGCGCGGAGATCGACACCGGCGGCGCGCTGCGCGGCAAGGGGCTGGAACTGGCCTGGGCGGCCGACCCGGTGGACGTGTACATCCTGCAGGTGCAGGGTTCCGGCAGGCTCAGCTTCACCGACGGCGGCGAGGCCCGCGTGCTGTACGCCGCGCAGAACGGGCGGCCCTACGTGTCCATCGGCCGCATCCTGAAGGAACGCGGGGAGTTGCCGCCCGACGGGGTGAACATGCCCGCCATCCGGCAATGGCTGGAAAGCCACCCCGGCCAGGCGCAGGCCCTCATGAACACCAACCCCAGCTACGTCTTCTTCCGGCTGGCGGAAGGCGGCATGGGGCCGCTGGGCTGCATGGGCAGGCCGCTGACCCCGTGGGTGAGCCTGGCCACCGACCGTTCCGTGCTGCCCTCCGGCGCGCTGGTGGCCTTTTCCGCCCCGGTGCCGCAGACGGCGGGCGGCGGCGCGGTGATCGGCCTGGGTCTTGCGCAGGACACCGGCGGGGCCATCAAGGGCTACCGCATCGACCTGTTCTGCGGCGCTGGCGAGCGCGCGGCCGCCGTGGCGGGGCATCTGGACGCCCCCGGCCCGGCGTGGCTGCTGTTGCCGCGCAATCGGTAGGAGAACGTCATGAACGACCGCCAGCCCGCGGAGCGCATTTCCACCATCCTCGTGGTGGACGACGACCCGGTGGCCCGCGCCGCCGTTTCCGGCTACCTGCGCGATGCGGGCTACGCCGTGCGCGAGGCGGTCGGCGGGGCCGACGCGCTGGCCCTGTTCGACGAGCGGGGCGCCGACGCGGTGCTGCTGGACTGGCGCATGCCCGACACGGGCGGGGCCGAGGTGCTGCCCCGCATCGCCGCGCAGAACCCCACGGTGCCGGTCATCGTGGTGTCGGGCACCACGGAGGTGCGCGAACTGGCGCGCGCCCTGCGTCTGGGAGCGTGGGATTTCGTCATCAAGCCCATCGAGGACATGGCCGTGCTCGAACGGGGGCTGGTGCGCTGTCTGCTGCGGGCGGAACTGCTGCGCGAGCAGGGCCGCCGCCGCGAAACCCTGGAGGAACTGGTGCGCCGCCGCACCGAGGACCTGGAAGAGGCCAACCGGCGGCTGCGCCGCGAGATCGCCGAGCGGGGAGAATTCGAGCGGGCCCTGGCCGAAAGCGAGGAGCGCTTTCGCCAGTTGATGGAGAACACCAGCGAGGTGTTCTGGGTGCGCGATCTGGCCACCGACAGGCTGCTCTACCTTTCTCCGGCCTACGAAACGGTGTGGGGTCGGCCCGTGGCTGCCGCCATGCAGTCCGGGTCCACGCGTCTGCACACCGTGCACCCCGACGACAGGGAAAACGTGGCCGCCGCCATGGCGGGCATCGCCACGTCGGCCACGCCCGTGGATGCGGAGTTCCGCATCCTGCGCCCGGATGGCGGGGTGCGCTGGGTGCACGTCCGCGCCTTTCCCGTGCGCGACGGTGGCGGGAACGTGTACCGCGTGGCCGGGGTGGCGGAAGACGTCACCGCGCGCCGCCAGGCAGAGGAGAACATCCGCGCATCGCTGCGCGAGAAGGAAATCCTGCTGCGCGAGGTGCACCACCGGGTCAAGAACAACCTGCAACTCATCGTCAGCCTGCTGAACCTGCAGGCGGCCTACGCGGGCGGCGCGGCCGACCGCGAGCGGTTCATCGAAAGCCGCAACCGCGTGGCCTCCATGGCGCTGGTGCATGAGGAACTCTACCGCGCAAACGATTTGGCCCGGGTGGACTTTACCGATTACGTGGAACGGCTGGCGCGCAAGCTGGTGCTGTCCTCGGTGGATGTGGAGGTGGACCTGTCGCTGGATCTGTCGCCGCTCTTCCTGCCGGTGTCGGCGGCCATCCCCTGCGGGCTCATCCTCAACGAACTGGTCACCAACGCCATCAAGCACGCCTTTCACGGCCGCGACGCGGGGCGCGTATCGGTCAGCGCCCGGCGCGACGGGCGGCAGGTGGAACTGCGCGTGGCAGACGACGGCGCGGGGTTGCCGCAAGGGTTCGAGCCCACGGGGGGCGGCACGCTGGGCATGCAACTGGTGGGCAGCCTGGTGGCGCAACTGGGCGGTCGGCTGGACGTCGCATCCGGCATGGGTGGCACGGGCGGAGCCTGCTTCACCGTGCTGTTCGAGGCGAGCGAGGCCGAGCACGACGGCGGAGACGCCGTGCCCGAGTTGTCAGGCGGTTTCGTCGTGACGGACGGGTAAGGGCAGGCGGGCAGGTTTCTCCGGCGTCCTGCCTGGTTGGCGTAATCGGCGCGTCTGGCGCGACGGTGTGTGCGCTCGCAGGCGTGTGCTGCCGCATGCGCGGTGAGATATGGTTGCGCTGCGACGTTTTTGCGTCAGTCCATGTTCTTTTTTTCCCATTATGCCGGTTTCGCCTTGACTTTACGAAGCCACGGGCGGAGCATGACCTTGCACCGACCGGACGCTCAATGAGCGCCAGACGGCCGATGCCTGCCGAAATCTCCGTTCTGCGCCGTGTCCGGCGCGGGAGGCCAGGCGATGCGTCCAAGCCGTGCCCTGCTTCAGGTTTTCTTTCCGCCCCCTGCGCCACCCCTTGTGCATGCATGGCGCGGCCGTCTTGTCCGGTGCGTTCGCGCCAGCCTCGACGGTGCTCCTGTTTCGGCAGCAGAAAGATCACCGCACCCGTTCAGTCCCTTCCCCCACTCAGTCCCTTCCGGCCAACTCCGCGCCCGCCCTTCGTGCCGCGTGGAGATCCGGGCCGTTTTCGCTCTGTCTCGCGCCCGTGTGCGTGGCGGGGCCTTTTTGCGTCATGTCCAATCCCCTTCCATGGGCGCGCCGCACCGGCGTTGTCCAGCAACGCCCGTCCCGGTGACGGGCAAAACCCGGTGGACGACGGAAGCCGCCTGCCGATCCTGACGGGCAAGGCCCGAGGAGGCACCATGAGTTTCGCGGATATCGGTTCCATTGTCGTTGGCGTCATCGTGCTGGGCCTGATCGGGTATTTCATGTACTCCAAGGTCGTGAAGCACTAGGGAGTCTCCAAGGCATCCAGCTTTGGCGGCACCCCCTGACCGACAACCGTCCGCATCGACCCGGCCCACCGGCCAGCCCGCATGACCGACCGGCGCGATTCGCCCCGCCGATGCCACTTGCCCACGCCCTCCGGCTCCGCCGGGGGGCGTGTGTTTTTTGTGCAAAGGAACCGGCGGGTAGAGGGTGAACGTGATAATCATGCCCGAAAATCGAAAGAGATTGGCACGGTCCGGTTACAGGTGGTAACTTTGACGGACATCCCTTGCCCTCCATTCCATGCCGCAGGCCATACCGGGGCTGGTTCGGAGAAGGGGTGTTGACAGTGAATTTCGATATCATTTAGGGTGGCCCCTCCGCACGGCACAGGGCTGGCGGGTGTGGCTGCCAGACATGGCCAGGGACGGCCGGATACGAGCGGACGCGCCACGGCGCACTCATCACAAGGAGTCGGGAATGAACGAGAATTACAAGTACGGGCTGTATTTCGTGGGCGGCGTGGCGCTGGGCGCGCTGGGCGCGGTGATGCTGGGGCGTGGCAAGTTCGACATCCGACCGGCCATGGCCGACCTGTTGAGCCACGGCTTCGACCTGAAGGACAAGGCGTCCGCCTACGCGGAAACCGTGCGCGAGCACATGGAAGACATCGTGGCCGAGGCGGAACACGTGCACAAGCAGCGCAAGGACGCCGCCGAAGCCCCCGCCGCCGAAGCCGCTGACGCGGCCAAGGCCTAACCGGACCAACTTCGCAACGGACGAGGCGCATGGACTATCGCATAGCTCACGAACTGCCGGGGCGCCTGCGCTTGCGCTGCGCCCCCGGTTCGCTTTCCCAGGACCGGGCGCACGACCTCGTGGCCCGTATCGTGGCCTTGGCCGGCGTGGCCGAGGCGCACGCCACCGTCAGCACCGGCAGCGTGCTGGTGCGCTACGCCAGCCCCGCGGCGCGGGGCGAGGTGCTGGCCGTGGTGGACGGCTTCGTGGCTGGTGGCGGCCGGGCGCGGCGCGCGCGCGCCAAGGCGGACCAGCCGACCCAATCCGGCAGGGGGGCCAGCGCGCAGGAAGGCGACCGCAAGGCAGCCTCTGCGGCGCGATCCTCCGGCCAGCGCCGCATGCGCGGCGCGGCGTCCGATACCGGCGTTGCTACCGGGGCCATCCGCCAGGCGCGCGGCCCCATGGGTGCGCATCTGCCGCCGGGGGCTCCCGCCGTTGCCGGGCTGCACGGCATGGGTGCCGTTGCCATGGACGGGGCCGCCGGGGCTGCGGGCGTCGCCGGTCTGGGCGGGCTTGCCATGGCCAGCGCCGCGCCTGGCGCGGGCGGGCTGGTCCGCTACCTGATCCTGCGCCCCTTCCTGCCGCGCATCGTGCGCATGGTCTCCGCCTTCTTTCGCGCGCTGCCCTTCCTGCTCAAGGGGGGGCGTTCGCTGGCCTCGGGCCGCCTCAACGTGGACGTGCTGGACGCGGCGGCGCTGGGCATCTCGCTGGTGCGGGGCGACTTCCGCTCCGTGGGGCTGATCACCGCGCTGTTCGCCGTGGGCGAGTTCCTGGAGGAATGGACCCGCAAGAAGTCGCGCGAAAGCCTGGCCGAAAGCCTGGCCGTGGACGTGGATACCGTGTGGGTGAAGCGCGGCGAGGCAGAGGTGCAGGTGCCCCTTTCCGCCCTGGCCGACGGCGACCTGGTGGTGGTGCGGGCCGGTTCGTCCATCCCGGTGGACGGGGTGGTGGCCGAGGGAGAGGCCATGGTCAACCAGACCTCCATGACCGGCGAGCCGCTGGCCGTGGCCCGGCGGGCCGGGGCGTCCGTCTACGCGGGCACCGTGGTGGAGGAAGGGCGGCTGGACATCCGGCCCACTGGCGTGGGGTCCGAGACGCGCATCAACCAGATCGTGGGCTTCATTGAACGGTCCGAGGCGCTGAAGGCCAACGTGCAGGGCAAGGCCGAGCGCCTGGCCGACGCCATCGTGCCGTACAGCTTTCTGCTGGCGGGCGGGGTGTGGGCCGTCACCCGCGACGTGGCCCGGGCCGCGTCGGTGCTGCTGGTGGACTATTCCTGCGCCATCCGCCTGGCCACGCCGCTGGCCATCCTGACCGGCATGCGCGAAGGCGCGCACCACGGCGTGCTCATCAAGGGCGGCCGGTTCATCGAGGGGCTGGCGGGCGCGGACACCGTGGTCTTCGACAAGACGGGCACCCTCACCGAGGCGCGGCCCCGCGTGGCCGAGGTCATCTCGCTGAACGGGCATGGCCGTGACGACGTGCTGCGCCTGGCCGCGTGCCTGGAAGAGCATTTTCCCCACCCCGTGGCCCGAGCCGTGGTGCGCAAGGCCGAGCAGGAGGCGCTGGACCACCAGGAGGAACACGCCGAGGTGGAATACGTGGTGGCCCACGGCATTGCCTCGCGCCTGCGCGGCGAACGGGTGCTGGTGGGCAGCCGCCACTTCGTCCACGAGGACGAGGGCGTGCCGCTGGACGAATTCCTGCCCGTGATCAACCAGTGGGCCGCCAAGGGCTATTCCATCCTGCACCTGGCCATCGGCGGCAAGCTGGCGGGCATCCTGTGCATAGAGGACCCGCTGCGGCCCGAGGCCGCCGACGTGGTGCGCGGCCTGCGCAAACAGGGCGTGAAGCGCATCATCATGCTGACCGGCGACGGGCCGGTGACGGCGGCGGCGGTGGCATCCGCCGTGGGCGTGGACGAATGGCGCGCCCAGGTGCTGCCCGCGGACAAGGCCGACATCGTGCGGCAGTTGCAGACCGAGGGCGGCAAGGTGGTCATGGTGGGCGACGGCATCAACGATTCGCCCGCCCTGTCCGCCGCCGACGTGGGGGTTTCCCTGCGCGACGGGGCCGACCTTGCCCGCGAGGTGGCCGACGTGGTGCTTTCCGGCAACGACCTTGCGGAACTGCTGGTGGCGCGGCGGCTGGCCAAGGCCACCCTGCGGCGCATCCACGTCAATTTCAGCTCCATCATGGGGCTGAACACGGCGTTCATGGCCCTGGGGCTGGTGGGCCGGGCGCAGCCGGGCATGCTGGCCCTGCTGCACAACCTGACCACCGTGGGCGTGGCGCTGAACGCCATGCGGCCCATGCTGGGCAATGGCGCATCGGAAGGACGGCGCGGCGCGGAGCGCAGGCCGGGCGTCATGGCGCTGCCCGTTGGCGTGACCGGAGAGCCTGTCGCTGGCCCGGCTGTCGCCGTGGTTTCGCCCGCCGTACGGGTTGCGGCGGGAGTAGCCGGGGCTGGGGCCGCCATCGGGGCCGCGCTGAAGGCCACCGTGCAGGGTGCGGCCAAGGCGATGGGCTCCATGGCTGGCAAGGGCAAGGCGGCCGGGAAACCGGGTGCCCCCATGCAGGACAAGGCCCCGGCCAAGGCTCCGGCCAAAGCTCCGGTCAGGGCTGGCAAGTCGGGGAAGGCCGCAGGAGCGGCGAACTCCGCCCGGACCAAAGCCGCCGAAGCCGTCGTGGCAACGGCGGAGGTGAAGACCACGCCGGAGCGCACCGGCAAGGATGGCGCGAAGGGCGGCAAGGCTCCGGCTGCTGCCAAATCCGCCAAGGGTGGCGGCAAGCCCGCCAGATCGGCAAAATCCCTCAAGTCCACTGAACAAAAGTCCGCCAAAGGCGGGGCCAAGGCCACGGGCAAGGCTGCCCGCAAGCCCCGGAATTCCGGCGCGGCATAACGGACGCATCCGCAGCAGGGCCGCGCCCGGCGCGGCAAGGAGAGGTGGATAATGATCAGCAGCTTCATCGACGGCAGGGTGCGCATCCGGTGCGACGCGCTGCGCAACCCGGACGCGGCGGCCGCCATCGAAGGCACCCTGCGCGATACGCCGGGCGTGCTTTCCGCCACGGCCAACCCGCGCACCGGCGGCCTGCTGGTGGAATATGATCCGGAATCCGTGACCCAGGAACAGTTGCTGGAGGCGGCGAAGATGCTCGACGCCTTTGCCGCGCAGGAGCAGGCGGCCCCGAAGAAGGCGTGCTGCTGCCGCCGCCTGACCAAGGCCGAGGCCATGCGCATTTCCAAGCGGGGCATGGCCGGGTCGCTGGCGGCACTGGTGCTGTTCGGGCTGGCCGGGCGCGAGCGGGCGCACATGGTGGCGGGCGGGCTGTTTCTGGCCTTCAACGCCTATCATCTGTACGCGTACCGCAAGCGCATCATGGCCTAGAGCCGTTACCCCCGTCGGCCGGTAGCCGCGGCTATGGTCGGCACACCTTGCACGGACGGAATCCCGCCTCGACGGCGGCCTGCCGCGTGGTGAACACCGCCGTGCAGGCCTTGCAGGAGTAGTAGGTGCAGCCTGGCTGGTGGAAAATGTGCGACTGCACGTTGCCGTGGTAGACCGTGCCCTGCGCGGCCATGGCCCCCACGGCCAGCAGCAGCCCCAACAGGGTGCCCGCGATTGCTTTGGCGACCAGGGTGCGCGGTGCGGCGGGTGCGCACGGGGCGGAACGGAACTGTGAATGCGTGTCGCGCATGTGAGCCCCCTTTTTTGGGGGCCTACCGTGAAGCGGGCATGCGCGCAACGGACAGATATGGAAGGCATGGCAAAGGGGCGTCCCGGCGGGACGCCCCTTTTGCGTGCCACGCGGAAACGTGGAGGAAGGCGCGGCGGCGGGGAACAGGGGCGCTACATGTCCGCGCGGTGCGTGGCCGCCCGCAGGATCATATCCAGCAGGGTGGGGCCGGAGGGGATGCGCAGTCCGGTGGCGGCACAGGCGGCTTCGTCGAAACGGGCGGCGGCGAGGGTGCCGGGATGCTGGGAGACACCCGGTCCGTGCAGCAGGAAGGGCACGGCATGGGGGTGGTGGCGGCCGTCGCCGCAGTGGGTCACATGGTCGCAGGTGACGCAGAGCACGGCGTCGGGCCGGGCCGCGCGCAGCGGGGCGATGAGCTGCGCGTCGATGCGGGCCAGCAGGGAGGACTTGGCGCGGGCGTCGCGGGCATGGGCGCACATGTCCGGGCCTTCCACGTGGATGAAGACCACGGCGTGGTCCGCCAGCAGGGCGAGGGCGGCGGCGGCCTTGGCGGCAAGGTCGGTGTCCGCGCCGCCGGTTGCGCCGGGGATTTCCGGCGCGGTGAGCCCGGCGGCCAGGGCCAGCCCGCGCGCCAGAGGCACGGCCGCGACCATGGCGGCGGTGAGGGGCGTATGGGGCACCGCCGAAGAGGCGGCAGTGGCGTGCCGGGCGGAAAATGACGGCAAATCGGGCCGGTGACCGCAGCCCCACGGCCACAGGGCCAGGCCGTGCGGGATTTCCGGCCCGGTGAGTAGCGCAAGTTGGGCGTTGGCCGCAGTGACGCGCGCATGCAAGGCCGGGTGGTGTCGGGCCAGATCGTGCAGGGCGTCGGCGGGGGATTGCCCGATGACGTCCTGCGGCCCGGCGGGCGTGAAAGGCGTGGGTGCGGCGGGAGGAGACGGAGCGGCGGCGTGGCCGTCGTTCCGTTCCACCACCGTGAAGCGGAACCCCCCGCCGTGGGCCGTGCCGTGGGCTGGTGCCGGAAAGGCGGCGCGCACGATGCTGTCCACGGCCCGCTCCATGGCGGCATTCAGGGTGGCGGCGGGGTCGGCCATGCGGCCATGGGCATCCAGCGCCACCACGTTGCAGCGCCATGCGATGTCATGTGGGTCAAGGGGCAGCCCGGCGGCCAGGGCTTCCAGGGGGCCGCGCGCGGCGGGGTGGCGCAGCGGGTCGTAGCCGAGCAGGGCGGGGATGCCCGCGTCGGAACCGGCTTCCGCGCCGTAAGGGATGACTTGGCAGAGCCCGGCGGTGCCGGTGGCGGCGAGGCGGTCGAGGGTAGGCGTGTGGGCGGCGGCCAGCGGGGTGGGCTGTCCGCCGTTATGCGGCAGGTCGGCCATGCCGTCGAGGATGCAGATGATGCGGGGCGTGTGCATGGCGGTGGCGGTGGTGGCGCTTGTGGTAGCGCGGTCACGTTGCGAGCGGAATCCGCCTTTTGCCGCCAGACTGCGTTGCTTCGACGTTTTTGATGCTCACGCACGGGAGTGCGCTGCGCTCAAGAAACGTCGAAGCGCCTTGTCTGGCGACAAAAATCGTAATTCCTTGCACCGTGCCCGCACCAGCCATCCGCGCCGGAAGACCGGCGCGGAGTATAAGGAAGAAAGGCAGTTCATCAGCAGGAAAAGAAACCAAGAGAAAGGCCGGTAAGGTGCGTCGCGGGCGGTATGGGCAAGCTGGGATGCCGCCTTACGGTCGCATCCCCCCAATGAAAAAGTTCTGGAGGGGATGGGGTGCGGGGAAGGGGAACCTCTTTCAAGAGGTTCCCCTTCCCCGCGAACTCTTCCTGCCCTTATTCCGTTTTCTCTGCCTATTGCAGAACGCGGTAGCAGATGGGCGGCGCCAACAACAACCCGGCGGCCCGCACCTGGGCGATGGCGCCCTGGATGGCGCTGGCCTTGGCGGCGTGGGTCATGAACACCAGGGGCACGCCCTGGGGGTGCTGCCCTTTCTGGATGGCCTGGGCGATGCTGATGGAGTGGTCGGCCATGGCCCCGGCCAGGTCGCGCAGCACGCCGGGGTTGTCCGGCACCATGGCGCGCACGTAGTAGCTGCTTTCGGCGTCGGCCGGGGGCAGGATGTTGGCGCGGGGGGGCACCTGGCGCTGAAAGCCGGTGTTGTGCGGGGCCGCGCCGCGCGCCACGGTCATCAGGTCGGCCAGCACTGCGCTGGCGGTGGGCAGGCTGCCCGCGCCAAGCCCGTGCAGGAACACGGGGCCCACGGCGTTGCCTTCCAGGCGGATGGCGTTGTACGCGCCGCCCACCCGGGCGATGAGGAAGGTGTGCTTGACCAGGGTGGGGAACACCCCGGCCTCCAGCCTGCCGTCGATATCGCGCACCTGGGCCAGCAGCTTGATGCGAAAGCCCAGTTCGCGCGCGAACTCGATGTCCATGCGGTCGATGCCCGCAATGCCCTGCACGGGCAGTTCGGCGTAGGGGTAGTCCAGCCCGTAGGCCAGGCGGATGAGCAGCACCAGCTTGTGGGCGGTGTCGTGCCCTTCGATGTCCAGCGTGGGGTCCGCCTCGGCGTAGCCCAGTTCCTGCGCCTGCCCGAGGGCGGTGGCGAAGTCCAGGCCGTTGCTGGTCATCTCGGACAGAATGTAGTTGGCCGTGCCGTTCAGGATGCCGACCAGCGAGCCGATGCGGTTGCCCGCCAGGCTTTCCTTCAGCGTCTGGACGATGGGGATGCCCCCGGCCACGCTGGCCTCGTGGTGCAGGCCCACGTTCTTCTGCTCGGCCAGGCGGTACAGGTCGTAGCCGTCTTCGGCCAGCAGGGCCTTGTTGGCGGTGACCACGTGCTTGCCCGCTTCCAGCGCGCGTTTGATGATGGCGTGGGGGGCGGCAATGCCGCCCATCAGTTCCACCAGCACGTCGATTTCCGGGTCGTCGGTGAGCACTGCCGGATCGGCGGTCAGGGTTGCGCCCTGCGGCACGGGCCAGGCGCGCGGCCTGGCCAGGTCGCGCACCAGAATGGTCTTGATGACCATCTCGCGGCCGGTGCGCTCGGTGATCCACTGGCGGTTCTCGTCCAGCACGCGGGCAAGGCCGCTGCCCACGGTGCCGAACCCGGCCATGCCTATGACCAGGGGCTTGCCGCCCGGCTTGTCGCTTTCGCTACCCACACGACCTCCCGGAGAGCACCTTCTTGATGCCCTTCATGGCCTGCTTGGTACGGTGCTCGTTCTCGATGAGGGCGAAGCGCACGTGGTCGTCGCCGTGCGCGCCAAAGCCCAGCCCCGGAGAAACGGCCACGTGGGCTTCCTTGAGCAGCAGCTTGGAGAATTCCACGGACCCCATGGCCCGGAATTCTTCGGGAATCTGCGCCCACACGAACATGGTGCCCTTGGGCGGCGGCACGTCCCAGCCCGCGCGGTCAAGCCCTTCGATGAGCACGTCGCGGCGCTTGCGGTAGGTGTCCACGATCTCGGTCACGCATTCCTGCGGGCCGTTCAGGGCCACGGTGGCCGCGATCTGGATGGGCTGGAAGTGGCCGTAGTCGAGATAGCTCTTGATGCGGGTCAGCGCGTAGACCAGGTCGCGGTTGCCCACGCAGAAGCCCATGCGCCACCCGGCCATGGAGTAGCTTTTGGACATGGAGAAGAATTCCACGCCCACGTCCTTGGCCCCTTCGGCCTGCATGAAGCTGGGCGGCATGTGCCCGTCGAAGGCAAGGTCGGCGTAGGCGAAGTCGTGGATGACGTAGATCTTGTGTTCCTTGGCGAAGTCCACGACCTTCTGGAAGAATTCCGGCGCGGCTATTTCGCAGGTGGGGTTGTGCGGGTAGCTGATGAACAGCAGCTTGGGCTGGGGCCAGGTCTGGCGGGTGGCCACCAGCAGGTCTTCAAAGAAGTCGCGCCCGCGCCCGATGGGAATGCGCCGCACGTCGGCCCCGGCGATGATGGGGGCATAGGTGTGGATGGGGTAGGTGGGGTCCGGCGCGAATACCACGTCGCCGGGCGACAGCATGGCCAGCGACAGGTGCGAAAGCCCTTCCTTGGCGCCCATGGTGGCAACGGCCTCGGTGTCCGGGTCAAGGTACACGCCGAAGCGGCGCATGTACCAGTCGCAGATGGCCTTGCGCAGGTTGGGGATGCCGCGCGACACCGAGTAGCGGTGGTTCACGCCCTTGCCCGACGCCTCCACCAGCTTGTCCACGATGTGCTGGGGCGTGGGGATGTCGGGGTTGCCCATGCCAAGGTCGACGATGTCCACGTTCTGGCGGCGCAACTGCATCTTCAGTTCGTTCACCGTCGCAAAGACATAGGGGGGCAGACGGTGCATGCGCGGAAACTGGGTCATGGCGAGGTTCTCCGTGGTTGAAACAAAAAGAGGCGGCAGCGCCGCCTCGAACCAACGGCGCAAGCCTGCGTCACCGGGCGGCGGTTGCCGCGGTGGCGGCCGCGGCGGTAGCGGCGGCGGTGGTGGCGATGGTAGCGGTCCGGTCGAGGTGGGACATGCCGATGACTCTTGTGGTGGAGAATGGCCGTGTATACATTGCGCGTGCGCCGCGTGCCGGTGCGCGGGCGTCTGGTGGACGCCGTGCGCGGGGCGGAAAACCCTGAGGAAGCATCCGGACGAATCATCTGGACAGGCAACTCTGACAGGCGGCGAGGCTACCGTGGGTTGCGGTGTCCGAGGTTTGTACTGCAAAAAAGAAATGCGGGTCAATACGCCTAGCTGCGATGAACATGGCCAGGCTGCGATGAATGTAGACTGTTTGGCCGAACGGTGCCGGGGGATGCATGAACGACGATACGCGGCAGACGCGGCGGGTATATCTGGTGGGGCCGCGTGCCAGCGGCAAGACCACGGTGGGCAGGGCCCTGGCCGCCCGCGCCGGGTGGAGCTTCGAGGATACCGACGCCACGGTGACCGCCACGGCGGGCATGACCGTGGAGCAGATAGTGGCCCGCGAAGGCTGGGAGGGATTCCGGCGGCGCGAGTCCGATGCCCTGCGCGCCACCCTTGGCCGGGACGGCCTGGTGGTGGCCACCGGCGGCGGCATGGTGCTGGCGGAGGATAACCGGCGCATGCTGCGCGAAGGGGGCCTTGTGGCCTACCTGTGCGGCAGCGTGGAACTGCTGGCGGCACGCCTCGCGCGCGATCCGCTGGCCGCCCAGCGCCCCTCGCTGACCGGGCGACCCATTGCGGAAGAAGTGGCCGAGGTGCTGGCCGCGCGCGATTCCCTGTACCGGGAATGCGCCCACGCGGTGCTGGACGCCGGGGATGACGCGCAGGCGCTGGCGGATCGGCTGGCCCGGCTGCTGGACACGTAACGCACGGGCTTCTCGCCGGGCCGGGTGCGCACCTGCCCGGTTTCCCTGGGTCTTGGGCGGTTCCGGACCACCGCGCCCCCTTGCCATGCCCGCCCCCCGGGGGGCATAGTGGCACACCCGCGCGCCGTGGCAGCGCGCGGCGTCCGTGCCCCTTCGCAGCGTTCATCCGTGAGGTCGCCATGCAGATCCGCAAGATACTCGTTCCCGTGGACGGTTCCGATTATTCGCAGCGCGCGGCGGAATACGCCGCAGATTTCGCCAAGCTGGTGGGCGCAGAAGTGGTGCTGCTCATCTGCCGCATGTCCATCCCGCCCATTCTCGGGCAGACGGCCTACGACCAGGCGCGCAACTCGCTGGTGGCCCAGGCCGAGGAAGTGCTGGAACCCTGCCGCAAGCTGCTGCGCGAGCGTGGCGTGCCCTTTGCCGACCGGGTTCTGGAGGGCAAGGTGGAGGTGGCCATCGTGGACGCCGCCGACTACGAGCGCTGCGACCTGATCATCATGGGCTCGCGCGGGCACTCGGAACTGGAAGGCCTGCTGCTGGGCAGCGTCACCCACCGGGTGCTCCAGATGGCGTCGTGTCCCGTGATGGTCATCCGGTAGGGGCTGTATCCAAATTGTCTTTTCGCCCGTTGGCTGACCGACCCGAAGGGCGCGTAGCGTGCCCGTTAAGCGAGTCTGCGAGCTTTACGGGCATCGAGCGCAGAGCGGTCAAACTTCGCCTGCCATGGCGTTGCTGTCCTTATCCGTAAGACTCGCGCTACTCGCTCGCCTAACGGCTAAGGCTCGGTCGAATAAGATAAAAGCGCGTTGCGGCCCCTATCCGTAAGGTTTGCTGCGCTCACCTGACGGCTAGGGCACTCCCTCATGGCAGGCTTGTTTTCCTTGCCAACGAACGAAAATCCTAATTTGGAAACAGCCCCCGAGACAAAATCCGCGCGTCCCGGCAGACAGGAGCATCCATGAGCGGCAACACCTTCGGTCGCATCTTCCGGCTGACCACCTACGGCGAATCGCACGGCCCCGGCCTTGGCGGCGTGGTGGACGGCTGCCCCGCCGGGGTGCCGCTGGACGAAGCGGCCATCCAGCGCGAACTGGACCTGCGCCGCCCCGGCAGCGCATCCGCTGGCCTTGCGGGCACGGCCCGCAAGGAGCCGGATACCGTGCGCCTGCTTTCCGGCGTGTTCGAGGGGGTCACCACCGGCACCCCCATCGGTTTCCACATCGCCAACGAAGACCAGCGCTCGCGCGATTATGGCGACCTGGCCAAGCTGTACCGGCCCGGCCACGCCGACATCACCTACGACGCCAAGTACGGCCTGCGCGACCATCGCGGCGGCGGCCGGGCGTCGGGACGGGAAACCGTGTCCCGCGTGGCGGGCGGGGCCGTGGCGCTGGCGCTGCTGGCCATGCACGACATTTCGGTGCGCGCCTACACCGTGGAGATCGGCGGGGTGCCCGCCGACGTGGTGGACCCGGCGGGCGCGCAGGAGCGCATGTTCTTTTCGCCCGACCCGGACGTGGTGCCCGCGTGGGAATCGCTGGTGCACGACGTGCGGGCCGAGGGCGACACCCTGGGCGGCATCGTGCAGGTGGAAGCCACCGGCGTGCCCGCTGGCCTCGGCGAGCCGGTGTTCGACAAGCTGGACGCGCTGCTGGCCCATGCCCTGATGTCCGTGGGCGCGGTGAAGGCCGTGGAGGTGGGCGCGGGGCTGGAAGCGGCGCGCCTGCGCGGCAGCGAGAACAACGACCCCATCGTACCCGGCGGCTTCCACACCAATCACGCCGGGGGCATTCTGGGCGGCATCTCCAACGGGCAGCCCATCGTGGTGCGCGCGGCGGTGAAGCCCATTCCTTCCATCGCGCAGGAGCAGATCACCATCGACACCAACGGCAGGCCCGCGCCGCTGCGCGTGGGCGGGCGGCACGACATCTGCGCCATCCCGCGCGTGGTGCCGGTGCTGAAGGCCATGGTGGCGCTGGTGTTGGCGGACAGTCTTCTCCTCCAGCGCCGCATGGGTTGAGCGAAGCCCCCAGATTGGTTCTTTTGCCTTCCGGCTTCGTCAAACGCGTTTTTTGCTCCGGTCGAGTACGAGAAGAGTACACTCCCTTCGCAAAAAACGCGTTTTCCTCGCCGGAAAGCAAAATTCCTCAATCTGGGAGCTTCGCTAAAAGACACCTGTCACCCCCCTGTAGCTGAGACGCAACCGGCGGACGCTCCTTCCGGAGCGTCCGCCGGTTTCATTTGCCCATTTCCCTTCAGCTCCCGGTCGGCGACGTGTTTCGTTCACTGCCTGGGGTCGCCTGCCTGCACTTCGCCGCCGGGCGGATCGGGATCCGGCTCGTGCCCCGGTTCCGGGTCGCGGTAGGCGGTGGCGATGCGCTTGAATTCCTCTTCGGCCAGCAGGAAGGCGTCCACCACCGCCGGGTCGAAGTGGCTGCCCCGGCCTTGCAGGATGATCTCGCGCACCTTGGCGTGGGGGAAGGCCGGTTTGTACTGCCGGGCGCAGATCAGCGCGTCGTACACGTCGGCCACGGCCATCAGGCGGCCGGACAGGGGAATGGCCTCGCCCGCAAGGCCTTCCATGTAGCCGGTGCCGTCCCATTTTTCGTGGTGGCTCCAGGCTATTTCCGCCGCCAGGTGCAGGAAGGCGTCGTCCTCCATGCCCTGCGCCGCGTTGGCGATGATGTTCCGGCCGTGCCGCACATGCTGGCGGATCACGGCGTATTCCTCGTCGGTGAGCTTGCCGGGCTTGAACAGCACGCTGTCGGGCACGGCCACCTTGCCCACGTCGTGCAGCGGCGCGGAATGGAACAGCAGGTCGATGTAGTCCTCGGTCAGCTGGGGGTAGGTTTCCTTGCCGCCCCCCCTTCCGATGTCGCGCAGGGCCTCGGCCAGCGCCCGCACGTAGTGCTGGGTGCGCTTGATGTGCGCGCCGCTGATTTCGTCGCGGCTTTCGGCCACGGCGGTCATGGATTCCAGGGTCATCTGCCGGGCGTGGTTGAGCTGGCGCAGCCGCACGAAGGCCATGCGCCGCTCGCGGGCGTACAACGCCAGCGAAAGCAGCGCGCCCTGGGCCAGCGCGGCCAGCACCGGGGCGGACATGGGCAGGGCGATGCCCCGCCACAGGTACAGGGCCGACCCCACGGCGGGAAAGGCCAGCGCCGCCAGCAGGGTGGCCCCCCCGGCCCGCAGCGGCCCCGCGCGCAGAAACAGCAGCCCCGCCAGCATGGTCACCAGCGCCGCCGGAATGAACCGGTAGGCCGCCGGATGGGCCGGGTCGCGGTGGTGGTTGCCGTCCAGCAGGTTGTCCAGCGCCACGGCGTGCACCTCGGTGCCGGGGTAGTTGGCCGACACCGGGGTGTGGTGCAGGTCGTTCAGCCGTGCGGCGCTGGACCCCAGAATGACGATGCGCCCCGCGAACAGGGCGGGGGCCTGCGCATCGCGCAGCAGGTCCGCCGCCGGGACGAACCGGTGCGCCCGCGCCCCGCCGTCGAAGCGCAGCCGCATGCGGGCCTCGCCGTCCACGGGAATGCGCGTCGCGCCCGCCACCAGCACCGGCCCCAGCGCGTCCGTCTCCACCCGCAGTTCGCGCAGGGAGCGCGCATGCAGGAACAGGGCAAGGGCCAGGCTTGGGTAGTACTGCCCCTGAAAACGGTGCAGCAGGGGCACGCGTCGGATGCTGCCGTCCTCGTCCTTTTCCACGTTGATGAACCCGGACCCGGCCAGCCCCGCCTGGATGGGCCCGGCGTTGCACAGTATGCCCGTGGCCTCCGCCGGGTTGATGGCCGTGGTTTCGCCGGTCACGCGCACCGGGCGCGGCAGGTTTTCCGGGTCGGGGGTGATCAGGTCGAACAGGTGCATCACCGCGCCCACGGCCTCTGCCTTGGCCAGCACGCTGCCGAAGTAGGCGTCGTTGTCTTCCATGCCGCGCGGCACGCCCGCGATGGTGATGTCCAGCCCGAAGTCGCGCTGGAATGCCTTGCGGATGGTGGCGATGGAGGTGCGGTCCGGCTCGGAGAACAGGATGTCCACGCCCACGGCGGCGGGCAGGGCTTCGGCAATGCGGCGCACGATGCCCCCGGTGAGGTAGCGCGGCCATGGCCATTGACCGGCGGCGGCCAGGCTTTCCTCGTCGATGTCCACGATGACGACCTGATCGGGCCTGCCGGAAGGGTCTGCAAGGCCGGGCTGCGCATGCGTGGATTGGCGCACCCTGTGTCGCGCCAGGCCATCGAGGATGCGGTTGTCCGCAAGCTGCACCAGGCCCGGTTCCACCAGGCAGAACAGCGCGGACAGCACCAGGCCCGCGATGGTCACGGCCGCCACCAGCCGCGCGCGCGGAATGGTGGCAGGGCGTGGGGGGGCTGGGGCGGGGGATGGCATGTGGGAGTTCCTTGCCGCGCGCGGCAAGGTGCGGCGCGTCACGGCGGCTGAGCGAGCGGGACGGGGAGTGCGGGCCGGGAAGCGTGGGCCAGACGGCGACGCGACGCGGGGCGCCATGCTTCCCCGCGCCGCGTTGATGCCGCCGGAAACGGATTGGCGAACCTAGCGGACCAGGATCTCCACGCGCCGATTCCTGGCCTCTGCCACGCCGGGGGCGGTGGGCACGATGGGGTCGTTGGCCCCGTGCCCGGAAAGCGCCATGACGTTGGCGGGCACCCCGCGCGCTTCAAGCATGCGGCGGATGGCGTCGGCCCGGGCCATGGACAGCTTCTGGTTGGCGGCGGGGTCTCCCGCGCTGTCGCTGTGCCCGATGACCGAAACGTTGCTCACGGCGCGGCGCGTGATGTCGGCGGCGGCCTCGTCCAGCGCCGGGCGCGAGGCGGGTTCCGGCTCCGTGGAGCCGGTGGGGAAGTACAGCAGAAAGCTTCTGGGCGCTTCCGGCATGGCGGCCACGGATGCGCCGAACAGGCGGTCTATCTCCTGTTGCGGCATCACCCTGGGCGCGGCGGGCTTGTCGGCCACCTGGGTGGATTCGTTGGCGGCGGCCAGGGGCTGTTCGGCCCCGCCCCCCTTCACCACCACCCGGCCCACGCTGCCGTCGTCGTCGGGCACCAGCACCACGGTGGTCTTGGGCGCGCAGGCCCCCAGCGTCATCAGCAGGCACAGCAGAAGCATGGAAATCAGCGTGCGCATGGCGTCCCCCTATTCGGCGCGGATGAGAAAACGGGTGCCGCGCACGCCCACGGCGGCCTGCGGCGTGCGGAACCTGACCGCCTCGGGCGCGAGCTTGGCCAGCCTGCCCGAAGAATAGGCCGCCTCGCCGCGCTGCATGTACACGTCGAAGTCGTAGTCCTTTTCCAGCGGGACGAAGCGGTAGGACTGCACCGTCAGTTCCGAGCCCGGCCCCACGGCGATGCGGCTGCCGTCCTGAAAGCTGACCCCGGCCTTGCCGTCCGGGCCGGTGCGCAGGATGTCGCCCACCAGCAGCGGGTCGCCCGGAGTTGGCCGGACGAGGCTGCCCGCGCGCTCCAGGGTGACCGCGCCGGACAGCGAGCGGAAGTTGGCGGCGGGCTGTTCGTCCCGCGCAAAGGCGACGCCGGTGGCCCCGCCCGTCAGGCCAGTCAGAACAGTCAGGCCCGTCAGCATGGTCAGGGCCGCCAGCAACATGAAAATGGGCAGGCGAGCGATGCGCATGGAACCCCCGGGGTGGTATGCGGACTGTGCAGGCGCGGAAACCCCTTCCGCGTGCTGCATGGGTGCTTGCCGGGCTGCCCGTCGGGCTCATGCGCCGTGCAAGCGGGCAGCCCCCGTTATGCTGTTTCTGACATTGGTTATTTTTATACACAATTAGTTTTTTGGCGGCGTTCTTGCGGAGCGGGTGCAAGCGCGGCGCTGTCCGCGCTTGCGGGTGGACAGGCTTTGTCTTTCCGTTTCGCCCATCGCCCATCGCCCATCGCCCATCGCCCATCGCCCATCGCCCATCGCCCCGCGTCTGCTTCGTCGCCTGGTTGCGCCATCTGGCCCGCCCTGCCCACTGGCCCAGCTGTTCCATCCGGCCCGCCATCCTTGACGGGTGCGGCCCGAGCGGCTAGGGGCTGTTGCTGTACCCACGTTTTTCCTGCCCCGCCCCGCCGTTGTCCCACCCTGTCCCCACTGGCCCGGGCTGCGGACTGCCGGGCATGCCCCGCGCGTTTTTCTCGCCCATAACCGGACACCTCATGCAGCACGACCCGCGCAACCCGCGTTCCTCCCGAATTTCCCGGCCCGCCGCCCGGCAGGCCGCACCCGCCGGGCAATCCGCCCCCATGCTGGCCGCCCTGCAAGACGCGCAGGACGCCCCGGAACAGCTTTCCGGCGTGCTCGACCGCGTCATCTTCCACAACGAGGAAAACGGCTACACCGTGCTGCGCCTGCGCCCGCTGCCCAAGGGCGACATGATCAGCGTGGTGGGGCACATGGTCTCGCCGCAGCCGGGCGCCTCGTTGAAGCTGGTGGGCCGCTGGGTGAACAACCCGCGCTTCGGGCGGCAGTTTTCCATGGAAAGCTACGAGAACCTGCTGCCCGCCTCGGTGGAGGGCATCCGCCACTATCTGGGGTCCGGCCTCATCAAGGGCGTGGGCGAATCCATGGCCGCGCGCATCGTGGAAGCCTTCGGCGAGGACACCTTTCGCGTGCTGGACGAGGAGCCGGACAGGCTGCTGCGGGTCAGCGGCGTGGGCAGCAAGACGCTGGAACGCATCAAGGCGGGCTGGTCCGACCACCAGGGCATCCGCGACCTGATCATGTTCCTGCAGCCGCACGGGGTCAGCACCGCCTATGCCGTGCGCATCTACCGCCATTACGGCCAGCAGGCCCTTTCCGTGGTGCGCGAGAACCCCTATCGCCTGGCCATGGACATCCACGGCATCGGCTTCCATACCGCCGACACCGTGGCGGAAAAGCTGGGCTTCTCGCGCGACAGCGAACTGCGGGCAGAGGCGGGCACCCTGTACACCCTGCAACGCCTGAACGACGACGGCCACGTCTACGTGCCGCACGACGCGCTGATCGCCCAGACCTCGGACCAGCTCGACATCCGCGCCGACCTCGTGGAGGATTCGCTGCGCACGCTGGAAATCGAGGAACGCATCGTCATCGAGGAGATGGACGGCGAACTCGGCATCTTCCTTTCGCGCTACCATCACTACGAAACCAAGATCGCCTACTACCTGCAGCGGGTGCTGCGTTCGCCGAAAGCCGTGCGCTTCGACGACCCGGAGGCCATCATCGCCAAGGTGCTGGACAAGCTGTCCATCACCCTCGCGCCGGAGCAGCTGGAAGCCGTGCGCACCGCCACCCGCGCCAAGGTCATGGTGCTTACCGGCGGCCCCGGCACCGGCAAGACCACCATCATCAACGCCATCATCAAGGTCTTTGCCGAAACCGGGGCCAAGATACTGCTGGCCGCGCCCACGGGCCGCGCCGCCAAGCGCATGTCCGAGACCAGCGGGCGCGAATCCAAGACCATTCACCGGCTGCTGGAGTACAGCCCCAAGGAGGACGGCTTCGCCCGCAACGAGGACAACCCCCTCGCCTGCGGCCTGCTGGTGGTGGACGAGGCGTCCATGATGGACACCATGCTCATGTACCACCTGCTGAAGGCCGTGCCGCTGGGGGCCACGCTGCTCTTCGTGGGCGACGTGCACCAGCTGCCCTCGGTGGGGCCGGGCAACGTGCTGCGCGACGTCATCGCCTCGGGCGTGGTGCCGGTGGTGGAACTGGTGGAGGTGTTCCGCCAGGCCGCCGAAAGCGAGATCATCTGCAACGCCCACCGCATCAACCACGGCGAGGTGCCGCCGCTGGATTCCTCGCGCGACCGGCTGTCCGACTTCTACTTCATCCGCCAGGACGACCCCGAGAAGGTCGTGGAGATGATCGTGGAACTGGTGCGCGACCATATCCCCCGGCGTTTCGGCCTGCATCCCGTGGACGACATCCAGGTGCTCACCCCCATGCACAAGGGCGCGGCGGGCGCGGGCAACCTGAACGTGCGGTTGCAGCAGGCCCTGAACGGCCAGACCCTGTGCGTGCAGCGCGGCGAACGCCAGTACCGCCTGGACGACAAGGTGATGCAGATCCGCAACAACTACGACAAGGACGTCTTCAACGGCGACATCGGGCGCATCTGCCTGGTGGACCCCAAGGAACGCCAGCTTACCGTGCGCTTCGACGAGCGCAACGTGCCCTACGCCTGGGAAGAGCTGGACGAGATCGTCCCCGCCTACGCCATCTCCGTGCACAAGTCGCAGGGGTCCGAATACCCCGCCGTGGTCATCCCCGTGCTGACCCAGCATTACATGCTGCTGCAACGCAACCTTATCTACACCGGCGTCACGCGCGGCAAGCGCCTGGTGGTGCTGGTGGGCGAGCCGCGCGCCCTGTCCATGGCCGTCAAGAACAACCGCATGCACAAGCGCCACACCCGCCTCGCCCGGCGGTTGGCGTTGGGGCTGGGCGTGGGGTAGTCTGGGCGGAAAGGCGAGGATTTTTGAAGAGGAAGAGAATCGGGGGAAGGGGAGGAAAATTTGAAAATTTTCCTCCCCTTCCCCCGAACCCCTATCCCCTCCTTCAAACTTTTCAATTGTGGTGTATGGCGTGAGGCAAGAGGCCGCGCAGAAGCGGCAGGTTCACGCGGGGCAAGGCGCGGGAGGGGAGAAAAGACCCCGCTCGGCAGTCTGCCCGGAACAGGGAGAAAGAAGATGTCGCAAGAAATAGTTGCCGTCGTGCATGGTCGCCGCGTGTCGCCCCGCGCCGCGCGTTCCTTCGCCGCCGCGCTGGCGGTGCTGGTCCTGTCCGCGCTGGTTCTGACCGGTTGCGCCGGGCGCGGGCCGCGCGAGACCGCGCCGCCGCGTTTCACCGAGCTGGAGCGCCATCCGCAGGACCTTTCCGTGTACGCCGCCCGCGCGGGCGGCGACCGCCCGTTGCTCGACATCGCCACCCAGGCCGCCCAGGACCAGCGCTGGAACACCCGCTTCTTCGCCCCGTGGTTGCAGACCCGCACCGGGGTCACCATCGCAGAGGTGGCCCGCACCGCGCCCTACCTGACCAAGGAAGGCCGCCCGCGCGGCCACGCCGAAAACCTGCTGCCGTGGGACGCCAGCCGCTTCGCCGCGCTGGTGGCCAACTGCGACGCCGCGTCCTTCCCGGCCATGGCCGAGCGCGGCATCATCGTGCGCAACACCGCCCTGCGCGAACTGCCCACCCTGCGCCCGTCGTTCGCAAATCCCGACAAGGCCGGGCAGGGCTACCCCTTCGACGACCTGCAACGCTCTGCCGTGTGGACGGGCACCCCCGTGTTCGTCTCGCACGTGTCGCTGGACCGGGCGTGGCTGTACTGCGAAACCGGCTTCGCCTCCGGCTGGGTGCCCGCCGAGCACGTGGCCCTTGCCGACGCAACCTTCCGCGCCCTGTACCAGAACGGCCGCTACGCCGCCGTGCTGCGCGACGACGTGGCCCTTACCGGGCCGGCGCAAGCCTACATCGCCACCGCGCACATCGGCGCGGTGTTCCCCGTGGCCGTGGAATCGCCGGGCGGGCTCACCGTGCTGGTGCCCCTGCGCGACGCCGACGGCCGCGCCGTGCTCGGCCAGTCCGCCCTGCCCGCCGGGTACGCGGCCATGAAGCCGCTGGCCATCTCCGCCGCGCGCATGGCGGAGATCGGCAACCGCATGATGGGTCAGCCCTACGGCTGGGGCGGCATGTACGAAGACCGCGACTGCTCGGCCACCCTGCGCGACCTGTTCGCCCCCTTCGGCATCTGGCTGCCGCGCAATTCCGCGTCGCAAGCCAAGGCCGGGCGGTTCGTGGATTTCGGCAAGGCCTCGCCCGACGGCAAGGAAGCCATCATCCGCGCGCAGGGCGTGCCCTTCCTGACCCTGCTGTGGCTCAAGGGGCACATTACCCTGTACCTTGGCGAATACGACGGCCATCCGGTGATGTTCCACAACATCTGGGGCTTGCGCGTGTTCAACAACACCGGCGAGGACGGCGAGCGCGGGCAGGAGGGCCGGTTCATCCTGGGCCGCGCCGTGGTCACTTCGCTGCGGCCCGGCACCGAACTGCCCAACCTGACCACCCCGGACGGACTGGTGGCCCGCATGCTGGGCATGTCCATTCTGCCTGGCGGGGGGCAGTAGCGTGCGCATGGGGGGAATGGTGGTTCCGCACGCCCTGAACGGGGAGCGTCCATGAGCGGCCACGCCTTTTTCGCGCTGACGCTGGGCTGCAAGATCAACCAGTACGAGACGGAGGCCGTGCGCGAGGCATGGCTGGCGCGCGGCTGGCGCGAGGCCGCAGACCCCGCCGAGGCAAGCGTGCTGCTGATCAACTCGTGCGCGGTCACTGCGCGCGCCGTGGCCGACGTGCGTCAGGCCGTGGCCCGCATGCACCGGGCCGCGCCGCAGGGGCGCATCGTGGTCACCGGCTGCGCGGCGCAGGTGCTGCGCGAGGACATCGCCGCGCTGCCCGGCGTGGCCGACGTGGTGGGTCAGCAGGCCAAGGTCTCGCTGTTGCGCTACGACCCGGAGATCGGTGCGGCGGGGGCGCATGAGGGGACTGCGGTAGGCGGTAACGATGACGATCTTTCCGCTGGCGACGGTGCGTTCCCGGCCTTCCGCATTAATGGCTTCACCCGGTCACGCCCGGTGCTCAAGGTGCAGGACGGCTGTTCGCACCGCTGCACCTACTGCATCGTGCCGCTGGCGCGCGGCGCGGCCCGCAGCCGCGACCCGCGCGAGGCGCTGGCAGAGGCGCGCCGCCTGCTGGATGCGGGGTTTCGCGAACTGATCGTTTCCGGCGTCAATCTGCGCCAGTACGGGCGCGACCTGCCCGGCGGCGGGCCGGACTTCTGGGAGTTGCTGGCCTTTCTGGAGCGCGAGCTTGCCCCGCAGTGGGCGGGCCGGGCGCGGCTGCGCATCAGTTCGCTGGAGCCGGGCCAGCTTGGCGAACGCGCGCTGGACGTGCTGGCCGAAAGCCGTCTGGTGGCTCCGCAGCTGCATCTTTCGTTGCAGAGCGGCAGCCCCGGCGTGTTGCGCCGCATGGGACGAGGACATTACCGGCCCGAGCCGCTGCTGGATTTCGTGCGCGATCTGGCCGAGGTGTGGCCGCTGTTCGGCCTTGGCGCGGACATCCTGACCGGTTTTCCCGGCGAGACGGACGCGGAGTTTGGCGAGACGCTGGATTTCGTGGGGGCCTTGCCGCTGACCTATGCGCACGTGTTCCCGTATTCGCGCAGGCCGGGCACCCCGGCGGCGGTGATGAACGGGCAGTTGCCGCAGGAGGTGAAGAAGCGCCGGGCGGCGGAGTTGCGCGGCGCGGTGGCGGTGAAGAAGGCCACGTTCCTGCAACGCCTGCTGGCCGAGCCGCACCTGCTGGTGGCCCCGGAGGGGACGCGCGGGTTGAAGGGCGTGTGCGAGTATTATGCCGAGTGCCGGTTTACTGGCGGGCGGCGTCCGACCGCGCAGGCGGGGCAGGGGGGGGAGCAGGCAGGCCCCGGTGATCTGGTGGCAGTACGTCCCCTTGGCGTGGAACGCGACGGCCTGCTGGTGGAGGCTGTGTAGCGGTCAGGCTTGGCTGTGCTTTTGAACGAATACGGCTGTCCATCATGCATGTCATGGTGGGCAGCCGTTGTTTTTGGAAACTGCTGGGTGTGGATGCTTGTCGGGTCGCGCGGTCACGTTGCTTGCGGAATCCGCCTTTTTGGGCCGGGCGGCGTTGGCGCGTAATTTTCGCTGCTCACGTACGCCAGTACGCTCCGCGCGAAAATCGCGCGCCGCCTTGCCCGGCCACAAAAAAACGTAATTCCTTGCACTGTGCCCGCACCAGCCATCCGCGCCGAAAGACCGGCGCGGAGTATAAGGAAGAAAGGCAGTTCTACGGATGTGGGGAGGCGGGGAAGAAAGGATGGGAGCTGTTGGCTGTCAGGGAATACTCCTGCCAGCGCACTTCGTCCACGATGAGAAAGTTGAAGGGGGAGGGGGGCGGGGAGGGGGAAAATTTCAATTTTCCCCCTCCCCGCGTCCTCTTCAGTCCTTCTTCTTTCCCTTCTCTCTCTAGTGCCCCCGCAACTGCTGCAGGGCGTCGTAGGCGGCGCGGGCGTTGTAGCTGCTGCGCACGAGCGGGGCGGAGAACACGTGGGGGATGCCGAGGGCGTGGCCATGGGCGGCGTAGCCTTCGAAGGCATCGGGGTGGACGTAGCGCTCGACGGGCGGGTGGTTGCGGCTGGGGCGCATGTACTGGCCGATGGTGGCGATGTGGCAGCCCGTGGCGGCAAGGTCGGCCAGGGTGGCGCGCACCTCGTCGTCGGTTTCGCCAAGGCCCACCATCAGCCCGCTTTTTGCGATGGCCCCGGCGGCGCGCACCTGGGACAGCAGTTCCAGGCTCTGGGCGTAGTCGGCCTGCGGGCGGATGCGCGGGTAGTGCGCGGGCGGGGTTTCCACGTTGTGGTTGATGATGTCGGGCGCGGCGTCCAGCACGGCGTCCAGCGCGGCCCGGCTGCCGCGAAAGTCGGGGATCAGCACCTCGATGGTGGCGGGCTGGCCGCTCACGGTGGCGGGCAGGGCGGCGCGCAGGGCGCGCACGGTGGCCGCGAAGTGGCCGGAACCGCCGTCGGGCAGGTCGTCGCGGGTGACGGAGGTGACCACCACGTGCGAAAGGCCAAGGCGCGCGGCGCCTTCGGCCACGCGGCGGGGTTCGTCCGGGTCTGGCGGGGCGGCCTGGCCGGGGGTGATGTTGCAGAAGGCGCAGTTGCGGGTGCACACGTTGCCCAGGATGAGGAACGTGGCCGTACCCGAAGAAAAGCACTCGAACATGTTCGGGCACTTGGCGCTCTGGCACACGGTGTTCAGGCGCAGGTCGTCCACCAGCGAACGGGTGTCCCCGGAGGTGTGGCTACAGGGCAGCTTGACCCGCAGCCACGGCGGAATCCGCAAATATGGCGCGGAATTGCCGGGCACAGACATCCTTTACCTCCTGCATGGATGGGGAATCGCCGCCCAGTTCGCGGTGCAGCGACGTGGCCTGCGCGTCGGGCAGGCCGCACAGGGTGATCATCTCGAAAAGGGACAGGTCGCGGCCCACGTTCAGGGCGAACCCGTGGTACGAGGTCCAGCGGCGCACGGCCATGCCGATGGAGCAGATCTTGCGGTTTTCGATCCACACGCCGGGGCGGCCTTCCCACCGGGCTGCTGTCAGGCCGAAGTGACCCAGCGTGGAGATGACCACCTCTTCGAGGTCGTGGAACATCTGCCGCAGGCCGCCCGGCCGTTTGGCCACCCGGAACACCGGATAGGCCACCAGCTGGCCGGGGAAATGGCAGGTGATGTTGCCCCCGCGCGACGACTGCACCAGGTCTATGCCTTGCGTTGCCAGCCATTCGCGGCCCACGTGCAGGTTTTCGCCCCCGCCGTTGCGGCCAAGGGTGATCACCGGGTGGTGTTCCAGCAGGTACAGGGTTTCTTCCGCCCCTGCCGCCACTTCCTCCAGCCGCGCCCGTTGCAGGGCGTCTGCCTCTGCGTAGCGGATGAGGCCCAGGTCGATGATGTTCATGCGCGTGGTGTTCCGGTTGCAAAGGGCCGGGGGCGGTGGCGTCCCCGGCCTTGAAGTTTGCGGTAAACCTGCGTCGGTGTTGCGGACGTGGGGCTAGTCGTCGCGCCGGGGCTTGCGCCGCCGGGCGTGGTGCTGTCCCGCGTTGTCCGGGCGGTCGCCGTCGCGCCGGTCGTCACGCCGGGCATTGGACCGTTCGGGCCGGTCGCCCTGCGGGACATTGGGGCGCTCGGCATTGCGTTCACCCCGCGCGGGCCGCTCTCCCCGTTCGGGCCGGGCCTGCTGCGGGCGCTGTTGCCCTCCCTCGTGCTGCCCGCGCGGACGGTCGCCGCGTGGCTCGTTGCCCTGGCGCGGGGCGCGGGCATCCCTGTCGGGCCTGTCGCGCCTGTCACGTTTGTCGCCGCCGGGCCTGCCCTCGCGGTCGAAGTGGCGGCGCGGCTTGCCCGCGCGGCCTGCCTCGCCCTGCTGGCGGGCCTCGCCGTCGCGCGGGGCGTCGCGGCGTTCCTGACGGGTATCGGGCCGCTGGTCGGGACGACGGTCGTTCCGCTCGCCGGGGCGGTCGGGTCTGCGCTCCTGGCGCGCGCCCTGCCGGGGGTCCTGTCGTGTACCGGGGCGTGCCTGGGGTGCGTCCTGCTGCCGGTCCCGCTGTTCCTGCCGATCGCGCCGATCGTGCCGATCGGGCTGGTCCCGCCGATCATGTTGGTCGCGCGGATCGGGGCGGCCATTGTGGCGCTGGCCGGGCCGTTGGCCGTGCCGGGCGTGTCCGCCCTGGCCTTCGGTCTGGCGGTTTTCCCCACGTTGGGCGGGGGCGTCCGGCCGCCCGTCCTGCCGTCCTTTCTGGCGTCCTTCCTGCGGACCATCGGGGCGTTGCCGCCGGGCGTTGCCGAAGGAGCGCTGCGCGCGTCCCTGCGGCCGCTGCTGGCCGTCGCGGCCTTCGCCGCGCGTCTGCCGGGCCGCCGGCGCATCGTCCGTACCGTAATGGCCGGGGCCGGATGGGCCGGATGGGCCGGATTGGGCCGGGGCCGCCTTGCCGTGCGCGGGGCGTTGCGGTCCGCGACGGTTGGTCCATTCGCCACGCGGGGCGTCGCGGTGCTCGCCCCGCTGCCCGCCCTGCCGGTCGCCGCCCGTGCGGCCGCCCGGCCTGCCGGAGCGCCGGTTGCCCGCATCGGCCCGGCCGCCAGCATCGGCCCGGTTGCCGAAATCGTCGGAAACGCCGCGCTTGCCGCCGCCGAACTGCCCGTCCTGCCCGTATGCGTCACGGGGCCGCCCGCCGGGCTGCCCGGAGAACCCGGCGTCGAACCCGCCATCGCGGGCGTGGCCGCGCCGGGCACCGAAGCGGGGCACGCCGCGCCGCTGGGCGGCCCTGCCCACATGTGGCTGGTTGGCGAACATCTGGCCGTAGGTCTGGCCGTGGTCTGGGCCGTCAACGCGGTTGCCGTCGGGCTCGGACGGGTCGTGCCCGTCGAATTCATCGTGCCCGTCATGTTCGTCAAGATCGCCAGGGGCATCGAACCCGGCGGGGCTGCCGGGGGTGGGCGCGCCCCACTGTGGCCCGCTTTCCAGCAGGAAGGCGGGCTGAAGGTCGTCGTCGCCGTCCTGCATGGGGGCGGCATGGCCCACAGCCTTGCCGCGCGCGGGCTTGCGGCCCGTTCTCGCGGCGGCTCCACCGGCCGTTCCCCAGTTTTTCGCGCCCCTGTCCGTACCCTTGTCCCCGCCCTTGTCCGCGCCGCGCGCGGGCGGGGTCCATTCCAGTTCCAGCGCGCCGGACTTGCGGTCGCGGCGTTCCACCTCCGGCCAGGTGATTTCGAGGGCCGTGCCGGAATGCACCTGCCGCGCGTCGTGCAGCAGGGCCAGCCCCCGTTCGGAGCAGGCGTAGCGCACCGGTTCGCGGCGGCCGGGCAGCGGGAAGGCGTCGGAAATGATGCGGATGGTGTTGCGCGGGGGGGCCACCTTGTCCGCTTCGCCCAGCAGCACGAAGGACAGGCTGGCGGTGCCCTTTTCCAGCTTGGCCCTGCGGCTCAGTTCTTCCAGCCAGGCGGGCGCGCCCTGGATGGGGAAGGTGAAGTGGCACCAGCCGCCCGGCCCGCCCGTTTCCAGCATGGGGCACGCGTCGTGGTGGGGGCAGGGGGCCAGCGGGGCCAGGCCCACCTCCATGGCCGCGCGGCGGAACTGGGTGACGTAGCGCGCTCCCAGCCGGGTGCCCGGCTCGATGACCAGCAGACGGCCGCCCTGGGCCATCGACGCCCCGATCTTTTCGGCCAGGTCTTCCATGCGGAATTCCAGGGGCTCGTCGCGGCGGGGCTTCAGCTCGTTCATCACGTTGCCCGCCATGATCAGCGCCGCGTCGCCGCGCACTTCCTTCAGGGCGGATTCCAGCGGGGCGCGCAGGGTGCGCAGCGCCCAGGGCGATTCCTCGCCCGCCACCACCTGCAGCAGGTCGCGGCCCACCTCCAGTGGGTGGGGGGCGATGTCGGCGCACAGGAAGGTCAGCGGCAGGGTACGCAGGTCGGGCCGGGCCAGCCACAGGGCCAGCGGCAGGGTCAGCGGGCCGCTGCCCAGGTCGAGGATCAGCGGGCGTTCCAGCAGGGCGTCGCGGTCCACCAGGTCCAGCGAGGGCAGCAGCCGCCCCAGGCGCACCAGGTTCCACGGCATGAAGTAGCGCAGATAGGCGGAAAGCAGGCGCGGGGCCGCCCAGTAAGGCTCGGAAAGCGCGCCGCGTTCGCTGGTGAGCATCTGCGACAGGTCGCGGATGGCCATGGGCAGGTCGCGGCGGTGCGCGGTGCGCAGCGGGGCCACGGTGTCCAGCGCGGTGGGCAGTGATTCCAGGCGCTGCCGGTATTCCGGCGACAGGGCGGTGAAAAGATGGTGCATGCGGGGTCCGTTGGTTGGGTGTCGGCGTGGCCGACGATGCATGGGCTGCCGTGCGTGGGGCCGGGGCCGCCGGGCGCGGGGCCGGTGTCGTCGCGCCCCGGATGGTGATGCGGGCGCGGTGCGGGCGGCTGCTGGCGGTGCGCGGCCCGTGTCATGGTTTCAATGCGCCTGGGGCGCTTTGGGCGCTCATGGTGCGCGGGGGGGCGTGGCTGCCCGGAGCTACCGGCGTTCAGGTGTCGATAATGGTCCCGGAAGTTCCGGGGTCGCCGTCCGGGTCGCCTTGCCCGTGCCGTTTGGCGGGGTGCAGGCCCCTGCGGGGCGGAGGCGGTGGCCCGCGTTTCGGGCAATCTTGCGTCATGCGGCGCGCCCGTGGAGCGTTGGGCGGTCAGCCCAGGCGCATGTGGCGCACGAAGGCCTGCGCGAAGCCTGTGGCGGCGGTCAGGTCCACCACGCGGCAACCGGCGCGCCAGGCGACGATGCGGTCGCGCAGTTCCGGGTGGAGCAGCAGCAGTTCCGCCCCGCGCAGCGAGGCGTTGCCGATGGCCCGCGCGCGGCTGGCCACCCCGGCGGGCAGGAATCCCAGCGTTTCGAGGTCTTCGGGGCGGGCGTGTTCGCCCAGCGCCCCGGCAAGGTACACGGCGTCCAGCGCCGTTCCGGGCATGCCGGCTTCCGCCAGCAGCCGTTCGTAGGCAAGGGAGAAGGCGGCCTTCACCTTCAGCACTTCTTCTACGTCGCCCGCCGAAAGATGCAAGCCCCCAGGCAGGGGCAGACGCCGTTCGCCGCGCACCATGACCAGCGATGCGGCCAGGCGGCGCGCCAGCGGGGAATGCGGTTCCATCACGAAGCGGCCGTCTTCGTCAA
This sequence comes from Nitratidesulfovibrio sp. HK-II, assembly GCF_003402415.2. Taxonomy (NCBI): domain Bacteria; kingdom Pseudomonadati; phylum Thermodesulfobacteriota; class Desulfovibrionia; order Desulfovibrionales; family Desulfovibrionaceae; genus Nitratidesulfovibrio; species Nitratidesulfovibrio sp. HK-II. The sequence continues at coordinate 911,592 of NZ_AP036014.1, forward strand.
GCAGCCCGGCGCGCAACAGCACCTTGAGCAGCGAAATATACCCCGTGCCGCACAGGTGGGTGGGGGCGGCGGGCGCGCCGTCGTCGTGGGGCAGGACGGTGGCCGCGAGGCCGGCGGGCCCCAGGGTGAACGCGGCCACGGCACCCGGCTGGGCCACCCCGCCGCAGGACAGGCCGATGCCCTCCAGCGCGGGGCCCAGGGCCACGCTGGTCACCAGCGCGCCGTCCGGGCCGGTGGCCAGCACGAATTCGCCGTTGGTGCCCAGGTCCGCCAGCAGGAAGGGGAAGCGGGGGGGGGATGCGGCCAGCGGGGCAAGGGGGGCGGAATCGCCGGGTGCGGCCGCCAGCCCGCCGTACAGCAGGGCCGTCATGCCCGCCGCCACGTCGCCGCCCACGAAGGGCGCGGGTTGCGGGGGAATCCACACGTCGGGCACGGCCGCCAGCAGCGGCGGCTCCGGCAGGGATTCCGCCGCGCCGCCCGCGTAGTCCAGCCGGTAGGGGGCGGTGGCCAGGCCGGACACGTCGCGCCCCAGCAGGATGGCGGTCATGGCCGTGTTGCCCGCCACGCACAGCCCGCGCACCGGGCCGGGCAGCCCGGCGGCGATGCGGCCCACGGCCGCCAGGGTCAGGCGGCGCAGGGCCGCGAGCCCGGCGGGGGACGAGGCCACGGCCAGGCGCGACATGACCTCGCTGCCCGCGCCCATCTGGGGGTTCAGCTCTGCGCCGTGGGCCACTCGGCGTCCGTCGGGCGCAAGGGCAGACCAGTGCAGGGTGGTGGTGCCGAGGTCGATGGCGAGGAGCAGCGGCGTGGATGCTTCCGGGGTGTCCCCCGGGGCGTGCTTCATGGGGGCGTCCACCACCCGCGTGCGGCGCGGGGCCGCCCCTTCGGGCAAGGTGAAGGCGATGACGCAGGGCCCGGCGTCCGCTCCGTGCGGTCCACCTGGATCACTCGGGCCGTGCGCCGAATCGGGCAGGCCGGACTGGATGAGCGGGGTGGGCGGCGCGTGGCGGCACAGCAGACGCCAGCCATCGGCCAGTTCCGTTTCGGAAAAATGGGCCGTGTCCGCCGCATGGGGCTCGGGCGCGCCACGGGTGAAGCGCGCGGCGCACCGCCCGCAGCGGCCAAGGCCGGAGCACAGCGCGGGCGGGTCCACCTGGCCGCTCATCCACACCAGGCGGGCCAGAGTGTCCGCCGGGCCCGCCCCCTGGCCGAATACGGAGGCCGGAACAGCCGCGCCCCCGGAGGTTTCGGACGCGGCCGCATTGCCGCCCGCCGGGGCGGCGGGCAGGGGCAGACGCAGTGTGCGGCCGTCTGGCAGGGTAACCACCGCCGCCCCGCGAGGGTCGCGGGCTGGCGGTTCAGGCGGCGTGGATGGTGAGGCCGGGCGGGACATCGCGACTCCTTGGACGGTTTCTTGCCTGCAACTGCCCCAAGACGCCGCATCTGGCAAGGGGCGGCGGCTTCGCCCGCGACCGGGCCGGGGCAGGCCGCGCCGGGTGATGGCCCGCGGCGCGGGCGCGTTGCGGGGTGGCATTGCGCATCCGATAATCGTCCTGTAGATTTAGAAGAAAGAAGCAGGGTTGGCGAAAGGGGCTTGGCGCATGGAAATCGTGCTTGGCGCGGTGATAGGTTTCTTGCTGCTCGTGATGGTGCTGGTTTCCACCCAGCGCTCCAACGCCGCGCACGAGGAACGGCTGCGCGATCTGCATTCGCGGCGGCGCGCGGTGGCCCTGGACCTGCGCAACCTGCAGGAGAACATCCAGCAGCTCAAGATCGTCGAGCATGAACTGCGCCGCAAGCTGGCCGAGGCGGACGAGCGCGCCAGCCGCGAAATGGAAGTGCGCAAGGACCGCGAGGCGCGCCAGCAGGCCAGCCAGTTCGGCAGCATCCTCGACGCGCTGCTGCACGAACGGCTGCTGTCCGCCGAGCAGCTTGGCAAGGCCCGCAGCTACAGGGACCAGTCCAAATCTGCCTATCCGCTCATCGAAATCGTGAGCATGCTCGGCTACGTGAAGGCCGACGTGGTGCACCGGATGCGCCAGCGCTACCCCAACCTTTCCGACGAATAAGGGCCGCCCGCCGGGGCTGGCCCGCATTCCGCAGTGCGGCCGTATCCGGTCCGTTCTTTCGTGCCGCATGCAGCCGCGCCGGATTGGCGTTCATCTTGCAAAGAAATGCGGCGACGGCAGGATTCTCCCGGTGCGCACTGCCCTTGGCAGCATGCGGGCAGGCGTGCGGCGGACTTCGGCCGACGCCCGGCAGGTTCGTCCTGCGAGTCGTTGGCCGCGCCGCTTGACCCGGCCTGCCGTCACTGCCACTATCCGGCCATTCAGCGCCCATGCGCGAGGAGCCCGCACCACCATGAACAAGATTCTGGCGCAGGACGAGGTCGATGCCCTGCTTCGCGGCCTTTCCGGCGGCGAAATAGAAAGCGAATCCGACATACCCGAGGACGATTCGGGCATTGTCCCGTTCGACCTCGCCAACCAGGACCGCATCATTCGCGGCCGCATGCCGGTTCTTGAAATCGTCAACGACCGGTTCGCGCGGCTGTGCACCAACGCGCTGTCCAACACCGTGCGCAAGCGGGTGGAGCTGAACCCCATCTCCATCGACATGACGAAGTTCGGCGATTTCATGCGCTCGCTGCCGGTGCCCACCAGCATCAACATCTTCAAGATGGAGCCACTGCGCGGCAACGCCATCATCGTGGTGGATTCGCGTCTGGTCTTCGCCCTGGTGGAAAATTTCTTTGGCGGCGCGGGCAGCCAGCCCAAGATCGAGGGCCGCGAATTCACGCGCATCGAACAGGCCATCGTGGACCGGGTGATCAAGATCGCCCTCGACAACATGGAAGAGTCGTGGCGGCCGGTGCACGACGTGAGCCTGGAACTGGTGCGCTCCGAGATCAACCCGCAGTTCGCGGCCATCGTGCCGCCCAGCGACGTGGTGGTGGTGATCACCTTCGAGGTGGAGCTGGAAACGGCCATCGGTTCGCTGGTCATCTGCCTGCCCTACGCCACCATCGAACCCATCCGCTCCAAGCTGCACGCCAGCTTTCAGACCGAGCGTCTGGAAGTGGACCACGCCTGGGTCTCGCGCCTGAAGGAACGGCTGCTGGAAACCCCGGTGAACCTGAAGGTGCGCTTCGGCGAAGCCAAGATTTCCGGCAACCAGCTGTTGCGGTTGCAGGTGGGCGACGTGCTGCTGCTGGATACGGACACCGACGACCTGCTGGAATGCACCGTGGAAGGCGTGACCAAGTTCTGGGGCATTTCCGGCACGGTGAAGGCCAACAAGGCTTTCCAGATCATCAAGGAAGAAGAGCCGCGCTATACCTGATGCGCGGCTGTTTCCGCATGCATGTACGAACGGCGCGCCTCGATGGGGTGCGCCGTTTTTCGTGGCGTGACGGACATGGCGCAAAAACGGAGGGCTCGGAAGGGCGGTGCGGAAGGGCGGCGCGGAAGGAAGGGCGGGAAGGTGGCGCGGGGCGGATGCAGCGCGGGGTGTCGTGGCGGGCCGGGGCGGTCGGGCACGGGTGGGATGCGTGCCGCCTGCCGGTCAGTAGTGCACGCGGGTCAGGGTCAGGCCATGCGCGGGCGCGGTGGGCGGGGCCGCCCTGCGGTCGCGGGCGGCCATGACGGCGGGCACCTCGCCGGGGGGCAGCTTGCCGCGCCCCACTGCCACCAGCAGGCCCATCATGTTGCGGACCATCTGCTTCAGAAAGCCGTCGGCCTCGAAGTCCCAGGCGATGACGCGGGCGCATTCCGGCTGGGCGTCTTCCGCCGTGGGCGGGCCGCTGGCCGTCGCGGAGGGGCTCTCGCCTGCCGCGCCCACGGCCAGCCACGGCAGCGCGCCCGGGGCGGGGAGCATTTCGCCCTCGTGGTGGCGGGACACCACGGTCACGGTGCGCACGGTGGTGGCGATGTCCGTGCCGGTGTTCTGGAAGCTGGCGAAGTCGTGCCTGCCGATGAGGTGCGCGGCGGCCTCGTCCATGGCGGCGAGGTCCAGCGGGCCGGTGGCCCAGACGAAGGGGGCCAGCCGGGGGGGCACCCAGCGCCGGGTGGGCCAGAGGCGGTAGGTGTAGGTCTTGCCGCGCGCGCTGAACCGGGCGTGAAAGTCGTCGGGCACGCGGGCTACGGCGGCAACGGCGATGTCGTCGGGCAGCCCGGCGTTGAAGGCACGCTGCCAATCCATGTCCGCCTTGTGCTCGGGCACGTCCATGTGGGCCACCTGGGCCTCGGCGTGCACGCCCGAATCGGTGCGCCCCGCGCCGTGCAGGCGCACCGGCGCGCCCACGATGCGCTCGGCGATGCGCTCCAACTCACCCTGCACGGTACGCGGCCGGGGCCGGTCATTGCGGGCCTGGATCTGCCACCCGGCCAGGTGGGTGCCCACGTAGGACACGGTAAGGGCAAGCCGGGCCATGGGCTATTCGAGGGGCAGCTGCATGCGGGTGAGCGCCTCGGACAGCTTGGCGGCCTTTTCCGCCTGCACGAAGGTGAGGATTTCGCCCGCCTGGCGGCCGCGCATGCCCGCCAGAATCCTGACGGCGATCTTCTCGTCCAGCGTCTCCAGCACGGCCGCCGCCTGCTTGGCCTTCATGTTGGTGTACACGTCCACCAGGTGGCGCAGCTTTTCGTCCTTCATGCCCTGCGCGTCCTTGAGCATGATCTTGATGCGCGCCTCGAGGTCCTGCATCTGGGCCAGCTTGGCGTCGATCTGCTGTTCCAGGCTTTTCAGTTCCTGCTCGCGGCGGTTCAGGTCTTCCTGGCGGCGGTTCAGATCGTCGCGGTTGAGCAGGCCGTTCTGCCCGCCTGCGGCGGTCCCCGCAACGCCGCCCGTCGGGGGGGCGGTGGATGCGGCGGATGCGGCGGGGGACGGGGCAGGGGAAGGGGCAGGCTGGGCTTCGGCTGCCCAGGCCGTGCCGTCGCGGTGCATGCGGCCGCGCGCGGCGGTGACGGCGGGGGAAGGCGATGCGGCGGCGGGGACGACGGCAGTATCGGGGGAAGTGGCGGCAAGAGTGGAGGCCACCCCGGTGGCGCTGGCAATGTCCGCCGTCAGCGGCAGATCCAGCCCGCTGCCGGGCTGGGCGGCCCTGGCGCCTGATGCAGGCGCAACGGCGGTGGCCACCACGGCGGGTGCGCCGCCCGTGGCGAACGGCCACGGCTGTTCCAGGGCAAAGGCCACCAGCAGGGCCACCTTGATGGCGGCGGCGGTGAGCAGCCAGCGGCAGAGCCTAGAAAGACGGAGGCTCGAAACGAAGCGTTGCGGTTTCGTCATAGGTGCGCTGTTCGCGGAGGAGTTCTTCGTGCGCATGGCGGGCCGCCTGTTTGTCCTTGAGCTTTTCCAGCAGTTTGCGTTCCTGCGATTTCTTCACCAGTTCCGCGCGGGCCTGCTCCCTCTGCTGGGCCAGCATGCGCAGGCGCAGTTCGGCATGGGTCAGGTCTTCGCGCAAGCCGCGCAGGAAGTTGCGTTGCAGCCAGAGTTCATCGCGCGAGAGGCGCGCGTCTTCGTACAGTTTCCGCTCCGCCTCGGCAATGGCCGCGCGCACCGCCTCCACCTGGCGCTGTTGCGCCTCGTGGGCGGACTTGGCGCGGGCGAAGGCCAGCTTGGCCTGCTCTTCCAACTGTTCCCGGTAGTCGAGAACCTGTTGCAGGCGGAAACGGAACGGGGGCATGGGGCATCCTTTTGCGGCGTTGTGGGGCTGGCGGCGTCGGAATGTTGCCGCGCCGGACCCTTCGGCCCGAAGGATAGCAAATACCGGGCCGGATGCGCCCAACCGTTCGGGAGTCCCTGGCCCATCGCCCCGTCGCCCCGTCCCTTGGTCGTCCGGTGGCCTGCCCGCCCGGCTGTCGAAGCTGGCCGGGCCAGATTCCGCGCGTTCAGGCCAGCACGGCCCCCAGCAGCCCGGACAATTCGCCCAGGATGATGCACGCCCCCAGGAAGTCGCCGTTCAGGCCGCCCTCGCGCCGGGCCAGCGCAGTCAGCCAGGCCACGGCCGCGCCGCAGGGCAAGGCGGCGGCAAGCACGGAGGGCGGGCTGGCCAGGGCCACGCCCGTGGCGGCGGCCACCCCGGCGCAGAACAGCACGGTCATGTGGGTGGCCCCGGCCGAGGTCAGGCGGCCCAGCGTGGATCGCGTGCCCGGCGGCACGCAGGAGGCCAGCACCACGCAAGCGGCGCGGCCCAGCACGGGTGCCCATACCAGGGCCCAGCCCCGGTTCATGGCCAGGACTTCATGGGCCAGCAGCAGCTGCCCCAGCACACCAAACACCAGCCCCAGCACCCCGAATGCCCCGATGCGGCTGTCCTTCAGGATGTCCCAGAACCGGTCGCCCGTGGCGGAACTGCCCCAGGCGTCCATGAGATCGGCCCAGCCGTCCCAGTGCAGGCCGCGCGTGGCCCACAGCATGAGGGTCGCGTAGCCCAGCGCCTGGATCCACGGATGGTTTTCGAGCAGGCCCAGCAGGAACGGCCCCGCGCACACGAGGCCCGCCAGCAGCCCCACCAGCGGGTAATGGGCCACCCCGGCGGCCATTTCCGCGTCGGTGGCGGCGCGGGCCGGGGCGAGGCGGGTCAGGAAGCCCGTGGACAGCGCAAAGGCGCGCCACTGGGCGGCAAGCAGCGGGGCCAGCTTCACCGGCAGTCCTCCAGCAGCACCTGCATGCCTGGTTTCAGCCAATGGCGGTCGGCGGCCGAGGCCTTGTCCGCCGCCAGTTCCAGGTAGCCCTGGCTGCCCGCCACCAGCCAGGTGCGTCCGGAGGGAATGTCGGCGTACGTGGCGGCGCGGGCGATGTCGATCAGGGTGCCGTCGGGCAGGTGCAGGCGGCAGGCGCCCAGCCGGTCCCACTCGCGCAAGGAAAGGTTGAGCACCACGTTGCCGAAGCGGTCCACGTGCAGCACGGCGGCGTGCACGCCCTCGGCCTCTCGCCGGGGCACGGCCCATGCCGGGCGCGAAAGGTCCGTGGGCAGCACCGGGTCGCCGAAGGCGGCAAGGGATTCTCCACCGGCCAGGCGTGCCGCCAGGGGGGCCAGCACGTCGCGCCCGTGAAAGGTGGCGCTTTGCGCCTCCGGCAGGCGGGCCGGGTCCAGTCTGCGCAGCACCGCGTCGGGCCGGGCCTCTGCCGCAAGGTGCAGCAGCCCGTTGTCCGGAGCCAGCATCACCTGCCCGCCCGTCTCCATGGACACGAGGCCGCGCGGCGTGCCCACGCCGGGGTCCACCACGCAGATGAAGATGGCCCCGGGCGGAAAGTGCGGATGGCTGGCCGCCAGGAAGAACGCGGCGGTCTCCACCCGATGGGGCGGCACGCCGTGGGAGATGTCGATGACGGGCACGGCCGGGGCCAGCCGGTGCAGCACCCCCTTGAGCTGGCCCACGTAGGGGTCGTCCAGCCCGAAATCCGTCAGCAGGGCAAAGCAGCGGGACTGCACGCGGGGCTTGGTCGAGGCGGCGGCAGGCGGGCCGGATGGGCCGGTTGCGCCAGCCAACCCGGACGGGCCAGCCAGGCCGGAAGAGGCAGACGGGCGGTGGGTGTTGTCCATGGTTGCTCCGTGGCAGGGACAAGGGGGAGGCCGTCGCGCAAGGCGCGTGCGGCACCGCCCGCTGCCGGGCTCGGACCCGTCGGGCGGCATGGTCGTACCCTAGCGCGGGCGCGGCACGACCACAAGCGGAGGGGGAAGAGGAGGCAAGGCGTTGGCGCGGGCTGCGCCCGTCCAACTTTCATCAGTGGCCGGTAGCGAAGCGCCCATGCGGGATTGGCTTGGAACATGGAACCCGCCCCGAAAGGCGTGTCAGCTCCATAGCTATGGAACCCGCCTTTTGTGGTGCCAGGTCCACAACTACGGAACCCGCCTTTCGGCGGGTTCCATGGCGCAGCGGTGAGGGGCTGCGGAGCGTGAGCGGCGCGCGGGCGCGGATGGGTCAGCGGTTGGCGCGGTCGAAGGTGATGTTGAACGACAGCGCGTAGAGGTGGTGGAAGAAGTCCACGTATTCCACGAACACGTCGTCCGGCACCGTGATGCGCGCGGGCGCGAAGTTGAGGATGCCCTTGATGCCCGCGTCCACCAGGTGGTTGGCGGCGCGCTGGGCGCGTTCCGGCGGGGTGGTGATGATGCCGATCTCAACGTCGAGGTCGGCCACCTTTTCCTTCAGCCGCTTGGTGCACACCACTTCAAGTCCGGAGACTTCCTCGCCTATCTTGAAGGGGTCGCAGTCAAAGGCCCCCACGATGTGGAAGCCGCGCAGCTTGAATTCCTTGTGGTTCAGCAGTGCGCGCCCAAGGTTGCCCACCCCGACGAGCACGGTGCGCCATTCGCGGTTCACCCCGAGCACGCTGGTGATCGATTCGATGAGGCTCTTGACGTAATACCCCACGCCGCGCACGCCGAATTCGCCGAAGTAGGCGAGGTCCTTGCGGATTTGCGAGGCGTTGACGTTGCACGCCTTGGCCAGCGGTTCGGAGGATATGACGTCGGTTCCTTCGCGCAGCAGGTTTTCCAGCACCTGCACGTATACGGCAAGACGCTGGATGGTGGCGCGGGGAATGTGTTCGCTCTTGGGGGTCTGCATGGCTTGGTTCGTCTCTCGTTTGGCGGATGTCGTACGGCGAGCCGCCATAATGCTGAAAAAGGAGGCCGTTTGCAACGGCCTCCTTTCGTACAGTCGAAGCGAGGCTCGCGAACTAGCCCACGAAGGGGTTGGCGACGAGCAGGATCAGGTTCACGACGAGCGCGTAGATGGCGAGGGATTCGATGAAGGCCAGGCCCAGGATCAGGGTAACCATGATCTTGCCGCCCGCTTCGGGGTTGCGCGCGGTGCCTTCGCAGGCAGCCTTGAGGCCCATGCCCTGGCCGAGGCCGCAACCGGCGGCGGCAATGGCCATGCCGATGGCGGCGGCGAGGCAGGTCAGGCCCAGCGCGCCGGCGTCCATCTTGCCGTCGGCGGCGAAGGCAAGGGCGGCGAAGGACATCAGGGCCACGGTGTTCAGGGCGATCATCAGAAACTTGCGCATGACAAACTCCTCAGTGCGTATGGTTGTTTTGGTCGGTTGACCATTCCCTTCGTAATCAGCGGGCGCGTGCGCCCTTTGGAACTAGTGGGCGTGCTCGAAAGCGCCCTTCAGGTAGATCATCGTCAGCATGAAGAAGATGAACGACTGAAGGACCTTGCCCAGCAGGAACAGGAAGTACACCGGAATGGTGCCCACGATGGGAGCCATCAGGAAGAACAGCACCATGACGATTTCTTCACCGCGGATGTTCCCGAACAGACGCAGCGTCAGCGAAAGCGGGCGCGCGGTGTGCGAGATGAGTTCCAGCGGCAGCATCAGCGGCGTGAGCCACCACATGGGACCCATGAAATGCTTGATGTAGCCCGGGCCCCAGCGCTTGATGCCCTGGTAGTTGTAGTACAGGAACACGAAGACGGCCATGGCCGCGTTGGTGTTCACGTTGGCCGTGGGCGCGTCGCAGCCGGGGATGAGCCCCAGCAGGTTCTGGAAGAGGATGAACAGGAAGATGCCGCCCAGCAGGGGGAACACCTTGCGTCCATCCTCACCGATGTTGGTGACCACGAAGTCTTCAAGACCCCCGATGATCACCTCGAAAACGTTCTGTATGCCGCCGGGCACCAGTTTCAGCCCGCCGCGGACCAGAAGGCCCAGGCTGAACAGGACGGCCATGGCACACCACGTGTAGAAGACATGCTTGAACTCGACGGTCGCTCCACCGATGGTCACCTGGTCCACATGCAGCAGCGTGGACCAGAGTACCGGATGCGGCAATCCACCAGCCATTCCCTTACGCCTCCTTCACTTTTTGCCCTGCGCCCCTGGCTATTCCCCACGCGGCTATGCTGAGCACGCACGTGGACAGCCCCGCCAGAAGCGCCGAGACAGAGACATTTAGCCAAACGATCAGGCCGAAGAGGACCAGACCGGTAAGCAGCAGCCGACCGTAGAATCTGAACATGAGCCCGGCCGCCATGGCGCGCGTGTACGGCAGGAAGACGATGCCCTGCACGAACTTGGCCAAGGCGTAGAAATTGAAGGTCGATAGCGCGGCCCCCACGCCGAACCACAACCCCCAGTCCCAGAGAGGCGCGCACGCAACCCCGGCAAGCAAGGATGCCCCCGAAACGAGAATCTGGCAGCGCAGCAAGAGGCGGATTTCCGACGCGCGGAACCCCTTGTGCCACAGCCATTCATCGGTCTTTCGGGCCAAACTTTTCAGCATCTTCCTTGTCCTGGGCCTTGAGCAGCCTCCGCGAGTCCAGCCAGACGTTCTTGAACCCGGCGACGATGCCGAGAATCAGGAACACCCCGGTGAGCCACGGCTTCGTTCCCAACCAACGATCAAGGTACCAGCCCATCGCAAGGCCCACCACCGTGGCCGACACCATGTGCAGGCCGATGACCCCGGCGGTGGAAATGGCGTCGAGGTATTTCTTGTCGTTGATTTTGAACCAATTATTGAAGAACATAGGCACCGTCCCTTGGCTGTCGCGCCCATGCAGAAACGAGCGGTTGCCGGGGGCACTTCGTGCAAACGTTCACAAGTCGGGTCGTGTCTATCACAGCGGGCGGTGGGCGTCAACGCGGCGGGGCGGAGTTCGTGAAAAAATTCCCCACCGAAGTGCCGGACATGCTTGCTGATTGTATGAACAATTCAACGGCGGATGCGGGGCCAGTCGGGCCTCGCCACCGTGCCGGAGGGGCCATGCGCCACAAGGACAGGGAAGTGACCGATGCGGAGGCGATCTGGGCGGCGGTGGCCGCCAGCCCGTGGATGACCATGGCGCTGTGCGATGGCGACGAGCCCTACGCGGTGCCGCTGTCGTTCGGTGTGGCGGACGGGGCCATCTATTTCCATTCCTCGCGCAAGGGCCACAAGGTGGAGCTGTTGCGGCGCGGCGGCTCGGTCTGCTGTTCGTTCGTGCCCTACGCCGAGGTGGTCAAGCCCGAAGATGGCTCTGGGTGCAAGTATTCCATGCGCTTCATGAGCGTGCTGGCCTGGGGGCGCCCCGAAGAACTGCACGACCCCGCCGGGGTGGCCGTGGCGGTGCGTGCCCTGTTGTCCGCCGTGCAGGCCCCGGATGCCCCGGTCAATGAGGACGCGGTGACCAAGACTGCCTTTTTCCGGCTGGCACCGGACAGGATGACCGCCTCACGCCACGCATAGTGCCGAAGGGGGGCGCGGCGTGGCGCCGCAGCGCCCGTTTGGGCCCCGGGGGCCGAAGACGTGCGAAACTATTCATGAAGGCTGGACTGTTCGATTGTAACGCGATACCAATGCGCAACACCGTATCGAATGTGCCGTTGTACCGGATGTGCCGCCGTGCCGAATCGGCCGCAACCTACTCTGGGGGGATGCCATGCGCCTGACCGTGCCTGACGTAGCGTGCCGCCGCCTGTCCTGCACCCTGTTCGCCCTTCTGCCGCTGCTCCTGCTTCTCTTGCCGTCAGCACCGGCCCTGGCCGCTGAAGCGCGCAACTACGTGGGCACCGACGCCTGCGCCCCCTGTCACGCCGACCAGCACGCCACCTTTCGCAAGTACGCCAAGAAGTCCAAGTCCGCCCACAGCGTGAAGGTGATGGCCGCCAAGCTGACCCGCGAGGAAGTGCAGGGCTGCTATGCCTGCCACACCACCGGCTACGGCAAGCCGGGCGGGTTCGTCAGCTTCGAGTCCACCCCCCACCTGGCCGACGCGGGCTGCGAGGTCTGTCACGGCCCCGGTTCCGCCCACGTGGATTCGGGGGGCGACGTTGCGCTCATCGACAAGCCCACCATGGAAGGCTGCGTGGTCTGTCACAACGAGCAGCGGGTGCGCAGCTTCAATTTCAAGCCGCTGCTGCACGGGGGCGCGCATTAGTCGCATCCGGCAGAATATGAAGACGCCCGCCGCATGGTGCTGACCACGCGGCGGGCGTCGTTTTATGTGGGCCGGTACGGCTTTTCGGCGGTCCGGCTCCTGCGTGATCCTATGCTTCCGCGCGGGTCAGCAGGGACACGCACTCCACGTGGGGCGAGTGGGGGAACAGGTCCACGGGCCGGGCCTCTTGCAGCGCGTACCCGCGTGTGGCGAACAGGGCCACGTCGCGGGCCATGGTGGCCGGGTTGCACGAAACGTAGACGATGCGCGCGGGCTTGTGGGCGGCCACGGCCTCCACCACGTCCTCGTGCAGGCCCGCGCGGGGCGGGTCCATGACCACCACGCGGGGGGATGCGCCCTCGCCCGGCCGTTCGCGGCGCAAGCTGGCCCGCACGTCGCCGGAGACGAAGGAACAGTTCAGGATGTTGTTGCGCGCGGCGTTGGCGCGGGCGTCGTTGACCGCCTCGGGCGTGATCTCGAAGCCGCGCACCGCCCCGGCCGCGCGGGCCAGGTGCAGGGCGATGGCCCCCACCCCGGAATACAGGTCCCACACCATGTCGTCGGGACCGGCGGCGGCCATGCGGCGCGCCTCGTCATACAGCAGGCCGGCCGCCCTGGTGTTGGTCTGGAAGAAGGAATCAGGCCCCAGCAGCAGGTCGTTGCCGCCAAGGCGTTCCACCAGCACGGCCTCGCCGTCCACGGCCAGCACCCGTTCGCCGTAGGCGATCTGCTCCGGGTCCAGGCGCAGGGAATGCACCACGCCGGTCACCTCGGGGAAGCGGGCGCGCAGCGCCTCCGCCAGTCGTGACACGGCCTGCGCCGCGCCGGGGTGCCTGCCGGTGATGCACTGGACCATGCACTGGCGGCCCGGCCCGTCGCCCTCCATAGCGGGCTGCGGGGCGCCGGTTGCGGCGTCTCGCCCCAGTTCAGGTTCGCGCACCACCAGAAAGCGCCAGAACCCGTCCTGCCTGCCGTCGTCCCAGCCGGGCAGGCCGCTTTCGCGCGCCAGGTCGCGCACGGCGGCCACGATGGCGACCGTGAGCGGGGTCTGCAGGTGGCATTCGGTGATGTCCACCACCGCGCGCGAGGCGCGGCGGCGCAGCCCCAGATGCAACTGCCCGTCGCGGTCCTGGCTGAAGGCGAATTCCATCTTGTTGCGGAAGCCGCGCTCGGCGGGCGAGGCGATGATGGGCAGCACGTTGGCGTCGCGCAGGCCGCCGATGCGGCCAAGGGCGTCGACCACGAAGCGTTCCTTCCAGCGCAGTTGCTCGGCGTAGGGCAGGTCTTGCCAGGCGCAGCCGCCGCAGTCGCCGAAATGGACGCAGAACGGGGCGCACTGCGCGGGCGATGGTTCGAGCACGGCGTCCAGCGTGGCCTCGGCGAAGCGGCGCTTCACCGTGGTCAGCCTGGCGTGCACCCGCTGGCCGGGCAGGCCGCCCGCCACGAACACGACGCGGCCCTCGTGGCGGCACACGGCGCGGCCGCCCGCGGCAAGGCCGTCCACGGTCAGTTCCAGAAGGTCGCCGGGGCGCGGGGTGGTATCGGACATGGTGTCTCCGGGGAAATGTTATGGATGTGGCGGCAGGGAAGGGCCGCGCTTTCGGGCAAGGCTGTTTCGGGTGGCGGGGGCCGCCCGGTCCAGTGAGGTTCCGTACGGCTCCGTATGGTCGGGGACGGTTTGGTCCGCCGCTTCATGCTCCGGCAGGGCGGGAAAGCTGCCCGACCGGGCAGCGGACCGATGCGGATGCGATCTCCCGAGCCTGCGCCCGTTCAGGGTGGGGCTGGGCCATGTACAGCGCCACGGCGTGGGGCGCAAGTGCGCGCCGGGGTTGGCGCTCCCGCTCCTTGTGCGGGAATTCACGATGCGCTTGACTTTTTTTTGAAAAGCGGGAACTAATCTGCGGACCTGGAGTGTTCACGTCAATCCCCGCCCGACGCCGTGGCGGCCGTGCTGCGCGGCCGCGTGTTGCCGCCGGGCCGCACAAGGAGTCCGGACATGCTGAACGAACTGATTCAGAATGCGATGCACTCGAGCCCCCAGGGCTTCGTGGGCGTCAGCCTGATCGCCATCTACTTCTGTGTCATCGTGGGCACCGCCTTCTACCGCATCGGCAAGGGCGACCACATGCATCATTAGAAGGGATGCCCGGCGTGCCGGGGGATCCTTTGGCCGCGTGCCCTCCGTTTCGCACGGAGCATCGCGGCGCGTGCCGGTGCGCACATGCGCAGGCAGACACAAGTTTCCGGACAGGGCCGTCCCCATGGGGCGGCCCTGCTGCGTTTCGGCGGCGCGACCTGTCGCGTTGCTGCGCTGCGGGGCCTGCTACGCCCGCAGGCGGTCCTCCAGGATGTCCATCAGGTAGCGGCCGTAGTCGTTCTTCAGCATGGGGGCCGCCAGCGCGCGCAGCCCGTCGTCGCCGATGTAGCCCTTGCGCCAGGCGATTTCCTCGATGCAGGCGATCTTCAGCCCCTGGCGATCCTGTACGGCGCGCACGAACGAGGCCGCCTGGTGGAGCGATTCGAAGGTGCCGGTATCCAGCCAGGCCACTCCGCGCCCCAGAAATTCCACCGACAGGCTGCCCTCGCGCAGGTACAGGTTGTTCAGGTCGGTGATTTCCAGTTCGCCGCGCGGCGAGGGGGTGAGCCGCGCGGCCAGTTCCGGCGCGCGCCCGTCATAGAAATAGAGCCCGGTCACGGCAAAGCGCGACTTGGGCGCGGCGGGCTTTTCCTCGATGCTGATGACCTTGCAGGCGCTGTCGAATTCCACCACGCCGTAGCGTTCCGGGTCGCGCACCTTGTAGCCGAACACGATGCCGCCGTGTTCCAGTCCGGCGCACTGCTCCAGCAGGGTGGACAGCCGGTCGCCGTAGAACAGGTTGTCGCCGAGGATCAGGCAGCTGGGTTCGCCGGCCAGAAAGTCGCGCGCCAGCAGGAAGGCCTGGGCCAGCCCTTCGGGGCGGGGTTGCTCGATGTAGGTGAACGAAAGGCCAAGCTGCGCGCCGTCGCCCAGCAGTTCGCGAAAGCGCGGCTGGTCCGCCGGGGTGGTGATGATGCATATCTCGCGGATGCCCGCCAGCATCAGCACCGACAGCGGGTAGTAGATCATGGGCTTGTCGTACACCGGCATGAGCTGCTTGGAGACGCCCATGGTGATGGGATAGAGCCGCGTGCCGGACCCCCCGGCGAGAATGATGCCTTTCATGCCGACCTCTCTGATGATGGTGCCGGGCGGGCCCGGCGGTGCGGCATGGTAGCCGGGACGGGCGGGGAAGGGAAGGGGGCGCGCTGGAATGGCGTGGCGGGCCGCCCCGGCCCGGCGGGCCAAAAAAGACGGCTTGCGCCGACAGGCCGGTAAAAAAAGAAGACGGCTTGCGCCGTCTGGTTCGTCCCCTGCGGGAAAGTTCTTTCTGGAGTGTGCTCGCGTTTTTGGGTGGTCCGGGGGGAACAGCCTTGGGGGAGGGCCTTGGTGCGGGGTTCCCCCCGGACGCGAGACGAGACACACTCGAGAAGAGATATACCCCCGGAACCATGGGCCGTCTGTTAGAAATTTCACGGCATGGGGGAGTGTTTGCGTGTGAACGTTTGCTTGCCGGCAATATTCTTGGAGAAAGCGGAAAATCTAACGCGCACGGGAGGGGCGGACAAAAAACGGAAGGGGGAAAACCCGACCTTGCAGGCCAGGGGTCCGTGTGCTATCGACTTCGGCCCTTGTCCGCAGTTCGTGGACGCGTCTGGGTAAAGGGGCAAAGCGCCGCACCGCAGGGCAACGCCCCGGTCCGACGGGGAAATTTCTGGCGGGCCCACGCCGCGCCGCCGTCCGGAAGGTCCGGATGCGCGGATTTTTTCGAACATTGCCGGGGCTCGGCCGCACGGGATGCCATTCCGGGGTTGACTTCCTGCCCCGAATGAGGATAAGTCAGCCCTCTCTCGTCATGGAGGTTACAATGTACGCGATTATCGAAACGGGTGGCAAACAGTTCCGCGTCGAAGAAGGCGCCAAGATCTTCGTCGAGAAGCTCGAGGCCGAAGCCGGCAGCGAAATTGTCATCGATAAGGTTCTGATGCTGGGCGGCGGCGCGTTTTCCGTCGGCGCTCCCTATGTCGAAGGCGCGAAGGTCACCGCAGAGGTGGTCGAACACGGTCGCGGCGAAAAGCTCATCGTGTTCAAGAAGTGGCGCCGCAACGACTCCCGCAAGAAGCAGGGCCACCGTCAGGATTTCACGGCCCTGAAGATCAAGGCCATTCAGGCCTAGCGCCAAGGAGAACACGTCATGGCACATAAGAAAGCAGGCGGCAGCTCCCGCAACGGTCGCGACAGCGCCGGACAACGCCGCGGCGTGAAGTGCTTCGGCGGCCAGCAGGTCCTTGCCGGCAACATCCTTGTTCGCCAGCTGGGCACCCGCGTGCACCCCGGCGACAACGTGGGCATGGGCAGGGACTACACCCTGTTCGCCACCGTCGAGGGCACCGTGAAGTACGAAAAGTACACCCGCAAGAAGAAAGTCCAGACCCGCGTGCACGTGGTGCCCGCCCAGGCGTAGGCCCGGCCGCACATACACGTCCACGGCTTGCATTTCCGGGGCGGAAGTCGCATTGCGGTCTTCCGCCCCTTTCGTGTTTGCCCCGCGCCATTGCCCCTCGTCTTTCGGGGGCTGGCCGGGCAACGGACCTGACGGAGCGCCCAGCTCCGCCACGGTTTCGTACCCCCGCATATCCACAGCATTCAAGGCAGGCTCCATCATGCGCTTCGTCGACGAAGCCACCATCACGGTTCGCGCGGGCAACGGCGGAAACGGTTGCGTCTCGTTCCGCCGCGAAAAATTCGTGCCGCGCGGCGGCCCCGACGGGGGCGACGGCGGCGACGGCGGCAGCGTCATCCTGCGCGCCTCTTCGCGGCTGCTTTCGCTCTACGACTTTCGCCTGCAGCGCGTGTACGAGGCGCAGAACGGGCAGGGCGGCATGGGCAGCCAGTGCCACGGCCGCAAGGGCGACGACCTGACGGTGGAGTTGCCCGTGGGCACCCAGATATATCAGGTGACCGACGACGGTGAAACCCTGCTGGCCGACCTTTCCGACCCGGAAGTGGCCTTTGTCGTGGCCCAGGGCGGGCGTGGCGGCAAGGGCAACGAGCACTTCAAGTCGTCCACCAACCGCGCCCCGCGTTTTGCCCAGAAGGGCGAGGCGGGCGTGGAGCTTTCGCTGCGCCTGGAACTGAAGATCCTTGCCGACGCGGGGCTGCTGGGCCTGCCCAACGCGGGCAAGTCCACGTTCATTTCCAAGGTGTCGGCGGCGCGGCCCAAGATCGCGGCCTACCCCTTCACCACGCTGACCCCGAACCTTGGCGTGATGATCGACGAGGTGGACGCCGAGCAGCGCCTGGTCATCGCGGACATTCCCGGCCTCATCGAGGGCGCGCACACCGGTCAGGGCCTTGGCCACCGCTTCCTGAAGCACGTGGAGCGCACCCGGTTCCTGGTGCACATCCTGAGTGTGGAAGATGTCTCACTCGATAGCCCGGACGGCCCATGGAGCGGCTTCGACCTCATCAACGAGGAACTGGTGCGCTTCGACGCCGACCTTGGCCAGCGCGTGCAGTTGCAGGTGGTGAACAAGATCGACCTGCGCACTCCCGAAGAAGTGCAGGCCCTGCGCGAACGCGCAGCCGCCGACGGGCGCGCCATATTCTTCATGTCCGCGCTCACTGGCGAGGGCGTGGAGGAGGTGGTGGCCGAAATGTGGCGCATGCGCGACGCGCTGGACAACCACGAGGCCCTGGTGCGCCTGCGCGAGACCGAGGAATTCGACGAGGAAGAAAGCGACATCGAGGTGATCTGGGTGCGCGAATAGGCCCGGCGCAAGCCGGCCGCGCGCCCGCATCCCAACGGAGCGACGGCATGTCCACACGGAATCAGGCGGAGCGGAATCAGGCGGCTGCGGGGGCTGACGGCTGGCGCGCCGAGCGGCGCGCGGCCCTGGCCGAGGCGCGCTGCATCGTGGTCAAGGTGGGCAGCGCCGTGCTGACCACCGGCGAAGGTCTGGACCTTGTCATGGTGGAATCGCTGGCCGACCAGCTTTCCGCCCTGCAGGAAGGCGGACGGCGCGTGGTGCTGGTTTCGTCCGGGGCGGTGGCGGCCGGGCGCGGCGTGCTGCGCAGCCGCTGCGAGATTTCGGGCATGCCCCACAGGCAGGCGGCGTCGGCCATCGGGCAGAGCCGCCTGATGCATTATTACGACGAGGCCTTCGCCCGGCGCGGGCGCATATCCGCCCAGGTGCTGCTGACCCGCGACGACCTCAAGAGCCGCAACCGCTTTCTCAACGCCCGCAACACCTTCGGCGCGCTGCTCGACTGGGGGGCCATCCCCGTGGTCAACGAGAACGACACCGTGGCCGTGCACGACCTGAAGTTCGGCGACAACGACTGCCTGGCCAGCCTGCTGCTGAACATCGTGGAAGCCGACCTGTTCGTGAATCTGACCTCGGCGGGCGGCGTGTTCGCGGAAAACCCGCAGGACAACCCCGACGCCTGCGTCATGGACTGCATCGACGACGTGCACGGGCTGGACCTGGACGGGCTGTGCGGCGGCAAGACCTCGGTGGGCACCGGCGGCATGTATTCCAAGCTGTTGTCCGCGCGGCGCGCCGCGCAGATCGGCGTGCCCACGCTCATCGTGCCCGGCCACGAGCCGGGCGTGCTGGCCCGCGTCTTTGCCGGTGAAGAGATCGGCACCTGGGTGCGCGCCGACGCCAAGACGGTTTCGCGTCGCAAGTACTGGCTGGCCTACCAGTCCGACCCGGCAGGCACGGTGACCGTGGATGAGGGCGCGGCTCGCGCCCTGTTGCAGGGCGGCAAGAGCCTGCTGCCCGGCGGCGTGTGCGCGGTGGAGGGGGGCTTCGGCTCCGGCGCGCTGGTGCGCGTGGCCGCGCAGGACGGCACGGTCATCGGGGTGGGGCTTTCCAACTACGCGGCCGCCGAGCTCAAGCGCATCATGGGCCACAAGCGGCACGAGGTGGCGGCAATCCTGGGGGATGCGCATTATCCCGAGGTTATCCATCGCGATAATCTGCTGCTGGACGCCGTGGTTTAGTTGCTAAGTTCCTTTTCAGTGGAATGGGGTTGCGTTTTTCCCTGTTTGCCGCGCTGGCTTTGCAGCGCGGCTGGCTGGTGCGGGGAGGATGCAAGGAATTACGGTTTTTTGCGCCGGGCAAGGAAGATTTGGCTTTTTGCGCGGAGCGTACTTGTGTACGTGAGCACAAAAAGAAAAATCTGACGCAGCCCGGCGTAAAAAGACGGATTCCGCGAGCGGCATGCCCGCGTAACACTCCGCCTGTCGCACATCGCTAAAGCGAATCCTGCTCCCGAACCGTTTCGCCGTACAGGATGGAACCCCGCATGACCGTACACGCACCGCACGCCACGCCCCCCTGCATCCTGACCATCGCCGGGTCCGATTCCGGCGGCGGCGCGGGCATCCAGGCAGACCTCAAGACCATGACCGTGCTCGGCGGCTTCGGCATGAGCGTCATCACCGCGCTCACGGCCCAGAACGGCCTTGGCGTCACCGGCATCCACGCCCCGGACGCCGGGTTCGTGGCGTTGCAGCTGACCACCGTGCTCGACGGCTTTCCCGTGGCCGGGGCCAAGACGGGCATGCTGTTTTCCGCCCCCATCATAGAGGCCGTGGCCAACGTGCTGGATGCGCGCAAGAATTTTCCGCTGGTGGTGGACCCGGTGTCGGTGAGCCAGAGCGGCCACCGCCTGTTGCGCGAGGACGCCGTGGACGCCCTGGTGCGGCGCATGCTGCCACTGGCCGACCTGCTGACCCCCAACCGCCCCGAGGCCGAGATGCTGGCCGGGATGGACATCGCCACCGAGGCTGACGCGCGGGAGGCCGTGCGCCGCATCCTGTCCATGGGGCCGAAGGCGGTGCTGCTGAAGGGCGGGCACTTCGAGGGCGGCGGCGACCTGGTGGACTGGCTGGGCCTGCCGACCGGCGGCACGGGCGAGCCGGACATCATTCCCCTCACCCAGCCCCGCGTGGACACCCCCAACAACCACGGTACCGGCTGTACCCTGTCCGCCGCCATCGCCGCGTGCCTCGGGCTGGGGCTGGAACTGCGCCCGGCGGTGGAGCGCGCCCAGCGCTACCTGAACCTGTGCCTGCGCGAAAGCTACACGCCGGGCAAGGGCTTCGGGCCGCCCAACCACGCGGCCCCCGCCGTGTTGCGCGAATTCTAGCCGCGTTCGCGGTTGCCGCGCGTGCGCATGCCGCTTCCGGGCCGCCCATTGGGCGGCCCCGCGCGTTTTGGGGGCCGCCGCGCCTTCCTTTCGTCGGCAGTGTCCGTCCCTGGCACGCTGCGGGCCATGTCGGCCAGCCCCGCACCCCGCCGGTTCGCCCCCGCCATGCCGACTTGGAAATATCATCGACCTGGGGTAGGCTTTGCCCCGGTGCGGTTTTCCTGCCCGGAACGCCCGACGACACACCCGGCGTTCCGCGGCGCTTCCCGCCTTGCGCCTGCCGTCGTCCCTCCCGGCGATCTCCCGGGGGTCTTGGACTACGGCGTTTCTCCGGCGTTACCCCGAACGCGATCACAGGACGACGCATGACTCCCCCCCTGCCCACGTTCCACGCCCCCGCAGAGCGCTCGGCCGACGCCGACCTGCTGCGCCAGGCCGGGCTGTTCCGCGATCCCACGCTGGTCAGCCTGCTCGATTCGGTGACGGACATCGTGCTGATCCTGAACCGGCACCGCCAGATCGTCTTCGTCAATCGCAACCTGCTGGAACTGCTGTCGCTTTCCGACGGAGCCAATCTGCTTGGGCTGCGGCCGGGCGAACTGTTCCACTGCGAGAACGCCTGCGAAGGCCCCGGCGGTTGCGGCACGGCCGACGGCTGCCGCGAATGCGGCGCGGTGAAGGCGGTGCTGTGCGCCCTGGGCGACGAGCGCAGGGTGGAGGAATGCCGCATCACCCAGCGCAAGGGCGACGACGTGCTGGCATACGACCTGAAGGTCTGCGCCACCCCCTTCGACCGCGACGGCGAGCGGTTCGTCATCTTCGCCATCAACGACATCAGCCACGAAAAGCGGCGACGCGCCCTGGAGCGCATATTCTTTCACGACATCCTGAACACGGCGGGCGGCCTGCGCAACCTGGCCCAGATGATCCTGGAAGAGGTGCCCCTGGACCTGCGCGGCGACACCATGCTGCTGCACCGCTTCTCCAACTCGCTGGTGGAAGAGATCGTGACCCAGAAGCTGCTGCTGGCCGCGGAAACCGACGAGTTGCCCGTGGACCCGCAGCCCGTGGACGGGGCCGGGGTGCTGCGCGACGTGGCCAACCTGTACGCCGGGCATGAAACCGCGCGGGGCCGTACGCTGTGCGTGCTGCCCTGCGCCGACGACGCGGACCTGGTCACCGATTCCACGCTGCTGGTCCGGGTGCTGGGCAACCTGGTCAAGAACGCGCTGGAGGCCACGCCCGAACAGGGCGAGGTGGTGCTGGGCTGCGACTGCGACGCGGCATCCGTCACCTTCCGGGTGCGCAACCCCGGCTATATCCGCCCCGACGTGCAGCGCCAGATTTTCCAGCGCTCCTTCTCCACCAAGGGGGCCGGGCGCGGCCTTGGCACGTACAGCATCCGCCTGCTGACGCAGAATTACCTGAAGGGTCGGGTGGGCTTTGAAACCTCGCCCGCCGGGTGGACCGAGTTCCGCGTGCGTCTGCCGCGCAACGCCTTCGACGGCGCGGGGAGTGATGCCGCAGTTTGCGACCCGGCCTGGGCGCGTGACCGGGGGCAGGGCCTTGGCGAAGGTCCGCAGTGGAACGACAACGGCGGCGCGCGGAGGCGCGATGCCTTGGCCTGGGGGAACGATGGCGCAGCCGTTGCGCGTACTGGTCGCTGAGGACGACCCCGTTGGCGCGGCCCTGCTCAAGGGGCTGCTGGTCCGCGAGGGGCACGTGGTGCTCGGCCCCGCCGCCACCGGCGAAGAGGCCGTGCGCATGGCCCGCGACGAGCGGCCCGACGCCGTGCTCATGGATATCTGGCTGGCCGGGGGCATGAACGGCGTGCAGGCCACCCGCGCCATCACGGCGGACTTCGACATCCCGGTCATCCTCGTCACGGCGGCCACCGGCGACGCCATCATGGAAGAGGTGGCGGACAGCGGGGCGCTGGGCTTCATGGCCAAGCCGGTCACCGGCGACGCGCTGCGCGTCAACCTGCGCATCGTGCGCCACCACACCCGCCTGCATGCCCGGCTGCGCGAAAGCGAGCGGCGCTACCGCGACATATTCGACAACGCCGTGGTGGGCATTTACATGGCCGACCCGGACGGACGCTACCTGGTTTCCAACCGCGCCTTCGCGGAAATGCTGGGCTGGTCCGGGCCGGGCCAGCTGGTGTCCGGGGTGCGCTCCATGGACGAACAGGTCTACGAGGCCCCCGGCCGACGACAGGAACTGCTGGCCCGCCTGCGCGCCGAAGGCACGGTGACGGGCTTCGTCTCGCAGGTCTACGGCCGCGACGGCGACCTGTTGTGGGTGTCCGAGCACTGCACCGCCGTGCACGACTGGGCCGGGGAACTGCTGCACTACGAAGGCATCGTGGTGGACATATCGGCCCGCGTCGAGGCGGAGCAGCGCTGGCGCACCACCCTCGGCATCCTGCGCAGCACCATCGACGCCATGCCCGACCATGTGGTGCTGCTGGACCTTGAGCGCAACGTGATCATGGCCAACGCCTCTTGGGTGCGCCATGCGTGCGCCACGCACGTTGCCGTGGCGCGGGGGGCGGGCGACGGGGCCGATGGACCCGATGCCCCTGACACCCCTGCCGCGCCGGCACTGGCCGATGATGCCGCCACCGGCGGCATGGTGGCCGTGCATTGCCCCGAATTCGTGGCAGAGGACGGCGGCCCAACGCCGCTGGACCGCTTTCTGGCCGAAGGGGGGCACCAGTCCGGCCCGGTGCGGCTGTTGCCCGGCGGCATGGCCTGCTCGTGCAGCGTTGCCCCCTACCGCGCGCCGGACGGCACGGTCATCGGCGCGGTGCTGGTGCTGCACCGGGGCGGGGCGGGCGGTTTTTCCGGCGCCCGCGACACGGCAGCGCCCGTCGATGCGGCCCGCCGCGGGGGGGCATGATGCGCAAGCACCAGTTCGCCAAGGTGGACTGCGATTGCACCCGCCGGGCCACCAACCTGAAGTGCATTCATTGCGGGGTGCTGGAATACCGCAGCCTGGACGAGGCGCGCCGCATGTCCCTGGGGCAGGCGGAATGCCAGCATCCGGACGCCCCGCAGGTGCCCCCGCAGGAAAGATTCCGGGCCATGATGGGCGGCGCGCTGGACTGCCTGGCCCCGGACTACGACACCCATTTCAAGGCGGACTGAATCGTCCTTCCGCTCCCTCCGCCATCACATGGGCGCTCCCGCCGCCTTCGGCGGGCGTCGCCGTTTCGGCTTTCCTTCCTTCCTTCCTTCCTTCCTTCCTTCCTTCCGACTCGCGTCCGTCCGTCATCTGTCCGTCGTGGTTTCTTGCCGCGTTTGAAACTTGTTACCGGCAGACTGCACCCCTTTCAGAAACATCCCCGACTGCTCCCGCCCGACAGGCATGGGCGTCTTTCATTCGCCCCGCGCATACGGTGCCGCCACCATGCTTGCCGCGAAGGCCGCAGAGTTCCGGTGTGCGCCGCCGCACGAACTATAATGCCGACTCATGCCATGGACGCGCGGGCACCATGATGCCAGACTTGCGGACACGGTGCGGTGGGCTTCCGCGCCTTCGGTGGGCAGCGCATTCGCTTGAGGAGGCCCGTCCGGAATGATAGTTCTTATTTTCACGATCTAATGATTCGGTTGTCTTTTCCGATATGGCAGGTAGGATCATAAGTTCTACCGCGCGCACGGGGGTGCGACGCGGAATCACCCAGACGGGGGTCATGATGGGCATCAGGCAAAAACTCTTTCTTCCCTTCGCGCTGTCGGTGCTGCTGCTGGGCGGCGGAGCGTACTGGTTTCTGGCGGGCGAGCTGACGGACCTGAAGGGCGTCTTCCTGCGCCAGATGGCGCGGGCCAAGGCCAACGAGGTCACCCAGTCGGTGGAACTGCTGGCGGCGCAGGCGCTGGAGCAGGCATCGCTGTTTTCGCAGTTGCCCGAGGTGCAGGCGGCTTACGCCGTGGCCCTTTCCGGCAAGATCGACGACGAGAAGGACCCCATGGCGCAGCAGGCCCGCGAAACGCTGCGCCGCGACCTTGCCGCCCACCTGGCCTCCTTCGAGGCGGTGACGGGCCGCAAGTTCAAGCTGCATTTCCACCTGCCCAACGGGCGCAGCCTGGTGCGGCTGTGGAGCAAGAAGCAGATCAAGCGCGACGGCCAGGACGTCGACGTTTCCGACGACATTTCCGGCTTCCGCAAGACCGTGGTGGACGTGAACCGCACCGGACAGCCCATGAAGGGCATAGAGGTGGGGCGCGGCGGCTTCGACATACGCGGCGTCTCGCCAGTGAAGGGCGCGGACGGCAAGCAGATCGGCTCGGTCGAAGTGCTCATCGAGTTCGCGCCGCTGCTCAAGCTCGCCTCCAGCGCCGAAGGCGAGGACGTGCTGCTGTACATGAACGCCTCGCTGGAATCGCTGGCCCAGGGTATGAACGACACGGCCAAGCATCCTCGCGTGGGCAAGGACTTCATCTTCGCGGCGGGCAACTCCAAGGCGGCTGCCGCCTCGCTGATCACGCCGGATCTGCTCACTTCGGGCAAGGCTGGCCTGACCACCGCCGAAGGCGGCGACACCGCGTTGGTGGCCTTCCCGGTCAAGGACTACCGGGGCGAGCAGGTGGGCGTGTTCGTGCATGCCTCTGACCTCAGCGGGGCCACGGCCATCTTCGAGCGGTTTTCGGGCATCATGCTGGCCGCGCTGGTGGCGCTGCTGGTGGTGCCGGGGGTGGTGTTCTCGGTGCTGGTCTCGCGCTTCGTCACCAGCCCGGTGTCGCGCGTGGTGGCGCTTATCCGCGACATCACCGAGGACCGCGCCAACCTCAACGACCGCCTGGACGATTCCGGCCGTGACGAGATCAGCCAACTGGCCCGGTGGTTCAACCGGCTGATGGGCAAGATAGAGGACATCCTGTGCTCGGTGGAAGGCTACAAGAACGTGGTCAACGCCATCCCCGACCCGGTGTTCGCCGTGGATGACGACTACAACATCATCCTCGCCAACACGGCCGTGGCCCGCATCGCCGGGGTGGACGACGGCGAGAAGGTGCGCGGACGCAAGTGCAGTTCCATCTTCAACGCCTCCATCTGCGGCACCTCCAAGTGCCCCATCAACCAGGCCATGCAACGCGGCGGCCGGTACGAGGCGGACATCGTGGAACTGAACCTGCTGGGCCAGACCCGTTACGTGCGCCCCTACGGCGACATCGTGCGCGACTGCCACGGCAACAAGGCCGGGTACCTGGAAGTGGCCAGCGACGTTTCCGAACTGGTGATGAAGGAGCGCGACCTGCACGCCCACATGGCGCGCATGGAAAAGGTCAACGCCGAACTGGTCTCCGTGGCCGGTCAGGTGGCCGACGCCACCGGGGCCATCGAGAGCCAGACCGAGGGCGTGATGCGCGGCACCGAAAACCAGCGCGGGCTGATCACCGAATCGGTGACCGCCATCGAACAGATGAACGCCACCATCATGGAGGTGGCGCGCAGCGCCGCCAACGCCTCGCGCCAGGCCGACAGCGGCCAGGCCCGCGCCCAGGAAGGCGCTCAGGTGGTGGAAGAGGCCGTGTCCGCCATTGGCCAGGTCAGCAGCCTTACCGGGGTGCTGCGCGGTAACCTGGGCGAGTTGGGGCGGCAGGCGGAATCCATCGGCCAGATCATGAACGTGATCTCGGACATCGCCGACCAGACCAACCTGCTGGCGCTGAACGCGGCCATCGAGGCGGCGCGCGCCGGTGACGCCGGGCGCGGCTTTGCCGTGGTGGCCGACGAGGTGCGCAAGTTGGCCGAAAAGACCATGAACGCCACGCAGGAAGTGCGACGGTCCATAGAAACCATCCAGTCCGGCGCGGCGCGCAACATCGCCAGCATGGAAGAGGTGGCCGGGGCCGTGGACAACGCCACGACGCTGGCGGGCCGCTCCGGCGAGGCGCTGCGCGAGATCGTGGCGCTGGTCAACGACACCTCGGCGCAGGTCACGTCCATCGCCACGGCGGCGGAGGAGCAGTCCGCCGCCAGCGAGGAGATAACCCGCAGCGTGAGCGAGGTCAGCAACCTGTCCGACGACACGGCCCGCCGCATGGAAGAAGCGGCCAGGGCCATCAACGACCTTGGCGCGCTGGCCGC
This sequence comes from Nitratidesulfovibrio sp. HK-II, assembly GCF_003402415.2. Classification (NCBI taxonomy): domain Bacteria; kingdom Pseudomonadati; phylum Thermodesulfobacteriota; class Desulfovibrionia; order Desulfovibrionales; family Desulfovibrionaceae; genus Nitratidesulfovibrio; species Nitratidesulfovibrio sp. HK-II. The sequence continues at coordinate 937,800 of NZ_AP036014.1, forward strand.
GCGCCTGCGCGAGATCGTGCAGGGCTGACGCCCGCACGGCGCATGACGCATGTCAGGCCCGCTCCCGCAAGGGGGCGGGCCTTTTCGCGCGCGTGGGGCCGCGTGGACGCCGGGTTTGCACCGCCTTGGGCGGCGGCAGGCGACAGGGCCGGGATTGCCAGCCCCAAGCCCGTCCCCCCCCGTCTCCATGGTCTCCCTGTCCCCAGGGCGGCGCGAATGGCCCTTCGTGGAGCAATGCGGCCGCACGTTCGCCGCAGCGTCCAACGTCGGGTGCGGGTGGATGCGGGTGGCTGTTGCCGGCAACAGGAGTACGCCATGAGCGGCAACAGCCTGATGGCAGTCAGGAAAGGGTTTCTTCGCGCGGCGGCTGGCCAGAGTGGCGGTCGATGATTTCCGGTAAATCATGGTGGTGCGGGTGCGCACGCAGTGGTGTATTGTTGACACCAGTTGATTGTCGATGCTAGTCCGACAAAGAGATGGGCGCAGGTCGGAATGTTCCGGCCCAGCCCAGGGACCATGCAGGGCCGCGCATGCGGGCCGGGGGAGGCATGGCAGGTGCCGTCCGTTGCGGTTTTCGCGGCGAGCGGCGAATGGCGAGTGCCGAAGGGCGTACGCCGTACCAGCGCCGAGCCGGTGCCGTGCCGGTGCCGGACCGGGGCCGTGCGCGGAGCCAGCAAGCGCCAGCCCGGCAAGGACGCGCGAATGGCCAAGACCACCTTCACCCTTGCGGAAGCGGCGGTTCTCCTGAGCTGTCACAAGGAGACGCTTCGCCGCGCCATCAAGGACGGCACGTTGCGGGCGGCCCGCCTGGGGCGGGGCTACCGCATCTCGCGCAGTGACCTGGAAGCCTTCTGGACCGCCCAGGGCGGCGGCGCGCTGTTCGGCGACGGGGAATCCGTCGCGGATGCGGCGCCCGCGGAACGCCCCGCGCCGGGCAAGCCCAAGAAACCGGAAGGCCCCCGACAGCTAACCCTTCCCACATCGTGAGGAGGTGCGCATGGGTTCGGACATGACCTGCAGGGCGATGGAAGATATTTCGCTGCGCAACGACGCGGGGCACGACATCGCGTTCAAGGGCCGCCTGTTCTCCGAATGCTCTTGGTACGACGACGAGACCGGCGTGCTCACCCGCCAGAAGCTCTACGTCACCGAAGACAACGAGCAGATCTACTACATCGTCTCCGGCAGCGGGGCCGCGCGCAGTCGCCGGGCCTACCGCCTGCGCGTTGAAGGCGACCGGTGCGTCATCAACAACGGCCAGTGCGACATGTCCATGCAACTCGACATGCTGTTGCTGGCCGTGCGCGGCCTGTGCGGGCTTGATGCCGCACCTTCCGACGCGGCCCTGCTGGCCAGCGTGGAAGAGACGCTGAAGGCCGCCAACGGCTGACGACGGTCTCCCCCCTTTTCCCCGACCCGCGTGAACCGTTCGCGCGTCTTCCGGCATTGCCGGGGGGCGCGCGTCTTTGCGTTGCCGCACCGCCGCCTGGCCGTGCGCCAAGGGCTGAATGCGCCGCACACGAGGGGGCGTTCGGTGTCAAACAGCGAGCGGATGCGCCCCTTCGTGCACCCGCTCGCTGTTTGACGCCGAACGAAAATCCGTCTGCCGTAGCCTTCGCGGGTGGCTTCCATCGGGGTTGCCTTTTCCGGCGGATAATGTTCCTGTCACAATATCCGGGTATCCTTTTTCAGACAGTGTCCGGCGTTGCATCCGGGCAACATGGAGGACAGCCATGGCATTGACCAAGCAGTTCCTGAAGAGCAGGCCCATCTGCAAGGTGAAGTTTCGCCTGGAGGCGGACGAGGTGGGAGAAGCCACCGAGGTCTACCTGGTGGGCGAATTCAACGACTGGGACGCGCGGGCCACCCCCATGCGCCGCCTGAAGGATGGTGCGTTCACCGCCGAGGTGGAACTGGAGACGGGACGCGAATACCGCTTCCGCTATCTGCTGGCGGGCGGCGCGGCGGGCTGGCTGAACGACGGCCGGGCCGACAGCTATGAATATTGCCCCTTCGCGGGCACGGACAATTCGCTGGTCAGCGTCTGACCTTCGCCCGCTTGGGCGGCCCTTCTTTTTCCACCTCATTCGCACGGCTCGCGGCAGCCGCCCTTGCGTCATGCCATTGGGCCATTTCTCCGATTGGCGTAGTGCGGCGAAGCCGCGCGCGGCGTGGTCACGCATTCGGCGCAACGCGTTGTGAAGGCCGCGCCCCGTGCCAGGCGGTTCGTCTGGCACGACGCGCCCGAAGCGCCGGGCGCGGCCCGGTGTTTCACGCTTCGCCTTGCCAACTGCCCGAAACGGTTATAGCATTGGCTGAATGAAACCAGCCGGGGGGCGGGTCGCCGTGACCATGCAGGGGCGGAAGGTGCCATGTCGCAGACCGCATCGCAGAGCATCAGGGATTTCGACCTCCTTGAAATGCCCATGGAAGGGGTGGCCGCCTACTGGCTTTCCCTGAAGAAGCTGGTGGGCAACCGCCGCAACTTCAAGGGGCTGGACCAGGAGGCGGAATTCACCTCCGAGCCCTTCGTGCGGCACCTGCTGGAGATCACCTTCAGCGGCGACATGGGCGAAGACCGGGTGCGCCGTTGCGCCGCCGCGCGGGGCGACCTGCTGCGCGGCGAACTGGACCGGCGGCTGGACCTGATGCGCGTGGCCGTCATGGACGTGGCCGGGGGTGAAAACCCCCTGCGCACCATGGCCCGCATCGCCGCCCGCTATCCCGCCCCACCCATCACCACCGAAAAGGCCTTGGGCTACGCCCAGGAACTGTTGCGCCAGGCCGGGGAAAAACCCCCCGCCGAACGGTTCTTCGACGTTTCCCACCGGCTGCAGGATGACCGGCTCATCGTGGCCCTGCTGTTCTACGTCCTGCTTTCACGCCATCACGGCAGGATGGCCTGCCGCCCCTTCCTCGAACATCTGGGCTCGCGCTTCTTTGCCGACGGCATGGCGTTGGTGGCCGATGGTTTTGATGCGCCCTTCGTTCGCAAGTGGTTGAAAAAACACAAGCAGGTATTGCTGGACGGCGTACGCGACAAGATGGCCATGTCGCTGGAACTGGCCCTTGGCATCAAGGCGCGGCTGGCCTACGACGACGTGTTTCGCATTGCGCGGTCCTACATGCGCTAAGCAGCAGGGGGCGCCCAACGCGGGGGTGGATTATGACCGGCAACGGCGGGGGGGGCGTACCACGATTGGCGGCACGTCTGCTGCGTCTGGCCCAGGGGGCCGCGCTGGGCCTTGGCGCGCCGCTGGGCTGGCAGTTGCTGCGTTGGCTGTTCGACCTCACCCCCACCCACCCCCGGTACGAGCTGGTGCTCGACGTGTACATGGCCGTGGGCGGGGTGCTGGTGTTCGCCGTGTTCGGCTACCATCTGGGGCGCAAGGAACAGCGGCTGGAACGGCTGACCCTGGTGGACCCCCTGACCTCGCTGTACAACCGCCGCCATTTCGAACTGATGCTGGACGCGGAATTCGCCCGGCACCTGCGCGACGGGGGCGACCTTTCGCTGCTGGTGCTGGACCTCGACCACTTCAAGCTGGTCAACGACACCTGGGGACACCAGGAGGGCGACCGGGTGCTGGTAACCCTGGCGGCCATTCTGCGGGCTGGCCTGCGCACCCAGGACGTGGCCGCGCGGGTGGGCGGCGAGGAGTTCGCCGTGATCATGCCCGGGGTGGGCGGCGCGGGGGCCATGGCCGCCGCGGAGCGGCTGCGCCTTGCCGTGCGCGAGGGCACCTTTCTGGTGGGGCCGGGCACGCGCATTCCCGTGCGCATCTCCATCGGGGTGGCCAGCACCGAGCGCATCGTCGTCACCGGCCCTTCCGACCTGTTCCGCCTGGCGGACGACGCACTGTACCGGGCCAAGGGCCTCGGCCGCGACCGGGTGGAACCCGCGTGGCCGGAGGGCATTGAGGATTCGCTCGGCCCCTGCTGAGGTCGGGCAGCGCTTGTGCCCGGTTGCCCGCAGCGCGTTCCGGCCGGGCGGCCCCGGCTGCCAGGGCGATCGGCGCTGTCGTGCCCCCGTCCTTTCTCCTTTTTTCCTTCATCGCCCGCACGGGGCGTGACGGTTTCCGGCCCGGCCGCAGACCGCCGCCCACTGTTGCCATGACGCCCCGAAATGTTCATGGTACAGGGCTGCGGGGCGTTGACGCGCCGCCCGGAGCCCTTCTTTCGCCCCGGGCGGGCAGCCCCTTCACGATACTCCCACGGAGGAATCCCACGCATGCAATCCCACGGGTTCGACCTCGTTTTCGAGCGCACCGTCCATGAACTGAACAGCCGCATCCGCCTGTGGCGCCATGGGGCCACCGGCGCGCAACTGCTTTCCTGCTGCAACGCCGACGAGAACAAGGTCTTCGGCGTAACCTTCCGCACGCCGCCCGCCGATTCCACCGGGGTGGCGCACATCCTTGAACATTCGGTGCTCTGCGGGTCCGAGAAGTACCCGGTCAAGGAACCCTTCGTGGAACTGCTGAAGGGCTCGCTGCAAACCTTCCTCAACGCCTTCACCTACCCGGACAAGACCTGCTACCCGGTGGCCTCGGCCAACCTGCAGGACTTCCGCAACCTGGTGGACGTGTACCTGGATGCGGTGTTCTTTCCGCGCATTACTGAGGAAATCTTCCGGCAGGAGGGCTGGCACATCGAGGCCGAGGCGCCGGAAGGCCCGTTCGCCTACAAGGGCGTGGTCTACAACGAGATGAAGGGCGTGTATTCCTCTCCGGAATCCATCCTGTCCGAGCAGTCGCAGCAATCGCTGTTCCCCGACACCACCTACGGGCTCGATTCCGGCGGCAACCCGGAACGCATCCCCGATCTGACCTACGAGCAGTTCGCCGATTTCCACGCCACCTACTACCACCCCAGCAACGCCCGTTTCTTCTTCTGGGGCGACGACCCGGAAGAGGACCGGCTGGCCTGCCTGGCCGCCGTGCTGGCCCGCTTTGCGCGCATCGAGGTGGATTCCGCCGTGCCGCTGCAACCCCGCTCCAACACGCCGCGCATGCTCGAAACGCCGTTCGCGGCGTCGGAAGGCGACGACCGGGGCATGGTGACCATGAACTGGCTGCTGTGTGAAACCGCCGACGTGGAGCGCAACTTCGCCTTCGAGATGCTGGAGCACATCCTGCTGGGCCTGCCCGGCTCGCCCCTGCGGCGCGCGCTGATCGAATCGGGCCTGGGCGAGGACGTGGCCGGGGTGGGCCTGGAAAGCGACCTGCGCCAGATGTACTTTTCCGTGGGGTTGCGGGGCATCGATCCCAGAACCGCGTCCGACGTGGAAATGCTGATCATGGAGACCCTGGCCGACCTGGCCGAGGATGGTCTGCCCGCCGACGCCGTGGAAGCCGCCGTGAACAGCGTGGAATTCGCCCTGCGCGAGAATAATTCCGGCCGCTACCCGGTGGGGCTTTCGGTGATGGTGCGCAGCCTGACCACCTGGCTGTACGACGGCGACCCGCTGGCCCTGCTGGAATGGGAAGCCCCGCTGGCCGCCATCAAGGCGCGCGTCGCCTCGGGCGAACGCTACTTTGAAGGGCTGATTCGCGAATGGCTGCTGGACAACCAGCACGTGGCCACGGTGCTGCTGACGCCGGACCGCAAGCTGGCCGAACGCCGCGAGGCCGCCGAGGCGGCTCGGCTGGAGGAATACCGCCAGAGCCTGCGCCAGTGCGAGCGCGTGGCCCTGGTGGAGGAAACCCGCGCCCTGCGCAGCCTGCAAGAGGCCCCGGACAGCCTGGAGGCCCTGGCCACCATCCCCGGCCTGCAGCTGGAAGACCTGCCCCGGGAAAACCGCCCCATCCCCGACGAAGACAGGCAGGCGGGCGCGGTGCCGGTGTTGTTCCACGACCTGGACACCTCGGGCATCGCCTACACCGAGACCACCTTCGACCTGTCCGCCGTGCCCGCGCGCCTGGTCCCCCTCGTCCCGCTGTTCGGGCGCGCCCTGTTCGAGATGGGCACCACCAGGCGCGACTTCGTGGACCTTGGCATGCGCATCGCCCGCAAGACCGGCGGCATGGATGCAGACACCCTGTTCGCCACCACCCTGGGCGCGCGCCAGCCCCTGGCGCGGCTGGTGGTGCACGGCAAGGCAACCTACGACAACGTGCCCGCGCTGTACGACATCCTTTCCGAAGTGCTGCTGGAGGCGAAGTTCGACGACCGCGAACGCTTCCAACGCATGGTGCTGGAGGAAAAGGCCCGCCAGGAGCACGTGCTGGCGCCTTCCGGCCACGGCATCGTCATGGCCCGGCTGCGCGCGGGCTACACCGAGGCGGGCTGGCTGGACGAGGCCACGTCCGGCGTGTCGTACCTGACCTTCCTGCGCACCCTGGCCGACCGCATGGAACAGGACTGGGACGGCGTGCTGGCCGACCTGGATGCGCTGCGCGGGCTGGTCCTGCGCCGCTCCAACTGCCTGATGAACGTCACTGCCGACGAAGAGGGCGGGCGCATCGTGGCCGCTCCGGCCGCCGCCCTGGCCGGGGCGCTGCCCGACGCGGCGGCGGAATCGGCCACCGCGCAGTGGCGCTACGGCGAGGCCCCGGCCGCCGCCGAGGCGCTGGTCATGCCCGCGCAGGTCAACTACGTGGGCAAGGCGGCCGACCTGTATGCCCTGGGCTACGCCTACCACGGCTCGGCCAACGTGGTGTTCAAGCACCTGCGCATGGCCTTCCTGTGGGACCGCGTGCGCGTGCAGGGCGGGGCCTACGGCGCGTTCTGCGCCTTCGACCGGGCCAGCGGGGTGCTGGCGCAGGTTTCGTACCGCGACCCCAACGTGGCCGCCACGCTGGACGTGTACGACGCCACGGCCGACTACCTGCGCCGCGTGTCGCTTTCGTCCACGGAACTGGCCAACGCCATCGTGGGGGCCATCGGCGACGTGGACCGGCACATGCTGCCCGACGCCAAGGGGTCGGCCGCGCTGTTCCGCCGCCTGTCGGGCGATTCCGACGCGGCGCGCCAGCAGATGCGCGACGAAATCCTGTCCACCACCAACGACCACTTCCGCGCCCTGGCCGACGTCATGGCCGAGGCGGCCCGCACGGGCCGGGTGGCGGTGTTGGGCGGCGGCGCGCTGGAGCGCGTGGCGGGTGAGCGGGGCTGGCGCGTGGAGCGGGTGCTGTAAGGCCTGACGTGTCGTTTCGCCCGTTGGGTCCGGCCCGAAAGGCGCGAAGCGTGCCCGTCGGGCGGACCTGAAACCCTGCGGACATCGGACGAGAATCCTGCGTTAGGGGGGGCTTTGGCCAGGCTGTTCCAGTTCCTGTTGTTCGTACCATTGCACGCCCCTGTTGCGCTGGCCGGGCACACGGTATAGGACAGCCAGACCACGCCCCACATCGCGAGGAGACCCATGAAGCAAGCCATAGACGTGTTTCACGAGTACATCGCCCGCAACGGCCTGAAGGTCACGCCGCAGCGCATGCTCATCGTAGAGGTGTTCATGAGCGCTGGCGGCCACCTGACCACCGAGGAACTGTATGAACGGGTGAAGGCCACGGATCCTTCCGTGGGGCAGGCCACGGTGTACCGTACCATGAAGCTGCTGTGCGATTCCGGCCTGGCCAAGGAAGTGCACTTCGGCGATGGCGTGGCCCGCTACGAGCAGAAGTACGGCAGCAAGCACCACGACCATCTCATCTGCGAAGCCTGCGGTGAGAACATCGAGGTGCTGGACGACGAGATAGAGCGGCTTCAGGAAGACCTGGCCCGTCGCCACGGCTACGTGCTGACCTCGCACCGCATGTACCTGTTCGGGGTGTGCGGCAAGTGCCGCAGCGACGGCAAGCGCCGCACAGAGCGCGAGGATTGAGCACCCGGCCGCCAGGCGTCGGCCCTTTCGCACATTCTCCGGCCACTGGCCGGTGAGCACGGCAACGCATCGTCACCATCAACGGGCCGCCCTTCGGGGCGGCCCGTTCGCGTTGCATACCCGGGGAGGCAGCAAGTGGTGAAAAGAAAAGTTTGCACTGAAAACTGTTGTTTTCAGCTTCATGATGGCTGTCTCCGTGCAAAGCGCTGAAATAAAAGGATCAGGTTGTCATTGCAAGGTCTGGCACGCCTCTTGATTAGCGGAGGGGCACGCCGTCCGCACTGCCGACGGGGGCGGCAAACCGCAAGGAGGAGCACCTTAACATGGCAACCAACGACAGCAACGTCGTCGTCGACCACGGGCACTCGCGCCTGTCCGACCTGTGGACCAAGGAAGACTACTGGGCCATCTGGCTCGGCTTCGTCATCATCATCGCGGGCATCTGCATCTACCTGCTGAATCCCCCGGCGGAATACGGCGAAAAGATCGCCAAGGCCAACGCCGTCATGGCCGCCGAGGCGCAGCGCGCCCCGTTCAAGACCCTGGCCTACTACAAGGCCCAGGACGACAAGGCCAAGGTCAAGGCCATGGACAGCCCCACGGGCAAGGCCATTTCCGCCTTCCTGAAGACTCCGGGCGGCTGGACCGACAACCCCCTTGATTCCTTCTACGTGAGCAAGTCCGCCGCGGACGCCAAGGCCGCCGCCAATGCCGAGAAGGCCGTGGAAGCCAAGACCAAGGCCGATGCCGCCCTGGCCGCCGCCGTGGCCGCCGAAACGGCCGCCGCAGACGCCGCCTTCGCCGATGCCAGCCTGAACGACGGGGCCAAGGCCAAGATCGCCGAATGGCGCGCCGCTGCCGCCAAGGCCAAGTCGGCCGCCGACAAGGCCAAGTCCAAGCCCATGAACCTGCTGACCAGCCTGCCGCTGCTCATGGTGGGCATGGGCCTGTTCTTCGCCATCGGCATGAAGTTCATGGGCAAGTCGGTGCCCGGCTTCCTGACGGGCTTCATCGCCGTGTTCGCGGTGGCGTGCCTGGCCACCATGATGGGCCATCAGTCCACCATGAAGTACTGGGGCATCGGCACCGAGGCCTGGGCCATCATCATCGGCATGCTCATCGCCAACACCGTGGGCACGCCCAAGTGGATCAAGCCGGCCCTGGAAGTGGAATACTTCATCAAGACCGGCCTCGTGCTGCTGGGCGCCGAGGTGCTGTTCGACAAGATCATCGCCATCGGCATTCCCGGCATCTTCGTGGCCTGGGTGGTCACCCCCATCGTGCTCATCTGCACCTTCATCTTCGGCCAGCGCATCCTGAAGATGGAATCCAAGACCCTGAACGTGGTCATCTCGGCCGACATGTCGGTGTGCGGCACCTCTGCCGCCATCGCCACCGCCGCTGCGTGCCGGGCCAAGAAAGAGGAGCTGACCCTCTCCATCGGCCTGTCGCTGGTGTTCACCGCCATCATGATGATCGCCATGCCCGCCTTCATCAAGGCCGTGGACATGCCCCAGATTCTCGGCGGCGCCTGGATGGGCGGCACCATCGACGCCACCGGCGCGGTGGCCGCTGCCGGTGCGTTCCTGGGTGAAAAGGCCCTGTACGTGGCCGCCACCATCAAGATGATCCAGAACGTGCTGATCGGCGTCACCGCCTTCGGCGTGGCCGTGTACTGGTGCACCCGCGTGGAATGCCGCGAAGGGCATTCGGTGGGCGTGGGCGAGATCTGGCACCGCTTCCCCAAGTTCGTGCTGGGCTTCCTGGCCGCGTCCATCGTCTTCTCGCTGATCAGCGGCAACCTTGGCCCGGACATGGGCAAGGCCCTGCTTGACCAGGGCGTGCTGAAGGGCCTTACCGCCTCGGCGCGCGGCTGGTTCTTCTGCCTTGCCTTCACCGCCATCGGTCTGGCCACCAACTTCCGCGAACTGGCCCACTACTTCAAGGGCGGCAAGCCGCTCATCCTGTACGTGTGCGGCCAGAGCTTCAACCTGGTGCTCACCCTGGCCATGGCCTACGTCATGTTCTATATCGTGTTCCCCGAGATAACCGCAAAGATCTAGGGGACATACGGGAGCCCGCCTCATTCCGCGGGGGCGGGCTCCCCCTTCCGGGAGTTTTCATGCGACACACGTTGCGTCATACCTTCATCGGGCGGCTTGCCGCCCTTGGCGTTTCCGTGGCGGTGCTGTGGGCGCTGTTCTTCGTTGCGGGGCCGCGCGTCGTGGCGCACCTGCCCGCGCTGCAACACTACGGGGCGGTGCAGGACATCTACGGCATCCGCAGCGGCCAGCTGTACTACACCGACGTGGAGATGTCGCAGCAGGCGGAGATCAATTCCCGCTCCACCTGGCGGTTCACACCGACGGGTCCTGCGAAGGGCGGGGATCCTGCCGCCGCCGGGCCGGGCGTGGCCCCGATGGCCGCCGGTCCCGCCGCCGCAGCTGCCGTGGCCCGTTGATGGCCGGGTGCGGAGCGCATTCGCGTGCTCCGCTCCGGGGCACAGGCTGTCCCGCGTGACCGTGGTGACCGGCGTGTCCCGCGTGACCCGCGTGCCCGGTTCGGGGTTCCTTGACGGGGACCATTGCGGCGACTAGGCTGCCTTCATCCCATCTTTCAACGAGGCGGCCGGAGTCTTCGGCCGTTCCCCGCGCATGTACATTCCAAAACCGCACACCCTGCAACACAAGTTCCTTGCCGGTCTGGCCGTGGCGGTCATCGGCCTGGGCGGGCTGTTCGCCACGGTGCTGTACATGCACCTGCGCACGGTGCTGGAAGAGGAGGTGCATGCCAAGGCCCGGCTGGTGTTCTCGCAGATAGACGCCATCCAGGGCTTCGTGCGCGAGGCCTTGCGCCCGCGCATGCTGCAAACCCACCCCGGCGAATTCATCATCGAGGCCATGTCCTCGTCGTACATCTCGCGCCAGGTCATGGACCGCATGGACAGCGACGGCGCGGGCCACATCTACCGCCGCGTGGCCATGGGCGCGCGCAATCCGGACTTCGAGGCCACCACCCACGAGCGGGGGCTGATCAGCCATTTCCGCCTGCACCCGGAACAGTCGCTGTGGACCGGCTACGACACGGTGAACGGCCAGCAGTACTACGTCATAGCCCGGCCGGTGGCCTTTTCAGAACAGTGCATGACCTGCCACGGCGATCCCGCTGACGCTCCCCCGCAACTGGTGGAGATGTACGGGAACAGGGGGTTTGGCCAGGAACTGGATGCCGTGGTCGGCCTGGACTACGTGGGGGTGCCCGTTTCCGACGCGGTGTCGCACCTGCGCCAGTCCATCTCCACCTATTTCGCCTTTCTCATCGTGTGCGCGCTGATCTTTTTTTCTTCCGCCAACGTGGTGTTCCGCGTGCTGGTGGTGCGCAACCTGCGCCGCCTGACCGGGGTGTTCCGCCGCACCCTCGGGGACGGGGCCGATGGCGCGGACGGAGGCGATGGGCCAGATGGAGAGGGCGGGGGCGACAGACCCGCGGCCCTCATTGCGCGGCTGGAGCAAGGCGACGAGATCGAGGAACTGGTGGACGGCATCGAGCAGGTGGCCCACCACCTGGCCGACGCTCGTGCCCGCCTGCAAAGCTACGCCGACAACCTGCGCCAGATGGTGGACGAGCGCACCGCCGAGCTTTCGCGCGAGGCAGGCGAGCGCCGCGCCGACGTGGACCTGTTCGTGAAGCTGTTCGAGGACATGCGCGGCCTGCGCACCCGCGACAAGCTGTGGCGCTACGCCCTGCCGCAGATCGCCCGGCGCTTCGGCGCGCGGCGCATCGCCTACGTGTGCACCTTTGCCTCGCACAACTTCTACGCCTGGCCGGAGCGCGACCGGCGGCCCGACCTGCCCGAGCCCCTGGCCGACGTGCTGACCGGCGGGTGCGCCCTGCTGCGCGGGGCCTGCGTCTTCGTTCCGGTGGAAGCGCAGGCGGGCGCGGCGGAAGGGCTGCTGTGCCTGGAATGGGACGACGCCGACGACGCGGCGCGCCAGAACCTGGACGTGCTGGCCGCGCTGGGGCGGCAGCTTGGCACCGTGGCCGAAAACCTGTCGGCCCTGGACCGGTTGGTGCGCCACATGGACGTGCTGCAATCGGTGTTCGAGGGCATTCGCGATCCGCTGGCGCTGGTGGATGGCTCTGGTTCGGTGATCATCGCCAACGAGGGTGCGCGGCGTTTGTCGCTGGAACTTTCCGGCGGCTCCGCGCCCTCCGGCGATCTGCTGGCCGCGCTGCGCGGCGGTGATGGCGGTGGGCCTGACGGCAATCCCGGCGGCGCTGGTTCCATGGGCGCTTACCCGGTCGGCGGCGAGGTTCGGGCCGTGGCGGGCACGGGGCGCACGGGGGCGGGCATGCCCGGCCCGGCAGTGGGCGCGGAATCGCGCGAGGTGGTGCTGCCCGGCGGGCGTTCGTTCATGGTCAACCTGTACCCGCTGGCGCGGGGAGAGGACGAGCCGGGCCGCGCTGCGGTCTACGTGCGCGAAACCACCCTGGAAAAGCGCATGTTCGCGCAGGTCAGCCAAAGCGAGAAAATGGTCACCGTGGGCAAGCTGGCCGCCGGTCTCGCCCACGAGATCAACAACCCCCTGGGGGTCATCCTGTGCTACGCCGAACTGTTGCGCCGCAACACCGGCGATGCCCAGCAGCAGGCGGACCTGGACGTGATATTGCGGCACACCCGGCAGGCCCAGCGCGTGCTGCGCGACCTGCTGAACTTCGCCCGGCCCAAGGCCGCCGGGAGCGCCCCCGCGGACATCGCCCGGGTGGCCCGGTCGGTGGCGGAGGTCTTCGGGGTGCAGGCCGCCAAGAAATTCGCCACGGTCACTGCGGAAACGGAGCCGGACCTGCCCCCGGTGACGGCGGGTGAACAGGCGTTGGAACAGATTTTCAGCAACCTCGTGCTCAACGCGCTGGACGCGTTGCCCGCATCGGGCGAAGGCAGGGTGCGCATCCGCGTGCGCCGGGGCGAAAACCCCGGCGAGGTGGTGGCCACCGTGGCCGATTCCGGTAGCGGAGTGCCCGACCACCTGCGCAAGGATGTGTTCGACCCCTTCTTCACCACCAAGGAGATGGGCACCGGCCTTGGCCTTGCCGTGGTCTACGGCCTGGTGGTGGATGCGGGCGGCAGCGTGACGGCGGGCGACAGCGCCGAGCTTGGCGGGGCGGAATTCACGGTGCGCCTGCCGGTGGTGGGGGCTGCCTGTCCCACCCCGCCCGCCGGGCCCGTGCCGCTGGCCCCGCCGTTCGGTCCGCAGGCGTCGGACAATGCCCGGACCGCTTCGGCGCCGGGTTCGCGGACGGGGACCCGAACCGGCACGGACACAGCACCACGGGAGGAATGATGCCCCACAGACAGCACGTGCTCATTGTTGACGACGAACAGGATTTCGCACGGGGGCTTTCGCGCCTGGCCGCGGAACTGTTTCCCGACGTGCTGGTGGCGCAGGCGTTTTCCGGGGCGGAAGCCCTTGAATACCTGCGCGCGCAGCGGGTGGACGTGCTGATCACCGATCTGCGCATGCCCGGCATGACCGGCCTGCAACTGGTGCCCCAGGCGCTGGAACTGGACGCGGACCTGAGCGTGGTGGTGCTGACGGCGCACGGGTCCATCGAATCCGCGGTGGAGGCACTGCGCGCCGGAGCCTACGATTTCATGTCCAAGCCGGTGGAGCCGGACCAGTTGGCCCGCGTGCTGGGCAAGGGGCTGGAGCGCAGCCGTTTGCTGGCGGAAAACCGCCGCCTGCGCGATGTGGTTTCGCTGGGGGCCGCCTGCGACGACCTGGTGGGCCAGGGGCAGGCCATGCAGGCCCTGCGCCGGACCATCGCCACCGTGGCCCAGTCGGACTATACCGTGCTGGTGCGCGGCGAATCGGGCACCGGCAAGGAGATGGTGGCGCGCACCATCCACCGGCAAAGCCCGCGCTCCGCCATGCCGTTTCTGGCCGTGAACTGCCCGGCCATTCCGGAGCACCTGCTGGAAAGCGAACTGTTCGGCCACGTGCGCGGCGCATTCACCGGGGCGGAGCGTGACCGCAAGGGGCTGTTCGCCATGGCCGACGGCGGCACCGTGCACCTGGACGAAATCGGCGACATTTCGCAACCCATCCAGACAAAGCTGCTGCGTTTCCTGCAAGAGGGCGAAATCCGCCCCGTGGGTTCCGGCCGCACGGAAAACGTGGACGTGCGGGTGGTGGCCTCCACCAACCAGGACCTGGAGGCGCGCATGGCCTCGCGCGAATTCCGCGAGGACCTGTTCTACCGGCTCAACGTGGTCACCATCCGGGTGCCCCCCCTGCGCGAACGGGTGGAGGACATCCCCCTGCTGGTGGTCACCTTCCTGCGCAATGCCTGCGACGAACTGGGCCTGCCGCAGAAGACCGTGGCGCCGGAAGTGCTCGACCACCTGGCCGGGCGCGACTGGCCGGGCAACGTGCGCGAGTTGCAGAACGTGGTGCGCAGGCTGACCCTGTTCAGTGGTGGTGAGGTCCTGGGCATGGATACGGTGCGCCACGTGGCGGCTGGCGGGCATGGCCGCACGGGCGACTGGCTGCGGACCCGCCAGGCGGATGCGGGGGGGCGCGAGGGCACCGCCGTCGGCAACGCGCCGGGGATGGGGCAGACCGGGGGGGCGGCCCCGTCCAGAGATGCGGACCGGGCGGGCGCGGGCGGAACGTCTGGCGCAAGCGTGCCGGTCGGCAACACCGTGGTGCCGTACAAGGCGGCCAAGGCCCGCGTCACCGACCAGTTCACCCAAGGCTACCTGCGCGACCTGCTGGCCCAGACCGGGGGCAACGTGTCCGAGGCGGCCCGGTTGTCGGGTCTGTCGCGGGTGGCCATCCAGAAGATGGTGGCGCGGTTGGGGATGGATGTGGGCGAGTTCCGGGGGTAGGGCTGTGTCTGAATTGTCTTTTCGCCCGTTGGCTGACCGACCCGAAGGGCGCGGAGCGTGCCCGTTAGGCGAGCTTGCGAGCCTTGCCCCAGCCGTAGGCGAGTCTGCGAGCCGTACGGATGGGGACAGCAGCGATACGGGCATCGTGCACAACGCGGTCAAACTTCGCCTGCCATAGCTCTGCTGTCCTCATCCGTAAGGCTCGCAAGCTCACCAAACAGCTAAGGCTCGGTCGAATACGATAAGAGCGCGCTTTGCGGTCGCTATCCGTAAGACTCGCGCTACGCGCTCGCCTAACGGCTACCGCACTCCCTCATGGCAGGCTCGTTTTCCTTGCCAACGAACGAAAATCCTCATTCAGAAACAGCCATTGGCGGGGCGTGAACCTCACTCCCGCGTGGCCACCAGAATGCCGCCAAGGATCAGCGCGCCGCTCACGAAGTGGGCGGGCGTCACCGGTTCGCCCAGCAGCACCAGCGCCTCCAGCCCGCTGAACGCGGGCAGCGAATAATAGATCAGCGCCGAACGGCTGGGGCCAATGGCCGCGATGGCCAGGTTCCAGCAGCGGTAGGCGACGAGCGACGCCCCCAGGCCGATGTACACAACCCCGATCACGGCCTGGGGGGTGAACACGGGCACCGCCCCGGTGGAAAGCTCCCACGCCAGCATGGGCACGATGCACAGCAGCCCCGGAATGAAGGTGGCCATGAGAAACGTGGTCTGCCCCACGCCCGCCGGGCGCTTGCGCACCAGCACCGAATACCCCGCGAACAGCATGGAGGCGGCCACCATCCACAGGTCGCCGCTGGTGAAGGTGAGCGTGGCCAGCCGGGCCAGGTCGCCCCGCGTCACCAGCACCACGATGCCGCAAACCGCCGTGGCCAGCCCGGCCAGGCGGCGGGCGGTCACGGCCTCGCCCAGGAACAGCCGCGAGAACAGGATGATGAAGATGGGCGATGAGGTGGCGATGAGCGCCATGTTCAGCGCGGCGGTGGTGCGTCCGGCCACGTAGATGAACGTGTTGAACACCGAGACGCCCACGAAGCCGGTGACCACGAAGTAGGGCAGATGGGCGCGCACGGCGGGCCATTCGCGCCGCAGCGGACCGATGCCGAAGGGCAGCAGCGCGCAGGTGGCCACCAGCCACCGGGCGAACGAGACGGATACCGGCGGCATGCTGTCGGCCAGCGCGCGCGCCACGATGAAGTTGCCGGACCAGATGACGGTGGCCGCCAGCGCCAGCAGGACGCCGCGCGTGGCACCGCCCCCGGTGCAGGGGGATGCGTGCATGAGTGTGTGCTCCGGAAATGGGGAGCATCCTGCCTACGCCGGGGGCGTGGGGGTGTCAAGCGCGCGCGGGCTGAAGGCTGGTTGACCGGCGGCGAACAGATTGCGGACTGGCGGCGTGGGGCGCAGCACTTGAGGCGGCAGCGTCTCCGCACGGATTCTTAACGCAGCGCGCCCCCGTCGGCGGGAACGACGGGGGCGCAGGCGGGAGGGATGCGTTGCGTCTTGGGAAGCACACCGCGCGAGGCGGTGTTACGATTTGATAAATCGTATACGGCATGTGTATCCTTTCATGAAAAACGTGTCAATGGTCCGGGCCACATTCTTGGGCTGGCTGGTTCCCTTGCCCGCAGCGACCGGGAGGGGTAGGAGAAGTGTTCGCGCCGGGCTTGCGCCACCGCAGGGGGCGGTGCGGCCATGCGGCTCACTCCGCGCGCTGCCTCGCGCGTGACAGGAAAAGGAACACCCGTGACCATGACCGGATTTTTCAACGTCCTTTCGGTGGAGGCGTTCACCGAACTGTTGCGCGCCTTCCCTCCGCTGGGGCCGGAAACCGTGGACCTGCACCGTGCCGACGGCCGGGTGCTGGCCGCGGACGTCATCGCCCCCGAAGACCTGCCCCTTACCGACCGCGCGGGCATGGACGGCTACGCCGTGCGCGCCGCCGACCTGTTCGGGGCCACGGAAACCAACCCCGCCTACCTCGAGTGCGACGGCCGTGTGGACATCGAGCACCCGGCCACCTTCGCTGTTGCGCCTGGCCGCTGCGCCGCCATCGTCACCGGCGGGGTCATGCCCGAAGGGACGGACGCGGTGATCATGGTGGAACACACCCAGGACCTGGGTGCCGGCACCATCGAGATGCGCCGCGCCGTGGCCCCTGGCGAGAACGTGATGCTGCGCGGCGAAGACGCGGTGGCGGGCACACCCGCGCTCGCGGCTGGGGCACGTCTGCGCCCGCAGGAAGTGGGCATGCTGGCCGCCGTGGGCGCCACGGAGGTGCGCGTGCACCGTGCGCCGCGCGTGGTGGTCATCTCCACCGGCGACGAACTGGTGGCCCCGCAGGTCACGCCCCGGCCCGGCCAGGTGCGCGACGTGAACAGCCACACCCTGGCCGCGCTGGTGCGCCGGGCCGGATGCGAGGCGCGCTGCCTGGGCATCGTGCCCGACCATCTGGACGCGCTGGAGGCGGCCCTGCGCGAGGCGCTGTGGGGAAATGGGGGGGGCGACGTGGTGCTGTTGTCCGGCGGCAGTTCCGTGGGCGTGCGCGACCTGACCGTGGCCGCCCTGTCGCGCATCGAAGGTGCGGAACTGCTGGCCCACGGGGTTGCCATCAGCCCCGGCAAACCGACCATCCTTGCCCGTGTGCGGGAGGATGGCGGCTGCCGCGCGGTGTGGGGCCTGCCGGGGCAGGTAACCTCGGCCCAGGTGGTCATGTTCGTGCTGGGAATGCCCTTTCTGCGGCATCTTTCCGGCCGGGCGGACGCCTTCGACCGTTCGCTGTGGCCCGCGCGCCGGGTGCGCCTGGCGCGCAACGTGGCTTCGCGGCAGGGGCGCGAGGACTGGGTGCGGGTGCGCATCGAGCCTGCCGACCGCACTGGGCCGGGGGACGGGGGGCCGCCGCTGGCCGTGCCGCTGCTGGGCAAGTCGGGCCTGCTGCGCACCCTTACCGGGGCGGACGCGGTGGTGCGCATACCCGCGCGGGCCGAGGGGCTTGTCGCGGGCAGCGAACACGACGCCTATCTCATCTGATCCAACGCGGCCTTTTCGTTTCCGGCGGCGTCAGGGGCGCATCCTTGCCGGAAACGAAAATTTCCGCGTTGGCGGCTACACCTTGATACGGAACACCGAACCATGCGCATTCTCTTTTTCGGCGACATCGTGGGCAAGCCGGGCAGGCAGGCCCTGAAGGAACTGCTGCCCGCCCTGCGGCGCGAGCACGCGCCCGACGTGGTCATCGCCAATGGCGAAAACGCCTCGGGCGGCATCGGCCTGACGGCCGAGACCCTGCGCGAGCTTTTGGGCATGGGCATCGACGTCCTGAC
Organism: Nitratidesulfovibrio sp. HK-II; assembly: GCF_003402415.2. Classification (NCBI taxonomy): domain Bacteria; kingdom Pseudomonadati; phylum Thermodesulfobacteriota; class Desulfovibrionia; order Desulfovibrionales; family Desulfovibrionaceae; genus Nitratidesulfovibrio; species Nitratidesulfovibrio sp. HK-II. Next base: position 955,843 of record NZ_AP036014.1, read on the forward strand.
CACCGGCAACCACGTCTGGAAGCACCGCGACCTGTACGGCCCGCTGGACAAGGAGCCGCGCCTGCTGCGCCCCGCCAACTACCCGGCGGGCGCGCCGGGGCGCGGCCTTGGCGTGTACGACCTGCCGGGCGGCCATCGCCTTGCCGTGCTGAACCTGTGCGGCACCACCTACATGGACCCGCTGGACTGCCCCTTCCGCACGGCGGAAGCCCTGCTGGCGCAACTGGAGGCGGAAGAGGGGCAGCCCGTCGTCCGTCTGGTGGATTTCCACGCCGAGGCCACCAGCGAAAAGAAGGCGTTGGGATGGTTTCTGGATGGCCGGGTCAGTGCGGTCATCGGCACGCACACCCATGTGCAGACCGCCGACGCCATGCTGCTGCCCGGCGGCACCGCCTATCTCACCGACGCGGGCATGTGCGGGGTGGAGGCCTCGGTGCTGGGCATGGACCACAAGGTCATCGTGGACCGCTTTCTGACCAAGCTGCCGCAGCGCTTTCGCCCGGCCACGGGGCGCGGTTCGCTGAACGGGGTGCTGCTGGACGTGGAAGATGCCACCGGCAAGGCGCGCTCCATCCGCGCGCTGCGCGTGGCCTGCCCGGCGGCGGAACAGCCCGGCGCGGAGGGCGGGGAGCCCGCCGGGGCGGGCCAGACCCTGCCCGACTGAACCCGTGGCCGCCGTGGTGGCACGGCGCGGGACCCGCGCTGCCCATGCGGGCTGGCGGCCCCAATCGGGTTGACACCACCCGCCATCTCTGGAAGACCGTCCCGATACCATGCAGAGGGGTTGCAGACCATGATCGACATCGACACCCAGTTGGAACGCATCAAGCGCGGCATGGCCGAGCTCATCGACGAGGCCGAACTGCGCAAGAAGATCGCGCGCGGCGCGCCGCTGCGCGTCAAGGCGGGCTTCGACCCCACCGCGCCGGACCTGCACCTGGGCCACACGGTGCTCATCCACAAGCTGCGCCATTTTCAGGAGCTGGGCCACACCGTCATCTTCCTGATCGGTGACTTCACGGGCCAGATCGGCGACCCTTCGGGCCGTTCGGACACCCGCCCGCCGCTGACGCCGGAACAGATCATGGAAAATGCCGAGACCTACAAGAAGCAGGTCTTCAAGATCCTGGACCCGGAAAAGACCGAAATCGATTTCAACTCGCGCTGGATGAACGCCTTCTCCGCCGCCGACTTCGTGCGCCTTACCTCGCGCTACACCGTGGCCCGCATGCTGGAGCGCGACGACTTCGAAAAGCGCTACCGCGAGGGGCGGCCCATCGCCATCCACGAGTTCCTGTACCCGCTGGTGCAGGGGTACGATTCCGTGGCCCTGCGCGCCGACGTGGAACTGGGCGGCACCGACCAGAAGTTCAACCTGCTCATGGGCCGCACGCTCCAGTCGCAGTACGGGCAGGAGCCGCAGTGCATCCTTACCGTGCCCATCCTGGAAGGGCTGGACGGCGTGAAGAAGATGTCGAAATCCCTCGGCAACTACGTGGGCATCGACGAGCCGCCGTCCGACATGTTCGGCAAGATCATGTCCGTGTCCGACGAGCTCATGTGGCGCTACTACGAGCTGATCTCCGCCCGTTCGCTGGAAGACATCGCGGACATGAAGCGCCGCGTGCAGGCCGGTGAGGCACACCCCAAGGCGGTGAAGGAAGACCTGGCCTTCGAGATCACCGCCCGCTACCACGGCGAGGACAAGGCCGCCGAAGCCCGCCAGGGCTTCAACGCCGTGTTCGCTGGCGGCGGCGTGCCCGACGACGCCCCCGAACACAGCTGCGCCCAGGGCGAGGACAGCACCCCGCCGGTGTTCCTGGAAGCGGCGGGCCTGGTCAAGTCGCGCGGCGAGGCCAAGCGGCTGATCAAGGAAGGCGCGCTGTCCGTGGACGGCGTGCGCTGCGACGACGCCATGGCCCCGCTGGCCCCCGGCAGCTATGTGGTCAAGCTGGGCAAGAAGCGCTTTTTGCGCCTGACCGTGACGGGGTAGTATCCGGATTCCGGTCTCCGGCGCTTTTGCGGTCACGCCGCAACGCAACTCATTTGCAGATATTCCCATGCCCTCTTCACGCCGCTCCGGTTCGCCGGGGCGGCGTTTTTCTGTTTGCCGCCACATCCGGTGTAAAGATGCGTAAAGGCGTGCCGATATGTCTTTGTGACGGCAACCAGTCACGGGGGAACGCCATGATCCTTTCCCCCATCTCCGGCTACCTGCTGCGCGAATCGCGGGAACGACAGCAGGAGGCCCGCCGCGCCCGGTACGGCACCGGGCCGGTAAGCCTGCGCGGCAGCCTGACCGACGCCTACGACACCATTTCCACCCGCACGCCCGACGTGGTGTTCGAGTTTGGCAACGTCTCGAAAGCGTCCGAAGAACAGCAAGTGCACTACAACCGCATCATGGCCCGCAGTGCGGTGGGCCTGAACGCCAGGAGTGTCGACGGGCTGGACGTGCGGATGTTGGCCCCCTACGAGCAGGACAAGGACGGCAACAGCAGCAAGGAGTGGCGCGTGGTGGTCAGCAAGGGAGGCACCGAAGTGGCGCGCGGCGAGATCACCGCCGATACCCGGGTGGTGCGGAACCCCGACGGCAGCGTGACGCTGGAGGAGGCCACCGATGGTGTCACCTTCGAGGGCACGGCGGACAACGACATATTGATCCGGATAAGCGACCGGCAGGTGAACGCCGGGGCCGGGAACGACATGGTCATTTCGCTGGGCGGCAGCGGCGGAGTGGATGGCGGCGACGGCAACGACAGCATCCTGGGGTCCGTGCGCGGCAACGCCGCGTCTGGTGAGGGCGGCATGGCGCTGCTTTCCGGCGGGGTTGGCGACGACCGGATCAATCTGGACAACAGCATGCACGTGCTGCTGGATGGTGGCGATGGCGATGATACGCTGGATGGCACCATGGCCCATGTCATCGTCAGGGGGGGGCTTGGTGACGACAGGCTGAGGGGCGAGATGCATTTTGCGGACATTGACGCGGGCGACGGCAACGACAGTTTCAAGATGGACCTTGTCGCCCTTTCCCTGGTCAAGGCGGGTCTGGGCGACGATGCGGTCAAGGGCGATTTCCGGCGATCCATCATCAATGGCGGACTGGGGGACGATACTTTCGACGGACGGTTCCGGGCTTCCAACCTGTTCGGCGAGGAAGGCCGCGACACATTTGCCGGGCTGTACGAGCGGGGCACTGCCGATGGCGGGCAGGACGGAGACACCTTTGCCGTCAACGCGGCGCACACCACCGAATTTACGGGGGGCGCGGGCGACGACGTCATGCGGGCCACTACCTCGTTTTTCGCCACCTACGACGGCGGCGAGGGCGACGACGTGCTGGAACTGGGCCGCAAACGCCACGTCAGCAAGGGGGGAGACCTTGGGCCCGGAGGGCTTTCCCCCACGGCATGGAAGGTGGACGGCCTGCCGGGTGCCTACTACGCCGAAGGCGATCTGGTTCAGAACGTGGTGCGCGGCGGCGACGGCGATGACAACCTGAACGTGTATGGCGCGCCGGGAGACCGGTCTGGCCTGGACGAACCCGCCCGCGTCAGCGGGGGCAAGGGCCGCGACGTGGTGGCCATCTACGGGGCCATGCAGCGTTCCGGGCTGTTGTATGGCGAAGAAGAGGACGGCGAGATACCCGTGCTGCTCCTGCCCTACGTGTAGGGTCGCAAGAAACCGGAATTCACGCCCCCTGCGGGCGGACCGTGCGGCGCTGCCGGGACGTGTGCCCGGCAGTTTTTTTGTGTCCGGCGTCGAGCGCGTGCGGCCGCCCGCGTGGCAGTTGCATCGTCAGACAACCGCTGCGCGAGGTAGGGTTGCCCCGCGTTGTGGCGCACCCCCCTTCTCATGGGGGCGCAAGTACTCTATGGTGTTGGCAGAATCATCAATCCCTGGGCACGGAGCGCATATGGACACGAAGCCGGGAAAGAGTGCGTCGGGGTGGTCGCCTGCCGCCATTGCATCGCGCGGCAAGGGGTGGTGGGCCTTGCGGCGGGTGCGCCGCTGGACCTACAGCATCGTGGGCATCGTCGCCGCATGGGGCGTGCTGGCCGGATTGGCCATGCCGCCGCTCATGCGCGGCGTGCTGGAAGACCAGTTGTCCGACAAGCTGCGGGTGCGCTGCACCGTGGAGAGGGTGCGCTTCAACCCGTATTCGTGGGCGCTGTCCATCCAGGGCGTGCGCGTGCCCAACCCCACCGGCGACGGCGACCTGCTGACCTTCGACGCGCTGGAATTTTCGCCCGGCCTTTCCGCCGCGCTGCGCCTTGCCCCGGTGCTGGCCTACGTGCGGCTGGTAAACCCGGTGGTGTACGTGGCCCACTTTGGCGACGGGCGGTACTCCTTCTCGGAATTCATCCCGCCAGACGGAGAGGGCGAGGACGGGAAGAAGGACCGCGCGGACGACGCGAAGAAGCCGCTGTTCCCCTTCGCGGCCAGCGACTTCGAGGTGGTCAACGGCACGGTGATCTTTCACGACGCGCCGCTCAAGACCATCCACACCATCACCGAGTTGCAGTTCGTGGTGCCGTTCACCTCCACCATGGAGCGCGACCGTGAGCGCGCCATCACCCCCAGCCTGAACGCCACGGTGGACGGCAGGGCGCTGACGGTGCAGGGGCGGCTGTTGCCCTTTGCCGAGCACCTGCGCACCGAGTTCGACGTGGCCACCGACGAGGTGGACCTGACCCAGTACCGCGAATACCTGGCCGCGTTTACGCCGTTGCGCCTGGAATCGGGGCGGCTGGGCGTGAACCTGAAGCTGGTGGTGGAGCAGCCCGCCGCGCACGACGTGGAATTCGGGCTGGCGGGCTCCGTGACCCTGCACGACCTGCGCGTTAACGCGCCCGACGGCAAGGACGCCGTGCTGGGGCTGACCTCGGGCATGGTGGAGGTGGAGGAATTCTCGCTGCTGGACCGGCATGTGGACGTGCGCCGGGTGGACCTGGACGGCCTGTTGGCCCGGGCCGGACGCCTGGCCGACGGCAGCATCGACTGGCTGGGCTTCGTGGCTCCGGCGGGCGCGAAGAAGCAGGCCGAAGTGAAGCCGGGCGGCCAGTCCCCCACCCTGGCGGGAACCGCGACAGCGGGTGGGGCTGCGGCCAACGCCACCGCCGGCGCGCCGGGTGGTTCCGCTGGCGGTGCGGCGTCCGTGGGCACGGCAGCCCCGGCCGTCTCCGCGCCGCCCGCCGCTGCCCAGGCCAAGTCCGAGCCGCCCTTCGTGGTCAACGTGCGCACCCTGGACATGCGCAATGCCACGGTGGTCTGGAAGGACGCCTCGGTGCCCGGCGGCGCGCAGGTGCGGCTGAACGATCTTGCCGTCACCCTTACGGATTTCGCCACGCCCGGCGGCAAGGCCGCGCCCAGGGGCGGTGGGGCGTTCACCGCCTCGCTGCGCATGGACGACGGGACCGGCAAGGCGGGCGCGCTGGGAAAGTCCGGTGAGGCCCCGAAGAACGGCGCGGGCACCCTGAAGGCCGAGGGCACGCTGACCCTGCAACCGCTGGGCGTGGCCCTGCGGTTGGACGCGCGCGACCTGCCGCTGGTGCCGGTGCGCGGGTACGTTGCCCAGGCGGTGCCCGCCCTGTCGCTGGATGCCGGGGCGGCGGGCGCGCAGGGCGAGATGGAACTTTCGCCGGCCACGCCGGATGCGCCCGGATTCGTGCTGCGCAAGGGCGCGGCGCAGGTGTCGGGGTTGTCTCTATCGCTGGCCGGGCAGAAGCAGCCCTCGGTGGGCCTGGGCAGGCTGGAGGTGGCCGAAACGTCCGTGGACCTTGCGGCACGCACCGTGGCCGTGGGGCCGGTGATGCTGACGAAGCCCGATGTCCGGGTGGTGCGCGGCAAGGACGGCGCCATCGACCTCGCCGCGCTGGCGGGGGGACCGGCAACGGCGCAGCCTGCCAAGGCAGAGGCGGCCGGTCGCGACATGGGGCGGCAGCGCCCGGCGGCGCGCGGGGCCTCGCGTGCCGCCCCGCAGAAAGCCGCCGCCACGCCGGAAGCGCCGGAGTGGAAGTTCTCCGTGGCCTCGCTGCGCATGGACGAGGGCCGGGTGACCTTCGAGGACCGGCAGCCCAAGGATGCGAGCGTCCTCACCCTGGAGGGAATGCGCCTGGTCACCGGGCCGCTGTCGCCGCAGCGCGGCGCGTCGCTGGACGTGGATTTTTCCGCCCGCTGGCAGAAGCAGGGAACCATCGGCGTGAAGGCCAAGGGCACGGCACAACCGCTGCACATGACCGTGGACTCCAAGCTGGCCAAGGTGGACCTGCGCCCGCTGGACCCGTACCTGGGCGAGGTGACCGATCTGCTGTTCGGCGGCGGCGAGGTTTCGTCGGAACTCAAGGTGGCCCTGCGCGAGCAGGCCGAACCGGCGGACAAGGCAAACAGGGCGGGCAGGGCGCGCGCCGCGAGCGCATCCGCCGGACAGGCGGCGGAACCGGCGCTGGAGGTGAACGTGGAGGGCGCGGCCCGGCTGGACAACCTGTCGCTGAAGCTGGCCGGGGGCAAGCAGGAACTGGCCTCGCTGCGGCGGTTTTCGGTGCGCGGGTTGCGCTTCGGCCAGCAGCCGTCGGGCGACCTTTCCCTGCGCGTGCAGGAGGTGGGGCTGGAGAAGCCGAAACTGTCGGTGATGGTGTTCAAGGATGGTTCCACCAGCATCAGCCGGGCTTTGGGGGCGAAGCCCCCGGCGGCAGAGGGAAAAGACGGCAAGCCCCCGGCGGCAGCGGAGAAGGACGCCAAGGCCCCGGCGGCGACGAAGGATGCCGAGGCTCTGGCGGACGCCCCCACGCAACCTGCCAACAAGGCCGCGTCCGGCCCGGCGACGGATTCGGCATCGTCGCCCGCAACGTCTACCCCGTCCGCATCCTCCGGCCCCTCTGGTGCATCCGCCCAGAGCGACGGAGCGGGGGCTGCGGCCCGGCCCAACGCCGGCCCGTTCACCACGCTGGAGGTGGGCAGCCTGTCCATTTCCGGCGGGTCGCTGCGCTTTCGCGACGAGCGCATGTCCCCGGCCTTCGCCTCTGAAATGTCCGACATCGAGGGGCGCATTTCCGGCGTCTCGCTGGACCCGGCCTCGCGTGCCGAAGTGCAGTTGCGCGCGGGCATCGAAGGCGTGCCGGTGCTGGTGGGGGGCACGGTGAATCCGCTCATTCATCCCGTGTTCGCGGACATGCGCTTCACCATGTCCGGGCTCGATCTGGTGCCCCTGTCGCCCTATGCAGTGCAGTACATCGCCTACCCCGTGGAGCACGGGCGCTTTTCCGCCGACGTGGCCGTGAAGGCGGAAAACTGGGTGCTGGACGCGGACAATCATTTCACCCTCAGCCAGATAGAGCTGGGCAGCAAGGACAACCGGCCCGACGCGCCGAGCTACCCGGTGAAGCTGGGCCTGGCCCTGTTGCAGGACATGAGCGGCAACGTGGACCTGCGCCTGCCCGTGAAGGGGCGGCTGGACGATCCGGAATTCCGCCTCGGCGGGGTGATCATGCAGGCCGTGCTGAACCTGATGGTCAAGGTGGTCACCTCGCCCTTCGCCCTGGTGGGCAGCGTGCTCAGCCTTGGCAGTGGCGGCAAGGACATGCGCTACGTGGAGTTTCCGCCCGGCGTGGCAACGCTGAACGAGGCGGCGGAAAAGGACCTGCGCGCCGTTGTCGAGGTGCTGCGCCAGCGCCCGCGCCTGAAGCTGGAGGTGCAGGGCGCGGCCGAGCCGGTCGGCGACACGCGTGGCCTGAAGGAACAGGCCCTGCTGCGGGCGCTGCGCGAAGCCAAGCACGCCTCGCTGTCGCGTGCCGAGCGGGCGCGGGTGAACGCGGATGACGTGGCCATCGACAAGGACGAATATGAGGATCTGCTGGAAGAGGTGTACAGGGACGCACCCTTCGAGAAGCCGCGCAACGTGGTGGGCTTTACGAAATCACAGCCTGCCGACGTGATGGAGGCCGCGCTGAAGGAACACTACGAGGTGACGCCCGAAGCGCTGAAGGAGCTGGCCACCGCGCGGGCCAAGGCCGTGCGCGACAAGCTGCTGGAGATTGACCCGGCCTTGGGCGAGCGGGTGTTTCTGGCTGGGGCCAAGGTTGCGCCTGCCGCCGGTGCGGAGGGTGGAGATGGCGCCAAGGGCGGGGGGAGCAGGGTTAATTTGGGGTTGCAGTAGCAAGGGGGGGATGACGCGGAGCGTGGTGAAGTGTCGTGCCCTGTTGGATGCGGCTTCTACGAATACACGGGAGTGTTTTCGTCCACGCTCGATTTCGTTATGCCTCCGGCGGGCAAGGGGCCATGAAACGATGGCCCCTTGCCCGCCGGAGGCATAACGAAATCGAGGGTGCTCAACAGGGCACACCTGCCTTCGTAGAAGCCGGGTGTAACCGCGCACTCCCCCTTCCCATCCCCTGGTCGACCAGCACCCTATCCCACGCCTCGGCACCACCAAACAAAAGGGGCCACCTTGCGGCAGCCCCGATGACTCAATCCCCATACCCCTCGGAGGGCGGCGGCGGGACGAACGTCAAATCCTCGAACGCGGTGTACGAGGGCAGGTAGGCCAGTTCGGCCACGCCCACGGGGCCGTTGCGCTGCTTGCCGATGATGATTTCCGCGATGCCCTTGCGCGGGTTGTCGTCGCGCTTGTTGTAGGCGTCGTCGCGGTAGATGAACATGATCACGTCGGCGTCCTGCTCGATGGCGCCCGATTCGCGAAGGTCCGAAAGCATGGGGCGCTTGTTGGTGCGCTCTTCCACCTTGCGGTTCAGCTGCGACAGGGCGATGACCGGGATGTTCAGTTCCTTGGCCAGGGCTTTCAGCGAGCGCGAGATTTCCGAAATTTCCAGTTCGCGCGAATCCACCCGGCGGGCGGAGCGCATCAACTGCAGGTAGTCCACCATGACCAGGCCCACGCCCTTTTCGGCGCGCAGGCGGCGGGTGCGGGCGCGCAGTTCCAGGGTGGTGATGGCGGGGGTGTCGTCGATGTAGATGGGGGCCTGCGAAAGCACGTCGGCGGCGTGGTACAGGCGCTGCCAGTCCTCGTCGTCCAGGAAGCCCTTGCGCACCTTGGACAGGTCCACCTTGCCCAGCGAGCAGAGCATGCGCATGACCAGCTGCTCCATGGACATTTCCAGGGAGTACACGGCCACGGGGGTGTTCTGGTTCACGGCGGCGCGCAGGCACATGTTCAGCGCGAAGGCGGTCTTGCCCATGGAGGGGCGCGCGGCCACGATGATCAGGTCCGACGGTTGCAGGCCCGAGGTCATCTGGTCCAGCTGCACGAAGCCGGTGGTGACGCCGGTGACCACTTCCTTGCGGTCGCAGCGCTTCACCAGGTCTTCGAAGACCTTGTGCACCAGTTCCTTGGCCCCGCGGAACATCTTGCCGCTGACGCGCTCGGAAATGGCGAACACCGCCTGCTCCGACTCGTCCAGCAGCTTCTGCACCTCGCGCGAGGCGTCGTAGCAGTTGCTGATGATCTCCGACCCCGCGCCGATCAGCGAACGCAACAGGGCCTTGTCGCGCACGATGGTGGCGTAGTGCTCGGCGTTGGCGGCGCTGATGGTGGACTGGGCAAGCTCGGCCAGGTACACGGCCCCGCCAACCCCTTCCAGGCGGCTCTGCGATTGCAGGTATTCCGCCATGGTCACGAGGTCGATGGGGGCGTTGCGACGGTACAGTTCCAGGCAGGCGTCGTAGATCTGCTGGTGGGCGGGCAGGTAGAAGTCTTCCGGCCGCAGCGTGTCCACCACGGAATGCAGCACGGCGTTGCGAAGCAGAATCCCCCCGAGCACGGCCTGTTCGGCTTCGGTGCTGTGCGGGGGGACTCGGCGCAACAGATCGGCGGAAGCGCGTTCCGTCGGATCGGGAGCGCCGCCCCCGCCATGGTAGGCGGAGGCGGCGTCGGAATCGGTGTGGCTATTCGGCCGGGGTTTCCGGCTCGGCGTCCACGACGGGTTCTGCGGCATCGCTCACCTTGTCTTCGGCAACAACCTTGACGTTCAGGGTGGCCACCACGTCGGCGTGCAGGCGGACGCGCACTTCGTGCGTGCCCAGGGTGCGGATGGCGGCGTCGAGCAGAATGCGGCGACGGTCGATATCCACGCCCTTTTCGGCCAGCGCGTCGCCGATGATGGCGGTGGTGACGGAACCGTAGAGCTTGTCGTTTTCACCCACGCGAACCGGGATGACCAGTTCGGTGGCGGCGATCTTGGCGGACAGGTCGGAGGCCGCGGTGCGCAGGGCGTCCATCTTGGCCTGAAGCTTCTTGCGCTCCAGTTCAAACGCCTTCAGGTTGGCATCGGAGGCCAGCATGGCAAGGCCCTGCGGCAGCAGGAAGTTGCGGCCGAAACCGGGCTTCACCACCACGACGTCGCCGAGGCGGCCCAGATTTTCAACGTCAGCACGAAGGATCAGCTTCATCCCATCCTCCTAGATCTGGCTCTTTTTCTTGACGTCGCTGGAATGACCCGCGGTGTAGAACAAGAGGGCCATCTGACGGGCGCGCTTGATTTCACGGGTGAGCAGACGCTGGTGATGGGCGCAGGTGCCGGTGATGCGGCGCGCGATGATCTTGCCGCGCTCGGTGATGAAGTCGCGCAGGATGTCGGCGCGCTTGTAATCGAGGGGCAGGTCCTTGTCGGCGCAGAAGCGGCAGAACTTGCGACGCGGGGTGAACTTCTTCTTGAAGGCCATGTTATGCAACCTCCTCGACCGCGTCGGCCAGCTTGACGGTAACGAACTTGAAGATGCCGTCGGAGATGCGGATGTTGCGTTCCACTTCGGCCACGACTTCGCCGGGGGCGAGGTATTCGAGGCGCACGTAGTAGCCGCGCATGTGCTTCTGGACGGGGTAGGCGAGGTCGCGCATGCCCCAGTGGTCGGCGGCGACCATCTTGCCCTGTTCACGCTCTACGACGCCGGTGAGGGTGCCGAGCAGCGCCTCGCGGGCATCCGCGGCCAGCTCCGGGGAAAGGAGCAGCAGCGTTTCAAACTTCCTCATGGGATTCCTCCTTGTGGGCTTTGGCCCGCCCTCACGCGGGGCGAGCAAGGCAGAAACAGGGTCTATAGTCGCAGGGGGCGCGGGTGTCAACAGGCGTGTTGGCGGCGCGGCGCAAGGCCGGGCAGGGACGGTGCGCGTCCGGCCTGTTGCACGCAGGCGCGTGCCCGCGCGGCTGCGTGGCTGGCCAGCCGTGATGGCGCGGCGGTTGGGGGCATCCGGCCGCGCGGCTATGCCTCGTGCGTGCGTGGGTTCATGCCCAGCAGGCAGAGCACTTCATACGATATGGTGCCCCACAGGTCGGCCAGATCGTCGGGCGTCAGCGCCTCGCCGGGGCCGCCCATCAGGTACGCCGCATCTCCTGCGGCCACGCCGGGAATGTGCGACACGTCCACGGCGGTCATCTGCATGCACACCCGGCCCAGGATGGGCGCGCGGCGGCCGTGCACGGTCATGGCCCCCTTGCCGGAAAGCCCCCGGCTGTAGGCGTCGGCATAGCCAGCGGCCACGATGGCCACGGCCATGTCGCGCGGGGCGGTGAAGGTGCGCCCGTAGCTGATGGAACGCCCGGTGGGCAGGGGGTGCACCTGAAGAATGGGGGTGGCCACATCCATGGCCGGTTCCAGTCCGTCGCCCAGGTGCGCCAAGGCGGTTCCGCGCAGCGGGTTCGACCCGTACAGGGCGATGCCGGGGCGCTGCACGTCGAAGTGCAGTTCCGGGTGGGCCAGCAGCCCCGCCGAGTTGGCCAGCGAACCCTGCACGGCGGGCCAGACCCCGCGCACGCCGGACAGGATGCGCGAGAAGATTTCGCCCTGCTCACGGGTGAAGTCGGACCGCGCCGGGTCGTCGGACACGGCCAGGTGCGACATGGCCAGCACCGGGCGCAGCATGGGCCGGGCGTGCAGCCTGTCGAGCAGGGCGGGCAGGTCGGCCTCGGTGAAGCCCAGGCGGGCCATGCCGGTGTCGAACTTGAGGGCGATGTCCACCTGCTGTCCAGGCGCGGCGCGGGACGCCAGCATTTCCAGCTGATCGGCGGAGTACACGGCGGGCACGATGGACCGGGCGATGCAGCATTCGGCGTCGGTGGCGTCCGTGGCCCCCAGCAGGGCAACGATGCGGCCGGGAATGCCGCCGTCGCGCAGCAGGGCGCATTCGCCCACGGTGCCCGCGGCGAAGGAGTCGGCACCAACGGCCTCCAGCGTGCGGGCCACGGGCAGCAGGCCGTGGCCGTAGGCGTCGGACTTGATCACCGCCATGGGGGCAGGGGCCAAGCGGCGCAGCAGTTCGAAGTTGCGGCGCAGCGCGCCAAGGCGCACGCGGACGGATATCTTGTTGTAGTCGATGGTCATGCGAGGCTCCGTGGTCGGCTCCGGCGAAGGAATTCGGGGGCGATCTTCTGCGGGAGAAGGGCAGGGGGCGGGACGGGGGCCGTCCGGCGGCTTTTCCTGTCGGGAAAGTTGTGGTAAACGACTGCGGTCCCGGTATTGTGCAGGGAGCGGTTGTACTCCCTCGCGCCGCGACATTCAACATCTTCGACGCCCGCGCCGCGCGCCGATGCGCGCCTGTGCGTTCAGGCGTGCCCGGCGTGCCCGGTGCGCACAGATGCATCGGATGCGCCGGGGCATCAGAAAACCACGTGACTCCATAAACCGGGCTCATGCCCGGATGATCCGGACCGCGCATGACAGACGGTAGATTCCGCCCGCTCGCCGGGTTTGCGGCGTATGTGTTCCTGCTGCTTTCCGGCATCCTGTTCGCGGGCGGGGCGCACGCCCAGCAGCCGCAGCCCAACGTGCTGCAAATGCGCACCGAGGACGACCGCGAGGTGACCTGGAACCTCACGGCCGATTCCGTCACCACGCAGAACGACAGCAAGATCATCGAGGCCGAGGGCCGCGTGGCCCTGCGCCGCGGCAGCGACTACCTGAAGGCCGACTACATCCGCTACTATTCCGCCACCAACTGGGTATACCTGAAGGGCAACGTAGAGGTGCACCTGGGCAAGGACGACATTTCCGCCGAAGAGGGGGAATTCGACCTGCGCAGCCGCACCGGCTGGCTGAAGAAGGGCCGCATCTTCATGGGCGAGCCGCACGCCTACTTCGCGGGCGAACGCATCGACAAGAACTGGGGCGACATTTACACCTTCACCGATGCCAAGATCACCGTCTGTGACGGTGACACCCCGGCCTGGTCGCTGACCGCCGAGGAGGCCGTGGTCGAACTTGACGGCTACGCCCGGCTGTGGCGCTCGAACTTTCAGGTGAAGGACAACGACGTCGCCTATTCCCCCTATTTCGTCATGCCCGCCAAACGCACCCGCCAGTCGGGCTTTCTCATGCCGCAGTATGGCATCAGCTCGCGCGATGGTTTTTACTACAACCAGCCGTACTACTGGGTGGTCAACGAAACCAGCGACGTGACGCTCAACGAGTATTTCATGGCCGAGCGCGGCTTCATGCACGGCGTGGAATACCGGGCCCGGCCCACCTCGGACCAGACCACCTGGCTGCGGTTCGACTGGATGAACGACAGCAAGACCGTTGGCAGCGATGACGACGACCCCATCGACAGCAACGACAATCTGGTCCGCACCAACAACGAGCGGTTCTGGCTGCGCGGCATGTTCGAGACGCGCCTGGGCGACCCGCGCTGGCGGCTCAAGGGCGATCTGGACTATGTCTCCGACCAGAACTACCTGCGGGAATTCAAGTACGGCCTTGGCGGCTTCGAGAATTCGCGCACCAACATGTTCGAACTGTTCGGGCGCGACATCAACGAACGCGACCGCTACCGCACCAGCCAGATCATGCTGACCCGCGACTGGGACCGTGTTTCCGTGGCCTTGAGCGGCCGGTATGATCAGAATCCCGAACTGGGCAACGGCAACCGGAGTTATTCCTCCGACTCGCTGCCCCAGCGTCTGCCCGAGGCCGACGTGTACCTGCACCGGGGCGCACTGTTCGAGGGGCTGCCGCTGGAAGTGCAGGCTTCCGCCCAGTCGGTGTACTTCCATCGCCGCAACGGCACCCAGGGCGCGCGCCACGACGTGCATCCGCAGGTGGTGCTGCCGGTGAACGGCAAGTATGGTTCGGTTATCTCGTCGGTGGGGCTGCGCCAGACCGTGTACGACACCGAGCGCCGCGAAAGCCTGCCCGGCGACGGGGGGGATTCCTCCGGCGAAGCCCGCACCCTGCCCGATTACAACGTGGCGGCCATGACCGAATTCGCCCGCGTCTATCATCTGGAAAGCGCACCGCTCACCCTGTCGGCCGAGCAGGCGGGACAAAGCCGCTGGACCGGCATCCGCCATGCGGTGCAGCCCCGCGTGGAATACCGTAATCTGCCGCTGGTGGACCAGGACGACAACCCTAGCTACGACGACGATGATCGCATTGGGGCGCGCAACGATCTGGTGTATTCCATTACCAATATCCTCACGCGCAAGCGCGAGGTGGTGCAGATGCAGACCAACGCCGAGGGCGAGGCCGAACCGGCGGTGAAAACAGATTATCTCGATTTTCTGCGGGTGAAGTTGGCGCACGGCTACGACATCCGGGAGGCGAACCGCGACGACGAGCTTTCGCAATACGAGCGGCGGCCCATGGAGGACATGAACGGCGAGGTGGAGTACTTCCCCGTGGCCTGGCTGTCGTGGCGCAGCCGTTCCGCGTGGTCGTCGTACACGGGCGACGTGACCCAGCACGACCACAGCGTCGGGGTGGAGGATGCCGACAAGGGCAGCCTGCGCATGGGCTACAACTGGCGCGCCAAACTCGACGAATACACCCGCCAGCGCGATGAGGACATCAATTCGCTCTATCTGCGCGGCATGGTTGACGTGTGGGGTCCGTGGAGCGTCGCCGGGTACTACAGCGTCGACATCGCCGACGGCCGCGACCTGGAGCGGATTTTCGACATCATCTACAACCATCAGTGCTTCAAGGTCATCGGTCGGACCACCTTCGACCGTGACGAAGAGCGCTACGAGGTGCTGGTGGTGTTGCCGGGCCTCAGCGAGTAGCGCCTGCAGCCACGCTTGCCGGGGCAAGCAGCCTTGCCCGGCCAGCCTGACCTGTCCGGCCCGACGGCTTGCCCGGCAGGCATATCCCCCTGCCAAACGCAGTCGGCTGGCAGGTCAGTCGTGCCGCGCCTTGTCGTATCAATCCATCATCACACGCAAAAGCGCCGCCAGGGGCAACCCCGGCGGCGCTTTTCTTGTCTCGTTCCGGCGCGGCGCTAGGCCGTGTGCCGTCCGCTTTCGCGTTTCCATTCCGAAACCATGTCGCGCACCATGGCCGCGCGCTCGGCGTCCACCTGCTTGAAGCGCTCGGCGAACACATGCAGATGGGTGCCGCCGCGCGGGGTGAACAGCCCCTTAACCCGGCACCACAGCGGGTCCAGCGCCTCTGTCATGTGGTCGAGCACGGTGTTGGTGATGGTTTCCATGAACGACTGGTGGTTGCGGTAGGCGAACATGTACAGCTTGAAGCTTTTCGATTCCACGCATAGCCGGTCGGGGATGTATTCCGTGACGATGGTGGCGAAGTCGGGCTGGCCGGTCACCGGGCACAGCGAGGTGAACTCCGGAAAGGCGATGCTCACGATGTACGGCCGGTCCGGAAAATTGTTGGGGAAGGCTTCCATGATGTGCGCGCCGGGTCCGGCGTGCGGGTATTCGGACTTGACGCCCAGCGCGCGCAGGTGGCCGGTCTGGTCCTGGCTGCGGGTATAGGCGGCGTCGGTCGTGTCTTTTTTCTTGGTCATGCGATGCTCTCCGATGGGAATATGATGCCGCATTGTGGCCGCTTGGGCCGGGCTTGGCAAGCGGTGCGGCGGCACGGGCGGGCAAGGGTGTGGTGGTACCGAAGGCGACTACGCACGGCGTCAGAAAACGGTTGCCACGGCGGGCCATTGCGCTATCCTGAAGGGCAAACCGCCCGTGACGGAGGATGTCCCATGGCCGAACCCCGCGCCAAAGGAGTGGAAGAAGCGCTCTCGCTCGTCAAGGGCGGGCTTGGCGGCATCGCCGATCAGGTGGTGCCGTGGTTTTTTGCCAACATGCCGGACTATTACCTGCGCACCCATTCGGTGACCGAGCAGGTGCACCACCTGCAGGCAATCATCTCCGGCCGCGTGGTCACGGACAACCACGCGGTGCGCCTGGCCAGCCCGGACGGCCGCAAGATCACCTACATCTCGCCCTCGGCCGGGGGTGACCTGCGGGGCGACCTGCAAACCATCCTGGCCGGGCTGCTGGGCGAGCACATCGAGACCGCCCGCATCTACACCACGGCCGATGGGCAACTGGGCCTGCACGAATTTCTGCTGGCCCCGCAGCCCCGCGCGGGCAGCCTGCGCACGGCCGACGCATCTGCCGCCTCCCATCCCGCCGGAATCGACCAGTGCTCCGCCGCGCTGGAAGCCATGCGCGCCAGCGGCGAGTTGCCGGAACAGGACATGGACTCCTTCGCGGCGTTTCTGGCCAGCGCCAACGTGGAATACGTGGAAAAGTTCGATCCGGTCCGGGCGGCCCGCCATTTCCGGCTGCTGCGCGAGATAGGCGGCGGCGACGACACCGGCCTGCTCATTGAGCAGTGCGCCGTGCCCGGCGCGCCCGCGACGTCCGAAGGGGCGAACCTTTCCGCGGAGCCGTGCGACGTGCGGCGCGAGACGCGCATCGTGGTGGCCATGCGCCATCCCCCGGCCACGGGCCTGCTGCTGCAGATCGCCAGGATCATGCGGCGGCTGGATATCGTCGTGCACCGCGCCTACGCGGACACCTTCGCCGACGCATCCGGCGAGACAGCCGTCATGAGCTTCTACGTCTCGCACAAGGGTGACCTGATCCTGGACGATTCCGCCCTGTGGCAGAACCTGCGCAAGAAGCTGCGCCTGGTGAAGTGGTTCGCCCCGCATGAACTGGAAATCCTGGCCGACGAGGAATCCTGGCCCATCAAGCGCATCATGCTGCTGCAGGCCGCCTGCGGGTTTGCCCACGTGTTTCTGGCCAAGGACAACCAGTGGGCCTACAGCACCCAGAACGTGGTGCGCATAGTGCTGTCCCGCCGGGCCGAGACGGCCGCGCTGGTGGACTGGTTCGAGGCCCGGTTCGACCCCACCCTGGGCGAGCGCGAGGCAGCCGCGCGCCGCCTGGAGGCCGACGCCGCCGACGCCGTGAACGCGGTGGCCGACGAGCGCGAGCGCGCCGTGCTGCTGATGATCCAGCGTTTCTTTCGCCACGTGCTGCGCACCAACTACTTTCTCGAAACCATCTACGGACTGTCCTTCCGGCTGGACCCGGAATTCCTGCCGCCCGCCTACCGCCCCGAGGGCGAGGAACTGCCCTTCGGCATCTTCTTCTTCCACGCGCCGGGGGGGCTGGGCTTTCACATCCGCTACCGCGACATGGCGCGCGGCGGCGTGCGCGTGGTGCCCACCCGCACCCAGGAGCAGTTCGAGCTGGAATCGAACCGCCTGTACGACGAGGTGAAGGGCCTGGCCTACGCGCAGCAGGTCAAGAACAAGGACATCCCCGAGGGCGGGGCCAAGGCGGTCATCCTGCTGGGGCCGCTGGGCGACGTGGGGCTGGCCGTGGCCTCGGTCATCAATTCGCTGCTGGACGTGGTGCTGCCGGGGCAGGACACCCCGGCCCTGCCCGGCGTGGTGGACTACCTGGGCCGCGAGGAAATCATCTACTGCGGCCCGGACGAGAACATCCAGCCCGCGCACATCGCCTGGATGGTGGAACGCGCCCGCCAGCGCGGCTACCGCTGGCCCTCGGCGTTCATGAGCTCCAAGGCCGGGGCGGGCATCAACCACAAGGAATACGGCGTCACCAGCATCGGGGTGATGGTCTTTGCCGAGGAAATGCTGCGCCACCTGGGCATCGACCCGTTCACCCAGCCGTTCACGGTGAAGATCACCGGCGGTCCCAAGGGCGACGTGGCGGGCAACCTGATGCGCCTGATGTTCGAGACCTACGGGGCCAACGCGCGCGTCGTGGCCGTCAGCGACGGGCACGGGGCGGCATGGGACCCGTCCGGGCTGGACCCGGCGGAACTGCTGCGTCTCATCGACGTGCAGCGCAGCATCAGCGCCTTCGACCCGGCGCGCCTGCGCGGCGAGGGGGCCTGGGTGGCCACGGCCGACACCCCGGAAGGGGTGCGCCGCCGCAACACCCTGCACAATACCGCCCACGCGGACATCTTCATCCCCTCCGGGGGGCGGCCGGACACCATCAACACCCGCAACTGGCACGACTTCTTCGACCGGGGCGGGGTGCCCACCGCGCGGGCCATCATCGAGGGGGCCAACCTGTTCGTGGCCCCGGAGGCGCGCAAGCGCCTGGCAGAACGCGGGGTGCTGGTGGTGCACGGTTCGTCGGCCAACAAGACCGGGGTCATCTGCTCCTCGTACGAGGTGCTGGGCGGCCTGGTGATGACCGACGAGGAATTCATCGCCCACAAGGACCGCTTCGTGGCCGAGGTGCAGGACATCCTGCGGGTGCGCGCCCGCGACGAGGCGCGCCTGCTGCTGGCCGAGATACGCCGTTGCGACGGGTGCAGGGCCCTGCACGAGATTTCCGTGGAGGTGTCGCTGGAGATGAACGCCGTGGCCGACGCGCTGTACGACGCGCTGGTGGCGCGCGGCGAACCGGTGGAGGCCGATCCGGCCCTGCGCCAGGTGCTGCTGGGCTACCTGCCCCCGGTGCTGGTGGAGACGTTCCCCGAGCGCATCTTCGAGCGCATTCCGCTGCGCCATCAGTACGCGCTGGTGGCCGCGCACACGGCCTCGCGCATCGTCTACGCGGAAGGCGCGGGCTGGCTGGCCCCGCTGGCGCGCCAGCGCGACGCCGAAAGCGTGGCCCGGGCCTGGCTGCGCGAGGATACCCGCGTCCGCGACCTGGTCGCGGCGGTGTCGCGCAGCGGCCTGCCCGAGGCGGCGGCGGTGGTGCATCTCTTGGAGCGCGGCGCGCGCAAGCGGGCCACGGAAGAGGCGCTGGGGCTGGAATAGCCGCTTCCGTCCGCGCCTTCCCGCTTTCGGTGTGATGGTTCGATTCGGCCACGGGGCGGACGAAGCCCCCTCATGGACTTGATTTTTCGCGGGTGCTCGCCCAATATGCCGGTCCGTTTCCGGTGGCGCGGGCAGGCGTGCACCGTCCGGAGGCGGGAAGGAGGTTGCTGCCGTGAACAAGGAAGGACAACACAAGGACGGTCCGTTGAAGGACCGGTACAGGCGCGGTTTCGTCGAGGTCATGTGCCCCAAGTGCCGCACCACGCGCATCATCGTGGTGCCGGAAGAGCCCATGCCGCGTTGCGAGAGCTGCCGCGTCGAGATGATTGTCAAGGAAGTGCTTACCGAGGGTAAATACTAGTCCGCCGCCCAGGCGGACCGGAAATTTCAAAGCGGGCTCCCGTGGGGTCCGCGCCGCGCCCCGCGCGTTTTCGGGCGGATTGCCGACGCCCGCCGTGCGTCGGGGCGCGGCATCGCGTTGCCGGTTGTGGTTTTTCAACGATATCCGATGGAGGAACGCATGAAACTGTTCAAGCTGCTGGCCGCCATGCTGCTGGCCGTGCTCGTCGCCGCGCCCGCCATGGCCGCCGACATCGAGCTGGCCAAGAAGTCCACCCTCAACGAAATCGTGGCGCGCGGCGAACTGCGCGTGGGCTTCGATGCGGGCTACATGCCCTTTGAAATGACCGACAAGAACGGCAACTACGTGGGCTTCGACATCGATCTGGCCAAGGAACTGGCCAAGGCCATGGGCGTGAAGTTCGTGCCCGTGAACACCGACTTCGACGGCATGATCCCGGCCCTGCTCAGCGACAAGTTCGACATCATCATCAGCGGCATGACCGTGACCCAGGAACGCAACCTGCGCATCAACTTCGCCACCCCGTACATCGTGGTCGGCCAGTCGGTGATCGTGAGCAAGAAGCTGGAAGGCAAGGTCAAGAGCTGGGAAGACCTGAACAAGCCGGAATACACCGTGGTTTCGCGCCTCGGCACCACCGGCGAGGAAGCCGCCAAGCGCATGCTGCCCAAGGCCAAGTACAAGTCCTTCGAAAAGGAAGCCGACGGCGCGCTGGAAGTCATCAACGGCAAGGCCGACGCCTGGGTGTACGACATGCCCTTCAACGTGGTGTTCATGGCCGAACAGGGCAAGGGCAAGGCCGTCCACCTGGACAAGCCCTTCACCTACGAGCCGCTGGGCTTCGGCATCAAGAAGGGTGACCCCGACTTCCTGAACTTCCTCGACAACTTCATGAGCCAGATCCGCAACGACGGCCGCTACGACCGCATCTACAACAAGTGGATGAAGTCGACCGAGTGGCGCGCCCAGGTGCAATAGCCTGAGGTTTTCGGCAGGGGCGGGCAACCCGCCCGCCCCGCCTTGCCCCCGGCCCACACGGTTTCGCGCGGGCGCGGTTCCTCTCCTGCCCATGGGAGACGCCGAACCGCCCCCGCGCGAAGCCATGCGGCTTCCGCCGCGCCACGCGCGGCCATCTCCCCGGCGCATTCCGCCGCCCGCGGGGTTTCGCACCCCTGCAGGCCGCGCGGCTGGCGTCGCCAAAGGAATCACGATGACGCAGTACAGAGGGCTCGACAAGCCCAAGGGCAGGGGCTTCTTCCTGTTCTGGAAGTCCATGTTCGTGGCGGCCATGCTGGCGCTGGTGGCGTTCTTCTGGGTCGCCTCCTCGTCGGTGGAATACATCTGGCGCTGGAACCGCGTGCCCCAGTATTTCTGGGTGAACGAGGCGGCAGACGTGCGCTCCGAGGCCGAAGGCGACGTCACCATCATCGACCGTCAGGGCAACGAGCAACGCATCGTGGTGCGCGACGCCTCGGGCGAGGAACACCCCCACATGCTGCCCGGCGAGGGCAAGGTGCTCGTCTCGCAGGGTGACTTCGCCTACCGGGGCGACACGCTGGGCCGCTACGAACTGAACAGGCCCGGCATCCTGCTGGAAGGGCTGTGGATCACCCTTGAGGTCAGCGTGCTGGCCATCATCGGCGGCATCGTCATCGGGGTGGTCACCGGGTTGTGCCGCATCTCCATCAACCCCATGCTGCGCTGGGGCGCCATCACCTACATCGAGATCATTCGCGGCTCGCCGCTCTTGGTGCAGATATTCCTGTGGTATTTCGTGGTGGGCACGCTCATCAACGCCCTGCTGGAACATGTGGGCTTTGGCGGCATATCCCCCCTGTGGTACGGCGTCATGGCGCTGGCCCTGTTCACCGGGGCCTACGTGGCCGAAATCGTGCGCGCGGGCATCCAGTCGGTGCACCGGGGGCAGATGGAGGCCGCGCGCTCGCTGGGCATGAGCTACGCCCAGGCCATGCGCAAGGTCATCCTGCCCCAGGCCTTCCGGCGCATCATGCCGCCGCTGGCCGGGCAGTTCATCAGCCTGATCAAGGACTCGTCCCTTCTCGGGGTCATCGCCATCCGCGAACTGACCAAGGCCACGCGCGAGGTGGTCACCACGTCGCTCCAGCCGTTCGAGCTGTGGATCGTCTGCGCGGTGCTGTACCTCGTGCTTACCTTCACCCTTTCGCTGTTCGTGCAGTACCTTGAACGCAGGGCCATCCGATGATCAACGCCACCAACGTCCACAAGTTTTTCTACACCCCCGACAAGCTGCACGCCCTGCGCGGCGTCTCGCTGTCCGTGGCCCCCGCCGAGGTGGTGGTCATCATCGGGCCTTCGGGCTCGGGCAAGAGCACCTTTTTGCGCTGTCTGAACCGGTTGGAATACGCCGACGAAGGCTCCATCCTCATCGAAGGGCGCGACATCCTGGACCCCGACTGCGAGATCAACGAGGTGCGGGCCGAGGTCGGCATGGTGTTCCAGTCGTTCAACCTGTTTCCGCACCTGACCGTGCTGGAAAACCTGACCCTGGCCCAGACCACCGTGCGCAAGCGCGGCAAGGCCGAGGCCGAAAAGAAGGGCATGGAACTCTTGCGCAAGGTGGGCATTGCAGAGAAGCACAACGTCTACCCGGACCAGCTGTCGGGCGGGCAGCAGCAGCGCGTGGCCATTGCCAGGGCGCTGGCCATGGACCCCAAGGCCATGCTGTTCGACGAACCCACCAGCGCCCTGGACCCCGAGATGGTGGGCGAGGTGCTGGACGTCATGAAGAACCTTGCCCGCGAAGGCATGACCATGGTGGTGGTGACCCACGAGATGGGCTTTGCCCGCGAAGTGGCGGACCGCGTGGTGTTCATGGATCAGGGCAGCATTCTGGAAGTGGCGTCGCCGGACAGGTTCTTCACCGCGCCGGAGCATGAGCGGACGAAGCTGTTCCTGAGCCAGATATTGTAGGCCGAGTCAGGCCGCGTCCTTTCGCCCTCCGGCGTCGTCAGATTTCGCCTTTTGCTCCGGTCACGTACGAGAAGAGCGCGCTGCGGTCCTCATCCGTAACTCTCGCGCGGAGCGCTCGCGTAACGGCTGCGGCACGCTCCCTGCGCAAAAGGCTCATCTTCCTCGCCGGAGAACGAAAATCCTGCGGCCTGGCACAGCCTGAAGCGACCCGGCCTAGCCTCTGAAAGGCATGTGCCGCGCTTCTCGCAGGCAATTTCCGGGGCATTCCATGTAATGGATGCCCCTATTGTCTCCCCCCCTTGGGAGTGGGCAGTGCCCCCTGTTGCCCCCATCAGGCGTAACGGGTAGAGTCGCGCCCATCCGCGGATGCGCGTGGCGTGCGCGGTGCGAGGACCCCGTCATGCATCATGAATTTCTGGCCTTCATGGGCCTGGCCGCGCTGCTGGTGGTAACCCCCGGCCCGGACACCATGCTGGTGGTGCGCAATGCGCTGCGCGTGGGCGCGCGGGGCGGCGTGGCCACCACGTTCGGCTGCGTGTCGGGCCTGCTGGTGCATGTGCTGTGTTCCGGCCTTGGCGTGTCCGCCGTGCTGGTGCATTCCGCCGCCGCGTTCGACGTGGTGCGTTTCGTGGGTGCTGCCTATCTGGTATGGTTGGGCGTGCGCGCCCTGCACGGGGCATGGACGGGTGGTGGGCATGCGGTGCCCGACCTGCCTGCCGGGGCCGCAGTGTACGGCCCGGCGGATGCCGGAACTTCCGCCCCGGCCCATTGGCGCGACTATCGCACCATGTCGCGCGGCATGGTGCGCCGGGCATGGGTGGAAGGTTTTTTGAGCAACGTGCTGAACCCCAAGGTGGCCGTGTTCTACCTGGCGGTGCTGCCCAGCGTGGTGGCCGCCGGTGGCGTGGCGCCCGGCGATGTCGTCTCCGGCGCGGGAGTGCTGGGCGGGGCTTTCGTCCGGGCCTGCCTGTTCGGCGGCATGCAGGCCGTGGTGGCCGTGCTGTGGTTTTCGTTCCTGTCCGTTTCCGTGCACCGGGCGCGCGCCACGTTGCTGCGCCCCGGCGTGCAGCGGGCGCTGGAAGGCGGCGTGGGCGGCCTGATGGTGGGCTTTGGCCTGCGCCTTGCCCTTGACCGGGCAGTCTGAAGGCCGCGTCGCGCAGGGCAGGCGGCGCGCGCAACGAGCGTTTTCATCCGAGCATCCAGAACCCTCGCGCGGCCGTGTCCGTGCGGCGTTTCGTCACCGGAGGTTTCCATGCAGCGTTTCCTCTCCGCGTCCGCTGGCAGCGCGCTGGCGCGCGCGGCCATGCCGGTCCTGCTTTCGGCGGTATTGTTGTCTGCCCTGTTGCTGGCCGGGTGTGCCGGGCGCGGGGGGCTGTCGCACGTGGCCACGGACCCGTTGCTGGAGCAGTGCCAGAAGCGTTGCCAGCAGGACGACGAGTACGGCGTGCTCACCCGCAACGGCTGCATGCGCGGTTGCGAGGCGGCCAAGGTGCGCTTTCCGCTGCGCGGCAGCCACTACATGTCCGAGGAATCCTGCCGCGAAGCCGTGAACGGGCTGGACGTGGAGGCGCAGTTGCGTCTCATGGACACGTACTGCGAAGACACCTGGGTGACCATTCACCGCCGCAAGGGCTGCAAGGATGCCGCCAGGGCCTTCTATGGCGCGGTGGGCGAGCAGTTGTGCCGCCCCGACTACCGCTAGCGGCGTTCGCATCCGGTCCCGTCCGCACCTCCGGGGGAAATCCGAATCATGTCCATGCCGCACGACGCATGCAGGGAGGCCGCCATGGGCGACGACCGCGTGATGCTTGACGTTGCAACCATGCCCGTGCCCAAGGGGGGCATCATCGCATTGGCTGCGGGGCCGGTGGGACTGCCGGGGGCGCTGTCGGCGCTCTCCGCCGTGCAGGCGGACGCCGTGCTGGGGCTGGCCGTTGGCGCCACCCTGCATGACGCGCTGCTGGACCCCATGGGGGATGCGCTGTTCCGGGTGGTGGGCCGTACCCTGCTGCCCCGTTCCGGTTCGGCGCATGCCGGGGTCTGCGTGTTCGTGGAGGCCCTGCGCGACGAGCCGGGGGGGCGGGTGCTGCACTTGCTGGCCCGCCGCCAGGGGCGCGCCCTGGCCTGGGTGACGCTTTCGGACAAGGGCGCAGCCGGGCTGCGCCAGGACGCCAGCGGCCCCACCATTGCCGAGATGGTGCGCGGGGCCATGCCGCTGTGCATCGAGCGCGGCTACCTGCTGCCCGACGACGGGCAACGGTTGCGCGCCCTGCTGGTGGATCTGGCCCTGACCCAGGGCTATGACCTCATCCTGACCACCGGGGGCACCGGCATCGGCCCGCGCGACGTGACGCCCGAAGCCACCCTGGCGGTCATCGAACGCCGCCTGCCCGGCTTCGAACAGGCCATGATGGCCGCAAGCCTGGCCAAGACGCCCAACGCGGTCATCTCGCGCGCCGTGGCGGGCACCCTGGGCGGGGCGGTCATCGTCAACCTGCCGGGCAGCCGCAAGGCCGTGGCCGAGAATCTCGCCGCCGTGCTGCCCGCCCTGGGCCACGCGCTGGACAAGTTGCAGGGCGATCCCGCCGAGTGCGGGGGCTAGGCGCGGTTTCCGCATCGCTTTTTCCGCTCTTGTGGTGGCGGCCGCGTACCCCAAGGGCGTGAAGCGCACCGGCAAGGCGGGCAAGCAGCCCGGCAGGGTGCGTAGAGACCCGCAAGATCGTGAATTTTTCTTGCCAGTGACGGGTACTTCCCGATGCGGCGGGCCAGCCTGCTGGCCGAGTCCCGACACCGCATGCCCGTGGGCATGCACCACAAGACCAAACCACAACAAGCAACCGGCGCGCAGCGCCGGGACGAAAGGGAGCGGCGCGGCGCATTTCGGGGGAAAGCGCGGCGCGCCTGCCGTCCGGCCAGAGACACACTCATGCAGCAGCCTTTGGAAGTCAGGCTCATCGACCTGACCGTGGCCTTTTCGCGCGCGCTCGACCTGGTAAGCCCGGCCGTGGCCGCGCACCACGTGCATGTGGGGTTCATCGCCTCGCGCCTGGCCGAGCGGCTTGGCCTGCCGGACAGGGACAGGTGCGAACTGCTGCTGGCCTCGCTGATGCACGACGTGGGCGCGGTGCCGCTGAAGGCGGCGCTGGAAGGGCTGGTGTTCGAGCAGGACATGGATTCCCATTCCCGCGCCGGGGCCGTGATGCTGCGCACCTGCCCGCGCCTGGCCCAGGCCGCGCGCCTGGTGCGCCACCATCACGCTCCGTGGTGCCATGGCAGGGGGGAGGACGGCGTTTCCGCCACCGCCCATGTCATCCACCTGGCCGACAGGATGGACGTGCAACTCCGGCGCGGCGAAGACCCGGCCCGGCAGTTTCCCCGCGCCATGGAGCGGCTGGAGCGGGGGCGCTCCATCCTGTTCCGGCCCGACGCGCTGGACGCCCTGTATGACCTGACGGCCGACCCGGACTTTGCGGCAGGGCTGCGCGCGCCGGAATGCCACCTGCACACCGGCGCGGGCGCGCGGCTGGAAGAAGAAACACTGGACGCCGACGGTGTGATCTCGTTTTCCGCGCTGTTCTCGCTGGTCGTCGACTCGCGCAGCCCGTTCACCGCCACCCACTCCAGCGGCGTGGCGGAAACCGCCCGCCTGCTGGCCCGCTGGGCCGGGTTCGACGGGCCACAGGCCAAGTCGCTGTACGTGGCCGGGCTGCTGCACGACATCGGCAAGCTGGGCGTGCCGCTGGACATTCTGGAAAAGCCGGGGCGGCTGGATGCCGCGGAGATGGCGCTCATGCGCCGTCACGCGGAGCACAGCATGGACATCCTGGCCTCGGTGCCGGGGTTCGCACAGGTGGCCAACTGGGGCGCGCTGCACCACGAGCGCATGGACGGCAGCGGCTATCCCTACGGGCTCACGGCTACGGACCTGCCCTTGCCCGCGCGCATCGTGGCCGTGGCCGACGTGTTCACCGCCATCGCCGAGGACAGGCCCTACCGCCACGGCATGCCGCCCGACGCGGCCCGCGCCGTGCTGCGCGACCAGGCCCGCGACGGCAAGCTGGACGGCGAACTTGTGGACCTGCTGCTCTCGCGCTACGAAGATATGGACGCCGCGCGCCGTCAGGCGCAGGATCGGGCGCGCCACGAATTCGACCTCGTGCGCGCCGCCCTGGAACACGAATCGAACCCCGCAACCTGCCACGAATCGGCCGCATAGCCGCCCCTCGGCCCATAACGCACCGGACGGACGCCCACATGAATCCCTTTTCGCGTATCGCGGCCATCTGCCGCATGATCAAGATCGAACACTCGGTGTTCGCGCTGCCCTTTGCCTATGCCGGGGCCTTTCTGGCCGCCGGGGGCTGGCCGGGCCTCGTGCCGCTGCTGCTGCTCACCGTGGCCATGGTGGCCGTGCGCTCGTTCGCCATGGCCTTCAACCGTCTGGTGGACCTGAAGTACGACCGCCTGAACCCGCGCACCGCGGGGCGCCCGCTGGTCACCGGCGAGATTTCCGTGGCCTGGACCTGGGCGTTCACCGTATTCATGGCCGTGCTGTTCGTGGCGGCCTGCGCCGGGCTGAACCGGCTGTGCCTGTACCTTGCCCCCGTGGCGTTGCTGGTGGCCGCCTCGTACAGCCTGCTGAAGCGCTTCACCTGGCTGTGCCATTTCTTTCTGGGCGGGGTGCTGGGCCTTGCCCCGGTGGCCGGGTGGATTTCCGTGGACCCGCAGTTTACCGTGCCCGCCGTGCTGCTGTTCTGGGGCGTGCTGTTCTGGGTGGCCGGGTTCGACATCCTGTATTCGTGCCAGGACATTGAGTTCGACCGGTCCATGGGCCTGCACGCCGTGCCCGCCCACTTCGGCCTGCCCGCCGCGCTGGTGCTGTCCGGCTTCTGCCACGCCAACGCGGCCATCTTCCTGCTGCTGGCGGGCTGGTCCGCTTCGCTGGGCTGGCCGTGGTACGCGGTGTGGGCGGTCATCGCCGGGGTGCTGACGTGGGAACACCGCATCATCAGCCCCGATGATCTGTCGCGGGTGAACATGGCCTTCTTCACCCTGAACGGCGTCATCGCCTTCATGGTGCTGGGGGGGGCGTTGTTGGGCCTGTATTTCGGGTAGTCCGGACGCCACGGAGCCCTTTGGCCCCGATTGTCTTCGGCTTTCACCGTCGGGAGGTCCCCATGCGACTGACCATGGCGCAGGAATACACCCGCCGCAGGGTGCAGGCCATGTATGGCTGGCAGGTGGCGGTTCCCGTGCCTTATGACGGCATCGGCATGGACGGAGACGCGGCGCGCCAGTTGCGCGGGGCCGCCGAACGGGTGGCCGCCGAGGCGGACGTGCCCGTGGCCCTGGTGGCCCGTCGTCTGTTCGACTACGCCTACCGGCTGGAACCCACGGGCACGCTGGTGCTGGTTGTGGGCGTGCCGGAACGGGGCGTGGAACTGTTCGTGGAGATGGGGCCCCAGCACTGGCGGCCCGTGCAGCCCGGCGAGTCCGGCCCGAGGGCGGGCGACGCGGATGACGCGGGCGACGGGGAGGGTGCCGCGTCCGATGCCCCCGCCACGGTGGTCCGCGATGGGGCCAACGGCCTGCGGGTCATGAACCTGGCCGACCTGCTGGGCGGCCACGGCGGGCCAAGGTCGTAGCGTACCGGCCAGCCCACGGCAGTCCGGTCCAGTCCAGGTCAGTCCGGTCCCGTTCGGCCCGGCTCTTGTCTGGGCCGACCAGATCCGCACCCGCGCGTCCCCGGCGGTTTCGCCGTGGGCCTCGCGCCCGGCGGGGCCGGTGTCATTCACATATCGCAAGCAAGGAGAACGCGCATGGCGCGACGCAGGATACCCGATGCCCTTCCCCCGTCCGGGGTGGCGGCCGATAACGACATACGCGACGTCAGCCGGTCGCAGAAGAAGCGCGAGAGCAACGCCATGCAGGCGCTGGGCGAGGCGCTGGTCCGCCTGCCCGCCTCGAAGGTGCGGTCCATGAACCTGCCCGAGGACCTCGAACGGGCGGTGCTGGAATGGCACGCCATGTCCACGCACGAGGCCCGGCGGCGGCAGTTGCAGTACATCGGCCGGGTTGTCCGCGAGGGCGACTGGGAGGCCGTGGCCGCGCAGGTGAGCGAGGTGCGCGCCGTCAAGCAGACCGAGGACGACGAGTTCCACCGCATCGAGGAACTGCGCGAGGAACTGCTTGCCGCAGGACCGGACCGGTTGCAGGCCTACCTTGAACAGTGGCCCGACGTGGACCCGCGCCACCTGCGCCTGCTGGTGCGCGACGCGCTGGCCGAACGCGCGGCGGGCAAGCCGCCCCGCGCCGGGCGCGCCCTGTTCCGGCTGCTGCGCGACGTGGCCGAGGAATAGGCCGGGTCCCTTCCGCCGTTTTCGCAATGAAAAACGCGCCGGGTGCATGTGCATCCGGCGCGTTCGTCGTCATGGCGTTTGGGGATGGGTAACGCGCGGCGGGATGGCGCACGCGCCGTCACGGTGACTGCCCGCTAGATGCCCGCCTGTCGCCACACCTTCAGCGTGTGCCGGGCCACGGTGAGCACGTCGTGCAGCACCGTGCCGCCCAGCAGCCGGTCCAGCAGCCCGGCGGGTTCGCCGTGGCTGTCCACGTCGTACGACGGCGCGCCGAAGCGGCCCAGCATGCGGTGGTGCAGTTGGGTGCCGAATTCCGGGTCCGTGTCGGACAGGGCGCGGCACATGGCGGCTGCGGTGCGCTCCGGCGCGTCGGTGAACTGGCAGGCGCGGGCCACGTGCTCGTGCAGGGGCGCGCCGGGGGTCAGTTCGCGCCCGGCCAGCAGCGCGGCGGCGGCGTCGTCGATGCGGCCTTCGCGCAGCAGGCGCGCTGCTTCGGCCAACAGGGGGTTGGGCGTGCCCGCCGGGGCCTCGGCCAGCAGATCGGCGAACACCTGCTGGGCCCGCCGCCACTGCCGGGCCCGGGCGTAGATTTCGCCCGCGCGGCGGCGGAATGCCTGGCTTTTGTCCAGGTCTCCCTTGCCCCGCCAGGCGTCGGCCAGCCCCAGGCAGGCGTCGGCGTGCAGGGCGTTGCAGCGCAGCGTGTGGTTGAACGCGGTGATGGCCGCGTCCCACTGCTCGCGCAGCAGGTGGGCGGTGCCTTCAAGAAAATGGATCTCGGCCTCGTTGTCGGCATCGGCGGCGGCGCTGGAAAAGCGTTCCAGGGCAAGGTCGAATTCCTCGTCCGAGAGCAGGCGCGCGCCCTCTGCCACGGCAAGGGCCACGCCGGTGGCCAGCGCGCGGCGGGCGCGGCGCAGTTGCCCGTCCAGTGCGGCCACGGTGTACGGTCTGCCCAGAAAGCCGCTGCACCCCGCGCCGATGGCCGCCAGCACGGCTTCGCGCGTGGCCGCGCTGGACACCACCAGCACCGGCAGGTCCAGCAGGCGCGGGTGCGAGCGTACCAGGCGCAGAAAATCCAGGGCGGTCATGTCCGCGAGGTGCTCGTGGCAGATCACCACGTCCACGGCGGGGCGCGACGGGTCGTCCTGCGGGGATGCGGGCGAGAACGGGCGGCGCATTCGGGCCAGCCGACGTGCGGCGGCCACGCCCGAGGTCATGACCGTGACGCTGCGGGTTCCGGCCAGGCGCAGCGCCGTGCGGTCCACGGTGGCCAATTCCTCGCGCGGGGCAAGGATGAGCGCCGCCGAGAACCCGTGGCCGTGCGCAAGCGCGTCCGTCCATGCGTCTTCGGCCCGGGCCACGGCAGCCAGCCGGGCAAGGCTGTCCGCGCCGCGTCCATGCCGCCGGTGCGGAGGGGAATCGGCGGGCTGGCCATGCACAGGGGCTTGCGTGCGCGCCGCAGCGGCTGCCGCCTCGCCGAGGCGGGCCAGCGAAGCCGACGGCGCGGAGCGCCCGGTATGGTGCTGGGGTGCGGAATGCATGCCGAACCTTCCTTCCGGGGCGTCGCCCCGTGTACCGGATTCATCGGCGCTACGGCGGGAAACTTTAGCGTGGGCGGGCTTGTGTCGTTGCTGCATGCCCGCTGCGGGTTGCCGTATCCGCAGGAGGCGTGCGCGGCGTCGCGCAATGACGAAGGCCCGCGTGCGCGGGCCTTCGGATGCGTCGTGCAGGCGCGTGGCGCCGCGCTATTTGACGAAGGGCAGCAGCTTGCCGGTGCGGGCCGTGCGTACGGCCTGCGCGCCGGGCAGGGCCTGCGCCTCGGCAGCCATGTCTTCGCCCGCGCCAAGGCTGGCGGCGCGACCTTCTCCAATGGCGCTCCCGGCCATTCCGGCGCGCCCGGCCCCATGGGCCGTGGCCAGCGCCGCACCGAAGGCATGCCCGAAGCCGGGGGCCGGCACGCCGTAGCGCGGTTCGCGCTCGTATGTGGCGCCGCAGGTGGCGCACTGCCATTTGCCGTCATGGGCTGCGGCAAGGCGGACAAGCACGCCGTCACGGTTGTAGCAACTCTGGCAGAACGGCCCCTGCTTGATGTTGCCGGTGATGAGCCAATAGCAGAACCCGTCGAAGACAAGATTGCGCGACAGGTAGAGGATGTCCTCGAATTCCTGCACCTGCATTTTCAGCATGGTGTTTTCATCGCACAGGGACACGTAGCGCGACTGCATTTCCATCAGCACGTGCCGCGCTTCCTCGGTCTTGCCTTTCATGAACAGGTCGTGGATTTCCTTGAATCTGTAATAGTCGAGCATGGCCGCACCTCTGCGGAATGAGGAACCTGCGGCCGGTCAGCCGCGGTACATGTCTCCCATCGGCAGTTCCGGGCGGAACTTTAGGTGCGGGGGATGCGGAGGCGATGCGGTGCGCACTGGCGGCGTGACGCCGCCAGTCGCGAAGTGGAGAATGGATGCGGGGTGAGGCCGTGCGGGTGGGGTGCGGCAAGAGGAACCCGCCGGACATGTTCCGGCGGATAGCCCGTGGTGGCTGCGCCCGGCCGGGGAAAGCCGCCCCTAGCGGGCGGCGCGCACGAGCCGCTCCACCAGTTCGCGCTGGGTCTGCTCCGCCGCCTCGATCTCGGCCGGGGAAAGGCCCGCGCCAAGGGCCACGGCACGGCGTTTTTCGGCGGGCACGAAGTCTTCCTTGCGGTGGGCGTCGTTGTTGATGACAAGCCGCGCCCCGGCGGCGCGCGCGGCGATGGCCACGTGGCCGTTGGACAGCGCGTGGGCGGGGCGGGTGGTGATTTCCAGCAGCACGCCGCGCTCGGCGGCGTAGGCGGCGTCTTCGGCCGTGATCAGGCCGGGGTGGGCCAGAATGTCAGCGCCGCCTTCCACGGCGGCGAGGTTGGTGCCGGTTTCCACCACGTCGGCCAGCGACTGGCCGTGCACCACCACCAGTTGCGCGCCAAGGGCGCGCGCCTCGCGGATGGCGTCGGGGATGAGGGCGGGGGGCACGTGCGTCAGCTCCACCCCGGCGAAGACCTCTATGCCCGCGTACAGCCCGTACTGGCGGGCCATGGGCAGCACCTGGCGCAGGATGAGGTCCATGTTCGAGGCGTCGGCATGGTCGGTGAGGGCCATGGCGCGGTATCCGGCAAGCCGGGCGAAGCGCACCGCGGTGGCGGGCGTCATGGTGGAATCGCTGAAGCAGGTGTGCACGTGCAGATCGATCATGCGGTGGCTCCGGGGCGTGTCGTTGGGGCGCGCGTAAATGGAAACGGAAGGCGCAGCCACGGGTACACCACGCGCGGAGCGGGCGCAAGCCAGCGCGCGGTGGCGGGCATGCCTCCGCGTGGGCGGGAAGCGGGCTGTCGGGACGAGGGTTGGCCAAGGCCGGGAAGGACGGGGCGCAGGCCCCTGCCGTGGGGGCACTGATGCGGCGGACGCGAAATGTCCCTGTGATCGGGGGTTGCGCCCGATCCCGCGCGTGGCATGCACGACATGCACACGACATGCACACGACAGGGGCGCGCTCCAGGCGCGCGGTAGTGGCGGCGGAATGCCTGGCGGTCTGACCGGCGTCCGGCTGGCGGCCCTCCCGGCGGTCCTTTTGGCGGGCCGTGCCCTACATGCGGTATTTGGTTTCCGGGTCCAGCGAGCGCAGCAGTTCGGCCAGCTGTTCTTCCAGGTCGTGCGGTTCGCCCGCGCCGGGCCGGGCGTTGGCGGCGGCCCCGGCATCGGATGCATCGGCGGGGTCGCGGGCATCGCCACGCGCGCGCCCGGCCTGGCCCTGGATTTCGCCATCGGCCCACGGCGGCTGGCCCGCCTTGCGGCGCACCTCGCGCCGGGCCGTTTCCTCGCGGGCCATGGCCGACGCGGCGTCGGTGGGGCGGCGGGCGGCGTTTTCGTCCAGGTTGGGGCGCATGCGGTCTTCGGCGGCGCGGCGCAGCACGTCCTCGCTGACGAAGATGGGCACGTCGGCCCGCAGGGCCAGGGCGATGGCGTCGGAGGGGCGACAGTCCACGCGGTTGCGCGCGCCGCCCAGCAGGATGTCCAGTTCCGCGAAGTAGGTGCCGTCGCGCAGGTCCACCACGTCCACGGCCACCAGTTGCGCCCCCAGCGAACGCAGGGTGTTCAGCAGCAGGTCGTGGGTGAGCGGGCGCGGCACGTCCACGCTGTTGAGGGCGATGGAGATGGCCATGGCTTCCATGGCCCCGATCCAGATGGGCAGCAGTTCCTCCCCGGCCTCGCGGCGCAGGACGAGGATCGGCGCCTTGGTGGCGTCGTCCAGCGACAGCCCCACGACCTTCATCTCTACCATGGGATACCTGCCTGTGCGCCCCGGCGGGCGTCTTCGCATGGCGCGTGATCTTGTGTGCCTTGTCTGACTGGCATGGCTGGCACGATTGGCCCGGTCTGCCCTGTCTGCCATATCTGCCAAGTCTGGCGCTTCCGCGTCCCGTTCTTGCGGGGCGCGGGGTTTGCGGCGGCGTCCGAAGCGGATCATGCGCGCAAGACTCCGCGCAGCGAATGTTTCTTGGCCTCGACGATGGTCACCGGCACGATGCGCCCCAGCCATCCTTCCGGCCCGCCCGCGGGCCCACGTTCAGGCCGGGCGGGCAGCACCACGTTGACGGGCTGGCCGTAGGGGTCGCGTCCCTGCCAGCTTTCGCCGCCGGGAATGCCCGCGCCGTCTTCATGGCCGCCGCCATGCGCCATGTCGGGCTTCTTGCTCATGCCGTCGAGCAGTACCGCTGTATCCGTACCTACCATGTTCCGCAGGCATTGTTCAGTATAATCATTCTGCCATTCCTGCAGCCGGGCTAGGCGGGCGGCCTTTTCGGCGGGCTCCAGCTTGCCGGGCAGCATGGCCGCGCGGGTGCCCGGCCGGTCGGAGTAGCAGAACGAGAAGCTGGCCGCGAATCCCACGGCGCGCATGGCGGCAAGGGTGTCCTCGAAGTCCTGTTCCGTCTCGCCGGGAAAGCCCACGATGATGTCTGTGGACAGCTGGATGTCCGGCCGGGCCGCCTTCAGCCGCTGCACGATGTCCATGTAGCGGGCCATGTCGTACTTGCGGCCCATGGCCTTCAGGATGCGGTCGGAGCCGGACTGCATGGGCAGGTGCAGGCGCGGGCACAGGTTGTCCAGCGTGCCGAAGGCGTCGATGACCTCCGGCGCGATGTCCTTGGGGTGCGGCGTGACGAAGCGCAGCCGGGCCAGGCCGGGCAGGGCGGCCACGCGGTGCAGCAGTTCGGCGAAGGTCACGGCCTTGCCGCCATCTGCCGTCGTCGCGTGCCGGGCGGCTTCCGCGTCTTGCCCGTAGGAATTGACGTTCTGGCCGAGCAGGGTGATTTCGCGCGCCCCGTGTTCCACCAGTTCGGCGCATTCGCGCACCACCGCGTCGGCCGCGCGCGACTTCTGGCGGCCGCGCGTGTAGGGCACGATGCAGTAGGCGCAGAAGTTGTCGCAGCCCTGCATGATGTTCACGAAGGCGGAAGGGGGCACCGGGCCGGATTGCAGCTGCGCGTCGCGCTCTGGGTATTCTTCCGAAAAGTCCAGCAGCGAGACGCGCAGGCCCGGCTCCGCGCACAGCCGTTCGATGGCCTGCGGGGCCATGGCCGAACCGTCGCCGCCGAACACCAGGCGCACCTGGGGAAAGCGGGTGAAGAACCCCGCGCCTATCTGCTGGGCCACGCAGCCGCCCACCACGGCAAAGGCGTCGGGCAGCTTGCGGGTGGCCTGGCGGATGCGCCCGAGCACGCTGTATACCTTCTGCTCCGGCTTATCGCGCACCGAGCAGGTGTTGACGATGTTCACGCGGGCCTTGCCGAGGGGGGCCTGGGTAAAGCCGCGCGCCACGAGGGCCCTGGCCAGCCAGTCGGAATCGTTGACGTTCATCTGGCAGCCAAAGGTCAGGATATGGAAGGTGCGGTCGCTCATGGTCCGGTGGTGTGCTGGTGGAAGGCCGGGATGCGCCCGGCGCGGGTGGATGAAAAGGGTGGCGGCAGCGCCGGGTTATTCGGCGTCCTTGCCGTCGGCGGGTGTCTGGGGCTGTTCGCGCCCAGTCTGCGCGCGCTCTGTCCGCGCGCGCTCTGTTCGCGCACGTGCGTCCTCGCGTCCGCTGTGCTCGCCCGCCAGGTAGAACAGGGCGATGGGCGCGACAAGGCAGATCGCGCACCACAGCAGGGGGTTGCGGCCCTGCCGCCGGGCCAGCACCGCCGCGCCAATGCCCGCGCACGCCCAGATGAGCGCCATGTAGATGTAGCCGGAAGTGGTGAAGTCCAGTTCAAGCATTGGGTGCGGGGGTTGCGGTGCAGGGGATGGCGGAGACCGCCGCCGGTTGCGTTGGCGGGCGCCTCGGCAACTGTCCTGAAGGTCGCGCGACAGGCCGCGCGGGGCGCGTCGGGTCCGGTGCATGCCGTTTGGCCCCGTCGCAAACATCGCCCCAACTCTGGTGGTTCCTTGAGGTAAGGCATTCGCCGGGGGTGCGCAAGGGGTCAAATCCTACTTGCGCAGTAGGATAAAAGCGGTATAGTCTCGGCATTGAAGACGAAGCGTCGTCACGCGCCGGTGGCTGTCCCGGCGTTTCCCTTCACATTGCGCGCCGCGCCTGCGGCATACCGCCCACGCGGGGAGGATTTCCCATGAAGAAGTACAGGGTGAAGGGGCTGCAAAGCCCGGACTGCGCCGCCACCGTGACCACCTCCATCAAGACCCACGCGGGTCTCGAAGAAGTGAACGTGAACCTGGCCACCGGCGAGATCACCTACGGCCCTGCGGTGTGCGTGGATACGCGCATGCTGCGCGAAGCCGTGGAGAACGCCGGGTACAAGCTCGAAGAAGAGGAAGCCTAGCGGGTTTCCCGTTCCGGCATGCGGCATGGGCGCGCCTGTCGCGTTCTGTCGTGCCCTGACGTGCCCTGACGTGTCCTGACGTGTCGGGGCGCGCAGCATGGGCGCCGGAAGCACGCCGCCTGAAAAGGGCGGGGGCATATGCCCCCGCCCTTCGTCGTTCCGGATGCCACGGCGCGCGAGTGGCGCAGTTTGGCTAGGCCTCGGCGCTTGGCGGTTCGGGGCCGTCCTTCACCAACTGGTAGTAGGGCAGGATGTCCGCCCCGAAGCTGAGCTTGAACCAGCCCCGGCGGGGGCTGTTCACCCCTTCCAGGTCCACCTCGGTCATGCCAGCGCGGGCCAGTTCGCCAAAGGCGTCCCACAGCACGGCCGTGCCGCAGGGGGTGTTGCGCAGGTGCGGGTCGCCCGCGCCGAACAGGTAGTAGGCGCGCTTGCTGTCCATGCCGAACAGGGCCATGGCCGCCAGTTCGCCTTCGGGGGTGCGGGTGGCGAACAGACGGCCGAACCCGCCCGCCAGCACGGCGGCGGCCAGGTCGCGCAGCTCGTCCAGCCGTTCGGCTTCCACCGTGATGCCCTGACGGCCCATGGTCAGGGCGTAGAAGGCGGAAAGGTCTTCGGGCGTCGCGTCTTCGGTGGTGCGCACGCCGGTCTTCAGCGCCTTGCGCACTTCCTGGCGGCGCGAATAGGAAATTTCCGGAAACAGGGGCACGTCTTCGGGCGCGGCGGCCTGGGCGAAGCCTTCCAGACTGGCGTAGGCGGTGTAGCGCACCTCGGCCGCGTAGTGGGGGGCATCGTCCCTGCCGTAGTTGTGCCACAGGAAGGGGCGGATGTCGGCGACCTGCGGCGACAGGGCCAGCTCCACCCGCGCGTAGCGGCGCGACAGGGCGGCGGCCACGTCCACGGCGATCTCGAACCGCTCGGACAGCACCGTGGAGCGGTTCTGCTTGTTGGCGGGCGGCGCGAACAGGATGCCGTTGTGGATGACGAAGTCGTGCAGCACGGCGCACGAGCCGTCGGCCGATTCGGTGACGGCCACGGCGGCGCGGCGCTCGTTGCCGTTCAGACACCAGTACAGGCGGCTTGGCTGGCGCACGGCGGCCAGGTAGGCGGACAGCGAGAAGATGGTGCCGTTGGGGGAAGCCTCGACAAAGGCGTCCCACTGGGGGCCGGGGGTGGTCTCTTCAAGACGGTATCGCGTGGTCACGGGGGCTCCGTTGGATGGCGCGGGAAGGCTGCCGGGCCGCGCGCAGCGCGCGGCGCACCGGTGGGCGCGGGAGCGTCGCCCGCCGCCGCGCGAAAAATGACACCGCTGCCGTTCGCCGTCAATATGCGGGCCGCTCGTGCCGCAAGGTACAAGGTGGGGGCGGGCGCTGTAGGCCGGTCTGGAGTGGCCTCCGGCACCTGGTGAACGCCGGTGGCCTGCGCCGGGGCGACTGGCGCAAGAGGGATTTTTGTCTTCTGCTAGGGCCAGAGCAGCAAGCCCTACGCCACAAGCACCCCGGCATACCCCACCACCCGTTCCATATCCCCGCTGACTTCGCCCGAGGTGGCGTAGGCCACCACCCGCGCGGTCTGCGCGCCCAGGGCCAGGGCGGCGAACAGCCCCAGGGTGGCGGGCAGCACCCCGCACATGGAAATGCCCCGGTCGCGCACCGTGGCGTACAGGCCCATGGGGTCCAGCGCCTCGATGCGGGCCAGCGCCAGCCGGTCGCGCCGGGCGGCCTCCGCATGGGTGACGTAATGGCTCATGTCCGACGAGACCACCATGGCCACGCGCCGTCCGGCATCGGTGACGCGGCGCAGCACGTCGGCAAGGGTTTGTGCCGCCTCGCGCAGGGCCTGGGGGTGCGGCTCGGCCACGGCCACGGGCACGATGGACAGGTCGGGCGTGTATTCCTGCAGGAAGGGCAGGATGACCTCTATGGAGTGCTCGCGCACGTGGGCGGCGGTGTCGCGGGTGAAGCCCGCGTCCGATTCGGTCAGGGCGTCTGCCAGTTCCTCGTCCACGGGCACCGGGCCGAGGGGGGTGTGCCAGTGGCCGCCCGGCCAGACGGACAGCGGCGCGCCAAGCCCGGTGTGGTTGGGGCCCAGCAGCACGATGGTGTCGGGCAGGTTGGCCGCGCCCAGGGTCTGCCCGGCCACTTCTCCGGAATAGACGTAGCCCGCGTGGGGCACCATGGCCAGCAGGGTGGGGGCGGCGTCGCGCGCGGCGGCGGCAAGGTGCTGGCGCACCTCGTGGCGCAGCAGGTCCGGGTCGTCGGGGTAGAACATGCCCGCCACCACGGGGTTGCGGTCGATGGCGTGCCCGGTGTCCAGATGCCTGTCGTGCATGGCGGCCTCCTGTGGGGGGGGACGGCCCGGAGCGGTTGCCCCGGCGGGCCGTGCGGAAACGGCGAAGGGCGGGATGCCCGCCGTGGTTCCCTGACCGGGTTATGCCAGATGCGCGGGAAAACGGAAACAGCGGCGCGGGGCATTCGCGCGGTGGACCCGCGCGGGCGTAAGGACGTGCGGTGGCGGGGACGGGGTGCTTCCCGCCTAGGGGGCCGCGCCCGGCGTGAAGCCGGAAAGACCCTTGGTCACGTCGGTGGTGCGCAATTCCGATGCGGCCATGCGCCCGTACAGCGACTGCGGGTCGCGCCGGGCCAGGTCTTCCAGTGTGGACTTCCAGGCGTCCATGTTGCCCATCTTGCGTTGCAGCCGCGCGGTGCGAAAGCGCATGGCCGGGTAGCCGGGGTCGGAATCGGGCACGTACTTGGCGTACTGCTCGGCCCAGTCCAGCGATTCGCGCAGGCGGCCCGCCGCCTCGGTGATGTCCATGAGCGAGATCAGGCAGTCCTTGATGCGCGCCGCGTCGGCCTTGTCCGGGTTGGCCTGGGCCACGGCCAGGAAGTCGGTGAGCGATTCGCGCGTCAGCAGGTAGGCGTTTTGCAGTTCGCGCTTGCGCTCGGCGTCGCGCGACAGAAAGAAGTTGACGTAGGCGCGCTGCTCCGGGGGCACGTCCTTCTGCTCGCGCAGCTTCTGCCACAGGGGCACGGCCAGGTCGGGATGCTCCTGGTTCTCGTGGGCCAGGGCCAGCGCATAGTCGGTCTGGCGCTGCACCTGCGGCGACAGGGTCCACCCGGCCACGCTCTGGGTCAGGTCCACGATGTGCTGCCAGCTCTGGTTTTCCAGGTACACCGAAAGGGCCAGCGACAGGGCGGTTTCACCGTGGCGCGCGTCCTTGGGGCCCTTCAGGAAGCCGTCCAGGATATCCAGCGCGCGCTGGGGCTGTCCCTCGCGCGAGTAGCTGAGGCCAAGGGCCACGCGGGTGTCGGCGGACAGGGCCTTTTCGTTCTCCTGCAACAGCGGATACTGCTCCCACATCTGCAGGATGCGCCCGTAGTTGCCGTCGCCAACGGATTCGGCGGCCGTCTGGGTGAAGCTTTGCAGGGCCACGTCGCGCACCTTGGGCAGCAGTTCGTGGCCGGGGTGGGCCTGCACGAATTCCGCGGAGGTGGCCATGGCCTCGGGGAACTGGCGGTTCCACAGATACCACATGGCCAGCTTCAGCCGCGCCAGCGGCACCAGCGCGCTCTGCGGGTGCCCGGCGATGATGGTGGTGTAGGCCTGCACCGGGCGCGTGTTGTCCGGCCGCTGGAACACCGAGACCATCTCGGCGATGTTCGGGGCGTCGTGGATGCCTTCCTCGGCCAGGCGCATCAGCGAGATGAGGCCGCCGTCCCTGTCCGGGAAGCGGCGCACCGCTTCCTCGTAAATTTCGCGGGCGGCTTCGGTCTGCTTCTGCTTGGCCAGCACGTCGCCGATGCGGGCGAGGGCGGTGTCGGTCTCCTCGCCGTCGGGAATGAGGTTGTAGTACAGCCAGTAGTTGGCGCGGGCATCGTCCAGCTTGCCCACCTGGTAGGCCACGTCGCCGGCGATGGTCAGCAGCTGCGGATATTCCAGGTAGAAGCGCCCCCAACGCTTGTCCACGAAGTCGAGGATCGATTCCGCCTGCGGGTAGTAGCCCATCTTGTGCAGGGTGCGGGCCAGGCTGACCGAGCCTTCGCGCACGTACTTGCTTTCCGGAAATTCCTGCACGATGGACTGGAACTTGTCGGCCGCGCGCTGGTAGTTGCCGCGTTTGTAGGCTTCTTCACCGGCGTAGTAGAGTGCCAGCGGCACGTTTTCATCGTGCGGATACTGGCGGCGCAGCAGGTTGAAGTAGCCTTCCGCCTCTTGCGAATTGCCGATGCGCATGTTCACGAGGCCAAGGCGCAGCAGGGCCTGCGGCACCCGGTGCGACTTCAGGTTGTAGTTCATGGCCTCGCTGGTGACGGCCACGACCTTGTCGTAGACGGACAGGGGGTTGTCCTTGCCCTGCGCGTAGAGCACGTCGCCGATGAGGTACAGCACCTCCTCGCGCATGTCCCTGGGCGTGTCGTGCAGGCCCTTCAGGGTTTCCAGCAGTTCCAGCGCCTTGGGGTATTCGCCGTTGACCATGGCGGTCTTGGCCTGTTCCAGCAGTTCGGCCGGAACCGGCGGCGGGGGCACCGGGTTGCCTTTCTCGTCCACGTACACCACCTGCGTGGCGTTGGTTGCATTGGTGGCGTTGGCGGAGTGGCCGCCGTTCTTGCCCATGTCTTCCGCCTGCTTGGCCTGCGGCGATGTGGCGTCCCCGGTGGGGGGCTTGGCGGGCTGGCCGTCCGGCTGGGCGGGCGGCGTGGGGCCTTCGGGGCGCGGGGCGGCGGACTTGCGCGCCTCGCCCTGGTCGCTGCCCTGCGGCGGCTGACCGGTTTGCGCGGGGGCTGGCTGCGCCGGAGCCTGGGCCACTGCCTGGGGCGCGGCCGGTTGCGCCGGTTGTGCCGGTTGGGCCGGGGGCTGGGCGGGTTGCGTGGTGGCGGCGGGTCCGGCTTCACCGCGCGAGGGCACGGGAGCGGGGGGCGTGGTGGTGGCCGAGGCCGCGGCCTCTTCGGGCCAGTCGCCCGGGCCGCCAGCGTTGATGCGCGCTCGCACGGCATAGGGCACGGCAAAGAAGCTGCGCTGCTGCTCGGGCTGCTGCGCGGCCGCCTGGGGCGCGACTTGCCCCGGCGCTTGCGTGGCCGCTGCCGGGGGCTGGGCCGGTGCTGACGCGCCGGTCTGGCCGCCGTTCTGGCCACCGATCTGGCCGGTCACCTGCGCGGGGGGCGCGGTGGCCGGTCCGGAAGAAAGCTTGCCGGTGACGCTGCCCGATGGCGCGTCCTGAGCCGGGGTCTGGACTGGGGGCTGCCCGGCTGCCTGGGGCGCGGCCGTGGCCTGCTGGGGGGCCGGGACGTCCGGCACGGCGGGCAGCGGCGCGTCGGCCTGGGGGCCGGTGGCGTCGGTGAGAGCGCGCTCGAGAACGCGCGGCGGCCGGGCTCCGTTCTTCGCCGGAGTGCTGGCGGGTCCGGGCTGCTGTACGGCAGGGGGCGTCGCGGCGGCCTGCTGCGGGGTTGGTTGGGCGCTGGCCGGGGGAGTTTCGGGCCGTTGCGCATCGGTCTGCTGAGGCGCGGGCTGCGCGCCGGGCTGCGCGGCATCGGCGGGGGCCCAGCGCTCGCCCATGGGGTCGCGGAAGATGTCCACCACCACCCGATCAGGCGCGGGCCGGGTGACCACGTAGCCGAAGCCGGGCGTGCGGGTGTCGATGCGCAGGCCGCCGGGCTGCGGGGCGATTTCGCCCACCAGCGCGGCACGGGCCGGGTCCGCGCCGCCCATGCGGGCCGGGGCCGCGCCCACGGCGCGCGAGGTCAGCGACAGGGACTGCCGCCCGGTGCGGGCCACGTCCACATCGCCGGGCCGGTCCAGGGTGATGGTTATCCGCTCGCGGTCGGGCAGGCCGCTCCACTGCCACGAGGCCGCGTGCGCGGCCGTGGCGGGCGGCCCGGCAAGGGCCGCGATGAGGAGCAGCCGGGCAAGACCGGCGGCGGAAGGTCGTTTCACGCGGAAATCCTGTGCATGTGCGCGTACATGGGCATGCAGCGGGGCTGGCATGCCGCCCGGCGCTCCGGCGGGAAAAAACCGACGCGGGCAACCTGCCATAGCAAAAATCGTGCAGCGGCGGATACCTGCGCGCATCCCGTCCTGCCCCGCCGGGCATGCGCCGAGGGCTGTCCGGCATAGCGCGCCGCGATCACGAATCCGCCCGCTTCTTCTTCAGCTTCTCGATGAGCGTGGTGCGCTTGATGCCCAGGATTTCCGCGGCCTGGTTCTTCACGCCCTCGGCCATGGAAAGCGCCTCGTCCAGCAGGCGTTCCTCCACGGTGTCCAGGAAATCCTTGAGGTTCATGCCCTTGTCGCGCAGGTCGGAGATGGTGGGCCAGTTGAACCCGGCAAGCGCCCCCATTGCCGCCCCGACGGCGGAGGGCAGCGGGTCGGGCGGGCTCGGCTCCGGCAGCGAGACGATGTCGCCCACTTCGTCCAGTATCTTGCGGGGCAGGTCGGCGGGGGGCACCACGTCGTCGTCGGCGAGGATGCTGAGCCGCTCCATGAAGTTTTCCAGTTCGCGCACGTTGCCCGGCCACGAGTAGGCGGCCAGCACCTTGCGGGTGTCCGGGGCAAGGGTGAGGCAGCGGCGGCCCTTGCGGTCGCAGAAGCGGCGCATGAAATGTTCGGCCAGCACCAGGATGTCGCCGCCGCGTTCGCGCAGGGCGGGCAGGTGCAGGGGAATGACGTTGAGGCGGTAGTACAGGTCTTCGCGGAAGCGCCCGGCGGCCACCTCTCGCTCCAGGTCGCGGTTGGTGGCGGCCACGATGCGCACGTCCACCTTCTTCACCCCCGCGCCGCCCACGCGTTCGATTTCCTTTTCCTGCAGCACGCGCAGTATCTTGACCTGCAACGTCAGGTCCATCTCGCCGATTTCGTCGAGGAAGATGGTGCCGCCGTCGGCCAGCTCGAATCGGCCGGGCCGCGAACGGATGGCATGGGTGAAGGCGCCCTTCTCGTGGCCGAAGAGCTCCGATTCCAGCAGTTCCTTGGGGATGGCCCCGCAGTTGATGGGCACGAAGGGCATGGCCCGGCGCTGGCTGTTGGAATGCAGCGCGCGCACCAAAAGCTCCTTGCCGGTGCCCGATTCGCCCGTGACCAGCACGGTGCTGTCGGTGGGGGCCACCTTGGCGAGAATGCGAAAGACGTCCCTGAGCGATGTGCTTTGGCCGATGATGCCGCTGGTGTCGAGATCCATTCCCTCTCCCGGAAGGCTCGCTGAATGTGTCCCGCTCCCCCCGCGCCACCCCGATGCGCCCCAGGCCCGCACGGTCCCGCTCCACCCGTGTGGCCGCGCGACCCGATGGGGCTGGCGGTTCTGGCGTGCGCGCCCCGATGCGCGGGCGGCATGGCGCGTCTGGCTTCATCAGTGTCAATTCGCTGACGCGAAGTCAAGTATAGGTGCGAAAAAAGCGGATTCCGCCAGCAGGGGGAGG
This sequence comes from Nitratidesulfovibrio sp. HK-II, assembly GCF_003402415.2. Classification (NCBI taxonomy): domain Bacteria; kingdom Pseudomonadati; phylum Thermodesulfobacteriota; class Desulfovibrionia; order Desulfovibrionales; family Desulfovibrionaceae; genus Nitratidesulfovibrio; species Nitratidesulfovibrio sp. HK-II. Next base: position 998,768 of record NZ_AP036014.1, read on the forward strand.
CGAATGCCGCCCCGTAGCCACCCCGTAGCCGCCATGGTGACGCAGGTCGGCGTGGACCCGTGCGGCCGCGCACGGGTCTGACCATTGGGTGGCGGCGTGGCGGGAGCAAGGGGGAGACGCCCGCGCTGACGTCAGCCACGGTGCATGGGCGCGCGAAAGTATCCGGCAGGTGCGTACCTTGCCCGCGCCGCCGTGCGGTCGTATGTTCCCGTTTTGCCGTCGACAACTGCATCCGTACCGCCAACGTCCATATCGCCAACGTCCATATCGCCAACGTCCGTAGCCGACGTTCGGGGGCCGCCGCGCCCCGTCGGGGAGCTTTCCGTGCTCGACATCCTTTCCGCCCTTGTTCCCGTGTTCGGCATCATCGTGCTGGGCATGTGCGTGGAACGGCTGGGCAGTCTGCCCAAGGGCACCCCAGCCGCCCTGAACCAATTCGTGTTCCGGGTGTCGCTGCCCGCGCTGCTGTTTTACGCCGTGGCCCGCAAGACCCCGGGGGAACTGGCCCACGGGGGCTTTGCCGCAGGCACCGTGGCGGGCATGCTGCTGGCCTTTGCCCTGGGCTACCTGCTGTGCTCGCGCGGGGGCAGGCGCAACGGGCCGGACATCGCCGTGCTGGCCCAGGCGGCCAGTTTTCCCAACAGCGCCTTCCTGGGGTTGCCCATCGTGGCGGCCCTGCTGCCCGGCAACGACGACGCGGTGCTGGCCGGGGGCATTGTTTCCGTGCTGTGCCTTGCCGTGTTGCTGGTGACCATGGCCCGGCTGGAGGCCATCCGCAGCGGCGGGGAGCTGTCGTGGCTGGTGCTGCGCCAGGTGTCCTCGGCTCTCGGGCGCAACCCCATCCTGCTGGCCACGCTGGCGGGCGTGGCGGTGAGCCTTTCCGGCCTGGGGCTGGCCCGGCCCGTGGCCGCCATGGCCTCCATGCTGGGGGCCACGGCCTCGCCGTGCGCGCTGTTCGGCATCGGCATGGTGCTGGCTGCACAGTTGACCGCCGAAGGCGCGGGCTGCCCGCCCGAGAGGGGTGGGGGGAGCGGGGATGGCAGCGGCGAGTGCGCCCCCCAGGCGCTTTCGCCGCTGGCCCGGCAGGTGGTGGTGAACGCGGTGAAGCTGTTCGGCCATCCCGCCCTGACCTGGCTGTGCCTGTGGGCGTTCGGGGTGCGTGGGCACTGGCTGGGCATGGGCGTGCTGTTCGCGGCCATGCCCACGGCGGCGGTGGCCTACGTGGTGGCGGAAAGCTACGGCGCGGGCGCGCGCGACACCTCCCGGGCCATCGTGGTGAGCACCATGCTTTCCGCGCTGACCCTGTTCGGCACGGTGGTGCTGTTGCGGCATCTGGAAATTCTGTAGCGGCGGCCCGCAAGGCACGGCGCAAAAAGAAGCGCGCCGCGCACCCCGATCGGGTGCGCGGCGCGCATGTTGCCTTGGCTCTGCCCGGCGCGGGCGCCGGTGGATTGCGGGGCGATGCCCCTCGGTTGCGGTGGTCTCCTGCCTTTCCTCTTTTCCTTCCTTTGCATGTAAGCACGGTCCGCCTGTCGGGCAAGGGGGCCGGAAGCTAGACGAAGCGGTCGACGAGTATCCCCGTCATCTCGTCCCGGGCGCGCACCACGGCGGCGTTGGCCTCGAAGGCGCGCTGGTCGGTGATCATGTTCACCGTCTCGCGGGCAAGGTCCGTGTTGCTGCCCTCGATGAGACCCGGCTCCACGGACACGGAACCGTCCTCGTTCTCGATGCGGCGCAGGTCCTGCCGCAGGGGGCCCGGCGTGCTGCTTTCGCGGATTTCCGCCACCTGCACGCCCTGATCCTGCGGGCCGGACTGCAGGCGCACGTCCGACGCGCGGAATTCGTCCGTGTTCATGTTCGCCACGTTGTTGGCCGTGACGGCCATGGACGTTCCGAAGGCGTCGAGCGCGCTCAGCGAGGTTCCGAATCCGTCGATCATGGCGTGTCTCCCGCATGGGCGCGCGACGGCATGGGCGCGCGACGGCATGGGCGCGCGACGGCATGGGCGCGCGGTCGCGGTCTGCCCCACATTCCCCCTGAAAAAGATGATAAGGCCTATGGCGTCGCCTGTCACGGGGGGAGGGAGGGCAGGGGAGGGGAAGGCGTTGCGCGGCCGCCTAGCCCTTGCGCACCTCGCGCTCGATGCTGGCGAAGGCGTTGTGGCAGTGGATGGACTCGAAGCTTTCCACCTCCACCCGGAACCAGGCCACGTGCGGATGGCCTTCCAGGCGCTGGGCCGCCGCGCGCACCACGTCTTCCACAAACGTCGGATGGGCGAAGGCGTCCTCGGTGACGAACTTTTCGTCCTCGCGCTTGAGCAGGGTATACACCGGCGACGAGCCCGCCGCCTCGGCCAGGTCGATGAACTCTTCCATCCAGCTGAACCCGGTCATGCGGATGGCCATGCGCACCACGGCGCGCTGGCTGTGCGCCCCTTCGTCGCTGATGGCCTTGGAACAGGGGCACACGGTCATCACCGGCACTTCCAGTTCCAGCAGGAACGAGGGCTTGCCGTCGCCCAGCTCGCCCGTCAGGCGGCATTCGTACCACACCAGGCCCGAACTGCCCGTGGAGGGCGCGCCCTTGCGCACGAAGTAGGGAAAGCGGAACAGCGCATACGCCTTGCGGGCTTGCAGCCGCGCCTTCACGTCTTCGAGCAGGCGTTTCATGGAGTTGTAGTCCAGGTCCTCGGACCAGTTCTCCAGCGCTTCGACGAAGCGACTCATGTGGGTGCCCTTGAATTCGGCGGGCAGATCCACGCCGATATCCACGGTGGCCACGGTATGCTGGCTGCCCTGGGCGCGGTCGCGGACCACCAGGGGCAGCTTCAGGTTCTTCACGCCCACGCGGTCGATGGGCATGGCCACCTGCGCCGGGCTGTTCTGTACGTCTTCCATGTGATGCCTGAAAAATCCTTAGGTGAGGTCTTGTCCGGTCGTGGTAAGCGAAAGCTTGCCGTGCTTCACGCCCTTGGTGGAGATGAGCCGCTGCGACAGCGCGCGCACGTCCGCGCCGGGGCCCTTCAGCACCAGCACTTCAAGGCAGTTGTGGTGGTCCAGGTGCACGTGCAGCGAGGTGATGATGATGCCGTGGTGGTCGTGCTGGATTTCGGTCAGCCGCTGGGCCAGATCGCTCTTGTGATGGTCGTACACGAGGGTCAGGGTGCCCGCGATTTCTCGGTCCGTGTCTTCCCATTCCTGCTGGACCAGGGTGTTGCGGATCAGGTCGCGGATGGCTTCCGACCGGGTCTGGTAGCAGCGGTCGTCGCACAGGGCATCGAACTTTTCGAGCAGGTCGGAATCGAGGGAGACGCCGAAGCGGATGGTGCGGCCCATAACGGCTCCTGTGGTTGCGGTGGCGGTGTCCTGCGGTGAACGGGCGCTCTGGAGGCGGGGATATCCGAAAAATGTCTTTCAGAGGGCACCCTCTAGGTGTGCGGGGGGCGCATCTCCCAGAGATATACGGTGACACGTTCGGCCTGGCGGTACAGCGCGTCCACCTGCATGGTGCGGGCGCAGCGCGTGGTCCAGCCACGGGCCTCCAGGGTTTCCCGGAAGGTAGCGTACACGTTTCTGCCCGGTTCCGCCACCCAGACCACCCCGCCGCGTGCCACGGAATAGTCCAGAAAATCGCTGACGGGTGTCACGAATCGCCGCTCGTACATGATGTCGCCCGCCCAGACCATGTCCAGCGAACGGGCGGCCACGGCGGGCACGCGCCAGTCCATCACCGTCCACAGGGGCTGCGCCACGCCGTTGCGCGCGGCGTTCAGCCGGGCGAAGCGCAGGGCCGCTTCCTCGTAGTCCATGCCGATGACCCGCGCTCCCAGCCACTGCCCGATGATGGCCGTAAGCCCCAGCCCGCAGCCCAGGTCCAGGCAGCGGCGGCCTTGCAGCGCGGCGCGGTTTTCGGCCAGCCATTCCGCCAGGCCAAGGCTTGCGGGCCACAGCTCGGTCCAGTAGGGCAGCCGCTCGTCGTCCACGAAGGCGGCGCGGGCGGCGTCCGCCGTGCCCCCGCTGCCCGCCACGGGGTTGGGGGCGTCGCAGGCGGCCAGTTCCTCCCACAGCGATTCAAGGTCCGCGTGGCGCTCCAACGTCCAGGCGCGGCCGCAGGCATGCACTTCGACCACGGGCGCGTAGGCGTCGGGGCGGCAGGGGGCGGCGGATGCCGCGTCGGACGGAGGAGATGGCGGGGCTGACATGGCTGTTCCTGAAGGGATGGTTGGCTGGCCGGGTGCATAGCAGGGACGCACATCTCCGTCCAGCGTCGGTATGGAGCGCGGAGGGGCGTGATGCCGCGTCAGGCTGCGCCGTCCCCTTCCGTCGTGTGCCAAAGAGTACATTCCGGTCGCGGTCGGTATGGAGCGCGGAAGGGCGTGATGCCGCGTCAGGCTGCGCCGTCCCCTTCCGTCGTGTACCAAAGAGTACACTCCGGTCGCGGCCAGCGTGCCTTCCTTGCCTGACGCCCCTCCGCGCTCCATACCGTCAGTGCGCGGGCGTGGGGTGGGCGGGAGCCGGTCAGATGAGAACGCAAGGGCATTGTCGCGTCTCTTCCGAGCCGCTCGTTGACCGGCGCGGGCCGTGGCCCTATGTTGCGGACGCACACCACAACCCCGCGCGGACGCGCGGACGGGAGCCACATGCACGATGCCCCGCTGGCGGGCCTGCACCGCCTTGTCTGGACGGCCCTGATGGCCGCGCTCATCGCCGTGGGGGCCATGGTCATGCTGCCCGTGGGGCCGGTGCCGGTGACCTTGCAGACCCTGTTCGTGGCCCTGGCCGGGCTGGTGCTTGGCCCTGCGCGTGGGGCCGGGGCCATGCTGCTGTACGTACTGGCCGGGGTGATGGGGTTGCCGGTGTTTTCCGGCGGCAAGGCCGGGTTCGCCCACTTGCTGGGACCCACCGGGGGCTATCTGTTCGGGTTCGCCTGCATGGCCTGCATCGCCGGGTTCGGCGGATTGCACGGGCGGGACGCGCGTCCCGGCCTGCCGCATGTCGCGCTGGCCCTGTGCTGCTGCCTTGCCGGTCTGGCCGTGGCCTATCTGGCGGGCGCGGCCCGGCTGATGCAAGTGCTGGACATCGACGTGGCGCGCGCCGTGGCCGTGGGCGTCCTGCCCTTTCTGCCTGGCGACGTTGTGAAGGTCGTGCTGGCCGTGGCCGCCTGGCGGTTCCTGGCCGCGCGGAGGCTGCTGCCCCGATGATCGTCGCCAGAGGATTGCGCTACACCCATCCCGGCACCCCGGCCGGGGCAAAGCCCGCGCTGGCCGGGGCGGAATTTTCCGTGCCTCCCGGCGCGTTGCTGTGCCTGTGTGGGGTCAACGGCAGCGGCAAGTCCACCCTGTTGCAACTGCTGGCCGGACTGCTGCGGGCGGAAGGCGGCACGCTGGACGTGGCCGGGCGCCATTGCCCCGGCGCGGAGGCCGCCCTGCGCCGCCATGCCGCGCTGGTGTTGCAGGATGCCGACATGCAGATGCTGGGGGCCACGGTGGCGGAAGATTTGCTGCTTACCGCGCCGCCCGCGCACACCGCCGAAGGCGCGGCCGCCCTTGCCGCCGCGCGCGATGCGGCGGGCAGGTTCGGGCTGCTCGCGCACTGGGACAGTCCGGTGCATACCCTGTCCTACGGCCAGAAGCGCAAGCTGTGCCTTGCCGCCGCGCTGCTTGCCGCGCCGGGTCTGCTCTTGCTGGACGAGCCGTTCAGCGGGCTGGACCACCCGGCCGCGCTGGAACTGCGCGACATCCTGGCCCGCAACCGGGCCGCAGGGCTGACCCAGGTGGTCTCGGTGCACGAGCTTGAGCCGGTGGTGGACATGGCCGACCTGATGCTGGTGCTGGACGGGGGACGGCAGGCGCTGTTCGGCCCGCCTGCCGACGTGCTGGACCGGGTGCGCGCCCATGGCATCCGCCCGCCCTGCTCGTGGGCGGCGCGGCGCGAGATCGTTCCCTACGAATGAAGGTGCGGTCCCGCTTGCCGGGGCCTGGGCGCTGCATCAGACCCGCGCGGGCGTTTCCCGCGCGGTGTTGCGACATGCGTGGATATCTGCCCCGAACTCGCGGCCTTGCCGTCGTCGCCGGGAGGAGGCACTGCCCGGCGGCTAGCCGTGCTCGTGCTCGTGGGCGTCGCCGCCGTCGTGGGCATGCCCCAGGTCGTGGCTGTGCGCCTCGTGGGTGTGGACGTGCTCGTGTTCGTGCCCGTCGTGCCCGTGATCATGCCCTGCGGCACCGTGCCCGTGCTCGTGTCCGTGGGCATGGGTATGGACGTGGCGGTGCTCGTGGGCGTGGGTAGTGCCGTCGGCATGGGTGTGCTCGTGCACGTGGGCATGCTCGTGGACGTGCTCATGGTCGTGGCGATGTTCGCCGCCCTTGCCGTGGGCATGCGCGTGGCGGTGTTCGCGCGGTTCGCTGCCGGTGCCGCAATTGCAGGTCTTGCACATGGTGCGCCTCCTCTGAACGGGGTTGGGCTGGCTGTGGATGTGCCCGACGCGCTGGGGGCGGGCTGGGCCAGGCCGGGAAAGGACCTGGGCATGCATCCGGCGGAGCGGGATTGATCCCTTTCTGGCGGATGTTGCTGTGTGTACTGTCATGCCTGTTTGCCGTCGCGTCAAGATGCCGCCCTGCGGGCGCGGCAACGGCGGGGCGGCGGCTGCGGGGTATGCCGGGCCGCACCGCGCCGGGCACGGTAGTTCCACTCCTACCGGCGGCGGCCGGTGCCCAGCGCCACGCCCACCATGACCACGGCGGCGGCCAGCATCTGGGTGGCGTTCAGGGTTTCGCCCAGCCACAGCCAGCCGAACCCCACGGCGGCCACGGGCACCAGGTTGATGAACGCGCCCACGCTGCTGGCGGGCAAATGGCTGGTGGCCCAGTTGAACAGGCCGAACGCGCCCAGCGACGAACCCGCACCCAGATAGAGCACGGCCAGCACGACGTCGGCGGGCCACTGGCCCATGCCGGTGAGCGTGGCGTACGCGCCCGGCGCGAAGAACAGCGCCCCGGCCACGGTCTGCAACGCCGTGAGAGTCCACGGGTTCCAGCGGAAGGAACCGTGCCCACCGTGTGCGGACAGCCTGCGCACCAGCACCATGTTGCCCGCCGCGCAGGCCATGGCCAGCAGTTCCAGCAGGTTGCCCAGAAGCGGATCGGGCGCGGATTCGGTGCCCGCGCCGCCCGACAGGGTGAGCCAGGCCACCCCCGCGCACGAGAAGACCACGCCCACCCACAGCCGGGGCGAGGGCCGCTCGCCCAGGAAAAGCCACGCGCCCGCGCCCACCAGCAGCGGCACCGAGGCGGAAATGACCCCGGCCTGCGACGCCGTGGTAAGCTGCATGGCGTTGGATTCGCACAGGAAGTACAGGCAGGGCTGCAACAGCACCGTGGGCAGGAGCAGCAACCTGTGCCGCCGGGGCACGCCGCTCCAGAAGCCGCGCCGCTCCATCGCGCCGGACGGGGCCACGGCCACGGTGCGGGACGGGAACAGCCGGGCGGTGAACGGCGCCAGCAGCGCCATGGCCACCATCATGCGCGCCCACATCAGCGGCATGGGGCCAAGGGCCTGCACGGCCACCTTCATGGCCGGAAAGGACAGGCCCCACAGGATTACCGCGCCCAGGGCCGCCAGCGCGGGCAGCAGCAGGGACGTGCGGGCTGGGGCATTGCAGGAACGGTTCGCGGTGTCGACGTGGGTGATGTCGTCGTCGGTGATGTCGGCGGCATCGGGCACACAGGGGGCGGAATCGGACATGAAAGGCGTCTCCATGGTTATGGTGTGCGCCGGGTGTACCGTGTTGCGGCGCGGCCCGTCTTGCACGGAGTTTTTGCAGGAAATTGCGGTGGGGTACGGGAAGGCGAATGGGATGGGGGGGGCGCGCGCGGCGGTGCGGAGTCTGGCCTTCCGTCCGCGTGGGCGGCGGCGCGGCGCGCGTCAGCGCGACAGGTACTGCCCCGGCGTGGCCCCCACGTAGCGGCGGAAGGTGTTGGCGAAGTGGCTCTGGTCCACGAAGCCGGTTTCCTGCGCGGCGTCGGCCATGGTCCAGCCCCGGCGCAGCAGCAGCTTGGCGCGGTCCACGCGCAACTGGGTGTGGTAGGCGTGCGGGGTCATGCCCGTGGCGTCGCGGAACACCCGCAGCATGTGGAACCGGCTGAGGCCCGTGGCCTCGGCCAGGTCTTCCAGCGAGACCTTGTGCGCCAGCCGTTCGGCAAGGTAGCCGCGCACCCGGCGCACGGCGGCGTTGCCGTCGCGGGTGGTGACGGTTTCCGGCCGCACCCCGCCGTGGCGGGCCAGCACCAGCGAGTAGGCCCCCACCATGGCCGACTGGCGGGCCAGCAGTTCCGCGCCGTCGGCCACCAGGTCGCTGAGGCGCAGAAAGGCGCGCAGCACGTCGGCGTCGGGCACGATGAGCCTGCGGAAGTCGGGCGGGCCCGCGTCGCGTCCGCCCAGTTCCACGGCCACGCGGTGCAGCCAGTGCGGGGCTGCGTAGAACATGCGGTAGGTGGCGGGCACGCCGCGTTCCGGTTCGCCGCTGTGCACCTCGCCGGGGTTGAACAGGCATATCTGCCCGCCCACCACCACCGAACTGCGCCGGGAGCGGCCATGGCAGTAGCTGGCCCCATCCTCCATCAGGCCCACGGCGTACTGGTCGTGGGTGTGCTTGGGGAAGGTGTGCGCGCTGTGGAGCACCCGGTTGGTTTCCAGGCCGTCCAGGTCGTCGCTACGCCAGTAGCGCACGTTTTCGAGGGGTTGTCGCATGCCGAGGTCCGTGGTCGTGCGGGGTTGTCGTGGGGCCGGTGGGCGTTTCGGGCTGCCCTTGGCAACCGGGAAAGGTGAAAGTCGTGCCTGTAGGTGGAATCTGCCCGGTTTCGCCAGTGGGGTATTGCAGGAAATTGCGGTTGGGGTGGCGTGGGGTGGGGGTGGCTTGTTTAGCGCGGACACGCTGCGGGCGGAATCCGCCTTTTGGGGTCGGGCTGCGTTGGCGCGCGATTTTCGCTGCTCACGTACGCCAGTACGCTCCGCGCGAAAATCGCGCGCCGCCTTGCCCGGCCACCAAAAATCGTAATTCCTTGCATCGCGTCCGCACCAGCCCCCCGCGCCGGAAAGACCGGCGCGGGATAGAAGGAAGAAAGGCAACCATGCGGAAGCTTCGGAAACAGAGGGTGAGTTGCGCTAGGGAACGGGAACTTCCCAACAGTGTACCCGCGCTCACGCAAGCCTGTTCTGGAGGGTCGCGCCGCATTTCTTTTAGGGGCCATTTTCTAAGTTAGGGTTTTCGTTCGTTGGCGAAGTTTGACCGCGTTGCGCACGATGCCCGTAAAGCTCGCAAGCTCGCTTAACGGGCACGCTTCGCGCCCTCCGGGTCGGACGCCAACGGGCGAAAGGACAATTTAGAAATGGCCCCTTACCGGTACGCCTTCTCGAAGATCGCAATCACCGCATCCTCGCGCAGGTCCACCGGGGTAACGGCGAACAGGCCGCCCATGGTTTCGCGGGCGTTGCGGGCAAGGGCGGGTATCTCCTCGCGCGTCACCCCGTAGTCGGACATCTTCAGGCCATCCAGCCCCACGGCGGCGATGAGCTTGCGCAGCGCCGTGACAAAGGCCAACCCCTGTTCGCGCAGTTCCATGCCCTCGATGTCCTCGCCCATGGTCACGGCCAGGTCGGCGCAGCGCTTGGGCTGGAAACGGGCCATCACCTCGAAGTAGGGCAGGGACAGCATCACCAGCCCCGCCCCGTGCGGCAGGGCCGGGTGGTGGGCCGACAGGGCGTGTTCCAGCGAGTGGTGCGAGATGCACGACGACAGGGACTCGCACAGCCCCGCCGCCGTGGACGCCCACGCCAGCATGGTGCGCACCTGCACCGAACTGCCGTCTTGCACGGCCTGCGGCAGGAACTGGGAAATCAGGCTGACCGCCTCCAGCGCCAGCAGGTCGCTGGAGGGCTGGCGCGCCGTGGAAAGATACGCCTCCGCCGCGTGGAAGAAGGCGTCCATGCCGGTCATGGCCGTCACCGCCGGGGGCACGCTGACCATCAGCATGGGGTCCACGATGGACAGCGCGGGGTAGGTGGAATCGTCGCCCCAGCCAATCTTTTCGTTGGTCTCCTCGCGGGTGATCACCGTCCACGGGTCGGCCTCGGTGCCGGTGCCCGCCGTGGTGGGAATGGCCACCACCGGCAGGGCCGGGCGTTCCGGCCGCTTGCGCCCGCCGGTGCCGCTCTGGATGTAGTCCCAGTATGAACCGGGGTTGGCGGCGGCCAGGGCGATGGACTTGGCGGAATCTATGGTGCTGCCCCCGCCAAGGCCCAGCACGAAGTCGCAGCCCTCGGCACGGACCAGGGCCGCACCCTCGTCCACATGGGCCAGCACGGGGTTGGGCTGGATTTTTTCAAAGACCACCGTGGCGCAGCCGTTCTGCGCAAGCAGGGCCAGCACCTTGTCCAGATGCCCGGTGCGGCGCATGGAGCCGCCCGCGCTGACGACGACCAGCGCCTTGCGGCCCGGCAGGCGGGTGCGCCCAAGCTCGGCCAGCCTGCCCGCGCCGAAAATGATGCGGGTGGGCATGTGGAAGGTGAAGTCGAGCATGGCGGTCTCCTTGGGCTGTGCGCGGTGGGCGCGGTGGTGGGACGTCCTGACGTTGGTCTGATATCAGCCAGATGCCTATCGGACACCGGGCGGCCTGCGGCCAGGGCGCTGGCACGGCAAGGCGAGGGGCCGAAAAACGCCCGCGCGCCGGTTCCTTGTCGGTCCCGCAGGTATCCTTTCGGAGACGGGGACGACCGGCGCGCGGGATGGATGCGTCGTCGCGGCGCAGGCTACTTTTCCAGAAACGCCGTGTACGCAAGGCGCGTGGCGTACAGGTCGGCCACGCTGGACAGCTCGAACGGGCTGTGCATGGACAGCACGGCCGGGCCGAAGTCGATGATGTCCATGCCGTAGGCGGCCAGGTACATGGCCACGGTGCCGCCGCCCCCGCCGTCCACGCGGCCCAGTTCCGCCATCTGCCACGGAATCTTGCGGCCGTTCAGCACGCCGCGCAGCCAGCCCACGTATTCCGGGTGGGCGTCGTTGGCCTCGTACTTGCCCCGGTGCCCGGTGAACTTGCAGAAGCACGGGCCGTGGCCGATGATGGCGGCGTTGAGCTTTTCGTGCAGTTCCTGCCAGTCGGGGTCGATGGCGGCGTGCACGTCGGCGGACAGGGCGCGGGTGGCCAGCATCACGTCGCTGAAGCGGGCGGCGGGCTGCCACGCGGCGATGAGGTCTTCGATGCAGTATTCGAAGAAGCGCGACTTGGCCCCGGTGGAGCCTTCCGAGCCGATCTCCTCCTTGTCCCAGAACAGCACGCACTGCGGCTGCTGCGGGTTTTCCGCCGCCAGCAGGGCCTCCAGCGCGGCGAATACGCAGATGCGGTCGTCCTGCCCGTAGCCGCCCACCAGCGAGCCGTCCAGGCCCACGTAGCGGGCGGGACCGGCGGGCACGGCCTGCAGTTCGGCGGAGTACAGGTCTTCCTCGCGGATGCCGTACTTTTCGTGCAGCAGGGCCAGCATGCGCGCCTTGATCGGGTCCTTGGGGGCGTCCTTCTTGGCGGAGGCGTCGTTGCCGTTGGCGGCTTCGGGCGCGGAGGCTGCTGCATCGGCAGCGGCAGCATCGGCGGCTTCTTCGGTCGCGGGCTTCGGCATGGGCCGGTGCCCCAGCACGATGTTCAGCTTCTCGCCCTCGAAGGCATCGGCGATGGTCTGCCCGGCCTGCTTCTGGGCCAGATGGGGCAGCAGGTCGGCGATGGTGAACACCGGTTCCGCCGGGTCCTCGCCCAGGGTGATGCGCACCGATTCGCCGTTCTCCTTCACCACCACGCCATGCAGGGCCAGCGGGCGGGCCAGCCACTGGTACTTGCGGATGCCGCCGTAATAGTGGGTCTTGGCCTGGCCGATGCCCGCCTGCTCTTGCAACGGGCGCTGCTTCAGGTCCAGGCGGGGGGTGTCCGCATGCGCTCCGATGAGCCGCATGCCCTGCGACAGCGGGGCGCGACCCTTGCGGGCGATGAACACGGTCTTGCCCTTGAACACCCGGTAGACCTTGTCGTGGGCGAAGTTTTCGGTGTAGCCCGCCGCGCGCAACCGCGCGACCACGTAGTCCACGGTTTCGCGCTCGGTCTTGCAGCGGGACAGGAAGTCCACGTAGCGGTCGGCCAGTTCGCGCATGGCGGCCTGGTGTTCGTCGCTGGCGTATGCTTCCCAGCAACTGGTGGTTTCGAAGTCCAGTTTGTCCATTGGGGGTCCTTTCGGGGAAATGCCCGTATGCGGTGCGGCGCGGGGCCGCGAAGGTTTGCGGGTGGAGCGTTGTGTTGCGCAACGCGGCGAAGGACTAGGTAATATCTCTTGCGGCGGGGGGCAACAGTGGGGTGGCCTGTCGGCGGGGGTGAATGGGGTATGGGAGCGGGAGCAGAGGGGGAAGGAAGGGATATGTCGTACGCGGTTGCACCCGGCTTCTACGGAGACAGTCGCGCTCTGTTGACCACGCCTGATTTCGTTATGCCTCCGGCGGGCAGGGGGTGTTGTAACGAACACCCCCTGCCCCCCCGCGTTCCAGGGGGGCTTCGCCTCAGCTCTGCTATCTTCATCCGTAAGACTCGCGCTTTGCGCTCGCCTAACGGCTGAAGTCCTGGACCCCCAACGTATCCCGCACCGCATTCTTCGCCGGTCAGCTTCCCTTCGGCGCAAGCGCCTTCGGGTGATCTGCCCGGCGGAACGCGCATGTGCATGGGACTCTCGGCGGCATGGCTAAGGTCGGGTGCCTTTACCCATGCCCTCGTTGCGACGCATGTGCCGCCGTTAAAGCCCGGCGTCACACGCTTCTACGCACGCCACTTTTCCTTTGGACCCAGCCCCACGATTAAAACATCTCCCATCCACGATGGCGGAAGTCACAACTTCACGGGGTGCGCCGCAGATGCCGTGCAGGCTTTTGCGTTCCCACCATCCTTAACCCCATATCCGCGCACGTCCCTCGCGCGTCAAGCAACCGCCACTATGGCGGAGGCAACCTGCATGCGGCGATACGCGTCCGCAGCCGAAAATCGCCGCCGGAGGCTTTGCGACGGCGGAAGCTCCGGCGTTGCGGATGCGCGCCGCCGTGCCCGTGGGGCCGGGGCACCCATGTGGGGGGGCAATGGAAACGTAATGTGCGTAGAAGCGTGTGACGCCGGGCTTTGACGGCGGCACATGCGTCGCGGCGAGCGCCGGGGGACCAGGGGGCGGAGCCCCCGGAGCGCGGGGATGCAAGGGGCCATCGCTTAATGGCCCCTTGCCCGCCGGAGGCATAACGAAATCGGGCGTGGTCAACAGGGCTGACGTGCCTTCGTAGAAGCCGTGTCCCACAGGACTATCCGCTATTCGGCCCCGTCGGAGGCATAACGAAATCGAGCGTGTTCAAAAGGGCTGTCGTGCCTTCGTAGAAGCCGTGCCCACTAGGGCTGGACTCTCTTAGCCCAGCGCAGCCCCCCTTACACCTCCGCCCCTTCCTCCCGCCTCGACCTCAGCAACCCCTCGAAATACTCCACCGTCTTTCGTAACCCCTCTTCCATGCTCACCCTGGGCTCCCAGCCCAGCTTTTCCTTTGCCTGCGTGATGTCCGGGCGGCGGCGGCGCGGGTCGTCCTGGGGCAGCGGGCGAAAGTCGATGGTGGAGCGCGAGTTGACGAACTCGATGATGATCTCGGCCAGGTTCAGGATGGTGCGTTCCTCGGGGTTGCCGAGGTTCACCGGCAGATGGATCTCGTCCGGGGCGTGCATCAGCGCGGTCAGGCCGTCCACCATGTCGTCCACGTAGCAGAACGAGCGGGTCTGGCTGCCGTCGCCGTAGATGGTGATGGGCTTGTCCTGCAGGGCCTGCAGGATGAAGTTGCTGACCACCCGGCCGTCGTTGGGGTGCATGCGCGGGCCGAAGGTGTTGAAGATGCGCGCGATGCGGATGGGCACCCCGTGCTGGCGGTGGTAGTCGCTGAACAGGGTTTCGGCGCAGCGCTTGCCTTCGTCGTAGCATGAGCGCGGGCCGATGGGGTTCACCCGGCCCCAGTAGTCTTCGGTCTGGGGGTGGGTTTCCGGGTCGCCGTAGACCTCGCTGGTGGACGCCTGCAGGATGCGCGCCTTCACCCGCTTGGCCAGCCCCAGCATGTTGATGGAGCCGTGCACGCAGGTCTTGGTCGTCTGCACCGGGTCGAACTGGTAGTGGATGGGCGACGCCGGGCAGGCCAGGTTGTAGATTTCGTCCACTTCCACGTAGAGCGGAAAGGTGATGTCGTGGCGCAGCAGCTCGAAGCGCGGGTGGTCCTGCATTTCCTGCACGTGGTCGCGCGAGCCGGTGAAGAAGTTGTCCACGCACAGCACTTCCGCGCCACGGTCCAGCAGGCGGCGGCACAGGTGCGAGCCGATGAACCCCGCGCCCCCGGTGACTAGGATGCGCTTGCGGGCCAGTTCCTTGAATTCTCCGTTTTGCATGGCGACTCCTGTGTCGGCGGGATGGGCGCAGGTTGTCGTGGGTTGGGCCGCGCTAGCCGCGCCTGGTGCGCGACGCGCGTTTGCCGGGCCGCGCCGCATCCGATGCGCCCGGCAAGCCAAGGGCCTGCGCCAGCGCGGCGGCCACGAGGGGGAATTCCGTATCGTCCAGGGTGCGCGGGTCCAGCCGGAAGGTGTCGTCCTCCAGTCGGCCGACCAGTGGCGGATTGGTGTCCAGCAGCCGTTCCTTCAGCGTGGTGGCGGAACAGCCCGCCGGGGCAACGCTGACCAGCGTGGTGGGCAGGTCGCGCTCCGGAAAGGAGCCGCCCCCCACCCGCGACACGCCGGGGGCAAGGCCGATGGCGGCCGCATCGCCCAGCGCGGCACGCAGCCGCGCTGCCAGCTTGCGCGCCCGCCGGGCCAGTTCATCGGCCGGGGCGGTCATCATGCGCAGGGTGGGCACCTTGCGGCGGGCCAGTTCCGGGTCCAGGTACAGGCGCAGGGTGGCTTCCAGCGCGGCCAGGGTCATCTTGTCGATGCGCAGGGCGCGGTTGAGCGGGTTGCGCTTGATGCGCGCGATGATCTCGCGCCGCCCCACGATAAGCCCGGCCTGCGGGCCGCCCAGCACCTTGTCGCCCGAAAAGCTGACCACGTCGGCCCCGTCGGCCACTACCTCGCGCACCGTGGGTTCGCCGGGCAGGCCCCAGGGGGTGAAATCCAGAAAGCTGCCGCTGCCAAGGTCTTCGATCACCGGCAGGTTGCGCGCCCGGCCCAGCGCCACCAGTTCCGCCAGCGGGACTTCCTTGTGGAAGCCGGTGATGCGGTAGTTGGAGGTATGCACCTTCAGCAGGGCCACGGTGTGCTCGTTGATGGCGTTCTCGTAGTCGCGCAGGTGGGTGCGGTTCGTGGCGCCCACTTCGCGCAGCACAGCGCCGCTTTTCTCCATGACCTCGGGGATGCGGAAGCTGCCGCCGATCTCCACCAGTTGCCCGCGCGAAACCACCACCTCGCCGCCCTTGCACAGGGTGTCCAGCACCAGCAGCACGGCGGCGGCGTTGTTGTTGACCACAAGGCCCGCCTCTGCCCCGGTGACCTTGCACAGCAGTTCTTCCACGTGGGAATAGCGGCTGCCGCGTTCGCCGGTGGCCAGGTCGAATTCCAGGTTGGAGTAGTGGGCGCAGGCCTCCGCCACGGCGGCGGTGGCTTCTTCCGCCAGCAGGGAGCGGCCGAGGTTGGTGTGGATGACCACGCCCGTGGCGTTGAGCACGCGGCGGAAATGGGGGCGCGCGGCGCGGAGGATGTGGGCGGTAAGGGCGGGCAGCAACGCCTGCGTGGAAAGGGCGTTGGCGTCGGTGATGTCTCCGGCCCGGATGGCCTCGCGGCAGCGGTCGAGAAAGGCGTTGATCAGGTCGCGCAACAGCGGGCGCGGCAGCGCGGCCAGGTCGGCCTGGTAGGGCCGTGCGGTCTGTTCGGATGCGGCGGGCGTTCCTGGCCCGGCCTGTTCCGGGTGTGCCAGGGCGGTGAGCAGGACGTCCATGGAGGGCAGGGACCGGAACAGGTTCGACACGAGGGGCTCCTTGCTGGCGGTACGGCGGATGCGGGCCGGTCAGATGCCGGAAGGCGGCGGGGTGGACACTGTTTCCGGTGGGGCATCCCCGTCTGCCGGTGATGCCCCGGACGCATCGCACGCGCCGCCAGCACCCCGCGATTCCAGGCAATCGGGCCGGAGTGTAAAAAACTCGCCGAGCAAATACAAGGAGCCGCACAGCAGCGCTGGGCCTTGCGGAGCAAGGGCGGCTGCCTCGTGAAGGGCGGCGGGCAGATCGCGCACGGCGCGGGCCGTGGGGCCGATCAGGGCGGCCAGGTCCTCGCCGCGCGCGGCCCGGGCGTTGTTCTGGATGGTGGGCGCCAGCACCGGCGCATCCCCGGCCAGGCGGCGCACCTCGTCGGCCACGGCGGCCAGATCCTTGTCCGCCAGGCACGAGAAGATCACCACGGCGGGGCGCACGCACTGGTCGGCCAGGGCCGCGCGCAGGGCGGCCAGCCCGTGGGCGTTGTGCGCGCCGTCTATGACGAGACGGGCGGGCAGGGGGGGCAGATCGGCAGGGGCTGCCGGGGAAGGGGCATGCGCCGCCGAAACTTCAGGCGCGGCTGTCGCGTTGGTGTCCGTGGCGTGCGTTTCCACCCATTGCAGGCGGCCGGGAATCCATGCCTCGGCCAGTCCGCGGCGCACGGCGTCCTCGCGTGTTTGCCACGCGTTGGCCTCGGCCAGGGTGGTCCATGCGGCAAGCGCCAGCATGGCGTTACCCCGCTGGTGCGGCCCGGCCAGCCCCAGTTCCGCTGCGGCGGGCAGTTTCACCACGTCCTCCGCCGCGCGCAGGGGTGCGCCGCAAGCGTCGGCGGCCGCGCGCAATTCGTCCATGGCGTCCGCAGGCTGCTGCGCGGCGACGGCGGGCACACCGGGCCGCAGCGCCCCGGCCTTGTCGGCGGCGATGGCGGCGATGGTGGGGCCGAGTATGTTTTGATGATCCAGTCCGATGGGCGTCACGCATACCACGTCTGCGGCCACGGCGGTGGTGGCGTCGTGCGCGCCGCCAAGGCCAGCCTCCATCACGGCAAGCTGCACGTCGGCCTCGCGGAAGGCCAGCAGGGCAAGTACCGTAAGGAGCTCGAAATAGGTCAGCCCCTCGCCGCCCGCCGCCATGACCCGGTTGGTGAGGTCGGGCCACAGTTTGGGGGGCAGCATGGCCCCGTTGATGCGGATGCGTTCGCGCGGGGTGACGAAGTGCGGCGAGGTGTACAGCCCCGTGCGCAGCCCGTGCGCCGTGCCGATGGCCGCGAGGAACGTGGACGTGGAACCCTTGCCGTTGGTGCCCACCACTTGGGCCACGGTGAACGGCGGCGCGGTGAGGGACAGCGCGTCGAGCACTCGCTCCATGCGGCCAAGCCCAAGGTCCATGTGGAACATGCCCAGCTTGTCCAGGTGGGCTTGTACGTCGTCGTAGGTGGCGAAAGGAGATGCAGAAGAAGCGTGTGTCATGGTGAGCGAACCTGTATAAGGGGCGGAGCCGCGCCCGGCATCCGGGCATGCGGAAGGGGCGCATCCCTTTGGGTAGGACGCACGGCGGGGCGCGTCAAGCGGGGGCGCGGATTGCACGCGCAAGACACGGGGCGCAGAAGTGGGCTCCCCCCCCCCCCGGCGGGAAGTGCGGATTCGGAAGCCGGTGGCCTGCATGGCCGGATTGCCCAGACGCCTTGCGCGCGGGACGTCAGGAAGGCAGTGGGTGTTCCGGTGCGCCGACGATGCGCCGGACAGACGGCATGCTCCCGCCGTGGCGGCCTTGCGGTCCGTGCCCTGGCCGTTGCCACCGTTACCCCTCCGTTACCCTTGACCGGCGGCACTGGCTCGGCTAGAAAAATCCCCTCTCGTCACGCGCCCGTAGCTCAGGTGGATAGAGCAGGAGCCTTCTAAGCTCTTGGCCGGGGGTTCGAATCCTCCCGGGCGCGCCAAAATGAAATCAAGTGGTTGGATGATAGAAAGAGCATGCTCGGCAAGGGTTGGAAAAACTTTTCCAACCCTATTTCCAACCTTGGGGATGTGAATAGAAATATCCTGGTGGCAGTCCAGGTGAAAGCAGAGGGCGCGGAGCTTGTTCCGCGCCCTCTGCTTTTTGCGTGCGCGGACGTCTATCGTCGTCGGAGTGGCTCTTTGGAGCAAGGTAGCCCACCAAAATAGCCAGAGGCTTGTCGCCTTCACTGCAAGCTCTCGAATTTTGGTCCTTGCGGAAGGGGGGGCTGAATCTCTCCCCCGTCACTCATCCCTCTCTCTACACGCCCGAATGCGGGCAAGGGGGTGGGTTCGTCCCCGTGGTATGTCGTGGGGAATGCCATCTTTATGATGGCAGCCTCTGTCGTCGGCTTCCGCCACCATGCCAAGTATGTCCACGAACGTCAGTCTGTGCACATGTGTCATGGCGCTGTTGTATTCTTGTGGATGGGAATTGGGAGTGAGCACGGTTAATGTATCGTTGTTATCTGTAGAAATTGTGAGTATTTTTGTTTTTCTAATTTTAAATGCTTGAAAATATTATATAATTTCTTATAAAGAAGGGAGACAGTGAAGAAGTTGTATTAATCTTCAAATGCGTGTGCCAGCGCACAGACGAAGTGGATGACTCTTGCAACTATGATGGTCCAGCCTCTCGCGATGTCGCGAGAAAAGAATTCACCAGGAGGACATCATGCGCACACCTACAAAACAAGAGTTGTCCGCAAACATTCAGAAAAGGGTCAAGGCATTCAGGCAGCAAGCAGCCGGAAACAGGGCTCCGCCGAAACCCCTGCCGTTGCCTGTGGGGGAGTGCCCTCAGGTCACCCCCGCAGGCAAATTCTCTGACGCGTCAAGGCAGATCGACATCGACAGCGCGTTGAGAGATTTGCTGCGTGTTGCCAGGGGTGAAGCTGTCGTTGTTGAGACTGCGAGGGCGGGCGGCACGTTTAAGGCCAGCGAGGATAAGTTTGCGAGGAGGTGGCAGCGGCGGCTTGGCGCAGCCAAGATCGCCTGGGGCAAGCTGACCGAAGATGAACTGGTCCAGTCCGAAGGGCATGCCCTGACACTGGTTGGCTTGATACAGGAAAGATACTCCGTCACGCGTGGCGAGGCGGTGGAGCAGGTCAAAAGCTTCTTCGCCAGAACCAGTTGGATCTAAGTATTCGATGCCTGTCGTTTTGCCAGGGGGCGCGGCAGGCATCGTCGGCGTGCTCCCTTGGCATGGAAATGGCCATGCACCATCCGGGAGCATTAAAAATGCAAACGACGGAGACCCACATGTACATGCAATGCCGCAATTATCTCCTCGCGGCGGCCATCGCGCTGACCATGGCTGCGCCTGTCGGCGCGATGGCCGCCGAGGCCGTATCCCAGAATGTCACCGACGCCCGGCAAGAGGCCCAGATCTGGACAACGTATGCCCTCAGCCCGTACCTGCGCGCCAGCACCATAAACGTGGCGGTGCAGGACGGCAAAGCCACGCTGACCGGGTACGTTGCAGAAGACGTCAACAAGGAGTTGGCACGGGAAATCGCCATGGGCGTTACCGGCATCCGAGAGGTGGACAACCGGATAATCGTTCAGTCGGACTACTCTCCGCCCGAGTCGAATTCGACGCGTGGCTACGGTGACGTGATTGACGACGCCAACATCACGACCTCGATCAAGTCGAAGCTGCTGTGGAGCAGGCACGCGGATGGTTTGGCAACCAGCGTGGTAACGGAGCGGGGCAAGGTGACGCTGCGTGGTGATGCCGATAACATGACCGCCAAGAACCTTGCCGGTCGCCTGGCCGTGAACACGCCGGGTGTCGTGTCCGTGGACAATCAGCTGGTGGTCGGCAATGCCAAGCCGACAGCGGTTGACGTTGCCAAGGACACTGCGGCTGAGGCCGGAAGCGACATCGCCGACAGTTGGATCACGACGAAGGTGAAGTCCACCTTCCTGTACTCCAGCAATGTTGCCGGTTCCAACATCACGGTGAACACCAGCAAGGGCGTCGTCACGCTCAGCGGCAAGCTGAGCAGCGGCGCGGAACGTGCCCTTGCCGTCGAACTCGCGCAGAACGTGCGCGGGGTCAAGGGCGTCAAGTCGAAGGGCCTTACGTTCTGATGGCAGGGGTTTGGTCGAAGGTCACCGCGTGGCATGAACATGATGCGCGGTGATCTTTTTCGTGATGCGACCCCACCTTTTCGCCCTCCGGCAGGGGGCTGTGGTTGTCCGTTTTTTTGATGCTGCCCGGGCGAGGATGCCCGTGACGCGCAGGGGGGCTGGCCGGACGGGCTGTCTCCGCGTTTGATGATAGTCGTTTGGTTCAAGTGAACAGGTGCGCGCAAGCGTCGGCCTGCGTCTTGTAGCATTTGCAGGACGCCGCCTCCAGCCCGGTGCGGTTCAGGACGCGGATGTGGCCGCGCGTGTAGTGGATGAGTGCTTTGGTCTGTAACGCCCCGGCAGCAACAGTGATCCCGCTTCTGCGCACCCCCAGCATATCGGCAAGCGCTTCGTGCGTGAGGTAGAAATTGTCGGCGTGCGCACGGTCCTGCGCCAGCAGCAGCCAATAAGCCAGCCGCTGTTCTATGGGATGGAACCGTGTACACAGCGCAGTTTTTGACAAATCATCTATTGTCGCCGCGAGGCGCATCTGGAGAACATGAAGCAGGCGAGAGCTGGCGTGCAGGGCACGGAGAAAGTGCATGGTGCTCATCTTCAGGGCGCTGCCCGCACCGGACACGATGGATTTCATGGAGGAAGAGTGAATTCCCAGGATCAGTGACGTGCCCAGCATTCCTTCGTTGCCGATCAGGCCGACAGTCATGCGCTGGTGTTCGCCCTGTGTCGCAATCAGCGATATGAATCCGGCAAGGGGGAAGTATACGTGCTGGTAGCACTGGAATGGTTCATGGAGAACGGTCCCCGGAACCATGTCGACTGTCTCGCAACTCGTAATGATTCCGTTGCGTTCGTTGTGTGTCAGGCTCTCGACCAGGCAGTTGACGCCTGGATGGGGAAGGGCGGCGGACATGCTCGTATCCTTTGGCACAAGGCAGCCAAGGAGCGGCACGAGAATGGTGCCAGCAATCTCGATGCCCCAACATGAATGGTCATCGGGCGGTTGTCTGTGCGCCACGGCACGGTGGACGACGGCTACCGGTGCCGCAAGGGACGTCGTCTGCCACCTGTTTGTCTGTCAGCCCCTGCGCGGAGCCGTAATGTACGGAAGAAGGCGGTCGGTTTCCTTCTTCACGACAGCATAGCACTCACAACTCAATTCCTCGAGCTTTGGTCTGTCAAGGACTGTTATTCGTCCGCGACTGTATTCTATGACGCCAAGTTTTTGCAGTTTTCCGGCTGCCTCGGTAACGCCTTCGCGACGGACACCAAGCATGTTTGCGATGAGTTCCTGCGTCATGGTCAGCTGGTTGCTTGGAAGCCTGTCAAGAGAAAGAAGAAGCCATCTGCACAGTTGCTGATCTATCGAGTGGTGCCGGTTGCATACGGCGGTCTGGGCCATCTGGGTGATCAGCGACTGGGTGTAGCGCAACATCAACTGCAACATCTCGCCATGGCGGTTGAATTCATCCTTCAGAATTTGCCCCTGCAGCTGGTAGGCGTGTCCTGCGCTTTGCACAATGGCCCTGCTGGGTGTGCTTTCCCCCCCCATGAAAACGGCGACCCCGATGAGCCCCTCGTTCCCGACCACGGAGATTTCCGCCGATGCCCCGCTTTCCATTACGTAAAGCAGGGACACGATGGCGTCGGTTGGGAAGTAGACGTGGCGCATGGCGTCGCCGGATTCATACAGCACCTTGCCGAGCGGCATCGGCACCAGTTCCAGATGGGGGAACAGACGTTCCTGAACGTTGTGGGGCAGCGCGGCCAGAAGGTGATTCTGGCGGGGTGAGGGTGTCTCCTGCATGCCAGCCTCCTTGATGGAATGGCAGTCTCGCCGGAAAGAATGCGTCAACTGGCGCAACCTATCTGTACGGTAGCGCACATTGCGCCCGTCCGTCAGCCTCTCCGTTTCCTCCTCACCACGCACGGGTCAGTGCAAAATGAAGAGCCCTATGTGCGCCATCGAACGGAAGGTATCCGAGAAGGGGCTACATTGGATGTGCTGGGAATTGCCCTTAACGCCAACGGGAACCGGGTGCATCGGGATGCTTGAACTTGTCGCATTCGTGCTCGTTGCCGTGTGGCTGATGGGGCTGGGGGCCTCATCTCCCATGGCCGGATTCATCAATTTTCTTCTGGCCGTGGGGGTGGTTGTGGTCGTTGTCCGGATCATCCAGCGCAGGCGGTTGTAATCCCGGCGTGCATGCAGAGTGCATGGTGGCGCGGGGTGTTCGTCCGGGAGACTCAATTTTCGGACGGACAGCTCAGAACCCGAAACAGTTGCAGGAGCGCAATATGGAAAACTTGCTTTGGTTTCTCGTCATCGGTCTGGTTGCGGGTTGGCTCGCGGGCGCCCTGATGAAGGGGGGCGGGTTCGGTCTCGTGGGTGATCTCATTGTCGGCATTATCGGTGCGGTGATTGGTGGTGTTCTGTTCGGCGCGGCAGGCGTGGGCGGGGGAGGGCTGTTGGGGGCAATCCTCATGGCTACCGTTGGCGCGGTCATTCTGATCCTCTGCCTGCGCCTGCTCAAACGTGCATGAGCGACGTACACCGAACCAGACCCTGAAGTGGTCGTGGGTGCGGGAACATGCATCGATGCCTGCTTCCCTGCATCACGACAAGAGCGACATGGTTTGGCGGAATGCGGCTGTTGTCGCGAAAAACCTGCATCATTTTCACACAGGAGTATTTCCATGAAGTCTCCCAAAATCATGGCGCTGTTTCTCGCAATCGTCATGGCCCTTGCACTCGGTTGCGCATCGACATCGACATCGGAAGGAACAGGCGAATACATTGACGATACCGCCATTACCGCCAAGGTACAGACGGCCATTCTTCAGGAGCCTTCCCTGACGTCTGCCGAGATCAATGTCGAAACCTTCAAGGGCGTGGTGCAACTGAGCGGCTTTGTCGGATCCCGGGCCGAGATCAACACCGCCGTTCAGGTGGCGCGCAAGGTCAAGGGGGTGAAGTCCGTACGCAACGACATGCTTGTCAAGGGGCAGCAGTAACGGGGTGATCCGGCCTGTTAGTCCTGTCCGTTTGCCGTGCCCTCCGCGCTGCTAACGCCATGGTTGGGTTCATGTTTTTGCCTTGTGCCCGCAGTGTCCGCCTTTGCGGAAGGAGACTCAGGAATGGAGGAGGAAACCAATACCGCACGCAGTGCCCTTGCCCGCGCCTGGATACGTTGGTGTGGGAGAGAACAGGTGTTGCCGCAAGGCGACGAAGAGCTGCCGCTTCGCTCGGAACTGCTCAGCGCCGACCAGATGGAACAACGCGGTAAAATCCTGGCGGAGATGCACACCCTGCGACCAGGCCGCTCGCGCGAGCGCCTGCTGGGCAGGCTGGCCGCGAACGAACGCCTTTTGCTCGATGTGCATGCCCTGCTGACGGAAGACATAAAGGCCGCACATCGCATATCGCCCGCCGGGGAATGGCTGCTCGACAACTTCTACGTGATCGAGGAGCAGATACGCACGGCCAGCCGCCACCTGCCCAAGGGGTACAGCCGTGAATTGCCGTACCTTGCCACCGGACCTTCGGCCGGGCTTCCCCGGGTGTACGACATGGCGTTGGAGACAATTTCGCATGGCGACGGAAGGGTCGACCCGGAAATCATCCACCGCTTCGTAACCGCCTATCAGTCGGTTACCCCTCTGAAGCTGGGCGAACTCTGGGCGATTCCCATCATGCTGCGCCTGGCGTTGATAGAGAACCTGAGGCGCGTTGCCGCACACATTGCCGTGCACAGGTCCGAACGGGCACATGCCGACCATTGGGCCGACCTGCTGACGAGGACTGCCGCCAGAGAGCCCCGCAGTCTTATCCTGACCATCGCCGACATGGCCCGCTCTTCTCCGCCCATGACGAGTTCCTTCGTGGCCGAGCTGACCCGCCGGTTGCAGGGGCAGGGGCATGCGCTGGCCCTGCCGCTTACGTGGATCGAGCAGCAGTTGTCGGAATCGGGGCTGACCATCGAGCAGATGGTGCGTTACGAAAACCAGCAGCAGGCGGCCGATCAGGTAACGATGAGCAACAGCATCGGCAGCCTGCGGACCCTTGGCGCACAGAACTGGCGCGAATTCATCGAATCGATGAGCATTGTCGAGCGGATACTGGGAGAAGACCCTGCCGGTGTCTACGACAGCATGGATTTCGCCACTCGTGACCGGTACCGCCATGTTGTGGAAAAGGCGGCCAGGCGCAGTCGGCTTTCGGAAGGAGAGGTGGCCCGGAAGGCGGTGGAACTGGCAGGCGAAGTGGCAGCCCGGAGCGGCTGCGATGACCGCGCCGCGCATGTGGGGTTCCATCTGGTCGATGCGGGGACGGCCCGGTTTGAAAGGGCGGTGGGCATGCGCCTGTCGCCCGCGGTGCTGCTGCGAAGGGCAGGGCGCAGGATTCCCTTGCTGGCCTATGCTGGCGGTACCGTGGTCATGACGGCATTTTTTGCGGTGTGTCTGGTGGGCAAAGCGCGTGCAGACGGGCTGGACGGCTGGGGGCTGGGGCTGTTCGCCGTGCTCGCAGCACTGTGCGCCAGCCATCTGGCGGTGGCCCTGTCGAACTGGCTGGCCACCCTGTTGGCCACGCCGCGCCCGTTGCCCCGCATGGATTTTTCAAAGGGAATACCGTCAAGCGCGCGGACGCTGGTCGTCGTGCCGACCATGCTGACCAGCGCGGACGGCATCGACGCCCTTGCCAAGGCGCTTGAAGTCCGCTTTCTGGCCAACAACCACGCGCACCTGCACTTCGCCCTGCTTACCGACGTGCGCGATGCCCCCGAAGAGGCGACGCCGGAGGACGAACCTCTGGTGATGCTTGCCCGCCAACACATAGAGGCATTGAACGCGCGATACCCCGGTGCCGATGGCGATGTGTTCTTCCTGTTCCACCGTCCCCGGCGGTGGAACCCGCAGGACAGGGTTTGGATGGGGTATGAACGCAAGCGGGGCAAGCTGGCCGACCTGAACGCCTTTCTGCGAAAAGGGGATACGGGCGGGTTTGCGCTCGTGGTCGGTGAAACGGCACCGCTGTCCGGCGTGCAGTATGTCATCACGCTGGATACCGACACGCAACTGCCGCGCGAAGCGGCTTGGCGGCTCATCGGGGCCATGGCGCACCCGCTCAACCGGCCCTGCTACGACGGGCATCGCCAGCGCGTCACTGCCGGGTACGGCATTCTTCAGCCACGGGTCACCGCCAGCCTGTCGGGCGCCAACCGGTCGCGGTACGGGCGCATGTGCGCAAGCGAGATCGGCATCGACCCGTATACCCGCGCCGTTTCGGACGTGTATCAGGATCTGTTCGGCGAAGGCTCGTTCATCGGCAAGGGCATCTATGATGTCGACGCCTTCGAGCAGGCCCTGGGAGGGCGCTTTCCCGACAACCGGATACTCAGCCACGACCTGCTGGAGGGGTGCTACGCCCGCGCGGGACTGATGAGCGACGTGCAGGTGTACGAGGACTACCCCTCGCGCTACGGTGCGGACGTGAACCGCAGGCACCGCTGGATTCGGGGTGACTGGCAGATTGCCCGCTGGCTGTTTCCGGGCATCCCCGGCCCCGATGCGCGCATGTGCAGGAACCCGCTTTCGGCGTTGTCGCGCTGGAAGATCCTCGACAACCTGCGGCGCAGTCTCATGGCAGCGGCGTTGACGCTTCTGCTGGTGTCGGGCTGGACCATGCTGCCTTCGGCATGGTTCTGGACGCTGGCCGCGACGGGCATCATCCTGTTGCCTTCCCTGCTGTCCCTTGTCGCGAATGCGGTTCGCAAACCCGACGACGTCACGCCGAGACAGCACCTTGCAGCCGTTGTCCGTTCGGTCCCCCGGTATTTTTCGCAGGCATTGTTCACTTTGGCATGCCTGCCGTACGAGGCGTTCTTCAGTCTGGATGCCGTGCTGCGAACGGAATGGCGAATGCTGGTCTCGCGCAGGCATCTGCTGCAATGGAATCCGTCAGGTGAGCCGGAGCAGGGCGGCCGCACGGGGCTCGTCGGTTCGTACCGGACCATGTGGTTTGCACCTGCCGCTGCGGCTGCCGTCAGTGCCGCCCTCATGGTGGCAGGTCCCGCCGGTTTTCCGAGGTTGGCCGTTGCCGCGCCGGTCCTGTGCCTGTGGCTTGCCGCACCGGCCATCGTGTGGTGGCTTGATCGTCCGCTTGTCCGTCTGCAGGAACGCCTGACGGCGGCGCAGACCATCTTTCTCCGCAAGGTCGGGCGCAAGACATGGGCCTTTTTCGAGACCTTCGTGGGCCCTGCGGATAACTGGCTGCCGCCGGACAACTATCAGGAACACCCCGTGGAAGCGGTGGCGCACCGCACCTCGCCCACCAACATGGGCCTTGCATTGCTGGCCAACCTTGCCGCCCATGATTTCGGCATAATCTCGGTCGGGCGGTTCGTGCAGCGCACGACAGACACGCTGCACACCATGAACCGGCTGGAGCGCCACCATGGGCATTTCTTCAACTGGTACGACACGCAGACCCTGAGCCCGTTGCCGCCCCGCTACATCTCTTCGGTCGACAGCGGCAATCTTGCCGGGCACCTGCTGACACTGCGGGCAGGATTGCTTGGCCTCGCCGACCAAAGGATACTGGACGCCCGAGTGCTCGACGGGCTTGCAGATGCCATGGGCATCGCGCTGGAGCTCGCCACGGGCGTCGCCCCGAATGCTGCAACCGCAGCCGCTCCCAAGGGGGCCGTGCCGGTCCTGCTCGCGCAGCTTCGCCGGGACATGGAAGCCGCGGTCAGCGCCCGACCGAATACCCTCGCTGCCCTCAGGCGCAGCCTCGAACGGCTGGCTTCGTCGGCCATGGCCGTTGACGTAGACATGGAGCCTGCCGCCGGGGGGGCGGAAAACCCGCTGGCATGGTGGATTCGTGCCTTTCACGGCCAGTGTCGGGACGCGCTGGATGAATTGGCCCTGCTCGCACCATGGGCGGAGCTGGTGCCCTCGCTGTATGCCTTCGGGGACTTTTCGTGCCTTGATGAGGTGCCGACGCTGCGGGAACTGGCAGGGCTGGAGGTCGCGCTTCAGCCCCTGTTTACCCGGCATTCCGACCTGGAACAGGGTGCTGGGGTTGACGAGCTTCAGCGCCTTGTGGCGACAGCCAGCGGGCACGCCCGTGCGCGCATCGCGGCCATCGACGAATTGGCCTTGCAATGCGGCGTTATGGCCCGAATGGAGTACGGGCTGCTGTACGACGAATCGCTGCATCTGCTGGCCATCGGCTACAATGTGGATGAGCGACGGCGCGATACCAGTTGCTACGACCTGCTGGCATCGGAGGCGCGGCTCGCCAGCTTCGTGGCCATCGCGCAGGGGCAGTTGCCGCAGGAAAACTGGTTTGCCCTCGGACGCCTGCTTACCCTCGCCGGTGGGGAGCCGATTCTCCTTTCATGGAGCGGCTCGATGTTCGAATACCTGATGCCGATGCTGGTAATGCCGAGCTATGCGAACACGCTGCTCGACCAGACCTGCGCGGCCGCCGTGGCGCGGCAGGTGGAATACGGAAGGATGCGCGCCGTGCCGTGGGGTATTTCGGAATGCGGCTACAACGCCATAGACGTGCACCGCAACTACCAGTATCGGGCCTTCGGTGTGCCGGGGCTGGGCCTGAAGCGGGGGCTTGCCGAAGATCTGGTCATTGCACCGTACGCCACGGCGCTGGCATTGATGGTGGCCCCCGGCGATGCGTGCCGGAATATGGAACGCCTTTCGGCGGAGGGGTTTGAAGCTCGCTACGGCTTCTACGAGGCCATCGACTACACCCCCTCGCGTCTGCCTCGCGGGCAGGCACATTCCGTGGTCCGTTCCTTCATGGCCCATCATCAGGGCATGAGTTTTCTGGCCTTGTCGCACGTGCTGCTGGACCGCCCGATGCAGAAGCGCTTCGAGTCCGATTCCATATTTCAGGCAACCCTGCTGCTGCTTCAGGAGCGCATTCCCACCGCCACGGCAAGCTACGCGCACACGACGGAACTGTCGGAGTTGCACACGGCTTCCGGCATACAGGAAATGCCGCTTCGCGTTTTCTCCAGCCCCGATACCCCGCAGCCTGAAGTGCAGTTGCTGTCCAACGGAAGGTATCACGTCATGGTGACTAACGCGGGCGGTGGCTACAGCCGCTGGAACGACCTTGCCGTCACCCGGTGGCGGGAGGACGGCACCTGCGACAACAGGGGCACCTTCTGCTACCTGCGCGACCTGGCCAGCGGCGAGTTCTGGTCCGTGGCCCACCAGCCAACCCTCAGACGCGCGGAGCGCTACGAGGCCGTTTTTTCCGAAGGGCGCGCGGAATTCCATCGCAGTGACCTTGGCTACGACATCCACACTGAAATAGCCGTCTCGCCCGAAGACGACATCGAACTGCGTCGCGTGCGCGTCACCAACCGTTCACGGGTGCGTCGAAAGCTGGAAGTGACCAGCTACGCGGAAGTGGTGCTGGCTCCGCCTGCCGCCGACGCGCTGCACCCGGCGTTCAGCAACCTTTTCGTGCAGACGGAAATACTCCGGCGGCAGCAGGGCATCCTGTGCACCCGACGCCTACGGGCCGAGGGCGAGCATGTTCCATGGCTGCTGCATGTGATGGCCGTGCGCGGGGTGGATGCGGAGACGGTCTCCTACGAGACGGACCGCATGCGGTTCATCGGCCGGGGGAACACCCTTGCCGCACCGCGGGCCGTCAGCGGCAAGGGCGCGCCGGACGTCCTCTCTGACAGCGAAGGATCGGTCCTCGATCCCGTGGTGGCCATTCGCTGCCGGATCACGCTGGAACCGGGGCAGGCGGCAACCGTGGACATGGTGACGGGTATCGGGGAAACCCGCGATGCGGCCGTGGTCCTTGTGGAGAAGTACCACGACAGGCGCCTTGCGGACCGTGTTTTCGATCTCACGTGGACGCACGGGCAGGTGCTGTTGCGCCAGTTGGGGGCCTCCGAAGCCGATGCGCAACTCTACGGGCGGCTTGCCGGTTCCATCCTGCATGCCAACCCCGCACTGCGGGCCGACGAGGACATTCTGGCCCGTAACAGCAGGGGGCAGTCGGGCCTGTGGGGCTATGCCATTTCCGGCGACCTGCCCATCGTGCTGCTGAAGATCGAGGACCCGGCCAACATCGAACTGGTGCGCCAGATGGTGCAGGCTCATGCCTACTGGCGTCTGAAGGGGCTGGCGGTCGATCTGGTGATCTGGAATGAGGACCACGCCGGGTACAGGCAAGAGTTGAGCGACCAGATCATGGGACTCATCGCCGCCGGTATCGAGCCGGGCGTCACCGATCGCCCCGGCGGCATCTTTGTCCGGTCGGCAGACAGGATTGCGGAGGAGGACCGCATTCTTATCCAGTCGGTGGCCCGCGTCATCATCTCGGACGGCATGGGAACACTGGAAGAGCAGATGGATGGACGCGACGGTGTGGCCATGACGGTGCCCGCGCTCGTCGCCACGCGTACCCATCGTCCGGAACAGGTGGCGGAAG
This sequence comes from Nitratidesulfovibrio sp. HK-II, assembly GCF_003402415.2. Classification (NCBI taxonomy): domain Bacteria; kingdom Pseudomonadati; phylum Thermodesulfobacteriota; class Desulfovibrionia; order Desulfovibrionales; family Desulfovibrionaceae; genus Nitratidesulfovibrio; species Nitratidesulfovibrio sp. HK-II. The sequence goes on from NZ_AP036014.1 coordinate 1,028,390, forward strand.
CGCCGCTCCCGCGTGACGACCTGATCTTCTACAACGGCCTTGGTGGCTTTACACCCGACGGTCGGGAATACGTCATCACCACCGCCCCCGGGCAACTGACGCCCACGCCGTGGGTGAACGTGCTGGCCAACCCGCACTTCGGAACCGTGATCTCGGAAAGCGGCCTTGCCTGCACCTGGAGCGAGAACGCCCATGAATTCCGGCTCACCCCGTGGGGCAACGACCCCGTGAGTGATTCGCGGGGAGAGGCGTTCTACCTGCGCGACGAGGAGCGCGGCCACTTCTGGTCGCCCACGCCGCTGCCCCGCCGCGGGGCGACGCCGTACGTCACCCGGCACGGGTTCGGCTACAGCGTGTTCGAGCATGTCGAGCGCGGCATTCGCACCGAGATGTGGGTCTATGTGGCGATGGATGCGGCGGTCAGGTTCACGGTTCTCAAGGTGCGCAACATGTCTGGCCGCACCCGGCGCCTGTCCGCCACCGGGTATGTGGAATGGGTGCTCGGCGATCTGCCGCCCAAGGCCGCCATGCATGTGGCAACGGAAATTGCCCCGGAGAGCGGTGCGCTGTTCGCGCGTAACCCCTACAATACCGAATTCGCCGATCGGACGGCGTTTTTCGACGTGGATGAGGCTTCGCGCACCGTTACCGGCGACCGGGTCGAATTCCTGGGCCGCAACGGTACGCACGAGGCCCCTGCCGCCATGCTGCGCAAGCGGCTTTCCGGCAGGGTGGGCGTGGGGCTTGATCCGTGCGCCGCCATGCAGGTGGGGTTCGAGCTGGCCGCCGGGCAGGAACGGGAGATCGTGTTCCGGCTCGGCGTGGGGCGCACCCCCGACGAGGCTCGGCAACTGGTAACCCGCTTTCGCGGCCTCTCGGCCGCGCGAGCCGCGCTGGACACCGTGTGGGAATATTGGGCGCGCACGCTTGGCGCCATACACGTGGAGACACCAGACCAATCACTGAACGTGCTGGCCAATGGCTGGCTGCTGTACCAGACGCTGGCCTGCCGCCTGTGGGCGCGAGCCGCCACCTATCAATCCGGCGGGGCCTTCGGCTTTCGCGACCAGTTGCAGGACGTCATGGCGCTTGTGCATTCGCAGCCGCAACTGGTGCGCGACCATCTGCTGCTGTGTGCCGCGCACCAGTTCGTGGAGGGTGATGTCCTGCATTGGTGGCACCCCCCCATGGACCGTGGCGTGCGCACCCACTGTTCGGACGATTACCTCTGGCTGCCGCTTGCGACGTGCCGCTATGTGCAGGCCACCGGGGACACGGGCGTTCTGGATGAGTCGGTGCACTTTCTTCAGGGCCGCCCCGTGAAGGCGGACGAGGATTCCTATTACGACCTGCCTCGGTACTCCGATGAGGCGGCCAGCCTGTATGAACATTGCGTCCGGGCCATCATGCACGGCCTTGCGTTCGGCAGGCGCGGCCTGCCGCTCATCGGCTCCGGCGACTGGAACGACGGCATGGACCGCGTGGGCGAACAAGGCAAGGGCGAAAGCGTGTGGCTCGGTTTCTTCCTGCACGAGGTGCTGACGCGCTTTGCAGAGGTTGCCGCAGCGCGAGGCGACGTCCCCTTTGCCGGGCGTTGCCTGAACGAGGCAGATACACTGCGCGCCAATATCGAACGGCACGGCTGGGATGGCGGGTGGTACCGTCGCGCCTATTTCGACGATGGCACGCCGCTGGGGTCGGCGGGTAATGCCGAAGGCAGGATAGATTCCATCGCGCAGAGCTGGGCCGTCCTTTCCGGGGCGGCGGACCGGGAGCGGGCGCGCATGGCCATGGATGCCGTGGATGAGCACCTTGTGCGGCGCGCGCAGGGGCTGGTCCAGCTTCTGGATCCGCCGTTCGATACATCCGCGCAGAACCCCGGCTACATCAAGGGCTACGCCCCCGGTGTGCGCGAAAACGGGGGGCAGTACACGCACGCCGCCATCTGGGCGGCCATGGCCTTTGCCCGCATGGGGGACGGCCGCCGCGCGTGGGAGCTTTTCACCATCATCAACCCGGTGAACCATGCCCTGTCCGGGGATGCCGCAGCCGTCTACAAGGTGGAACCCTACGTGGTTGCCGCGGATGTCTATGCGGCCCCACCGCACGTGGGGCGCGGCGGCTGGACGTGGTACACGGGCTCCGCAGCGTGGATGTACCGGCTGATCGTGGAATCGTTGCTGGGCATTAGTCTGGAAAACGGCAGGTTGCGGGTTTCGCCCTGTCTGCCCGAAGGATGGGCCGGTTTCACCCTGCATTATCGATATCACGGGTCGGTGTACCATTTGGAGGTTCTGCGATCTCCGGAAGGGGGGGACGGCGTGCGCCTGCGCGTGGATGGCGCCGACCAGGAAGGAAACAGCATCCTTCTCGTTGATGACGGGGCCGAGCATCGCGTTGAGGTTCGTGTATCGGCTGGCCATGTGTGAAGGCGGAGTTACTCCATCATGCTGACGGTCGTTGGTTGTGTCGCCCGACGAGAGCGGAGAGCCTTCATGATATCTCGTTGGGTTCCCACTTCCATGCATTCAAGGGCGCGCGGCCCTTCGTTTCGTCTTGCCAACGCGCCCCACTGCATACACCTTGGGTAGTGAACCTTTGTCGGCAGGATCAGCGAAGCCGTAGGGCGGTTGACCATTCTCCGCGAGCAGGCGGGGTCACTCCGGCTGCGGCGTATCAACCGTACCCACACCATACGCGGGTCGTTTGCCGCAGAAGAGGACCAACTCAGCGAAGCGCAGATTACCGCCATTCTCGACGGGAAACGGGTCATTGCTCCTCCTCGTGAAGTTCAGGAGGTGCGCAATGCCGTTGCTGCGTACGAGCGTTTTGATGACTGGAACCCTGTCGTCGAAAAGGATCTGCTGGAAGCGCACGGCATCCTGATGTCCGGCCTGATCGACGAGGCAGGCAGCTACAGCCGGGGTGGCGTCGGCGTGTTGGAAGGCTCCCACGTTATCCACCTGGCACATCCGGCGGACCGCTTGCCCGCGCTTATGGGCGATCTGTTTCACTGGCTGGCGACCAGCGATGCCCACCCGTTGGTTGCAAGTTCCCTGTTCCACTACGAATTCGAATTCATCCATCCCTTCGCCGACGGGAATGGCCGCATGGGGCGGTTGTGGCAGAGCCTCATTCTGACCCGTTGGAACGGGCTGTTCGCCGATCTCCCGGTGGAGAACCTGATCTTCGCGCACCAGTCCGAATACTATGAGGTGTTGCAGGAAAGTACGCGGCAGACGGACAGTGCCCCCTTTATCGAGTTCATGCTCTCGATGATTTTCGATGCCGTGAGCGCGTCCGTTGCTCCAGATGCCCCCCAAGTCACCCCTCAAGTCACCCCCCAAGTCGGGCAACTATTGCAGGCCATACATGGCGAAATGCCCCGTGAGGCGTTGCAGGATGCACTTGGTCTGCAAGACCGCAAGTCTTTCCGGGAGCGCTATCTCAAACCAGCCCTGGCGGATGGGTTCATCGAGATGACCGTTCCCGACGAGCCCAATAGCCGCTTGCAGCGGTATCGACTGACGGACAAGGGGCACCATTGGCTGCAACTCCGTCGTGAAGGGTAGGTTCCAGGCAAGGTTGTTGGCGGTTCCACGGCAGTGCCCGCAAAGCATGTTTGCGGCATAGGGGGGCCGCAGCCCCCCTGCAGTTTGTCCTAGCTTCCTCTTGTCTCACCCTCTGGCAACGCCAGTTGCGCTTCCTCTTCGCGCTCCTGGCTACCTTCCAGACTTGCCAGAGTGTCGGATACGATGGCCGCCACGAACAGGCCCCCGACAGCAGCCAGGCAGCCGCCCAAAAACACCCAGGCCCTGTTTATTCCCTCGTCCCTGGATTCATGGTCAGTCATCGATGCTCTCCTTGACGACGTTAAGTACCGCGATGGCGATGGCGAGGATTGATCCCCAGTTCATATCTCTATCCTCCTCGGGGTGCGGACCTTCGGGCAGTCCGCGAAGAGGACGCATTCCGCAGGTGGCAGAAGGCACCTCTTCCACGGCCAGAACCGGCACAGGTACATCCAGCGCATACGACCTCCTTGTCGGGGTGTTGAAATAGAAAAACCCCGCCGGAGCGGGGTTGGTGGGATGCGAGCGCAATATCTGATCAGGCTTGCAGAGCGCGTATGGCTGCGTCGGGCGAACGGTCAAAAATCCGCAGCAGCGCGGCGGCTGGGCCTGTGGGTGTTCGTCGGCTTTGCTCCCAGTTCTGCAGCGTCTTGACACTGACACGCAGGAGTGCGGCGAATTCCTGTTGGGAAAGCCCTATTCGTCCCCTGATGTTTTTCACGCGCGCTCCGGTCACCTCGAAAGAAGGAGATGGAAACCCGCGCTCCCCGGCCATATCGACGGCCTCTTTGAGGCTTGTGGTCAGGTTCTCGAACAGCGTCTTGTCCATGGGGTCCCCCTTTTGGTCTTGCTGCGGGATACGCTGATTCTTTTGCTGATCAGCATGCCCATTGCTCTTTGAATATACAGGGTTGATATCGTGAGGTCATCCTGCTGCATCGTTGAAAGAGAACGGGGAGGCGTGGTGCCTCCCCGTTGTTCGTTGCCGGTGTTGTTCATGTTCGCATCATGTCGCGCGCCTTCCGACCAGCGCGCCCTGCAACAGGCCGAATATCGCCGGGGCAAGTTCGGCCATGGTGTTGATCGTCCGGTGCCGTCCCGGCAGGTGCTGCAGGATGTTCACAGCACCGATGCCGATGGCGTAGACCTCGAACCCCAGCCGTTCGGCGTGCCGGATGGCTTCCAGGGCGCATGTCGGCGTGTCGGGATCGCCATCGGTCAGCAGCAGGATGAGCTTGCGAGCCTCACGCAGGGGCAGCATTTCCTGCATCACCCACCACAGGGACTCGGCCAGTGGGGTGGTCCCCACCGCGGACATCAGGAGCCTCGAATGTACCCGCTGCCCGTGTCGCACCAGGCGGCCCACGGTTTTCTGTTCCGTTGACGCCGGGTCATGGCTGGCAGGGAAGGCGGTGATGGCCACGTTGATGCCGATGGTCTCAAGGGCCGAGGCCACGGCATGGCAAGCTGTGCTGGCCAGCCTGATGTTCGGGGTCATGGACCCGGAGCAGTCGAGGAGCAGATGCACTGCGGTGTTGATGCCGACGCGCGTTCCCTTGCGCATGAAGACGCGGGCGTCATCCGTGGCGATGCGGTGGAGCCTGCGCGGGTCGAGTCTTCCGCTCCGTGCCCCGTGGGTCCGGCTGACGGTCGCAGCCTGCAACAGGCCATGAAGCCGCGTCCGCAGGGCCGTTGATGCGCGTTTGGCCTCGGCGATGTCGTCGGGGTGCAGGTCCCAGCTTACCTTGTGGGTGACGGTGGCCACGTTCACAGGCAGTCCATCGCTTGCGGGTGTCTCAAGTTTCAGGGCCTCGCCAAGGATTGCCCCGAATTCCTGCGGAAGCTCGTCCTCTTGGGCATGCAGCAGGTTCCGTATCCGTTCCCATGGTGATGCCGTGGGCTGGTTGCCATTGCCTGGCGCACCATCCGGGCCGCCCCCAGTTTGATTGGCGTCCGGATTCGTACCTGACGCGGGTTGCGGCGTTTCCGTGGCCTTGCCCAGTTCAACGACGATGGCCCGCGCATGGGCAATGGCCTCGGCAGTGGATGCGCACGAGGTGCATACTGCTTCGACAACACAGGCCATGCGGGTAAGCAGGCCCGGATAGAGTTTATCGAGATGTGCCGCGATGGAGTCGCGTTGTTTTCCGATGACCGGGACATCCCATGCCCTGACTGTGAGCAGCAGCCAGTTCAGGAACATCACTGCGGGATCGTCGGTTGTCGCTGTAACCTTGCCGCCGAAGAAGTGTTCGATGAGCCAGTCGAAGTTCCCCCGACAGCCGGGGAACGCCGTGACCAGCCGATCCTCAACTCTCCAGTCTTCGATGATGTTCCAGACATGGTGCTCAAGAGGGGTAAGGTTCGCGGCCTTCAGCACCGCGAAGTCGGTATCCCGCAGGTGGGCGGCTTCGTGGTCCACGTACCCGCGGGCCAGTGCGAGGAAGGTGTCGGGCGCGTCCACCGGCAGTGCGGGGAGATGGATCGCGCAACCGTCCGTGTAGGCCTCCGTGCCCCCGATGGTCACGGTGACGCCGTATTTCCTGCCGAGCACGCTCGCCACCAGCGGCAGCGAGCGCATCACGGCGCGTGTATCCAGCATGTTGTCCTCCAAATGCGAAAAGGCCCCGAAGCGTGGTGCTCCGGGGCCTTTCGTGGCTGGTGTGTATCGGATGATCAGGCGGCGGCGCCGAGCAGCCGCCAGTACGGTTCGAAGCTGGCAGCCACCAGCGCGCCGATCTGCGCGAGGAAAGGGGCATAGTCGCCGCGCACCCCGATGGCGTCGAGGTTCTCGTAGTATGCGGCCCGCTGTTCCACCGGGATGATCACCGTGGGGAACCCGGCCCGCATCAGTTCAAGGTTCATCAGCAGCCGGGCGGTGCGCCCGTTGCCGTCCGTGAACGGGTGGATCACCACGAAGTCGGCATGGACGCGCGCGGCCAGTTCCACGGGGTGCAGGCGCGCCGCTGCATCCGCGTAACAGCGAAAGAAGGCGTCCATGCGTTCCTGCACGTGCAGGGCATCCGGCGGGGTGTGCCCCGCGCCGGAGATGATGACATTGCGGGTCCGGTAGCGGCCCGCGTCATCGGCAATGCCCCTGAGTACGAGTTGGTGCAGATCCTTCAGTGTGCGTTCGTCCAGCCCGCGCCCGTCCTGCACCACCTCTTCGAGAAAGCCGATGGCTTCCCGGTGGTTGATGGCTTCAAGGTGCTCGCGCATGGACTTGCCGCCGATGGTCACCCCGTCTTCCAGCACCACCTTGGTTTCCATGAGGGTCAGCGTGTTGCCTTCGATGGCGTTGGAATGGAAGGTGTACCGCAGCACCATGTCCGCCCGCAGCTCAGCCACCATGTCGGGCGGCAGCGGACGATGCCGGTCGAGCCGCTCCTTGAGGGCGTCGAGTTGGGCGAAGTCGATGGGCGGTGTGGGCGATGGCGTTGTCATGGTGTGCTCACGGGTAACATGCAATCACGTCAACAGTCTCGATAGGTAAACGGGTTGGCATGGCCTGTCCAGCCACCTGCCACAGGCCGCAATTGGGCAGCACGGGTTGCATGACTGGCCGTTTTTGCGTTGCAATAATCATCCATGCGAGCGCCAGGTTTGGCACGGGCGACGTGGTCGCCAGGCTTGTTGTGGGTGCCGCCACGGTTGCCGCAAGTGTCCACAATCTTGATAAAACGCGCCGCCTGCATGGAGAAACGGCGGGGACAAGGGGGGCTGGGCTTTTGCGGTGCAGCCTTCCGGCGTTAATCAGCGGGGGATTTCGCCAGCTTTCCGATGGCGGCGTTGATCCTCGCGATCAGGTCGTCCCCGACATTGCGGCTGAACATCAGGTAGCGGTACTGATGCGGCGGCACGTCCCGCAGGACGGCATGGTTTGTCTCGTATCCGAAGGTGTCGGCGGCATGGTCGCTGTCGGGCTTGCGCGCAAGAAATCCGTTGATGCGCCCGGCAGCCAGCATTCTGTAGAGTTGTTCCGTCACCCCCGAGACCCTGTGGACGTGCGCGGAGTGCGCCTTCAGGATAGTGTCGGCTTGTTGCCCGTACGAGTATCCTTCGATGGCGCCTATGCGAATGCCGGGTTGCGCAAGGATGTGCGCCAGCCTGGCCTGCGTCCTGTCCGGCAGGAATGACGGCGTGGCGTAGATAAGGAGCAGGGGGCCGTCGTCGTACATGGCATCGCTGAACTTGAACGTTGCGGCTCGGCTCGGCGTCTTGAAAAAACCGAGGGCTGCCGCTGTTTGTGTGGCCGCTTCCAACTCTTGCAGTATCCTGGGGACGGGCATTGGCCTGAACTCGTGGTCGATGTCCGCCAGACGCAGGATATCCTTGGCCGCATCCACGAGCAGGCCTGCCGCCGTGCCGTCGGACAGGGTGTGCGAATAGGGTGGACGTTCCACATAGAAAATGATGAGCGGACCGCCGATTGCCGGGCTGACGGCGACCACAAACAGCAGCGCTGCGACGAAGGCGGCGATTGCGAGGCGCGATGTCGCCGTCCATGCGCGGCGCGTGCATGGCGCAGCTGTTTGGGCGATGCGCGATGGCAGGGCGCGTTTTGCGGCGAGCGGCGGTTTGGACCGGACGTGGGGGCGGAGAGTGTCTGGCAGGCGTGGCATGGGCGGCCTTGCTTTCCGGAGGTGATGTTCCCGGGGCTTATTCGTGAATGATGCAAGGCGGCGTGGATTCTTTCAAGTACTTTTCCGGCGTGGCCCGTGCGTTGCTCCGCCCTGCAGGGGGATGATAAAATGTTTGGCAGGCGTGTTGTTTCACGTCGCCATGGATATGGCCCGCGTGCAGGCAGTGACGCGTCTGTGTTATTCGGGGCCCGGTGTGCGCGATGGGCGTTGCCTCGGTGCCCCGGTGACAGGGCCGCCGGAGGGACCGTTCCGGGCGCAACGGTCCGGGGACCCGGCGTCTGCGCAGGCGGGCAGTGCGTGATGTCCTGGTCAGCGGGCAGCTTTGCGGCTGCACGAAAACGGCAGGTCTTGCATTTCGCAATCCGGGGGCTTCATTACTGTTTTTCGCCTGTCCGGCCGTAATCTGCCGCGCAGTCCAATGGAATGCGGCGTGCGTGGCCGTACGTCGCGCAGGATATATTATGAAACATTCGCGCAAGAGATTGACAGGTGCGCATAACAATGTATGTCTGCAAGTGAGTTGTGCAACCTGACAATAACTGACCGAGGTTCATATGGACGACATGTTCAAGGAAGCTCTGGAGCTGGTGAAGGCGCAGGCAACTGTCCGCGCGATGACTGCTGATGAAATGACCAGCATGGTAAGCGCTCTTGCCAAGAGCCTGCAGGCCCTGTCGCAGCCCGTGGCGGAGTCCGCAGGGGCAGCCTCTGTCGACGCTGTGAAGGCGGATTCTGCAAAGTCCATCAGGGAGGCAGCCGTCACCTGTCTTGAATGCGGCAAGGTGTTCAAGATCATCACGGCCAAACATCTGGCCCTGCACGGTCTGGATGCCGATGCCTACCGCGAGAAGTGGGGGCTGAAGAAGGGCACCCCGCTTGCCTGCAAGGCGCTTGTGCGGGCTCGCCGCAAGAAGATGAAGGAGATGCAGCTCTGGGAGCGCCGACGTTCCGCCGCAGGCGCAAAGACCCAGGCGGCGGCTGCCGCGTCCGTGGCCCCTGCTGCCAAACCCGCGAAGGCTGCCAAGGGCAAGGGCGGCCCGAAGAAGGCTTGACGCGCGGGGCAGTTGCCCTGCGATTGTAAAAGGGGGCGCCAGCCCCCTTTTCGTTCGGTTATTCCAGCCCGCAGAATCGCTCGACGACCGCATTCAGGGTGACAATGTCCGCGGGCTTGGCGATGTAGGCATCCATGCCCGCGCCCAGAAAGCGTTCCCTGTCGCCCTCCATGGCATAGGCTGTCAGCGCCACGATGGGAATGCCCGCCTTGTCCGTCCCGGCTCCGCCGTCGCGGATGCGCCCGGTTGTTTCCAGGCCGTCCATGACCGGCATCTGGATGTCCATGAGCACCATGTCGTACGCTCCCTCGGCCAGTGCCGACAGCCCGGCGCGGCCATCGCCCGCCACGACGACGGCGTGTCCGGCCTTCTCCAGCATGCGCCGCAGGGCCATCTGGGTGGTCGGGTCGTCTTCCACCAGCAGAATCCGGCGGGGAGGGCGAGCGTCCCGCATGGTGTCGGACGTCACTCCCGCCTCGTCCCGCTCGTCCCGCGCGTCCGGCCCGTCTGGCCCGCCTGGCCCGTCCACTCCCTCCGGCCAGTCTGCTCCGCCTGGTCCATCCAGAACACCTGGCCCGCCCGGTCCATCAGCTGTTGCCGACTCGTTCGGCACATCCCCCGCCTCGCCGGGGGCGGCCAACACGGTGAAGGGCAGGCTGACGCACGCCGTGGTGCCCGCGCCTTCCTCGCTTTCGATGGTGATTTCCCCGCCCATCAGGTGCACCAGCCGCTTGCAGATGGAAAGCCCCAGCCCGGCGCCCTGGTGCGAACGGCGCATCCCGTTGCTGACCTGAGTGAAAGGATCGAACAGTTCGTCCAGCTTGTCTTCCGGAATGCCGCATCCGGTGTCCGCAATGGTGAACAGCACCCGGCAGGCGGGGCCGTGCAGCGGGGGCAGGCGGTGGGCCGCCAGGGTGATGCCGCCGTTTCTGGTGAACTTGAAGGAATTGCCCAACAGATTGGTGAGCACCTGTTGCACCCGCACGGTATCGCCTTGCAATGTCTCGGGAATGGCCGGGTCCATGCGGACGTCGATCTGTATTCCCGTTTGCAGCGAGATGGGCAGGAACAGTTCCACCACTTGCTGCACCGATGCCGCGGGCTGGAAGGGAACGTGGCGCAATTCCAGCTTGCCCGCTTCGATGCGCGACAGATCCAGCATGTCGGCAAGCAGCCGCGTCAGCCGCTTGCCGGACTGGATGGCGATGTCCGCATAGCCCGCCTGCTCTGCATCCAGGTGGGCGGTACGCATGAGTTGGAGCATGCCCAGGATGCCGTTGAGCGGGGTGCGTATCTCGTGGCTCATGTTGGCCAGGAATTCGCTTTTGGCCTTGCTGGCGGCTTCTGCCCGCAGCTTGGCGTTAAGCAGTTCGATCTCCGCCGTCTTGCGTTCGGTGATGTCCTGGAACGTGCCGAGGATGAGCTGTTCCCCGTGCTCCTCCACGCGGCCCACCGCGCGCAGGTGTGTCCATTTGCGGGTGCCCCGGCTGGTGATGATCTCGCACTCCAGTTCCACGGGGGTGCCTTCGCGGGCCACGGTGTGCAGCATCTCCGACACCCCGGGCCGGTATTCCGGCGCGAAGAACGCAATGCCCTCGGCAAGACCCGGCTTGTAGTCCGGCGGCACTTCAAGGATGCGGTTGATCTCGTCGGTCCAGACCAGCGTGTCGGACCGGGTGCCCGCCTTCCACCCGCCCACGCGGGCGATGCGCTGGGTTTCCAGCAGAAACATTTCGCGTTCGCGCAGGGTGTCTTCAGCCCGGCGGCGTTCGGTGATGTCCTCCGCGATGATCAGCCCGTACAGAAGGCCGCCGGCGGGGGCGAAGACGCACTTGAGAATGCAGCTGACCAGCGTGGCCTTGTTGCCCGTCACCGAGGTGTAGTTGCCCTCGTACAGGCCGATGCCGCCTTTGAAGGCGGTGCGCACGGCACGGAGCATGTCCGGGTCGCGCAGGTCGTGCAGCATGTCCAGTCCCAGCACCTTGTGGCGCGGCGCGCCCACGATTTCCTGGAACGTGGCGTTGAGGTCGATGATGCGGCCTTTGCCGTCGAAATGGGCGATGCCCACGGGCGACTGGTCGAACAGGATGCGGTAGCGTTGCTCGCTGTGGCGGATGTCCGCCTTGGCCTGGCGCAGGCGGATGACGTGGAAGAACAGGAAGAACGTCAGGGCCAGGATGACCACCAGTGACGCCGCGGCCACCCGCAGTTCGCGCTGGTAGACCACCCACGGCGAGGAAGGCGTGTTGATGATGCGGCTGCCCGGCGGCAGTTGGCTTTCCGCGATGCCGAAGCGCGCCAGCACGTCGTGGTCGAAGATGTACCTGTTGGCCGCATCGCCCCCGACCACGGGAATGTCGCCGGGAGGGGCGCCGTGCATGATGCGCAGGGCCAGTTGCGCCGCAATGCGCCCCTGCTCGAAATGCGAAATGACCTTGCCGCCCGCCAGTCCTTTGCCCAGGCCGTGTTCCCATAGGTGGAACACCGGCACCCCGGCATGACGCAGGATGAAGGCCAGGCTTTCCTCGAACTGTCTGGGCGAGCCCGCCGCGTCTTCGTAGGCCGAAAGCAGCAGGAGGGCGTCGCCGGGAGGCAGGGCGGCGATGCGGCGGCCCAGGTCGTCCCAGGTCAGGTCGGTCAGCGTCAGTTCTCCGCTGGGGGCCTGGGCGTTGCGGGCGGCCAGTTCGCGAAAGGTGAGCGCGTCCGCCCGGCCGGACAGCGTGGCGTCCGAGATGGCATGGATGGTGCCGCGCGGGCGCAACTGGCGGATCAGGTCCAGCGTTTCCTGCATGGAAACGGCCTCGATGACCCCGGTAAAGGCGGCGTTGCCGTTAAGGCCCTGGGCCAGCGCCACGTTGTTGACCCCGCAGAAGACCACCGGGGAGGTGGGGAACAGAGCGTCCCGGTATTCCAGGGCAAGGTTCAGCGCGTTGTCGTCCGACGTGATGATGACATCGTACGGGGCCACGCGTGACAGCTTGTAGCGCAGATGCTCAAGAAAATGGGCCTGGTTGCGCGGGTCGTTGAAGCGCTTGCTGTCCATGAACTCCACGTCCAGGACCACGCCCGCCGGGTCCAGTTCCGAGCGGATGCCGTCGATCTGCTGGAAGAAGGTGGGGAATGCCGGGTGGTAGGAACTGATCAGCAAGGCCCGCTGCGGCGCGGCATGGCCCCGGGTGGGGCATGCCGCCAGCAGCAACGCGCAGGTCGCCACAAGAATCAGGGCGTGCGGCAGGCGCAAGGTGCGGCGTGCGGCGGGGGGGCACGGCGTTGCAATGCCTGCGGGGCGGGGGAAGAGGGAGGGACAGGCGGTGCGGGTGCTCATGGCGGTGTCCGGTTTGCTGCGTCGTGGCGGCATGCCATGCGCCGCGCGTTGCCCGTTGGCAGAGGCGCAAGATCGCTGGCGTGAGGACATGAGGCAGACCCGGAGTCGGGTATGCGCCCGAATCACCAGTGTAGTCTATATTTGCACCGTGTGCAGTCCCTGATTTTTTCAGGGGGCGGCATGCCCATGGGAAAGGGCGCCGCAATGGGAAGCAGGCGTGGACGTGCTGGCGCAAACGGGGGGGCGGCATGCGCCGCAGGGGGAGGAGTGGGGTGCCTCTGGCTACTGCCCTTGCTTGACGGCCAGCGGTGCACCGTCCTGCCCGGCGTAGAAGACGATGATCTCGGCCGGTTCGTCGCCGGGGTTGAAGCCCTGGTGGGGGGTGTTCACCACCTCCACGATGGGGTCGCCCGCCGCGAGGCGCAGTTCCTTGCCGTCCGCCGTGGTTACCACCAGTTGCCCGCGCGTGAGCACCCCGGCGTTGATCACCGGGTGGTGGTGCATGGGCAGGCGCGCCCCGGCCGGAATGGTGATGCGCAGGATGGTGACCTGCGGCTGGCCCTGCGGATAGGCGGGCAGCAGCGCGCCGTCCCAGCTGCGTTCCGACCGGACGAGTTGAACGGAACTGACGGTCTGGCTGTCGGCTTGGGGGGAGGGCTGTGCGTAAGTCTGGGTGCTGCCTTGCGTGCTCGCCGGGGCGGGATGCTGCCCGGCATGCCCGTTATCGTGCCGGGCAGCGCAGCCCCCGGCCAGCAGCAGGGCGGCAAGGCCGACGGGGCCAAGGATGGATGCAAGGGGGGTGCGCATGATGCTCCCGGATGTGCGTTGAGGTGCGGATTCATGGCATGAACCGGCGGGGGGCCGTCGCCGCTCACGGTTCTCTATATCGCCGGGTCGGCCCCGGTGAGCGTCAGGCCGAGGTTGCAACCGCCTTGAGGTGTTTCTGCCGCTTGCGGTCATACATCAATGTGTCGCACCGCTTCAGCAGCGCGTCAACGCTTTCGCCGTCGCGCGAGCAGGCCAGCCCGTAGCTGAACGCCACGCGGTATGGTCTGCCGGAGGCCGCATCCTGCTCCGCCAGTCTGCTTTCAAGGGTGCAGAGCCCCTCGTAGAGGGCGCCGGGGTCGTTGTCGAACTGGACCACGGCGAATTCGTCGCCGCCAAAGCGCATGACGCTGAACCCTTCGCCGAAGGTTTCCCGCAGCCCTTCCGCAAGCGCCAGCAGCGCCATGTCCCCGGCCGCGTGCCCGTACCTGTCGTTGATGGATTTCAGGCCGTCCATGTCCAGCAGGGCCACGCACATCTTCAGTTCCCGCATGCGCCGGGCCTTTGCGATGGCGTTGCGGTACGCTGTCCTGTTGGCCAGTTTGGTCAGTTCGTCGCGCTCGGACGAATTGATGAACACGGCCACCAACAGGATGATGCACGAGATGGCCCAACTGCTCCATATCGTCAGAAAGGTGAAGTATTGCAGCTGAATGGCCGCAGTTGCGGCAGGCAGGGCCAACGCCAGGGCGAACAGGGCCGTTTCTTCCCGTCTCAGCCGGTTGCGCTGGCGAATCAGAAAGCCCGCCGCCAGGGCCTGATAGCCGTAGAAAACGGCAGGCGACAGGGGGAACCACGGCCCGCGCGAGTAGGTGTTGTCGGGCGCGATGGAGAACAGCAGCCCCGCGTTGTAGCTGAATATGGCCAGCCCCGCGTTGCATGCAAGGGGAAGCGCCCAGAGCAGGGCGGAGGATGCGGCAAGGCGCACGCCGGTCCAATGGTGCAGGAAGGTCCACGTCAGAAAGGCGGGCACGGGCACCAGCAGAAAGCCGATGCTGTTCACCAGCTTGCCGAAGGGAACAAGCTGCGCGTCGTCACGGATCGCGCCGTTGAAGTTGGTGTCCAGCGCCACGCTGCATGCTTCAAGCACCAGCAGCACGAAGACGCACACCATGACGGAAACAAGGTGCCGGTGCGCGGCAATGCTCTTGTCCAGCTTGATGACCGCCACGACAATGGCGGGAAGCAATGCGAGACACATGAGGATGTCGACGTGAATCGTGGACAGATACGTCATGGAGTGTGTGCCTGCTGGAGCGTGCGTGTCCACATGCTTCCACCGTTGCAACGCACGATAGCCGTGGTGCGGAACGCTGTTGGCGGAAGCGGGCCTGTGTCGCTGGCGTGTTGTTTCCGCCATTGCATTCCCGACACTAGAGCGCACCGGGGCCGTTCCGTCAAGGGGCCGGGATGACGGGAAATGCGCGGTGCGGGGATGCGCTTTCCTACACCCGCACCTTCTTTTCGTACAGGTCGGGCAGGTCGTTTTCCAGCAGCACGGCGTCGCCGGGGCCGATGTTGGCGGCCAGCCAGGCGCGGGCGGCGGCGAAGTCCGCGCATTCCACCACCAGTTGGTCCGGCCCGGCGGCAGAGCGGAAGGCATCCACCAGGGTGGGGATGCGGGCCGGGGCCACGGCCAGCAGCACGTCGGCGCAGGCCGCGGCGCGCGCGCCAAGCTCGGCGTGGGCGCTGTCGTGCAGGGTGCCCAGTTCCACCATGCCGGGGGTCACCAGCACGCCGCGCCGCCCGGACTTGCGGTACAGGTCCAGCAGGTTCAGGGCGGAGGCGAAGCCGGAGGGGTTGGAATTGTAGGCGTCGTCGATGAGCACGGATCCGTCGGGCTGGGGCTTCACCTCCAGCCGGTGGGCGATCTGCGGCAGGCTGCGCAGCGCGCTGACCACCCGCTGCGGCTCCACGCCCACCCCGCACGCGGCGGCGAAGGCCAGGGCCACGTTGTCCACGTGGTGCATGCCGTGGATGGGCGCGCGCACCGCATATTCCTGCCCTTGGTACAGCAGGCGGGCGTGGATGCCGGAAAGGTCCTGCCCGGCTTCCAGCACGCGCACGGAAGGTTCCGCCGTGCCCGCCACATCCGTTCCCGCGCCCCCGTCCGCACCCGCGCACAGCAGCACCGCGCCCGCGTTGGCAGCAGCGAAGTCGCGCGCATGGCCGTGCTCCAGCAGGGCGGCGGGCAGCACCACCCGGCCCCCTCGGGCCACGGTGGCGTGCGCCAGCTCGAACTTGGCCCGCACCACGGTGGCCAGGTCCTTGAAGCGCTCGTAGTGGGCCGGGCCCACATTGGTGATGATGGCGAAATCGGGCGGGGCCAGCCTGCACAGCCGAGCGATGGAGCCGACGCCGTAGGCCCCCATTTCCGCGATGAAGAAGCGGTGCGCGTCGGTCAGTTTTTCCCGGATGATACGCGAAATGCCCATGGGCGTGTTGATGCTGCCCGGCGTCATCAGCGTGGGGTGGTAGCAGCCCAGCACGTGGGCCAGGATGTGCTTCACGCTGGTCTTGCCGTACGAGCCGGTGACCGCGATGACCGTGGGCGCGAGGCGCAGCAGCTTTTCGTGCGCCTGGTTCCAGAAACCCTGCTGAATGCGCGCCTCCACCGGGGCCAGGGAAGCGTTGGCCGCCACCAGCGTCAGCGGCAGCCCCTGCACCCCCAGAATCCAGAACGGCAGCAGGGCTGCGGGTTCGGCGGGGCACAGGGCCAGGGCCACGGCGTACAGCGCCGTCAGCCCCAGCGCCACGGACAGGATGCGCTTGACCCGCGCGGTGAGCACCAGCTTCTTCTTGGCGGCCTTCAGGGGGTTGTCTTCCACGGCGGCCACGGCCAGCAGGGCAAGGCTGGCGGCCCATTTGGCGTACGCCCCCCATTCCGTGGCATCCGGCGCGGCCAGCGCCGCGCCCCAGCAGGCCAGCAGGGGCAGAGTGGCGCGCTTGTCGAAGGCGCGGGCGGCGGCCATCCAGCGCAAGAAGCGCGGGCCGTCGTATTCCTCCTGCTGGAAGATGTGCAGGTAGGTCAGGCCGCGCCGCGCGGCGAACACGAGAAACGCCGCGCCCAGGAACAGAGAGCTAGCCACCGAAGATTCCCTCGCAGAAGGTGTCCAGGGCGTACACGGCCTGATGGCCGCCCGCCGTGAGGATGTCCAGATGCCCGAAGCGCGGCAGCACCTGCAGGTGCGCGTGCGGCAGCAGCCGGGCGAAGTCCTGCCCCATGGAGGGCGGGGTTTCCGTGTCGTTTTCGCCGTACAGCAGGTGCACGGGGCAGGCCACTCGGGCGGCCACGCCGGACAGGTTCTCGTTGACCACGCTGACGAACACCGGCCGCAGCGGCCCGGCGTTGGCGTAGTCCGCGCTGCCGAAAAAGCGGCGCACGCGTTCCGCGCCAAAGCCCAGCCAGTTGAGGTGCTTCAGCGTCTTGAATGCGGCGATGCGGCACCCGCGCGTGAACTTTTCCACGGGCGTGCGGCGGCGGGGAAGCCCGGCGGCGGCCATCAGGAACAGGCCGTCCACCAGGTCCGGGTGGCGGGCCGCAAGTTGCAGGCCCACCCGGCAGCCGAAGGAATGCCCCACCCACACCCGCTTGCCGCGCGGCAGGGTGCGCAGCCACGCGGCGGCGTGGTCGGCATAGTCCTGCGTGCCCCAGGTGGCGGGCGGCATGGCGGAGCGGCCGAAGCCGGGCATGTCCAGCAGGTAGTTGTCGCGCCCGTGGGTGCAGGTGTTGGCCAGCGGCAGCAGGTTGGCGTGGGTGTGCATCCAGCCGTGCGCCCATATGATTTGCGGGGCAATGGGCGGTGCGGGGGGCGTGCCGCCGCCGGTCGCCGGTTTCTGGCGGGCGGGCGCGGCATTGGGCAGATGCACCACGTGCATGTGGGGACCCGCCGGGCCTGGTGCGGCGGCGGAAGGCGCGGCGGTGTGCGGGGCGGAATCCATTCTGGCCTCGGAGTGGTGTGTTCGGCGCTGCGGCCGTCGCCCGCGTACGGCAATGGCCGCGAAAATGGGCGGGGTGAGCGGCGTGGCGCGCCCCGTGGTGTACACCGGGGGCGCGCTACGGGGCAAGGGGCGGCCTGATGCGTGCCGGAACGGGCGTCGGGCGCGGCGGGTGGCATGTGGCCTGGCGCGCCGCTGTGCGTTGAAAACCATGTCGGCAGGGCAAACGAAACGCGCGCCGCCCGGTGGGGACGGCGCGCGCTGCGTGCGGGAAAAGGAGGGCAAGAGGAGAAGGCTTGTGGGCAACCAGTTGGGCAGGATGTCCGACCTCTTCGGGGCGCTGCGCCAACGGGGACGCTGACGTTCTGGCTACCGGCGGGGGAACAGCCGGGCCGCCTCGGGGGTGGGATCCTCCGGGCAGGCGGTATGCCGGGCCATGGCCCGCGCCTCGTCGATCATCAGCGAGAGCAGCCGGGTGAAGCGCACCGGGGTTTGTGCCGCTTCCCACAGGAAGAAGGCGAACGAGCCCGGGATGGGGTTCACCTCGTTCAGCCATACCTCGTCGCGGGCGGCGTCATACATGAAGTCCATGCGCGGCGCGCCGGTGCCGCCAAAGGCCGCATAGGTGCGCACGGCAAAGTCGCGGATGCGGCCTTCCAGGCTTTCGGGCAGGTCGGGGTTGATCTCGCGCGTCAGCGAAAGCATGCCCGCGCTGCCGGAATCGCCCGCGCTCTTGGCTCCACCGCCCGCTTTGCCGCCGGTCTTTCCGCCGGACGAAAGGTACTTCTGGCGAAAGTCCAGCAGTTCGCTGTCGCGCTTGGGCCGCTCGATGGCCGAGGTGGCGTGGCCCTCGCCATCGCGCCGCACCGAAATGTTGTATTCCACGCAGCCGTCCAGGTACGGCTCCACGATGGCCACGGTGTCGTTCTGGAACAGGCCGGGCAGCACCGCCTCGATCTCTTCGATGGAATCCACCTTGGCCACGCCGATGCTGCTGCCCAGGTGCGCGGGCTTCAGGCAGCCGGGCAGGGTGATGCCCGCCAGCGCGGCTTCTATCTCGGCGCGCGGGGGCAGCAGGCCGCCCACGGGCTTGCGCAGCACCGCGCAAGGCAGCATGGGAATGCCCGCGCCGCAAAGGGCCTGCTTGGTGGCCGCCTTGTCCATGAAGATGGCGGAGGCCAGCACGCGCATGCCGGTGTAGGGAACGCCCACGGCCTCGAACAGACCCTGCATGTCGCCGTCTTCGCCGTAGGGGCCATGGAAGGCGGGGATGGCCACGTCGAAGGGAATGCGTTTGGGCTTGCCGAACAGCTTGGAGGTCTGCTCCACCAGCATGCCACCCTTGCCGGGGGCGATTTCCAGCGAGACGGCGGGCAGGCCGTCGGCGTCGCGGGCGGGGATGTAGGTGGCGCGGTCCAGCAGTTTTTCGCCGGTGCGCCAGACGCCGCAACGGTCCACGTAGACGGGCACGGGCTCGTAGAGGGATGCGTCCAGCGCCTGAATGACCTGCAGGCCGGTGACGATGCTGACGTCATGTTCGGGCGAACGCCCGCCGAAAAAGACCGCGACGCGGATTTTGCCGTTGGACATGATGGCTTCCTGTATGGTTTGCGGGCGCGGCGCGGGGCCGGGCGGCCCGCCATATGGGTAATGACGGTGGTGACCGTGATGCGGCGGCGATGCGGCGCGCCGGGCCTTGCGGGGCGCAAAACGTGCGCACTGCGGGGCGGCAGCCTGTGGCACCCTTGCCCCATGCCGCAGTAGGTGTCAATCGGCGCGCTTGCGCACGGGCGGCGGGGCGTGGCGGAACCATTGCGCGCGTACGAATGGTGCGCCGCCGTCATGTTGTAGCGCCGGGACGTCCCCTTCACAAGGGGATGACGCGGCCTGGTCGGCAGGCAAGCGCTTGACGGGGCGGCACGTGGCGTGCCGGGCAGCTTGCCGCTGCGGGGCGGCTGTGCCATGAACAGGGCGACGGGCGCGTTGCAGGGCGCGCCCATTTCGGCCTGCGGGCCACCATCCGGGGTTGCGCCACGGGATGGACGACATGCGCAGAACATCGGCCACCAGCTCCGGAGCGGCTTCATGCCGTGTTTCCGGCCACGCGGCAGGCGAAGCCTGCACCGAACACCGCATCATCACCAGTTGCACCCGCGACTGCCCCAACGGCTGCGGCCTGGTAGCCACCGTGCGCGATGGCCGCCTGGTGCGGCTGGCGGGTGACCCGGACCATCCGCTGACGCGCGGCAGGGCCTGTGCCAAGGCGCAGCGCTACGTGAAGCGGGTGTACAGCCCGGAACGCATCACCCACCCGCTGCTGCGCGACCACCGCCACCTGCCGTGGCGGCGCGCCACCTGGGACGAGGCGCTGGACCGCATCGCCGCGCGCATGACCGCCATCCGCGACGAATCCGGCACGGAAGCCATCCTGTACTACCAGGGCTACGGCGAGCGCACCGCGCTGAAGCTGCTGCACCGCTACTTCTTCAACCTGTTCGGCGGGGTGACCACCCTGCGCGGCTCGCTGTGCGGCGGGGCGGGGCAGGGCGCGCAGAACCTCGACTTCGGCCAGCGCGTCTCGCACGACCCGCTGGACCACTGCAACAGCAACTCGCTCATCCTGTGGGGCCGCAACCCGGCATCCACCCAGATCAGCCTGCTGCCCATCCTGCGCGACATACGCAAGGGGCGCAAGGGGCGCAAGGGGCGCAAGCGGGGTGGCACGGTGGTGCTGGTGGACCCGGCCCGCAACCGTTCGGCCCCGCTGGCCGACCGGCACATCGCCCCGCGCCCGGGCGCGGACGCCTTCCTGGCCATGGCCGTGGCCAAGCTCATTGTGCGCGCCGGGGGCGCGGACCGCGCGTTCATGGAACGCCACGCAGAGGGCGCGGCGGAATACCTGCGCATCCTTGACCGGTACACCGTGGACGACCTGTGCGCCCGCTGCGGCGTGCCCATGGCCGACGCGGAATTTCTGGCGGACATGATGCAGCGCCAGCGCCCCACGTCCATCCTGTTGGGCTGGGGCATGCACCGGCACGAGGCGGCGCACCTGTCCATCCGCGCCGTGGACGCGCTGGGGGCCATCAGCGGCAACATCGGCGTGCCGGGCGGCGGCGTGAGCCAGGGCTTCGAGGAATATGGCCCCTACGACCAGCAGTACTGGGGGGACGGGTTGAACCCGCCCCGGCGCACCCTGCTGCTGCCGGAAATAGGCCGCGAAATACTGGACGCGCGCGACCCGGAAATCCGCATGATCATGGTCACGGCTGGCAACCCGGCCTGCATGGCGGCGGACGGCGGGGCCGTTGCCCGGGCCTTCCGCAAGGCGGAGTTCGTGGTCTATTCCGGCCACTTCATGGACGACACGGCGGACCTGGCCCATGTCTTTCTGCCCGCCACCACCTTTCTGGAAGAAGACGACGTCATGGCCAGCTACGGCCACAACTACGTGGGGCCGGTGAACAAGGCCATCGAACCGGTGGGCGAGTGCCGCTCGGAATTCATGATGTTTCACGACCTCGCGGCGCGCTTTCCCTTTGCGGAACGGTTCCGGCGCGGCGTGGACGCATGGCTGCATGACCTGTGCGCGCCCATGCGGGAACAGGGCTGCACGCTGGAGCGGCTGCGCAAGGGAGCCTACCGGCTGGACGCGCCCATGGTGCCCTACGCGGACAAGACCTTTCCCACGCCGTCCGGCAAGTTTCGGTTCATGACCGACTTCGACCCCGCCGGGCTGGGCGCGGTGGAGCCGGACTATCCCTACCGCCTGCTGACCATCGCCCCGCACGGGTACATCTGCTCCGAACGCACCATGGCCGAGCACGACGCCCTGGCCGAGGTGGTGCTGGCCACGGAAGAGGCCGCCCGACTGGGCCTGTCCGACGGTGCGGTGGTGCGGGTGGAAAGCCGCGTGGGCGCGGTGAAGGCCCTCCTGCGCACAGAAGACGGCCAGCGTCCGGACATCCTGGTGGCCGAGCGGGGTGGCTGGAACAAGGCCGGGCACGGGCTGAACCTGCTTACCCTCGCCCTGTCCAGCCTGGTGGGCCGAGGCACGCCGTACTACGAGACCCGCGTGCGGGTGACGCCGTGGCCCGACGACGGGCTGACCGGCCTGCGCGTGCTGGTGGTGCAACCGGGCAACGACGCCCCCGGCGGCAACTTCAGCAAGGAGCTGGTCCGCTGCGGCGCGGCGCTGACCACCCTGCGTCCCGGGCACGGGGGTATGCTGCCTTGCCCCGACGAGGCTCTGGCCGGGTACGATGCGCTAGTGGTCCTGGGCGGGCCGCAGCACTGCTGGGACGATGTGGATTCCCCCTATTTTCCGCACCTGATGGACCTGCTGCGCGCCTTTGACGCGGCGGGCAGGCCGGTGGCGGGCATCTGTCTGGGGGCGCAACTGCTGGCGCGGGCCCACGGCGGCAGGCCGTGGACCATGGACGGGCTGGAGTTCGGCTTCGTGGCGTTCATGCCCACCGACGCGGGCCTGACCGATCCCGTGTTGTCGGGCGCGCTGCCCCTGCCGCGCCTGATGTCCTTCCACGAAGACTCCTTCGACCTGCCCGGGGGGGCCACCCTGCTGGTGCGGGGCGAACAGTGTTGCAACCAGTGCTTTCGCGTGGGCAATGCGTCCTACGGCTTCCAGTTCCATCTCGAGGCGGATTCCGCCATCGTGGCGGATTGGGTGGGCATGTTCCGCAAGGGGCGGTCGGGGAGCCTGGACGAGTACGCCGCCTGCCGGGAAACGTTCGGCGACGCGTATTTCGACGACCTCGCGCGCGACATGCCCCTGTTGCTGGAACGCTCGGAAACGTTCTGCCGCAAGGTTGCGGCGGCGTGGCTTGCCCTTGCCCGGCGGGGGGAAGGCTGATCCCGCGCCAGTCCCTGTGCCAGTCCCTGTGCGGTTCCGGCGGGTCATCCGCCCTGCGCGTATGCGTACGCACCTTTTGTCTCGTCATTACAAGTCCGGCCAAGTCCGGCCAAGCCCGGCCAAGCCTGGCCAAGCCCCGGCCAATCGCCGGGGCTTTTCGCGCTGTTGCACGGGTATGGCATTGCACACGGGAGGGGTGAGACGCACGCGCGACAATAATGGACACAATGCCCTCTTTGTTACATGGTGCAAACTGGCGGCGGCAGCGGATGCGGACCCTGTTTTCGTCTTCCACCGAGCCACGGGGGTATGCCATGCGTAACCATCTGCGTTTTCTTCTGTTGCTGCTTCTGGGGGCGTGCGTGTTCGCGGGGCGCGTAGCTTTTCCCGGTGTGGCCCAGGCGCGGGACACGGTGACGCGGGTCTGCGTGGTGCAGAGCTACAACGCCGAATATATCTGGAGTCAGCACATCAACGCCGGCATCCGCAATGCCCTGAAGGGCGCGGGAGTCGTCATCGACGTGTTCTACCTGGACGCCAAGCGCAATCCCTCGCCCGACAAACTGCGCGCGGCTGCGCAGGACATCGCCGCCCGCATCGGGAAGCTGGCCCCCAGGCTGGTCATCACCGTGGATGACGTGGCGCAGAAGTATCTGGCCGTTCCGTACCTGGTGGGCAAGGGCGGCCCGCAGGTGGTGTTCTGCGGGGTCAATGCGCCGCTGGAAACCTACGGATATCCGGCGTCCGACGTGACCGGGGTGCGCGAGCGCTGGCATTTTCGCGACGGTTTCGACCTGCTGCACAAGATCGACCCGCGCGTGAAGACCGTGGCGGTATTGCTGGATGATTCGGAATCGGCGGGCTACGTGCTGGCCGACATGCGCGCCGACCTGGCCCGCAACGGCCCCTTTGCCCTGCAACTGTCCGACGTGGCCATGGTGCGCACCTTTCAGGAATGGAAGCGCGCGGTGCTTTCCGCGCAGGAACGTGCCGACGCGGTGGCCCTGGGGCTGTATCATTCGTTGGTGGACGAGGCCACCGGCGCAGTAGTGCCCGTGGAAACCGTGCGCGACTGGAACCTTTCCGTGTTGCGCAAACCCACGCTGGGCTTCAGCGACGCCACCCGCGACCATGGGCATCTTTGCGGCATCCTGGAATCGGGACACGAGCAGGGGCTGCTGGCGGGGCGCATGGCCCGCCACCTGGTGCTGCGCGGGGGCAAGGCCGGTGACCTGCCCGTGACCATCAACCAGCAGGGGCTGGTGTTCGTCAACCTGAAGACGGCGGAACGCCTGGGGCTGGTCATTCCCTACGAGATCATCAAGGCGGCGGAGATGGTCATCCAATGAGCGTGTTCACCGAGCGGGCCTGGCGCTGGGCCATGCTGAACAGGTTCAGCGCCTCGGCGCTGACGGCGGTGTTCGTCGGGGTGGTGGTCATTTCCGTGGTGTCCTACCGCCACACCCGCGCCACGGCCGAGGACATGGCCGTGACGCAGATGGTGCAGGCGCTGGAACTGCTGGACCGCGATGTTTCCGGCCGGGTGCGGGACATGGCGCGCCGCACCTTTCTGGTGAGCCAGGAAGAGGTATTGCCGCTGGCGCTGGAGGGCTCGTACCTGGGGCGCTCGGCCCGGCTGGCGGCGCAGCGCAAGCTGGATGCGTTCGTGCAGGCGGGCGGGTTCAGCCACCTGACGCTCATCAACAGCTCGGGGGTGATGGTGCTGACCACCGTGCCGGTGGCGGAAGACCGGCGCGACGTTTCCCATCGTGCAGCGTTTCAGACGGCCATGCAGGGACGCGCGGCGCTGGAACTGGTGCCGGTGTCCGTCACCACGGGCGGCGCGGTGGTGGTGACGACCGAGCCGGTGCGCGACACGGAGGGCAATGTGACCGGCGTGGTGGCGGCCATCACGGAAATGGACGCCTTTTCGCGCGACATCCTGGACAGCGTGCACCTGGGTTCCCGGGGGGGCGCGTACATCCTGAGCGGCGAGGGGCGGCTGGTGGCCCGGCCCGGCTGGTCCGGCGCGGACGCCTTTTCGCCCGACGCGCTCCTGATGGACATGCTGCACTCCGGCGATGGCTCGGAGTTGGACATCCACCGCGTCCCGCGTGCGGGGCGGGAACGCCTGATGCTGTTCCGGCGCAACGAGGTCACGGGCTGGTACCTGGTGGTCGAGGCGGACGAAGAAGATTTGCTGGCCCCGGCGCGCAGGCTGGCCGCCGTGAGCGGCGGCATATCGCTGGTCACGCTGGCCTGCGTGGCGCTGGCGCTGGGCGCGTTGCAGCGGGCCATGGCCCGGCTGCGCCGGTCAGAAGCCAGGTTTTCCAGCCTGTTCCGGCTCTCGCCGGACAGCGTGCTGCTGGTTGCGCCGGACACCGACATGGTGGAGGATGTCAACGACACGGCCGCCGCGGCGTTCGGCCTGCCGCGACAGGCCATGGTGGGCCGCACCGTGCTCGACCTGGGCATCTTTGTCGGCGAGAGCGCGCGGCGCGGGGCATGGGCGCGGCTGGAGACGGAAGGGGTTGTACGCAACGCGGAAGTGGCGGGGCGCACCCCCGACGGCCGGGAGGTCATCCATTCCCTGTCGGGGCAGGCCATGGACATCGGCGGCAGGCCGCTGTTCATGCTGGTGCTGCGCGACGTGACGGAACTGAAGAAGATGCAGGAGGTCATGATCCAGACCGAGAAGATGATATCGGTGGGGGGCATCGCGGCGGGCATCGCCCACGAGATCAACAACCCCCTGGGGGCCATCATGCAGGCCTCGCAGAACATGCGGCAGCGCATGAACACCATCCTGCCCGCCAACATCGCGGCGGCGGAAGAGGCGGGGTTGGATCTGGATGCGCTGCAACGCTACCTGAAGGTCCGCAAGGTGGACCGGTTCATCGAGGACATCCGCTCGGCGGCCATCCGCGCATCCAGCATCATCCGGCATATGCTGGACTTCAGCCGCAGCAGCGCCGCGCGCAGCACGGCCAGCGACCTGCGGGGCCTGGCGGCCCGCGCCGTGAACCTGGCCGCCAGCGACTACGACCTGAAGAAGAATTACGATTTCAGAAAAATACGTATCGACATCCAGTTCTCGGATGACCTGCCCCCCGTGTCCTGCGTGGAGACGGAGGTGGAGCAGGTGCTGCTGAACCTGCTGCGCAACGCGGCGCAGGCCCTGGCGGGCATGAATCCGCCGCCGGATGAGCCGCGCATCATCCTGCGCGCCTTCCCGCACGGGGACTGGCTGCGCCTTGAGGTGGAAGACAACGGCCCCGGCATGGAGCCCGAGGTGCAGCGGCGCATCTTCGAGCCGTTCTACACCACCAAGCCGCCGGGAGTGGGCACGGGGCTCGGGCTGTCGGTGTCGTACTTCATCATCACCAAGGGGCACGAGGGGCGCATGACGGTGGAATCGCGCTCCGGCGAGGGCAGCGTGTTCCGCATCGACCTTCCCGTGAGCGGCCGCCCCGTGTCGGGGGGGAGACCGCCGCACGAAGGAATGGACGCGGACGGGAATCCCGCCTCCGGCGGGGACGGAGCCGCAGCCTGATCCGGCGTGCGCCGCCATTGCCCGCAGTCTTTTTCGCCCATGACGCACAAGGCCCCCGGCTGACGCCGGGGGCCTTTCCGCAGGGCCGTGCAGGGTGGCCCGCGGACAGGAGGATGCATCAAGGAACGGATGCATCATGGGTGCTCCGGGGGCGACGCCGGGGTGCAGCCCACGTCGCCCGCCGAAGGGCGGCCGCTGTGCGCGGCCGCCGGAGCTGCCGTGCGCGTTTGGCCAAAAGCCCGCTACATCTTCAATCCCAGGGCCTTGGCCACGCCCGCGCCGTAGGCCGGGTCGGCCTTGGCGCAATTGGCCACATGGCGGCGCTTGATGTCTTCCGGCGCGTCGCCCATGGCCCGCGCGGTGTTCTGGAACAGGGCGTCCTGCTGCTGCGGGGTCATCAGGCGGAACAGGCGGCCCGGCTGATCGTAGTAGTCGGCGTCGTCCTCGCGGAAGTTCCAGTGCGCCGCGTCGCCCTTGATGGCCAGCGGCGGCTCGGCGAAGTCGGGCTGTTCCTGCCATTCGCCGTAGCTGTTGGGTTCGTAGGCCAGGGTGCTGCCGTGGTTGCCGTCAACCCGCATGGCTCCGTCGCGGTGGTAGCTGTGCACCGGGCAGCGCGCGGCGTTGACCGGGATCAGGTGGTGGTTCACGCCCAGCCGGTAGCGGTGCGCGTCGCCGTAGGAGAACAGGCGGCCCTGCAACATCTTGTCGGGCGAAAAGCCGATGCCCGGCACCACGTTGGCGGGGTTGAAAGCGGCCTGCTCCACCTCGGCGAAGTAGTTTTCGGGGTTGCGATGCAACTCCAGCACGCCCACCTCGATGAGCGGATAGTCCTTGTGGAACCACACCTTGGTCAGGTCGAAGGGGTGGTAGGGGCAGGTGTCCGCGTCCTTTTCGGGCATGACCTGCACGTACATGGTCCACTTGGGAAAGTCGCCGCGCTCGATGCTGTCGTACAGGTCGCGCTGGTGGCTTTCGCGGTCCTTGGCCACGAGGGCCTCGGCCTCGGCGTCGGTGAGGTTCTTGATGCCCTGCTGGGTGCGCAGGTGGAACTTCACCCAATAGCGCTCGTTCTTGGGGCTGATGAAGCTGAAGGTGTGACTGCCGAAGCCGTGCATGTGCCGGTAAGTGGCGGGAATGCCCCGGTCGCTCATGACCACGGTGACCTGATGCAGCGCCTCGGGCAGCGATGACCAGAAGTCCCAGTTGTTCTTGGCGCTGCGCATGTTGGTGCGCGGGTCGCGCTTCACGGCGTGGTTCAGGTCGGGGAATTTCAGGGGGTCGCGCAGGAAGAATACCGGGGTGTTGTTGCCCACCAGGTCCCAGTTGCCCTGTTCGGTGTAGAACTTGATGGCGAAGCCCCGGATGTCGCGTTCCGCGTCGGCCGCGCCGCGCTCGCCCGCCACGGTGGAAAAGCGCACGAACAGATCGGTCTTCTTGCCGATTTTCGAGAAGAGCTTCGCCTTGGTGTACTTGGTGATGTCATGGGTCACGGTGAGGGTGCCGTACGCGCCGGAACCCTTGGCGTGCATGCGCCGCTCGGGAATAACCTCGCGGTCGAAGTGGGCCAGTTTTTCCAGAAACCATACGTCCTGCAACAGCATGGGGCCGCGCGGCCCGGCGGTCATGGCGTTCTGGTTGTCGGGTACCGGAGCTCCTGCATTGGTGGTGAGCTTGTGCTTCGTCATGGGTTCCTCCTGTTGGGGGCCTGTTGGAAGCCAGTCGGGTGAGACGGGCGTTATAGCAAGTGATAAAAATACTTTTGTAATAATTATTATCCATACACGGAAAGAGCTGTCAACGAAAATGAACAGGCCCGGCGGGGCCGGGCCTGATGTTTTGCGGTATCTTTCCGAAAATATTGTTTTTTACATTTGTTCTGCGGGCGGGGGTCAGCCTGGATGAGGCTCCGTGCCGCGGGCAGGGGTGGGACACGTGTTGGCCTGGGGCGCGGGTTGGGCCTTTTGGGCCGCATCCCGGCAGGAAGGGCACAGCCCGAACATGTCGAATCGATGCGTGTCCACTGCAAACCCGGTTTCGGCGGCCATGCGCGCCACAAGTTCGTCCAGCCCTTGCAGGGCATAATCCGCGATGGCCCCGCAACGGGTGCAGATAAGGTGGGGGTGCGGTTCCGGGTGTCTGCCGTCGTAACGGCTGCCCAGTTCGCCAAAGCCCAGTTCCAGCACCTCGCCGTCTTCCTTCAGCAGGGCGATGGTCTTGTACACTGTGGCCAGGCTGGTGGTGGGAAAGTCCGGCAGGATGACCTGGTGCAACTGTTCCACCGTGGGGTGGCCGTCGTGCTCCACCAGGGCGCGGATGATGGCCACCCGCTGGGGGGTAAGCCGGTGGCCATTGTCGCGCAGGCGTTCCAGCAGGGTGGCGAGGCGGGTGCGGGTGTCCATGGGGCTCCGGGGCCGGGCCGGGTTCTGGCGGCTGTGGTCGCGGGGGGCGTGCGGCCGTGAGTGGTGGATGCGAAACGAGAAAGCGCTTGTTTCCGGATAAAAAATATTGCGCGGGCAGGTGGCTGTCAACGCGGGGCCCGGGCCGCCCCGCTACTGGCCGCCGTGTCCGTCAACCCGCGCGGTTGCGCTCTTGCTGGCGGATGGCGCGTCGCCCTGGCTCAATTGGCCCGACTGGCCCGACTGGCCCGACTGGCCCGACTGGCCCGATTGGCCCGGCCGGTCCGGCTGGCTTGGCTGGCGCGGCGTGCCGGGCACCCAGCCCAGCGGCAGGGCGGCCTTTTCCTCCTCGCCAGCGCCGCGCGTCTTCAGCACCGAGATCAGCATGGATCCGGCGATGATGCCGAAGGTGACCAGCAGCGCCGCCCCGGTGGAGATGATCTTGGCGTCGAAGGCGGCGTTGACGATCATCTTGCCGCCGATGAACACCAGCACCAGCGACAGGCCGTACTTCAGGTACCGGAAGCGGTGGATGACGCCCGCCAGCGCGAAGTACAGCGCCCGCAGCCCCAGGATGGCGAACACGTTCGAGGTGTAGACGATGAACGGGTCGGTGGACACGGCGAAGATGGCGGGTATGGAGTCCAGCGCGAAGACCAGGTCGGAGAATTCGATGATCACCAGCACCACCAGCAGCGGGGTGGCGTGCAGCAGGCCATTCTTGCGCACCACGAAGTGCCCGCCCTCGTAACCTTCGGTCAGCCGGAGGTGGCGGCGGAACAGCCGCACCACCCGGTTGCCGGAAAGGTCCGGCTCGCTGTCGGCGGCCAGCAGCATCTTGATGCCGGTGACCACCAGAAAGCCGCCGAACACGTAGATCACCCAGTGGAAGGCCGCAAGGATGGCCGCCCCGGCCAGGATCAGCCCGGCGCGCATGGCCAGCGCGCCCAGGATGCCCCAGAACAGCACCCTGTACTGCAACGCGGCGGGCACGGCGAAATGGGTGAACACCAGCACGAAGACGAAGATGTTGTCGACGCTGAGGCTCTTTTCGATGAGGTAGCCGGTAAGGAATTCCAGCCCCTTCTGCTCGCCCATGAAGACGAACACGCCGCCCCCGAAGGCCAGCGCCAGCACGAAGTAGGCAAGGCTCATCCACAGCGCGCCGGACAGGGACATCTCCTTGTCCTTGCGGTGCAGCACGCCAAGGTCGAAGGCCAGCAGCACGAGCACGAAAAGGTTGAAGCCGCCCCAGAGCATGTAACCGGACATGGACGTTCTCCCTGGCGATGGGTGTGGTGCGAAAGGCACGCCGAGGGCGCGCTTTTCCGATTCGCGCCAATCTAGCAGGTGGGCGGCGCGGAAGCAACGCGGCAGGGCACGTGGCGAGAAGGCCTGCGGGTGCGGCGGCCTGCGCCGTGATGAATCGCGCCGCGAGAGTGGCCGCTTTGTTGCGCAATGTTTTGCACCATGCGGAGAAACCGGGCATTTTGTCTTGCGCGACGCCCCATCCCGGACTATAGCGCTTGCAACGGGGACCGCATTGCGCAGGCAGGCGCTTCGTGCTCCAGCCGCGCCACCTTCAACCGTCGCAGAAGGATGTCCGTTCGATGAGGTACTTGTTGCTGGCCATCATCATTCTCACATCGGCCCTGTTCACGTTCGTCCATGCGCAGAACGAGGTCGCCCGCGGCGCGGCCGCCGAAACGTCCGCCGTCGCGCCCGCATCCGCACCCGCACAGGACCGCTGAATCTGCCGACATGCATCGTCGGTCGTGCGCGCCGATTGGCCCCTGGGGCTGATCGGCGCGTTCCGTTTTCCGGGGCGGCATGCGAAGGACGCCCGGTCATGGGCGAGGCGGAGCGGCGTTGCCGCTGGCGGGCAGGCTGGGCGCGCACCGTGCACGCCGTTTGAACTTTCTTGCGAACGCAAGATAATTCATGCTGTTGTGTGGTGTGGTGCAGCCTCGCGCAACGCCGGGAAAAAACATCCTTTCAGGGCTTGCATTGTCCGTGGGATGATGTATTGTACAGACGTTGCGTCCGAAATATTTTATCGTGAAGCATGCATGTTTCGCGAAATCCAGATGAACAAGGAAGCTCCCATGCGTTTCATTTCCGTTCCGTCCACCGCCACCGCATTCATCGGTTCCGACCGGTGCTTTGCCCGTGGGGAACGCTTCTCCGGGACGGGGAGGGGCGCATAGCGGCAGCATCCGCACGCACACGCTGCACGCGGCCCCGTCCACCACTCTGGTAGGCGGGGCCTTTTCATTTCACCCCATATGGCATCCGGCGCATGGCCGTCCGGCCCGCGTTGCTCGCGGGCATGACAGGGCCGCGCCGAAGGAGGACCAAGATGCGCGAAGAAACCATCGCCGTGGTACGGCGCAGACTGAAGCAGGAAATCCGCGACCTGCGCGAGGCCCTGGACCGTTGGCGCGGCCTGCAGGGCGTGGAGGACGCGGGCGACCCCGAACAGCTGCCCGACGTGGAAGGCATGACCTACCGTTCGTGGAAGCAGCGCACAGAGGCGCGCCTGCAGGTGCTGCGCGCCACGCTGGAGAGGCTGGACGACGAGGACTTCGGCTACTGCGACGACTGCGGCAACGAGATTCCCGCCGCGCGGCTGCTGGCCGTGCCCACCACCACCTGCTGCGTGCACTGCATGTCCGCGCGCGAAGAGCGCGGCGTGCAGGCCCGGCCCATGGTGTTCTAGCAGGGGGCTCCGCATTGGCGGAGCCCTTTTGCGTGCGTGGTCGCCCGTTTTCGCGGGGGGACGTCGCACCCTTCATCCCCCGCGCTCGTCATCCCCGCGCATGCGCGCCGTTGCCTGTCCTCCGCCCGCCTTCCGGGCCATTTTCCTGCCTCCCCCGCCCGCCTGTTCCCCTTGAACTGCCGTTGCCTCGCCGCCCCGGCCCCTGTTACAGCATGGGCACGGCCCTTCGCGCGCTCAACGGTCCCGGCCGCGTCTGCAGCATCTGCCTGCATCTGGCCGCATTTGGCCGCATTTGGCCGCCACCCCCGCCGGTTCTCTTCCCCCTTCAGGAGGCCCCATGCTCGACGCCATCATGTTTCTGTCCGGGGCCATGGTCATGGTGCTCGAAATGGTGGGGGCGCGTCTCCTGGCCCCGCACCTGGGCACCTCGGTCATCGTCTGGACCAGCCTCATCGGCGTGGTGTTGGCCAGCTTGAGCGTGGGCTACTGGCTGGGCGGACGCCTGGCCGACCGCACCCTGTCGCGCCGCACCCTGTCACGCATCCTGGCCGGGGCCGCGCTTTCGGTGCTGGCCGTGGCCCTGGCGCACGGCCGCGTGGTGGGCTGGGTGGCCGGGGGGCTGGATTCGCTGTACGTGGCCGCCGTGGTGGCCGCCGTGGTGCTGTTCGCCGTGCCGGGCGTGCTGTGCGGCATGGTTTCGCCCTACGTGGTGCGGCTGGCCCTGTCGGACATGGACACATCGGGCGCGGTGGTGGGGCGGCTGTATGCCGTGTCCACCACGGGCAGTATCCTGGGCACGTTTCTGGGCGGCATGGTGCTGGTTTCGTGGTTCGGCAGCACGCTGATCCTGCACGGGGTCGCGGCCTGCCTGCTGGGGGCGTCGCTGCTGGCGCACCCGCGCGCGCCGCTGGCCCGGCTGGCCATGCTGGCGGCGGTGGGCGGGCTGGCCTGGGCGTCGCACGCCTACGCGGCCTTTTCCGAGCGGTACTACGGCGTGCGGGTTACCGAAACGCCGTACAACCACATCCGCGTCTACGACGCCACGCAGGCCGGGCGGCCCATGCGCCTGCTGGCCACGGACCCCGGCCGCTACCAGTCCGCCGCCTACCCGGACGACATGGCTGAGCTGGCCCTGCCGTACACCCGCTTCTACGCCCTTGGCCCGGCGCTGGTCCCGCAGGCGCGCCGGGTGCTCATGCTGGGCGGCGGCGGGTATTCCGTGCCCAAGTGGCTGCTGTCGGGCCGGGCCGGGCTGGACGCCGATGCGTTGCGGGTGGACGTGGTGGAACTGGACCCCGGCATGACCGGGGTGGCCCGCCGCCACTTCGGCCTGGCCGACGACGCCCGGCTGCGCATCTTTCACGAGGACGCGCGGGCCTTCCTGAACCGGCGGGCGGCGCGGCTGGCCGGGGGCGAAGGCGGCGCGGGCGGTATGAGCGGGCCGAATGGGCCGAACCGCTACGACCTTATCTTCACCGACATCTTCAATTCGTACTATTCCGTGCCCTTCCACGTGGGCACGGTGGAGGCGGCCCGCCACATGCGCGCGCTGCTGGCCGACGACGGCGCGGTGGTCATGAACATCATCTCCGCCGCTGGCGGCGAGGACGGGCGGCTGTTCCGGGCCATTCGCGCGGCGTTCGCCGCGTCGTTCGCGGACGTGCGGGTGTATGCCGTGGCCACGGCGGATTCGGCGGACTACGTGCAGAACCTGATGCTGGTCGCGCGGCCGGTGGCCGGGCTGCCGGAGGCTCCCGCCGCGTCCCTGCCGCCCGAGGTGCGCGAGATGCAGGCCCGCCGCCTGAATCTGCCGGATGTGCCCCGCGACGGCGTGCCGCCCCTCACCGACGAATACGCCCCGGTGGAGCGGTATGCGCTGGGGTTGGTGCGCTGGCGGTAATCCCTCCGTATTTCCTCCTCGGCATCCCCGGCCTTGCATCATCCGCGCGATGCGTTATCCTGAAGGCTGGTTGCGTTCGCCCGACCTCACGAAGCCTAAGGAGCATCGACATGCATCCCCGCACCCGTATCGCCCGCCCCCGCGCCGTGGCCATTGCCGCCACCCGCGACGACACCGCTCTTTCGTTGGCCCTGCTGGCCCCCATCCTCCTGCTTGTGCTGCTGGGCATGCTGGCGTTGGCCGCGCCCGCGCGCGCCGACGACAGCGAAATAGGCTGCGTGACCACGGAATGGAAGCTGCTGGGCGCCAACCACCAGGTGTGCGTCTTCGCCTTTCAGGACCCGCGCATCCCCGGCGTGTCGTGCTTCATCAGCCAGGCCAAGACCGGCGGCATCAGCGGCAGCCTGGGCCTGGCCGAGGACCCGTCCAACTTCTCCGTTTCGTGCAGCCAGACCGGCCCCATCACCATTCCCGACAAGTTGCCCGCCAAGGAAAACGTGTTCAAGGAATCGACCTCGGTGTTCTTCAAGGCCACCCGCGTCACCCGGCTGTGGGACAAGCAGCGCAACACCCTGGTCTACCTGGCGGTAAGCCGCAAGATCATCGACGGATCGCCCTACAATTCGGTGTCCACCGTGCCCGTGCGCCCGTAGCGCCCTTTTTGCCGTCGTCAGGCCCTCGCGCAAATCGGAAAGCCCGCCATGAGAGTGGCGGGCTCTTTTGTTGCCGTGGGTTTACTCGTCGCGTGGGGTGTGCGATACCATGCGCGGGGGGCCGGAAAACGCCCGGCGCGCATGCGGACGGGCAGACACGCGGAGGTATGCGGATGCAGGAGATGCGTGGAATGGGCCGCCGCAGGGCGGCGCGCGCGGCGCTGGTCGCCGTGTGGAGCCTTGCCGTCGCGGTGTTCGGCTGTTCGGCGGCCGTGGCGGGCAGCATCAAGGATTACGCCGGTGACATGGTGTCGCTGGACGCGGCGGGCAAGGTGGAAAGCACCAGCCGCCTGTTCTTCTCCGGCGGCAACGTGCGCGTGGAGATACCCGCGCAGGAGGACATGGGGCCCATGGTGATCATCGTGCGGCCCGACCGCAAGGTGCAGTGGATGATCGACGTGAAGGCCAAGACATACTTCGAGCAGCAGCTGGACGAAAAGACCATCGCCGACATGAGCCGGGGCGGTGGGGCGGCCATGCCCATGGGCGAACACGTCGTGAAAGAGGAACCGCTGGGCAGCGAGAAGGTGAACGGCTACGACACGCGCAAGAAGCGGGTCACCTCCACGTCCAAGGTCATGGGCAAGACGTACACCTCCGTGTCCACGGTGTGGATGGCCGACGAATTCGACGTGCCCCTGCGCGAACGCGACGAGCAGGGCGGGGCCGAGGAATTCCGCAACATCGTGGTGGGCGCGCAGCCTGCCGCGCTGTTCGAGGTGCCCAAAGGCTACGCCAGGGGCAAGGGCATGCCGGGGATGCCGGATATGGACATGCCCGACATGCCGGACATGAAGAACATGCCGGACATGAAGGCGCTGGAAGGCATGGGCATGCCCCCCGGCATGAAGATGCCGGGCCAGTAGGCCGCGCCGCCGCCACCCATACGATCGGTCACGGATACAACGTCAAGGGCCGGGCATGTACATGCCCGGCCCTTGCTCGTCCGGCAACGGTCGGTGCGGTTTCAACCGCACGACCGACCGCATGGTGAGGCGCGCGGCAAAAGCGCGCGCCTGCCCGTTCGGGGTGCTCCGAAGCCCCGCGCGCCTAGCGCGCTTCCATCACCAGAATGCGCGTGCGCCCTGTGTCGGACTCGCGCACGGTGATCTCCACGGTGCGGGCGTTGTTCTTCACGGCGTCCACCATCAGCGTGGCCGTCTCCTTGGTGTCGCAGTCGTACACGTCGACCATTTCGCCGCGCATGGGCACGGTGTCCACGTCGACTTCCACGAGGTGGCCCGATTCGGTGTCGAATCCGTCCCACGCCAGGGCGGCGCAGGGCAGGGCCAGGGACAGCAGCGCGGTTCCGGACAGCAGAAGGGTACGAACGAACGGACGGATGGTGTGCTTCATCCGGCCCATGTAGCAGAGCCGGAACGGGGGGGCAAGCGCCAATTTTGCCAACGGGTTACGGCAGCTGGTCGAGGAATTCCCCGTAGCCTTCGGCCTGCATGGCCTCGCGCGGGATGAACCGCAGCGACGCGGAATTCATGCAATAGCGCAGGCCCGTGGGGGCCGGGCCATCGGGAAACACGTGCCCCAGATGCGACCCGGCGATACGGCTGCGTACCTCGGTGCGCACCATCCACAGGGTGCGGTCCATGTGTTCGGTCACCGCGTCCGGGCGTACGGGCCGGGTGAAGCTGGGCCAGCCGGTGCCGGAATCGTACTTGTCGGACGAAAGGAACAGCGGCTCTCCCGACACCACGTCCACGTAGATGCCGGGGCGTTTTTCGTCCCAGTATTCGTTGCGGAAGGCGGGTTCGGTACCCTCCATCTGGGTGACCTCGTACTGCATGGGGGTAAGGCGGGCGCGCAGCTCCTCTGCCTTGGGCTTGGAAAAGCGCTGCCATGGTGCGGGTGCGGTCATGGCTGTATCTCCGGTGGCGTCATGCGCCGCTGGCGCGGCGGCATGGCCTTGCGTCTGGTGTGTGGGGGCGTTCGCCCCGGTTTCGCCCGTGCTCCCCGCTCCGGCATAGCTGGGCTGGCCCGCCAGCAGGGCGAACACCAGCACGGCCAGCAGCAACCACAGCAGATCGGGCAGGCCGTCAGGCTTGCGGATGCGGCTGATCGCGCGGCCGGTGGCGAGGGGCTGCGCCGTTTCGGCGTGCGCCGGGGCGCGGCGCGTGCGCGGGGGGGCGGCCGATGCGCGTCGGGCAGTGCGGGTGGGAATGCGGACGTGGATCATGGCAACCTCCCGGCGGCGGGCGCGCCGCCCTGGCACGATGCCCCGGAGATGTCCGGGGTGTCCATAATACAGGTAGAGCCTGCGCGGGGCGTGTCAAGCCGGTCTGCGTGCCCGGCGGGCCGCGCGACAAATCCGTCCCGGACGGTTCACAGGGGCGTGGAATATGGGTACCGTACCCTTCCGCACCGGAGCATGGTTGGCCAGGGACGACCCAGGGCGACCTTGCGACGACGGGTTCCGGTGCAAGACCTTGCGCAGGAGCCCCTGGCATTGTGGGGGGCCGCCAAGGGCGGTAGGGTGGTTTCAAACCGGGCGGGCAGCCCGGCCCGGAGGGGCTCGCGCCCTTTCCCACGTTCCATTCAGGAGAACGCATGAGCTTCGATTTCGACCACGAGATGCAGCGCCTTGAAGGCAAGCTGAAGGCCCTGCGCAGCAAGGAATACATCCCCGACGCGCTGCTGGAGATCGTGGCGCGCACCGCCGCCATCCAGGTGGAGGCGCGCGCCGCCGTGCAGGCGGCCCCGCTGCCGGAACTGGCCACGCCCGATGCCCACGCCCAGGGCGCGCCGCTGCTCCCGCGCGACGCCTTCACCTACGACCGCTCGCGGACGGCGGCCACCTTCGGCCGCCTGCTGGCCATGATGCGCGCCGCCGGGGGCAGCCTGGGGGCCGCCGCCGAGGTGGTGCGAGAGGCCATGGAAAAGGGCGAGCTGGCCGTGGAGGACGCCTGCGACGCGGCCCTGCGCGATGATGTGGCCTGGTTCGACGCCTGGGCCCTGCGCCTGACCGACGCGCCCAGCCTGGTGCGTTTTCTGGCCATGGGCAGCGTGGTGCCCTCGGTGGAGGCGCTGGCCGCGCAGGTTGCCGCCGAAGATGCCCGCCGCACCGGCGCGGACCAGCCGGGCGCAACCCCGGTGGTCTGGCAGCACGGCCACTGTCCGGTGTGCGGCAGCGCGCCGCTGGTGGGCCGCCTGGTGGGCAAGGAAGGGGCGCTGCACCACACCTGCTCGTTCTGCCGCCACGAATACCGCGCCAAACGGCTGCAGTGCCCGTTCTGTCTGGAAGAAGAATCCAAGAACCTCGAATACTTCACCGCCGACGGAGAGCCCGGCTTCCAGGTGCACGTCTGCAAGTCGTGCAAGGGGTACATCAAGGTGGCGGATTTCCGCGAGTTCGACCGCATCTCCATCCCGGTGCTGGACGACCTGGAGTCGCTGGCCCTGGACATCGTGGCGCGCCAACAGGGCTACAAGCGGCCCACGGCGTCGGCCTGGGGGTTCTAGATGAGCGGACGCGACGCGACGCAATTGCCAGGCGGTGCGGACGGGGCGGTGCCGCGCCAGGTTTCCGTGCGCCGCTACAAGGACGCGGCCTGGCATGACGTGGACGACGTGCTGAGCCGCGAGGTGCCGGTGCGCGTGACGTGGGATGCCGCGCCCGGCGAGGCGGGCATCGCTGCGGGTTCCGCCCGGCTGTGGGCCTGGCCGCACGGCCTGGCCGACCTGGCCCTCGGCCACGTGCTGCTGGACCGGGTGCACCCCGCCGTGACCGGGCAGGAACCGGGGGCGTGGGGCATCCGCCATGCGGGCGCGGTGGCGGAAGCGGGGACGGGCGATGAGCTTGCCTTTCAGGTGGCGTTGCGCGCCGTGGCCCCCGCCCGTGCGCCGCAGCCGCCCATGCCCATGCCCGCCGCCGTGCTGCTGGACGCCATGCGCGCCTTCATGGGCGAGGAAGGGCTGTGGGACGGCACCGGCTGCTTCCACCGCGCGGGCGTGTACGACCCCGTGGGGGGGCGTCTGTTGCGCCGGGCCGAGGACATTGGCCGCCACAACTGCATAGACCGGTTGGCCGGGTGGGCCGCGCGCGAAGGCGTGGAACTGGCCCCCAGGCTGCTGCTGGTATCCGCGCGGGTGACGGCCAGCCTGTTCGCCAAGGCGCGCCGGGCGGGCTTTTCGTTCATCGTCAGCCGCTCGGCCGTGACCACCGCCTCGGTGGACATGGCCGAGGCGCAGGGCGTCACGCTGGTGGGCTTCGCGCGGGACCGCGAGGAGCGCTTCACCGTGTTCGCCGATGCCGGGGGCAGGGTGCTGGAATGAGCCGCGGCCGGGGAACGGAGCACACGGCGGACATGCCGGAGGAGGGCGCGGACGCGGCCCCCGGCCTTGCCGTGGCGACGCCCCCCGGCGCGGGGGGCGTCCCCGTTTCCGACGGTTCCGACGGTTCCGAAGATGCCGCTCCCGCCCCGGACAGGGGGGATGCCGATACCGTCGCGGACGTCCCGGCGGCGCACGGCGTCGTCGGCGTGGTGCTGGCGGGCGGGCTGTCCACCCGGTTGGGGCAGGACAAGACCCGGCTGCACCTGCACGGCGATGCCGCCCCGGACATGCTGGCCCGCACGGCCGCGCTGCTGCACTCCGTCACCGGCGAGGTGTGGATATCGTGCCGTGGCGGCCGTCCGTGCCCGGTTGCCACGACGGGTGTTGACGGCCCCTATTACCGCCTTAATGACGAGGTGGAGGGCATGGGGCCGTTCGGCGGGGTGATCACCGCCCTGCGCGTGGCCCAGGGGCCGGTGCTGGTGCTCTCGTGCGACCTGCCGTTCATGGAGCGCGCCGTGCTGGACCGCCTGCTGGCCCGCCGGGCCGCGCGGCGGCCGGGCACGGTGATGACCACCTTTCGGCAGGTGGAGACGGGCTTCATCGAATCGCTGGTGGCCGTTTACGAATTCGAGGCCCTGCCGCTGTTCCGGCAGGCGCTGGAGGACGGCGAGCGCAAGCTGAGCCGGGTGGTGCCGCCGGACCTGCGCGAGCACATTCCCTATTCGGTGCAGGACGCCCTGCCGTTCTTCAACATCAACTACCCCGCCGATCTGGAAATGGCCCGGCGGATCATCGGTTCGCTGTAGCCCGGCGCGCCGCAACGGAAGGGGCCGCAACGCCCCGCAAGACGCCATGCCCAGGGATGTCGCCATGCCCGGAGATGCTGTCATGACCAGAGATTCCGCCCCCCAGCCGGACGCCGCAGCCGCCCCCGCTCCCGTGCCCGGCCAGGGCAGCCTGACCGACGCGCACGGCCGCAAGGTGCGCTACCTGCGCCTGTCCGTCACCGACCGTTGCAACCTGCGTTGTTCGTACTGTTGGGGGTGCAGCGAGATGCGCTTCATCCCCCACGACGACGTGCTGCGCTACGAGGAAATGGCGCGCATCGTGGACGTGGCCGTGGAAGAGGGCGTGGAAAAGGTGCGCCTGACCGGGGGCGAACCCTTCGTGCGCAAGGGGCTGACCGGGTTTCTGGACATGCTGCACCAGCGCCACCCGGCACTGGACATCCGCATCACCACCAACGGCACCCTGCTGGCCCCGCACGCCGCCGCACTGCGCGGCCTTGGCGTGAGCACGGTGAACATTTCGCTGGACACCTTTCGGCGCGACCGGTTCGCGGCCACCACAGGGCGCGACATGCTGCCCCAGGTGCTGCAGGGCATCCACGCCGCGCTGGACGCGGGCCTGGGGGTGAAGATCAACGCCGTGGCCCTGAAGGGCGTCAACGACGATGAACTGGCCGCCTTTCTCGATTTCGCACGCACCCACCCTGTGGACGTGCGGTTCATCGAGTTCATGCCCATGGGCGGCGGCACCAACTGGACCGAGGACCAGTTCTGGGGCGCGCCGGACATTCTGGCGGCGGCGGAACGGCTGGCGGATCTGGTCCCCCTGGCCCCCGGCGAGCGGCGCAAGGGGCCGGCCAAGCTGTGGGGCATTGCCGGGGGGCTGGGCCGCTTCGGGCTCATCACGCCCCTGTCCGACCACTTCTGCGGCGACTGCAACCGCCTGCGCGTGACGCCGGACGGACGGCTGCGCACCTGCCTGTTCTCCGACCGCGAATACCGCCTGCGCCCGCTGCTGCGCCATCCGAAGCTGGGCATGGACGCGGTGCGCAGGGTGCTGCGCCTGGCCAACCGCCGCAAGCCCCTGGGCTACCAGTTGCTGGCGCGGGTGCGCGCCGGGCAGTTGGCCGAGTTGCGCGGCGCGGGGCAGGAATTGCCCAACGCCCCGTGCGAGGGCGGCGCGGCCGTGGCCAACCGCCGCATGAGCGCCATCGGCGGGTAGGCGGCATCATCGTTTTTTCCGTCGTCCAGCCGCCAGGTGGCGGAAGACGAAAAGGCGGGGTCCTTGCGGACCCCGCCTTTGCATTTTCAGGTTATATAACCAACGGTCCCGGTTATGCTGGCGACGCCTCGAACTTCTTGCGCTTGGTCAGGAACAGGATCAGCGATCCGGCGGCCACGGCGAGGCCGATCCACGTGGAGACGTTCAGCGGCATGCCCAGGCCGATCTTTGCGTAGCACAGGTAGGTGGTGCACACCGAAGTCATGAAGGTGGCGGGCACGCTGGCGATCCAGTGGAACATGCCGCGCCGCACCAGGTAGGCGGCCGCCGCCCACAGCACGATGGTGGCCAGGGTCTGGTTGGCCCACCCGAAGTAGCGCCAGATGATGTCGAAGTTCATCTGCGACAGGATGGCCCCCACCACGAACAAAGGCACCGCGATGACCAGCCGCTTCACCTGTTCCACCTGCGAGAAGTTCAGGAAGTCGGCAATGGTCAGGCGGGCGGAACGGAAGGCCGTGTCGCCCGAGGTGATGGGCAGCACCACCACGCCCAGGATGGCCAGGATGCCGCCCACGGGGCCCATGAGCGCGATGGACACGTCCTTGACCACCTTGCCCGGGCCGCCCGCGGCCAGGGTGGCGTTGAGCGCGTCGGGGGTGTCGTAGAAGGTCATGCCAAGGGTTGCCCAGATCAGGGCGATGACGCCCTCGGCGATCATGGCCCCGTAGAAGATGGGGCGGCCGCAGTTTTCGTCGGGCACGCAGCGGGCCATCATGGGCGACTGGGTGGCATGGAAGCCCGAGATGGCGCCGCAGGCGATGGTGATGAACATCAGCGGCCACAGGGGCAGGCCCTTGGGGTGCTGGTTGGTCCACTGGGCGGCGGGGTAGAAGTCGAAGCCCTTGATGAACAGCATGGTGGTAAGACCCACGGCCATGATCAGCAGGATCACGGCGAACAGCGGGTAGATGCGCCCGATGATCTTGTCCACCGGCAGGATGGTGGCCAGGAAGTAGTAGGCGAAGATGATCACCACCCACACCAGCAGGGTCCAGTCGGTCATGCTGGCCAGCAGCGCCGCCGGACCGGTGACGAAGACCACGCCCACCAGCAGCAGCAGGACCACCGAGAAGAAGCGCATGAACTGCTTGAAGCCGTTGCCCAGGTTGTAGCCCACCACGTCGGGCACGGACTTGCCCGCGTAGCGCACCGACAGCATGCCCGAGAAGTAGTCGTGCACGCCCCCGGCAAAGATGGAGCCGAGGACGATCCACACCAGCGCCCACGGGCCGTACAGCGCGCCCAGGATGGGGCCGAACACGGGGCCAAGGCCCGCGATGTTCAGTAACTGGATGAGAAATATCTTGCCGGGGGACATTTTTACGTAGTCAACGCCGTCGGCCATGGTGCAGGCCGGGGTTGCCTTGCAGTTGTCCGCCCCGAAGAACCGCTCGACTACACGGCTATACACCATGTAGCCGATGATAAGCGTGGCGACGCTTATGATGAAATACATTACTGATGGCATGGTCTCCTCCTTTCATTGTTCCGCCGTGTCGCAGTTTGACATTGACGGAGTGTTGCCTGTGTATATTTTTGTGCCGTTTTGTGTGTTTATTATGATTTACTGAAAAAATTATGCGTGAGTTTTTATTGTTTTTGCATGAGTAGTTTGTTCATTTTGGTGGTTTTGTGCTTAATAAATGTTGTTGATTGTGATAGGTGTGTTGGCGCTGGAATTGATTTTGTATTTTAGTGTATGAGCATTGGTGTTTTTCTGTGGGCTATGATGAAGCGGCGCAAATGTTGAAATTTTAGGGTGTCATGCTGTTTCAGTGATGCTTTTGTGTGCAGTAGTAATGTGCTGTGGTTTGTTTTTTCAACTGGTGTTTGTGCATTTGTCGTTTTTCGTTTCCGAAAGGTGCTTTTTGAGGGCCAAGCGGATGCTGGCGCGTGTCTGACGGGGACAGGGGGGGGGGAGGGGCGGGCCATGCCATGTCGCCGTTTCGGCCCCGTCCTGGTTGGCGCCATTGTCTTCCGCCTTCTGTTCTTTCGACGTTTCCGGCCGCGCCAACGCGAAGCGCCCCGTCTGCGTGTGCAGGCGGGGCGCTGGTTGTTTGTCGGGCGGGTTGCGGCGTCGTGCCGCTGCCCGTCACGGTGCTTGCGTTGGGCTGGCTAGGCTGGCGATGCCTCGAAGGCCTTGCGCTTGGACAGGAACAGCCCAAACGACCCAACGGCCACGCCTATGCCGATCCAGGTGGAGATTTCCAGCGGGATGTTCAGGCCGATCTTGGCGTAGCAGATGTAGGTGGTGCACACGGCGGTCATGAAGGTGGCGGGCACCGATGCCATCCAGTGCAGCATGCCGCGCCGCACCAGGTAGGCGGCGGCCGCCCACAGCACGATGGTGGCCAGGGTCTGGTTGGCCCAGCCGAAGTAGCGCCAGATGATGTCGAAGTTCACCTGCGACAGGGCCGCGCCGATGACGAACAGCGGCACGGCGATCATCAGGCGCTTGCCGTTTTCCACCTGCGAGAAGTTCAGGAAGTCGGCGATGGTCAGGCGGGCCGAGCGGAACGCCGTGTCGCCCGAGGTGATGGGCAGCACAACCACGCCCAGGATGGCCAGCACGCCGCCGATAGGGCCCATGAGGGTCATGGAGACGTCGTTGACCACCTTGCCGGGGCCGCCCGCGGTCAGGGCCGCATTGAGCGCTTCGGGGGTCTGGTAGAAGGTCATGCCCAGGGTGGCCCAGATCAGGGCGATGACGCCCTCTGCGATCATGGCGCCGTAGAAGATGGGGCGGCCGCAGTTTTCATCGGGGATGCACCGGGCCATCATGGGCGACTGGGTGGCGTGGAAGCCCGAGATGGCGCCGCAGGCGATGGTGATGAACATCAGCGGCCACAGCGGCAGGCCGGTGGGGTGCTGGTTGGTCCACTGCGCGGACGGGAAGAAGGCGTAGCCC
Source organism: Nitratidesulfovibrio sp. HK-II (assembly GCF_003402415.2). Taxonomy (NCBI): domain Bacteria; kingdom Pseudomonadati; phylum Thermodesulfobacteriota; class Desulfovibrionia; order Desulfovibrionales; family Desulfovibrionaceae; genus Nitratidesulfovibrio; species Nitratidesulfovibrio sp. HK-II. Next base: position 1,071,168 of record NZ_AP036014.1, read on the forward strand.
TTGATGAACAGCATGGCGGTAAGGCCCACGGCCATGATCAGCAGGATGGCCGCGAAGATGGGGTAGATGCGCCCGATGATCTTGTCGATGGGCAGGATGGTTGCCAGGAAGTAGTAAGCGAAGATGATCGTCACCCACACCATCAGGCCCCAGCCGGTCAGGTTGTCGAGCAGCTTGGCCGGGCCGGTGACGAAGACCACGCCCACCAGCAGCAGCAGGACCACCGAGAAGAAGCGCATGAACTGCTTGAAGCCGTTGCCCAGGTTGTAGCCCACCACGTCGGGCACGGACTTGCCCGCGTAGCGCACCGAAAGCATGCCCGAGAAGTAGTCGTGCACCGCACCGGCGAAGATGGAGCCGAGCACGATCCACACCAGCGCCCACGGGCCGTACAGCGCGCCCAGGATGGGGCCGAAAACGGGGCCGAGGCCCGCGATGTTCAGCAGCTGGATGAGGAAGATGTTCTTGGGGTTCATCTTCACGTAGTCCACGCCGTCGGCCATGGTGCAGGCAGGGGTTGCCTTGCAGTTGTCGGCGCCGAACATGCGTTCCACAACGCGGCCATAGACGAAGTATCCGCCTATGAGCGCGGCCAGGCTGAGCAGAAAATACATGACAGGTGGCATTTCTGTGCTCCTTTTTCTGAACGTTTCGTATTTTACGCTGCTATTATTCGCTGTGTCTTTTATTCATGGGTCGTTTGGTATATTGAGAAAAACATCACTTTTCTTGGATTGTTGAAGAAAATTCCATATGAATATGAGACAGTGATCAAATGATGAAGATCTTTCAAGTGAATACTTTTGTATTTATACATTCGTGAGGCAATGAATGTTGACGGATACGCGAAAATTTCAGGCAAATTCATGAGGCTGTTGATATGCAGTAGGGGCATGCATCCAGTTTTGCCTGAAGAATAGGGAGATTCAGCGCACAAGTTTTTTCATGGTTCTTCTTCTACGGAATTTGGCGGACAAGGCAATGAGACTCATCCGAGATGTAGGATTTTAGAGGCGAAAGGTCTGTTTGCCGGTATGGGGCGCAGGGGGTGGGCATGCGTACGAGCCAGCGCGCATGGGACGGAAAAAATGTGCGCCGTCCGGCGATATGCAGGACGGCGCAGGCGGGGATGTGGGAAAGGTGGATGTTTCCGCGCGGTTCTACGGGGCGGTGGTCTTGACCGGCGCGCGGAAGGAACCCGGCATGGAAAGGCCCCGGTCGGGCTGGGGGGACCAGCAAAGGGCGGCCCCGACACGGCGCATGGCGGCGTGGGCCATCAGGCCTTGCGGCGGCAGCGGGAGAGGAACAGGGCCAGCGCCAGCACGGCGGCGGCGCCCCCCATCCACGAAGAAACGTTGAGCGGCAGGTTCAGGCCGATGCGGGCATGGCAGATGTAGGTGGCGCACACGGCGGTCATGAAGCTGGCGGGCAGGCTGGCCGGCCAGTGGAACACGCCCCCCCGCGCCATGAATGCCGCGACCGTCCACAGCACCAGCGTTGCCAGCACCTGGTTGGCCCAGCCGAAGTAGCGCCAGATCACCTCGAAGTTGACCTGCGACAAGATGGCCCCCAGCGCGAACAGCGGCACGGCGATGAGCAGGCGGCGGCCACGTTTTCTCTGCTGTATGCCGAGCACGTCGGCGATGGTCAGGCGGGCGGAGCGGAAGGCCGTGTCGCCAGAGGTGATGGGCAGCACGATGACCCCCAGGATGGCCAGAATGCCGCCCGCCGGGCCCATCAGTTCCATGGATACGTCGTTGACCACCTTGCCCGGCCCCCCGGCGGCGATGGCGGCCTGCAACTTCGCGGGGTCGGGGTACAGGGCCATGCCAAGGGTGGCCCAGATGAGCGCCAGTGCGCCCTCGACGATCATGGCCCCGTAGAACACGGGCAGCCCGCTGCGTTCGTCGGGCAGACAGCGGGCCATCAGGGGCGATTGGGTGGCGTGAAAGCCGGAAATGGCCCCGCAGGCGATGGTGATGAACAGCAGCGGCCACATGGGCAGGTCCGGGGGGGGGGCGGCCCAGGCCAGGGGGGCGCTGGTGGCGTACCCTGTCACGAACAGGGCGGCGGTAAGGCCCACGGCCATGACCAGCAGCGAACCAGCGAAGATGGGGTAGACCCGCCCGATGAGCACGTCTATGGGCAGGATGGTGGCCAGGAAATAGTAGGCGAAGATGACCACCACCCAGGTCATCACCGGTATGGTGGTCATGTCCGACAGCAGGCGCGCCGGGCCGGTGACGAACACCACCCCCACCAGCACGACCACCACCAGCGAGAAGACCTGCATGAAGCGGCGCATGGAGGCGCCCAGATGGTCGCCCACCACGTCGGGCAGTGAAAGGCCGCCCCGCCGCACGGAAAGCATGCCCGAAAAATAGTCGTGCACCCCCCCGGCGAAGATGGACCCAAGCACGATCCACACCAGCGCCCATGGCCCGTACAGCGCGCCCAGGATGGGCCCGTACACCGGACCGATGCCCGCGATGTTCAGCAACTGGATGAGAAAGACGCTCTTGGCGGGCATCTTCACGTAGTCCACCCCGTCGGCCATGGTGCAGGCGGGGGTGGGCCGGGCGTTGTCCGGGCGCATCAGGCGCGCCATCAGGCGGCCGTAGAGAAGGTAGCCGCAGAGAAGTGCGGCAAGGCTTATGGCAAGGTATGCCCCGGGCGGCATGGGTGCTCCTTGGAGAGATGGCGCGGACGGCATGGTGGCCGACGACCGGCGGGAAAATACCCGCAACCGCGGCGCATGGCAACGCGGCGCGGGGGACGCACGCGGGGAGGGCCAGGGGAGCGCGGCAGGCCGTTCCGCCCGGCGCTACTGCAACTGCTGGCGGGGAATGCGGAACGAGATGCGCGTGCCCCGGCCGGGTTCGCTGTCGATGCGCATGGCGTAGGAGGGGCCGTACATCTGCACCAGCCGCTGGTTGCAGTTGCGCGCGCCGATGCCGTCGTTCAGGCTTTCCCCGACGGCGGCGGGGCAATCATGCACGGCCTGCATGGCCTGCGCGGCGTGGGGGCCAAGGTCGCTGGCGGCGGGGGCCAGGATGGCGCTGCGGGTGTCGTCGTCCATGCCCGCGCCGTCGTCCTCCACGGTAACCAGCAGGTGGTCCCCGTCGGCGTGGGCCGAAAGGCGCACCAGCCCGCCTTCCTCGCGGGCCAGGATGCCGTGGCGCACGCTGTTTTCCACCAGCGGCTGGATGAGCAGCGGCGGAATCAGCCAGTCGGCCGTGCCGGGGGCCAGGTCGATGTCGGCGCGGATGCGGTCGCCGAAGCGGGCCTGCTCGATGACCAGGTACGAACGGACCTGCTCCAGTTCCTCGGACAGGCGGATGGCCCCCCGGCTGGAATCGAGGTTGCGGCGCATGTACCGGGCCAGGTCCAGGATCAGGTCGCGCGCCTGGCCGGGCGCGGTGCGGCAGAACGAGGCCACCGTGTTCAGCGAATTGAACAGGAAGTGCGGGTTGATCTGGGCCTGCAAGCGCCGGATTTCGGCGCGGGCGATGAGCTGGTTCTTGATGCCTATCTCCTCCAGTTCGATCTGGGTGGAGAACAGGTCCGCCAGCCCCTTGGCCAGTTCGAAGCGGGTCTGGTCGAGCGGGCGCTTCTTGGTGCCGTACAGCTTCAGGCACCCCAGAATCTCGCCGCCCTTGCGCAGCGGCACGATGATGGCGTCGGTCAGCGGGCAGCCGGGCTGGCGGCAGCCGATGGAATCCCGGTCGCGCACGAACAGCGGCTCCCCCGTTTCCGCCACCCGCCGGGTGGCCAGCGTGCGCACCTGAAAGCCGGGCATGTGGTGGTCGCCCCCGGCGCCCACGTGGGCCAGCACCATGTCGCCCCCGGTCAGGGCCACGGCGGCCACGTGGGTTTCGTCCAGGATGATCTCCGCCGTGGCCTGGGCGGAGGCGCGCGTGAGGCCCGCGCGCAGGTGCGACAGCGTCCGGTTGGCGATGGACAGGATCTGCCGGGCCTGCGTGGAATCGCGCAGGTCGCGGAAATGCAGTTGCAGGCGCAGGGCCTGCACGAACAGCGCGGCCCCCATGGCGTTGATGAGGATCATGGGCAGGCTGATCACCCGCACCAGTTCCACGGCCTCGGTGAACGGCTCGGCCAGCCCCAGCACGAGGGCCATGTGGTAGGTTTCGCCCACCAGTCCCAGGGTCAGGGCCGTGGCCCAGTCCAGCCGCCGTTCCGGAAAGCGCCATGCCACAAGCCCGGCCAGCACCCCTTCGCTGAGCGTGGCGAGGCCGCACGGCACCGCGCTGAACCCGCCCACGTCGATGAGGTAGCGGTGCCCGGCGGCGATGAGCCCGGCCCCCGCGCCCACCACCGGCCCGCCGAACAGCCCGGCGGTGATCACGCCCATGGCCCGCAGGTTGGCGAACGACTGGAACACGAAGTTGCCGGTGTAGGTGCCGAGAATGCCGAACAGCCCGAACATGACCACCAGCAGGGCCGTGGCCCACAACGGGCGCGAACGGCCCGGCCCCACCTTGTCCAGCGGGGCGAAGGTCATGATGGCGAAGCCCCCGGCCAGCAGCAGGCCGAAGCGCTGGGTGAGGGTGATGAACAGTTCGGGAACGTGGGGTGAGAGTATCGGGTCCATGCTGCGTCCTTGCTAGACGCCAAGCCGGGCGCGAAAATCCCGCGCGCGGTTGCGGCTGACGGTGACCTCGGTGCGGTCCGCGTCGTTCATGACGATATGGTACTTGCCGTTGATCCACGGCGAAAATTCGGCAATGCGCTCCAGATTCACCAGCACGGCCCGGTTCACCCGAAAGAACGGCAGCCCGGCCAGGCGTTCTTCAGCGCGGGCCAGGGTGTTCATGTTGTGGCAGGGCAGGCGGCCTTCGTCGGTGACGGCCACGATGCGCTTTTCCTCGGCCTCTATCATCACCACGTCGCGCGTGGGTATGAGGCTGATGCGCCCCCCGTGCTCGACAGCCAGACGGTCCACGGGCAGGCGGTCCATCGGCTTGGCGTGCCCCAGCGCGCCCAGCAGGGTGGCCATGGCGTTCTGCAGAGGATGCGCCCCGTCGGCGGCCAGACGGCCGCGCACCCGGTCCAGGCAGCGGGCAAGGCGGCTGGGGGCCACGGGTTTCAGCAGGTAGTCGAGGGCGTTTTCCTCAAAGGCGCGGATGGCGTGCTGGTCGAAGGCGGTGACGAAGACGAACAGCGGGGCGGCCTCGCCCGACTGCACCCTGGGCAGCAATTGGGCCTCGCGCAGCACGTGGAAGCCGTCGTGCCCCGGCATCTGGATGTCCTGGAGCACCAGGTCGAACCGTTCGTCGGCCAGCTTGCGCAGCGCCTCCGCCGCCGACGCGGCCTCGGCCGACTCCACGTCGGGGTGGGCCGAGAGCAGGTAGGCCAGTTCGTCCCTGGCGGGGCGTTCGTCATCGACGATGAGGACGCGGATGGTCATGGCAAGCCTTTCTGTGGGACGGCCGTTTGGGAAAGGAATCCATTGGGGGGGCGCGGTGGCGCCGGCGGCGCCCGGTGTCCGGTGTCAGGTGACTGGGCGCGGAAGGCAGTGCCGGGGGCAACTGCGCACCCGCCGACGCGTGCGCTGGCGGTGGCCCTTTGCGCCTATCTAGCGCCGGGCAGGGGGGCTGTCCAGAGGGGCGGAAAGGGCCTGAAAACGCGCCGCGCGGGCCTGTGCGGCGCGCGCGGCAAAAGATGGTCGCGGCGGCTGCGGGGCTTCGCCTATTCCATGGTCCGGGCCACGTCCACCGTGGCGTTGCGGGCAATGCCCACCACGTCGAACACGGTGGACAGATTGGGGGAAACCCCGGTGATGCGCACGGCGCGCCCCAGGCTGCTGGCGTGGCGCACCAGTTCCGCCAGCACGGCGATGCCCGCGCCGTTCACCGACACGGAAGGCTCGAAGTCCAGCACCACGGTGGGCGCGCCGGTCAGCAGCGCCTCTTCGAACACGTGGCGCAGCACCGGTTCGGCCGGGCTGTTCACCGTGCCGCGAATGCGCACCACGGCGGCTTTGTCCAGTGCCGCCGCGCCCGCGTCCCCGCCGTCCTGCGCGGCGTCGGTATTCGCGATTCCCGGCCCGGCCACCAGGCGGATTTCCTCTTCCTTGGCGCGCTTGAGGCGGATGCGTTCCTCGGCCCGGGCCAGGGCGTGTTCCAGCGCCTCGCGCCGCACCGGCTTGTTGATGAAGTCGGTGGCGTCCAGGTGCAGCGATTCTATGGCCAGTTCGGTGTCGCCGTGGCCGGTGATGACGATGACCTCGATGCGCGGATCGGCCTCCTTCAGGGCGCGCAGCACGTCCATGCCGTCGATGCCAGGCATCTTGATGTCGGTCAGCACCACGTCGGGGCGCTCGCGGTCGAAGCGGATCAACCCTTCCTCGCCGGATTCGGCCGCGATGGGCTCATGCCCCAGCGCCTCCAGCAACAGGCCGAACATCTTCAGGGTGGGCACCTCGTCGTCAATCACCAGAATGCGCATGGCTGTCGTCCTTCTTCCCGCCGTGGGGCGGGGTATCGCGGTGGGCGGGCAGGCGCACGTGGAACGCGGTGCCCTTGCCCTCTGTGCTTTCGATGCGGATGTCGCCGCCGTAGTCGCGCACGATGCCGTACACGATGGCGAGCCCCAGGCCCATGCCCTGGCCCGTGACCTTGGTGGTGAAAAACGGTTGGAATATCTGGTCGCGCAGGGCTTCGGGAATGCCCGCGCCGTTGTCGGCCACGGTGGCCACCACGGTATCGCCCTCGGCCCGCGTGGAGATGGTGATCACTCCGCGCAGGCCCCCGTCGGTGCGGGCCCGGTCCAGGATGGCGTCGCGCGCGTTGGTCACCAGGTTGAAGAACACCTGCTGCAAGCGGTTCTCGTGCGCGCGCACCGGGGGCAGGCCCTCGGCCAGGTCCAGCTTCACCTCCACGTTCTGGAGCAGGAACTGGCGCTCCACCAGCGGCAGCACGGCGCGGGTGGGCCGGTTGATGTCCAGCGGCTCGATGACCGAATCGGACTTGCGGCCGAAGGAGCGCAGGGTGTTGATGATCTCCGTGGCGCGGTCCACCTGGGTGCAGATGTCGCGCGCCACCTCGTGCAGGCGCGACTGCGGCACCGGCAGCCCCTGCTCGATGACCAGCGACAGAAAGTCGCTGCCCATGCGGATGGCGTTGAGCGGCTGGTTCAGTTCGTGGGCCACCCCGGCGGACATTTCGCCCAGCGACTTCATCTTGGCCGCCTGGATGATCTGGGCGTCCTTGTCCATCATTTCGGTGATGTCGGTGGTGGACACGATGATGGCGGGCCGCCCGCGATAGCTGATGGGGCAGGCGTGCAGATTGACGTGGAACACGCTGCCGTCCTTGCGCACCTGCATGGCCTTGGGAATGTTCAGGCAGCCGCCCGCCGCGTCGCCCCCGTCGAACACGGTGTCGAACACGGCGCTGCACTCGCGCACGGCGTCGCCGCCCAGCACGGTGAGGGGCAGGCCCTTCAGTTCCGCGCGGGTGTAGCCGTACATCTCCACGGCGCGCGGGTTGGCGTCCAGAATGCGCAGGTCGGTGCAGTCCACCACGAAGATGGGGTCCGGCCCGCTGTCGAACAGCGAGCGGTACTTGCCCTCCGATTCCTGCAACCGCTTGCGGTACAGCCGGATGGACCACACCATGTTGCGGAACGAGTCGGCCAGCTGGATCACCTCGTCGCCGCCGCGCTTGCGGTAGAACACGCAGGTGACGCAGCGGTGCAGTTTTTCCGGCTCGTGTATGTCGGGGGCGGGGCGCACGCGGCGCTGCTCGTCAAAGTGCCAGCACGGCAGGTCGGTGTCGCTGTAGGCCGGGCAGTCGTGGATGTCCCAGCCCGCGTCGGGCACGTCGAGGTCCACGGCGGTGTTGAAGTTGCCGCGTGAAAGATCGTCGGAAATGCGCGTCAGCCGCGTGACCGGCGCGGTGATGTACCGGGCGAGGTAATGGCTGATGAAGAAGGTGATCACCACCACCGCCGTGATGAACCCCAGAAAGGTCACCCGCAGCTTGCCCACCAGGCTGTCCATGTGGTCCTTGCTCAGGCCCACGTGCACGTCGCCGATGCGGTACAGCCCCTCCTTCACCGGCACGGCGATGTCGTAGGCCGACATGCCGAACACGTCCACCAATTGCACGCTCTTGGCCGCCCCGTCGGCCAGGGGGTTGGCCGTGCGCAGGTATTCGGGAAAGGGCTTGATGAAGGTGTGGGCCAGCACCGCGCCTTGCGGGTCGGTGACGAAGATGTAGGCGATGAACTGGTGCCGTTCGCGCAGTTGGGCCTCGTCGAAGATCAGCCCCACGAGCTGCGCGGCGTCGTTGTCCAGGATGTACCCCGCCCCGCGCGCGGCAACGCTGTGCGCGATGGCCGCCCCGCGCAGCTCCAGTTCCGCCGTCAGGCCGGAGACCAGGATCCACCGGGCCAGCAGGGCGATGGTGCCGCTGATGGCCATGATGACCACCAGGATGGTGATGAAGAACTTCTGTTGCAGCCCCAGGCGCTGGAAACGGCGCAGGATCATGGCAGCGCCCCCGCTGGCCGCCCGTCGGCGGATCGTTCTTCCGCAGGCTGTTCCTGTTCGGGCTGGGGAGCCGTGGCTTCCGGCGCGGGACCGCCCGCCCGGCCGGACAGGGCCACGGGCAGGGGGCGCACCTCGCGGAAATCGCGGATCAGGTCGAAGCGGCCGTCCTGCAGCCGGGTGAAGTACACCTGGTTCATGCCCTGGCGGCTTTCGGGCGAGAAGGACACGTAGGTGCTGCCGCCCAGGGGGTAGTCGCGCAGCGATTCCAGCGCCTGCACCAAGCCTTCGCGGGTCAGGTCGCGCCCGGCGCGGCGCAGCCCCTCCACCAGGATGCGCGCGTTGACGTAACCCTCAAGACCGATGGTGTTGGGGGCCTCGTCGGGAAAGTAGCGGCGCAGCAGTTGCACGTAGTCTGCGGCGGCGGCCAGCAGGTCCGGGGTTTCGCGCGCGCCGGGCGGGGGCACCACCTGCGACATGATCACCGGATTGACCGGCGAGTTGCCCAGCAGGCGGGCCAGTTCCTCTGCCCCGGTGAACGACAGGCAGTGGAACACCGCGTGCAGCCCCGCCTGTTCCGCCAGCCGGATGAACCGGGCCGAGGGCTCGTAGGTGCCCACCATGACCACGGCCTGGGCGTCGGATGCCAGGATGCGGCGCAGCCCTTCCTCCACCTTGGTGGTGCCGCGCACGTACGAGCCGCGCGCCACCGGGGCCAGGCCCAGTTCGCGCAGGGCTATTTCCGTACCGGTCAGCCCGTCGAAGCCGTAGGCGTCGTACTGGTAGAACACGGCGATGCGCGTCAGCCCCAGGTCGCGCACCAGGTGGCGCACGGCGGCCGCCGTTTCCTGGTAGTACGAGGCGCGCACGTTGAACACGTAGCGGTTGAAGGGCTCGCGCAGACCGTTGGCCCCGGTGAACATGCCCACCAGCGGGATGCGCGCCTCCTCCACCAGCGGCAGCACGCGCATGGTGGTGGGCGTGCCCACGTAGCTGAACAGGGCGAACACGTCGCCGTCGATGAGAAAGCGCTGGGTGTTGGTCAGGCAACGGGGCGGGTCGTAGCCGTCGTCGGCGGCGGTGACCAGGATGCGCCGCCCATGCACCCCGCCGGTGTCGTTGACGTGGTTGATGTATGACAGCGCGCCGCGCAGGGTCTGCACCCCAAGATAGCTGGCGTGCCCGGTGAGGGCTAGCGACGAGGCGAGGTGGATGGCGTCGTCGGTGACGCCGGGCGTTCCGGTGTGGTCCGGTTGGCGCGGGTTGTCGGTGTTGCAGGCGGCAAGGAAGGGGCACAGCGCCAGCAGGAGCAGCACGGGCAGAAGCAGCGCGCGGCGCAAAGTGGCGCGGCGGCGCGGCCCGAACCCGTCAGACCGGATGCCTCCGGTGAGCCCGATGGGCTCGGTGGCCCGGGCTCCGTTTGCCAAAGAGGGCTGGTGGGCCGGGCAGCGGGGGGCGGTGCGCGGTGGTGCGGTGCGCGGGGTCACTCTTGCTCCCTTGCGTGTGGTGCGGGCGGATCGATATCGCGCCGAGCGGACTGTAGCCTGACGACGGCGGAAAGTTCAAGGGCGCGCGACGTGCGTCCAAAGGGGGCAAAGCGGCGGGCACGACTGGCGAAATGTCTGCCGTGGCGCGAAAACCGGCGCGGGGTGTCGGTTGCTGGGCGGTGGCGCTGCACGCGCCCCGTTGTCAGGAATGCGGAGCGGGGCTACACTTTTTGATGGCGCCACGGAACGTGGCCCGGCGTCGGCCCCCTCTTGCCGCGCCCACCCACAGGAGCCCGGATGACCTTCGTTCCTTATCGCGATGCAGGGCGTGCGTCCCCACGCAAGAGCGCAGGGGGGGCTGCACGGCTGGTCGCCCTGTTCCGCTTCGGGCTGCCTGTGGCGGCCTGCCTGCTGGTGCTGGCCGCCAGCCTGGTCCGCGCCGCCGATGGGGGGCAGGCCGCCTCGCCGTCCGCCGTGTCTTCCGTGCCTTCGGGCTCACCCCAGGGCGCGCCCCAGGCCGCCGTGCTGCCGGGGCCGCAGGACGCATGGCCCGAGGGCGCGGCCTTTCCGGACATCGCCCTTGCCATGCCGTCGCCGGATGCGGGCTGGAACGGAGGGGCGGACGTGGCCGTGCCCGCGCCCCTGCCGGGAGAAACCCCGGCCCGCGGCCAGATGTTCCGTCTGTCCGACCTGCGAGGCCAGGTGTTCATCGTCAACCTGTACAGCTGGTTCTGCGCCCCCTGCCAGGAAGAAGCCCCGGCCCTGCGGGCGCTGGACGCGCGCATTTCGTCCGCCGGGCCGGGGGGGCTGGCCGGGCGGGTGCGCCTGGTGGGCATTGCCGCCGGGGACGACTGGAACCTGGTGCAGTCCTTTCGCCAGCGGCACGGGCTGGTCTTTCCCCTGTTCGCCGATCCGGAACTGGCCCTGCACGGCCAGCTTGGCGGCCTGCCGGTGCCGTTTACCTGGGTGGTGCGGCGCGAGGCCGACGGATTCCGCGTGCTGTTCACCCTGTCCGGCGCGCTCACCGGCACCCCGGCCCAATTTCTGGACCGCGTGCTGGCGGCGGCCGGGCCGTTGCCGTGAGCATGGGGCATGCCGGCCGCGAGGACGGGGGCGCATTGCGCCCACGGGGTGACTTGGGCTACCAGAAGAATATGGAATCGCTGCATGAAGAGCCGTGCCTGGCCTCGGAAGAGGCGGCCCTTGCCCACCTGCTGGACCATTGCTGGCCGGGCGGGCGCAGCTTCTGTCCGCGCTGCGGCGGCGGGCGGCTGTACGAACTGTCGGCCGGGCGCTGGCGCTGCGCGGGCTGCAAATACACCTTCCATCCCTTTTCCGGCCGCTGGATCAACAACGGCAACCTCACGCCGCTGACCTGGCTGCGCCTGCTGCACCTGTACGCGGGCGAGGCCACGGTGCATACCCTGGCCGCAGAACTGGGCCTTTCCTACAACGCCGCCTACAAGGCGGTGACCACGGCGCGCTTCGCCATCCTGGCTCACGCCCCCGACGCCCGGCAACTGCTGGGGCCGGAAACCGGCCTTGGCAGCTACCTGAAGGGCAAGAAGCTGACGGGCGAACCCAGGGGCGGCGGCGGACAGATGTCCATTCCGGTGTTCGGCATCCTGGAGCGCAACGGGTGGGTGTTCATCGACCTTGTGTCCGGGCTGTCCGCCGAGACGGTGTTCCATTTCAACCACAATTTCCACCTGCGCATCGAGCGGGCGGGCAACCTGGTGCACACCGCCCCCTACCGCCACTATGACGCGCTGGTGCTGTGCGGCGATGATTCGCTGCCCTACGAGTACATCCGGCGGCGGGCCGACGGCCCGGCGGAACCGCCGGGCGAGTTCTGGAAATTCGCCGGAGGGCGGCTGCGGGCCTTCAAGGGCGTGTCGCCGCAGCGTTTCCCGCTGTACCTGAAGGAACTGGAATTCCGCTTCAACCACCGGCGGGAGAACCTGTTCGCCACGCTGGTGCGCTACCTGTGCGATATGGTGCCCGACGTGCCGGAGATGGACGAGGCCAGGTAGAGCCCCCTGAGCGATACTGACCCGAGGGACAGCCCCCTGCGTGTGGGTGGCGGGCGGTCCTTCCCGCCCCCGCCCCCGCCCCCGTGCCCCGCATTCCACCCACACCCCCGCCGTCACCACGCGTACCGGCCAGACGTCCCTTTTTTGCACCCGACTCGTGATTTTTTGTCCCGCATCCGGATTTCTGGAGGCGGGGCTTTTTTATTGGTTACGGTGTGTTGCGATGAGGGGTGCGGTGGTTGGGGCAGTGTGGTGTGGTGTCAAAGCGTAATTATATGTTTTCTGACATCATGTAACAGCCGCGAATGACGGCACAAAAAAACGCGCCGTGGTGCAGGACCGTGCGCAGGAAACACGGCATTGATGCGCCGCACAGTCACGCCTAACACCGTGCTCTAACAGGAAAGATGTCCCGTTTGCGCCGCCGGGAACGGCGCGGAGGGGGCAGGGCGCGGCATGTGGCCGTGCCCACAGGGAAAGGGGACCACCATGTTCGCATACCCTGCAACACATGAGGTGCCGGGGGAGACCCCGCTGCCGTTCTCGGGCCTGGGACACGATCTGGGGCTTGCGGCATCGCACGCCCGACTGCTGGCATGGATCCCCGTGCGGCGGCCGCGCGATGCCAGGCCGCATGCGGCGTGGCGGCGCGTTACGGCGCGTGCGTGCCGCAGCGCGGGCTACGCGCTGCAGATCGAACTGGGCAGGGAAACAAGAGGGCGCTGAGCCGGGCGCGCCACGGCGCACTCCGGCCCAGCGCTCTTGCGGCAACGGTGCATCCGGTACGCAAGGAGGCATGATGACTGTCAATCGCAGGCAATTTCTCAAGCTGAGCGCGGGCGCCACCCTGGCGGGCGCGTTCGGCGGGCTGGGGATCAGCCTTGCGCCCTCGGTGGCGCGGGCCGAACTCCAGAAACTCCAGTGGGCCAAGCAGACCACCTCGATCTGCTGTTACTGTGCGGTGGGCTGCGGGCTCATCGTCCATACCGCCAAGAATGGTGACGGCCGCGCCGTCAACGTGGAAGGCGACCCGGACCATCCCATCAACGAAGGTTCGCTGTGCCCCAAGGGCGCGTCCATCTTCCAGCTGGGTGAAAACAACGCCCGCTCGCCCAAGCCCCTGTACCGCGCGCCCAACAGCGGCGAGTGGAAGGAAGTGGAATGGGACTGGGCGTTGAGCGAAATCGCCAAGCGCGTCAAGAAGACCCGCGACGAATCCTTCCAACTGGCCAACGCGGCCGGTGAAAAGGTGAACCGGACGGAGGCCATCGCCTCGTTCGGCTCCGCCGCCATGGACAACGAGGAATGCTGGGCCTACCAGGTCATCCTCAGAAGCCTCGGCCTGGTGTTCATCGAACATCAGGCGCGGATCTGACACAGCCCCACTGTACCGGCTCTGGCAGAGTCGTTCGGTCGCGGCGCGATGACGAATCACTGGAACGATCTTGCGAACAGTGATTGTGTGTTGATCATGGGCAGCAACGCTGCCGAAAACCACCCCATTTCCTTCAAGTGGGTGCTGCGCGCGCAGGACAAGGGCGCCACGGTCATTCACGTGGACCCGCGCTTCACGCGCACGTCGGCCAAGGCCGACATCTACGCCCCCATCCGGTCGGGCGCGGACATCCCCTTCCTTGGCGGCCTCATCAAGTACATCCTCGAGAACAAGCTGTATTTCGAGGAGTACGTGAGCGAGTACACCAACGCCTCGCTCATCGTGGGCGAGAAGTTCTCGTTCAAGGACGGCCTGTTCAGCGGCTACGACGCGGACAAGCGCAAGTACGACAAGTCGCAGTGGGCCTTCGAACTGGATGAGAACGGCGTGCCCAGGCGCGATCCGTCGCTGAAGCACCCCCGGTGCGTCTTCAACCTGATGAAGAAGCACTACGAACGCTACACCGTGGACAAGGTGGCCGACATCACCGGCACGCCCAAGGACCTCATCCTGAAGGTCTACAAGGCCTACGCGGCCACGGGCAAGGCGGACAAGGCGGGCACCATCATGTACGCCATGGGCTGGACGCAGCACTCCGTGGGCGTGCAGAACATCCGCGCCATGGCCATGATCCAGCTGTTGCTGGGCAACATCGGCGTGGCGGGCGGCGGCGTGAACGCGCTGCGCGGCGAATCCAACGTGCAGGGGTCCACCGACCAGGGCCTGCTGTCCCACATCTGGCCCGGCTACAACCCCACGCCCACCACCAAGGCCTCTACGCTCGACGCCTACAACGCGGCCACGCCGCAATCCAAAGATCCCATGAGCGTGAACTGGTGGCAGAACCGGCCCAAATACATGGCCAGCTACCTGAAGGCCCTGTTCCCGGATCTTGCCCCGGCGGACGCCTACGACATCATGCCCAAGCTCGATGCGTCCAAGCCCGCCACCTACTACTTCTGGCTGAACATCTTCGACAAGATGGACAAGGGCGACGTGAAGGGCTGCTTCGCTTGGGGCATGAACCCCGCCTGCGGCGGCGCCAATGCCAACAAGAACCGGCGCGCGCTGGGCAAGCTGGACTGGCTGGTGAACGTGAACATCTTCGAGAACGAAACATCGTCGTTCTGGAAGGGCCCGGGCATGAAGCCCGAGGAAATCGGCACGGAAGTGTTCTTCCTGCCGTGCGCCGTGTCCATCGAGAAGGAAGGCTCGGTGGCCAACTCCGGCCGCTGGATGCAGTGGCGCTATCGCGGGCCGAAGCCCTGGGGCGAAACCAAGCCCGACGGCGACATCATGCTCGAGATGATGCACAAGATCCGCGACATCTACGCCAAGGAAGGCGGCGTGCACGCCGACCCCATCCTGAAGCTGAACATCAAGGACTGGGAGGAACACAACGAGTTCTCCCCGGCCAAGACCGCCAAGCTCATGAACGGCTACTTCCTGAAGGACGTGGAAGTGGGCGGCAAGCAGTTCAAGGCCGGGCAGCAGGTGCCCTCGTTCGCCTTCCTGACGGCGGACGGCTCCACCTGTTCCGGCAACTGGCTGCATGCCGGGTCGTTCACCGACGCGGGCAACATGATGGCCCGCCGCGACACCGCGCAGACCCCCGAGCAGGCGCGCATCGGCCTGTTCCCCAACTGGTCGTTCAGCTGGCCGGTGAACCGGCGCATCATCTACAACCGCGCCTCCGTGGACAAGACCGGCAAGCCGTGGAACCCGGCCAAGGCCGTCATCGAATGGAAGGACGGCAAGTGGGTGGGCGACGTGGTGGACGGCGGCGGCGACCCCGGCGCCAAGCACCCCTTCATCATGCAGACGCACGGCTTCGGCGCGCTGTACGGCCCTGGCCGCGAGGAAGGTCCCTTCCCCGAGCACTACGAACCGCTGGAGTGCCCGGTTTCCAAGAACCCGTTCTCGAAGCAGCTGCACAACCCGGTGGCCTTCAAGATCGAGGGCGAAAAGGCGGCGGTGTGCGATCCGAAGTACCCCTTCATCGGCACCACCTACCGCGTCACCGAACACTGGCAGACCGGCCTGATGACCCGCCGCTGCGCGTGGCTGGTGGAGGCGGAGCCCGAGATCTTCGCCGAAGTCAGCAAGGAACTGGCCAAGCTGCGCGGCATCAAGAACGGCGACCGTGTCAAGGTATCCAGCCTGCGCGGCTCGCTGGAGGCGGTGGCCATCGTCACCGAGCGCATCAAGCCCTACAAGGTCATGGGCGCGGAGATCCACATGGTGGGCCTGCCCTGGCACTACGGCTGGATGGTGCCCAGGAACGGCGGCGACACGGCCAACCTGCTCACGCCGTCGGCGGGCGACCCGAACACCGGCATCCCCGAGACCAAGGCGTTCATGGTCGACATCCGCAAGGTGGGAGGTAAGTAGTCATGGGAAAGATGTTCTTCATCGACCTTACCCGCTGCACCGGCTGCCGCGGCTGCCAGATAGCCTGCAAGCAGTGGAAGAACCTGCCCGCCGAGGAAACCCGCAACACCGGTTCGCACCAGAACCCGCCGGACCTCTCGTACGTCACCCTGAAGACGGTGCGCTTCGAGGAAGGCGTGTTCGACAAGAAGATGGACTGGCTGTTCTTTCCCGAACAGTGCCGCCACTGCGTCGAGCCCCCCTGCAAGGGCCAGGCGGACGTGGACCTGGAAGGCGCGGTGCTGAAGGACGAGGCCACCGGGGCCGTCCTGTTCACCGAGCTCACCGCCAAGGTGGACGGCGACATGGTGCGCTCTGCCTGCCCGTATGACATCCCGCGCAAGGACGCTGCCACCGGCCTGCTGTCCAAGTGCGACATGTGCAACGACCGGGTGCAGAACGGCCTGCTGCCCGCCTGCGTGAAAACCTGCCCCACCGGGTGCATGAACTTCGGCGACGAGGCGGAAATGTCCGCCCTGGCCGAAAAGCGCCTGGCCGAGGTGAAGAAGAAGTACCCCAAGGCCGTCCTGGGCGACCCCAACGACGTGCGCGTGGTGTACCTGTTCCAGCGCGACCCCAAGAGCTACTTCGAGCACGCCGTGGCGGAACTGGAATCCGGCCCGCTCACCCGCAAGCAACTGTTCGCCAGGCTGTTCCGGGTGCGTGCGTAGCTGAAGACGAGCATTGACCAGACCCGCCGCGCCGGTCTTCGGACAGGCGCGGCGGGCTTGTGTTTTCCTATCATCCCTGCCTCCTTGGGCGCGGGGGCGGTTTCCCGCCTTCCCCCGTGCCGGGCGTCGCGGACGACCATGCACATGGTTGCCCGTCGTCGCGCAAGGCGGCATCCCGCGCCGTCCGTGCCTGCCACCCATGGCGGGTGCGGGCGGCGTTCCTTTTTTCCGCTCCGGCTTGTGCCGGAACCGGGGCAACGCTAGGATGAAACCAGTTAGGAGGGCAGGGGGCGCACGCCCCGCACCGCACCAGCCACAGGGAGGACGCCGTGAAGGCAGTGAGCATCATCGGGTTCAAGAATTCGGGCAAGACCACCTGCACGGCGCTGCTGGCCGACGCGCTGGAGGCGCGCGGCCTGACCGTGGCCGTGGCCAAGCACACCCACCACAACCTGGACAAGGCGGAAACCGACACCGCCCGCCTGATGAAGCCGGGCCGCACGGTCATCGGCATCGCCGAGGGGGAATGCGCGGTGTTCTGGTCCACCCGGCGGCACCTGGCCGACCTGCTGCCGCTGGTGCGCGCCGACGTGCTGCTGGTGGAGGGCGGCAAGAGCCTGGGCTGGCTGCCGCGCGTACTGTGCCTGCGCGAGGCGGGCGAGGCGCAGGCGCTGGACAGGGGGCTGGCCCTGGCCACCTTCGGCGCGGTGGAGGCAGAGGGGCTGCCCCGTTTCGACGCCGCCAGCGTGGACGCGCTGGCGGAACTGGTGACGGAGCGCGGCTTCGTGTTGCCGGGGTTGGACTGCGGCGCGTGCGGGCAGCAGGACTGCGCCGGGTTCGCCCGCATGGTGGTGGCCCACCAGGCCGCGCCGGGCGACTGTTGTTCCGTGGACGGGCCGTTGTCCGTCACGGTGAACGGGCACCAACTGGGGCTGAACCCCTTCGTGGCGCGCATCGTGTCCGGTGCGCTGAAGGGCATGCTGGCGGAACTGAAGGGCTATTCGCCGGGGGCGGAAGTGGTCATCCGCCTTGCGGAGTAGGAATTGGCGGAAAAGCGTGTGGCCACTCCTGCGGAAAATAGTGGCAAAGATGCTCTAATGGGCAGCATTTGTTCGCTAAAAAAATCACGAAAACCTGTGGCGAAATGCTGGACTCCTGCCGGGAAGTCGACTAATCAGGAATTGTGTCTGGTTGGTTGAACAGTTTGCGCAACTGCCGGGCACACGCCGCAGCGACTGCCGTGGCCGGTCCTGTATCGGCCCGGATGGCGCGGCGGCGGGGAGACGAGAGTGCCCACGCCCCGAAAAGCGGGCCGCCGCCCTGCCCGGGGCGCTTTTGAGAGACGAGAACAACGGGGCCAGTGCTCCCGGCCCCGCCGATCATGCCTGTTCGGTTCTCCCTCTTGCCCTGCGGGGCCAGGGCGCCCACACCCCTGGCCCCCCCTCTCCTCCCTGTCGCCTTCCCTGCCCGCCCCGCGCAGTCGACGCGAATTTTTCCTATCGCCTTGCCTCCACACGGCGAATCCGCCCACCGCGCGGTCCGGCATGTCGGCAGTCCCGGACCATTCCGCGACGGCGGTGCGCGTCCGCCGGTTCCCGGTTCCGCCCGTGGCGGAACAGGCGCGACGACGCAGGACAGGCCCGGTGCCCCGTGCACCGGGCCTGTTGCCTTTTTCGGGACATGGCGGGGACGGCGCGGGCCGCGCCATGGTGCTCCTGCCCCATGAAATGAAGCCGGGCGGACACATGATCGTGTCCGCCCGGCTTGTTTGTTCGATGCCGCCTGGCCGTTGCCAGGCAAAAGAAGGGGGGAGGGGGTCAGCGCTGTCCGCTGCCCATCTGCTGGATGATGGCACGCAGGCGCTCGGCCATCAGGGCAAGCGCCCGCACGGCCTCGCTGGCCGCCTCCATGCCCCGCGCCGATTCGGCGGCCACGTCGTTCACCTCGGTCACGGCCCGGCTGATCTGGTCCGACGCGGCCGACTGCTCTTCGCTGGCGGCGGCGATGGACTGCACCTGTCCGGCGGTGTTGTCCGCGAATTCCACGATGCGCCGCAGCGCCCCGCCCGATTCCTCGGCAAGGCCCGTGGCGTCGGCCACGGCCTGGGTGGCCGTGTCCATGTTGCCCACGTTGCGCTGGGCGGCGGTCTGGATGGCCGAGATGCGCGTTTCCACTTCCTTGGTGGCGTTGGTGGTCTTTTCCGCCAGCTTGCGGACCTCGTCGGCCACCACGGCGAAGCCGCGCCCGGCGTCACCGGCGCGGGCCGCCTCGATGGCGGCGTTCAGCGCCAACAGGTTGGTCTGGTCGGCGATTTCGTTGATGACGTTGATCACCTCGCCGATGGATTCGGCGTCGCGCCCCAGCGATTGCATGTCCGCGCGCAGGCGGGTGGCGATTTCATGCACCCGCGAGATGGACTGCCCGGCGGTCTGCACCACCTGCGCGCCCTTCTGGGCCTCCTCGCGGGTGGACTTGGATGCGTCGGCGGCCAGGGTGGCGTTGCGGGCGATCTCCATGACCGTGGCGTTCATCTGGTCCATGGCGGTGGCGGTTTCGGCCATGCGGGCGCGTTGCACCTCGGCCCCGGCGCTTACCTGCTGGGTCTGGGCGGCCAGTTCCTGCGAGGCGTCGGTAAGGTCTCCGGCGATGGCGGCGGCCTCGCCAGCCACCCGGCGCATGGTTTCCACCAGCGCGCTCACTTCCTGCTCGCGGGCGGTGGCCGCGTCCATGGCGGCGCGGGCCTGCTCGGCCTGGTGGCGGGCCTCGTCGCCCTTGGCCGCGCTGTCGGTCAGGGTTTCCTTCAACCGGTCCACCATGGCCGCGAGGTCGTCGCGCAGCAGGCCAAACTCGCCCGGCAGGTTGCCCTGCGCCGTGGCGTCCAGCCTGCCCGCCGCCACCTCGCGCGAGAATGCCTGCAACACCGCCAGCGAACGGGTTATGCCAGAGATCACCGCCAGCACGAACAGGGTTATCAGAACGCCCATGCCCATCTCGATGACCGTATTCACCGTCTTGACCAGATCAGAGAGTTCATCCGCCTTGTCTTCATAGGCCTTGCGGATGTCCGCCAGGGCCGGTTCCACGGCGCGGCCCGCCTGGATCATGGCGTCGGTTTCGGCAACCACCCTGAATACCTCGTCCAGCGAGGCGTTGTAGCGGGAAAGTGTTGAGCGGCCCTTGTCGCACATGGCGGCATTGCCGGGGTCCGCCGCCGCGATGCGCTTGAGCAGCGAATCCACGGTGGCGATGTGCTTGCGGGTCTTGTCCGCCCATTGCTGTTCCTTGCGCATGAGGAAGTTCTTTTCCTGCCTGCGGGCCTGCAACAGTTCCGTGTTGGCGTCCACGGCCAGTGCGCGCAGTTCCAGGGCGTGCTCGACCTTGGCCGATCCCACCCAACTGGCGGCCACGATGGCGGCCAGGGCCACGAGAACGGAGGCAAGCAGCAGGTACAGTCTGGTTTTGATCCCCATGGGTATGCTCCTCTTTGAAAGCGGGGGCGATGGTGCGTGGCTGCGGGCGACGGGTGTCGATGGCCGGGGCCTGGTGTACTGGGGCTTCGAGGCGACCGGCATGGCATCGTGCTGTATGCGCTCACCCCGCCTTGGGTCGCTGATCCGATATGAGCAAGCTTCGTTCCATAATTCACATGTCGATGTTGCAGTTTGATTTCAGCGTGTTGGCCATTGTGTGAGCTGCCTGCCTTGCCCTGGGCCGGGGAATGCGCTACCGCTGTGAAAAGTTTTGCAACGTTTTGCATCGTTCTGCCGTTTCGGACACGCGGGCGGTTTGAAGCGGGCAGGGGGGGGCGGAATGACCACTGCGACAAGGGAAGGCATGGCTTCGGAGTTGTGGCCGCTGCTGCAGGGGCTGTTCGACCGCCCGGTGGCGGCGCGCACCCTGCTGGACCGCATCCCCCTGCCGCTGGCGTTGGTTTCGGCCGAGCGGCGGGTGGTGTTCCTGAACCAGGCTGCCTGCGCGCTGACGGCCATGTCGCGCGAACGGGCCCTGAACCTGCCGTGCCGGTACGTGTTCCGGTGCAGTCTGTGCACCGTGGGCTGCCCGCTGGACGTGGTGGACAAGTCGCCGTCCGCCGCCGTGGCCCCGGTGGCGCGCGAGGCGGACATCGTCAACGCCGACCGGGCGCGCATCCCCGTGCGGGTGACCTGCGGCGCGCTGACCGGGGCCGACGGCAGCCGGGTAGGGTATTTCGAGACGCTGGAAGACCTGCGTCTGTTCCGTCCGTCCGAGGCCCGGCCGGAATGGCCGCAGGGCTTCGGCGACATGCTGGGGCACAGCCCCGAGATGGAGCGGGTGTTCCGGCTGCTGCCGGGCATCGCGCAGACCGATTCCTCGGTGCTGGTCACCGGAGAGACGGGCACCGGCAAGGACCTGTTGGCCGAGGCGGTGCACAACGCCTCCAACCGGGCCAAGGGGCCGTTCGTCAAGGTGAACTGCGGCGCGCTGCCGGAAAGCCTGCTGGAATCGGAACTGTTCGGCCATCAGAAGGGGGCCTTCACCGGGGCGTCGGAGAACAAGCCCGGCCGGTTCCGTCTGGCTCATAACGGCACGCTGTTCCTCACCGAGGTGGGTGACCTGCCCTTGCCGTTGCAGGTCAAGCTGCTGACCTTCCTGGACGACAAGATCATCCACCCGCTGGGGTCCACGCGCGGGGTGCACGTGGACGTGCGGATCATCGCCGCCACCCACCGGGACCTGCGGGGCATGGTGCGCGAAGGGCGCTTTCGCGAGGATCTGCTGTACCGCCTGAACGTGGTGCGTTTTCACTTGCCGCCCCTGCGCGAGCGGGGCGACGACGTGGCCCTGTTTCTGGCGCACTACCTCAAGGTGTACGCGGGCATGTTCGGCAAGCGGCTCTCCGGCTTCACCCCGGCGGCGGAGCAGGTGCTGCTGCGCCATGCCTACCCCGGCAACGTGCGGGAATTGCGTAACATCGTGGAGTATTGTGTTAACGTATGCCAGGACACCCACGTGGACCTGCCGCATCTGCCCCGGTATCTGCTGGAGGAGGGCGGCGAGGCCCACGCCGAGGCGCGCGGCGGTCGGCCAGCGAGGGGCACGGCCTCGGCGGATGGCCGGGCGGAAGTGCCCCGCGCCGTATCCCCTGCCACGCCCGTTGGCGATGCGTCCGGCAGGCCCCCCGGCGTGGGAGAGGCCACGTGGACCGAGGCGGCCGGAACAGGCGCGATGGGGGCGGTTGGCGCGGGCGCGGAGGGCACCTGGGCAGACGCGGAGCGCCGCCTGATCATGGAGGCGCTGGTGCGGGCGCGGGGACGGCGCGGCGCTGCAGCCGCCGAACTGGGCTGGGCGCGCACCACGCTGTGGCGCAAGATGCGCCAGCATGGGCTGGATCAATGACCTCCGGTCCGGTGAAGGCACGCGGGCTCAGGCGCGGTTCAACAGAGACGGCCATATCCGCATCTGATGCGACAGAGGAGGTGGCGGAATGAGCGATGCAACGCCCCGGAGCAGGACAACGAAGGCACCGCCCCTGCGCGGCAACGTGTTGGTGGCCCTGCACCGCGATGCGGTGGCCCCCCGGTTCGACCGGGCCACCGAGGCGTGGCTGGGCCGCATCGACGGCGAAGGTGGGCTGGCTCGCTCGCGCACCATGGTGCTGGCCAATGCCTCGGCCGAGGAGCTGTGCCGGATCATCCTGACCGAGAACGTGACCACCGTGGTTTGCTGCGGTATCGAACAGGAATTCCACGACTATCTCACCTGGAAGCGCATCACCGTGCTGGACGGGGTGGTGGGCGGCCGCGACGCCATCATCGGCGCGCTGCTGGCGGGCACCCTCAGGTCCGACGCGGTGCTGGGCGGGGTGTAGCGCCCGTCCGGCACCCCGTCCGGCCCCGCGTCGGGCGCGACCGGGCTGGCGGTGTCTCGATGGTCATCCCCCGCACGGTGCGCCGTGTGTGTCGCAAAATGTTGCATAATGGTGCATCGTGCGTGTTCTTGCGGCTATTCGCACCCCGTCCAGTCCTGCTCGGTGCGGTCTGACCTTCTCCAACATGCCGCCACATTGTGCGAAATATTGCTGGAACAGTGATTGCTATGTATTTCACGAGTCGCCGCAATCGGTGCGAGTGATCACTGTTTCCAGATATCCAACCTCTGCCTGGCGGAGCGATATCCGGAACCGGCCCCGGCCCGTCCGGGCCGGGCCGCTCCCCTTCGCCGGACAGGCCAAAGGCCGGTGCACCATGTGGATGACCTCGGTGCTGGTGTTCGATACCGATACCGCCTTCGCCCGGCACGTGGCCGAATTGCTGGGGGGCGGGGGCAGCGCCTGCGTGGTGGCGGCCGAGCCGGACGACGCGCGCCGCCTGCTGGCCACGGGGGGCTTCAGCGTTTTCCTGTTCGGCTGCGCCGAAGGGCCGCCCTGCCCGCTGGGACTGCTGGATTCCGCGCGCAGGCTGGCCCCCCACGCGGGGGTGATCCTGATGGTCCGGCCGGACCAGGTGCGGCTTTCCATCCAGTGCATGAAACGCGGCGTCGACGACGACATCCTGATTCCGTTCGACATGGACTGCATGTTGCGCAAGGTGGCCGCGGTGGCGCAGCGCCGCCGCCTTGTTCCCCCGCCGTCGGTCGCGGACCGCGACGCGCCCGGATCGCACGACCCATCCTGACGCCGCGCCTGCGCGTCTTGCCGCCCGCCACGCCGTGCCGCGCCGGAATGCCGCGCGGCACGGCGTGGCCCACGGCTTTTCGTCGCGTCCGTCATCCAGGGGCGAGAGCGGCACCTCGGCGTGGCGACGTATAGCCTCCCGCATGCGGGGGCACGCCTGGCATTCTCCTGCATCCGCTTGCGCATGCGCCCACTGGGGAGTAGGGTAGGGCGCCCGCACGGTCGGGCATGACAGGAGAATGCAACAAAATATGAATCCACGTGTACTCGCGGACCTCAGGAAATTTCTGAAAATTGCCGATCATACTCCAGGCCGGTTGCGGCTGAAGGTGGACCTTGCCGTCCTGCGCCACCCGTCCGCCACGCAACTGCGCGCCCTGACGCCCGAAACGTGGCCGGGGCTGCGCGGAACCCGTTTCGACGTTTTCACCTCCATGCTCACGCTGGACTACGATCCGGCGGTATTGCCGGGGGAGCTGTTCGATGAATTGCTGGCCGCGCCCGACGAGGCGCAGGCCGAGCGAATAGCGGCCAGGCTGTGCGGCGTTGCGCCCGCCTGACCGATACGGGGAAAATCATGTTGCGCTGGCGGGGGCATGATTAGGTTGTTCTGGGTGAAATAGGGCAGAGCTGGACAAACTGGGCAGAAGCGGGCCGGACTGGGCCATGGCGCGACAGTGCCGGAGGGCACGGCAGCTTGCCGGCCCGCGAAGCGCGGGTTGGGGGGCGCGGCCGAACGCGGCGCCACGACGTGAACGTTCCGGACGGGAGAAGACACATGACGCTGGCCAAGAAGCTGATTCTGGGGTTCGGTCTTGTTCTGGTGCTGCTGGTGGCGATGGGGGGCATTTCCTACAAGGCGTTGTCCGACGCCACATCCGGCTTCGACGATTACCGGCGCACCGCGCGCGGTTCGCTGATGAGCGGGGGCATTCTGGCCGATCTGCTCAGGATGCGCCTTGGGGTGGTCAGCTACCTGAACACCTCGTCCGAGACGGCGCTGCGCGCCTACGAGGAAGCGCGCGCCGAAATGGCCAAGGGGCTGGACGAGGCCGAGAAGAGCATCAAGAATCCGGAGCGCCGCAAGCACCTTGGCGTGATGCTTGATGCGTTCAAGGAATACGGCGCCGCCGTGGATGAGTTGCGCAAGCAGACCGTTGCCCGCGCGACCGAGGCCGACCGCTTGAGCCAGCTTGGTCCGCAGCTCATGGATGTGGCGCGGCGCGCGGCGGAAGCGTCGGAGCGCGAAGGGGACATTGCCGGACGGGGCAAGGTGGAAGAAGCCATGCGCCTCATACTCGAGGCGCGGGTGCCCACTGCCCGACTGCTGGCCGACGCCGACCGCAAGTGGTACGATCTCGGCAAGGCTGGCCTCTCCAGCGCGGCTGGCGCCGTCGGCCGCCTCCAGACCGATCTGCGCGGCATGAGCGCGCGGGAGCATGCGCGGGAGCTGCAATCCCTGTTCGGCCAGTACACGTCGGCCTTCGAGCCCATGGCCCAGGCGGGCTTTCGCCGACAGGAAGTCTATGACACCCGGCTGGTCAAGCTGGCCCCAGTCATCACCGAGGCCAGCGATGCCATCCAAAAAAGCTACGAGGCGGAGCAGCGCGAGATCGGCCCGCGCGTGCAGGCGTCCAACGAGCAGGCCCAACTGCTGACCGGGGGCATCGCACTGGTGGCCGTGGTGGCGGGCGTGGCCATTTCCTGGCTGCTGATCCGGGTGGTCATGGCCCAACTGGGGGCGGACCCGGCGGCTTTGGCCGCCGTCACCCGGCGCATCGCGGCGGGCGACCTGGACGTGTCCTTCGACGCGGACGGCGGAAGGCTGCGCGGCGTGTACGCCGACATGAAGGACATGGTGGACGGCCTCGTCTCGGTGATCACCGAGGTGCGCGCCGGGGCGGAGAACGTGGCCTCGGGCAGCGAAGAGCTTTCCGCCTCGGCCGAAACCCTGTCGCAGGGGGCCACCGAGCAGGCCGCTTCCATCGAGGAAATTTCCTCGTCCATGGAGGAAATGGCCGCCAACATCCGCCAGAACATGGAAAACGCCCGCCAGACCGAAACCATTGCCGTGCAGGCCGCCACCGACGCGGAAGCGGGCGGCAAGGCCGTGGGCGATACGGTGGGGGCCATGCGCGACATCGCGGCCAAGATTTCCATCATCGAGGAAATCGCCCGCCAGACCAACCTGCTGGCCCTTAACGCGGCCATCGAGGCGGCACGAGCCGGGGAACACGGCAAGGGCTTCGCCGTGGTGGCGGCCGAGGTGCGCAAGCTGGCCGAACGCAGCGGCGAGGCCGCATCCGAGATCAGCGACCTTTCCTCGTCCAGCGTGGCCGTGGCAGAGCAGGCGGGCGAGATGCTGACCAAGATGGTGCCCGGCATCCGCCGCACGGCCGAACTGGTGCAGGAAATCGCCGCCGCCAGCAACGAGCAGAACGTGGGCGCGGAACAGGTCAACAAGGCCATCGCCCAACTCGACCAGGTCATTCAGCAGAACGCCTCGGCCTCCGAGGAAATGGCCTCCACGTCCGAAGAGCTCTCCAGTCAGGCCGAGCAGTTGCAGGCCACCGTCTCGCGCTTCCGCGTGGCCTCGATGGACGGCGGCGCGGTACGCGCGCCGCGCCGCGCCCAGCCCGCAGCGGCCCCGCGCGCCGTGGCCGCCCAGGCCCCGCGCAAGGCGGTGTCCGGCAAGGGCGGCAACATCGCCCTGGACATGGGCGCGGATGCGGACGACAGCGAGTTTGAACGCTTTTAGCGCCTGACGCCTTCGGGAGGCAGCATGTACGAGACCAGCCAGTATCTTACCTTCACCCTTGGCGAAGAGGTGTTCGCGCTGGACATCGGCACCGTGCGCGAGGTGCTGGAACTCACCGCCATCACGCGCATACCCCGCACGCCGGAGTTCATGCGCGGGGTCATCAACCTGCGCGGCCGCGCCGTGCCCGTGCTGGAATTGCGGCGCAAGTTCGGCATGGACCCGGTGGCGGACACCGTGAACACCTGCATCATCATCGTGGAGGCCGAGCTGGAGGGCGAGGCCGCCGTCATCGGCGCGCTGGTGGATTCGGTGCGCGAGGTCATCGAGATTCCGGCCGACGCCGTGGAGCCCGCGCCGCGCATGGGTACCGCCGTGCGGCAGGACTTCATCCGGGGCATGGGCCATCGCAACGACGGCTTCGTGATCATCCTGGACGGCAACCGCATCTTCTCGGTGGAGGAACTGGCCGCCAGCGGCGTGGCGGTGGGCGGAACGCTGCCGGGCGAGGACGCCATGCCCGCCGCCGTGGCTTCGGGCGACGGCGCGGCCATGTAGCCGCCTGAACGGCCCGCCTGCGGCGGGCCGGAGCAGGAAGGAAAGGACACGACGGGGCCGGGCGCATGCGCCCGGCCTTTTCCGTCGCTGCGGCGCGGCGGGTGGGCCTTGCGTCGCCCCGGTGTTCCGGGTAGCCTTGGGGGTATGGTCCGAAGCCCGCGACACCCGGAACGGGCGTGCGG
The DNA here is from genome assembly GCF_003402415.2 of Nitratidesulfovibrio sp. HK-II. Classification (NCBI taxonomy): domain Bacteria; kingdom Pseudomonadati; phylum Thermodesulfobacteriota; class Desulfovibrionia; order Desulfovibrionales; family Desulfovibrionaceae; genus Nitratidesulfovibrio; species Nitratidesulfovibrio sp. HK-II. The sequence continues at coordinate 1,097,886 of NZ_AP036014.1, forward strand.
CGGCATCGGGTATCGTTCACAATGTGCGGCAGCAGCTTGCCGCGGGAGTCATGCCAGTGAGCGCGACAGACGCCACGCAACCCGCCGCCGGAACCGGCGGCCGCACGTCGGGCCGCACGGCCAAGCGCGCGTGCGCGCCGAGCATGCCCGACGGTCCGGACGCGGTTGCCGCGCCGGGCGGGGCCGATCTTGCCGACGCCCCGGTGTGCCAGCAGCACTGCGAGCACACCGAGGTCATCGCGCGGGTGCGCGCGCGGCTTGCCCCGGACGAGGACATGGCCGAACTGGCCGCCACCTTCCGGCTGCTGGGCGACCGCACCCGCGTGCGCATTCTCGAGGCGCTGGCCTGCGACGAACTGTGCGTGTGCGACCTGGCCGCCGTGGTGGGCCACAGCCAGTCGGCCGTCTCGCACCAACTGCGCCTGCTGCGCGCGGCCAAGCTGGTGCGGGTGCGCCGCGACGGCAAGAACGCCTTCTATACCCTTGATGACGACCACGTGCGGCACCTGTTCCGCCAGGCGCTGGACCACGTGCAGGAAAGCCGCTGACCCGGCGGCGGGAGAACGCCCCATGACCCAGCCCGGCCAGTCGGCCCCCACGCGTCCGTCGCAGGGGCCGTCCCGCGTCCTTTCGGCCCCACCCCTTTTGTCCCGGCCCGTTGCCGCCCGCGTCCCGGCAGTTTCGGTCGCCCGGGTGCGCACGTTGGCCCTGCGCGTGGCGGCCTGCCTCGCCCTGTGCTGCGGCCTTGCCGCGCTGCCCATGCCCACGGGCATGCCGCGCGCGGGCATCCTTCCGGCGGTCGCGCAGGCCGAGATGACCGTGGGGCAGACGGTGTACGTGCCGGTGTATTCCTCGGTGGTGTACGGCAACCGGGGCCGCACCCTGAACATCACCACCATGCTTTCGGTGCGCAACACCGACCAGCGCATTCCCATCACCCTCATGGAGGTGCGCTACGTGGACGAGAACGGCAAGACCGTGCGCACCTACCTGAACGAGCCGCGCCAGTTGCCGCCCCTGGGCTCCGCCCAGTTCGTGGTTGAGGAATCGGACACCCTCGGCGGCGCGGGCCCCGCGTTCATCGTGGTGTGGCGCGCGGCGGCGCAGGTGTCGCAACCCCTGGCCCAGGGGGTGATGATCGGCACCGTGTCGTCGCAGGGCATCTCGTTCATCACCGAGGGAAAGGTGGTCGGCAACGCCGCCAGGTGACCGGTTTCGCAAGGGCGGCGCGGCGTGGGTTCACACCCGCATCTTGCGTCCATGTTCCAGGGATGATGGCGCGGTCCTTCGGGCCGCGCTTTTCTTTTCCGTCGGTTGCGGCCCCTTGGCAATCGCGCCGCCTTGCCCGCCGCTCGCCGTCCGGCGCGGATTTTCGTTGACAGAGGGGGCACGTTCGGGTGAATTGGTTCAACCAGTGAATGGTTGTACCAATTTTGCAGCCGTTCGCGCATCCCACTGCCCCGGGAGGGCCGTTGCGTGAAAGCGCAGATGACCCCCGCCTTCAAGCCCGCGCGCCGCATCCGCCTGCACGAGGAAATCGTGGGGCAGATTCGCGACCTCATCGAGAAGGGCGAACTGAAATCCGGCGACAAGCTGCCCCCCGAACGCCGCCTGGCGGAACTGTTCGGGGTCTCGCGCCATTGCGTGCGCGAGGCCATCCGCTCGCTGGAGCAGCAGCGCATCGTCACCAGCCGCCTTGGCGACGGCACCTACGTGCTGGACGACACCGAGGAAACGCTCATCGAGCCGCTGGCCGCCATCATCGAACAGCGCCGCGCCAAGCTGCGCGAGGTGCTGGAGTTCCGCCGTCTGCTCGAACCGCAAATCGCCGCGCTGGCCGCGGCCCACGTCAGCGACGGCGACCTTGCCGCCCTGCGCCGCGCCCTGGACGCCCAGGTGGCCGAGATAGAAGGCGGCAACACCGGCTCCGACGCCGACGTGGAATTCCACATGATCATCGCCCGCGCCACCCGCAACACGGTGGTGCAGGAAGTGCTGACGCGCCTGCACGACATTCTCAGCGACAGCCGGGACTTCACCCTGCAGACCGAAGACCGCCGCCAGTGGGCCGTCGCCACCCACGCCAACATCCTCGCCGCCATGGAGGCGCGCGACCCCCAGGCGGCCTTCCGCGCCATGCACGAACATATTCTGCACGTCGAGGAAATAGCCCTCGAATGGTCGGGGGAATGACCCCCATGAGCACCCACGCATGACCACGCAGGCGGCAAGACCACTCACCACGCGCCCCGGCGCGTCCGGAACGCCCGGCGTATCCGGAACGCCCGGCGCGCATCACGGCATCGACGCCCAGGGCGAGGCACGCCCGGTGCGGGCAAGGCCCGCGCCGCCCATGTTCGCCTGGCAAAGGAGGGACATGATGAAGGAAGTTCGCGACAAGGCACGCCAACTGATGAAAGGCTACTGTCGGGTTTGCCCGGTATGCAACGGCAAGGCCTGCGCGGGCGAGGTGCCCGGCATGGGCGGCCTGGGCACCGGCGCGACCTTTGCCGCCAACCTTGACGCCCTGGCCGCCGTGCGCCTGAACATGCGCCTGGTGCACGACGTGAAGGAGCCCGACACCTCCACCACCGTGTGCGGCATGGCGCTGGACATGCCCGTGCTGGCCGCGCCCATCGGCGGCGTGTCCTTCAACATGGGCGGCGGCGTGAGCGAGGAAGACTACGCGGCCGCCGTGGTGGGAGGCTGCGCCGAGCGCGGCATCATCGGCTGCACCGGCGACGGCGTGCCCCCGTTCATCATCGACGCGGGCTTCGCGGCCATCACCGGCGCGGGCGGGCGGGGCATTCCGTTCATCAAGCCGTGGGACGGCGCGGAACTGGACGAAAAGCTCGACCGCGCGCTGGAACTGGGCTGCCCGGCCATCGGCATGGACATCGACGCCGCAGGCCTCGTCACCCTGCGCAAGATGGGCCGCCCCGTGGGCCCCAAGACCCCGGCGGAACTTTCGCGCATCGTGGCCAAGGTCAAGGCCAAGGGCATGGCGTTCATTCTCAAGGGCATCATGACCACCATCGACGCCAGCCTGGCGGTCGAGGTGGGCGCCGACGGCATCGTGGTGTCCAACCATGGCGGCCGCGTGCTTGACCATGCCCCGGGCACGGCCGAGGTGCTGCCCGAGATCGCCGACGCGGTGAAGGGGCGCATCGCCATCCTGGCCGACGGCGGCGTGCGCGACGGCGTGGACGTGTTCAAGATGCTGGCCCTGGGGGCCGACGCCGTGATGCTGGGCCGCCCCTTCTCCATCGCCGCCGTGGGCGGGCTGAAGGAGGGGGTGACCATGCTGGTGGATTCCATCAAGGGCCAGCTGGTGCAGGCCATGGTGCTGACCGGCAGCGCCAATGTTGCGGCCATCGGCCGTCACGCCCTGCGCATGTAATTGCAAGGGGGAGTTCCGCTTGCCAGCCTTGCCGGCATGCGAAAATCCCCGTCTGCAATCCTGAAGGATATCCGGTCCGGCGGCCGCCCGCATGGCGCGCCGCCGGGTCATCAACCCCGCGCCCGGACCGACGCCAACCCCGTCGCCGCGCGCCACGGCCGAAACCTCGCGGGCCGCGCAATGCCCGCATCGCGGAGTGCCAGACATGCTTCTTTCCCTCGCGCTGTACCTGATTCTTGGCGCCATCGCGGGCATCCTTGCCGGGCTGCTCGGCGTGGGCGGCGGGCTGGTCATCGTGCCCATGCTCAATTTCGCGTTCGAATGGCAGGCCATTCCCCACGAATTCATGCAGCATCTGGCGCTGGGAACCTCCATGGCCAGCATCATGTTCACCTCCATCTCCAGCTTCCGGGCGCACCACAAGCGCGGAGCGGTGCTGTGGAACGTGGTGTGGCGCATCACCCCCGGCATCATTACCGGCACGCTGGTGGGCACATGGGTGGTGGCCCAGCTTTCCACCAATTTTCTCAAGGGCTTCTTCGTCTGCTTCCTGTACTGGGTGGCGGCGCAGATGCTGCTGAACATCAAGCCCAAGCCCTCGCGCGAACTGCCCGGCAACATGGGCATGTTCGGCATGGGCAACGTCATCGGCGCGGTGTCCAGCCTGGTGGGCATTGGCGGCGGCACGCTGTCGGTGCCGTTCATGGCGTGGTGCAACGTGGCCATGCATACGGCCATCGGCACCTCTGCCGCCATCGGCTTTCCCATCGCGGTGTCCGGCACCGTGGGCTACATAGTTAACGGGCTGGCTACCCAGGGCCTGCCCGCGAACACCTTCGGCTTCGTTTACCTCCCCGCCCTGGTCGGCATCGTCTGCGCCAGCGTGCTCACGGCCCCCCTTGGCGCCCGGTTGGCCCACAGCCTGCCGGTGGCCAAGCTCAAGAGCATCTTCGCCGTGCTGCTCATCGTCATGGCGACGCGCATGCTGATCGGTCTCCTGTAAACGAAACTCCTCCCGCTGAAGGTCTTCTCACGCACGGCCCCCGGCGCCCCTACGCCGGGGGCTGCTGCGTTGAAGGGGGCCGCGCCAGCGCCGTGCCGTTTCGCTCGGCAGGGCGGGGGGTTGCCTTCGCGGGGCGCGGCATATAGATGGGCTGGATGCCAGCGCATCTTTACAAAACTTTACATGGGCCCGGTGGCGGGGCGGGGGTGGCGCGCATGCGCGGGCTGCGCGTGGCCGCCGTGTGCGCGGCGCTGTGCGCGGCACTGTGGAACTTCGGGGCGGCCGGTCCCGCCGCATGGGCGGCGGGCAGTACCCTGGGGCAGGATGCCGACGTGGTGGAAGGGTTCATCCGCACCGGCGTGGAGCTTGCCGACGCATATGCGGCCGGGCCTGTCTGCGGGCGCCTGGACGACGACATGAAGCGGGTGCGCGGCACGCGCGCGGCTTCCGACGCTGCCATGAAGCGGCTGCTGCTGGTGGAGAACGACCCCAGGCAGGAGATGCTGCGCGGGGCATTCCGCCGCGCCAACGAATCTGCCGCGCGGCTTGCGGCGGCCATCGACGGCGCGGGGGCGGTGTGCCGCCAGGGGGGCGATGCCCGCATCGACGCCACGGGCTACCGCCTGCGCCTGGAAAACGAGGCGCTGTTCCTGGCCGAGAACGGACGCACCCTGTGCCGCATCCTGACGGCGGAAGTGCCTGGCCTGGTCTGGCCCGACTGCGACCGCCCCTGACAGGTGCGCCTGACTGGTGCGCCTGACAGGTTCGCCTGACCCGTCACGCCTGACCGGTTATACTCCCGGCGCGTTCACGCCTCTGGTAGACCGCGCGCCCGGCATGCCCGGTTGGCTGCCTCGTGCCTGCGCCACCCGTCCGGCAAATCCGGCCCCATTTCTTTCGGCAGCGTTCGATCCTGACTCCTTCAGGCCCGCCCTTGCCCGTGCGGGCTCCACGCATTCTCTCCGTTTGCTCCACAACCACGCGTCTGCCGTCACCATCCATGCGTGCCCTTCGCATGTCCGCCGGATCCTGTTGCTTCTTCGCCCTTGCCCGCGCGCCGCATCCGGGATAGAGGCACGGGCAACGCGACCCGGGCTGCACGATCACGGGAATGCGCAGTGATCTGAACTGAACTGGGCGCGCCGCCGCGAGGTTGGGCGTGCCCCCGTTTTTTTCATGCCGGTCCGCGACCCGCCGATCAGACGCGGGCGGGCAGGGAGGTTTGCATGTTCACCAGAAAGGAACTGGCCTATTCCGTCCGCTGGAACCTGCTGCTGCTCACCGTGGGGGCGGCCCTGTTCGCCCTGGGGGCGCAGGGCATCGTGGCCCGGCACGGGTTTCTCACCGGCGGCATCTACGGCATCGCGCTGCTGACATGGTATCACACCCATCTGCTGTCCCCGGCGGCGTGGTACCTGCTGTGCAACATCCCCCTGTTCGTGCTGGGATGGCTGCAAGTGGGGCGGCGGTTCCTGCTCTACAGCCTGTATGGCATGCTGGCCACCACCCTGTTCGCAGAGGTGTTCTCTGGGGTGGACCTTGGCGTGCGCGACCAGTTGTACGCCGCCGTGGCCTCCGGGGTCATCTGCGGGGCTGGCGGCGGCATGATGCTGCGTTCGCTGGGGTCCGGGGGCGGGCTGGACGTGGCGGCCATCATCCTGCACCGTCGCTTCGGCCTCGGCATCGGGCGGTTCGGCTTCGGCTTCAACGCGGTGCTGTTCGCGGCATGTCTTGCCTCCATGCCGGTGGACATGGTCATCGCCTCGCTGATCCAGGTGTTCATTGCGGCGGTGACGATGGAATACGTGCTGGCGCTGTTCAACCAGCGCAAGGTGGTGTTCGTCATTTCCGCGCACAGCCGCCGCATCGGGCACGACCTGGTCACCGAACTGGGGCAGGGGGCCACCTTTCTGCAGGGGCGTGGCGGCTATTCCGGCGACGACCGGGAAATCGTCATGACCGTGACCAACAACGTACAGCTGAAGCGCATGGAGGAACTGGTGTTCACGGTGGACCCCGATGCGCTGTTCATCGTCGAGAACACCTTCACCGTGCTCGGGGGACAATTCACGCGGAGAAAGGTGTACTGACGCGGGCGGTTGTGGCATGCTGAAGTGCATTCGTACCGCCCGTTATCGCACCTTCCCGTGGAGGCCGCATGACCAACCTTGTTCCGCAACGCGTACCCGCGCGCCCGTCCCTTTCGCGGCCGCGTCTGCCGGGTTGCGTGACCGCAGTGGCGCTGTGCGTGCTCCTGCTGGCCGTCGCCGCGCCGTGGGCGCAGGCCGCGAATGCAGAACTCTCGAACGCGGAATCTGCGGACGTCCCGGCGGCTTCCCCGGCCGACACGCCCACGGGAGGCCCCGTGCCGGTGCTGCGCATTTCCACGGAGAACGGCCCCGCGCACTTTCAGGTCAAGGCCCTGCGCCGCTTCGCGGAAGACGTGGAGCGGCGGCTGGCCGGGCGGCTGCGGGTGGAGGTGCATGACAGCGCCAGCCTGTACCGCGACCGCGACGTGCTGCAGGCGCTGAATCTGGGCCGCGTGGAAATGGCCCTGCCCGGCACGTGGGTGTTGCATGCCGCCGTGCCCGACTGCGGGGTGTTCATGCTGCCGGTGTTTTATGGCGCGCCAGCCAGCGCCAGCCTGGCCGTGGCCGATGGGCCTCCGGGCCGGATCATTGATTCACGCATCGAGCGCAACCTGCGCGTCACCGTGCTGGGGCGCTGGCTGGAGTTGGGGCACGCCAACCTGTACCTGGTGGACCGCGCGGTGCGGCGGCACGAGGACATCGGCGGCCTGCGCATTCGCGTGGCGGGCGGCCCGGCCAATGAACTGCGTCTGGCCGCCATGGGCGCGCGGCCCCTGGTGGTGCCCTGGCACGACCTGCCGCACTGGCTGCGGTCCGGCAACCTCGACGGCCTCATGTCCACCCACGAGACGGCGGTGTCCGGCCAGCTCTGGCGGTACGGGGTTTCGCACGTGTTCGAGGACCGCGCCTACTTTGCCATGTACGTGCCGCTGGTCAGCCGGATGTTCTGGGAACGGCTGCCCGACGATGTGCGCGCCGCGCTGCGCGATGCCTGGGAGGCCCACGTGGACGGCGCCCGCGCCCAGGCCGCCGAGGCCCAGGCCGAGGCCCGCGAGACGCTGCGTGCCAGGGGGCTGGCGTTCGCCGTGCCCGACGATGCCGTGCTGCGCCGCTGGCGCGAGCGGCTGCGCCTTGGCGAACGCGAGGTGGTGGATTTCGTGGGGGTGGACCCCACGCTGTATGAAACCGTGAAGGCCACGGCGTGGCAGGCGGAACAGGCGGGCTCAGAGCCGGGGAAGGCCGTTGAGCCTGGGGGCAGACCAGCTGCCGGGACCCCTGTAAGCCCCTCCGCCAGGCCCATTACCAGGGAGGTTCCATGATTCTGTCGAGGACGGCCCCGAGGGCCGGTGTTGCATGCCGCGTTGCGCGTGGCCTGCTGGTTGCGCTGGCCCTGTTGCTGTGCCTGTCCGTGGGGCGGAACGCCGTGGCCGCCGGTAATGGAACCGCGTCGGCAGGGCAGGCGGCTTTGCCCGCCCCGGCCTCGCTGCCGTGGGCTGAGGTGGAGGCCGTAGCGCGCGGCGGCACGGTGCGTTTTCATATGTACGGCGGCATGGCCACGGCCAACCGCTACGTGGATGGCTACGTCGCGCCGGAACTGGCGCGGCGCTACGGCATCAGCCTGGTGCGCGTGCCCATGGAGGCCCCGGTGTTCGTCTCCCGGCTGCTGGCGGAAAAGGCGGCGGGCAGGGCCACGGGCAGCATGGACCTGCTGTGGATCAACGGCGAGAATTTTCGCAACGCGCGCCTTGGCGGTGTGCTGTGGGGGCCCTATGCCCCGGCCCTGCCCAACATGGCCCTGACCGACCCGGAACAGGGCGCCACGGACTTCGGCTATCCCGTGGACGGCTATGAATCGCCCTACGGGCGTGCGCAGTTGGTGCTGGAATACGATACGGCCCGCACGCCGGAGCCGCCGCGCACCATGGCCCAACTGGGCGAATGGGTGAAGGCCCATCCGGGCCGGTTCACCTACCCCCAGCCGCCGGACTTCACCGGGTCGGCCTTCATCCGGCAGGCGTTCTACGCCCTCACCGGCGGACATGCCCAGTACATGCGCCCGCTGGACAGGGAGTTGCTGGCCAGCAAGGCTCCGGTCCTGTGGGGTTGGCTGCGCGATCTCGCCCCGCACCTGTGGCAGGCCGGGCGCGCCTACCCGCGCGACGCCGCGGCGCTGGACGGGCTGTTCGCGCGGGGCGAGGTGGACTTTTCCATCTCGTACCACCCGGCGCACGCCCAGGCGCTCATCGACGACGGCACCTACCCGGCCACGGTGCGCACCGTGGCGCTGGACGACGGGTCGATCTTCAACACCCATTTCGTGGCCATCCCCTTCAACGCGCCGAACAAGGCGGGGGCCATGGTGGCAGCCAACTTCCTGCTGTCGCCCGAGGCCCAACTGGCCAAGATGGACCCGGCCTGGTGGGGCGATTTTCCGGCCATCGAGGTGGGGCGGCTGCCCGATGCATGGCGCGCCCGTTTCGCCGCCGTGAAGATGGGCGAGGCCACCCTGTCGCCCGACGTGCTGGCCAGGCGGGCCGTGCCCGAAATTCCCGCCGACTGGCTGGAGGCGCTGGAGCGCGGCTGGGATGCCGAGGTGCTGCGAAAGTAACCGGAATCCCCCGTGACGACACGTGGCGACACGGGCATGATCGGGCAGTCTATGCGCTGTACGGGCCGTTCCCACTGGGGGCGGCCCTTTCTCATGCGTGGGGGGGGAGGACGCAGGGCGCGTAACTGGGATGCAATGGGCCGCGACGGGCCGAGAATATCGGCAGGCAGCGGGCAGGGCCGGGAGGCTGGTGGCGACCAGTGGGCCGGGTGGAGACTAGTCGTGCCCGCCGTACTCGCGGGCGTGCCAGGTGCGCAGCCCGCGCGGCTTGTCGCGCAGGTAGCCGGAAACAAGATGATCCAGCAGGTTGCGGGCGGCCCGTTCGGAAAGCAGCAGCAGCGGGGTGTCCGCCCCCTGGGCTTCGAGCAGCAGCAGGCTCGCGTCCTGGGTGCACCGAAAGCGTTGGCCGGGGCCGCGCGTGCGCAGGGCAAGGCACAGGTCGCACAGGTCCCGTTCGCTCAACGGCGAAAGGGCGGCGAGCCAGGACATGGCGTCGGTGGTGGCGTTTGCGTAATCGAACATGACGTATTGCCCTGTGTATTGTGCGGCGCGGCTTGCGTCAAGTGCGGGCGCTCTCGCACGGCGCGCGGGCGGCGGGGGAAAATATAAATGACCGGCGGTCGCGCCCCCTGCTAGACCGTAACGGGTGTCGACGCGTGCAGGCGCGCGACGCCTAGTTCCTACAATGGGGTTCGCAACGTGAAGCATGACATTGATGGTTTATTGGGCAACGTGGGCAAGGAGCTGACGGGCCTTTCCGTATCGCTGGACGGGCTGGAGCGCACGCCGGACGGCGCGTTCATCGTGCCTGCATCGGTGCTGGTCTCCATGGTTCATTCCGTGCAGCAGATACTTTCCCTGTGGAAGAAGGCCCACTCGACGTTCAGCATCGCCATGGCGTCGAGCGTCCTGTGCCGCGAAGAGGCGCTGAACACGCTGTTCGATGCCGCCGAGGACGGCACGGAACACTGAGTTCGGCCGGTCTCACCCGCACCCGCTTCGCAGTCCGAAGCCCGCAACCGGCGCGCCCGAACTGGCCGGGCGTGCCATCGCAAATCAAGACGGGCGGGAGCGCAAGCTCCCGCCCGTCTTGCGTGCCGGGAAACCGGTCTTGCCGGTTTCCCGGGCACGTCGCCGCGCAGGCGCCGTCGGCATGCACTGCCGACGACAAGCGCCGAAGCGGTCGTGTGTTGCGCGCCCCGGCCCGGGGAGCGCCATGGAAATGAAGGACGGGCGGGAGCGCAAGCTCCCGCCCGTCTTGCGTGCCGGGAAACCGGTCTTGCCGGTTATCCGGGCACGTCGCCGCGCAGGCGCCGTCGGCATGCACTGCCGACGACAAGCGCCGAAGCGGGCGTGTATCGCGCGCCCCGGCTTCCGGTAAGCGCCGTCAAAATGAAGAAGGGCGGGAGCAAGCTCCCGCCCTTCCGATGAACAATGGGCCGTATGGACTACACGCAGCCGGTGGGCTTGGGCAGGCCGGCCATCTTGCAGGCGCCCTTGCCGGGGCCGGAGGGGAACAGTTCGTAGATCTCCTTCAGCTTGAAGCCGGTGTTCTTGGAGAGGATACGAACCATCGGGGCGATGCCGTTCTTCTTGTAGTAGTCCTGCAGGAAGTCGATGATCTTCTGGTGATCGGGGGTGATGTCCGCGATACCTTCGGATTCCTTCACGAATTCAACCCACTCGGTGCTCCAGTCATCAAAGCGAAGAAGGAAGCCGTCTTCATCGACTTCGAAGCTCTTGCCCTTGTAAGTGACTTCAGCCATGCGTGTCCTCCTTGGACAGGTTCTTGGCAGTGAAAGGGATGCACGACAAACGCCTGACCTTCGCATCGTGCGGCGATGCGCCGGCCGATGATAAGCAGCGATCCGCTGCCTCTATCCGAATGATGGCCAGCCCGGGGCAGGCAACTGCCCGCTGGATAAACCGTGGCCACCCGGCGTGTCAACGTGGACCCTGGTCCCGGAGGACCATGGGTGCCGGAGAACCGAACGCGCGGGTTTTTCCGGGTTCCAGACATGCGGACGAGGCACAAGATGCCACAATGTCATGAAAAATTCAAGGTGGGTGGGGGTGTTTTTTCGGCAAGCATTACAGCACCCTACGGGTGAGCGGGTAAACAGTTGCTCACTCGCCGCTGCGCGCTGCACGTAAGGGGCGCGGAACGGGCCGTGTGGGTGCATTATGAAGGAGTCAGAGCAGTGCTGCATGCGGCGGTGCAGTTTCACGCCGCCGATGACAGGTGTACTGTAGTGGGTTGCCGGTTGCGTGTCAATGCATGTGAAATAATGCACAATATATGAAGAGGTGCAACACGGCGCATACAGTGGGCTGGCGGGGCGGGCGGGTAAATGGGGCGGCCTGGTACATTTCTGACATCACCATGAAATAGTATGTTTTTTTAGGATGCGCCCTGCTCCCTTGGCGGTAGATTGTGATTTTATTCACGATGACAACGGTGCCTGTTCCCCTTGGAGCATGCGCGACCCCGTTCCTTTCCGCGTTGCCCATGGGACGCGCGGGGCGGACGCCGACGGCGCGGCGCCCCCGCCAACCTTGACAGCCCCCACCCCCGTTGTTACCCGTTTGTGCTACTGCAAGAACTGCATCCTCATGATGCCGGAGCCTTCATGCCCACCCTCGGACAGCGCGAAACCCAGGTGCTCGCCACCATCATAGAAAGCTACATCGCCTCGGCCTCGCCCGTGGGGTCTCGCGCCGTGGCCGAACACTCCGGCTTGCGCCTTTCTCCGGCCAGCATGCGCGCCACCATGTCCGACCTGACCGACCTCGGGTATCTGGAGCAGCCGCACACGTCCGCGGGCAGGGTGCCCACCGCGCGGGCCTTCCGGCTTTACGTGGACAGCCTGCTGCGGCCGTTGCCGCTGGGCTGCGCCGAGCGCGAGGCCATCGCCGACGAACTTACCCGGCAGGAGCTGGAAATTTCCGGTATCCTGCGCCGCGCCGCCAACCTGCTGTCCGGCCATGCCCGGCAGCTGGGCATGGTGGTGGCCCCCAGCGAGGACGAGGCCCGCTGGCGCAGCATCGAATTCGCCCCGGCGGCCGAAGGGCTGGTGCTGGCGGTGCTGATGTTGGAAGGCGGGCTGGTGCGCACACGCACCGTGCGCGTGGACGAACGCTACGCGCAGGATGAACTGGTGCGCTTCGGCAACTACCTCAACGAACATTTCCGGGGCCTGCCCCTGTCCGAGGCGCGCGACCGCATCGGCCGCGAGCTGGCCCGCGCCGGTTCGCGCCTGGAAGAGATGTGCATGCGCGCCCTGGCGCTTTCGCGCCGCGCCGTGGAGCACATGGGTGACGACCGCGAACTCATCGTCAACGGCACGCTGAACATGCTGGAGCACGCGGAATTCACCGACGTCTCGCGCATGCGCGACCTTTTGACGGCCATCGAGGAACGCTCGCGCCTGCTGGAACTGCTGGACCGCACCCTGTCCGAGAAGGACGTGCGCATCACCTTCTGTCAGGACGTGCCCGAAGGCGCGCCCGACGGGCTGCGCGGGTGCAGCGTGGTCAGCGCGCCCTACGGCGGCGACACGCCGCGCGGGGTGGTCAGCGTGGTGGGCCCGTTGCGCATGGACTACGCCAAGATCGTGCCGGTGGTGCAGTGCGTTTCGCGCTCGCTCACCCAGCTGTTTCGCGAGCGCTTCGCCGCCGCGCCTTCCCTGCTGCCGTAACCCCGGACATACCCCCGATGCATGCAGCCCGCCTTCGCGGGCTGATGTTCAACGACGCTTTCACGCATCAGGATTCCAAGGAGATTCAGGAACATGCCCCCTAGTAACGTGTTCAAGGACAATGTCGAGATCAGCCCCGAGGCCGAGGCCCTGCGCGCCGAGTCCGACGCGCCCTCGCGCAATCCGGCCGCTTCCGGCGCGGGTTCCGGCGCGGCCCCCGTTGCCGCGATGGACGATGACGACCTGCGCGAACAGTGCGCGGTGCGGCTGTGCCCGGAATGTCCCGAGCGGGCCGAGGCCGACGAGCAGCGGCTGCGCGCCCTGGCGGAAATGGACAACTTCAAGAAGCGGTTGCAGCGCGAGAAGGACGACCAGGTGCGCTACGCCGCCGAGGTGGTGCTGGCCGATCTGCTGCCCACCCTCGACAACTTCGACCTGGCCCTGCAGTACGGGCGCGGCAACCCCGCCTTCAAGGACATGTTGGTCGGCGTGGAAATGACCCAGAAGCTCCTGCTCGACGCGCTGAAGCGCCATGGGCTGGAGCCGGTGGGCGAGGCGGGCGAGCCGTTCAGCCCGGAAATCCACGAGGCCATCGGGGCCGAGGTGCGCCCCGACCTGCCCGAAAACACCGTGTGCGCCCTTATGCAGCGCGGCTACCGCCTTAAGGAACGCCTGCTGCGGCCCGCCAAGGTCACGGTGAGCCGCCCGGAATAGGGTCCGCGACACGCCGGGCAGCCCGGCGAGCCCGCATGATGGAACATTCGGCGGCATGCCCCCGGCGGGGCGTGCCGCCTTTGCGTTGCGAAGCCGCCGTAGGCGGTCGTCCGGCAGGGCCTGGGCGTGGGCTGCCAGTCCGGCCAGCCTGACCAGTCCGGTCCGTCCTGACAATCTGGCCAATCCGGGCAACCTGGGGCCGACCGGGCATGCCGCCCGCATTTGCGCTTCACCCGGCTTCGCAGTATGGGGGGCCGCATGAGTACACACCGCTCCCCCTGCCTTGATGCGGGAGGGCTGCTGCGCGTTGCCGGGGGCGGCGTGCTGATCAGCTTTTCCGCCGTGTTCGTGAAGCTGGTGCATGTGGGGCCCAGCCAGTCGGCCTTCTACCGCATGTTCTTCGGCGGGCTGGCCCTGCTGTGCGTGGCCCTGGCCCGGCGCGAGCGGCTGCGTGCGCGGCCCGGCGTGTGGGGCGTGATGGTGGGCGCGGCCGTGCTGTTCGCGCTGGACCTGGAATGCTGGCACCGCAGCATCCTGCTTATCGGGCCGGGGTTGGCCACCATCATCGGCAACTTCCAGGTGTTCTTCATCGCCATCGCCGGGGCGGTGCTGCTGCGCGAGAAACTGTCCGCGCGGCACATCACGGCCATACCGCTGGCCTTGGCCGGGCTGTGGCTGCTGCTGGGCGTGAGCCCGGCCGAGTTGCTGCCCGTGGCGGCGGACGGGGGCCTGGTGGTGGGCGATTCGTTGGCCGGGGTGGGCTACGGGTTTGCCACGGCACTGTTCTACACCGGGTTCATCTTGCTGCTGCGCCAGTCGCGCGGCATGGCGGGCATGCTTTCGCCGGTGGCCAACATGGCCGTCATTTCCCTGGCCTGCGCCGCGGTGAGCGGCGCGGGCATCGTGGCGCGGGGCGACAGCTTTGTCATTGCCGATGCGGCCAGCGGCGGCTACCTGATGGCCTACGGCGTGCTGTGCCAGGGCGTGGGCTGGGTGCTGCTGTCCACCGGGCTGCCGCGCCTGCCCGCCTCGCTGGCGGGGCTGGTGATGCTGGTGCAGCCTGCGCTGTCGTTCGTATGGGACATCCTGTTGTTCAAGCGGCCCACCGATGCCTGGGGCATGGCAGGGGCGGGCGTTGCCCTGTTCGCCATCTGGCTGGGCCTGTCCGGTGCGTCGGGTGGCGGCGCGGGCGGTTCGGGCGCGCGGGTATGCCGCCCGGGCGAGTTGGCGGAGGCCTCGGATGCCGTGCCCGCGAAGGACGGGGCGGCCCCCCGTAGCGACGCGGACCGGGATTCCGGGGCGGCATGACGGCGGCCCACAACCCAGGCGCAGCGCGCCGCAACCGGACGGGGAGACGATGATGAAGATTCTGGGCCTGATATTCGTGGCCGCCGTGGCCGGTGTGGTGGGCTGGCTGCTGCTGCGCGGTTTGCTGGCCGCCGCCGGATGCGTGTTGCGCCTGTTTTTGGGGTTGCTGCTGCTGGCCCTGCTGGGAGCCACCTGGACCATGCTGTCCTTTCTGGTAACCGGCGGGGCGGGCTGGTAGCCGGGCGCGGACTGCTGTCAGCGAGACGGCGTCCCATGCATTGCGCAGACAGGGCGCGTGGCGGATGGCCGTCGCGCGCCTTTTTCTTTTTTTTGGGGGGGGCGGGGGCTGCGAAGTATGGTGGGCGATGCGGGTGGAGCGGCTATTCCTCCGGCGGCAACCCGGCGATCCAGCCTTCCACGCGCAGTTGCGCGGCAGTTATGCCGCACGGCGGGGCGGTAGGGGCCGGAAGGCCGTAGCCTGACCGCAAGGTCGAGACGGCGGCCTGCACGGCGCAGAGCAGGGCGTCCAGCAGGTCCGCTTCCGGGTCGTCCAGCATGCGGGCCTCGTGGTCAGCGTTCCAGCGGACGGCGAGGGACGGGAGCCCCGCAAGCCCCCGCAACAGGGCCGCGCGAGCCTCGCGCCGGGCGGGTCGGCTCGCGGCGTCGCCGCCCTTGTACGGGGCGCGGCCGATCAGCTGGCGGGCCAGCCAGCCGGGGTATGCTTCCAGCGCCACGCGATCCGCATGCGGCAAGGGGCGCAGGGCGGGCACATGCACCGCGTGTGCGGCAAGGCGGGGAGCCACGGCGTGGAACATCAGGGCCACGGGCGGGCGCACCGTGTTCATGGGGCTGGCGGCCCCGGCTGCCCGGTCGCAGGCGCGGTACAGGTACTTTTGCCCGGCGGGCCGGGTGGCGGACACTCCGCGCAAAAGGTCGCGGAAGTCTGCGCGGTCCATGGCCCCGCACAGGGCGGCATATCCGGCCCAATCGCGCGGCCAGCCCAGTTCCTCCACCAGCTCCAGCGGCAGGCCGAACGGGGCGTCGATGCCCAGCACCCAGCCGCCCCCGACCGCACCATCGCCCCCTGCGAAGCTGGCGTCCAGTTGCCCGCCGAACAGCCGGTCAAGGTCGTCCAGCGCATGCAGTTCACGCAGTTCGTGCAGGGTGAGCACGGGCGGCGCGTCCGCCCCATACGGCGCATTCCCTTTTCCCGGCGCAAGGTCGCACACCGCCAGCGTCAGCGGCTTGCGCGGGCCGGGCGTGGCCGTGACGTCAAGGCCCAGAATCCGCACGGGCAGGGTGCGGGGGGGATGCGGCGCGGCTGTTGGAGGGGGGCTGGCGGATGGCTGGATATGAAGGGTGTGGTTGTTCATGGCTGGCCGCGAACGCAAGGCGGCCCCGCGTCATGTTCGCGGGGCCGCCTTGCGCTACATGCTGAAGAATTCCAGGTCCGGTGCGGCGGGTATTTCGCCCGCCTCGGCCAGCCGGTGATAGAACAGGCGCAGCCCTTCCATTTCTGGAAAGCCCATGTGGAAGACCAGGCCGTGGTAGTACTGGCGCAGTTCCTCACGGGACAGGGGGCAGCCCTGCAAGGTCAGGTCGAGGATCACGTCCATGTGCCGCTCGCCCCAGTTGCGGGCGCGCTGCAAGAGTTCGCACGGGTCGCTGGTGAAGCAGCCCGCTGCCGCCGCCGCGCGGCTGACCACCCACACCCCGAACACGAAGGGCAGGCCGGTCCACTGACGCCACGCCTCGCCCAGGTCCAGCCGGTGCGGAAACTCCGGGTGGTTGCGCAGGCGCAGGGCCTCGTCGCCGATGGCCAGGAACGCCTCCGGCGGGTTGCCCGACGCGATGCGCCCGGTGGCCGACCCCACCTCGTAGCGCACCGGAAACTTGTAGTAGTCGCGGAACAGCAGGCGCAACAGCGCGGCCGAGGTGTGCGTCTCGGCGCTGACCAGCACCGGCTGGTCGGCCAGGTCTTCCACCGGGCGGCGCGACAGCAGCAGCACGCTCTGCACCGGCCCCCGGCTGCCGATGGCGAGATCGGGCACCAGCAGGTAGTTCTGCCACCGGTGCGCGTACTCCACCGACGAGTTGGCCGACACGTGCAGGTCGCCCCGGGCCATCATGTTGTTCAGCACCGCGGGCGGCCCGGCCACCAGTTCGTACTCGTGCGGGATGATGCCCGTCTCCAGCGGGTGGTAGATGGGCAGCACGTTCAGGTACCCGATGCGGCCCAGCCGCAACGGGCGGGCGCATGACGACGGCGTGGTGGTGGGGTTGTTGCTCATTGGCGGATTCCGTTTTGGCTGCATTGCGAGGAGAGCGTTTTTTTGCGCTTTCGGCGGGCAGGGGGCAAAGCCCCTGCACCCCCGATTTGGGGTGCAATGAAGACGTTTCTTGCGCTAAAGCGGATGGTTGATGTTTTCAGTTGCCCAAATGAAAAGTTTGGGGGGATGGGGGGGGCGGGGGAAGGTGACCCTTTCCAAAGGGTCCCTTCCCCCGATTCTCTTGAGATGCCTTTAAATCTCCCCTTCCACCACGGGTTGGGGCGACACGGGGGTGTAGTTCATGGTGCGTTGCACGGGGGTGAACCCGGCGGCGCGGATGCAGTTGTGGATTTCGCGGCGCGAGAGGCTGAAGCTGACGCCTGCGGCGGCCACCACGTTTTCCTCGATCATGAGCGAGCCGAAGTCGTTGGCGCCGAAGTACAGGGCCAGTTGGGCCACTTGCGGCCCCATGGTCACCCACGAGGCCTGCACGTTGTCCACGTTGTCCAGCACCAGGCGCGACAGGGCCAGCAGGCGCAGGTAGGCGGGCGCGGGCTCCGGGTCGCGGTGGATATTGGTGTGGGCGGGCTGGAAGGTCCACGGGATGAACGCGGTGAACCCGCCGGTGCGGTCCTGCACCTCGCGCACGGCGAAGAGGTGATCCAGGCGGTGGCTGGGCTCTTCCTCGTGGCCGAACATCATGGTGGCGGTGGTGCGCAGCCCCTGGGTGTGGGCTTCTTCCATGACGCCCAGCCAGCGCCCGGCGGAACACTTGTTGGGCGAAACCAGCGTGCGCACTTCGTCCACCAGGATTTCCGCGCCGCCGCCGGGGATGGAATGCAGCCCGGCGGCGCGCAGCCGGGCAATGACCTCGGCCACGGTGATCTTTTCGAGCTCCGCGAAAAAGACGATTTCGGGCGGCGAAAAGGCGTGGATGTGGATGGCGGGGTAGGTGTCGCGAATCCAGCCGATCATGCCTTCGTAGAACGACAGGGGCAGATCGGGGTGGTGCCCGCCCTGCAGCAGGATCTGGGTGCCGCCGAGGGCCAGGGTTTCCTCTATCTTCCTGCCCAACTCCTCGCGCGTCAGCACGTAGCCCTCGGGGTGGCCGGGGGCGCGGAAAAAGGCGCAGAAGCGGCAGGCGCACACGCAGATGTTGGAATAGTTGATGTTACGGTCGGCCACGTAGGTGACCACGGGCTGCGGATGCTTGCGCAGGCGCACGGCGTGGGCCAGGTGCCCCAGGGTGTGCAGCCCGGCGTGGGCGTACAGCAGGTCGGCGTCGGCGCGGGTAAGGCGCTGGCCGTCCAGCACCTTTGCGGCCACGGCGCGCACGTCGGCGGATTCGCCAAGGGACGAGCCGCCCGGCATGATGGGGGCGTTGGTGGCGTTGGCGGCGGTGCTCATGCCCGGACCTCCGGCGTCGCGGCGTGCCCGGCATCATGCCCGGCATCGTTCAGGATGGCGTCCGGGTCGGCCACGGGGTTGAAGTGCGAGTCGCGGCGCACCGGGGTGAAGCCGGAGCGGCGGATCATCAGTTCCAGTTCGGGCACGGTGAGCGACTGGGCGGAATCGGCCCCGGCGTCATGGCCGATGCGCTCCTCGACGATGGTGCCGTCCAGGTCGTCGGCCCCGAAGTACAGGGCGGTCTGGGCCATCTTCACGCCCATCATCACCCAGTAGGCCTTCACGTGGGGGATGTTGTCCAGCATCAGGCGGCTGACGGCCACGGTGCGCAGCCGGTCGAGGCCCACGTGCTCGCCCACCCGCTCGGGCGGCAGCTTGAGCAGGCTGTTTTCCGTCAGGAAGGGCAGGGGGATGAAGCAGGTGAACCCGCCGGACTTGTCCTGCTGCTCGCGCAGGCGGCACAGGTGGTCCACGCGGTGCTCGAAGGTCTCGATGTGCCCGTAGAGCATGGAACAGTTGGTGCGGATGCCGAGGGAATGCGCCTCGCCCGCCACACGCAGCCATTCATCGGCCGTGGCCTTGCGCGGGCAGATTCTGGTGCGCACTTCCGGCGCGAAGATTTCGGCCCCGCCGCCGGGCATCATGGCCAGGCCCGCGTCCTGCAGGCGGCGCAGCACGTCCAGGGTGGAGATGCCTTCCATGGCGGCGAAGTGGGCGATTTCCACCCCGGTGAACGCCTTGACGATGCTCTGGGGGCGGGCTGTGCGAATGCGCCGGATGACGTCCTCGAACCACGCCAGGTTCAGGTCCGGGTGGCAGCCGCCCACGATGTGCACCTCGGAAAACGGGGTGCCCCGGTCGTCCAGCACGCGGTGCAGGATGTCGTCGGGCGTCAGGGCGAAGGAACCGGCCTGCCCGCGTTCGCGCTGAAAGGCGCAGAACAGGCAGCCGTTGACGCAGATGTTGGTGTAATTGACGTGCCGGTTGAGCACGTAATAGGTTCTGTCGCCGTGCAGGCGGGTGCGCGCGTGGTGGGCCAGCGCCCCCACGGCGGTGATGTCCGGGCAGTTGAACAGCGCCAGGCCCTCTTGGGGCGAAAGGCGCGCGCCCTGCATCACCTTTTCGAAGGCGGTCCCAAGCCCCAGGCGGGCGTAATGGGCAGCGTCGAGCATGTGTCCTCCGGTGTGGCGGGACTGAATATCCTGTGGTAGACGGCCGGGCCGCCAGAGTGGGCGGGGCTTGCGCATCCCGGACGGAAGGCGGAGTATCGACCCGGCGTGCGCCCGTGTCAACACCGTCGGCAGGCCGTGGCGACTGCCCTCCGTACCGGTCCCACAACCTTTCCGCCGTTCATTGTTCCGCCATGCCCCCATCCATTCCATCCGTCCGGCCAACCGGGCGGCGCAGCAAGGTCGATTGCATGTCTTCCCCGTCCGTACAGCCCCAGTATGCCGTCCCGCGCACCCTGTCGCTGGGCATTTCCCCCTGCCCCAACGACACCTACATCTTCCACGCACTGGCCAAAGGGTGCATAGACCTGCCCTGCGGGTTCGACCTGTTCATGGCCGACGTGGAGGAACTGAACGGCCGCGCCCGCGCGGGCACGTTGCAGGTGACCAAGCTGTCGCTGGCGGCCATGGCCCACGTGCTGGACGACTACGTGCTGCTCAATTCCGGGGCGGCGCTGGGGCGCGGCTGCGGGCCGCTGCTGGTGGCGCGCGAGCCCTTGTCCCCCGCCGACCTGGCCGGTGCGCGGGTGGCCATACCCGGCCGCATGACCACGGCCAACCTGCTGCTGTCGCTGCATGGCGTGCTGCAAGGCCCGCGCGAGGAAATGGTGTTCGACCAGGTCATGCCCGCCGTGGCCTCCGGCAAGGCCGACTGCGGTCTGGTCATCCACGAGGGGCGGTTCACCTATGGAGCCTTCGGCCTGCATTGCGTGCTGGACCTGGGCCAGTGGTGGGAATCCGCCTACGGGCTGCCCCTGCCGCTGGGGGCCATTGCCGCGCGGCGCGACCTGGGCATGGAAACCATTCTGGCCGTGCAGGACGCCATCCGCCGCAGCCTGGAACACGCCAACGCCAACCCGGCGGCTTCGCGCGCGTGGATACGGGAACACGCGCAGGAAATGGCCGACACGGTCATCGACAGCCACATTCGCACCTTCGTCAACGATTTCAGCCTGGATTTGCGCGACGAGGGCCGCGCGGCCATCCGCGTGCTGCTGGAAAAGGCCGCCGCCCTGGCCGGACGGCCGCTGCCCGGGTCTGCCACGTCCGGCTGTTCCCTGTTTGCCGGAATATAGGGGGCGCGCGCATGCCCCTTTATAGGATGGGACGGCGCGACGCATTGACAATGGACCGGACGCATCATAGCTGTTCATAATGTTGGGTAAACGCTCAACGGTGCGACCGGGCGTTGCCTGGCGGCGTTGCGAGGGCCGCACCGCCCTCGCAGTCATGCGGCAAGGGCGGGCGGAAGCCAGAGACCAGCCATCGACACGCGGACTGCGGGGCGGCCATGCCGCCGGGGGGGGGACCCATGTCGCGGCCATCGGGATTCCTGCTGCATCTGACCATGCTGGGAGCGGGCGTGGCGCTGGCGCTGGCGCTGCTGGGGCATCCGGCGGCGGCGCGCCCCGCGTCGCCAGCCGTGCTGTGCAACGACGAGCATTTTCCCCTTTCCTATCGTGACGACGCCGGAAGGCCAGCCGGGCTGTATCCGGAGATCCTGCGCGAGGCCGCGCGCCGTTCCGGCGTGCCGCTGGACATTCGCGCGGTTCCGTGGACGCGCGCCCTGCGCGCGCTGGAAACGGGCGAGGCCGCCCTTGGCGGCGCCTTCGCCACCACGCGGGCGCGAGGCCAGTGGCGCGTCAGCCTGCCCCTGCACCATGAGCGCATCGTGGCCGTGCTGCCCGTGGAGACCCCGTTTCACGGCAGCCGCCTGGCGGATCTGCGTCCGTACCGCACCTGCATCGTGGAGGGCTGGAACTATGGCCCTTCGTTGGATGCGATGCAGGCCGACGCGGCATGGCGGCTGGACCCCGCGCCCAGCGAGGCGCTGTGCCTGCGCAAACTGGAGGCGGGCCGTGTGCAGGTGGCGCTGGTGGGCGAGGCCGGGGCCGCGCGCCTGCTGGACCCCGCCGAATCTCCCCGGATGCGGACCGAGGCCGTGGGGCTGGAACTGCCGGTGCACGTGTTCTGGCCGCTGACCGTGCCGGATGAGACGGTGCGCCGCATAGACGTGGCCCTGCGCCGCATGGAAGAGGACGGCACGCTGCGCCGCCTTGCGCGCAGGCATCTGGAGCAGTGACGGGCGGCGGTGAGCGTGCCGCCGCGACGGATGCGACGTTCCCGGCGCGGCCCGTTCCCCGGAACGCGAAAAAGCCCGGCCTTGCGGCCGGGCTTTGATGCATGCGGAGGAAAGGCGCTCTGCGCGCGGGCTACTTGGCGAAGCCCACGGCGCGGCGTTCGCGGATGACCGTGACCCGGATCTGGCCGGGATAGGTCAGGTTCTTTTCGATCTTGCCCGCGATGTCCTTGCACAGCATGTAGGTCTGGTCGTCGTCCACGTTGTCGGAATTGACCATGACGCGGATCTCGCGGCCCGCCTGGATGGCGTAGGCCTTGGCCACGCCGTCGAAGCCGGTGGCGATGTTTTCCAGGTCTTCAAGCCGCTTCACGTAGTTTTCCAGCAGTTCCTTGCGCGCGCCGGGGCGTGCGCCGGACAGGCCGTCGGCGGCCTGCACCAGCACGGCCAGGGCGGACTTGGGCGGGGTGTCCTCGTGGTGGGCGGCGATGGCGTGGATGATTTCCTTGCTCTCGTTGTACTTCTTGGCGATGTCCGCGCCGATGATGGCGTGCGGCCCTTCCACCTCGTGGTCCACGGCCTTGCCGATGTCGTGCAAGAGGCCCGCGCGCTTGGCCTTCTTGATGTCCATGCCGAGTTCCGCGGCCATCATGCCACACAGGGCGGCCACTTCCAGCGAGTGTTGCAGCACGTTCTGCGAGAAGCTGGTGCGGTACTTCAGCTGGCCCAGCAGGCGCACGATGTCGGCGTGGATGCCGTGCACGCCCGCGTCGAAGGTGGCCTGTTCGCCCACCTCGCGGATCTGCACGTCCAGTTCCTGCTCGCACTTGCGCACGATGTCCTCGATGCGCGCGGGGTGGATGCGCCCGTCCTGGATCAGTCGTTCCAGGGCCATCTTGGCCACCTGGCGGCGCAGCGGGCTGTAGGCGGAAAGGATGACCGTCTCGGGGGTGTCGTCGATGATCAGGTCCACGCCGGTGGCCGCTTCCAGCGCGCGGATGTTGCGCCCCTCGCGGCCGATGATGCGGCCCTTCATGTCCTCGCTCGGCAGGGTCACGGCCGTCACCGTCTGCTCGCCCACGTAGTCGCCGGCGTAGCGCTGGATGGCGTTGGCGATGATTTCCTTGGCCTTGCGGTCGGCGGTTTCCTTCGATTCGGTTTCGATGAGCCGGATCATCTTGGCGGCTTCATGCCGGGTGCGCGCCTCGATGTCTTCGAAAAGACGCGATTTCGCCTCTTCGGCGGTCAGGCCCGAGATTTCCTGCAGGCGGCGTTCCTGTTCCTCGATGCGGCTGGATATCTGCTCCTCCATTTCGGACATGCGTCGTTCGCGGCGGGTCAGTTCCTTCTCCGCGGCGAGCACCTCATGTTCCTTCTCGGTGGCCTTCTCCAGCTTTTCCTCAAGGCGTTCGCCCTGTTCCTGCATCTTGCGGTCGCGGGCCTTCAGTTCACGCTCGCGCTCCTTGAATTCGTGCTCCAGTTCGCGCTTCTGATGAAAAATTTCGTCCTGGCCCTGAAGCAGGATTTCCTTCTTCTGGGCCTGTGCTTCCTTGCGGGCTTCCTCGACGATGCGCTTGGCGAGTTCGTTGGCATCGGCGATGCGCTTGGAGCTGACGTAGCGGTGCAGGGCATAGCCCGATGCCGCGCCGATGATCGCTCCCACGACGACGTAGATGATTTCCATGAGCCCCATACTGCAACTCCCGTTATGGTGTCGGACCAGCGTCCGATGTCGCTTCCGGCAACGGGCCGGTGTGCGTCGCGCGGGCCGTGCGGGCGGCCGCCCAGCGTGGGGCGGCGGGCCATGCGACGGAGCAGGGACGCACCCGGTCACCGTGCCGATTCCATGAGCACGGGGAAGACGAGCACTCGGGCAAGGAGGGACGGGCGGCCACGTCGCCGGGGTCCGCGCACTCTTGTGCTAAACGCGGACGCCCCGCCGGGCGGGCCTTGTTGGGGGCGAGGGGCATGTGGAAGCCCCGGAGCGCCGTGTGACGTGCCAAAGCAGGACCTGACTATGTCAGGGTGGGGACCTCGGGCGGGCCTTCAGGCTCCCCGGCGCGGGGCCGGGTGTGCACACCGGTCCGCCGTACAGGTCCCCTCATTTTTTCTTGTGAGGTCAGCGATGGCAGGTCAATCACGCACACTCCAGGGATCGTTATGCATCGGCGCAACGGGAGTTACGCAGATTCCTCTATTTTCGCCAGCAGGGCCTCCATGCGCGCGCGCATTTCGTCCTTCTGCTGGGTAGACTGCAACAGGTCATCCGCCAGTCCCAGTACCAGAAAGGTCAGCAGCTTCTCCTTGCTGAGCTGTCTTCCGTGGAACTTCAGTCTGTTGAACCGTTCTTCCACCAGGGCCTTGGCGGTTTCGACCCTTGCGGGGTCGGCCTCGGCCTTGAAGGAAACCTCAAGCCCCAGGACGGTGAGGTTGTATGTACGCATGGGGCCTCGACGCGCCTAGGCGTCGCCGGTTTGGTCCTTGAGGCGGAGCAGCAGCGCGTCGATGCGCGTAAGCACCGCATCTTTCACGGTGCGCTCTTCTTCAAGGGCTTCCCTGAGGGTTCGGTTCTCTTCCGCCAGCGCCGAAAGTCCGCCTTCTACCTCTTCCTGAAGGCGACGGTTCTCCTCGCGCAGGGTTTCAAGCTGCGACAGGAGCGCCGTGACGCGGGTTTCAAGCAGGTCAATCAGTTCCATGTCCGATAACTAGCCGTTTCACGGCGTGAAATCAAGGGTTCCTGCGGCGCGGCAGGTTCGTCTGGCGGCCCCGCGCGATGGCCAGCGAATCGTCGGGCACGTCCTTGGTGATCACCGACCCCGCCCCCACCAGGCTGCCCGCCCCCACGGTCACCGGGGCCACCAGCGCGCTGTTGCTGCCGATGAAGGCCCCTTCGCCGATGACGGTCTTGTGCTTGTGCGCGCCGTCGTAGTTGCAGGTGATGGTGCCCGCGCCGATGTTGGCCCCCGCGCCTACCTCGGCGTCGCCAAGATAGGTCAGGTGGTTGGCCTTGGCGCCCTTGCCCAGGCGGGCCTTTTTCATTTCCACGAAGTTGCCCACGCGCGCGCCTTCTTCCATCACCGCGCCGGGGCGCAGGCGGGCGTAGGGGCCCACCACGCAGTCGGGGCCGATTTCGGCCTTTTCCACGTGGCTGAAGGGATGCACGGTCGCGCCTTCGGCCACCACGGCATCGCGCAGCCAGCAGTGCGAATGCACCATGGCCCCGCGCGCGATGCGCGAAGCCCCGTAGATTTCGCAGGGGCCGTAGATTTCCGCGCCCGGTTCAAGCACGGCGCGCGGGCTTACGCGCACGGTTTCCGGCGCATGGATGAGCACGCGCTTCTCTATCCAGTTCATGACGATGCGCGCGCGCACCAACGCCTCGGACCGGATCAGCTCGGCCGGGTCGTTGACCCCGAGCAGGTTGGGATCCTGCCCGCATTCCACGCCGATGACGTCCATGCGCTCGGACACGGCAAGGCCCACCAGGTCGGTGATGTAGTATTCGCCGCTCTTGTTGGCGTTGGTCAGGCGCGGCAGCAGTTTTTCCACCGCGTCCATGCGCAGGCAGTAGATGCCCGCGTTGATCTCGTCCGGTTCCGGGCCGTACAGGGTTTCGTCGTAGTCCTTGGCCTCGACGATGGCCACCACGCGGCGGTTGTGGCGCACCACGCGGCCGTACGCGCCGGGGTCGGGCAGGGTCAGGGTCATGAAGGCCACGTCGCAGTCCATGGCCTCTTTCAGAAAGGTGGCCACGGTGGAGGTGGGCAGGAGCGGCGTGTCGCCGTTGACCACCACCACGCGGTCAAGGCCCGCGGCCTTCAGTTCGTCCCACGCGGCCTGCAGGGCATGGCCGGTGCCCAGTTGCTTTTCCTGCACCACGAAGCGGCGGTCTTCGCCCTTGAACGCCTCGCGCACCATATCGGCCTTGTGGCCGATGACGGTCCACACGTTGTCCCCGAAGACCGGGGCCAGCGCGTCGTGCACGAAGCGCAGCATGGGTTCGCCCAGAATGGACTGCAATACCTTGGGCTTGTCTGAATGCATGCGGGTGCCCTTGCCCGCTGCCAGTATGAGAGCGCCGGTGATGGACGCCATGTGTCCTCCGTTGCGAAGGGATGTGTTTCGGGGGTGCGCAACCGGCGGCCGGTTGCGTCGTCTGGCTTCTAGCCCCCCGTGCACGGGCTGTCCAGTGGGGAAGGCAGGGGCGAGGCGGGGCGGCTGCGCCACCGGGCGGGGACGCACGCGTTGCCTCGCCCGGCGCAACGGGCTACAGGGACGAAGCGCGCACCGCGCGGGGGAAACAGCGGGGGGGCCGCATGCGTCCCGATGGTCCGGAGGGGGACAGGGACGCGCAACCGGGGTAGGCGACATGCTCAGACTTGAAATACCGGGCCGCGAGGCCCTGGAACTGGAACACCTGGTGCTCGACTACAACGGCACCATGGCAGCCTCGGGCGCGCTGGTGCAGGGCGTGGCCGAACGCATAACCAGGCTGTCCGGCGAACTGGCCGTGCACGTGGTCACGGCCGACACCTTCGGCACCGTGGCCTCGGCGCTGGCCGGGCTGCCGGTGCGCCTGCACGTGCTGCCGCCCGGCATGCAGGACGAGGCCAAGCGGCGCTACGTGGCCGACCTGGGCTCGCTGCGCACCGTGGCCGTGGGCAACGGGCGCAACGACCTGCTCATGCTGCTGGAGGCGGGGCTTTCCGTGGCGGTGATGGGCGACGAAGGGGCTTCGGTGCAGACGCTGTGCGCCGCCGACGTGGCCGTGCGCCACATCTGCGACGGGCTGGACCTGTTGCTGCATCCGCTGCGGCTGGTGGCCACGTTGCGCCGCTAGGGCACGCCCCCGTTCGCGGGGCGGATGCCCGCGCAAGTCCCGGCGGGGTCGGCAGGCCGCGCCGGGAAGCCGTGCCCTTTGGCTACTGCCCGTTCAGGGCGCGCTCAACGATGCGGCGGTGGGTGCCGTCCGCGCGCATCTCGCGGATGGCCGCGTCGAAGGCGCGCAACAGCGCGCGTTGGCCCGCCTGCCTGCGAAAGGCCAGATGCACCGGCATCACCGCCAGCGGGCGGGGGGCCACCGTTACGAGGCGGGTCAGCCCCAGCCGTTCCTGCAGCCATGCCGCCCCTTCGCGGGAGACGATGGCCCCGTCCAGCCGCCCTCCGGCCACCTTGAGCATGTTCTGGGCCTCGCTGCCCGCTTCTTCAGCCGTGAACGCGCCCGAGGCGCGGGCTGCGTCCAGCGCGTCGCCGTAGCTCCACCCGCGCACCACGCCCAGGCGCATGCCCCGCAGAGCGGCGAACGTATCGCTTGCCGCGCCGGTGGGCGTGGCAAGGGCGGCGGGCACTGTCGCGCTTGCCGGAATCACCAGATGCAGGTGCTCCTCGAACATGGGAGACGAAAAGTCGTGCCGCAGCAGGCGCTGGCCGGTGACGTACAGGCCGCATACTCCGGCGCGCCCGGCGTCCAGCGCGGCCATGGCCCGGGCCCAGGGGGCCGGTTCCATGGCCGGGTGCAGGCCCATGCGCCGGAACGCCTCTGCCGCCAGTTCCGGATAGATGCCGCGCGGCTGCTGGCTTTCTGACGAAGGCCGGTAGGCGTAGGGGGGCTGGTCCTCGTCGAAGAGGATGGTCGGCGGGGCGGAATGGCTGATTGGGCCGGGCTGGCGGGCGTCGTCCGCGCACTGTCCTGCGGGCGCGGCCAGCAGCAGGCAGGCGGCCAGCCCCAGCATGGCCACGGTGCGGACCAGACGCAGGCCCCGTGGTCCGACCGATCGCCTGGCCGACGACGCGCCAGGCCGATGGGGCCGATGGGGCCAGCGGGGCCGCAGGGCGAGAAATCCGGTGGAATCTGCCGGGGGGGGCGGGCAATCAGGGAACGGCCACATCCTGCACCATCCCGTCATCCAGACATTCCAGCACGCGCGAATACAGCGCGGCGCGCTGCGGTTCCGCCGGGCTGTCGCGAAAATCCACCAGCACCTTCACCGTTTCGCCGGGCCAGACCAGCACCGTGTCCTTGATGCCCGTCTCGGCGGCGGAACGGCCGCTTGCGTCCACGGCCAGCGCCGCCACCTGCGGGGGGCTTGCGCGCCGTTCCAGCACGCGCATCTGGTAGCCCGCCAGGTGCAGGGGGTGGGGGATGGACACCGCGTCGTTGGACAGTTCCCACACTTCCGCCTCGCGCCGGGGCACGCGCTGGGCCGGAAAATCGTCGGGCAGGTCGGCCCCCGTGTCGTGGCGCAGGGCAAAGGGCTGGCCGTTCAGCAGCCACGAGGGGCGGCCCATGACCTCGCCGCGCGCGACGTGCAGACGGCGGGGCGGACCCTGCGGCACGGCGGGCGCGGGGGGGGCTTCGCACAGCCGCACGGGCACGGGCAGGTCATAGTCCGCGCGCTGCATCACCCGCAGCCGCACGAGGCGCGCCGCCTCTCCCTCGCCGGGCGACCCGGCCCCGCCGGACGCGGCCCCGGCCCGGCGCATGGGGTCGAAGGGCAGGTTGACCACGTAGAGTTCGTCGCCGGGGCTGGCGGCGCGCAGATCCACCAGGATGTCGGCCCGCTCGCCGGGGCCCAGGAACAGGCGTTGCACGGGCAGCGGGCGTTCCAGCATGCCGCCGTCGACGCCCATGAGCAGGAAGGGCAGCGGCCCGCCGTCCGCGCGGGCCAGCCCCGCGTGCAGGATGCGCGCGTTGCACATGTTGACGAGGCGCAGGCGGTACATGCGGGTGACCACGTCCAGCCGCGCGCCGGGCACGCCGTTGACCGTGAGCACGTCGCCGATCAGGCCCGAAACCCGGTCGTCCAGGTTGGGCGCATAGACCGGCACGCCGTCGCGGTCCAGGCGGCGGTCCTGGAACAGCAGGGGGATGTCCGAAGGGCCGGAGCCCTGGTCCTGTCCCCACCTGCGGTAGGCCCCGGTCCCGGAGGCCCCCAGCGGCTCGATGTCCATGGCCGCGAGGGCGGCGCGCTCTTCCTCGTCGTCCACCAGGCACAGGCCCGTCATGCCCTGGTGGGTCTGGCGGCCCGCGAACCCGGGCGCGATGGCATGGTACGGGTACACGCCCGCGCGGTTGCGCACGGTGATGCGGTACTCGAATGTCGCGCCGGGCAGCAGCATCATCACCGGGTGGCCGCCCATGCGCCAGTCGGCGGTCAGGCCGTGCCAGCGCAGCAGCGTGGGGGCGTCCAGCCGGTTCACCAGCCGCACCCGCAACGCGGCGCCGCGCTGGATGACCAGGGTGGGGCTCCAGTAGGGGCGGCCCGCGTGGTCTGTTTCCAGACACAGCGGGGGCGCGGCGGGCGTCTCGTCTGCGGCCTGGCGGGGCGCGGCGGTGGCGGAAAGTTCGATGCGCGCCGCGCCGTCCATGAGGCCCATGAACGAATGGTCGCCGGGCAGGGGCAGGGGGGTGTCGAACGTGGCGGCGGTGGTCAGCCCGGCAAGCGGGCGCGGCGCGGGGAGCGGAACGGCGATCGGGCGCGGGGCGGAGGCGTCCTGCGCGGCGAGGGCCGTGGCCCATGGGCCGGGGCGCAGGGCCCAGACCGCCCCGGTGAGCGCGGTCGTCCCGGCCAGTTTCAGGAAACGTCGTCTGCCGATGCGCCGCATGGTTGCTCCTGCGTTTTCGGTGGGCTGCGTCTCGTGTGCGCCTGCGCCCGCAATAGCCCGAAATAACATGCACAGAATAGCGCGGATGCCCGCGAAAGTGAAGCGCGTGCGGTATCGCGCTGCGGCGCGCTAGCCGGGGGTGCTGGCGCTGCCGCCCGTGGACGGCGGTTCCGCGCCGCGCTGGCGAGCGGCCCGGTTCCCGACGGAGGCATTCGACCTCGCGGCGTCTGGCCGCGACAGGTCCGGATGGGCCAGCGCCACCGGGGCCTCCTCGCCGGGCAGCACCAGCGGGGCGGGCTTGTCCGCCGCAAGCGCGAGGTGGATGGCCTTGCCGGGGCAGCGCAGTTCGCACACGCCGCAGCCCATGCAGGCGGCAGGGGCGATGACCGGGCGGGCGCTGCGGTGGGTGTCGGCGCGGCGGCTGGGCGCGGCGGCGGCCGTGTCTGGCAACAGAGCGTCCGGCACCGGCGTGTCTGGCCTGGTCTTGTTTGGCGCGGGCGTGCACGGTGCGGGCGGTCTGGCCATGCGCACCGCCTCGAAGGGGCAGACGCGCGCGCACAGGCCGCACCCGGTGCAGGCTCCTTCGTCCACACGGGCCACGTAGCCGGATGAAACCAGCATGGGCGTGCCCTCGCGGTGGGCCTGCATGGCCCCGCAGCAGCAGGTGCAGCAGTTGCAGATGGCGTAGTAGCGGCCCAGCACCGCCTCCTTGAAGAACGCGTGCGAGACGTGGCCGCGCCGGTTTTCCGCCTCCACCACGGCAATGGCTTCGTCCGGCGTCACGCGGCGGGCCTTGTCCGGGTGGTGGTCCAGCACGAAGTCCACCACCGGCCCACCGGCCAGGATGCATACGTCCACCGGGGTGCAGTGGTCCTCCTTGGTCAGGCGGCAGGGGCAGTCCAGCAGTGCCAGGGCGTCGGCGTTGTCGAGGATGATGTCGCGCGCCATGCGGAAGGGCAGCACCGTTTCCGGCACCGTGGTGCACACCGCCCGCGCCACCGCGATGAGCCGGGGCGCGGTGCCCGGCGGCATGACCTTGCCGTGGTAGCCCTGGGCGAATTCCGGCCCGAAGGTCTCGATGGGGCCCCATACCCCCAGCAGGCCGCCCAGCCGGGCCAGCGGCCCCGCCAGCCAGCGGGCCAGCGGGTGCCGCCCGGTGCCCACGCCGATGTAGAAGAACGGCCAGCGCAGGTAGACGTAGCCGTGCAGGGCCTCGATGAAGCTGCCGTGCGGGCGGTTGAGGGCGGCGCGCCAGAAGGCGCGGGCAGAGGGCCGCAGCGGCGCGAGCAGCAGCCGGAGCAGGCCGCGGGACAGGGCGCGCAGGATATCCGCGGGGCGCATGGGACCTCCCGTTGGCGGGCGGGGGACCGGGCTGGGCAAACAGGGCCTTCAGGACATTGCCGTCATGATGCCCCCATCCGGAAGGCGATGCAACCTTGCGGCGCATTGTCACGCAAAGGTCGCATGGGGCGCGCCGGGCCTGCCGAGGACAGCAGCGGCCGTCAGTGGGGATTGGCGGGATATGGCGGGGCGGGGAGATGGCGGGAATTGCCGGGCGCGGCGGCCGGGTCAGCCCTCGCCGCCCGTTCCATCCTTGTCCGCCTGGGGGGCGGCGCGCCAGCCGTGGGCGAAGTCGGCCGCGTACAGGCGCGATGCCGTGTCCCCGGCGGCCTCGCCGGGCAGCACCAGGAACACCGTCTGGCGCGAAAAGCCTTGCCGACGCACGGTTTCGGCCAGCCCGCCCGCCGTGGTCCAGGCCAGGGCCTGGTCGGGCCAGCCCACCCGATGGGCCGCCAGTACCGGCGTGTGCGCGGCGATGCCCGCGGCGGCCAGTTCCTCTTCCAGCCGTTCCGGGGCGGCGGCGGAAAGGTACACGGCCATGGAGCAGCCGTGGCGGGCCAGTTCGCGCAGTTGTTCCGTCTCCGGCACGGGGGTGCGGCCTTCCAGCCGGGTGATCACCAGCGATTGGGTGACCTCCGGCACGGTGAACGACACCCCGGCGGCGGCAGCGGCGGCGAAGGCCGCCGTCACCCCCGGCACCACCGAGCAGGCGATGCCCTCGGCATGCAGCAGGCGCATCTGTTCGCGCACGGTGCCGTACAGCGAAGGGTCGCCGGTGTGCACCCGTGCGGCCACGCCGCCGGAAAGGGCCGTTTCGCGCAGCAGGGCGTGGGTTTGCTCCAGCGTGAGCGGGGCGGAATCGACCACCCGCGCGTCCGGCCGGGCGCATGCCACCACTTCCGGCGGCACCAGCGAACCCGCGTAGAGCACGAGGTCGGCCGTCCCGATGATGCGCCGGGCCTTCAGGGTGAGCAGTTCCGGGTCGCCGGGACCGGCCCCCACGAACCATACGTGGCCCCGCGAGGGAACGGGGCCGCTGCCGGTGGCGTCATTGCGGGTAATGGGCATCGTGTATCCTGAAGGCTTCCGCGATGATGGCGGCGTATTCGCCAGAGGCGCGCATCTGCCCCATCAGCCGGTCGAAATCGCGCGCCAGGGCCAGGTTGGATTCGCTGGGGGCGAAGGCCATGTACGCGGAAACATAGTCGAAGGGCGGTCCTGCCAGCGTGGGGGCGCTGCCGGGGGCCAGCCGCCGGACCAGTTGACGCAGCGTGAGCCGGTCGCCGGGCGCCCCGCCCACGCGGCCGTCCAGCAGCGCCTGCACGGCCTCTTCGAGCGAATAGACGTTGGAAATGCGCACCATCCCCGGCTGGGCGAACAGGGTATCCAGCGTGGGCCCGTAGCTGTAGCCCAGCACCACGGCAAGGGGCTTGTCGCCGTAAAGGGCGGCGTCGCGCACGGTGCCGGAGTCCGGCGGGGACGTCTTCGAGGGGGAAGCCTCCGGAGAGGGGGCCGCCGGTGTGCCGGGGGCGTTGCCGGAAACGGGGGAGGGCACCAGCATCACCACCTCGTCGTCGTACAGGGGCACGCTGCTGAAATGGAAACGCGTCTCGCGTTTCGGGGTGCGGTACAGCCCCAGGGCCGCGTCCAGCTTGCCCTGCGCCACCAGTTCGACCCCCCGGTTGAAGGGCAGCATCTGGAATTCCACGCTGCGGCCCAGCCTGTGCAACACCACGCGCGCCACCTCCACGGCTCCGCCCACGGCCTGGCCGCCGCAGGTGTAGGACCAGGGCGGCTGGTCGAGGATGAACACCCGGAGCGGCGCGGCTTCCAGGGCGTCATGGGTAGCGATGGGGGTAGGGTTGGGGGTAGGGGCGGGGGCAGCGGCAGCGGCCCCGGCTGGCCGGACCGTTGCCGGGAAAAGCCCGGCAAGAGTCAGCAGGGCGGCCGACAGGACGGCCAGCAGCGCGGCGAGGCACGGCGGGATGCGGTGTGGCGCGGGCGTCATCGGGCGTCACCTCCGGGTTTGGCGGCGGCCACGATGAACACGGGGTTCAGGGCCGCAAGGCGCAGGTCGCCCGCCAGGGGCACGGCTTCGCTGGCCTGGATGCACGAAATTTCGGCGGGCCAGCCGTGCCGGGCCAGCGCGGCGCGCACCCGTTCCAGCGTGCCCAGCAGCACGCAGTGGACAACCAGCCGCCCGCCGGGGGGCAGGCGGCGGCACACCGCGTCCAGCAGCGGGTCCGCGTGAGGGGTGTGTCCGTCTCCCCCCAGCCCGCCGCCGATGAACACCCGGTCGGGGTCGGGCAGTTCGTCCAGGCAGCCCGGCAGGTCGGCGTGGACCACGTGCAGGTTGGGCGCGTGGAAGCGGCGGCGGTTTTCCTCGATCAGGGCGATGCGGGCGGCGTCGCGCTCCACGGCCACCACCAGGCCGTCGTGGGCCAGCGCGGCGGCCTCGACGGACACGGCCCCGCTGCCCGCGCCAAGGTCCCACACGGTGTGGGCGGGGGCGATGCGCAGGGCGGCCAGCCCTGCGGCGCGCACCGGCCATTTGGTGATCAGCCGGGCCTGCACGGCGAAGTCGGCGTCGGCAATGCCCAGCGCGGGCGGCGCGCCCTTTCCGCCAGCGGCGTGGGGGGACGGGGCCGGGGCGGGGCGGGGAACCAGCAGCACCGTGCAGTTGCCGCCCAATTCGTCCAGTTCGTCCAACTCGTCCAGCGCCTCAAGTTCGTCCAGTCTGTTTCGTCCGTTCAGGCCGCCACGTTGCGCGGGGGCGGCGGCATCCGCCGTGGCGCGGGCGTCGTCCCGGCTTCCCTGCCCGCCGTGCGGCAGGTCGAGCACCACGTGGCGCTCGCTGGCGCTGCCCATGTCGGCGAAGGCGTGCAGGCGCAGGCCGCGCACCCCGCGCGCGAGCAGGAACCGGGCGATGGCCCCGGGCGTGTTGCGCCCATCGGTCAGCACGCATACCGGGCAGCCCGACCGCAGGGCGGCGCGCAGGGCCGCCGTGAGCGGCCGGAAATCGTCGCGGCCGTGCAGGGAGACGCAGCGCGCCTCCTGCCACGGCAGGGCCAGGCGGGCGGCGGCCTCTTGCAGGCTGGACGCGCCGGGCAGCACCCGCAGCGCGTCGGGGCCGAAGTGGCGGGCCAGCCGCGCGCCGATGCCGAAGAACAGCGGGTCGCCGTCGGCCAGCACGGCCACGCGCAGGCCGCGCGCCCGGCACGCGTCGATGGCCGCCAGCGCGGGGTCCAGCGGGGCACCGATGACGATGCGCTCGCCGGGGTGGTCCGCGAAGGCTTCCAGCAGCCGCGCCCCGCCCGCCAGCGCCTGCGCGTCCGCGATGGCGGCGGCGTGGCCGGGCGGCAGGGGGCTGCCGCGCAGGCCGCAGCCGACAACCGTCAGCGGGGGCGTCATCAAGAAGGCCGGGGAGGCCGGTCGTGCCCCGCCCAATGTTGCATCCGGGGAAAGTGGGTGTGGGGTCGCCGCGTGCGTCATGCCGTCACCAGACATCTGCCGTCCATGTGGAAGAGGTGCACGGTCACCGTGACGGTTTCCGTTCCGCCTGTCCAGCGGTGGGCCGTCGCGCGGGCCCGTTCGGCCACGTGCCGCAGCACGGCGGGGTGGGCCGGGTCGGCCAGCAGGATTTCCAGGGCCTGTCCGGCGGTGTTGGCGGCGGCGATGTGCGCGCAGGCGGCCTTGCCCGCGCCCGCGTCCAGGGCCCATTGCGCCAGCAGGGGCAGATCCAGCGGCGCGGTGTGGGCGTGGGTGTGCGGCAGCCCCTGCGCCAGCTTGACCAGCTTGCCGAAAAAGCATCCCCAGGCCACCCGCGTGAAGCCCCGCTGCGCGGCGGCGGCCAGCGAAAAGGCGGCGAAGTCCGCCGCCTGCACGAAGGCCAGCTGCGGCAGGGCGGGGTGGGCGCGCATGAGCAGGGTTTCGCTGCGCCGCCCCGTGGACAGGCAGACCTCTGTCAGTCCGGCGGCCCTGGCCACGTCCAGCCCCTGGGCCACGGCAGCCTGCCATGCATCGTGGCTGTAGGGACGTACCGTGCCCCGCGTGCCGAGGATGGAAATGCCCCCCACGATGCCCAGGCGCGGGTTGAGGGTGTGGCGGGCGATGCGCTGGCCTTCGGGCACCCGCGCGGTGACGCGCACCGTGCCGCGCCAGCCCGCCGCCGCGCACTCGTGGTGCATGGCGAAGGCCAGTTGCCTGCGCGGTTCCGGGTTGATGGCCGGTTCGCCCACGGCCACGGGCAGACCGGGCAGGGTGACCAGACCCACGCCCGCGCCGCCGCGCAGCAGTACGGTGACGCCGTTGGAGGAAGCGGCAATGGGCGGCGGAAAGGGTGCGGCAGCGCCCGTGGCGGCGCGCGGCGGGGCGTCGCGGGGGAAGGTCAGGAGCAGATCGGGCAGGTTGGACGCACCGGCCGGGGATATGCCTTCTTCCTGCGGTGTTGCGCCGATTTCCGGCAGGGCCGTGCCTTCGGCCGCGCATTCCACCAGCGCCTCGATGCGCGCGCCATGGGTGGCGTCCGGGTCGTCGCCGCCGTCCTTGACGACCGCGCCCAAGGCCGCGCCAGCGCCCATGTGCATGGGAGCGACCCGTGTGGCCTCCGCCACGGGCACGTCCAGCCAGCCCGCCGGGGCGGCATGGTCTTCACCGCTGGAGAAGGGCGGCAGGGGCACGGACACCGTGGCCGCGCGCCCGCCGCGCAGCAGCAGGCGCAGGGCTGCCGTGGCCGCGGCGGCCAGGGCGGACCCGGTGGTGAATCCTTCGCGCAGGGTTGCCCCGTTCTGCGGTGGGGCGTCCCCGTCAGGCGAAGCTTCGGCGGCCAGCGAAACGTTGGCGGATGCTGGCGCGCCATCGGCCGTCGCTGCGGCACCCGTCCATGGGGCTGCGTGGCCCGGGAAATCTCCCCGCGCGGACAGGGCGGAGGATGGTGCGCTGGGGGTGCTATCACTCATGCAAATACTTTTCATTTTAAACGATTGGAACAATCGATTTGACGCAGGCCCGATGCTTTGCAACCACCGGTACATGCTATCAGGAAACGCCCCGTCACGCAGCAGTGGGGAGGGCGGATACGCCGACCAGCTTCCTGGCGGCGTTTCCGCATCACCGGATTGCCGCGCCGCCGCGCCCCGCGACCGCCTGTCGCACCTGCTGCCGCGCCCGCTGTCGTGCCTGTTGGCCAGCGTGTGGTGCCAGCGCGCGGTGCGCGTGGCGCTGGCGCTGGTCTTCGTGGCGGCGGGCGGGGCCAAGCTGGCCGACGTGCGTGGGTTTGCGGAGATCATCCAGCATTACGCCATCCTGCCCGTGTGGGCGGTGGGGCCGGTGGCGCTGCTGTTGCCCCTTGCGGAGGTGGCCGCCGGGGCGGGCCTGCTGTTCGCCGTGCGCGGCAGCCTGGCCGCCATCGCGGCCATGTGCCTGCTGTTTCTCGGCGTGCTGGGATACGCGCTGGCGGCGGGGCTGTCCATTGGCGACTGCGGCTGCTTTGCCCCGGGCGAGTTGCCGGAGGGCGTGCAGGACGGTTCCGCCCTGCGCGGGGCCTTTTGGCGCGACCTCGTGCTGTTGGCCGGGGTTGCCTACCTGTACGCATGGCGGCGGCTGCGCCGCCGCATGGGCTGACGTTCCCGCCCGATGCCATGCCTGCGCCCTGTCCGGACGCTGCGTCCGGAACGCCCACGTGCCGGACGTGAAGAATTTCGTTCCACAAACAATGAGGAGGTTGCGATGTCGTTGAAGAAGCTGGTTGCTCCGTTGATGCTGCTCGCCGTGCTCGGTCTTGCCGGGTGCAACAATCCCTTTGCCGGGCCGTCCGAGGTGGACCTGGAGGCCAAGGCCGTGAAGCTGGCGCGTGATACCGCGAAGGGCGGCTACGGGCTGCTGACCGTGGCCGAACTGAAGAAGTGGCAGGACGAGGGCAAGAACATGCTCATCATCGACACCATGCCCTTCGAGGATTCGTACAAGAAGAACCACATTCCCAATGCGGTGCAGTTCCTGTTCCCCATTCCGGACATGCCGGAATGGAAGATGACCGAAACCGGCGACAAGACCGAACAGGACTTCGAAAAGCTGCTCGGCCCGGACAAGGACCGCCCGTTGGTGTTCTACTGCGGCTTCGTCAAGTGCACCCGCTCGCACAACGGCGCGGTGTGGGCCAAGAAGCTGGGCTACACCAACGTGTACCGCCTGCCCGGCGGCATCGTGGCCTGGAAGGAAGCCGGATACCCCGCGAAGACCGTGAACTAGCCGATTCCGGCGGGGCGGCGCATGCCGCGTCGTCCCGCCTTTCCTGCCTGCCCGCCGGGCGCCTCCAATCCGGCGGCCCGCCGGACGGCCCGCTTGCCTGGCCGCGTGACGCGGCATACCCTACCGACATGAAGACAGTCACCCTTCCCGATCCCGGCACGGACGCCTCGCCGTGCACCGCGCCCGGCGGCGCGGGCTGCGGCGGCGCGTGCGGCGAAGGGGAAGGCGGGTGCGGCGGCTTCGCCGGTTCCGAATGCTCGTCGGGTGATGCCCTGTCCGTTGCTGATCCGCTGACTTCCGGTCCGGTGATTTCCGGCCCGGCCGTTGCCGAACCGTCCGAAGCCGCTTTGTCCGATGGCGACCCTGTCGTCGAGGCCATTCGCCGCCGGGCCGAAAACCTGTTCGACACCCGGCAACTGCTCTGCGCGGAGGCCGTTCTGCACGCCGTGGCCGAGGCGCTGGGCGGCCCCCTCTCGCCGGACGAGGCCGCCGCGTTGGGCACGCCGTTCTGCCAGGGCATGGGCGGCGCGGGCTGCACCTGCGGCGCACTGAGCGGCGCGGTGGCCGCCGTGGGGCTGTTCCGGGGCAGACCGGAGCGCGGCGCGGGCGGCGCCAGGGGGCGCGCGCTGGCCCGCCGGATGCACGATGATTTTCGCGCCGCCTGCGGGGCCACCTGCTGCCGGGTGCTCATCCGCCACGTGCATCACGACAAGGCCGCCCATTTCGCCCAGTGCCGCAGCCTGACGGGCAAGGGGGCCGTGCTGGCCGCCCGCGCGCTGCTGCGCGAGGGCGTGCGCCCGCGTGACGGGGCTTTCCCCCTTTCTGCGGACACGGTGCGCACCCTGTGGCGCAACCGCCTGCGGGCGCTGCTGCGCCTGCCCTTCCGCCGCCGGGCCTGACCCGGCGGCTTCGTCCCTTCTTCCGCTCCCTACACCAGCAGCACGGTAGAACCCGTGGTCCGGCGCGATTCCAGGGTGCGGTGGGCCTCGGCCGCCTGCTCCAGCGGGAAGGTCTGGTTCACCTGCACCTGCACGATGCCCGCGCGCACCACGTCGAACAGGTCGCGGGCGTGGGCCAGCAGGTCGGCCCGTTGCGCCGTGTAGTGCATCAGGCTGGGGCGGGTGAGGAACAGCGAGCCCTTGGCCGCCAGCAGCGAGGGGCTGAACGGTTCCACGCTGCCCGACGACTGGCCGAACGACACCAGCGTGCCCATGGGCCGCAGGCAATCCAGCGAGGCCATGAACGTGGCCTGCCCCACCGAATCGTACACCACGTCCACGCCGCGCCCGTCGGTGAGTTCGCGCACCTTCACCGCCACGTCTTCGTTGCGGTACAGGATGACGTGCTGGCAGCCGTTGGCCAGCGCGCGCTGCGCCTTGGCCTCGTCGCCCGCCGTGCCGATGACCGTGGCCCCCAGGTGCCGGGCCCACGGCACCACCAGCGAGCCCACGCCCCCGGCCGCCGCATGCACCAGCATGGTGGTGCCCTCGCGCACCGGGTAGCAGCCGTACAGCAGGTAGCGCGCGGTCATGCCGCGCAGCATCATGCCCGCCGCCGTGACGAAGTCGATGTCGTCCGGCAGGGCCACCAGCCGGTGGGCGGGTATCAGGCGGCGCTGGGCATAGGCCCCCACCGGGTTGCCCGCGTATGCCACCCGGTCGCCGGGGCGCACCCCGGTCAGTTCGGTCACGCCCTCGCCCACGGCCTCCACCGTGCCCGCGCCCTCCATGCCGGGGATGGCGGGCAGCGCGGGCAGCGGGTAGAGCCCGGTGCGGTGGTACACGTCGATGAAGTTCAGCCCCACGGCCCCGTGGCGCACCAGCGCCTCGCCGGGGCCGGGCGTGCCTGGGACGTGGTCTTCCCAGCGCAGCACTTCCGGCCCGCCGGTTTCATGGAAGAAGATGGCCTTGGATGTTTCGGGCGAGTGGGACATGCGTGCCTCCCTCGCGGGCTTGCGCCCGCGTCGTTGCCGGTGCGGGTGTGCCCCGCCTGTTGTGTTCGGCGTGTCTGGCGTGTCTGGCGTGTCCGGCCCGGACATGCGGATCGGCGGATCGGCGGATTGGCGGACTGCGGACCGGGGCGGTATTTCACCCTGGATGGTAGAGCAGCTTGGGGGTTCGCACAAGGCGGCACCGGAAAGTTACGTGGTAACCCCGTGGTGACGGTGACTGAAGAGGCCGTGGTGACGGGGCGGGGTATGGGCGGGTGACGGCGGCGCGGGCGCGGGACGTGCCCCGCAAAAGGAAAGCCCCGCCGAAGCGGGGCCAGTGGGGCGAGCAAAAGCGGTAAACCGCGGCTCGCGCCGCCTGTATGGCATGAAAGCGCGGGCCGGGCAAGGGGGCGGGAGGCTACACCGGCGAGGCGATGCGGTTGCCCACCGTGTCCACGCCGGTCAGCTGCGACATGGCCGTCAGGTATTCCACGTTGCGGTCCAGATAGAAGGCCAGGGGCTTGGAGAAGTTCTTGCCCACGATGCCGTCCACGAACAGCTGGCTCACCTCGCGCTCGCGGGTCAGCACCATCTGCGAGCGGGCCAGGATGGCCTTTTCCTCCGGCGACATGTCGCGCACCAGCAGCGAAAGCACGCTGCGCGCGCGCGGCTGGTACATCCAGAAGTACATCATGTCCAAGGCGTTGATGATGATGGTCCGCTCCAGGTCCTCGGCCTCGGCCTCCACCGCGCGGATGAACTGCTTGGGCTGCGAGAGCAGTTCCAGCACGTCCTCTTCCGGGAACAGCAGTTCCAGCTTCGAGAAGGCGTCGAACAGCTGGTATAGTTTGCTGTCGTAGTCCCAGCGGCGGATGCGCATGTTGTTGTTGCGGTCGGCGTAGCCTTCGATGAGCGCGGCCACCGTGTCGGACGCGGTCTTGGAGATCACCGCCGCGCCCTGTTGCAGCATGTCGAGGGGGTTGTCCACCCCGGCAAGGATCAGCAGGTCGTCCAGCAGGAGGTTGTAGAGCATGGCCACGGGGATGGCCAGCACGCTGCGGAAGATGTTGCCGAGCACCGCTTCTTTCGGCAGGCCCCGGTAGATGTTGTGCGAGGCGATGTAGGCCCCGTTGGCTGCGGCGATGAGCGTGTAGACCAGGATGGGGTGGTTGCCCACGGTGAAGCCCAGGGTCTGTTCCAGCACCAGCTTGCGCATGACCAGTTCCAGCAGCAGCACCGAGATGCCCGTGAACATCAGCGAGTCGGACAGGCGGCTCCAGCTCACGTAGTCGTTCCAGCGCAGCAGGGGCGAACGGCTTACGCCGCCGCCGCCCGTCACCGCCTGGATGACGTTGCGCACCCCGGTGATCAGGAACCAGATCACCGCGCCGAACCACGCCAGCACCCACCAGTGCTGGGTGTGCTGGAAGGCCAGCAGGGCCGGTATGAACCCGGCCAGCACCTTCAGCGCGTTGGATACCCCGGTGTTCAGGTAGCGCATGCCCATCCACCGGGCGCAGGCCGCACCGCCGCGCATGTGCAGCGAAAGGCCGTTGCCCGCGCTGCGCGCGAAGCCCCCCAGCGTGGCGATGTTGCCGTGCGGGGTCACGCGCGAGGTGTCGGTGCGCACCACCCATTCGCGCACCCGGCGAAAGCCGAAGCGCGAAAATCCCGGCAGCCGCCGCACCAGGTTCACCATGGTGGTGCTGGGCAGCACCGGGGTGCGGCGCTCCAGCATGCTTTCGCGCAGGTACACCTCTGTATGTACGGGAATGATCTGGCGCATGGTGTCGCGCGGGTCGTCTATCTGTTTCTGGGCGCGGGGGGGCAGCGTGTCGCGGAACACCAGGCCCATGCCGTGCACCCGGTGCGAACGGCTGGTGGAGTCGCTGCCGATGCGCGACTTGAGCTGCACCGTCTTGTAGAACCCCTGCAACCTTGGGATGTTGCGCAGGATGCGCCGGAACTTTTCGCAGCGTTCGCAGGCGTCGTCCGCGCCGGAATCTGCGTAGTCGCGGATCAGCGCCCGGATGAGCCGCTTGAGCCTTGGCGCGCTGCCGCTGTTGATGGCCAGTTGCAGTTCGTTGATGGCCCGGATGTTGGCCACGTGGGCCTCGTCGCCCTCGGCCCAGTCCTTGAGGTTGAACAGCTCAAGGTGGGTGACCAGCCCCTCGCAGTCCCACAGCAGCTCAAGCACGTCGGCGGCCGTGAGTTCGGTGAGGTTGAGGGTTATGCGGTAGCCGCTGTGCAGGCTGGTCAGCCAGTCCAGCAGGGCGCGCGGCGGGGTGCGCAGGATGTCGGGCACGTCGGCCCCCTCGCGGGGGACGAAGGCGGAAGGAATGTCTGGGTTGCGCGCGGGCACCAGCCACAGGTCGTGCACGGTTTCCGCGTCCAGCCCGTCCAGCCGGGCCACCAGGGCCTCGATGGCCTCGCGTTCCGGCGGCGTGGCGATGGCCCACTCGTCGCGCAATTCCTCCATGCGGCCCTGTAACGCGGGCACCAGGCGTTTGTGGATGAATTCCGCCAGGTGCAGCAGCGACGGCTGACCGGTGCCCACGAAGGCCAGGAATTCGTCGCGGTGCAGCGGCTCCAGGGTCAGCCCGAATTCCTCGTTGATGGTCCGGCGATGGCGCTCGTTGTAGCGCTGCAACACACGCAGGACATATTCCGCAAGGTATTGCGAGGCCTTGCGACCCTCATGCATCAGGTGCTGGGTGGGCGTTTCCGACAGGAACGAAAGAAAGCCCTGCGAGTCGGAAAAGCCGCGCGGCACCCAGATGAGTTCAGCGTACTTGTTGCGCGCGGGCACCCGGAATTCCACCCCGATGCGGACGGAAACCCCCATGATGTCGGCGGCCTGCATGAGCTCGCGGGCGGCTGCCGATTCCACGAAGTTGTAGTAGATCACCGTAAGGTGCCGGATGCCCTTGATCCACGCGTCCATGATGAGGTGGGTGGGGTTCTTGCGGCCCTTGGTGTTGGCGTCGTGCACGTGGTTGTCGAAGGCCAGCTGGTTCCATTCTTCCGGCATTTCCAGCAGGTGGTAGTGGGCCAGCAGGGCGCGCACGATGCGCGGCTTGCCCGACGCGGCGCGGCGGAAATCGTGCGCCAGCTTGAGCTGGCGGCAGGTGTCGCCGTGGGCGCGCACCAGGTCCTTCATGATCTGGATGAGCACGCGCGCCGTGTTGCGGCGCAGGCCCGTCTGCGCGCTGTACAGCACCTCGTCGCGCAGGGTCTGCAGGGCCAGCAGGCGTTCTTCCGCCAGGCCCGCCTCCAGCGAGTCCAGCAGGTTGATCACCGCGTAGGCCACGCGCAGTTCGCGCGAGACGGAAAGCTCCTTGATGCCGTGCGGGTGCAGGCTGGCGTCGAACAGCTTGCGCACGAAGGGGCTGGGGGTGCGGGTCTTCTCCAGCACCTTGTTGACCATGAGCAATAGCTCGTGGTCCTGCTGGTCGAAGAAAAGCGTGCGGAATGCCATGATGTTTCGCAGTGACGCGGCGCGTCCGTGGAAGGTGCGGGGAGCCGGTGCAGGGCTCCGTGAATGTCCGTTCGTGACCGTTCGTGATCGGGAGGTGCCCGGTAAATGACCGGGTGAGCCCCCGTGATTTCGGGAGGTTCCCGTGCATTCATTGTTACGGAAAGGTTACGGCGCAGTCAATCGGGGTGGGAGACAACTGGTCGGAACGGGGCGGCCGGTACGGATTGCGTGGCGGCCTGGGCCGTGCCCTGCAAGGGCCGAGGGCGATTGTTCGGCAAACCCCTGGAAAACCGGGGGCCGGTGCATGTTGTCGCGCGTGCTCCAGAAACAGGAGCATGCCGGGCGTGCAGGCGGCTACGCCGCGCCGTCTCCATACAGGTAGGCGGTGCCGCTGGCCACGTGGCGCACCGCGCCGCCAATCCATGCCTCTGGCGTAAGGCCGTCGCGCCGGGTTACCGAAACGCGGATCGCCGCGCCGCTGGGTTGCCGCACCGCCAGCGAGGTTTCGCCGTCTGCGCTGGCGGCGCGCAGCAGGCCGTAGGCCAGCGAACCAGACCCGCATGCCGATTCCAGGATGATGCTGTCCGTGTCGCGCACGCGCACCACCGGGGTGATGCCGGGCGCGGCCAAGGGGCCGTGGTGCCAGATGCACCCGGCCGCGGGCTCGTCGGACAGGCCGTGCAGATCGATGAGCGCCCGCGCACGGTCGCGCCATGCCTCCGGGAAGGGATGCAGCGCGGCGTCCAGCAGCAGATGGGCGATGCCCGGCAGCCGCACCAGCGCCAGCCCCTCGCCCGGGTAGGTGACCATGCGGGAAAGGTCCTGGGCGCAGGGTGGGGCGTTGCCCGTGGGGGCGGCATTGCCAGCGCCTGTTTCCATTTCGTCGGGCGCGCCTTTTCCTTCAGACGCATCCTTTCCGCCAGACGCGTTCCCGGCGACAGGGGGCAGGGGCAGGGGCATGCGCACGGCGGCGTCCGGCCCCTGGGCGGTAAGCACCACCCGCACGGGCAGCGGCCCCTCCACGCCGGAACTTTCGATCTCGCCGGACATCAGCCCGCCCGGCCCCGCCACCAGCACGCGCTTGAGCGCCAGCAGCGCCGCCAGCGAACGGCAGGCGTTGCCGCAGAATTCCCCGCCCATCATGTCGATGCGCGGTCGGACCCCGGCCAGCGAGACGAACCCCACCTGTTCGGCGTGCACGTGGTGCTCGCCCATCAGTTCCGCCGCCACGGCGGCGCGCAGGCGCACCGGCACCAGATCTGTGACGAGGATGGTGGTGTTGCCGCCGGGGCTGAACTTGTGAAAGCGCAGGGCGTTGGGATGGTACATGGCGAGAGATGGGTTGAATGAACAATCTTGTCGTGTCAAGCGGCTTCGGCCAGGCCGGGCGCGGCATGGACTGGGTGCCGCAAAGGCTGTCCGAACGCGGCCACATGGCCGGAAAACAGCGCCACGCCTGGGTTGGGCGGCTTTCTGCCCGGATGCGGCCACTCCACGTCGCGTTAAATCCATGTCGGAAGCACGCCGTACGCCGCAACCCAGGGCGTCTTGCGCATGATGCCCGAGGGTTATCTAACTGTCTAGTATAGCGGCGGAAACTGTGGTGACAAAATGGTTAATCACCAACATACTGTAATGGTTTGCAATTTACAAAAAAGACATTATTGAAGAAACCGGTTCCCATCACAGCCTGATTGGGATACTAAACCGCTATCAAAAACCCTAGTTTCCCTGCGAGGAGGCAAAGATGAAGAAGACAGTATTGCTCGTGCTGGCGCTTCTGCTTGTGCTGTCGGGTCAGGCGTTCGCCGCCGACACCATCAAGCTCGGCTTCGTCATCCCCCTGACCGGTGACATCCCCAAGGTGGGTGAGG
This sequence comes from Nitratidesulfovibrio sp. HK-II, assembly GCF_003402415.2. NCBI lineage: Bacteria > Pseudomonadati > Thermodesulfobacteriota > Desulfovibrionia > Desulfovibrionales > Desulfovibrionaceae > Nitratidesulfovibrio > Nitratidesulfovibrio sp. HK-II. The sequence continues at coordinate 1,142,170 of NZ_AP036014.1, forward strand.
CCGCGAAGTTCGCCGCCGAAATGCTGCGCGAAGAAATCAACGGCAAGGGCGGCCTGGATGTGGGCGGCAAGAAGTACAAGCTCGAATTCGTGTTCGAGGACAACGAAGCCAAGCCCGAATCCGCCGTCAACGCCATGCTGAAGGTCATCGAGCGCGACCAGGTGCTGGCCGTGGTCGGCCCGCAGTCGTCCAAGCAGGCCGTGCCCGCCGGTGGCGTCGCCAACGACAACGAAACCCCGATGATCTCGCCCTGGTCCACCAACCCGGATACCACCAAGGGCCGTCCGTGGGTGTTCCGCGCCGCCTTCCTCGATCCCTTCCAGGCCCCCGTGGTGGCCAACTTCGCCACCAAGCAGTTCAAGGCCAAGAAGGCCGCCGTGCTGTTCGACATCTCCAACGACTACTCGAAGGGCCTTGCCGAGTTCTTCAAGGCGGAGTGGGAGAAGATGCACGGCGCTGGCGCCGTGGTGGGCATGGAATCGCATGGCACCAAGGACCAGGACTTCTCGGCCCAGCTGACCAAGGTCATCGCGGCCAAGCCCGACTTCATCTTCCTGCCTGAAAACTACAACATCGTCGCCCTTATCGTGAAGCAGGCGCGCGACCTTGGCTACAAGGGTCCCTTCATGGGCTCCGACGCCTGGGGTTCCGCCGAACTGATGGACCTGTGCGGCAAGGAATGCGTGGGCCAGTTCTTCTCCACCCACTATGCCGCTGCTGGCGCCACCGGCGCCACCAAGGAATTCATCGACAAGTACAACAACAAGTACGGCTACATCCCCGACGACGTGGCCGCCCTGACCTGGGACGCCACCCGTATCGTGCTCCAGGCCATCCAGAACGTGGGCAAGGTTGATTCCGACGTGCGCAAGATGCGCAAGGCCGTGCGCGACGCCATGGTCGGCATCAAGACCTTTGACGGCATCACCGGCAAGATGAGCTTCGACGCCGAAGGCGACCCCATCAAGTGCGCCGTGGTCGTCAAGATCAGCGAGAAGGGTGAATTCACCTTCGCCGAATCGGTCTGCCCCAAGTAGTATGATGATTCCCCGCGCGGCCCACCGGCCGCGCGGGGCCTTTTCCGCCGCACGCACTGCGCGGCTTCCGCTTCCATCCGCGCCGCCATGGCGGCGCGCCGGGTTGCCGCCCGGCCAAGGTGCCGCCCTGCGCGGGTTCCCATCCGGAACCTGGCACCTGCGAAGCGGAACATACGAATCACCTTTCACGGACGGCGCGCACGACGCGCCGCCCGTGTTCTGCCCCCCTGACGCGCGCACGGCGCGCGCCAAGGGGCAAACCGTTCCACGGAGGGTTTCGGGACTGTGGAAATCTTCATCCAGAACCTGTTCAACGCGCTCCAGTGGGGCAGCTTCTACGCGCTGATCGCCCTGGGCTACACCCTTGTGTACGGCGTGCTGCTGCTCATCAACTTCGCCCACGGCGACATCTTCATGGTGGGCGCGTACATCGCATTTTTCGTCTCCTCGCTGCTGCTCGGCGACCTCTTGGGCGTGTTTAACCTGCCCGGCTGGGCCGCGCTTGCGCTTACCGTGCCGCTGACCATGCTGCTCACCGCCGGGGTGGGCGTGACGCTGGAACGCATTGCCTACCGCCCCCTGCGGCGCAAGGGCGCGCACCGGCTGTACGTGGTCATCACCGCCCTGATGTGCGGGCTTATCCTTGAGAACGGCAACCTGGCACTGCTGGGCGCAAGCCGCCGCAAGTTGCCCGACATGGTGGACAAGGTGGTGTACACCTTCGGCTCCGTGTCGGTGACCAACCTGAAGGTGTGGGTCATCATCACGGCGTTCCTGGTGTTCTTTCTGCTGCAGTTCATCGTCACGCGCACCCGCATCGGCATGGCCATGCGGGCCGTTGCGTGGGACAAGTTCGCGCTGCCGCTGATGGGCATTCCGCTCGATTCGATCATCGTGTTCACCTTCGTGCTGGGGTCGGGCTTCGCGGGCCTTGCCGGGCTGCTTTTCGCCATGTCCTACCCCATCCTCGACCCCTACATGGGCGCCATGGTGGGCTGGAAGGCCTTCATCGCGGCGGTGGTGGGCGGCATCGGCGACATTCGCGGGGCGTTCATCGGCGGTTTTCTGCTGGCGTTCATCGAGATCATGGTGGCGGCGTTCCTGCCCTCGACATTCAGGGACCTGTTCGCCTTCACCATCCTGCTGATGATCCTGTGGCAACGGCCCACCGGCCTCTTCGGCGTGGCAAAGACCACCAAGATCTAACCCGCGACGCACGCCAGAGGATACGCGAACATGCAGAAATACACCCTCAACGCCGCACTGGCGGCGCTGTGCCTTGGCCTTGTGCTGCTGGCGCAGTTCAATCTGATTGACCAGTACACCCAGACGGTGCTCATGTTCATGGGCATCAACATCATCTTCGCCAGCAGCCTGAACATCGTGAACGGCTACATGGGCGAGTTCTCGTGCGGGCACGCCGGGTTCATGTGCGTGGGCGCGTATGCTTCGTCCGTGCTCTCGGTGGTGCTGTTCACCTCCAACAAACTGGTGGGCGATGCGCTGCTGCCGCCGGAACTGGCCCCCATGCTGTTCCCGGTGGTGCTGATCGTGGCAGGGCTCGTGGCCTCGGTGTTCGGCCTGCTGGTGGCGCTGCCCTCGTTCCGCACGCGCGGCGACTACCTGGCCATCATCACCATCGCGGCTAACTACATCGTCATCTCGGTCATCGAGAACCTGGACATCATCGGCGGCCCGCGCGGCTTTCACGGCATGAAGCGGGTCATCAACGGCATGCGCGACCTGGTGGACATTCCCTGGATGTTCATCTGGGTCATCCTGGGCACGCTGTTCTCGGTGTGGATTTTGCGCCGCCTGGTCAATTCCACCTACGGCAAGGGCATTTCCGCCGTGTGCCAGGACGAGGTGGCCGCCGAGATCATGAGCGTGGACACCAACCACGTGAAGCTGGTGGCCTTCATGGTTTCCTCGGGCCTCGCCGGGGTGGCGGGGGCGCTGTACGCCCACGTGTACGGCTACGTGAACCCGCAGGCCTTCAACATCCTGAAGTCCACGGAAGGCCTGGTCATGGTCTACCTTGGCGGCATGGCCTCGCTGTCCGGCTCGGTCATGGCGGCCATCCTGTTCACGCTGCTGCTCGAGTCGCTGCGCTTCGTCATTCCCGGCCTGGATGCGGCCCTGCACGCGGTCAACCTGTTGCCCGCCGGATACGAACTGAGCCAGGTGTGGAAGTGGGTGCTCATCCCGCTCATCCTCATCCTGCTCATGCAGTTCCGGCCCGAAGGCATCATGGGCAACCGCGAGCTTTCGGGCGTCTTCCCGAAGCTGCGCCGCTTCTACACGTTCAAATAGGGGAACGAGGACATGCCGCTGCTTGAAATGAAAGGCGTGACGCAACGCTTCGGCGGGCTGCAGGCCGTTTCCGACTTCAACATATCGGTGGAAGAGCGCAAGCTCATCGCGCTCATCGGCCCCAACGGCGCGGGCAAGACCACGGTGTTCAACCTGGTCTCCGGGTTCTACCAGCCCACCGAAGGACAGATACTGTTCGACGGCCAGCCCACGGCGGGCCTGCGGCCGCACCAGGTGACGGCGCGGGGCATCGCCCGCACCTTTCAGAACATCCGCCTGTGGCACGAGATGAGCGTGCTGGACAACATCCGCATCGCCCAGCACCACCGCCTGGGCTATACCATCTGGGACGCCTTTCTGCGCACCGGCCGCTTTACCAGAAGTGAGGGCAACATCGACGCCATCGCCTGGGAAATGCTGGAAGCCATGGACCTGAAGGACGCCGCCCACGAACTGCCCCGCAACCTGCCCTACGGGTTGCAGCGCCGGGTGGAGATCGCCCGCGCCATGTCCATCAGGCCGAAGCTGCTGCTGCTGGACGAACCGGCGGCGGGCCTGAACTCGGCGGACGTGGACGGGCTGATCAAGCTCATCGGCTGGATTCACAAGGAGTTCGACATCACCATCTGGATGATCGAACACCAGATGAAGGTGGTCATGAGCCTGTGCCAGTGGATCAAGGTCATCGATTTCGGTAGCACCATTGCCGAAGGGACGCCGGAGGAAATCCAGTCCAACCCGGTCGTCATCAAGGCATACCTGGGAGACGATACGATCTGATGCTGCTCTCCATCGAGAATCTCTACGTAAAGTACGGCAATATCGAGGCGTTGCACGGCCTTTCGTTCCATGTGAACGAAGGGGAGATCGTCACCCTCATCGGGGCCAACGGCGCGGGCAAGTCCACCACGCTGAAGTCCATCATGCGCCTGCCCCCGCCGGAAGCGCCCAAGGTCAGCGGCGGCGACATCCTGTTCAAGGGCACGTCGCTGCTGAACGTGGAACCGCACGACGTGGTCAGCAAGCTGCACATCGCGCTGGTGCCCGAAGGGCGGCACATCTTCGGCAACCTGACGGTGATGGAAAACCTGATGCTGGCCACCTACGCCCGCAAGAACGACCCGGCCATAGCGCGTGACCTTGAACGCATCTTCGACCTGTTCCCCCGTCTGGCCGAGCGGCGCACCCAGCGCAGCGACACCCTGTCCGGGGGCGAGCAGCAGATGCTGGCCGTGGGCCGCGCACTGATGACCAGCTGCGAGGTGCTGCTGCTGGACGAACCGTCCATGGGCCTCGCCCCGCTGCTGATGTACGAAATGTTCCGCACCCTCAAGGAACTGAACCGCGAGGGTCTGACCATCATCGTGGTGGAGCAGAACGCCCGCCTCGCCCTGCAGGTGGCCAGCCGCGGCTACGTGCTGGACACCGGCGAGATCGTGGCGCAGGGCCCCTCGGATTCCCTGCTCAACGACCCGGAAGTCAAGAAGGCCTATCTCGGCGGGTAGGGGTTGCTCCTGACTTGTCTTTTCGTCCGTTGGCGGTGTCAAACTTCGCCTGCCATATCGGTCGAATACGAGAAGAGTATACTCCCTCATGGCAGACTCGTTTTCCTTGCCAACGGACGAAAATCCTACGTCAGGAACAGCCCCTAGGGGCTGCGCGGACCGAACATCGCAAAGTCGCCAAGCCAGGAAATGCGGCGGGCCGCCCCGGAAGGGGCGGCCCGTTTTGCGTTCGTGCGTTGCGTGCGGGTGGGCTGGCGCTGGCCCGCTAGCCGGTGGTCTGCACGATGATGTCGTGCTGCACCAGCAGGGTGTGGGTTTCCGAGCCCGAGGTGCCGGTGTACACGTCGTAGGTTACCCCGTTCACCGTCTGGCTGGCGTGGGTGTTGGTCCAGCCTGAGCCGGAAAGGTTCACGTGGTCGGCGGATGTGCCGCTGATGGTCAGCGAGTTGCCGGTGTCCATGGTGGCGGAAAGGTCCAGCAGGTCCGCCGCCGACAGGGTGACCGCCTGTGCGCCTGTGGCGGTGAGGTCGATGGCCTCGATGCCGGTGACGGCGGTGCTGCCGATGTGGGTGAAGTCCAGCGTCGCCCCGGCATCGTCGATCACCAGGGTGTCGTACCCTTCGCCGCCGTGCAGCCCGGTGAAGTCCGAGCCGTTGATGGCGTCGTCTGCGTTGGTGTCGTGCGCCACCAGGGTGTCGTTGCCAGCGCCGCCGTACAGGGTGTCCACGCCCATGCCGCCGTCCAGATGGTCGTTGCCGTCGCCGCCGTACAGCGTGTCGTTGCCTCCCTGGCCGTACAGATGGTCGTCGCCCGTGTCGCCGTACAGTGTGTCATCGCCGCCCTGACCAAACAGGGTGTCGTTGCCGTCGCCGCCGTGCAGCACGTCCGCCGCCCCGCGCGATTCGCTCGACCCGCCGGACAGCGCGTCCTGATGGTCGGCGATGTAGGTGCGCAGTTCGTCGTTGCTGGCCTCGTGCCCCAGGGTGGCGGACAGGTAGGCCTTGACGATGGCCAGCGAGTCGCCCGAGGTCAGCGAACCGTGGTCCCAGCCGGATTGCGCCAGCAGGTAGTCTGCGTTCAGGGCGTCGCCGAACAGGATGTCGTCGCCCGCACCGCCGGTGAGGGTGTCTGCGCCGGTGGCCTCGGGGTTGAGGTCGGTGGTGCCCGCATCCAGGGCGGCGGCCAGTTGCGAGGCGTCGGTGATGATCTGCGCGCCGCCGGTGTTGTCGTAGGGGTCGAGCAGGGTGGTGCTGGTGGTGCCGCCCGGCCCGTGCACGAAACTGCTGCCGATGCCGATGGCGTTCACCGCCACGTCGTTATCCAGTTGGGCCAGCAGACGGGCATACGCCGCCTCCGACTGGTCGGTCTCGGTGTCGCTGGTGGAACCGCCGGTGCCGCCGAGCACGGAGACCGAGGTGGTGGTCCACGTAGTGCCACCATTGGTCGAGTATTCCAGGTAGCCCTCGGCGTTGATGCGCGCGGTGCCCGCCGTGTTGTACACCACCTCGCCCAGCACGTAGTCGTCGGGAACGTCCACGCTGTAGGTGGTGGATTGCCCGCCGCCCTGTCCCGGTCCGCCCTGACCGGGACCGCCGTACCCGCCGCCCTGGCCCGGTCCGCCCGTGGTGTAGGTATAGGAAACGGAATCCTTGTAATAGTAGGTCGGTTCCCCGTCGGTGACGAAGTACACCACGTTTTCGCCGCCGTTGTCCGCGATGGAGGAGGAGGCGAACCACTCCGAGGCCTCGTTGAAGGCGGCCTCGTAGTTGGTGCCGCCGCCGCTCTGGACGTCTTCCAGCATGTCCAGCACCTGCGAGATGGTGCTTTCGGTCAGCACGCCGCTCCAGGTGTTGCTGATGCCGGTGTCGAAGTCGATGACCTTCAGGTTCACCGTGCCTTCGTAGTCTTCCAACTGCTGGATGAGGTTGGTCAGGGCCGCGATGGCCTTTTCCAACTGCGAGTCGGACATGCTGCCCGATGAATCGAGAATGATGGCCACGTTGTAGGTGGCGTACACCGTGGTTTCGGTGACCCCGCCGGGGTCGCCCACCAGCACGTCGTTGCCCGAGCCGCCCATGGCCACGGTGTCGTCGCCCGAGGTGCCGGTGGCCAGCCTGTCCGGCACCAGCGACAGGGTGAGCGTGGCCGTGCTGGTGCCGCCGTGCCCGTCGGACAGGGTGTAGGTGAAGGTGTCCGCCAGGCTGGCCGCGCTGGTGGAGGTGCTGGAGAACAGGTTCTGCACCGCCGGGTCGGTCATGTCCACGGTGTAGGTGTAGGAGCCATCGGCGTTGATGACCAGGGTGCCGTAGTCCAGGGTGTAGGTGCCCGCATTGGCCACGGACAGGAGGTCGCCGTCAGCGTCGCTGTCGTTGTCCAGCACGCTGCTGCCGATGCTGACCGTCACCGCACCGGTGGCCGGGTCCACGTCGCTTTCGTGGATGGTGGCCGTGTCGCACTGCGCCACCGGCGGGGTGTTTTCGTTGGCTCCATGCACCGTGACGGTGAGGGTGGAGGACGTGGCGTCACCGTCGGCGTCGGTGAGGGTGTAGGTGAACACGTCGGCCACGGACTGGCTGGCGTTCAGGGCCTGCACCGCCGCAAGGCTGTTGTTCAGGGTGTAGGTGTAGGAACCGTCGGCGGCGATGACCAGGGTGCCGTACAGTCCGGCCACGGTGGTGGTGCCATCCGCGTTCACGGTGGTGCTGCCCGTGGAGGTCGCCATGACGGTCACCGTGGCCCCGTCCGCGCCCTGTGTGTCGTTGTCCAGCAGGCTGCCGGTGGCGGTGGCGGAGGTGTCCTCGGTGACGCTGGCCGTGTCGGCCAAGGCCGAGGGCGCGTCGTCCACGATGGACACGGTGAGGGATGCGCTGTCCGCATCGCCGTCCCGGTCCGTGGCGGTGACGTCAAAGGTGACGGTGGCCGCGTCGCCGCTGGCCAGTGCGTTGTCGCCAAGGGTGAAGGCGTAGCTGACGGTGCCCGTGTTGGCGTCGTACCCGGTGATGACCAGGGTGCCGGTGTCCGTGGTGATGGTGCGGGCGGCCACGTCGGCCGCCAGTACGCCGCCGGAGATGACGGTGACATTCCCTACGCTGATGGTGTCCAGCCCGTCAGCGGCGGTGACGGTGAAGCTGCCGGTCTGGACCAGGGCGAGAGCATCGGGCGCGCTGCCGTCCGCCAGGGCGCTTTCGTGCACGGTCACGTCGGTCCCGGTGGCGCAGAAGCCGCCCAGGCTCACGCCGTCGTCGCTGCCGTTCACGGTCACGGTGAGCGTTGCGGCTGCGGGGTCGCCGTCGCCGTCGGCGATGACGTAGGTGAAGGTGTCCGTAAGGTGTTCGCCCTCGGTCAGGTGCTGCACCTCCGTGGAGGCGTTGTTCAGCGTGTAAGTGTAAGTGCCGTCGGCGGCGATGGTCAGGACGCCGTACTGCCCCGCCATGACGAAGGAACCGTCGGGCTGGGTGATGGCGGGCATGCCGGTGGCGTCCGTGCCGGACTGGGCGAAGACCACCACGGCCCCGTCCGCGCCCTGGGTGTCGTTGTCCAGCAGGTGCCCGGTGGTGCTGACCACGCCGCTGTCGTTCCAATCATCCTCGGTGACGCTGGCGGTGTCGGCCACGGCCAGGGGGGCGTCGTCCAGGATGGTCACGGTGAGGTTGGCGGTGTCGGTGTCGCCGTCGCGGTCGGTGGCGGTGACGGAGAAGGCCACCGCGGCCGCGTCGCCATCGGCCAGGACGTTGCTGGCGAGGGTAAAGGTGTAGCTGACCGTGCCCGTGCTGGCGTCGTACCCGGTGATGACCAGGGTGCCGGCGGCGGTGACGATGGTGCGGTCGGCCTCGTCGGCGGCCAGCACGCCGCCGGAGATGACGGTGACGTTCTCCACGCTGAGGGTGTCCAGCCCGTCGGCGGCGCTGACGGTAAACGTGCCGCTTTGGGCCAGGGCATCGGCGTCGGGCGCGCTGCCGTCCGCCAGGGCGCTTTCGGATACGGTGAGGTCGCCCGCCTCGTTTCCGATCCCGGTCAGGGTTACCCCATCGTCGCTGCCGTTGATGGTCACCGTCAGGGCGGCCGTGGCGGTGTCGCCGTCGCCGTCGGTGAGGGTGTAGGAGAAGGTTTCGGAAAGCGTCTCGCCGGTGGTCAGGTGCTGCACCGTGGAGGAGGCGTTGTTCAGGGTGTAGGTATAGCTGCCGTCGGCGGCGATGGTCAGGGTGCCGTACTGCCCGGCAATGTCCGTGCTGCCCGTGGCGGCGACGCTGGCGTCGCCCACGCTGGTCACCGTGGCCCCGTCCGCGCCCAGGGTGTCGTTGTCCAGCAGATGGCCGGTGGCGCTCACCACGCCGCCGTCGTTCCCTTCGTCCTCGGTGACGCTGGCCGCATCGTCGGCGGCAGTGGGCACGTCGTCCGTGATGGTGATGGCGATGATGCCCGTGGCCGCATCCCCGTCGGTGTCCGTGGCGGTGACGGCCATGTTGAAGGTGTAGGCGTCGCCCGCCGCCAGCACGTTGCCGGTCAGGGTGTAGGCATAGCTGACGACGCCGGTGGCCGCGTCGTACCCGGTGACGACCAGCGTGCCGTAGTCCGTGGTGACGGTGCGCGCGGCTTCGTCGGCCGCCAGCGCGCCGCCGGAGATCACGATGACCCCGCCCACGCTCACCGTGGCGATGCCGTCGGGCGCGGACACGGTGAACGTGCCGGTCTGCGTGGCGGCGGATGCTTCCTGTGTTCCCAGTTCGCCCAGCAGGCCGCGTTCCGCCACGGTGACGGCGGAACCGGTGACGCCGATGCCGTAGTCGATGTCCGGCGTGGTGGGGTCATCGGTCAGCGCGCCAAGGGCGGTGGCGCCAAGGGTGGAGGTGGTCAGCGGGTCCAGCCCGGACACGCCGGAAATCAGGCTGCCCGCGTCATCGCTGTATTCGCCCACGCCGCCGCCCGCCGCGCCGCCCGCGCCCGGCCCGGCGGCGGGCAGCAGGTCCGGGTCCAGCGCGGCAAGGAATTCGTAGCCGGAGATGGTGCCCCCCTCCGGCAGGGTGAACTGCGGCAGGGCGTCGGTGTCGCCCGCCGCGAAGAACCCGGCCAGCACGATGCGCCCGCCGTTCTCGAAGTTGAAGACCAGGTCGTTGCCGCTGCGCGCCAGGCTGGCGTCCTCGGCGGCGAAGGCCAGTTCAAAGAGCGCCCCGGCGGCCGCCTCGACCACCCGGACCTGTCCCGCGCCAGGAGCGCGCAGGGGCGTGCCCGACCCGCCTCCCTGGCGGCCGGACGACTGGATGTTGGCTGACGTTTCCATGGTTCCCCCCTGTGCGGTGGCTGCGGCGGTTGTGAATGACGTGCCGTGCTGCCTGTGCCGTATGGGCCGTGGCTTGGTGCGACGCCATTCCGTTCACGGCCATGTATCTTTGATGATGTTGCGTGGAGTGCACGTTCCGATGTTGTGCGCTCAAGGCCTTGATGGCCGCATGATAGAATATTTCATGTGGTGATACGACAATGTGCAGCGATAAAATAAAACAATAGAGCTTAAGAATTGTTAAGATGTGGTTTTGTGTGGAGTGCACGCGGGGCGTGCTGCTGTGTTGCGCAATGTAACAGAGTGTTGCGCGGTGTCTTTGCTGGTGTAGTGCGGGGTGTGCAGGGTGGTGCTCGCCTGGCGCTGCCGTGCCCGGCGTGGTGCAGATCAGGCGGCCTGCTGCCCTTCGTTGTCCTCTTCCGCCTGCCCCTTGGACGGCCATCAAGTAAGGCCTGGTGGGGAGTCCGACCGTTAATGGTTCTTGCTTGGTGCGCCCGTTAACGGTTGTGGTGGCGTGGATGCGTGTCGAGGTCCGTCTGCATTTCATTCAATGGCTCGTTCCAATTAGCGCGCCATGCATTCTGAAATGCTCGTGGAGCAACGTTCTGTGCAGACGTTCCCCAAAGACGTTGCCTTGCGGCGTCTGACGCGGGTTGTCCGGTGTTTGATGCCCTCCAGTTGCGGGGGCAGTTCGTAGGGATGTCTGTCGGGCAACGCGTGCCGCGCCGCGCGCCGGGAATGCAGCCCTATGCAGCGGGTTCGATCCCGTTCAACTCCACCACGCACGAAAAGGCGGTCAGGCTTGAAGCCTGACCGCCTTTTCGTGCTGTTAAATGTTCGCTTCAGTGTCTGTTGGCGATTCGGATTCTTGCTGCAGGCGCTTGGGATGTATGAGGGCTATCGATACGGAGCCGGAGAGGATTGAACATTCTGTAGCAGGCTGTTTGCTCCGGTTGGTGCGGCAGGGCTGTTGTCAGGCAGGCGCGTTCGCGAAGGGTATATTTCCAGCAGCTCGGTTTCCCGCCCCTCATCGCTTCCTTCCTTGTTCTCCGCTTTCTCCATCTCCTCAGCCAGTGTCGTAACGCGGCGTATTGACCATCCGTGTGCCACGCGTCCTGCAGTCTTCGGAATGGCAGGCGACATATGTGGCGGAGCCGATCTTTCAACGCTCCGACAAATTGCACCTGTATGTGTTTTCCCGGACAGACGGAGAGCCATGAATGGATTAGGGGGTGAGCGGAAATATCCATGCGCACGGGAGTCAGGGGGATACGAACCGAACTCCAGCGCATCCCGAGGAGTTCGCCATGTCTCTGGCATGCGCTATAGGCCGTCCTTTTGAATGGGCGGGATGTCCGCTGCTCGTTCTGTTGTTTCTTGTCTTTGCAGTAAGGTGCAGCGCAGTATGGGGCTGCATGAGTCCGAGAAGAGGGCTTTTAAAGACTGGCTAGATTCGCATCAACGCTATGCAAAGCGCACATTGTGTGCCCGAAATTCTTGATATGAAAATCAAAGAAAGCATCTGGAGCAGTAAATGTATTTTTTAAGATATGTTAGCGCGTTGTTGCGCGGTGTAAAGTTCCCCTCGCCGTATCGTGTTGTCCTGCTGCTTTTTACCGTGGCATCTCTTGTATTTGTCTTTATGGTTCCGCAGCATGGCGCTGCGGCTACTGTTAATTATACTTCAAATTATAAGGACGTTATAGGCAATGCTCCTTTTTTGGACGGTCCGATAAGCATTGGGGGAACAAACAATATAGCAAGTCATGCTGATAATATTTATTCATATGGCAATACAGTTAATATCAATGGAGGGGTTGTCGATTTCGGCATATATGGTGGGTATTATAGCGGTGTTGCAACAAATGTCGCAGTATCATCAAGCGATAATATAGTGACAATTGGATCTGGCTTTGTGGGCAGCAATGGTATCGATATATATGGTGGTTTTGCAAAAAGCGTAAATGCCTTCTCGATGACCGCTTCCGATAACACCGTGACCATCAACGGTGGGACAGCGCATGACGTATATGGTGGCTACGCCTATGTGGACAGCATGACCGGCCCATGTGTCGCCACGGCATCCGGAAATACCATCAACATCAACGATGGTTCCATAAGCAGTGTCTATGGCGGGTATGCTCTTGCTGGCTATGTAGGTGGAACACACTCGGCCTCTGGCAATACCATCAATGTCAGCGGTGGCACCGTAGCCGATATTGTTGGCGGGTATGTCAGCGCGCCCTATGGCACGGGACTGGCCACAAACAATGTCGTGACCATCAGCGGTTCCCCGAATCTGACAACCGCAGGTCTCTACGGGGGCTATTTGAGTATGACCACCAGTGGTGATGCTTTCAGCGGCAATACCCTGAACGTGAAAACCTCTGGGCTGACGGTGGCAGCACTTTCTAATTTTCAGTATGTCAACTTCTATCTGCCTTCCTCCTTGTCGGCGGGGGATACGGTGCTGACCGTGACGGGCACTGCGGATCTGACGGGCAGCTCCGGGCGGTCTTCCATCGTCAATGTGGGAATTGACGGCAGTTCTTCGCCCCTGCAGGTAGGCGACACCATAACACTCATTGACGCCGGAACGCTGGTCACGAACAGCGGCCTCAACTCCACAGCGCGCGGTACGGGCATGCAGGGTGTGACCTTGGTATACAACTTTGACCTGGCAACCGAGAACAACAAGCTGTTAGCCACGGTATCCGCCGAAACCGAGCCCACGGTGAACGAGCAGACCAAGGCGCTTTCAGAAGGTTTTGTTTCTGGCCTGGGCATGATACTGCAAGGCGCGGACGTGACCGCCGGGCAGGGCATGGATTCTGCCGTTTCCGCGGCCAAGGCCGGGGGGGCGGGCAGTGGCGGCGCCCCGGCCGGGTTTGGCGCGCTTTCCGGCGGTTCCGTGCGGTACAATACCGGGTCGCATGTGGATCTGGACAGTGTCTCCCTGATGGCAGGGCTGGCCTGGGGGGGCAATATGTCGCTCGGCCGTCTGACATTCGGGCCGTTTTTTGAATACGGCAACGGTTCGTACAATACCTACAATTCGTTCAGCAATGCAGAGTCTGTCGAAGGAGACGGCAACACCCGTTACCTTGGCGGCGGCATTCTGGGCCGTATGGATTTGGTCGATACCGGACCCGGCCATATCTATGTTGAAGCCTCGGTTCGGGCTGGCGAACTGCATAACGAATACGATAGTTCCGACCTGCGCGATGCCGCCGGGCGGAGCGCTGAATACGATTCGTCGGCTGCGTATTACGGGTTGCATATGGGAACCGGCTATGTCTGGAACGTAACGGAGAATGCTTCGCTTGATCTCTACGGCAAATATTTCTGGACACGGCAGGAGGGCGACTCCGTCACGCTGTCTACCGGTGACCCCGTCGACTTTAAAGATGTGGACTCAAACCGTCTGCGTCTCGGTTCGCGCTTCAGTTACATGGTGAATGAACATATCACCCCCTACATCGGCGCGGCATATGAACATGAGTTTGACGGTACGGCCCGCGCCAGCACCAACGGGTATGCCATGAAGGCCCCGTCCATGGGCGGCGATACGGGCACCGGTGAACTGGGGCTTGTGTACACGCCGTTGGCATCGCTGCCCGTGTCCTTCGACCTCGGCGTACAGGGCTTTGCAGGGAAACGTGAGGGCGTGACCGGCAGCTTGCAGCTCAAGTATGAATTCTAGCCGCAGGAATGCACTGCGGCCCAGATGAGGCCTTGCCCTCTTGGACATGGCAGACCGTTATCTCGTGAACCAGCCTCTTCCGCATGACTTACGGACATGGTGCGGCCGCAGGGCATAGCGCCGCGGCCTGAGGGGGGGGATGAGGTTCAAGGGGATGAACGTTCACATCCTTTCATCCCGACCGCTCCGTGCCCGGGTCCAGATGCCGGTGTTCTCGAACAGCCCAGGAAACGCCCGCAGGCCCCGCCGCATGGCTGGTGATGTCGCTAGCCAGAACCGGTGAACACACGGCAAGCAGCGCCAGGGATATCTGGGCGAACAGCGGAACAGCCGTTCGGGCGGGATGCACGGGCGACGACACGGCTCTGGCAGCATGGCGGGCTCCTCGGAATGCGCCGGAAATCGAGGCGTATCACCAGGGCTTCTCTCTGCGCATGGGCATTTGTGAAGTCCGTCAGCCCATCCAGGGCGGTCTGTCTGTCCGGAACATGTCGAGAGGGTGGAAAGGCGCCCCGCCGCGTATAGAGTCCGCCTGTCGCATGGAGCGCGCGCCCCATCCCCCCACCCGACCCATGATGCACAGAAACGCACCGCTCCCTTCCTGCCTGCTCCGGATGGTCCGGGCATTCCACCCCGCTCCGCGGTTTGTGGCGGCGCTGCTGCTGGCGGCCGCTTTTCTCTTGCTGCCGTGCGGCCGGGCGGCGGCGACCGATGGCCCTCGGGCCGAAAACGGCGTGCTGGATCTGCGGCGCTTTGATCCGGCGACCATGGGCCCCGCCCGGCTGGACGGCGCATGGGAATTCTACTGGAACCGTCTGCTGACGCCGCAGGACTTCGCCGAGGGCACCGCCCCTTCGCCGTCGGGCCTGCTTTCGCTACCCGGCACATGGAAGGGAATGCGCGTAAATGATGCAGAGCTTGGCGGCACGGGGCAGGCCACCCTGCGGCTGCGTCTGCGCCTCTGGCCGGAGGCGCGCGAGCTTACGTTGCGGCTCTTCGACATCCCCATGGCCTACCGGCTGTGGGCCAACGGCCAGTTCGTGACGGGCAGCGGCACCGTGGGCACGGATGCAGACAGCGAGACGCCTCTGCGATCGCTGGTGTTGGCCAGCATCACCCCCAAAGGGGAAAATCTGGAACTCGTGCTCCAGATATCCAACCACCATTTCCGCGCCGGCGGCGTGCCGGAGGGGCTACGGCTCGCCCCGCCCGGACCCCTGGAAGCCGAACGCGACAGAACCTGGACCTTTTCCTATTTCTTCGCCGGCTGCCTGCTGGTCACACTGCTGTACCACCTCTTCCTGTTCCATCTGGACCGGAAGCAGGTTTCGGCGGGGTACTTCAGCGGCTTCTGCCTGTGCATGCTGTGCTACTGCATGACCTCCAACACATCCTTCTGGGCCATCAACCGGTTCCTTCCGGCCCTGCCGCCCCATTGGTCCGAATACGTCCCGCTGTTCTTCTATCTGGCCTGCGCCCCCATGCTTTTCCGGTTCTACGACACGCTTTTCCCGAAGGTCTTCCACCCCGCCGTCCGCTATCTGGTGGACCTCCGCCTCGCGGTATTCTTTCTGCTGCTGCCGACCGCGCCGGACCACCGCGTTTCCCAGTACATCGCGTTCAGCATTTTTGTCGGGCTGGGCTACGGCGTCTATTACGTCCTGCGCCTGTTCGCCTGCGCACGGCGCGGCATGAGCGGCGCGGGATTGCTGCTGCTCGGCAGCGGGGTGCACCTGCTCGCCTGCCTGAACGACGGCCTCTCCCACGCCAAGCTCATCAACACGCCCTACCTGATCAAGTTCGGCATGCTCTTTCTGGTTGTCACCCAATCGCTGGCCCTGGCCAAACGCTTCACCCATGCGTTCACATCCGTGGAAAGACTCTCCGAGGAACTGGAGCGCAAGAACCAGTCGCTCATGGCCGAGATGGAAGAGCGCAACCGGCTCGAACAGGAAGTGATCAACATCAGCGAGGATGAACGCAGGCGCATCAGCCACGAACTGCACGACGGCCTGTGCCAGAAACTCACCGGAGCCCGGCTGCGCGCATCCATCCTGAACAAGCGGCTTGCGGGAACGGACAACGCCACGACCATGGCCAGTCTTGCGGCCCTGCTTGACGCCTCCACCGACGACGCCTACCGCACCTCGCGCGGTCTCTGGCCCGTAGAGCACGACCCCGCGACGCCGGGCCCCTCGTTGGACGACCTGGCCCGACGCATCGCCAAGGATACGGGCATAAACGTACGGCTCGAAATGCGCCGCCACTGCGGGCAATGCACCAATCCCAACATGCGCACGCTGTACCGCATCGCGCAGGAGGCACTGACCAACGCGGCCAAGCACGCACAGGCACGCACCATCCGCGTGCAGCTGTTCTGCCCCGCCCAGGGCGGCGTCACCCTGACCGTTCGCGACGACGGCATTGGCCGCAAGGCCTCCGCACGGCAGGGGGCCCGGATGGGAGGGCTTGGCCTTGGCATCATGGCCCACCGTGCCGATGTCATCCACGCCAAGCTGACTATAGAGGACGCACCAAGGGGCGGCACCGTCGTCACCTGCGCAGCCCCGTGCGACAAACACGCTTCCCCCACCTCCACAAGGATAATCCGCCCAGATGCTTCCCGCTGACCCACCCCATACCCCCGCCGATTGCCGTTTTCTGCTCATCGACGATCACCCTGCCGTGCGTCAGGGGCTGAACCTGCTGCTGGAGTCCAACGGTTACACGCCCGGCGTGGAAGCCGGAACCTGCGCCGACGCGAAGGAATGTCTGGAACAGGCCGCCTTCGATCTCGCGCTGCTGGACCTTTCATTGGCGGACGGCAGCGGCCTGGACCTGCTCGCCGATCTTGCCGAACACGGTGTCCGCACCCTGGTCTATTCCATGCATGAAGACCCCGGCACCATAGACCGTGCGCTGCGCTGCGGTGCGAACGGCTATGTGACCAAGCGCGAGGAGCCAGGCGTGCTGCTGGATGGGATAGAGGGCGTGCTGCGCGGTGAATGCTTCCTGAGCGACCGCGCCGGATTGAGCCTGGATGAAACGGCTGGCTCTCCGGCCACGGACCCGCTCTTTCTGCTCAGCGATCAGGAGCGGGCCATTTTCTCGGCCATGGCGCGCGGTGTGAGCAACATGGAGGTTGCCGCAAACCTGGGTATCAGCCCCAGGACAGTGGAGACATATCTGACGCGGATGGTCAACAAACTGGGGCTGCCGAACGTGCGTACCCTGCGCAAATTCGCCATCAACGGACGGGAGTAGGAGCCACCCCGGGACCGACCCCGCCTCAGAAAGCAGCGCGGGCCAGAGGTCGATCCAAGCTCCGCTGCCATCCCCCAGCCCCGGAATCATACGTACGACAGCAGACGCCTTGGCTCCCGGACGAGCCACAACGGAATCCGTCATCTGCCCGGCGACGTTGCTGCCGCCCCTTACAGGTGGCACTTGCTGTGTCATGACAAGGGGTTGAAGAGGGGTTGGGCTATGCGTCAGCAAATATCCCGTTATCGCCACATCCCAGGCGTTGCGTTGATGCGCCGTGCTGGTGCGCGCCGCGAAGTGGTGCGTCCGCCAGGCGGTGCGACGTGGTGCTTCCCATGCCCCGGCTAGGGGGGCTGCTTTTGCGCGGTCGTCGCGTCAGTCGTCGCGGAGGCTGGTTTTTTCGGCCTTCGGACGCGGGAAAGCAGAAAGGAGGAGCGCCATAATCCGGTTGCGCGGCAGGGGGGCCGCGCGTATAGGATGAAATGTCCGGAAAGGGGGGCCGGTTGCCGTCCCCCCCGCTGCGCCATTGGTCATTCACCTCACGAGGGGTCCGCCGTGTCAGACAAGCCTTCTTCCCCGCCTTCCGCTCGCCCCGACGCCACGCAACCCGGCAAGGAGCCGGACAAGGGACCGGACAAGGGTTCGGGCGCATCGCCAGGGCGGGTTTCCGCCGTCAGCCCCGCGTCGGCGGCAGCCACCGCCGCGCGCCCGGCAGGGCCGGATGCGGGCAAGCCCGCCGAGCGCCCCCTGGCGCGGTTTTCCGAACGGGCGGCGGAACGCGCGGCCGACAAGCCGTCGGGCAGCCCCGCCGACAAGATTTCCGACAAGGCCGCCAGCCGCCCCGACGAACGTTCCCCGGGCCGACCTGCTGACCACCCTGCGGATCGTCCCGCCGACAGGTCTGGCGACAGGCCGCCCCGGCCGTCCTACGGATTCGCTGGCCGCCCGGCCACGGGAACCGGCAGCGAGACCGGCAAGGCCCCCGGCGTCGAAGCTGGCAAGGGTGCCGGTGGCGACGCGGCGAAAGCCGCTGCCGCTCCTTCGTCGTCGCCCCCGTCACCTGGCGTGGCCACGCCCGCAGGCACGGCCAGGCCCGCCTCCGCGCCTGCCACGCCTTCGGGCGCGGCCAGGCCTGCCGATGCGACCACGGCGAAGCCCGCAGGGGCCACACCGCCGTCTGGCGCACAGTCGTCCGCCACGCAGCCGTCTGGCACGCCACCGTCCGGCGGTCCCGCCGCCAGCCAGGCAGCCGGGCCGCCCCCCCTGCACGCCACGGTGACGCCGGGCAGGCCTTCGTCCGGCATGGCAACCCCGCCGGGGGTGTCCGTCACCCCCGCGCCGCGCCCGGCCCTGCCGCCCGATCCCTATCGCGCCGCCGCCTTCGCGCCGGAAGAACCCATCCCCGCCGTGGGCGCGCCGCGCCCCGTGCCGCCCCCGCCGCCCTCCGCCATCCCGCGCGATGCCGCAGCCGCCACCGCCGCCGCGCTGGAAGGCCCGCAGCTTGACGCCGCGCTGGAGCCCCCGGTGCCGCAGGCGGGCATTCCCGACATGCGCGGGCTGGACCCGGCCGACGTGGACTACACCCCGCCGCTCATCGAGTGCATGAGTTTTCTGTTCCGCCTGCACGGCAAGCCGGTGTCCACGCGGTTCCTCATCGCCGGGCTGCCCATGACCGACGGGCCGGTGCACCCGTCTGCCTGCATCCGTGCCGCGCGCACGGCGGGCATGGCCTCGAGCGTGGTGTACCGCCCCACGCTGGACCGCATCTCGTCCCTGACCCTGCCGTGCATCCTGCTGCTGCGGCAGGAAAAGGCCTGCGTGCTGCTGTCCCTGCAAGGTGACAAGGCCGAGGTGCTGTTTCCGGAAACGGGCATGGAACCGCGCATGGTGCCCGTGGACGAGCTGACCAAGGAATACACCGGCTACGCCATGTTCGCCCGGCTGGAAGGCAAGCTGGACCGCCGGGCCAGCGAGATAAAGCTGCTGAAGGCCAAGCGCTGGTTCTGGGACACGCTGCTGCACTTCCTGCCCATCTACAAGCACGTGCTGTTCGCCAGCGTGGTGGTGAACCTGCTGACCATCGTCAGCCCGCTGTTCTTCATGAACGTGTACGACCGCGTGGTGCCCAACAGCGCCACCGAGACGCTGTGGGTGCTGGCCATCGGCATCGGCATCGCCTACGTGTTCGATTTTCTGCTGCGCAACCTGCGCAGCTACTTCGTGGACGTGGCGGGCCGCAACGCCGACATCGTGCTGGCCAGCCGCCTGATGAACCAACTGATGAGCCTGCGCCTGGACGCCAAGCCCGATTCCACCGGTTCGCTGGCCAACAACCTGCGCGAGTTCGAGTCGCTGCGCGAGTTCTTCGGCTCCACCACGCTGCTGGCGCTGGTGGACCTGCCCTTCCTGGTGCTGTTCGTGCTCATCGTGTGCTTTATCGGCGGCCCCATCGGGGTGGTGCCCATGCTGGCCGTGCCCATTGTGGTGGGCATCGGCATGCTGCTCCAACTGCCGTTCCAGCGTCTGGCCGAGGCGGGCTACAAGGAGGGCATGCAGAAGAACGCCCTGCTGGTGGAGATCATCAACGGCCTGGAAACCGTGAAGTCGTCGCTGGCCGAAGGCCGCATGCAGCACGCCTGGGAGAAGGTGGTGGGCATGAGCGCCTCGTCCAACGCGCACACCAAGGGGCTGGCCAACATCTCGGTGACCATGTCCATCCTGTTCACCCAGTTGGTTAGCGTGACGGTGATCATCTGGGGCGTGTACCGCATTTCCGACGGCCTGCTGACCATGGGCGGGCTCATCGCCTGCAACATGCTGGCCTCGCGCGCCATGGCCCCGCTGAGCCAGGTGGCGGCCATGTTGGCGCGGCTGCAGCAGTCGCGCATGGCGCTGAAATCGCTTGATATGCTCATGAATTTGCCCACGGAACGGCCAGAGGACCGTCCGTATGTCGATTTCGGCCCGCTGGAGCATTCCATCGTCTTCGAGAGCGTGTCCTTCGCCTATCCCGGTTCCGAGCGGCTGGCGCTGGAAAACGTGAACATGACCATACGCCCCGGCGAGCGGGTGGGCGTCATCGGGCGCATGGGGTCCGGCAAGTCGACCATGGGCCGCCTGGCCATCGGGCTGTACCAGCCGCGCGACGGCGCGGTGCGCTTCGGCGGGGTGGACATCCGCCAGATGGACATGGCCGACCTGCGTTCGCGCGTGGGCTACCTTGCGCAGGACAACTACCTGTTTTACGGCTCGGTGCGCGACAACATCGCCATCGGCGTGCCCAACGCCGACGACCGCATGATCCTGCGCGCCGCCACCATCGCGGGCGTGGTCGATTTCGTGCGCGGGCACCCGGCGGGCTTCGGCATGCCGGTGGGCGAGCGGGGCATGGCCCTTTCGGGCGGGCAGCGCCAGGCCGTGGCCCTGGCGCGTTCGCTGCTGCACGACCCGGACGTGCTGATACTGGACGAACCGTCCAGCAACATGGACAATTCGTCGGAAATGGCGCTCAAGCGCCGCCTTGCGGAAATATTGGGCAAGAAGACGCTCATCCTCGTCACCCACCGGGTGAGCATGCTTGATCTGGTGGACCGGCTGGTGGTGCTCGACCACGGCAAGGTGGTGGCCGACGGCCCCAAGCAGGCCGTCCTTGCCGCGCTGCGCGGCGATCAGGTGCGCGCGGCCGGGGCCGCACGCTTCACGGGCGCGCCCGCAGCCGCCCCTCGTCAGGGCTAACGGGAGCATGACCATGGAAAACGACAAGAGCACAGCTGGCGGGACTTCATCGAACACGGCGGGCGGCACGGCGGGCGGCACGGCGGGCGGCACGGGGGGGGCAACGCCTTCCGGCATGCCCCCCGGCATGCCTCCGGGCATGGCCCCGGGCCAGACTGGTTCCGGTGCGTCCACCCTTGGCCAGCGTCTGGCCGGGGCTGTCCGGGGCGGCTCCATGGGCAACGGGGCCGAGCAGGGCGTGCGCCGCGACGACCTGGAATTCATGAGCGAGGTGGATGCGGCCCTGCACCGCAAGGGGCACCCGCTGGCCTTCCTGCTGTCCGCCTCGCTGGGCGTGTTCTTTCTGGTGTTCATCGTCTGGTCGGCCTTCGCGCCGCTGGACGAGGTGACGCGCGGCCAGGCCCAGGTCATTCCCTCGCAGCGCATCCAGGAGATCCAGAACCTGGAAGGCGGCATCATCAGCGAGATTTTCGTGCGCGAAGGGCAGATAGTGGAAAAGGGCACGGTGCTGGTGCGTCTGGACAACGAATCGGCGGCCAGCTTCTTTCGCGACGCGGTGTCCAAGTCGTACGAGCACATGGCCGCCATCGCCCGGCTGGAGGCGGAAATGGCGGGCAAGGACCCGGTGTACCCGCAGGAGGTGATCCAGAAGGCCCCGCAGGTGGTGGCCGACCAGACCTCCATCCACAACGCGCGCAAGCGCCAGTTGGAACTGGAACTGAGCGTGCTGGAAAGCCAGCTTTCGCAAAAGCGCCAGGAAGTGGACGAAATGGTGGGGCGGCAGGGGCAACTGGGCGCCAGCCTGCGCGTGGCGCAGGAGCAGCGCGACATCGCCCGGCCGCTGGTGGAGAAGCAGATATACTCCAAGGTGGACTACCTGAGCCTTGAGCAGCGCGTCATCCAGCTGCGCGGCGACATCAGTTCGCTGGCCGTGAACATTCCCAAAGCCCGGTCCGCCGTGCACGAAGTGGAGCAGCGGTTGTCGCACCGCAAGGCAGAGGTGCGTTCGCAGGCGGTGGAAGAAATCAACAAGCGCCGCGTGGAACTGAACTCGCTGCGCGAAACCCTGTCCGCCGGGGAAGACCGCGTGACCCGCACCGACCTGCGCGCCCCGGTGCGCGGCACGGTGAAGCGGATCATCATCAATACCCAGGGCGGGGTGGTGAAGCCGGGCGAATCCATCCTGGAGCTGGTTCCGCTGGACGACACCCTGCTGGTGGAGGCGCGCGTCCGCCCGGCGGACATCGCCTTCCTCCATCCGGGGCAGAAGGCCATCGTCAAGATCACCGCCTACGACTTTTCCATCTACGGCGGGCTGGAGGCGGGGCTGGAGCAGATCAGCGCGGACACCATAGAGGACCGCAAGGGCGAGTTCTACTACCTGGTCAAGCTGCGCACCAAGAAGAACGCCATCACCTATCGCGGCGAAAACCTGCCCATCATGCCGGGCATGACCGCCACGGTGGACATTCTTACCGGCAAGAAGACGGTGCTTGATTATCTGCTGAAGCCCATCTTGAAGGCGCAGCAGAATGCCATGCGGGAGCGTTGATGCGAAATGGGGCCATGGGCGTGGGAACCGGCGCGGGAAGCGCGCCGAGTCTCCCCGGCCCGCCGGTTGCGGCGGACCGGGCCGGGGGGGCGCGTTCGCGCCGTGAACCCGGCGCATGTGGACCCGGCGCATGTGGGCAAGGTGCGCGTGGCCTGATGCAGGGTGTTGGTGATTTCCCTTCGGTTCCGGTCCTGCTGCTGTGCGCCCTGCTGGCGATGGCGCTGGCGGTCGGGACCGGCGCGTGGCGCGGGACGGCCATGGCGGGCGGGTCCGCCCCCAAGGCCGCGCCCATGCAGGCGCAGGACGGCGATGCGACCGCGCGGCAGCAACCACCGGCCCCCGCCGAGGTGCGCGGGGCGGTGGACGGGACCGGAAAGACGCAGGAAGCGCGGCAGGCCTCCGGCGAGCCGCCCCGGCAAGACGCGCGGGCGGAAGTGGTGACCACCGGGCCGGACAAGGGTGATGCTGGGGGCGATGCAGGGGACGGCGCGGCGGGCCATGCGGCCGGGCCTGGCGATGTGCCCAATGGCGCGGTCGGCGCGGTCGGCTCCGAGCGTCCCGACCGTGATGGCGTGGACAAGACGGCTGGCGAGGTCGCGGGCAAGGGCGCGGTGGGCGTGCCCGACGCGCCCCTGGTGGCCCAGGCTGAGCAGCCGGGGCAAGCACGCCAGCCGGGCCAATCGGGCCAGCCGGGCCAGCCCGCCGCGGAGGCAACCCCCGCGCCCAAAGGCTCCACCGGCATCAGGCTGTTCAAGACCATCGAGTTCCGGGGGCCGCTGAAGAACCTGCCCAAGTGGGACCGCGTGCTGGGCGTGGACCGCAAGAACCCCGGCCTGATTCCGGAGCGGGCGCTGGGCGGGCGCAATGCCCTGTGGGGCGAGTTGCGTTCGGAATGGCGCGGGCTGTCCACCATGGACAAGCTGCGCAACGTGAATTCGCTCTTCAATCAATGGCCCTACCGGCTGGACAGCGAAGTGTGGGGCGTGGTGGACTACTGGGCCGCTCCGGTGGAGTTCCTGCGCAAGTCGGGCGACTGCGAAGACTACGCCATAACCAAATATTTCGCCCTGAAGCAGCTTGGCGTGCCTGTTTCCGACATGCGTATCGTCATCCTGCTCGACTCCATCCGGCGGCTGGCACATGCCATCCTGGTGGTGTACACGGGCGGGGACGCCTACGTGCTGGACAACCTTTCCAATGTGGTGCTGTCGCACCAGCGTTACGGACATTACGTGCCGCAGTACTCCATAAACGAAGAACACCGATGGGCGCACATTCCCGTAAGGGGCGGCCCCGGCACCCGAAGAATGCAATAGGCATTTCGACATCGGAAACGTCTGTCGAGAAATGCCCCGGCGGCGCGAAAAGCGCCGCCCGCCCCGATTGAAAATTTGCTCTAGACCGCGGAGGACCCATGGCAGAGAACAGCGCATCGACAGGCACGCCGGACCGCGACAGACCCGCCGGCCGTTCGCGGCTTCTGTGGTTCGGCATCGTGGTGCTTGGGGTCACCGTGGCGGCCGCCACGGTGGGGGCCTACTGGAACATCACCGACGCCCGGCACAAGCTGGAGACGGACATCGCCCAGCGGCAGGCCGTGCTGACGCTGGCCCGCGTGGAGTCCGTGAACCTGTGGCTGGATTCCATGACCGAGCAGGGGGCGCGGCTGATCAACGCCGACCTGTTCCGGCTGTTCGCCTCGGAGGTGAACCAGCTGGACGGCGACGTGGGCCTGCTGCTGAACAAGCCCGGACAGGGACCCGGACAGGGTGCCGACAAGGCCGCGCAACCTGCCCAGCCCGGCAAGAACGGGGACAAGGCGGGCAAGCCCGGCGTTCGTGCCGACGATGACGACATCTCGCAGCTGGCAGCGCAACTGCCGCTGATGCGCAACCTGCTGCGCGAGTTCGTGACCTATTCCGACTTCGTCTCCGGGCGCATCGTGAACACCCGCGCCCAGACCTACATTTCCACCGACGCAACGCCGGTGCCCCTGTCCGAAGACCAGCAGGCGGCCATCCGCGCGGTGCTGGAAACGGGCCGGATGCGCTTCTCGCACGCCCGCTCCACCCAGACCGGGCTGGTGCTGGACCTGTTCATGCCCATCCTGCCGCCCCAGTTCGAGGCGACCACCGGCGCGCGCCCCGTGGCGGTGCTGCTGCTGTCCAAGATCATCTCCGGCAAGGTGGGCGAGTTCCTGGCCGCCTCGCCGCTGGTGGAGAAGGGGCAGGTGTCGCGTCTGGTGCAGCGCACCCCGCGCGGCTTCGAGGAAATCGCCCCCTCGGCCCAGGAAGGGCTGCAGAACGTTTCCCCGCCCGCCTTCGCCGAAACCGGCGACCTGCCCTTCGCGCGGCGGATTTCCGTGGACGGCGCGACGTCGGTGTACTCCACCGGGCGCAAGTTGCCGCAGCTTGAATGGTGGACCGTGGAGGAAATTCCGGCGGAACTGGCCCTGGCCCGCCTGGCCGAGCGCGAACGCACCGTGGTGGGGCTGGCCGTGCTGTGCACCCTGCTGCTGGTGGTGGCGCTGGCCTCGCTGTGGTGGTGGCTGGTGGGCCGTGAGCAGCGCGAGATAGCGCGCGACTTCAAGGCCCTGTTCGAGGTCATCGACGACCAGAAGCAGTTGCTGGACGGCATCAACTCGGCCATGACGCACCCCGTCTCGCTCACCGACGACCAGAGCGTGTTCCAGTACGTGAACCGGGCCTTTGCCCGCGCCGTGGGCCGCAGCCCCGAAGAACTGCTGGGCATGGACATGCAGGCGGTGTTCGGCTTCGACACCGCCCGGCGCATCACCGCCCCCGACGCCCAGGTGCTGATGGGAGGCGACCCGGCCACGGTACACGAGGTGGTCTACCTGCAATCGCGCAAGCGCCACTTCCAGATCGTCAAGGCCCCGCTGTTCGGGCCGGACGGGCGGCAGGTGCGCGGCGTGGTTTCGGTGTTCCACGACATCACCGACCTCGTGGAGGCGCAGGAGCGCAACCGCCGGGTGGTGCAGCAGACCATCGACGCGCTGGTGCGCGCCATCGAGCAGACCGACCCCTATCTGGCCGGGCATTCGCGGCTGATGGGCCTTGCGGCCAGCCTGACGGCGCGGGTCATGGGCCTTGGCGAGCGCGACGTGGCCACGGTGGAGGCGGCGGCCAACCTTTCGCAGGTGGGCAAGATGTTCGTGCCGCGCGACATCCTGAACAAGCCCGGCAAGCTCACAGCCGAGGAAAAGCACGAGATGGAGCGCCACGTGGAATACGCCCGCGACGTGCTGTCCTCCATCGAGTTCGACCTGCCGGTGCTGCCCGCCATCATCCAGATGAACGAGCGGCAGGACGGCAAGGGCTACCCCGATGGTCTTTCCGGCGAGCAGATATCCGCCCACGCGCGCATTCTGGCCGTGGCCAACGCCTTCTGCGCCATGCTGCGCCCGCGTTCGTACCGCCCGGCCCTGCCCCTGGAAAAGGTGCTGGACGCCCTGGAAAGCCAGACCGACAGCTACGACGTGAGCGTGGTGCACGGCCTGCGCGATGTGCTGGATACCCCGGCGGGCGAACGCCTGTTGGCTCAAATTGGAGCCCAGCCCGGCTCCCAGGCGGGCGTCCAGACCGGCAACGGGGGCAACGGGGCGGCGTAACCGCCAGCCGGATCGGCATCGGCAGGATGTCCGACGCCGCCGTCCGCATGCGGACATGACATGAAGGGGGACGCCATGTGGCGTCCCCCTTTCGCGTTGCCGGAAGGCGGAATGTCGCAGCCGCGCCGGTCAGGCGCGCATCTCGGCGGTGAGCCTGCGCAGGTCCCCGGCCAGGCCGGCCAGTTCGTTCACGGCCGATGCCGAGCGGGACATGATCTCCGCCGTGTCCTGCGCGATCATGTTCACCTCTTCGGTGGACCGGCTGATCTGCTCGCTGGCGGCGGACTGCTGCTCCGACGCGGTGGCGATGGAGCGCACCTGGTCGGCGGTCTGGTCCACCATGCTCACGATCTCCTTCAGCGTGCCGCCGGACTTTTCGGTGAGTTCGGTGGAGCGCATCACCGCGTCCACGGCCGCCGCCGTGGCCTGCACGTTGTCGCGCGCGCCGGTCTGGATGGAGGCGATGGCCTGGCCCACCTCACGGGTGGCCCCCATGGTCTTTTCGGCCAGCTTGCGCACCTCGTCGGCCACCACGGCAAAGCCGCGCCCGGCGTCGCCCGCCCGCGCCGCCTCGATGGCCGCGTTCAGCGCCAGCAGGTTGGTCTGGTCGGCGATGTCCTCGATGACCTGCATCACCCGGCCGATGTCCTCGGCCTGGCGGCCCAGCCCTTCCATGTTGGCGCGCAGGTCCACGGCCAGGTCGCGCACGCCGGTGATGGCCTGCACCACGTCGGCCACCAGGTGTTCGCCCTCGTCGGCCTTGGCGCGCGCGCCCTCGGCGTTGCCCGCCGCCTGCGAGGCGTTGCTGGCCACCTCCAGCATGCTGGCGTTCATCTGCTCCATGGCGGTGGCGGTCTCTGCCGTGCGGGCGCGCTGGCGGTCCGCGCCGCCGTTGGCCTCGTCCACCTGGCGGGCCAGTTCCTCGGCCGCCGTGGCAAGCTGGCGGGCGATGGCGTCGGCCTGCTCGGCCACGCGGGTGATGGCGGCGTGCTGGGCCTCTGTCCGGGCCTGCTGGGTGCGCAGCCCGGTGACGTCGGCGTAGATGGTGAAGGCCCCGATGAGCCTGCCGTCCAGGTCGTACAGCGGGGCCACGTCCACCTGGGCGTGTACGGTGTTGCCAGTCTCGGTGGTCAGGTCCACGCTCAGGTTGCATTCGGCGTTGCCGTGTTGCAGACACCGGCGGGTGGCCATGTCGTCCACGGCGCGCCCGTACACGAAGCGGTCAAGCGGCTTGCCCACCCAGTCGGCGGGGGCACCGGGCCGTTCCAGCAGCTTCACCAGCGCCTCGTTGGTGAACACCACCTTCTCGTCGGGCGAACTGATGGCGAAGGGCACGGTCATCCCGTTCAGCACGCCCTGGGTGAAGCCGAGCTTGTTCTTCATCTCGGCCACCATGGCGTTGACGGCGGCAATGGTGTCGCCCACGGCGTCGCGCGCGGCATAGTGCATGACGGCCGAAAAATCGCCCCCGGACACGGTGCGGGCATAGGCGGCAAGCTGGCCCATGGGCTTCATCAGTTCGCGCACCAGCACCCACACGAACAGCACCGCCAGCGCCAGGGCGGCCACGCCGCCGCCCGCCGTCCAGCGCAGCATGTCCGTGTCCGCGCCCTGCAACATCTCGTCGCGGGTCATGGCCACGGCCAGGTACAGGTCCCACGGCTCGAAATAGCGCACGAAGCCCACCTTGTGGCCCTGGTATTCCCATTCCAGGAAGCCGTTGCGGGTTTCCAGCATCTGCTTGCCGTAGCTGTCCTGCAGGATGTTGGTTCCGGTGCGGGTGGGGTGCAGCGCGCGGGTGCCGTCGGGCGTGAAGATGAAGGTATAGCCGCGCCCACCCACCTTGGCCTGGCCGAACATGGTGCGGAAGGCCTCGCTCAGCAGCGGTTCGCCCACGAACAGCGCGCCGATGACCGTGCCGTAGGCGTCCTTCAACGGGCGGTAGTGGGTGCGGTAGGCGTGCCCCATGACCGTGGCCCGGCCGGTGTAGTCGCTGCCCGAGGCAATGGCCTTGTACACCGGGCTGGACTCGGGGATGTAGGTGTCGATGGCGCGCTTGCCCTGCGCGTCGGTGATGGTGGTGGCCACCCGCAGCAGCTTGCCGGGCAGCAGCGCGAACAGGGTGGCGTCCGACCCCACCGAACGCTTGTGCTTTTCCACCAGCGTGTTGGGCGAGAAGGGCAGGGGCATGCCGTCGCTGCTCAGCTCGAAGTCCGGCACGGCAACGCGGGTTTTGGCCCCGCTGGTCTGGTCGACAACCTCGTGCTCCGACTTGCCGGTGGCGCTGAGGTACAGTTCGCCTTGCCCTATCAACGAGCTGGCCAGCGCCTCCAGGCTGTTGTGCAGCGCTTCGCCGCCAATGCGGTCCTGCATGGCGGCCACGTCGCACATGGCGTCCATGAAGCCTGCAAGATTGTCATGGCCCATCTTGTCCAGCGTGCGCTGGGTGCGCCAGGCCACGATCCCGGACAGGAACACGATGGTGCACAACACCACCATGATGACCCCGGAGTACATCTTGGTGGTGATTTTGAGCGAGTCTAGCCGCATGGTCGTCGCCTCCCGTTGACGTTCCCCCACAGGTACGCAAGGCCCCACTTCTTTGGTGGGGGGTTGCACCATTTTTCACAAGAGGTCAATCGATTTTTGCATACGCGTGCGTTGCAGTGGTGCTTCAACATGTTGAATCAGAAAACTAAAAAATGAGTTTCCGAGGTGAGCGTCCTGTGATGGCGGCTGTGTGCCGTGTCGAATACGCAAAAACGGCCCGGTTCAGTACACCGGGCCGTTGCGTTGCGCCGTTTCGGGGCGCGGGCGGAAGGCTGTGCGGGAATAAGCGTGGCGGGCAGCGCGGCAGAGCGCGAGGGGCTGCTTTTACCTGTCTTCCGTGTCGTCCGGAGTGCTCTTTTTTTCGGTGGGTGCGCTGGTGCCGGTGGCGGCCAGGGTCGCCATGCGCTTCACTTGGCGGCACACGCCCATGACCAGATCGAATTCGTGGCGGCGCAGCCGGGTGCGGCCCAGAAAGCGGCGCACCGGCATCATGAAGTAGTCGGGGTTGTCGGCGCGCAGGTAGTCGATGGCCAGCAGGGTGTCGCGCAGGGTGTCGTGCAGGCGTTCCAGTTCCGCGTGGGTGGCCAGGCGTGAATCAGGTCCGGGGCCGGGGCGGAAGGGGTGCGCCGCCGTGCCCTTCAGGCATTCGTACAGCACCACCAGCACCGCCTGCGCGAGATTCAGCGAGGATGCCTCCGGCGCGGTGGGGATGGTCAGCAGCCTGTGGCAGTGCTCGATCTCGTCGTTGGTCAGGCCCCGGTCTTCCGGGCCGAACACCACGGCCACCCGGTCGCCCCCGGCCAGCACCGGGCAGGCCTCCGCCGCCGCCCGTTCGGGCGAGAGCAGTTCGCGCCGCCAGCCGCCCGTGCGCGCCGTGGTGCCGAACACCACCGCGCAGTCGGCCACCGCCTCGGCCAGCGTTGCCACCACGCGCACCCCGGCCAGGATGTCCTGGCCCTTGGGCGTGGCCAGCGGCACCGCCTTGGCCGGGTCGCCCGCGTCCTCGCTCCAGCGCTCCGGGTCCACCAGCACGATGTCGCGCGCGCCCATGTTGGCGCACGCCCGGGCCACCATGCCCACGTTTTCCGGGAACCGGGTCTTTACCAGCACCACAGTCAGGTTTTGCAGCATTGTCGTATGGGGAAGAAGGTTGGGTTGGGAAAGACAGGATAGGGGAGAATTTGGGGGAAAGGGGAGAAACTTTGCGCGCTGCGGTCGCCATCCGTAAGACTCGCGCTGCGCGCTCGCCTAACGGCTGCCGCAAAGTTTCTCCCCTTTCCCCCAAACCCCCATTCCCCTCTTCAAACTTTATATTTGGTCCGTTGAGCAAAGGGGGCTACGCGGGCCAGACCTGTCCCGCGCCCATGACGGCCACCACGGCCCCGGCGGCGAACTTGAGCGACAGGCCCAGAAACTTGCCCACGAACGCGCCCCAGGCGGCCTGGCGGGCCGCGTCGCGCGGGCGTCCGTGGCTCAGTTCCGCAAGGTAGCAGCCGAACCACGCCCCGGCCAGCGCGCCGGGCAGCGCACCCAGGCCGAACAGGAAGGGCGCGCCCAGGATTGCCCCGGCAATGGCCCCCAGAATGCCGCCCAGGTTGCCCCGGCCGGTGGAGCCGTAGCGCTTGCCGCCCAGCATCTGCACGCCGAACTCAAGCACCTCGCCCACGGCGGCGGCCCCGACGACCGTGGCGAAGAACCACGTGTCCATGCCCGGCGCGGCCGGGGCCAGCAGCTTCCACAGCGCCAGCACGCCCACGGCCAGCCAGTTGCCCGGCAGCCCGAACACGTTGAGCCCGATCATGCCGAACAGCACGATGATGCAAAGGGTGGCGAGAATGTAGTCCATGGGAGTTCCGTTCGGTAGGTTTGCGTCACGATCCGCATGCGGCCGCGCGTTGCTTTGAAATCATATCCCCCAATCGAAAAGTTTTGAAAGAGGGAAGGGGGCATGGGGGAAGGGGGAAAACTTTTCGCTCTGCGGTCGCCATCCGTAATGTTCGCGCTGCGCGCTCACAAACGGCTGCCGCAAAAGTTTTCCCCCTTCCCCCATATTTTCTTTCCCTTTCTTTTTTACAACGCGGGGCGTTCGCGCAGGTCCTGCACGCGTTGGGCCTTGCCTTCGCTTTTGGGCAGGCTGTTGTGCTGGACCAGGTCCACCTTGGGGGTGACCAGGATTTCGTCGTGGATGCGGCGGGTAATGCGTTCGCGCAGGCCGTGCAGCTTGCGCATGTCTTCCTCGAAGAATTCGTCGCGGATTTCCACCTTCACGCGCAGCACGTCGCGGAAATCGTCGCGTTCCAGCACGATCAGGTAGTTCTGCCCCACTTCGGGGAAGCCCATGAGCACCTGTTCCACCTGCATGGGGTAGATGTTCACGCCCTTGACGATGAGCATGTCGTCGGCGCGGCCCAGGATGCGGTCCAGCCTGCGGTGCACGCGGCCGCAGGGACATTCGCCGGGCAGGAACCGGGTAAGGTCGCGGGTGCGGTAGCGCAGCACGGGCATGCCCTGGCGGCACAGGGTGGTCATGACCAGTTCGCCCACCTCGCCGTCGGGCACTGCTTCGCCGGTGGCGGGGTCGATGATTTCGGCGATGTAGGCGTCTTCCCAGACATGCAGGCCGTTCTGGTGCACGCACTCGAAGGCCACGCCGGGGCCGTTCATCTCGGACAGGCCGTAAGAGTTGTAGGCTTTCAGGCCCAGCATGTCCTCGATGCGGCGGCGGGCCTCCTCGGTGTGGGGTTCCGCGCCAATGAGGGCGATGCGCAGGGGCAGTTCGGCGGGGTTATCGCCCTCGTCGCGCAGCGCGGCGCCCAGATACAGGGCGTACGAGGGGATGATGTGGGCCACGGTGGTCTTGAAGTCGCGCACCAGCTTGACCTGGCGGCGGGTGTTGCCCGCCCCGGCGGGGATGGTCAGGCAGCCCAGGCGCTCGGCCCCGTAGTGGATGCCAAGGCCGCCGGTGAACAGGCCGTACCCGGCCATGTTCTGGAACACGTCCTCGCGGCGGATGCCCACCATGTACATGCAGCGGGCCATCAGGTCCGCCCAGGAATTGAGGTCGGACTGGGTGTGGTAGACCACGGTGGGGGTGCCGGTGGTGCCGCTGGAGGCGTGCATGCGCACAAGCTCGGCCTTGGGCACGCAGAGCAGCCCGTCGGGGTACTGCGAGCGCAGGTCGTCCTTGCTGGTGAGCGGGATGCGCCGCACGTCGTCCAGCGAGCGGATGGAGCCGGGGGTGACGCCCGCCTCCTTCAGCCGCTGGCCGTAGAAGGGCGACTTCATGGCCTGCTCGACGGTGTTGCGCAGGCGGACGATCTGGGCGGCGGAGATGGCCTCGCGGCTCCAGGTTTCGGCGATGTCGAAGAAATCCATGGCACCCCTCTCTTATGGTTGCCCGCGTGGCGGGCCGTGTTGGCCGAAAAAACGTGTGTCCGGGTGGCGTTGCAACCGGCAGGCGTTGCACGTGCCCACCGCCTGCGAACCGGGCAAAGCCGCCGCACGGAGGCTGAAACTTGCCGCTCGGTCGGTCAGCCCGGTCGCGTGGTAGGCATGACGCTGTTAGGCCCCGCCGCGCAGGGCCAGCCCGTGCAGCAGGCCGTGGCAGCCCGCCAGCATCATGTCGCCGTGCGGGGCGATGAACTGGCCGTGCCCGCGCAGCATCTCGCGGCGCGGCCCCAGCACGAAGGCGGGGCGAAAGCCCTCGGTCTCCGGCGGGATGTCCGGGGCAAAGGCGCTGCCGTGGCCCCCGGCGGCCCGCACCTGCTCGTCGGGCAGCCAGCACAGGCGGAATTCGTTCAGGTCGTGCAGCAGGCTTTCGGTGGTCAGCATGCCGGTATGGTGCTCGTACACGCCCCAGACCCGTTGGCGAAACACCAGAAAGGCGATGGTGTGGCTGTTGCCCGCGTTGACCACCAGCACACCTTCGCGGGCGCTGCGGGCCTGCACCTCCGGCAGGGCCAGTGCGCCCAACACGGCGGCCGCGCCGGTATCGGCCACGGGGCCGCCGCCGATGGCCCGCTGCAAGGTTGCCAGGCGGGTGAAGTGGGCTGGGGGCGCGGCGTAGATCAGGCTGGCCGGGTTCGCGCCGGCTTGGCCGTCACCGGACGGGCCGTCCGGGGACGTATTGAGGAAGTCGCGCCATAGCTCGAAGCGGCCCACGGTGTTGGACCCCTGCGGATGGTGCCCGTGGTCCTGCGCGGCGG
This sequence comes from Nitratidesulfovibrio sp. HK-II, assembly GCF_003402415.2. NCBI lineage: Bacteria > Pseudomonadati > Thermodesulfobacteriota > Desulfovibrionia > Desulfovibrionales > Desulfovibrionaceae > Nitratidesulfovibrio > Nitratidesulfovibrio sp. HK-II. The sequence continues at coordinate 1,174,943 of NZ_AP036014.1, forward strand.
CCACCACCAGGTGCGGCTGCGGCAGGCCGCAGGTGTCCAGCAGGGCGCGCCAGAAGCCGGGCTCGTAGTCGGCCAGGCGCACCGGCGCGAAACCGGCGGGGCAGGCGTCGGCAATGTCCACGCCCAGGGCGCGCACCCGTTCCGGATTGTCGTGCAGGGCCAGGGCGGCATCGGGATGGGCGACCATGCGCAGCCCGGCGGCCACGTGGGCCTTCACCGCGCCAAAGAACCCGCCGCCCATGTTCTCGCCGTGCAGCCAGATGTGACGGCCTTCGGCGGTGAGTTCGGCGATGCGTTTCGCCACCCGGCGGGCGGGCGTGGGCAGCACGAAGCGCGGCCAGTTCTCCGGGTTCAGGCCGGGCATGGTCAGCAGCACGTCCTGGGTGCCGCTGCCGATGTCCAGGCACAGGATGCTGCCGGTGGCCTGCGGGGCGGGGCGGAAGTTGGGTATGTTCATGCGTCGGTGTGGTTCGCTGGTGTTCGGTGTACCCGTCGTGGCCGGGCCGCACGACAGGGCAGGACGCCATGCCCGTGGCATGGGCGGCCCGCAAGGGCGGCGGCCACCGGAAAAACGGCCGGTGCCGGGGCGGATGAAGGCAGGGCTCGACAGTACATGCAAACCCGCAACCACCGCAAGCCGCTGATGGCGCGATGGAATCGCCACGCGGGGGGGACGGGACTGTCGTGCGCCATGGGCTCCGTACCTCCATGGGAGTGCCGGAAGGGTGGCGCGGGTATCCGGTCTCACGCCGTCCTCGTTCTGCCCTGTGGCGGCTGCCGTGCCGACGTGCGTTCGCCGTGGGCCGGGTGTGAACGGGGTGCGGGCCGGATGCTGGCCCTGTGCACCGGTGGCACGCCCATGTCGTCCGTCTGCCCGTGACAGTCATCGGGGCGCGGAAAAACAGCAGAAAACGCTTGCCAAGCCGGGTTGTCCAAGGCTATACGGTCGTTCCCCGTGCCGAGGTGGTGGAATTGGTAGACACGCTATCTTGAGGGGGTAGTGGGAGAAATCCTGTAAGGGTTCGAGTCCCTTCCTCGGCACCATATTTTGAAGACGCCGCAGTGGAAACGCTGCGGCGTCTTCGTTTGCGTCTGGCGTGCGCAGGGGCCGCCCGCGCTGGCCCGAGGCCGGGTGGGTGAGCGGAGGGTGGGCGGCTACGGTCGGAACACCTCGCGCAGCACCCCGGCGAAGAATACTGCCGCGGCCGCAATGCGCCGCTGCGCGGGCAGGGCCAGCAGCACCGGGGCACGGAGCGGCACGTCGGCCAGGGCGGAGGCGTCCAGGGCAGAGGCGTCCAGGGCGCACAGCACTCCCCGGTCCACCTCGTCGCGCACGGCGCACAGCGGGACCACCGCCGCGCCCAGCCCGGCGGCCACGCAGCGCCGCACGATGGAAATGCTGGAGCATTCCAGCACTGGCCCCGGCTGCACGTGGGCGGCGGCCAGGGTTTGTTCGATGGCGGGGCGCAGGCTCCACACGTGACGGGTGAGCACCAGCGGCTGCCCGGCGAGATCGGCGGGCGTCACCCGGTCCAGCGCGGCCAGGGGCGAACCGGGCGCGGTGATGCACACCAGCGGCTCCTGGCGCAGGGTTTCCATGTTCACTCCTTCGGCGGCGAAGGGGCGGCCCAGCAGCAGGGCCAGGTCCACCTCGCCGTGGCGAAGGTCCGCCGCCAAGCCGTGGCGCGAGGCCGTGGCCACGTGCACCCGAGTGGCCGGAAAGCGCGTGCGGAAGCGGCGCAACGCCTCGGGCAGGCAGAGCATGCCTAGGCTCTGCGACATGCGCACGGAAAGTTCGCCCGAATCCGCGTCGTGGGTCACGGCGCGGCGGGCGTCGTCGGCCATTTCGGCAATGCGCCGGGCGCGGGGCAGCAGCCGCCGTCCGTGGTCGGTAAGCAGCACGCGGCGGCCGGTGCGCTCGAACAGCGGCGTGCCCAGGTCTTCCTCCAGCGCGCGGATCTGCGCGGTGACGGTGGAGGGGGCATAGTGCAGGGCCTCGGCCGCCTTGCGGAAGGAAAGCCCGGCGGCCACGGCCAGAAAGGTCTTCAGGTGGCGGATGTCCATGCGGGGTCTCCGGTGCGTATCGTCCGGTGCACACTGTTCGGGGCGGTGCGTCTGACGACGGTATCATTCGATTTTAATGAACAACGAATTCACGACGATTCGTTTGTCTCGCAGGGTGGCACGGGATATCATGGCAGGCAAGGAGAGATGTGCTCCTTTCATCATTCGGAAAATGCGAATCAAAGGAGAACGCCGTGAACGATCAACTGCGCGCGCTGACAGTGCAGCGCAAGCGCGCCCATTCCCGGCTTGCGGGGTTGCGCGCCCCCGTGTACGCCGCCTTTCTGGACATGGAGCGGGCCGCCTACGCCGACGGGGCGTTGCCCAAGCGACACAAGGAACTGATCGCCGTGGGAATTTCCGTGGTGCTGGACTGCCGCTCGTGCATGCAGTGGCACATCGAACAGGCGACCGCCGCCGGGGCCGACGCCGCCCAGGTGTTGGAGGCGGTGGAGGTGGGCATCGAGATGGGCGGCGGACCGGCCACCGTTTCCGCCCGCTTCGCGCTGGAGGTCATGGACGACGTGTTCGGGCCGCAATGGACGGAAGACGTGAAGCGGCGCATCGGTGAGCGGGCCGCGATGCCCGTCGCCGACGGCGGCGCGGGGGCGGCATGACCGGCCTTGCCGCGCAGGCCGCATCCGTTCTTGCGGGCCTGTCCTCCCTGTTTCCCGGCCTCGCGGATATTGTCGGCACGCTGGACGCCGCCGGGCTGCGCTCCCCGGACGTCATGGGGACCATGGGGACCGTGGGCGCGGTGAGCGCGGCCGCGCTGGCCGCCGGGTTCACCCAGGGCTTTGCCGGGTTCGGCTCCACGGTCATTGCCCTGCCCCTGCTGGTGGCCGTGCTGGGCATGCGGGTGGCCGTGCCGCTGGGCTGCCTGATGGCTCTGGCCATCAACGTGGCGCTGGTGGGGCGCATGCTCGGCCACGTGCGGCGCGGTCCGTTGGCCGTGTTGCTGCTAACGTCGCTGCCGGGCATGGCCGTGGGCGGCAGGCTGTTGTCCGTGGCCCCGGAAGCGTGGCTGGAAGGGCTGCTGGGGGCCATGGTGCTGGCGTTCACCGTGTTCGCCGCCCGGTCCGCGTCCGGCGGGGGCAGCGCCCCGGCACAGGGCGAAGGGGAGGGCGCGGCACCCCCGGCGGGTGGGCCCGCCCCTGCGCAGGATGCGGTTCGCGGATGCGTATTCTTGCGCCACGCGGTCACCGTGGCGGTGGGGCTGGTCAGCGGCGCGCTGGGCGCGGCCGTGGGCATCAACGGCCCGCCGGTCGTCGCGTGGGCCATGCGCCAGGGCTGGGGCCGCCACGCGCTGAAGGCCACCCTGGCCGGATACTTCCTGCTGGCTGGCGTGGGCATCGTGGGCGCGCAGGGGGTGCACGGAGAAATCACCGGGCGGGTGCTGCTGCTGTTCTGCGTGGGGCTGCCCGCCTTGGCCGCCGGACTGTACGGTGGACATCTGTGCTTCGGGCGTCTGGACGAGGCCGCCTTCCGCAAGGTGCTGCTGGGGTTGTTCGCCGTATCCGGGGCGGGCCTTTTGTGGCGCGCGGCAGGGCTGGGGTAGCCGGCATTTTTCCTGCCGCGTGTCTGTAGCCGCAAACGATGAAGGCCGGGAGCGTATTTGCTCCCGGCCTTTGTCGTTGTTGTCGCAGGTGTCTGTCGTACGTGTCTGGCGGCTAGTTGGGGAAGGCCCAGAACATGGTCATGACGGCGCAGACCGTGGTGATGAGCACCGAGATGACGAAGGCGGGCCGGATGGCCTGCGACGCCTCGCGGATCCGGTCGATGCTGGCCGCCGCGTTCTGCAGCTTGGCGGGCGAAATGACGCTGGCCAGCCCGCCGCCGATGCCGCTGGCCGCCGCGATGACCAGCCCCGACGCGCCGATCTTTTCGGCCGTGGACAGGTGCAGCTTGGTCAGCATGGCGATGGACGACGATTCAGAGCCGCTGATGAACCCGCCCAGCAGGCCCAGGTACGGGGCCACGAAGGGGTACATCTTGCCGAACAGCGCGGCCGAGGCGTCGGCCATGACGTAGACCATGTTGTGCAGCGGCTGGGCCAGCGCCCAGTCCGCGCCCTTGCCGGAATGGTTCATGACGTAGGCGATGGCGAAGAACACCGAGGCCGACATGAACGGACGCCCGGCGCGCTTGCCCGCCTTGACCAGCGCGGTGGACACCTGCTGGCGCGTGGCCTTCATGAACGGCAGCGCGGCGGCGGTGCAGACGATCACCCAGAAGTAGGCCTGCCAGAAGATGCGCAGCCGTTCCGGAGACTTGGGGATGATTTCCAGCGGCATGGACCACTGCTTGAAGGTCAGGTCGAAGAACGGCAGGAACGGCGCGTTGAGGATCAGCGAGACCACGGTCAGGATGATCCACGGCGAACAGGCGGCGGCCAGCGAGTGGCGGCGCTCCGCCGCAAGGTCGTTCTCGTTCAGCAGGGTGCGGTCGCGCAGGGGGCGCCCGGTAAGGCGGATGTACAGCATCAGCGCCACGATGACCGCGAGCCCGGCGGCGATGCCGGTGATGGTCACAAGGCCCAGCTTGGCCATGAAGATGGCCACTACCCCGGCGGTGATGCCCGCGATGAGCGCGGGCACGATGCCCTCGCGCACCATCTTCATGCCGCCGGTAAGGTACAGCATGCCCAGTGCGATGCAGGTGGAGATGGCGGGCATGAACCGCGCGAAGTAGCCGCCCACCTCGGTGACCGGCAGGCCCACGAAGTTGGCGTAGACCACGGCGGGGATGCCCAGCAGGGCGTAGGTGCACAGCGCGTCGTAACCCAGCGCGGGCAGGATGATGGCCGCGAAGGTGGAATACCCCAGCGCCAGCATGATGGGCGGCAGGATGGACACCGTCACCGCGCCCAGCGAGGTGAGCAGGATGCCGAAGCCCACGTTGATCAGCATGATCTGCACGGCCTGCTGGCCGGGGGCCACGCTTTTCATCAGGGCCACCACGCGGGATACGGCCCCGGTTTCCTGCATGACGGTGATCTGCAGGATGCTGGCGGACATGACCAGCGCGATGGGCAGCGAGGCCACGAGGCCCGCGATGCTGGAGTACAGGATGACCGTGGGGGCCGTGTCGAAGTACAGCCAGGCGATGGCGGCGGCCACGGCCCAGCCGATGTACCCGGCGGTGTCGGCCGCCACCCGGTACACGAGCAGCAGCACGAAAATGGCGATGACGGGCATGAAGGCGAGCAGAACGGACAGGGCATACATGGGGTGCTGGACCTCCTCCTGAAAAGTGTTCACCGCGTCCGGACGCGGTACGCCGCGATCGGATGTGCTCCGATGCGGGGCGTTTGTCCGGGCCGGTCGGCCCGCCGCGCACCATGCCGGTCACCCGTGGCGGCCAGGGGGCGACGCCTGCCTCGGGGCGGAATGGTGGGCTGCTGTGGCCGTATCCTTGTGGTCATGTCCCTTTCCTTGCGGCGTTCGGCCGCCGTTTCCGTCCGTGTCGTGCCTTGTGGCCGCCGCGCGGCATGAAAAAAAGCCGGGTGCACCTGCGGTGCGCCCGGCCATGCATGCCATGCGAGACGCCCGCCTATGCTGTCCGGCAAAAGTAATAGAAGTAAAAAAACGCCCCGTTGGAACGGGGCGCTAGGAATACTTCACGGGAACCGGCCAAGGTCTGGCGGGACGTTGCGGCCACGGCGCGTTTGGCGCACGGGCGGGAAAGGGCCACGGAAGCCGAAACCGGTCCCATGCCCGCGTCGGCGGGGTCCTGCGCCGGACGAAGGGGGGCGTGCTGCGCGGCGGCCGTGGTGGGCCGCGTTGCGGGGCGGTGTTCGGTGCTGGCGGTCATGCGGTACCTGCGTACGTCGTCGGGGGTCCGTTGCCGTGCCTTCCGTGCCGCGCACCGTTTCGTGATGCTTGCTTCGCGCCGTGCGAGGGCGCGTGCGAAGCGGTGCGGCGGTGTCCCGAGAGCGGCACTGCAAACGTGCGGAGCGCCACCCGGCGGGATGGGAGCGAGAATAGGCGCGCACGCGAGGGAAGGCAAGCGGAAAAGTTCCGGAATCACAAAAACGTGAGAGGTCGCGCGGCGCATCGCGGGTGGAGCATGCCCCAAAATGGGGCGCGGCGCTCCGACCGTCGGAGCGCCGCGCCTTGGCCGTGGCCGGTGCCGCGATCCCGCACGGTGGGATCACGATGCGCCGGACGGCAACACTCCACTGGGCTGCGAGGGGGCGGGGGGCATGTCGTCGCCGGATTCGGGACGGTGGGGCGGCCGGTCGTGTTCCGGGCCGTGGGCAGGTCCCTGCCCTCTGTCCGGCCCTCTGCCCGGCCCCATGCCGGGCCTGCCCCCCAGCAGGCCCAGGGGGCCGGGCACGGGGGTGCGGATGCCGGTTTCCTTGATGATGCGCTGGCGCATCTCGATGGCGAGGTCGTGCTGCTTCGCGGTCACCTCGCGCAGGGCGTGGGCGGTGCGGGCCGTCTCGTCCGCGTCGGGGGTGGCGCGGGTCAGCGCCGCCTCCAGCGCCACCCAGGCGGCGTATTGCTCCTGGCGCAGTGCGTCGAAACGCGCGGCGAACCCGTCGCGAATGCTCCTGACGGCCGAGCGCTGCTCTTCCGTGGGCGGCGCGGGCGGCGGCGGGGCGTCATAGGGGCTGTCCTGCCCCGCACCTGGAGGCGGCGCGGGGGGAAGGCCCATGGCGAAGGGCGGCAACGGGGGCGGCCCGAAATCGGGTCTGGGGCCGGAATGCAGCGGCCCCACGGCGCGGGCGGTCACGGCGGCAAGGGCCATGCCCGCCAGCAGCAGGGCCACGCAGGTCCCTGTACGGACGGTGGCTGGCAACATTTCCATCTCCTGTACCCGGCCGCGCCCAGGGCGTCGGCATGCGCGGATCGCCGCTGCGTCCCGTGGCGGATGGGGCCGGTGCATGGGAATGCTATCGTCCGTTTCCGATGCGGCTCAACCCGTGATATGGTTAAGAAATGTAAAGGAGCTAATGTGCCGTGCCGCGAGCGCTTTTCGCGGCCGCCGGATACATTTTCGCGGTGGTTCGAAGGGGGCAATGCAAACCCCCGTGCGGCTATGCGCACGGGGGCGAGGTGGGGCGGCATGGCGGGTCGGGTCGGCCAGTCAGAAAAGGCCGGACCAGCAGGATAAGGACGGGCAGGGCCGAAGCGGGGCGCGGCCGGAAGCGGATCAGGCGATGGCCGTGGGGGCCTCGCCGTCCAGCGCCTGGTCGTCCTTCAGGTTCACGCCGGACAGGCCCAGGGACAGCGCCTTGCCCAGCAGGTAGTCCAGGGTGCGGGCGGCCTGCGCGGGGGGGAAGCCTTCGGGGCGGATGTTGGAGATGCAGTTGCGCCGCTCGTCGGTCAGGCCCACGCTGGGGGCGTAGGTCATGTAAATGCCCATGCTGTCCGGCGAACTGAGGCCCGGCCGCTCGCCGATGAGCACGGCGACCACCCTGGCCTTCAGGCATTCTCCGGCCTCGTCGCCCACGGCCACCCGGCCCATGTCCACGAAGCAGGGCGGGGCCAGGGCCAGCCCGCGCGCGTCGGCCAGAGGCAGGAACGCTCGCAGGAAGGGGGCTGCCTGCCGCTGGATGGCGGCGGTGGACAGCCCGTCGGCGATGACGATGCCGAGGTCGAACAGGGCGCCGTCGGCGCTGGGCGCTGCGGGGGCGGCGTTGGCCGCCGCCTCGCGCAGGCGTGCCGCGGATGCGTCGTCCAGCCTGCGGCCCAGGTCCGGCCGGACCAGGTATTCCTGCCGGTCGCGCACCCGGCTGCGCACCTCGAGCAGGGGCAGATTCCGTTCGCCGAACAGCGCGCGCAGGTCCGCGAACAACTCTTCGCGGGCCAGCGGCAGGTGCACGGCGTCGCGGGCGCGGGCATGGGCCAGCTGAAAGTCGAGGCAGGCGGCCGTGGGCAGGCTTACCCCGGCCCGGCCCAGGGCAATGCGCGCGTCGGTGTGGGCGCGCAGGGCTGCCCACGCGTCCCGTGTGAGGGCACTGGGGGGCGTAAGGGCCGTGGGGGAAGACGCGGCGGCAGGTTCCGCCACGGGGGCGTTGCCCCGGACTGCGGGTGAGGGGCGATTGTCCGGGCGCGTGTCTGGGCGCGTGTCTGGGCGCGTGGTCATGCCGCACCTCCGCAACTGGTCGTGCCTGGGGGGATGTCCGTGGTGTCTGCATCCGCCAATCCCGCCAGTTCCGGCGGTAGCTGCAGCGGCAGGGGCGCGCCGTCGGCCAGGCTCGGGCGCATGCCCGCGTCGAAGAAGCCCACCGAGGCCAGCCACTTCTCGAATTCCGGCGCGGGCCGCAGCCCCAGCACCCGGCGCAGGTACAGCGCATCGTGGAACGAGGTGGACTGGTAGTTGAGCATGATGTCGTCCGCCCCCGGCACGCCCATGATGTAGGCGCAACCCGCCACGCCCAGCATGGTCAGCAGCACGTCCATGTCGTTCTGGTCGGCCTCCACGTGGTTGGTGTAGCACACGTCCACGCCCATGGGCAGGCCCAGCAGCTTGCCGCAGAAGTTGTCCTCCAGCCCGGCGCGGATGATCTGCTTGCCGTCGTACAGGTATTCCGGTCCGATGAACCCCACCACCGTGTTCACCAGAAAGGGCGCGTAGGCGCGGGCCACGCCGTAGGCGCGGGCCTCCAGCGTCTGCTGGTCCACGCCGTGGTGGGCGTTGGCCGAAAGGGCGGAACCCTGCCCCGTCTCGAAATACATCACGTTGTCGCCCCGCGTGCCGCGCGCCAGCGAAAGGGCCGCCGCGCGCCCCTCGGCCAGCATGGCCAGATCCACGCCGAAGCTGGCGTTGGCGGCCTGCGTGCCCGCGATGGACTGGAACACCAGGTCCACGGGCGCGCCCTTGGCGATGGCCTCGATGGTGGTGGTCACGTGGGTGAGCACGCAGCTTTGCGTGGGGATGTCGTAGCGGGTGCGCACGTTGTCCAGGATGTGCAGCAGGCGCGTCACCGCGTGCAGGTTGTCGGTGGCGGGGTTGATGCCGATGCAGGCGTCGCCGCTGCCGTAGGCCAGCCCGTCGATGACCGAGGCCAGCACGCCCTTCGGATCGTCGGTGGGGTGGTTGGGCTGCAGGCGCACGGCCAGACGGCCCGGCAGGCCGATGGTGGTGCGGAACGCGCTGACGTTGTGGATTTTCGACGCCGCCAGCACCAGGTCCTGGTTGCGCATCACCTTGGACACGGCGGCGGCCATCTCGGGCGTCAGGCCGGGGGCCACGGCGCGCAGGGCGACCCCGTCGGCCAGGTCGGACAGCAGCCATTCGCGCAGCTGCCCCACGGTCATGTGGCGCACCGGGGCAAAGGCCGTGGCGTCGTGGCTGTCGATGATGAGCCGGGTCACCTCGTCCGCTTCGTAGGGGACAAGGGGCTCCTCCAGAAAGGCGGTGAGGGGCGTGTCGGCCAGCAGCAGTTGCGCGGCCACGCGTTCTTCGGCGCTGGCGGCGGCGATGCCCGCCAGCACGTCGCCCGAGCGGTGCGGGGTGGCCTTGGCCATCAGGTCCGCCAGTGAACGGAAGGAAAAATGCCGGGTGCCAAGGGTGCAGGTGCGCATGGGGGCTCCGGGGTTCACCGGCCGGTGTCGGCACGGGGAGGGAAGGCGAAGGCCCCGCCGCCGTGGGGCGGCGGGGCCGGTATGGTCCTTGGGCTTCGGAAGGCCGCAGCGGCATTGCCGCCGGTGCGGTTCCTAGTCCTTGGTGGCGGCTTCGGCCAGCGCCGCGCCTTCCAGGTCGTCCGCTTCCAGCCCGGCGGCGGAACCCGCGAACAGGCGGAAGTAGGCGTAGGACGCGGCCAGGATGGCCGCGTAGATGGCCGCCAGCTTGAGGTTGTAGTACGTCACGGCGGCCAGCGCAACGAGGGCGATGACCAGCCCCACCGTGGGGGCCAGCGGGTACAGCGGGGCCACGAAGGGCCGGGCCATTTTCGGTTCGTTGACCCGCAGCGAGAAGAACGACAGCAGCGAGATGACATACAGGGTCAGCGCGCCGAACACCGACAGGGTGATGATGTCCGCCGTCTTGCCCGAGAGCAGGGCGATGATGCCCACCACCATGTTGGCGACGAGCGCGTTGGCCGGTGTGCGGAACCTGGCGTGCACGCGGCCCAGGATGGGCGACATGTAGCCCACGCGGCCCATTTCCAGCACGGCGCGCCCGGCCGCCAGGATGATGCCGTGGAACGAGGCCACCAGGCCGAACAGGCCGATGAAGATCAGCATGTGGTACAGCACGTTGCTGTCGCCCACCACGCGGCCCAGGGCCAGCGGCAGGGGCGAGTCGGACGGGGCCGCGCCGGGGGTGGGGTAGACGATGGCCTCCCACCCGGCCACGCCCGTGGCGCAGATGAAGGTGAACACGGCCAGGGCTACCAGGGTGATGATGGCCGAGCCGAAGCCGATCAGGATGTTGCGCTGCGGGTTCACGGCTTCTTCGGCCACGTTGGCCACGCCCTCGATGGCCAGGAAGAACCAGATGGCGAAGGGAATGCAGGCGAACACGCCGCTCATGCCGTTGGGCAGGGCGTTCATGGACAGGTTGGCCCAGGTCACGCTGGGCGCGGTGACGCCGCAGAACACCAGCAGTTCGCCCACGGCCAGCACGGTGATGAACAGTTCGAACTGCGCCGCCGCCTTCACCCCGTAGATGTTCAGCGCGGTGAACAGCACGTAGGCCACGATGGCGATGTGCATGGCCGGAACGTCGGGCAGGAACAGGTTGAAGTAGGCCCCGATGGCCGCCGCGATGGCGGGCGGCGCGAACACGAATTCGATGACCTGCGCGATGCCCGCCAGAAAGCCCATCTGGCGGCCGAGGGCGCGGGTGCCGTAGACGAAGGCCCCGCCCGCGCGGGGGATGGCGCAGGCCATTTCGGTGTAGCAGAAGGTGAAGCACAGATACATCAGGATGATGAACAACGTGGCGATGGCGAGGCCCAGCGTGCCGCCCTGCTCCAGCCCCAGGTTCCACCCGAAGTATTCGCCCGAAATGACGTAGCCCACGCCAAGGCCCCAGAGCATCCAGGGGCCCAGCTTGCGTTCCAGCGTTGCCGGTGTGGCGGTGCCGCTCATTGTGTGTCTCCTTCTGGCCGGTTGCGTGTTGCGTGCCGGTTGCGGTTGATGCGTGACCGGCCACGGCAAAGCATCATGCATGCCAGCGGCGGAGGAGGGCGAAAGGTCGGGGGGAATCGGGCGCGGCCAGATGGTGTTCTTGCCGTGCCTTGGGGCTTGGGCCCCAAGGGCGCGGGCTTTGGCCATGACCGAAAGCAGGGAAGGGATGAAAGGGGGTACGGTGTGGAGAGGAGAGGGCTTGCTCTGCCTTTTTGAATACAAAAATGGTATTTTTTTCTAGAAATAAAATGCAAAAAAGTAAAATATGCGATTAGGTGCAGATAGCATGAGTTTCCGGCTGCCAAAATGCGGGTGACGACAAGCGTTCTGGCGCAGCGGCGCGCCACTTCCCCGTGTCTTTGGGTGTGGTGTCTACCCGTCGTTGGTTGGATATGCTAAGATATTAAAGGGTATTGTGAGTATGTATGCGCCCGCTGCAAAGTGACGGCCGCATGCACATGTCGCAATTTCAAAAATGTGAACAGAAGTTCCGGCCACGCACAATCGTTGCCGGTGCGCACAGGGCGGGGCTGGGGAGGGCGCGGGAGAAGTGGCGGGCTGATGGCGAATAACCGCCATGGGCGGAGGACGGAGGGGGCGGGGGCTCCATGCCCGGCTGCGCGTGAAGGCGTGCGCACGGTCGACTTGTCGGGGGGCGGCAGTGGGATTGGTGGGGCAGATGAAAACCGGCGAAAATCGACTGCCCCCGCGCACGGGGTTATCGCATCAGCAGGGTGGCCACGGTGATTTCCAGCAACAGTGCGGCGGTGATGAGCAGGGTCAGGTCTTTCATGGCAGACTCCTGAGCCGGGCGGTGCGGTTGCGCCGCCGCCCGGCTCGGTCGTGTGGGCTGATGGAGGTGGGCGCGGGACGCGCTATGCGTGTTCCGCGCCGGGCAGCACGGAGGACCGGTCCGCCGCGTCCGCGCCGGTGTCGGGGCAACCGCCGTCAAGGCCGGGCCGCGCCGCCAGGGCGAGGTCGTGTTCCCTGCGGTCGTCACTGGTGATGAGGCGGCGCAGCGAACCGGCGAAGCGCCGGGCCACCACGCGGCCGGAACCGATGGAGCAGGCAAGGGTCATGGTCGGGTCCTCCGTGGAATTGTGATGCAGCGGGTTCGTCTGCCGGGTGAGCCCGAAGGGGCCGCCCGGCGGTCGTGCGGGGCCGTGGCTACAGGGCGGCCGTCACGCGGCTGGCCCAGGCCGAGATGTCGTCGCGCATGGTGCGCGGGTCGCCGTCGATCTTCAGCGAATCGGCCACGATGTCCGCGCCGAGGCTGGACAGGCGCTCCTCGATGGCGTCCACCGCGCCGCAGAAGTAGGTGTAGCTGCTGTCGCCGCAACCGAAGCAGGCCGCGCGGCCCTTGCCCGCGCCCGTGGCGTCCAGCGATTCGTACAGGTGGATGAAGTCGTCCTGCAGTTCGATCTCGTCGTCGCCCCAGGTGGAGCAGCCGAACAGCACGAGGTCGCGTCCTTCGCACAGGCCCTCGGCCTCTACCTGGCCCGCGTCGCGGATTTCGACGGCGTGGCCCGCCTCGGCGATGTCGCGGCCGACGGTTTCGGCGACCCAGGATGTGTTGCCGGTGGTGGAGCCGTAGACGATGAGCACGTTGGCCATGGGAATCCTCCGGATGGATGGTGTCTGTGTACGTGCCGTGCCGCCCGTCAGGCGGCCCGACTACACTGTTTCCGAAGGCGCGTGGGGTGTGCGCCCCGTGCTCCCCGCATGGGTGGGGTGACATTCCCCGCCCGCCCCGGGTTGCAAGGCCGAAGCGGACGGGAAATGCCGGAGGCTGGAAGGCTTGGGAGTGTCGTGGGCATGCGTAGGGCGTCGTTGTGGTTGCTCGTTGAGGCGACCATAGTGAAAATGAAAATCCTTTTCAAGATAAAAGCGCGCGGTGTCGCAAAAAAGGCGGGGGTGAGGGATTACGCGTTCCGGTCGCGCTGGCCCAAATTCGGCTGCTGTTCGGGTATGCTCGCCATTGCCTGCCCTTGCTGGCCTTGCGTGGCCGTGCGGCGTGGCGTAAAGAGGCAGGGGCCGCACTCTCACGGCCGATAGGGTCGGGCCGTCATGCCGCCAGACGCTCGGCGGAGCGGCCATATCAACCAGACGCACGGCGTCGTCATGCATACAGACGCCACATCGTCATGCCGCCAAACACGCCGGCCTTGGCCGGTTCCGGAGCCTTCCCTTGGATATCCTGGGCATTCTTTCCACCTTCGCCTCCTTCCTGCTGCATGTGGACAAGCACCTGTTCGAGATGGTCGGGAACTTCGGCGTCTACACTTACGCCATCCTGTTCCTGATCGTGTTCTGCGAGACCGGCCTCGTGGTCACGCCGTTCCTGCCCGGCGATTCGCTGCTGTTCGCGGCGGGCACCATCGCCGGGGCCGGGCACCTTGAGTACTTTCCCCTTGCGTTCACGCTGCTGGCCGCCGCCATCATCGGCGACGCGGTGAACTACCGCATCGGCCGGTACATCGGCCCGCCGGTGTTCGAGAAGAACTACCGCCTGCTCAACCGCCAGCATCTGTACCGGGCGCACGAATTCTACGAGCGCCACGGCGGCAAGGCCATCGTGCTGGCCCGCTTCGTGCCCGTGGTGCGCACCTTCGCCCCCTTCGTGGCGGGGGTGGCGGCCATGGACGCCCGGCGCTTTCTGCTGTTCAACGCCAGCGGCGCCCTGCTGTGGGTTGGGCTGCTGGTGACGGCGGGCTATTTTCTGGGCAACATGCCGGTGGTGCAGCGCAACTTCAGCCTGATCATCTACGGCATCATCATCGTGTCGGTGCTGCCCATAGTTGTGGAATACGCCCGCGCGCTGTTGCGCCGCGAACGATAGCGGCCGCGCCGCGCCCTGCCATCCGTTTCCGCATTCCCGCGCCATGGCGTCGGGGCGGGCCCGCTGCCTTTCTTTGCGGGTTTCCCTTTGACGCCATGCTGCTTTGGAGTAGTGTGGCAGGGTCGGGCATAGCGATGCCGGTTCCGGGGGGAGCGGGGCATCGCAGGACACAAGGGGCCGATGCCATGCAGGATGGAAACGACGCGGGTAGCCGCGAGCGCCCTGACCACAGGCAGTCGCCGGGGGCGCACGAACATTCGGACCGGCGGGGCGAGGGGCCGACGCGGACGAATGACGCGAGAGAACGGGACGGTGCACCGGATGGCGCGCCGCGCGTTGGCGCGGCCGACCCCCAACCGGCAGAGCAGCCGCGCGAGGCCGAGCTGTTCCGGGAAGTGTTCCGCTGCATCGCGGCGGGCGTGGCGGTGCTGCGCCCCATGGACGACTGCGCGGACTTCATCCTGCGGGACATCAATCCGGCGGGCGAACGGCTGAGCCAACTGCGCCGCGACGATGCCGTCGGCAGGCCCCTGTCGGAGCTGCTGCCCGCCCCCCTGGCCAGCGCCTTGCGCGACCCCCTGGCCCGGGCGTGGCGCAGCGGCATCGCCGAGCACCTTCCCTCCTTCCTTTTCAGCGACGATCCCCAGGGCTGCTGGCGGCACTACTGCATCAGCCGCGCCGATTCGGGCGACCTGCTGCTGATCTACGAGGACGTCACCGAGCGCTACACGGCCATGGCCAACCTGGCAGCCGGCGAGGAAAAGTACCGCGCCCTGGTGGAGAACACCCCGGACATCGTGATGCGCTTCGACGGCGACCTGCGCCTTGGCTACGTCAACCACGCCGTGATCCCCTACCTTGGCCAGCCGGATGCGCTGACCGGCCGCGAGGTGACGGCGCTGGGCCTTGCCCCGCAGGCGGCCGAGTTCTGGGCGCGGCAGTTGCGGCGGGTGCTGGATTCGGGCCGGGGGATGCAGGCGGAGTACATCTTTCACGGTCCCGCCGGGCGGGTGCTGTTCGACTGGCGGCTGGTGCCGGAGCTCAACGCCGAAGGTGGCGTTGCCTCGGTGCTCAGCCTGATGCGCGACGTGACCCGCCAGCGCTCCACGGAGCACGATTTCCGCACCCTGTTCCGCTGCCTTATCAACAGCTTCGCCGTGCATGAGATACTGCTTGGCGACGACGGGAACCCCGTGGATTTCCGTTTTCTGGCGGTGAACCCGGCCTTCGAGGCCATGTCCGGACGCCGCGCGGAAGAAGTGCTGGGCCGCACGGCCAGCGAGTTGTTCGGCCCGCAGGACCCGGCCTGGGTGCGGCAACTGGGGCGGGTGGCCCTGACCGGCGACCCGCTGCACGTGGAGCGGTATTCCCCGAACATGGGCAAGTGGCTGGAGATGACCGTCTACCGGCCGCGCGAGCGGCAGTTCGCGGTCATTGCCGCCGACATCACCGAACGCCGCAACGCCCGGCGGGAACGCAGGTTGAGCGCGGCGCGCCTGTCGGCATTGCACCGCCTTTCGCGCATGGACGCCTCGCCGGAACCGTCCATCATGCGTTTCGCCCTGGAGCAGGCGGTGCGGCTTACCGGCAGCGAGTTCGGCTATCTTGCGCTGATGGACGGCGGCCGGGTGAAGCCGGGCGGGGTGTTGTGGTCGCATCTGGTGACCGAGCCGGAGGCGCTTGTCCTTGCCGAGCGGTCCGGCCCGCACGGTTTCCATGATCGGGGGGGCTCGGAGCTTCGGGACGGCCCCTGGGCCGAAACGGTGCGCACCGGCCAGCCGGAAATCCGCAACGGCGAGGCCGAGGGGGATGGGGCGGCGGGGGCGCAACCGGTCCACAGCGTGGGTGGCCTTTTCCTGCGGCGGCACTTGTCCGTGCCGGTGCTGGAAGGCGGCCGCCTGGTGGCCGTGGCGGGGGTGGCCAACAAGGACCAGCCCTACGAACGGGCCGACCGCCGCCAGTTGGAGCTGTTCATGCACGGCATGTGGGAGCACATCGCGCGGCGGCGCTCCATGGCCTCGCTGCAGCGCGCCAAGGAGGCGGCCGAAGCGGCCAACCGCGCCAAGGACGAATTTCTGGCCAACATGAGCCACGAGTTGCGCACCCCGCTCAACGGCGTGCTGGGCATGCTGCAACTGCTGGACGGCACGCCGCTGGACGACGAGCAGCGCGGCTGCGTGCGCACCGCCGTGGAATCTGGCCACGCGCTCCTGCGCATCATCGACGACCTGCTGGACCTTTCCGCGCTGGGCGCGGGCGAATCCGGCTTGCGCGACGAAGTTTTCGACCCGGCCGCCGTGGCGCGCCAGGTGGCCGACATGGTGGACCCGGTGGCCCGGCGGCGCGGGCTGGCGCTGGGGCTGATCACCGATGCGCTGCCCCCGCTTGTTCGCGGCGACGCGGCCCGGCTGCGCCAGGTGCTGTACAACCTTGCCGCCAACGGGGTGAAGTTCACCCACCAGGGCGGCGTGGACATCCTGGCCTGCCCGGTGGGCGGCGGCAGGCTGCTGTTCACCGTGCGCGACACGGGCATAGGCATTCCGGAAGACAAACTGGCCGTGGTCTGCGAACCCTTTGCCCAGGTGGACGGCTCGTCCACCCGGCGCTACCAGGGGGCGGGGCTGGGCCTTGGCATCGTGCGCCGCCTGGTGGCGCGCATGGGGGGAACCATGACCATGGAGAGCGAAGAGGGCGTGGGCACGTCCGTGCACGTCTGCCTGCCCCTGCCCACGGTGGAGGAACCCGCCCCCGGCGGGCTGCGCGGGACTGGGGCGATGGCGGCGACGGATACGACTGACCCGACGGGCCCGACGGGTCAGTCGGGCTCGACAGACGAGATGGACGCGATGGATACGATGGACGCAATGGACGTTACGGGCGCGGTGGGCGTTGCGTCCCCCGTGCCGCCGGATTCGCGGGCGGCCAGCCGCGCGGAGGAACAGGCCGCGTCGACGGCGCTGCGCGTGCTGGTGGCGGAGGACGACCTGATCAACCGGCTTACCGTGCAGCGCATGCTGGAGCGCGAAGGGCACCTGGCCGTGTGCGTGGAAAACGGGGCAGAGGCGGTGCGCGCGGCGGGCGAGGGCGACTACGACATCATCTTCATGGATATCCAGATGCCCGGCATGGACGGCACCGAAGCCGCGCGGCGCATCAATGATCTGGCGCGCAGCACGGGGCGGGCGCGCCCGCCCATCGTGGCCCTGACCGCCCACGCCCTGCGCGGCGACCGCGAACGGTTTCTGGCGGCGGGCATGGACGGCTACCTTGCCAAACCCCTGGACCGCGAGGCCCTGCGCAAGGCGCTGGAGGGCGTGGCGCGCTGACGCCGCGCGGTCCGTGGTCCCGCTCCGCGCCAGACCCGCCGCGCCGCCGCGCATCCTGCTCCGCATCGTTCCCGCATTGTTTGCGCATGGCGGCCGCGCGGTTGCGCCCGGCCGCGCTTTCGCGTACTTCGGGGCCACGCCGGGCGCGCGCCGCGCCCCCGGCCTTTCCATCCGCCCACGCACCCCGCCCGCGTCCCGCCGCCTTTCGTTTCTGGCGCACGGACCGCCGCGCGGGGCGCAACCGCAGGAGACCCGTATGCTCAGAAGCATGACCGGATTCGGACGCAGCTTCCTTGAAGACGCCGACTGGACGCAGACGTGGGAAGTGCGCAGCGTGAACGGCCGCCACCTCGACATGAAGTGGCGGCTTCCCGTTTTCGTGCGCAACCTCGAGCCGCGCTTTGAAAAGGTGGTGCGCAAGTTCGCCACGCGCGGCCGGGTGGACATCTCCCTGGGGCTGCAACTGCGCCGGGGCGACCTTGGCGTGGTTGGCTTCAACGATACCCAGGCCACGGCCATGCTGGACACCCTGTCCGCCTTCGCCGCCGCGCGCGGCGATGCCTACAGCCCGGACTACAACCGCATGCTCGGCCTGTCCTTCTTGTGGGAGGACGCGGGCGCGGAGCCGGACGAGGAACTGCTGGCCGGGCTGGAATCGGGCCTTGCCGCAGCGCTGGCGGACTGGAACGAATCGCGCGCCCGCGAGGCCAAGGCCCTGGCCATGGACATGACCTCGCGCCTCATCCGCATGGATGAATGGGTGGCCCGCATCGAGGAGCGCGCCCCGGACATCAAGGAAGAGCGCTTCCAGAACGTGCGCGACCGCCTTTCCGAACTGCTGGAGCGCGCCGGAAGCGAACTGGACGAAGGACGCTTTCTGCAGGAAATCACCCTGCTGGCCGACAAACTGGACGTGAGCGAGGAGCTTACCCGCCTGCGCGCCCACCTGGACCGGCTGCGCGAACTCATGGCCCAGGGCGGCGACGCGGGCAAGCGGCTGGACTTCACGCTTCAGGAATGCTTCCGCGAGATCAACACCTGCGGCAACAAGATACAGGACGCGCAGATCTCGCGCCTGGTGGTGGACTTCAAGAACGAACTGGAAAAGTGCCGCGAGCAGGTGCAGAACATCGAATAGACCCGCCGCGCCCGACGCCGCGCGCCGCGTATTCGCGGGGCGGCGCGCCGGGCACGGCGGCAACGGGGCACGCCGGAACGCCATGCAGCAGAAACCGTCATCGCAAAAGCTCATCAACGTGGGCTTCGGCAACTTCGTGGTGGCCTCGCGCGTCGTGGCCATCGTCAACCCCTCGTCGTCGCCCATGCGCCGCCTGCGCGAGGACGCGCGGCAGGAGGGGAGGCTGGTGGACGCGACGCAGGGCCGCAAGACCCGCTCCATCATCATCACCGACTCGAACCACGTCATCCTTTCGGCCATCCAGGCCGAGACCGTGGGGCAACGCTACACGCAGGAGGACGCCGACTGATGGCCCGCCAACGCTCCGGCATCGTGCTCGTGCTGTGCGCCCCCTCGGGCACCGGCAAGACCACGCTTACCAAACGCCTGCTCGCGGAATTTCCGCGCTTCGCCTACTCCATCTCCTACACCACCCGACAGCCGCGCCCGGGCGAGGTGCATGGCAGCGACTACCATTTCGCCACGGTGGAGGAATTCACCCGCCTGCGCGACGAGGGCTTCTTCGCCGAGTGGGCCGAGGTGCACGGCAACTTCTACGGCACCCCGCTGCAAGCCACCCTGGACATGCTGCGCGACGGGCGCGACGTGATCTTCGACATCGACGTGCAGGGCGCAAGCCAACTGCGCGGCAGCCTGCGCCAGGGATGCTACGTGTTCATCCTGCCGCCTTCGCGGGCGGAACTGGAACGCCGCCTGCGCGCCCGCGGCGCCGACGACGAACCCACAATCCAGCGCCGCCTGGCCAACGCGGCCAAGGAACTGGACCAGGCCCACTGGTTCAACGCCTGGATCGTCAACGAAGACCTGGACACCGCCTACGACGAACTGCGCGCCGCGTACATCGCGGCCACGCTGTCGCCCGCATGCAGCCCCGACCTGGTGGGGGGGCTCATGGAGGGCTGGCGGGAAGGACGGTGAGCCGCATGGCCGAACTGGTTGTCGCACTGGACTACCCGGCCATGGACGCCGCCCTGGTCACGGCGCGCTTGCTGCGCGGCGTGGCCCAAACGGCCCATGCGGCCCAGGCGGCAGACGCCGGGGGCCGCCTGTGGATGAAGGTGGGGCTGGAACTGTTCACCGCCTCCGGGCCGGAAGTGGTGGCCCGCCTGAAGGACATGGGCTTTCCCGTGTTCCTGGACCTGAAGTTCCACGACATCCCCAACACGGTGCGCGGCGCGGTGCGTTCTGCCGTGGCCACCGGGGCGGACATGTGCAACATCCACCTTTCCGGCGGCGAGCGCATGTGCCGCGCGGCGGTGGAGGGCCTGGCCGAGGGCGCGGCGGCGCGCGGCCACGGTGTGGCCCCGATCCTGCTGGGCGTTACCGTGCTGACCAGCGTGGGGCCGGGCGAACTGCCCGGCGGCGCGGACCCTTCGGCCGAGGCGGCCCGGCTGGCCGTGTGCGGCCGCGAGTGGGGCTTGAGCGGCGTCGTTTGTTCGGGGTATGAAGCGGAAGGCATCAAGCGGCGTTGCGGGCGGGACTTCATCTGCCTGACGCCGGGCATCCGCCCCGCCGACAAGGATGGATCCGGGGCTGGCGGCGACGACCAGCGCCGGGTGATGACCCCGGCCGAGGCCGTGCGGGCCGGTTCGGACTACCTGGTGGTGGGCCGCCCGGTGACGGGCGCGACAGGCCCCGATGGCCCGGCCGACGCCGCGCGCCGCATTCTGGCCGAGATGCACGGGGCCGGGACGCGGGAGCCTTGAGCGGCATCGCGGCGGTCTGATTTCCGCATGGCGGCGTTCTGCTCTCAAGGCATGGCGGTTGTTGCCGATATGTGAGAAAAGGGGGATAAAGATAGCTGGTACGGTCGCGCGCGGTGCGGTCGGCCTGCCGCGCCCGGCATGAATCTGTTCCGGATACCCGGACAAATGCAAGACATGCGCCCCCTTTGGGAGGCCCCAAATGACCGACGTGATCCGCGACGACCCCTTGCCCACCAACCCCACGGCGCATGCCCCGCAAGGCGGCCAGCGCGGCAGGGAGCGCATCAAGGGCGTGTTCTCGACGCAGGAAGTGAAGAAGGTGGGCACCGGCACCACCACACGCAAGACCATTCAGAAAGGCTTCTGGTACGCCGAAGAGTCCGAGAAGGGCGATGTTGAGGTGCAGCCCCTCAACAACAATTATATCCCCTCCGGTCCCAAGCGGCGCATCACCATGGATGAACTGCTGGAAAAGTTCGCCCCCGAGCCGGAATTCTACGTCCAGACCGTCTTTCCCCGCATGCGCGAGCTGAACAAGACCGTGGCCCGCGCCGACCGCCACCGCCAGAAGGGCGAGACCTTCAGCGCGGAATACGAATACGGCAACGCCCTGCAGGTGGACGAAGAGAACGTGCGCGCCAACTTCGGGCTGGGGCTCACCTATCTTTCGCGCGGCGAAACGGGCAAGGCCGACGATATTTTCGAACGGCTTGTGAAGCTGGAGGCCGCCTTCGACGAGGAGCACAAGCACCTCTTCAACGAGTTCGGCATCAACCTGCGCAAGAACCAGATGTTCGACCAGGCCGTGACCTACTATTCGCGCGCCCTGGAGCTGACCCGCAAGGACGAGAACCTGCACCTGAACATGGCCCGCGCCATGCTGGAGAAGAAGGACTTCGCCGGTACGGTGGAGCACATCCTGAAGGCGCTGGAGCTTAACCCCGCCATCGACGCGGGCATCAAGTTCCTGCAATGGATGCAGGCCAAGAAGCTGGTCCCCGCCGAGCAGCAGGACGTGGTGCGCGAGGCGCTGGCCCGCATCGCCGGGGGGGGCAAGGCGGCGGCCTCGGCCGATACGGGCGGAGGCGGGTCGTGAGCCCCGCGGCCGGTTCGGGCGGCGCACCCCCCGACCCTGCCGAGCCTGGGTCCAGCGCCCCTGCGGGGCTGGACGCGGCGCAGGCGCTGCTGGACGAACTGCTGCGCCGCCCGCCGGAACTGCCCTACGACCCCGGCCTGCTGCGTGAATTGTTCGACACCACCCGCGATGATTCCCTGGCCCCCCTGTCCGCTGTGGCCGGGGTGGTCAACAAGGCGCAGGGGCTTGCCACCCGCGTGCTTTCCCTTGCCAATTCCGCCTATTACGGCCTGCAGTCGGAGGTGACCTCCGTCCAGCGGGCCGTGGCCGTTCTGGGCATGGCCGAAATCCGGGCGCTGGTGCTGGCCCTGGGCGTTTCGCGCATGATCGACCGTTCGCGTCTGCCCGCAGGGTTCGACCTGCGCGAGTACTGGATCCACCAGCTTTCCGTGGCCGCCGGATGCCGTCTGCTGGCCCGACGCCTGCCCGGCTGCGACGCGGAAACCTGCTACACCGCCGGGCTGCTGCACGATCTTGGCAAGCTGCTCATCGCCGCGTACCGGCCGGACGACTGGGCGGCCATCCGCCAGTTGGCCAGAGATGAAAAACTCATGGATTCCGAAGCGGAAGAGCTGCTGCTGGGGTTGGACCACGGAGTGGTGGGGGCGCGCCTGCTGTCGTTCTGGGATTTGCCCATGGCCCTTACCGAGCCCATCAACTGGCACCATGCCCCGCACCTTGCGGGCGAGCACGAGCGCGCCGCGCTGGTGGTGCACGTGGCCGACGCCACGCTGCGCCTGCGTGAACGGTTGGCCGGGCGGGATACGAACGGCATGCCGGGCAGCCTGCCCGACGGGTTGCCCGAGGATTTGCTGATTCCGCAATGGCTGGACGACGCAGCCCGCAAACTGGGGGTTGACGTGACGGCCTTCATGGCCGAAATCGAAACCCTGCTCGAAGGCGAGCGGATAGGGCAGTTTGTGTCGCAACTGGCTTGAGGGCGTTCTCCAAATTGTCTTTTCGCCCGTTGGCTTCCGACCCGAAGGGCGCGAAGCGTGGCCGTTGGGCGAGCTTGCGAACCCTACGGACATCGTGCGCAACGCGGTCGAACTTCGCCCGCCATTTCGGTCGAATACGATTGGAGTACGCGCTGCGGTCCCTATCCGTAAGGTTCGCTGCGCTCACCCAACGGCTAGGGCGCGTTGCGGACGCCATCCGTAAGACTCGCGCTACGCGCTCGTCTAACGGATGCCGCACTCCCTCATGGCGGGCTCGTTCTCCTCGCCACCGAACGAAAATCCTGCTTTGGAGAAAGCCCTCGGCGTCGCGCGGAATGCGACGGGCCAGACAATGCCTACTGCAACAATGCTCTTTCCCGACCTTATCACTTCTGTACAGTCTTTTTTCCCGGAGCATACGTGACCCGCAACTGGATATTCCGCCCGGAGCCCGAGGCGGCACCGCCGCCGTTTTCGGCATGGGCAGAGCGGCTGGAAGTGTCGGAACTCATCGTGCGCCTGCTGTGGCGGCGCGGCGTGGGGTCCGTGGATGCAATGGGCCTGTACCTTTCGCCCAACCTGCGGCATCTGGCCCCGCTGGCCGAATGGCCGGGGCTGGAGCAGGCGGCCCGCACCCTGGCCGATGGCTTGCTGGCCGGGCTGCCGTTTGCCGTGTGGGGCGACTACGACGTGGACGGGGTGACCTCCACGGCGCTGGTGAAGGGCGTGCTGGCCCACCACGGCATCGAGACCGCGCACCATATCCCGGACCGGCGCGAGGAAGGCTACGGCCTGAACGTAACGTGGGTGGAGCGGCTGGCGGCTCAAGGAGTGCGCCTGCTGCTGACCGTGGACTGCGGCATCTCGGACGTGGAGCCGGTGCGCCGGGCGCGCGAACTGGGCATGACGGTGGTGGTGACCGACCACCACATGCCGCCCGAAGGCCTGCCGGATGCCGACGCCATCTGCAACCCGCGCCTGGCGGAATGCCCGTGCCCGGCCCTGGCCGGGGTGGGGGTGAGCTTTCTGGTCATGGCGGCGGTGAACGCGGTGCTGGCAGAGCGCACCGGCAAACGGGCCGACATGCGCGAATTCCTCGACCTGGTGGCGCTGGGCACCCTGGCCGACGTGGTGAGCCTGCACGGGCAGAACCGCATCCTGGTCAAGAACGGCCTGCTGAAGATCGCCGAGGCCCGGCGGCCCGGCATGGCCGCGCTGAAGGCGGTGAGCGGGTACAACCCCTCCGCGTCCATCGGGGCGGGGCAGGTGGTGTTCGGCCTTGCGCCGCGCATCAACGCGGCCGGGCGCATGGGCAAGGCGGAACTGGCCCTGCAACTGCTGCTGACCGACGACCACGCCGAGGCGGCCCGGCTGGCCCAGGAACTGGACGAGGAAAACGCCCGGCGCAGGGCAGAGGAAGACCGTATCCTCGATGCCGCCAAGAAGCAGGCCGAGGGGCAGTTGCACCGCATGGGCCTTGTGCTGCACGGCGACGACTGGCACCCCGGCGTCATCGGCATCGTGGCCTCGCGCATCGTGGACGAGTTCTACCGGCCCACGCTGATTTTGAGCCGCGACGGCGAATCCATGAAGGGGTCCGCCCGCTCGGTGGCGGAATTCGACCTGCACGCGGGGCTCAGCCGCTGCGCCGACCTGTTCACCAGTTTCGGCGGGCACCACCAGGCGGCGGGCATGAGCATGGCCGCCGCCCACGTGGACACCCTGCGCGACCGGTTCGACGCCGTGGTGCGCGCGGAACTGGGCGACACCCCGCTCACCCCGCGGCTGAAGCTGGACGGCGAACTGGGCTTTGCCCTGGCCGGGGATTTCACCCTGCTCAAGGAACTGGAAATGCTCCAGCCGTTTGGCATGGGCAACGCCGAGCCGGTGTTCGCCTCGCCCCCGGTGCTGGTGCGCGACCTGCGCCGCTTTGGCCCCACGCGCGACCACGTGGAACTGCAACTGACCGACGAAAGCTGCGGCATCACCCTGCGCGCCAAGGCGTGGCGGCAGTCGGGCCAGTTTCCCGATTCGCTGCGCGGCACCCGCGTGCGCCTGGCCTACACCCCGCGCATCGACCGGTACAACGGCGCGGCGTCGGTGGACCTGCGCATCAAGGATTGGAAGAAGGAATAGCCGGGCGGCCGCTGTCGCCGCGCATCCCGGACCCGTTGCCCTGCGCCCCGCGCGCGGCTATCGTCTGTGCGTGGCGGCGACGTGCCGCGCCACCGCATTCCTTCGGAGCATGCATGGACGAAAACCCGCACCCGCAGGGCGGCAATGTGCCGCCAGCGGAAGGACACGACGCCGGAGACGGCATGCCACCCCCCCGCCGCAACGGGCGCGCCCCGCTGGAACGCCTGTGGCGGGCCGTGCGGCTGCACCGGCTGCGGCTGGTGCGGCTGCCGTCCACGCCGCACCGCATCGCGCTGGGCGTGGGCCTTGGCATGCTCATCGGGTCCATTCCGCTGATTCCCTCGCAGATGGTGCTGGCGGGCGTGGTGGCGTGGCTGCTGCGGGCCAGCCCCACGGCGGCGGTCATCGCCACGCTGTATTCCAACCCGGTCACCTTCGGGCCGCTGTACGCCATCTTCTTCGCCATTGGCTCGTTTCTGCTGCCCTCCATGCAGGTGGCCCTGCCCGATGACGCGGCCAACCTCACCTCGCTGCTGGCCATGGGCTGGGACGTGTACCTGGTGCTGTGCGCGGGCGGAGCGGTGTTTGGCGCGGTGACCGGGGTGCTGGCCTACGTGGTCACGCACCGCATGGTGACCGCCCATCAGCAGCGGCGGGTGCGCTGGCTTACCGGGGCGCGCGGCGCGCCGCCCGTGCTGGCGGCTTGCGTGCCCTCGGCGGATGGCGAGGGGTGCGAGGGCAGCGGGGATGGTTCCGGTACGGCGGTTGCGGACGAGGGGCGTGACGGCGCGGACGAGCCCGTTAAGGGGCCGGGAGCGCGTGATGCCGCTCCACGGGATGCGCGGCCACCAGGCGAACACGGGTAGCGGGCGGAGAACATCCCTAGTCTGCCGCGCGGGGAGCGCTGCGGCGGGCATCGCGCCGACGCGGGCGGGCCAGGGCGCGCGGGCGGGAACGCGACTGTTGGCCGGTGGCGCGGGAAACTGGGGACCAGAAGGGGTCAGGAATCGAGGCGGTACGCGGCGCGTGCCGCCTCTTGCAGTTCCGGGGGCAGCACATGCAGCCACGGCGGTGGGCAGGCGGCGCGGAAACCGGGCAGTTCGGTGCGGGCGTGGTGCAGGTACAGTGTGGGGGCGGCGTGCGGCACGGCCTGCCGGGCAGCAGGCGATGGGGCTGCCGGGAGATTTCCCTCGGCTTCGGCGCACCCGCCGTAGCGGACGTCACCCACGATGGGATGGCCCAGCGCGGCGAGGTGCGCGCGAATCTGGTGCCGCGCGCCCTTGCGGATGACGCAGCGCACCAGCGTGCAGGGGGTGTTGGACAGGCTGGCGCCCGCCGTCGCGTTTTCGCCGCACGGCAGCGCCGCGCCCATTGCGTTCATTGTGCCCAGGGGCATCACCTCGGTGTGGCGCAGCGGGTCGGGGGTATCGTCCGGCAGCACGCGGGTGGTGGCCCGGTTGGCCGTGTCCAGCGCGCGGCGCACCGTTACGGGTTGCACCAGCGTCCCATGCACCAGGGCAAGGTAGGTCTTGGCCACCTGGCCGGAATCCTCGGCCGCGTGAAAGCGTTGCGCGGCCTGCGGGGTGCGGGCCGCCAGCAGGATGCCCGAGGTGGGTCCGTCCAGCCGGTTGAGCAGGCGCGGAAACCCCTCGTGCTCAGGCCCCTTACCCAGCAGTGCGGGCAACCGGGCCTCCACGCAGGGAGCCACGCTGCCCGCGATGGCTGCGGAATGCAGCCCGCCGGGCTTGTACAGGGCCACCAGGCCGTCGGCTTTGGCCAGCACTCGTAGGGCTGGCGCGGCGTTATCCGCGTCGCCGGGGGGTACGCCGTGCGCCGGGCCACGCAGGCCATGCGGTGACCCGTCTGGCAATGCATCCGGCGTCCCGTCTGGTTCCCCATAAGGGGGGCCGCCCTTATGTCCGTCCTGTAGCCCGTCTTGCCGGTCATCCAATGGGCGCAGTTCCACCCGCTGCCCGGCCCGCACGCGCGCGCCGGGTGGGGCGGCCCGTCCGTCCAGCAGCACGGCGTGGGTCAGCCACAGGCGGCGGCGCGCCCGCAGACCCGCGTCGGGCGGTAGGCCGCAGGACCGCGAAAGCTGGGGAAAGAGGGGCAGCAGGCGCGCCAATGCCGCGTCCAGCCGCGCCCCGTGGTCTTCGGGGGCGATCAGGACCGGTTCGGCGCGCCGGGGGGAACCGAGTTCATCGGGCCCGTCGAGCCCGTCGGGCGCATCATGGGGGAGTCGTGGGGCGGTCATGGTCCGCTGCCTGCGGGCGTGATCGGTTGTTCGTCGGTGTCCGTGACGGACGCCGCCGGGGTCAGCGGCCGATGGCGGCGGCAGCCAGGGCGCGTTCCGCCGTGGTCGTCGCGCCCACGCGCAGCGGCACGGCCACCCGGAAGGTGGAGCCCTGTCCGGGCTCGCTTTCCACCCACACCCGGCCGCCGTGGGCGATGACGATGCGCTTGACGATGGTCAGCCCAAGGCCGGTGCTGGCCTCGCCCCCGGTGGGTCGGGCGCTGAGCTTCTCGAACGAGCGGAACATGCGTTCGCGCTCTTCGGGCAGGATGCCGGGCCCTTCGTCCGTCACCTCGAACACCGCCTCGCGGCCGTCCACGCGCACGGCCACGGCGATACGCGTCTGCGGGGGCGAGAACTTCACCGCGTTGCTCAGCAGGTTGTCGAACACCTGGGCCATGCGGCGCGGGTCGAACATGCACTGGGCGCGCTCGAACTGCTTGTCGATGCGGATGTTCTTGGCCCCGGCCGCCAGCGAGGCGAAGGACAGCCGTTCGGCCGCCAGCACCGCCAGGTCGCCGGGTTCCAGCACCAGGTCCAGCCTGCCGCTTTCGATGACGGTGACGTCCAGCAGGTCGTTGACCAGTTGGAGCATCTCGTTGCTGGCCTGATGCATGGTGCCCAGCACGCTGCGCTGGTCTTCGGTCAGCGGGCCCAGCACCCCGTCCAGCAGCAGGCGGCTGAACCCCCGGATGCCGTTGATGGGGTTGCGCAGGTCGTGCGCGGCCATGCCCAGGAAGCGGCTCTTGATGTCGTTCAGTTCCACCAGTGTGCGCGAGCGCTCCACCGTCTCCACGTTCTGGAGCACGCGGCAGTACAGTTCCTCTCGCAGGAAGGGCTTGGTGATGAAGTCGTCGGCCCCGTTCTTGATGAACTCCACGGTCAGCGGGCGTTCGGCGTGCACCGAAACCCCCATGATGGCCATGGTCTCGCGCGGGTAGCGTTCGCGGATGCGGCGGGTGAGTTCCAGCCCGTCCATGTCGGGCATCATGAAGTCGGTGATCACCAGCATCACGTCGGGGTTGCGTTCCAGCACGCGCAGGGCCGTGGGCCCGCCAGAGGCTTCGTACACCTGGAACATGTAGCGGCGCAGTTCTTCCTTCATGAAGGTGCGCATGGAGGGCGAATCGTCCACCACCAGGATCTTGGCCGCGCGGTTGCGGTGCAGCCGGGCCACGGCGCGGACCACGTTGTCCACGGCCAGCTCGTCCTTGATGATGTAGTCGATGACGTCCTTGGACAGGATGTACCGGCGGGTGGTGTCGTCCAGGCGCGAGGTGAAGGCCAGCGAGGGCACCTTGCGGGCGCGGGCCTGGTCCACCACCTCGCCGTCGGGCGCGTCGGGCAGGATGAGGTCGAGAATGGCGAGGAACAGGTTCGGTCCCTGTTCGTCCATGATGCGGACGGCTTCGGCGCACGTGCCCGCCGTGACCACGGAAAACCCGAGGCGTTCGGTGATGCGCGTGCGCAGTTCATCCGCGCTGGCGCGGCTGTCCTCGACGATGAGGATGAGCGGGTGCGTCATGATGCTCCGTGCGTGAGGGACGGCTTGCCGGGGCCTGGCGGTTCCCGGCACCGGCAGGGTGCGTCATTTCACACGGATTTGCAAGCGTCCGCGAGGGGGCGGGACGGTGGGCACATGCGCCCCCGAAGGTGCTGGCAGGCCACCGGATACGTGCACGTGGCGGGGCGCTTCCGTGCGCCCCGCGTGCGGGTTGCCCAGTCTGCCGGGGCGGTTCGCAAGGCCGCGCGGGCCTAGCGTTCGCCTCCTCCGTCCCGGCCGTTGCCGGGCGCGTCGCCCTGGCGCGGCGTGAGCTGGTAGCCCATTTCGCTGGCCATGTACTCCAGGGCCGCCACGTCGCGCGTTACCCGCATGATTTCCAGCAAGGTGTCCGCGCCCAGCTTGGCGCTGTGGTCGTGCGGATTCAGTTCCCGCATCATGGTGGGGTAGGGCTTGCCGATCTGCTGGGCGACCCACTTGGACCGACGCGCGCCGAGGACGGCGTTCTGGGTGATGCTGGTCACGTTTCTGCGCATGGCGCTGCCTCCTGGCTGTGGTGTCTGGGGCGGGCGCGCCGCTGGCGGCGCGCGGAGGGCACTGAACCATGCTACCTCGGAACCATGAAGGGCGGGGGGTTGTAAACATGGTGATATGGTATTTTGGGCGTTGAGCGTGACGGTATTTTCATGGTAGTGTTCCTACGAAATGATGTAGGGTGACACTCTATCCGGTGGGGGTTGCACGCCCGTGGCGAGAGATGAGCACTGTCGGTGACGGCTGTGGGCAGCGCCGGGAACCACCGCTGGCCGGAGGAAATGGAGAAATAGGGTCCAGACGGCAGGGGCGGCAGGGGTGCCTGCCTTGCGCGGTCGCCGCGACACCTGGGCTGGTGGGGCTCAGGGCGCGGGACAGGCGGGGCACTGCCGGGCATGCGGGAGGACTGGCGGGCGTGGGCAAGCCCGGACGGGACAAGGTGGCGGCTGTCGAAGCTGACGATGCCGCCGGGGATACGTCGGAGCATGGCGGGGTTTGCCGCCGGGCGCGAGGGCGCGTGGCGGCAGGGCAAGAGGGAGAAACATGGACAACGGGCGAAAGGTGTTCATCGCCGCGCATCAGCCGCTGATGCGCGAAGGGCTGAAGGTGCTGTTGCGCGGGCTGGACGGCGTGCGCGTGTGCGGCGAGGCGTCGGACGGACGCGCCGCGCTGGAGGGATGTGAGCGGCTGGCGGCGGATCTGGCCGTCATCGAGTGCGGGTTGCCGTTGCTGGACGGGGTGTGCGTGATGCGCCTGCTCAAGCGCCGCCACCCGGCCCGGCGCGTGCTGGCCATTGGCGGGGGCGACCAGGCCATGCTGCGGCCCGCGCTGGAGGCCGGGGCGGATGGCTACCTGCTGCCCGAGGCCAGCGCGGATGAGGTGCGCCTTGCGGTGCAGGCCGTGCTGGCGGGCGGGGGGTGGCTGTCGCCATGGGCGGCGCGCGAGGTGCTGCGCGACAGGCTGGTCGCCGCCGAGGCCGAACCGGCGGACAGGCAGCGCGACGCACTGACCCTGCTGACCCCGCGCGAGCGCGAGGTGCTGCACCTGGTGGCCGAGGGCTACCGCAACCGCGAGATCGCCGGGTTGCTGGTGGTCAGCGACAGGACCGTGGAAAAGCACCGCGCCAACCTGTTCCGCAAGCTTTCGCTGCATTCGCAGGCCGATGCCAGGGCATGGGCAGAGGCGCGCGGCTTCGCGCTGCGGCCAAGGCCGCGCGGCGGGCAGATGGGGCTGGGCTGAACGGGGACGGATGCGCCGTCACGCCACAGGGTGGCCAGTGCGGCCAGACGGACAGTGGACATGTGACAGGGGAGCAAGAGCTCAAGGCGGGCCGCTCGGCCCGCCTTGGCGTGTGCGTGGAAATCAGTCCTTGCCGCCCCCGTGCATCATGCGGATGTCCATGATGTCCTTGGCCGGGTAGACGCCGCTGGGACAGGCCCGGCTGCACGCCAGATGGCGGCGGCAGTGTTTCTCGCCCTGCGGCCCCTTGCCGATGTGCAGCAGCGCTTCCCGCTGTTCCGGGTGGCGGGCCAGTTCGCGGTTCAGGGCGGCCAACGGCGCGGGCCCCATGAACATGCGTTCCTGCGGGGCGTCGGCAATGTGCGCGCCCGGTGCGGCCTGGGCGGGGGCCTCGTGCCCGCCGCGCCTGGCTTCGGGCGGCGGCATGTCGTCCGTGCCGCTGCTCACCGGGCAGGCGGACATGCACGCCCCGCACTCGATGCAGTTCTCGAGCCGGGTGTAGCGCGCCACCCCGTGCGGCACCCCGGTGGAGGCCTTTTCCACCGGGCGCACGTAGCCCCAGTCGTCGCCGATGTGGGCGAACATGGGGCGCATGTCCACCATCAGGTCGCCCAGCAGGGGCAGCGCGCGCAGGGGCTCCAGGGTCACCACGTCGGTTCCCAGGGCCAGCATGCGGGTGATGCAGGCCAGACGTTCGCGACCGTTGATGCGCATGGCGCAGGTGCCGCAACTGGAATGGTGGCAGGAATGGCGGTAGACCAGCGTGGGGTCCGTCTCCACGCGGATGCGGTCCAGCACGTCCAGCACCGAATCCTCCGGCCGCACCGGCAGCCGGAAATCGTCGAAACGGGCGTTGGCCCCGCCGGGGCCGCAGCGGTGCACCCGCACGGTGAGCGTGCGCGGCGCTTGCCGTTCGGGCGCGGATTCCGGCGCGGCGGCGTCGGCGGGTTCGGGCACGGTCTTCTCGGCGTCGCTCATGGGGTCAGCTCCTGTAGAAGGCCCGCGGGGGCAGCAGGGGCGTTTCACGCGTGCGGCAGGGCGCGTCGCGCCCGGTGAGGCGGCAGATGATGTCGGCGGTCTTTTCGGCCATGGCGCGCAGGGTCATGCCCTTGCCGCCGATGATGGACAGCAGGCCGGAAACGTTGTCACGCGTGCCGTGGTCGTAGCAGTCGAAGGTGCGGCTGATTTCCTGCGGGCGCGTGGCGTCGGCGTTGCCGATGAGCGGCCGCGCCGCCGACCACGCCGAGCGGATAACCGCCCCGGCGCAGGCGGGCACCATTTCCGAGCACAGGCGCACCATGCGCTGCACGTGCTCTGGCGGGATGTCCAGGTGGTCCGGGTCGTCGGTGAGCCACATGGAGGTGCCCAGCACCGAAAGGCGGCGCTGGGGCACGATGATGTCGCCCTCGCTGGCCTTGCGCATGCGGTTGATGACCATGTTGGTGACGCGGCCCTCGATGGCCACCAGCACCCCCGGCCCCGGCTGGATGGGCACGTGCACGCCCGCCAGTGCCGCCACCTTGCCCGCCCATGCCCCGGCGGCGTTGACCACCATGTCGGCAGGGGCCGACCATTCGCGGCCGCGCTCGCCGTGGGCGTCCTCGGCCAGGCTGCGCAGGCGCAGCCCGCGCACCGCGCCGTCCCGCACGTCGATGCCGATCACTTCCGTGAAGTTGTGGGCCGTGGCCCCGCCCGCGCGGGCCGTGGCCAGAAAGGGCAGGGCCAGCCTCCAGGCGTCGAAGGTGGCGTCCGGCACCTGCATGGCCGCCAGCACCCCGTCGGCCAGGCCGGGCTCCAGGTGGCGGGCCTGTTCGGGCGTGTAGTCGCGCGTGGGGATGCCCGTGGCCGCGCATGCGTCCTTGAGGCGCTGGCGGTAGTCCATGTCCTCGTCGTCCAGCGCCACGAACAGCCCTTCGTTCTGCTCCATGGCCTGCGGCACCAGGCGGCGCAGGATCATGTTTTCCTCGATGCATTCGCGCGCGGCCTCGGGGTCGTGCACCGCGTAGCGCGCGCCGCTGTGCAGCAGCCCGTGGTGGCGGCCCGTGGCCCCGCTGAAGAATTCGCCCCGCTCGTAGATGGCGACGGAAAAGCCGCGCAGGATGAGGTCGTGCGCGAGGGCCGCGGCCGTGCCGCCCCCGCCGATGATGGCGATACGTTCCATGCGTGCTCCGCTGTGGTATGCTGCCGCCCCGGTCTGGCCGGGGCGGGCGGAAAATCGGGACGGTCACCCCCGCTTGGCCGACGCCGCGCCCTTCGCGGGGCTTGCGGGCTGGGAACCACGGCGTGCGGGACATGCCGCTCACCCCATGGTTCCAAAGCCATGGAACTACCTAGCACGAATGAGCACCGATGGTACAGCGCGCGGGCATGATTGGCGAAAAAATCCGGCCCGGCGGCAGTGCCCTGTCGTGAATGTCGTGTAATGTCGTGAATGCCCTGAATGCCGCGTGAAGGTTTGGCGGACGGTGCGGTTCGCGGCACGGCGGAAGACGGCGGGCGCTTTACAAGCGGTGGCGGGCGGGGTAGCCAGTGTCTTTCCCATCACGACGGTCCGGTATCGGCATGACGGAGCCCACCGGGTGGACGGAACCCGAGGGCCTGTGGGCGTCGCGGGGCAAGGGCCGCGCCGTGGGGCTGCCGCAGTGGGAGCCCCCTTTCTGAATGCCAGGGATGTTCGCATGCCCTGACGTGCCCTGACGTCGCCTGACGTCGCCTGACGCCGCTGGCGCCCTGATCGCCATGCGTCACGCCCGTCCGCCCTTTTTCGCGCAACCGGTCGTCGTCTTTCGCAAGGAGCCGCCATGCACAGCAAAGAAACCGCTCTCGTGGTCCTGTCCGGCGGACAGGATTCCGCAACCTGCCTGGGCTGGGCACTGGAACGCTTCGGCCGGGTGTCCACCATCGGCTACCATTACGGCCAGCGCCACACCGTGGAGATGGACTGTCGCCTGCGCCTGATGGACGAGGTGCGCCGCCTGTCGCCGGTCTGGAACGAGCGGCTTGCCGACGATACCACCGTGGAGCTGGCCCTGTTTCGCGAGTTGGGGCGCACCGCGCTGACCCACGACGTGGCCATCGAAATGGGCCGCAACGGCCTGCCCACCACCTTCGTGCCGGGGCGCAACCTGGTGTTCCTGACGGCGGCTGCGGCCCACGCCTACCGGCAGGGCATCCGGCACATCATCATCGGGGTGTGCGAGACCGACTATTCCGGCTACCCCGACTGCCGCGACGACACCATCAAGGCCATGCAGGTGGCCCTTAACCTGGGCATGGAATCGCGCTTCGTGCTGCACACCCCGCTGATGTGGCTGACCAAGGGCGCCACGTGGGAGCTGGCCCGCCAGGTGGGCGGCGACGCCTTTGTCGAGGTGGTGCTGGAGCACACCCACACCTGCTACAAGGGCGTGCGCACCACCCGCCACCCGTGGGGCTACGGCTGCGGCGAATGTCCGGCCTGCGAACTGCGGCGGCACGGCTGGGCCGACTACCTGCGCAGTTGTTCCGGCGGCACGTGCTGATGGCCCTGCGAGTCAAGGAAATCTTTCACACCCTGCAGGGCGAGGGCGTGCACGCCGGGCGGGCCGCCGTGTTCTGCCGTTTTTCCGGTTGCAATCTGTGGACGGGGCGCGAGCAGGACCGGTCGGACGCCGCGTGCCCCTTCTGCGATACCGATTTCACGGGCACCGACGGCCCGGGCGGGGGCGTGTTCGAGAGCGAAGGTAAATTGGCCGAGGCCATCGTGGCCGCCTTTCCCTACCCCCTGGCCCCCCCGGACTCCCTGGACCCGCTGGACCCGCTGGACCCCCTGGCCCCCCTGGACCCACTGGACGGGGACCGCTGGCGGCCCTATGTGGTGTTCACCGGCGGGGAACCCGCGCTGCAACTGACGTCGGGGCTGCTGGACGCCCTGCATGCGCGCGGTTGCCAGTGCGGGGTGGAGACCAACGGCACCCTGCCCCTGCCCGCCGGGCTGGACTGGGTGACCGTAAGCCCCAAGGCCGACGCCCGCCTTGCCGTGACGCGGGGCGACGAACTGAAGCTGGTCTGGCCGCAGGATGGGGTGGACCCCGCCGATTTCGTCGGGCTGGACTTTCGGCATTTCATCTTGCAGCCGCGCGATGATTCCGCAGGCGGCAATGCAGGCGGCGCGGACCACGTGGCCGCCTGCGTGCGCTACTGTCTGGCCCATCCGCGCTGGCGGCTGGGGTTGCAGACGCACAAGTTTCTGGGCATCCGCTAGCCGGTCTTTCCGCCCTGGCGGAACCAGCCGGGCCCATCACATCGACACCACGCCGTGCCCGCACGGCGGACACACAGGCAGGACGGCAATGGACATCTTCGTGACGCTTACCTTCGACGCGGCGCACCGGCTGCCGTGCGTGCCGCAGGGGCACAAGTGCGGCAACCTGCACGGCCACACCTTTACCGTGGAAGTGCACGCGCGCGGCCCCGTGGGCGGCGATACCGGCTGGGTGATGGATTTCGGCGACCTGAAGCGGCTGGCGAAGCCGCTCATCGACCGGCTGGACCACGCCTACCTCAACGACATCCCCGGGCTGGAGAATCCCACCAGCGAGTGCATCGCCCGCTGGCTGTGGGGCGAACTGAAGCCCGCGCTGCCCCAGTTGTGCCGCCTGGTGGTGCGCGAAAGCCCCACGTCCGGCGCGGTGTACGAAGGGGACGGCGCCGCGGCGTAGAGTCCGCCGGGCGCGGTTTTCGGCGGTAGCGGAGGCCTGGTCGCCATTTCCGGCGCAGTCGTCGCTGGCAGATCCACGCACCGCCGGTAGCCGCAAGAGCATGTTACGCAAGAAGGGCGTCCCTGCGGGACGCCCTTCTTGCGTACGAGTGCATGAAAATGCGTGGCGGTCGGCGCGTGCGCGTCGCGCTTCCTGCCCCAAAGAACGAAAACGGGGGCTAGCCCTGCTTGTCGGCTGCCTCACGCGGGGCGGCCTTTTTGCTCGGCGCGGGGGTCTTGTCCGCCGTGGATCTGGTGGCGGAAGACTTCTTCTTGGATGCCTTGGGGGCCGGTTCCTGTTCTTCCGCCTTGGCCGTGGCCTTGCCCGTGGTTTGGGACGCCGCGACCTTGGGGGTCTTGGCAGCCGTGGCCTTGGAAGTTCTGGCCGCCGCGGCCTTGGCCGTGGTCGTGGACGCGGCCTTGGCGGGCGCTGCCTTTTCCGCCGTGGCGGTGGCCTTCTTCTTTTTGGAAGAAGACTTCTTCGTGGCCTTGGCGTCCTTGACCTCTGGCGTGCTCTTGGCGGCGGTCAGCGCCGCCTTGCGCGCCTTGCTGGCGGAATTTCCGGACTTGCGCAGTTCCGCGTAGGCTTCGCTGTTGGTCTTGTGCAGGTTCAGCCCGTAGTCGGAGGGCTTCATCTCGGCCAGTTGCGAGGAAACGGGCTTGCCGCCGCCCGCCGCCACCGTGCGGAACCCCGCCTCCACCAGCCGGTTTACCTCCTGGGCGCGGGCCTGGGTGGTTTCCGCGCCCAGCACCACGGCCAGCAGGCGGGTCTTGCCGCGCTTCACCGTGGAAATGAGGTTGTAGCCGGAGGCGAACACCCAGCCCGTCTTGAGGCCGTCGGCCCCCTCGCAGTTGCCGAGCAGGGGGTTCTTGTTGGTGGTGATGACCTTGTTGTGCTTGATGTACCGGGTGGAGTGGTAGCGCAGGGCTTCCGGGTACTGGGCGAGATAGGCGCGTGAAAGGACCAGCATGTCTCTGGCGGTGGTGTGCTGCCCGGCGGCGGGCAGCCCGTGCGGGTTGCGGAACACGCTGTTCTTCATGCCGAGGGCCCTGGCCTTGGCGTTCATCATCTGCACGAAGTTGTCCACGTTGCCGCCGATGTGCTCGGCGGTGGCAACGCTGGCGTCATTGCCCGAAGACACGGCCATGCCTTCCAGCAACTCGTCGAGGGGCAGGGTTTCGCCCTGCTTCAGGAACATGCGGGAGCCGCCGGTGGAGAAGGCGCGGCGGCTGACCTTGACGTTGTCCCGCAGGGAGGCCTTGCCCGCGCGCACCTGATCCATGGTCACGTACATGGACAGCACCTTGGTCAGCGACGCAGGGGGGATGGGTTCGTCGGCGTTCTGTTCATACAGGATGCGCCCGGTGCTCATGTCCAGCAGGATGGCCGAGCGCACGTCGAGCGTTTCGTGGCTTGCGGCGCGGGCCACTGGCGCTGCAAGCAGCAGGATCAGTGCCAGCGCGGCGAGGGACACCAGGGCGGCCGGAGCGTTGAGCCGGGCAGCACAGGCCGGGCGGGTGGATGCGGGGTGCGGGCGGTGGGCCGGGTGGCCTGGAACGATGGTGTGCATGCGCATGCGCTGTTTCGCCTTTCCGAGCCGACCACTCCGGGCCGGGCAATCCGGTGCTGTTCCGGGCAGCATTGTGCGGCCCTTTGCGATGCGTCGCCAGGGGCGGCGGTCGCGCCCGATTCCCCATGTCTTCGCGTCTCCGCGTCCGGGAAGGGGCATGGCGTCCAGCGGCTCTTCCGGCCTGCCGGGCGCGCGGCGCTGCACCAGTTTTCCTCGGGCGGATACCGCCCTGCCACTAGTCGTTTCCACCGTCCGTTGCACTCGCTGTGTGTTCAGCGCGTGCATGGCCCGTGCTACGGCTGCATTCCGTCAGGTGACGACCGGTGACGACCGGTGCGCAGGGGGCGGCGTTCTTGCGCCGATGCCCACAACGAGCATTACTGTAGAGGGCTCGCCATGACAAGCATTCTCTCGCGGATGCGCAGAGAATTGCACGCGACCGATGTTCTCGACAGGCGCGGGAAGGATAAAGGGGAGGGGCAGCGCGTATTCTGGAGGCCCGCAGGTCTGCTCCTGAGCGTAGCGAAGGGAGAAGTTGCACTCGATTGTGGTGGTACTGCATACCATGCCTTCTTCGGTCAGTGGTGGCGGAATTTCGGTATGTTGAATATTTTCTAGAGTTTGGCGTCTCGTGAGGATGCCCGGGAAGGCCGCGCTCCTGCTTGGTTGCCAGCCAAACGATCATTTCTGGTGGGGCGTTCGCCTGAAGCCTGCGGCACATGTCGCGTCGCAGTCGTTATGCAGAGCGCTGCATCCATGCTGTGCTATCATGCAGTGCGGCGCCCTGTGGCAACCCGGTGAACGTGCATCGGTGGGAAGGGGCACGTCAGCCGACGAGCCCAACATGTCCACCTCACGAAGGTTGTGCGACGGCTTGGCGAGGCGCGGGGAAGGGAAGCAGGTGCGTGCTCCCGCATACATCAGATAAATAATGTTAACACACTGTTATTTTTGAATGTTGCACAGGCGCTGCGTGGGCGCTGTCGATTGCGCAAGTAAGTGGTCGCTTCTGGCGATATCGCGCTAGTTGAGCGACTAATCGCGCAATCATGCAAGGTTGAGCAGTCAATCCGCGCAAGGTCGCGCGAGAGTGTTTTTTTGGCCGTGAAGTTTGTGAGAAAAATATTTATTTGATATTTTAATATATTAACTTGCTGTGCACGTGGTTCTGCTTGCTTGTGGTTCGCGCAATGGCACGGGCTGTGCTCAAGAGGGGGCATGGACGTCACGGCGGACCGGCGATCCGGCCAGCAAAGATGTCTTGCGGAAGCGTCACCACGAAGCGCAAACCTCCAACGGAGAGGACCGTCATGAACATCACCTTCGAAATCATCGGACAGAGCTGCGACCTCGCGTTGCACCCGGTTTCCCCGCAGACCGCCGAGGCCATCCGCACCAAGGGGCGCGAAATATACGCCGAGAAGTACATGAACTGGTGGCGCAAGGGGAACACCCGCACCTTCGGCATGCGCCTTGGCCCCGACAGCCTGGTCCGTCTGTTCGTGGATGGCCGCCAGACAGACCTGGACGAAAACCTGCTGTTTCGCGACGTAACCACCATTCGCCGCCGCATGTATCTGAACAGCAAGGCCAAGTATCTCGCCGTTCTCGGCTATGACGACGAGTGGTGCGCCTTCAAGTGGATATGGCACGACGTGAAGAATTTCGACCCCGCCAGATTCAGCTTCCAGGTGCTGAACTGGGACCGCGTCATGAAGACGCAGGGGTACAACGTGGTGGACAACGTGTTCTACGACGGACACCTGGCGGACGATGATTCCTGGTGCAACCCCAGTGGCTTCACCCTCATCGATCCGATGGTCATCGACCTTGCGGACGTGCGCCGCGAGGTGGAGGCCGAACAGGCCGATGGAGCAAAGAAGGCGGCATAACGCCGCCATGGACAGGCACTTCCGGTTGGGGTTCCCGCCCGACCGCTCGTCAGACCCGCACCCGTAGTAGCCCTACCCCTCCCTGCCCCGAGAACGGAGGCTCCCACACCCTCCGCTCTCCCCCTCCCTCAGGGCCCGCCGTCCGTAAGCGGCGGGCCCCGTCTTTTTTTTATGCCGGATGCCGCACCGCCCGCGGCGCTTGGCGGCCATGGCTGCGGTTGGCAATGTCGAAAATGGTGTGAGCACTCACCTGTTTTTTTGTTAAATGAAAAAAATCACAATAAACCCGAAAATATTCCGGGAAGTCGCGGATTTCCGTCCTGAATGGGTTGTGCGCGCAATGTGTAGCCGTGGTGCATGAATGCCGACTTTTTTAGGATGAGTTAAGCGTAACATCCCATAATAGCTTATGGTATTGTGCGTCGTCAAAATGGAGTGCGTACTCGTCGTGCGGTGGTGAGTACGGGGTTTTGCGATAGGTTGAGTTGACAAACAAGGCGTTGCGAGGCAGTGTCGGGCTGTCGTCGCTGTGTGAACAACCAATACAAGCGACCCCAGCCTGTCCCTTCATCGGAACCTGCCCGTTCATCACGATGAAGGCGAC
This sequence comes from Nitratidesulfovibrio sp. HK-II, assembly GCF_003402415.2. NCBI lineage: Bacteria > Pseudomonadati > Thermodesulfobacteriota > Desulfovibrionia > Desulfovibrionales > Desulfovibrionaceae > Nitratidesulfovibrio > Nitratidesulfovibrio sp. HK-II. Next base: position 1,213,743 of record NZ_AP036014.1, read on the forward strand.
GCCCCGGAGGACGGCCAAGCGCCGAGCCGGGTGGAGCGCCGGAACGACCAAGGCGAAACGCGGTGCGCGGCATGCATCCTTTACGGAGTGCCGGGCCGAAGATGCCGGAAACGGACCAGCGGGGCTGCGGGTGGCGGAAGGTGTTCGGAACACGGCCAGACGACGCGGTGCGCGAGAGCGGCGCGGGGCACAGGCGGCGCGCCATCCCATGGGATGGCGGACGGGCCCACCCCACATGCGATCTCACGGAGGGATCGCACGGCATCCGGGCGGCCGCACCGGATGCAGCCGGAAACCGAGAGGGCGCATCGGCAACGAAATGGAGTCAAGCACATGAACGTTACCCTTACCATCACCGGCAGAAGCTGCGACCTTGCGCTACATCCCGTTTCCCCCCGCACGGCGCTGGCCATCCGCGCCAAGGGGCGCAAGATTTACGCCGAGAAGTACATGGACTTCTGGCGGCGCGGCAACACCCGCAATTTCGGCATGCGCATCGAAGCCGACACCAAGGTGGAGCTCTCCATCGACGGGTCTGAACAGGCCTTCGACATGGGCGCGCTGCTCGGCAACGTGTCCACCAGCATGAGCAACCTGTACCTGGACAGCAAGGCCAAGTACCTGGCGGTCATGGGCTTTGCCGAAGAGGTGTGCAGCTACACCTGGACCTGGAACAACGTGCAAAGCTTCGATGCCGCCCGTTTCATGACCTGCATCACCGACTTCGGTCCGGTGCTGGGCAGCACCATGCGCGCCATCGACGAAGTGCGCTACGACACCCTGTGTGCCGACGACTTCGCGTGGGGCAACCCCGGCGGCTTCACCCTCATCGATCCGGTTGTGCTGGACCTCGACCAGCTTCGCCGCGTGGCCCGCGCCGCCTAGCGCCACCAGGCAGCGGACACGCCTGCGCCGCGCACCGCGCGCCGCGCCAGGCAAAAGCCTTCGGGCGCATCGTCATCACCAGGGGGGAGCCACCGGCTCCCCCCTTTCACGTTGTATGACCGCTACCGGTCGCGCCTGCCACGCGCTGCCATGGCCAGGCACGGCAGGCTTGCCTGTAGCACCTGGCCCGTGCCACTATATGTCACCGGCGACACGTGAAGCCGCGTGGTGTGCCCGCCAGCGCGGACGGCGCATCAGGCCCGGCACGTCCGCACTATCCCGCATTGCACGGACGGTACGATGGAACTGCCTCTGCTCAAGGAATTCGTGGTCATCTTTGGACTTTCGGTGGCCGTCATCTATTTGTGCCACTACGTGAAGGTGCCTGCCATCGTCGGTTTTCTGCTGACCGGCGTGGTGGCCGGGCCGCACGGCCTGGGGCTGGTCAAGGCCGTGCACGAGGTCGAGATAATGGCCGAGGTGGGCGTGGTGCTGCTGCTGTTCACCATCGGGCTGGAGCTTTCCCTGGGCGAGCTGATGCGGCTGCGCAAGCCGGTATTCCTGGGGGGGCTGGCGCAGGTGGCGCTGACCATCCTGGCCTTCGCGGGCGGGGCGGAACTGCTGGGCATGCCGCACGGCACGGCGGCGTTCGTCGGCTTTCTGGCTGCGCTGTCGTCCACGGCCATCGTGCTCAAGCTGTTGCAGCAGCGGGCTCAGATGGACAGCCCGCACGGGCGCATCTCGCTGTCCATCCTGATCTTCCAGGACCTGGTCATCGTGCCCATGATGCTGCTGGTGCCGTTTCTGGCGGGCAAGGGCGGCGAGGCCGGGCCTTCGCTGCTGTTCACCATGGCCAAGGGGGCGGGCATCATCCTGTTGGTGTTCCTTCTGTCGCGCAAGCTGGTGCCCGCGCTGCTGCACCGCATCGTGCGCACCCGCAACCGCGAGGTGTTTCTGGTCTCCACCCTGGCCTTTTGCCTGGCCATCGCTCTGCTTACCTCGTCCATGGGCCTTTCGCTGTCGCTGGGCGCGTTCCTGGCCGGGCTGATCATGGCCGAATCGGAGTACAGCCACAGCGCGCTGGAAGGCATCATGCCCTTCCGCGACGTGTTCACCAGCCTGTTCTTCATTTCCGTCGGCATGTTGTTGGATCTCGGCTTCGTGCTTGACCATCTGCCGCTGGTCATCGGCGCGACCCTGTCCGTGCTGGCGGTAAAGTGCCTGCTGGGCGGCGGGGCCACCCTGATGCTGGGTTACCCGCTGCGCCCCGCCCTGATGGTGGGGCTGGCCCTGTGCCAGGTGGGGGAATTCTCGTTCGTGCTGGCCAAGGCGGGCGTCTCGTACGGCCTGTTCGACCGCAGCCAGTACCAGTTGTTCCTGGCCGCCAGCATCATGACCATGGCGCTGACGCCGTTCCTCATGGCGGGCGCGCCGCGCATGGCTGACGCCGCCGTGCGGCTGCTGCCCGCCGGGGCGCGGTTGGCCCGGCGCGGGGAGGAGGCGGCGGCGGAAGAGGCGGGCGGGGCGCACTGCGGCATGGACCTGACCAACCACCTGATCATCGTGGGCTTCGGCATCGGCGGGCGGCACCTGGCCCGCGCGGCCAAGGCGGCGGGCATCGGCTACACCATCCTTGAGATGAACCCCGACACGGTGCGCACCTTTGCCGCCAAGGGCGAGCCCATCGCCTACGGCGACGCCTCGCACATCGCGGTGCTGGAACACGCGGGGGCCTGCGCGGCGCGGGTGCTGGCCATCGTCATCTCCGACCCGGCCGCCGTGCGCAGCATCACCGACACGGCCCGCAAGCTGAACCCTTCGTTGCACATCGTGGTTCGCACCCGGTTCATCAGTGAGATCGCGGCGCTGCGCGAACTGGGGGCCAACGACGTGATCCCCGAGGAGTTCGAGACCTCGGTGGAAATCTTCACCAGGGTCATGAGCCGCTATCTGGTGCCGCGCGCGGAGATTGAACGTTTTGTGGAGGAAGTGCGCACCGAAAGCTACGACATGCTGCGCCAGGTGGACATCCGCACCGAGCCGCTTGCCGCCCTGTCCACCTACTTCACCGATTTCGACCTTAGCGCCATGACCGTGGAGGCGGGCTGCATGCTGGACGGCACGACCCTGCAACAGGCCGACCTGCGCCGCCTGCACGGCCTGACCCTGGTGGCGGTGAAGCGCGGCGAGGAGGTGCTGCCCAACCCCGACGGCACGCTGCGCCTGATGGCGGGCGATGTGGCCTACGTGTTCGGCCCGCACGCGGACATCGCGGCCAAGGCCGGGCTGTTCGCGGCGCGACGGCGCGCCTGGGAAACTGGGAGCGCAGGCGGGACAGCGGACGGCGGGGGCGGACTGGATGCCACGCTGGCCGATGGCTCTGAGCCGGAGGACGGTGGAGCGGATGGCTCGATGAAAAGTCCGGCGGAACATAGGGAGGACGATGAAGACGGCGCGCCGGGTGAAGATGTCGCCGCCGTGGCGGGCGAGGCCACGCCCGGCGACAAGGCCTGACAGCCTCCTGCTTTCTGCTTGCGCCCGGCACCCTCGAATCACGCAGGGCAGGACGCCATTCCTGAACATGACAGCCCCCGCGAAGTGGTTCTTCGCGGGGGCTGTTGTTTTGCGTGTTGATAATCAATTGAAAGTTTTAGGGGGAGGGGGTGCGGGGGAGGAGACCCTTTTCCAAAAGGGTCCCTCCCCCGCGAAAAGGGCTTTCAAATTCTTTGCGACTTCTTTCTATCCCTCGCGCAGGGCGGAGATGAGTCGCTGCAACTCCTCAGCCTGGGCGGCAAGGCCGGAAATGGCCGTTTCGGCCCGTTCCATGCCCTCGGCCGTGCGCGCGGCCACCTGGTTCACCTCGCCCACGGCGCGGCCCACCTGCTCGCTGGCGGCGGACTGCTGCTCGGCGGCGGTGGCGATGGAGCCTACCCGGTCCGCCGTGCCGGTGACGATGGTCACGATGCGGTCCAGGGTGTCGCCCGATTCACGGGCCAGCCCCACGGATTCGCGCACCGCCTCGCCCGCCTGGCGGGCTCCGTCGATGGACCGCGCGGCCCCTTCCTGAATGGCGCGAATGGCCCCGCCTACCTCGTGGGTGGCCTGCATGGTCTTTTCGGCCAGCTTGCGCACCTCGTCGGCGACGACGGCAAAGCCGCGCCCGGCGTCTCCGGCGCGGGCCGCCTCGATGGCGGCGTTCAGCGCCAGCAGGTTGGTCTGGTCGGCGATGTCGCTGATGACGCCAAGCACGTTGCCCACCGCGTCGGTGCGCTGGCCAAGGTCGCCCATGAAGGATTCCAGCGCTTCGGTCTGCGCGCGGATGGCGGTGATGGCGCCCACCAGCCGGGTGACCGACCCGGCCCCCTCGGCGGCGCGGGTGCGTGCCTCGGCCGCGCTTTCGGCGGCTTCGGCCGCATTGCGGGCCACGTCGGTGGAGGCGGCGTTCATCTCGTCCATGGCGGCGGCGGTTTCGGTGGCGCGGGCCGACTGCATGCGCGCCCCGCCCGCCGCGTCCTCCACCTGGGCGGCCAGCACCCCTGCGGATGCCGCCACCTCGCGGGCAATGCCCACGGCCTGCGCGGCCACGGCGGCGATCTTCTCGTTCTTGGCGCGGATGTCCGCCTCTTGCCGCCGGATGGTGGTCAGGTCGAAATACAGGGTGAAGGCCCCTGTCTGGTTGCCGTCCAGATCGAACACGGGGTTGGCGTTGACCTGCAGGATGTGCTCGCCGCCATCACCGGCAACGGTCATCTCGCCTTCCACGCGGGCGCGGTTTTCCAGCGCCTCGTCCGAGCGGGTGCGCCGGCTGGCGTCGCCGAAGAAGAATTCGCCCACCCGCTGGCCGTGGTAGTCTGCGGGCCTGCCGGGCTTGCCCGCAAGGTCGAGCAGTATCTGTCCCACGAAGGTGATGCGCCCCGCGTTGTCCAGGGTCATGCACGGGAAGGTGCCCGAAATGGAGTCCAGAATACCCTGCGCGAAACCCAGGCGGTCCTTCAGTCGGGTCACCATGTTGCGGATGGAGCCGCGCAGGGCGTCCAGTTCCGCCGGAAAGCTGCCGTCGATGGCGGCGTTGAAGTCTCCCCCGGCCACGGCCTCCGCGTAGCTGCCCAGACGGTCGATGGGGGTCATGATGCGCGCCACGATGCGGAAGGCAACGGCGCAGGCGGCGGCCAGGAACACGCCCAGCGCCACCACGGCGGCCCCGGCCATGCGGGTGCCGGTGGCGCTGGTCATGCGCTCCACCTCGGCGCTGGCGGCCAGGGCCTCGGCCGATTCCATCTGGGCCACCAGCGCCCAGCGGGCGCCCAGCACCTGCACCGGCTGCCACGCGGCCAGCACTGCGCGGCCGCGCGAATCGGTGGTCAGGGCCTGGCCGGTGTTGCCTTCCAGCGCGGCGCGCACGGCGTCGGTGCCCACCTTGTCGCGCAGCACGTCCAGTTCGTCGGGCGAGGTACGCAGCGAGGTGCGCAGCAGACCGTCCGGCCCCGCCAGATAGGTTTCGCCGGTCTTGCCAAGGCCGAACGCCTCGAACCGGCCGCCGGACAGCATCAGACCGTTCAGTTTGGCCACGGGCAGGCTGAAGGCCAGGACGGCCACGTACTTGCCCCCTTTGCCGCCATCGAACACCGGCGCGGCCACGAAGGCGCGCGGCGCGTTGCCCGCCGGTTCGTAGGGGGCGAAGTCGGCGTGGGCCACCTCGCCCGCGCGGCCCGCCTTGCCCGCCGCGTCCGCCAGGCGGAACACGGCGGCGAGCCCGGTCTTGGAGAAGGGACCGTCGGTGACGCGTTGGGCGAAATCGGGGTTCTTGCGCACCGAATAAAGCACCCGTCCGCTTTCCGGGGCCAGCAACAGCACGTCGGCATAGCCGAACCGCTCGGCGAAGTCGCGGAAGGCCGGGTGGAATTTCAGGTGGTTGTCCACGTAGCCGCAGATGAGCTCGGCGGGCTCGTCCAGCTTCTGGCGTTCGCCGGGCGCGGCCGGATTGCGGCGGATGTAGTGCTCCCACAGCAGTTGGGCGTTGGGGTCGGCGGGCACGTAGTCTGCCGCAGGGCGCGGCGTGTAGCCGGGCGCGACCGCGCCGTACCGGGCGAAGGCGTTCCATTTCAGGAAGGCCGGGCCAGCCACGGTCTCGGCCAGGGCCGGGCGCAGGGCGGCCAGCGCCTCCGGCGGGGTTTCCGATTCATGGCGCACCAGGTCCACGTCGTAGGCAAAGGCGAGGCTGGCGTCGATGGCGGTGCGGTCGCTGGCGTACACCGCTAGCTGGTCGGCCACCAGTTCCATCAGGTCGGCCACCTGGGCCGACTTCACGCCGCGCAGGGTGGCCAGCTGGCCTTGGGCGCGCTCTTGCATGGCGGCGGCGCTGGTGCGCCCCACCTCGTGCATGCCGCCCGCGCCCACCCACCACAGGGTGGCCGCGATGCCGAAGCCGCTGGCCGCCAATACAGAAAGAAACCCCAGAAGCAACTGCCGTTTGAGGGTCATGACCGCACCTTGATCCCTTGTGGTCCCTGGACGCTGCACAGTGAACATGTTCCGGATGCGGGCATGGTGACCCTTGTCCGGCGACCGCGCGCGGGTCCCCATCGATCCGGCGCGGTGCGGGCGCGGGACCGGCGGGTTGCGGCCCTCACGCCACGTACGCCCGGCGATACGGGCGTACGGAGCGGGCGGCGCGGTGTGTTCGTCCTGAAGTCCGGGGTGCCGCCCACGGGAGCATCGTTCACATTTTTGGAGGTGGTGTCAAAGCGGGAAAGGGGTGCCGCTATGCGAATATTGTAAAATGCGGACAGGCGGGGAGGACGAAAAACGGGAAGATGGCGGAGTTGACGGGGGTGGGGCTTCTTTCTGGAAGGCGTGGAGGCGTGTCCGAGTGCGGCGGATGGGCGAAGCGCGCTTCGCGGCAGGTGGTGCTCGGTTATGCCGTGGAGAGCGTGCCGTGCATGAAGTCGAGGATGCGCCGGGCGCGGGCCTGCCAGGTGAATCCTGCGGCAAGGGCGACGTTGGAGGCGCGCATGGCGGCCATGCGGCCGGGGGCGTCCGGCCCGTTGGTGAGGGCCAGCACTGCCTCGGCCAGATGGCTGCCGTCCGGACCGGAGGCGGTGACGTGGTGCACCCCTTCGCGCATGCCCTCGGCCAGGCGGGTGCGCGGCGAAACCGCCAGCGGCAGGCCAAGGCCCAGAGCTTCGTAGATCTTGATCTGCGAAAAGTATTCGCCGCCGGGCGGCGCGGGGATGACGGCCACGTCCGCGCCGCGCAAGGCAGAGGCGACCTGCGTGGGGGCAACCCGGCCCGCGAGGATGACCCGTTGCTCCCAGCCGGGCACGGCTTCCAGCCTGCGGCGGAAGTCGTCGGGGTCGGGCCAGGCCACGCCGCCCACCAGCAGCAGCCGGTAACGTTCGGGCAGGCGGGCCAGCATGTCGAAAAGCTGGGCCACGCCCTTTTCGGGGGTCAGCGAGCCGAAGTGGCACAGGGTGATGGGGGCATCTCGGCCCGCCGGCGCGGCATCGCCTGCGAGATGCGCGAAAATGCGCGGGTTGAAGCCGGAGGGGGCCACCACGCCCGGTCCGGCATAGCCGAACCGCTCTCGTGCCCAGATCTGCAACGCCTCGTCGATGAAGATCACGCCCGTCGCTTCGGCCAGTATCCGGCGGGTGAGTTCCTCGTGCCGTTGCTGATGCATTTCGAAGAACACGGGAGCCCGTCCGCCCGTCAGTTGGCGCAGCCGCAGCAGCAGGGCGGCGGGCTTGGCCTCGCGGGCCAGCAATGCGGTGCCCGTCGTGCGCACGGCGTGCAGCAGCCGCCAGTGAAACACCGCGTCATACAGGGTGGGTCCATGGAAGGGGATGGCGCGCACCCGCAGGGCGGAGGGCAGGTCCACGGCATAGTCATCCGCAAGATGCGCCGCCAGAGCCCGTGTGTCGCCGCCGCGCAGGGCCGGGTATATCTCCGTTTCCACGCCGCAGGCGGCGAAGGCGGAGGCCATGTTCACGGCCTGGATGTGATTGGCGGCGGTCTGGGGAAAGCGCAGCTTCTTGGCGATGACGAGGCGCATGGGGATGTGGGGGTTGGGGTGCGCGGCGCATTGGCCGGGGAAATGTGGTGCGGTGATTTCACGCGGCGGGGGGAAAGTCAATGTGCCGGAGGAAGGGAAGGACGCCGGGGGGCGCGCGCATGCGCCAAGCGCCCCGCGAACGAAAACGGGCGAGGGGCTTCGCCCCCCGCCCGCAGGATGGTGCATGTTCCGCCGTTGCGGCCTACAGCTTCTTGACTTCCGCGTACCAGCCGCCCGCCTGTTCCAGCAGGCCGTACAGGCGGCCCACCAGCGCGTGCGGGTCGGCCAGGTAGCCTTCCAGCAGCAGGCTGGCCTCGAACAGCTGCAGGGTGGCGCTTTCCACCATGGGGTCGGCCGGGTCGGCCTTGTGGATGCGCAGCAGGTTGCGCAGGATGGGGTGGTCGCGGTTCACTTCCAGCACCTTTTTCGGGATGGTCTCGTCGCGCTGCATGACTTTCAGCAGCTTTTCCATGGACGAGGTGACCGAGCCATCGGGGCTGACCAGGCAGGCCGGGCTGTCGGACAGGCGGTGCGACACGCGCACCTCGGTCACCTTGTCGCCCAGCAGTTCCTTCATGCGGGCCAGTAGCGCGTCGAAGGCGGGAGAGTCGGATTCCGCCAGCGGTTCCGGTTCCTTGCGCTCCTCCACGGTGGGGAAGGCGTCCAGCGTGGCAGCGTCGGCGTGCTCCACGGCCTTCAGGGCGAAGTCCTTGTAGCTGCCCAGCGCGTCCATGACGAATTCGTCGATGGGCTCGTACAGGAACAGCACCTCCAGCCCCTTCTTGCGGAAGATTTCCAGGTGCGGGTTCAGCCGCGCGGCCTCGCGGTTGGGCGCGGAGATGTACCAGATGTCCTTTTGGCCTTCGCGCGCGCGGCCGATGTAGTCGTCCAGCGACGAAAGCCCCTTGGCATCGTCATGGTGCGAGGTGTTGCAGCGCAGCAGGCCCGCGAACTTTTCGCGGTTGGCCCAGTCGGTGTGGCCCAGCTTGAAGACCTTGCCGTGCCCGCGCCAGAATTCGGCGTACCTGTCCGCGTCGGACGCGGACAGCTTTTCCAGGTGGCCGAGCACCTGCTTCGTCACCGTCTGGCCGATCTTGCGGATGACCACGTTCTCCTGCAGCGTTTCGCGCGAGATGTTCAGGGGCAGGTCTTCCGTGTCCACCACGCCCTTCACGAAGCTGAGGTATTCCGGCAGCAGGTCCTTGTTCTCGCGCTGGATGAGCACCCGGCGCACGTACAGGTCGAGGCCCCAGCGGTCGCGGCCCATGCCGAACAGCTCCTGCCCGCGCGGCGGCACGAACATGAGCGCGGTGAACTGCACCGGCGCATCCACGGAAACGTGGATGGTCTCCAGCGGGGCACCGCTGTCGAAGGTGAGGTACTTGTAAAAGTCCTCGTACTGTTGCGGGGTGACCGAGAACTTCGGTTCGCGCCACAGGGCCGGGGTGGTGTTTACCCGTTCGCCCTCCACCATGATGGGGAAGGGCAGGAAGTTGGAATGGGTGCGCACGATGGCTTCCAGGCGGTGGCGTTCCAGGAATTCCGCCGCGTCTTCCTTGATGTGCGCCTCGATGACCGTGCCGCGCGCCGGGGCGTGGGCATCACCCTCGGCCTCGACCTCGGCCACGCTGAACGAGCCGGAACCATCCGATTCCCAGACGTGGGCGATAGCGCCGGGCTGGCACGAGCGCGAGGTGACGCGCACCTTGTCCGCCACCATGAACACCGAATAGAAGCCCACGCCGAAGCGGCCAATGATGGACGCGGCGTCGGTGGGCGCGCCCGGCGCGGAGGGGGATGCGGCCTCGCCCTCGGCGGCTTCTACGGTGTCGGAACCCTCGGCTTTGGCCCCGTTGTTCAGGCCGTGCTCGGTCATGAACCGTTCCGAACCGGAACGGGCGATGGTGCCCAGGTTGTCGATGAGTTCCTGCCGGGTCATGCCCACGCCCGTGTCGGCGATGCGCAGGATGCGGGCGTCCTTGTCCACGGTGATGGTGATGTCCAGCGGCAGGTCGGGCGCGGTCACGGCATCGCCCCGGCTCTGGAAGAAGCGCAGCTTGTCCAGGGCGTCGGAAGCGTTGGAGACCAGTTCGCGCAGGAAAATCTCGCGGTTGGTGTACAGCGAGTGGGTGATGATGTGCAGCAGTTTCTGCACCTCGGTGCGGAATTCATGGGTCTCGTGCGCGGCGGCTGTCATCGTCTCCTCCTGTGAAGTCGTGGTCTGGTGAGCGAAAGGGCGCGCCCGGCGTGTCTGGCGCGGCTGGGCGGCCCGAATCTTGTACAATCGTTCCGTGCCGTTGCGGCAGGAAATTCCCATGTGCAGATAGTGCCGGTGCGGCGCGTGTCAAGACGGCGGGGCGATGACGGGCGGGCGGTGGATGCCGGGGGTGCAAAGCGCCACGGGCCGTTCGCACGACAGCGGGCGGCCCGTGGCGGAAAAGGCGGAGGGGAAGAAAGCGGAGGGACGCGCGGGGGCGGCCGGACATTCCCGCCGGGGTGGGCTGCCGGGCTACGTTGCCGGGGTGTCCAGCTTGAAGCGCACCCGCAGCACGCCGTTCTCGACATCGTGCGAGATGATCCGGAACGCGCCCACTTCCGATGTGTTGCCCACGTGTGCGCCGCTGCACGGGCAGGCGTCGAACTCGCCCACGCGCACGATGCGCAGGGTGTCGCCCGCGTCGTCCGGCAGGCGGCCCAGGTCGAAGCGGCTGGCGGCCTCGGCGCGGTCCATGTCCACGGCGGTGACCGGAAGGTTGCCGGACAGCACGCGGTTCACCTCCGCCTCCACGGCGCGGGCGTCCGCATCGTCGAAGGGGCGGTCGAAGCTGTAGTCGCACTTGGATTTCTTGGGGTTGATATGGGCGCTGAAGCAGCGCCCGCACCCGTAGCGGGCCACCATCACGCCGTTCAGGACGTGTTCGGCGGTGTGCATGCGGGGGGCTTCGTCCTTGCTCATGAGTGTCTCCGTGGGTGTGGCGTCTGGCTGGCGTTGGCGCGGGTGGCTTTCGGGCCGGGCTTGGAGTAGGTGTGTGTCGTGCTCCCCGTGGCGGCAGTAAATGCTCTCGCGTCGTGGCATTCCACATGAACCGGCCGGTGCGCCGGGCGAAGATACAGGAGAGGTTGCATGGATTTCACGGCGCTGGCCGACCTGGTGGAAAACGGGCTGCCGTTCCAGAAGCTGCTGGGCATCAGGGTGGCGGAGATGGAGGCGGGCCGGGTGAAGCTGTTCATTCCGTTCCGCGAGGAACTCATCGGCGATGCGCGGCGTCCCGCCCTGCACGGCGGGGTGATTTCGTCGCTGGCCGACGTGTGCGCGGGGTTCGCGGTGTGGACCAAATGCCGCATCGACGACCGCATCGCCACCATCGACCTGGTCATCGACTATCTGCGTCCGGCTTCCGCCAGCGACCTGTATGCCGAGGCCACGGTGAAGCTGCTGGGCAACCGGGTGGGCAACGCGCAGGTGGTCATCTGGTCCGCCGACCGGCCGGACAGGCATGTGGCCGAGGGGCGGGGGGTGTACAACATCAGACGGGGCTGACTGCGGTTTGAGCTGAAGCTGGCACTGCGACGGGCAGCTTGCGGGGCACGCGGACAGCCTGTCGGAAAAATCCGCCTTTTGCCGCCGGGCTGCGTTGGATCGACACTTTTGATGCTCACGTACAAAAGTACGTTGCGCTCAAAAGTGTCGATCCGCCTTGTCCGGCGGGCAAAACTCGTAATTTCTCCGCATCCTGTCCGCACCAGCCACCCGCGCCGGGAGACCGGCGCGGGGCATAAGGAAAGAGATATAATCCTGCGGGAGGCTGCCGGGCAGGGCGTCGTCTACTTCGACAGCGACTGTTCCTGCACGCGGGGGCCGGCCGCGCCGGGTGCGCCCGCCGGGGCGGGGGTGTTGGGCGGCAGCACGATCTGCTGGCCCGGCTGCGATTCCACGAAGTTGGCCGGGGCCTTGTCGGTGCTGCGGTCGGGGTCGAAGCCCAGCGCCTTGGTGCGCGCCTTGCCCACCAGCACGGTGCATTCGTTGTTGGCGCAGTCGCGGATGGCCAGCAGGGTGGGCTTCAGCACGCCCTCGGGCCCCACGTTTTCCACCGCCAGGTAGTATTCGCGCGGCCCGTTGCCGAACAGCGGGGTCACCGTGCAGGTCACCAGCCAGTCGTTTACGCCGTCGCCGTTCCAGTCGGTGATGGCCGTGAGCGACACGGAAATCACGTCCATGCCCTGGCCCAGGGCAAACCCCACCTTGCCGATGCGCACGTTGGCATCCGCGGTCGCGCCGTCCGCGAAGGTTTCACCCGCAAGGCCGTTGCGCGCCTCCGCCGAACGAAACCGCGTGGACAGGCGGCGGTACAGTTCCTCGCCGTACGAGGCGGGGCGGTAGTCGCGGTTGTCGCGGATGGCCGCCTCCATGTAGTTGCCCTCGGCGTCCAGGATGTTGCGGCGCACCATCTCGTCGCGCAGGTAGATGGCGTAGTTGCGGAACACGTCGGGCCGCACCACCTCCACGGGTTGCAGCGCGCAGCCGGAGACCAGGGCCACGGCCAGCAGCAGGAGAAGGACGAGGACGGCGCGGCCGCGCGCGGGGGCGCGGCGCAGGGCGGTGTGGGGGCGGGTGCGGTGCATGGCGGGTGGTGCCCGGCGGGCGGTTTGGGGTGTCGGGCGCGGCGTGCGCCACGGATTCCGATTATTTTTTCAGGATGGCCCTGATGGTGGCTTCGTCGGCGGCCTTGCGCGCGGCCTCCTGCGAGGCGGGCAGCACCTGTTCGCGCAGCAGCTTGTCCAGAAAGGCGCGCGCCTCCTCGCCGGTGCGGGTGACCGGCGCGCCGATGCCCCGGTACTCGTCCAGCGAGAGCAGCCGGGCCTGCAACAGGCCCTTGGGCGCGGGGTCTTCCACCACCAGCCAGTAGCCCAGGTAGAAGCCCTCGTCGTGCGGGGTCTTCTGGGTAAGCAGCACCAGCCAGTCGCGCACGCCGTTGCCGTTCCAGTCCATGGTGGCGAAGACCACCAGCGAGTTCATGAGGTCCGGCGAGGAAACGTGCAGCGAGGTGCGGTCCAGCGCGTTGACCGTCCACTGCTTGGGCGAGGCGAAGGTGCGCCGCGAATCGTCGGTGAAGCCCAGCAGCAGCGAGGGAAACGAACGCAGGTTCAGGCGCAGGGCCAGTTCCAGCCCGCAGGATTCCGGCTGGTAGTCCTGCGGGACGAGATCGCCGGAAGGTTCGGCCCGGCCGTCGGGCAGCACGACGAGGCCCGCGCGTTGCGCGGCGTCGGGGTGGCGCTGGGCGAAGGATGTCAGCAGAAAGCGGTCCAGCACCCGCACGGGCGTGGCGCCGGGGTAGATGCGTTCGGGCTGCGGGCTGGGATAGTCCTTGGCGCCGTCGTCGGTGATGCGCGGGGCGCAGGCGGTCAGCAGCAGCGCGGCGGCCAGCAGGACGGGCAGGCCCCGCAGCAGGGCCGGGGCGCGGAAACGGCGCGGCAAGGCGGCCGTTGCGGGCCGCCGGGTGGGCGGGGCTGGCCGGGCCGTGGAATGGACGGGCATGGAATCCTCCGGATGGGGCCGCTCCGGGCGGCCGCACCCGCGTCTTATGACCGGCCCGTGCGGCTGTCAACGGGCATGTGCGGAGCGCGCGGGGCGTGCCCCGGCGGCGGTCCCGACTGCCCGTGCGTGTGTCCGCATGCCTGGACACACCTGCCGCATGGGGCACGGCAGGAAAATCTGGGCGCATCCTCCTGACTGGCGGTCTCGACGGCCCGTGCGGCACGCAGCGTTGCCCCCGCGTGCCACCGCCGGGGTGGCGGGCACGCGGGGGCGGCCGAGAAAGACGGGCGGGCGGCCCGCCGCATCAGAAGTTCAGCACCCTGTCCGCCTTCAGCAACTCGTCGTACAGGAACTGCTGGTTGCCCCGGGCCACCATGTCGTCCGCATCCACGCCGTGGATGTCCTGGCACTTGCCTCAGGCGGCCAGCACGCCCTCGCTGAGGGTGAACAGGCGGGCCTGCTCGCGGATGGGGAACGATGGGCCGTCGCCGGTTGCGTAGGCTGCCGCCGGGCCGTTGAGGAAGATGGTCACTTCCTCGCCCTTTTCGAGCAGGAAGTTGCCGAAGCGAAAGGTGTTCCAGCGGATTTCCGGGTCCGCGCTGGAAAGGACGATCAGTATTTGCATCGCAAATGCTCCGCCTGATTATTGATAGATGAAATCTATCATAGGTGGCGTCATGCACGGATGCAAGCCGATGGATGTGCTGTTCCGGGAATGGGGGGGGGACGCAACCACGGCGGGGAGGGCCGCGCCGTGAACGCATCCGTCGCCTAGGGCCGACAGGCGGGAAAGGCGGTGACGGGACGATGCAGCATTGCCCCGTGGTCTGCCTAGCCGAAGGGGTTCAGCGGCTTCAGGCCGAAGCCCACGGCATGCGCCGGGGCGGCCAGGGGGCGGCCGTCCTGCAGGCTGGCCAGGGCCTTGGCCAACTGGTCGGGACAGGACGTGGGCTTGTTGCCGCAAGTGATGCCGGACATCTTGTCGATGGCGTCCTGCACGGGCATGCCGTCGAGCAGGCGGCCGAGGGCTTCGAGGCTGCCGGGGCAGCCCCCGGCAAAGCGCACGTCGTGCAGCGCGCCCTCGCGCACGTCGAACTGGATCTGCTTGCTGCAAACGCCGCTGGGAACATGAACATGCATGGCGAAACTCCGTGGGCGCGGCCCGCTGGGGGCGTTGCGCCGGTATGCCGTTGGCCGGATTGCCGGTATGGTCCGGTGGGGTGTGGGGCCAGACATAGGCCCGGCGAACCGCGCTGTAAAGGGGGCGACCCTACGCCACCGCGCGGCGTCTTGACGGGGGAACGGGCGCTGTGTATGTGAACAGGCAGCAAGGGGAGTAGCCAGCAAGGGCAACGTCAACAGCATGGCGCACGCGCCTGGCGTTGCCGTTGGGACGGACCCGCAAACCGGACCAATTGGCGAGACCTTCACGGCAGGAATGCCGGAGGTCTCGCCTTTTCTTTTTGGCCTCTGGCGATTTGTGAATTCTCAAATGGTATCGAGAGGTTGACTGTGAGACACGCGTTCCGCGACTGGTACCCCTTCCTGCTGGCCGTGCTGGCCACGCTGCCGGGCCTTGCCATGCGCGCCCTGCACCCCGAGATCAGCCCCCTGGTCATGGCGGGCCTTACCGGCGGGGCCATCCTGGCCGCATCGTTCATGCTGATGTGGGCCTGCGAGGTGGCGCAACTGGACATTCCCCAGACCCTGGCCCTGGCGGTGGTGGCGCTCATCGCCGTGCTGCCGGAATACGCCGTGGACATGTACTTCACCTGGATGGCCGGGCAGCACCCCGAAAGCGAATATTCGCACTACGCCATCGCCAACATGACCGGGGCCAACCGCCTGCTCATCGGGGTTGGCTGGAGCGCCATCGTGCTGGTGTGCTGGATGCGCTTTCGCAGCGCGGTGGTGGTGGAGGCCGAGCGCCGCACCGACCTGGTGTTCCTGGCCATGGCCACCGCGTATGCGTTCATCATCCCCATCAAGGGTTCGCTGGCGTGGTACGACGGCGTGGCTCTGGTTTCCATGTACGCGTGGTACATCTGGATCGTTTCGCGCAGGCCCTGCACCGAGTTCGAGGCCGAAGGCCCGGCAGAGGTGCTGGCCAGGCTGCCCAAGGGTCACCGGCGCATCGCCACCCTGTCGCTGTTCCTGTTCGCCGCCGTGGTCATCCTGGCCGACGCGGAACTGTTCAGCGAAAGCCTGGTGGCTTCGGGCAAGGTGCTGGGCATCAACGAATTCCTGCTGGTGCAGTGGCTTGCGCCCATCGCCTCGGAAGCGCCCGAGTTCATCGTGTCGCTGATGTTCGCCATGCGCGGCCACGCCAGCATCGCCCTGGGCAGCCTGATCTCGTCCAAGCTGAACCAGTGGACGCTGCTGGTGGGCATGATTCCCGGCGTGTACGCGGCGTCTTCCGGTTCGATGCACCCGCCCATTCCCATGGATTCTCATCAGTTGAACGAAATACTGCTGACGGCGGCGCAGTCGCTGTTCGCCATCTGCCTGCTGCTGCGCATGCGCATCGGCATGAAGGGGGCGGCGCTGCTGTTCGTGCTGTTCCTGGCCCAGTTCGTCTCGCCGTTCATCCAGGCGCCGGTGGAGGCGGCCATGGGCCTGCCCCACGTGCCCGACAGGCTGCATGTGTGGTTCAGCCTGGTGTACGTGGTGCTGGCGGGCGGCTTGCTGCTGCTGCGCCCGCGCACCCTGCTGGACCTGCGCTACGGCTTTCGCGTGTAACGTGCGCGCCGGGTGACGGCGCGCATGCGGACATGACGTGACCCCTTCGCGGCCCGTCGCGCCCTTGGCGCGGCGGGCCGCCCGTGCTAGGAAGCAGGCATGAATGACGGCAAATGGTTTACTGCGGCATGGTGGCCGCACGGCGTGGCGGTACGCGTGCTGGCGGCGGTGGCGATTGTCGCGGCGGTGCTCTGCGCCACGCCCGTACGGGCGGCAGAGCCCGGCGCGCCCCGCGACGACGAGGCCTCCATCACCCTGCGCGAGGACGATTTCGACATCGACGTGCGCTACCCCCGATTCGGCCAGCCCGCCGTGGACGACGACCTGGCCCGCTGGGCCGCGCACATCGTGGCCGCGTTCCGGCAGGGACTGGCCGAGCCCGAGCCCCAGCCGGTTGTCGGCGCGCCAGACCCCAACGCGCATCGCTTCGTCAACGAACTGAAGGTGACCTACGAGGTCTCGCGGGCCTCGGCCAAGGCGGACCGGGGGGCCACGGTCTCCTTCAGCATCTGGACCTACACCGGCGGGGCGCACGGCAACCTGGACATCATCACCCTGAGTTACGACATGGCCTCGGGCGCGCGCCTGTCGTTCGAGGACATCTTCGCCGATACCGAAGGCGCGCTGGCCCTGTTGTCCTCCCACTGTTACGAGGCGCTGGCCGAGACGCTGGGGCCCGACCGGGTGGAGGACATGCTGCGCGGCGGCACCAGCCCCGACGCGGACAACTACGCCAGCCTCGCGCTGACGCCGGAAGGCGTGCGGGTGTATTTTCCGCCGTATCAGGTGGCCCCATGGTCGTCCGGGCCGCAGCAGGTGGACGTGCCGCTGGCGGCACTGCTGGACGCCGGGCCGAGACTGGAGCTGTGGGGCGTTTCCCGCTAGGCGGGAAGAAGAAACACTGCCGAAGGGCCGGAACGCAGCGCGCGTTCCGGCCCTTTTCACGTGTGGCTCGCGTTGTGTTGGCCGGGAGAATTCCACGGTCGGGCGGGCAGGGGCAGGGTGGCCCGGAACCGGATGTGTCAGGGCCAGAGGTGTTCGGGCCGCCGGGCAGGTCAGTGGAGACCGGTGATGTCGGGCAGGTCAGTGGAGATCGGGGATGTCGGGCAGGTCGGGCAGGTCGGGCAGGTCGGGCCGGGTGCACAGGGTGAGCACCGCGTCGCAGACCCTGCGGCCCGCCGGGCGCGCCAACACCGCCCCGCCGGGGATCACCGCCGCGCGGCGAAAGCCCAGGCGCGCAACGAAATCCAGTGCATGGCGGTAAGGCGCGGGGGTAAGACCCACCAGGGTGTCCAGCAAGTAGGGGGGCAGGTGCCCGGATGCCGGGGCGGCAGGCGCGGTGAGCAGGAAGCGCACCACCATGCGGCCGATCTCTGCGGCGCGGGGCAGCCCGGCCCGCAGCACGCAAAAATGGATGCGCGCCGCGCGCCCGGTGAAGCCGTCCAGCCAGCACAGGGCCAGCGGCGTTTCCGCCGCCTGTACCAGGTAGCACCAGGCCCGTTGCGGGGCCAGCAGCCCGCGCAGGTCGGCGGCGCTCTGCACGCCGCCGTCGTGGAACACCACCGGGGCCAGCCCGTCATCGCACAGGGTGCTCCATACCCGGTCCAGTTCGGCGTCGGTCACCGCAGCCGGGTGGGACGGATGGCGCGAGCGCAGCACCAGCGGGGGCAGGGGCGGCGATGCCGGATACGGGAGGGCGGGGCTAGCCATACAGGGGGTACTCCATGTTTCCGGTGGCGCCGGTGGTGCCCGCGCCGTGGCGCGGGGCATCCGGTCCCGCCGGGTCCGGCCCGTCGTCCAGCGCCGGGAACTCCGCGCCAAGGTCCGGGTCCAGGATGCGGGCCAGACAGTCCAGCATGTCGTCATGCCGCGAAACGGGAAAGGCCAGATACTCCTCGTCCACGAACTCGCGGGCCAGGTCGCGTCGTTTGCCCTCGGCATCCATGAACGGCAGGTGATGGGGCAGCAGCATGCGGCCCTGCTCGAATTCCGGAACCAGCCTGCGGATGCGGTCCTTCTTGGGCATGGGGCCGCCCAGGGGGGTGATGTCGAAGCGGTAGTTGCGGCGTTCCTGCTCGGCGCGCACGTGTTCGATGTCCGCCTGCATGCCGTATTTTTCGTAGCCCGTGGCCAGCGGTCGCCAGGCCCGGTGCAGCCGGAACAGCGCGGCTGCCCGGCCGGTCAGGTTCAGGCGGTCGCGCACGCCGTCCAGCAGGTAGCGGTTGCCGTCCGGGGCCAGGGCCACCACCAGCATCACCGTGTAGTCGCTGGACTTCTTGCGTTCGCCCGCCGGGTCCACCAGCAGGTAGCGGTTGCAGTGCAGCCAGCGTTCGAGCGGGGATGCTGCGCGGGAGCCACCCCCGGCGATGGCCCCTGGCAGGCCTGATGTGCCAGACATGCCGGACATCCCAGGCAGACCGGGCGCGGAGAGCGCGTAGCGGCGCAGCCATTCGGCGCGGAAGCCTTGCGCCGTGTCGGCGGCGGGGTTCAGCAGCATCTGGCAGCCGAACACGTAAGGGCCCATCTGGCGGCGCTTTTCGGCCAGCGCCGCCGGGGAAAGCAGCACCGGGGTGCCCTCGGGCGCGCCGCCCCGCGTGGCGGGGTGGATGCGCGGCACGGCGGCCCCGCGCTCGATGATGACGCGCCAGGTGTCGTTGAAGTGGTAGCGCGTGCCGATGTAGCGGCGGCGGCCCGCGCCGCGCCCGGCGGAGGGCGCGCGGTCGGGTGTGTTGTCCCTGTTTCCGCCAGCCGCCGGGCCGTCGCTTTCGTCCGCCGGGCTCCCCTCCGCGCCGCTGGCTCCCAGGTTGAGCGAGAGCGCCCAGCATTCCGTGACCTTGGCGATCATTTCCGGGGTGGTCACCGATTCGCGGGTGACCACGTCGTCGTAGACCAGCAGGCGGAAGTGCTTGCCCGTGGGCTGGCCGTCCACCAGCCCCCACGCCTCGACGGTGGCCTCCTTGGGGTTGCCCCGGCGGCGCACCACGATGCCCTTGTCCAGCGACCAGACCGGGGCCTGCCGCCGGGGCGCGGCCCACAGCACATCGGGGTACAGGCGCTTGAGCAGGTCGTTGCGCTCGAACTCGTGCTTGATCTGGCCCAGGAAGTCCTTGGCCACCGGACGCGAGTGGGAAAAGATGCCCACGGTGATTTCCGGGTCGTTCAGGATGTCGCGCACGGTCTGGCCAAAGGTGATGATGGTGGATTTGTAGTGTTCGCGTGCCCACAGGTCGAGGTGGCCGTCGGGCGCGGCCTGCACCTCGCGGCAGCGCTCGAACAGCCAGTCGCGGTCCATGTCGGCGCGGCCCATGAGCCGGGTGAGCAGGTAGAACAGGTCGCGGCGGCCCAGTTCCGCCTGCACGGCGGCAAGGGCGTCCGGGCCGCGCCGGGCGGCGTCGGCCGCGAGGTCCGCGTACAGCGCGGCGGCTTCGCGCCGGGTGGTGGCCGTCATGGGGACTCCGGTGGTTGGAAGGTTGATCGCGGTGCGAAACGCGCGCCACCCTACACCGGGAATACGGGGGCGATGCGGCCGCACGGGGGGCGCGGCGGGGTGGCAGGGGCGTCCGAAGGGGGTGCGGGCGCGGCGTGCGTCACGCGGAACCGGGGAACGCAGGCATGGGAGGGGGGCGATGGGGGGGGGGCAGGGCGACAGGGGAACAGGGCGGCGCTTTCGCCATGCGCCCCCGTCCGGAGAGGGGGGCTGTGCGCGGCCGCACGCAGTGGGGCGGCCCGCGCGTGTCGCGTCAGAAGGGGCGCACGCGTTTTTTCAGGCTGCCCGCACAGGATCTTTCGGGCAGGCTGCCCGCGTCCAGCCTGCCCGCGCGTGCACTTTTCCATCCCCCACCAAGGGCCATGCCGCGCCGGAATCGGGTTTCGGTTGTCTTGTCGCAACCGCCATGTCTTGTAATCGCCATGCAAGTCTGCTAGGCAAGTCTAGAAAATTTCACGAGTGCCGTGCGCGCGCGGCGCACGCCGGGCCCGGCGCACAGCGTTCGCCGGGACGACGGCGACGACCCCCCAAGAAGGAGGAACACATGTACATGCTTCTGAACTGGCGCGCCCTGCGCCACATCGCCATGGTCATGGTGGCCGTCATGGGCCTGCTCAGCTTCGTGCCCCGTGTGGAGGCCGCCTTTGTTCCCAACGCGGGCATCGTGGCTGGCGAACAGCGCACCGGTGACCTGGGCACCGTGCAGAAGGCCCTGGAAAACAAGATGGTTTCCGAACGCCTGCAAGCCCTTGGCTACTCCTCGGCCGAAGTGGAACAGCGCCTGTCCATGCTGTCCGACGCCGAACTGCACGACCTGGCCAAGAAGATCGACAACCTGACCCACGGCGGCGACGGCTTCGGCTTCGTCATCGCCATCCTGGTGGTCATCCTGCTGGTGGTGCTGATCCTGCACTTCGCCGACCGCCGCGTGGTGGTCCAGTAACTTCCCGGCCATGCTTGCCCCTGCCGCGCCGGGCCGTGCCCTGTCCTGACTGGGCCGGTCCGGCGCGCGGGGGTGTCTTTTCCGCCATGCTCATGCCGCATCCGTCTTCGCGCCGGGCGGGCCGCACGGCCTCCCCGGTTCCCATGTCCCGCCCGCCCCGCCTGCCCCGCCTGCTCCATCCGGCCGGGCAGCCCGCCCTGCGGGGGCAGGCCCCGCGCGTGCTGCTTGCCCTGCTGTTCGCCGTGGCCCTGGCGGTCACGGGCTGCGTGCGCGGCCCCGGCACCCTCGCGCCGGACCCCACCCGTCCGGCAGCCGAACGCATCATCCCCGACGTGCCCTTCTTCGCGCAGGAACAGTACCAGTGCGGCCCCGCCTCGCTGGCCGGGGTGCTGCGCCACCTTGGGCTGGACGGTTCGCAGGCCACGCCCGAGGGCATCGCCGAAACCATTTTCCGCCCCGGCATGCACGGCACCCTTTCGCTGGACCTTGCCCTGTACCCGCGCACGCTGGGCCTTGCCAGCCGCTGGTACGACGGCTCGGTGGCCGACCTGATGGCCGCCGTGGATTCCGGCCAGCCGCGCATCGTCATGGTGGACCACGGCTACGGGCTGGTGAGCTCCTACCATTTCATGGTGGTGGTGGGCTACGCGCCCGACGCGGTCATCGTGAACTCCGACCGTACCCCCCTGCAACGGCTGCCGTGGGCGTCGTTTCTGCGCACGTGGGACCGTACCGACCGCTGGACGCTGGAGGTCCGGCGGCAGTGACGGGACCCCGCGCCAACGCCCGCCCTTTAGCCAGAACCGTCACGGGAGGCCCCATGCCGAACGCCATGCCGTCCGCTTCCGCCCCGATTTCCGTTCCCGTTTCTGCCCCGGCCGCTGCCCGCGTTTCGGCTTCGGCCCCTTCCCGCCTGGCGGCCTGTCGCCGTTCCGCGCGCATCGCGTGGAGCGGAGCGCTGCTGTGCCTGCTGCTGGCCGGGTGCGCCCTGCCGCGCATCGGCGTCTACGCGGACCCCTTGTCCGGCCAGGAACACCTGGACCTCGGCAAGGCCTACGAGGAAAAGGGCGAGCTGGACCTGGCCCGGCGCGAATACGCCGAGGCCGTGCGCGACGACGTACCCCAGGCGCATCTGTTCCTGGCCAACGTGCTGTTCCAGAAGGGTGAACTGGAAGAGGCCGAGCGCCACTACCGCAGCGCGGTGCGCCTGCTGCCCGAGGCGGAATCCGCCCCGGCGCGCAACAATCTGGCCTGGCTGCTGCTGACGCGCGGCGGGCAACTGGACGAGGCCGAGCGCCTGGCCGAAGAAGCCGTGCGCCTGGCCGACGACGCCCACCGCTCCAGCTACGAGGACACCTTGCGCCAGATCAGGGCCGCGCGGAACAAGTAGCGCGCGCGGCCCCCCCTACGGCCGCCCATTCGCCGTCGCGGGCGGCCGCGTTCGTCGACCATCCTTCGTTCGATCCATCCGGGTGACTCGCCGCCCTCGGCAGGAAACGACGAGTCGGGCGCGTGTTGGCGTGACGGATGCCCGCTGCCCGCCCCGCCTTTTCGTCGTTGTCCGCCTTCGGGCCGCGCCACCCTCCGGCCTCGCGGCGTCTCCGCCATCGTTTCGCCATCCCTCCGCCGTCTTCCACGCTTTCGGCCGATTTTTTCGCCAAGGCGTCGGGCCGGGCTTTTCCGCGTGCGTTTCATCTGGCAAGATGGCGACATCGGACACGCATGGAGGCCGCATGACGGGTTTCGGCATTCGGGGAAAGCTGCTCGCCAGCTACATGCTGGTGTTCCTCGTGCTGTTGCTGTGCGGCGGCGCGGGCGCGTACGTATACGCCCGCCGGGCCGTGGAGCAGGCCGTGGAAGAGCGCCTGCACGCCGCCACCCAGTCCATCCTCGGCACCGTGCGCGTGGGGGCCGACCTTGCCGTGCGCAACTATCTGCGCGCCGCGTCCGAAAAGGCCCGCGACGTGGTGGTGCTGGAGTACGAGCGGTACCGCTCCGGGGCCATCACCGAGGCGCAGGCCAAGGCCAACGCCGCCGCCATCCTGCTGCGCATGGGCATCGGCCGATCCGGCTACATCTACTGCCTTACCTCCAACGCCATCCTGGCCGTGCACCCCGTGGCCTCGCTGCTGGGACGCGATCTGTCCGAGTTCGCGTTCGTGCGGGACCAGTCGCGCCTGCGCGAAGGGTTCCTGCAGTATGAGTGGCGCAACCCCGGAGAAACCCACGCCCGTCCCAAGGCGCTGCACATGACCTGGTTCCAGCCGTGGGACTGGATCATCTCCGCCTCGGCCTACCGGGAGGAATTCCGCAACCTGCTCGATGTGGGCATGCTGCGCGAGGCCGTGCTTTCGCACAGGGTGGGCGAAACCGGCTATGCCTACATCATGACCGGCGGGGGCGAACTTCTGGTGCACCCGCTGATGGAGCCGGGCGACATCGCCGACTCGCGCGACGACACTGGCCGCCGGTTCATCCGCGAGATGCTGCAAAAGCGCTCCGGCCGCATCGTCTATTCGTGGCGCAACCCCGGCGAGGCGGGCTACCGCGAGAAGATCGTGGTCTACGCCTACCTCGCGGACTACGACTGGATCGTGGCTGCCTCGGGCTACACCGACGAGATCTACGCCCCCCTCGAACACATGCGCCGCCTGGCCGTGTTGTGGCTGCTGGCCGCCACGGGGGTGGTGGCGCTGGCCAGCCTGTACGCCAGCGCGGGCATCACCGGCCCCCTGCGGCGGCTGACCGAGCGGGTGCGGGCGGGTGCGGGCGGCGACCTTTCCGTGCGCGTGGTGCCGGAAACGCATGACGAAATCGGCGACCTGGCCAATTATTTCAACAGGCTGATGGGCAATCTGGAAGGGCACAGCCTGCGCATGGGCCAACTGGTGGAGGCGCGCACGGCGGAACTCACCCGCCTGAACGCCGACTACCTGAACGAGCTTGAGCGTCGCTCCGCCACGGAAGAAGAAGCCCGCAGCCGCCTGGCCTTCCTGCGCGCGTTGATGAACGCCATTCCCAGCCCCCTGTATTACCGCGATTTCACCGGCCGCTTCGTGGACTGCAACGACAGCTTCGCGCGGATGGTACTGGGCAGCGCGCGAGAAGACGTGCGCGGCCGCCCGCCGGGCGATTTTCCCGACGTGTACCCCCCCGACATGGCCGCCGCCGTGCTGCGCGACGACGACGAACTGCGCCAGCGGGGCGGCACGCGCTCCAGCGAGTTGCCCATCCGCTGCGCGGATGGCGTGGTCCGCTACTTTGGCGTGGTCAAAAGCGTGTTCGCTGGTGCGTTGGCGGGTGAGGGCGGCATCATCGGCGTGTTCATCGACCTTACGGCGCGTCGCCGCGCCGAGGAGGCTCGCCGCCTGCTGGAACAGGCCGTGGAAAATTCCGCCGGGGCCATGCTGATTCTGGATGGAGACGGTTCCATCCGCTACGCCAACCCGGCCTTCGCCGTCATTACCGGCTGGCCGCGCGCCGATGCCCTGGACCGCCGTCTGGCGGACCTGGGCGCGGCTGCCGGTGCGGGGAGCGGCGGCTACGGGGAGGGAGGTGCGGGGTTCGCCGCGTTGCTGTCGGCCCGGGAACGCGGCGAGGCCTGGAACGGCCGCGCCGTGCTGCGGCGGGGCGACGGCACGCCCTTCGACGCGGAATGCCGCCTTGCCCCCCTGCGCGACGGCGCGGGCGTGGTGGCCCACTTCGTGTGCACCATCGAGGACGTCAGCGAACGCCTGCTATTGCAGGCCCAACTGCTGCAGGCCCAGAAGCTGGAGTCCATCGGGCAGTTGGCCTCGGGCATCGCACACGAGATCAACACCCCCATCCAGTTCGTGGGCGACAATGCGCGTTTTCTGGACACGGCCGCCACGGCGCTGGACGCGGCCATCGCCGGGTATGACGCATTGTTGCGCCGGGCCGCGTCCGGCCCGGAATGCGCCGCAGGCGGGATACTGCTGGACGAGGCGGCCCGCCTGCGCGAGCAGCACGACGTGGATTTCGTGCTTGCCGAACTGCCCTCCGCCGTGCGCCAGGTGCAGGAGGGGGTGGAGCGCGTTTCCGGCATCGTGCGGGCCCTGCGCGAATTCTCGCATCCCGACGCCGGGGGCAAGACGCCGGTGGACATCAACGCCGGGCTGGCCAACACGGTTACGGTGTGCCGCAATGAATGGAAGTACGTGGCCGACGTGCGGATGGACCTTGCGCCCGACCTGCCCATGGTGCAGGGGCATGCGGGCGACCTGAACCAGGTGTTCATGAACCTGCTGGTCAACGCGGCCCACGCCGTGGGCGACAGGCTGCGCGACCAGGGCGCGGAGCCGGACGAGCGGGGCGTCATCACCGTTTCCAGCCGCATGGCGGACGGCGCGGTGGTGGTTGCCGTGCGCGACGACGGCACCGGCATCGCGCCCGACGTGCTGCCCCGCATCTTCGACCCCTTCTTCACCACCAAGGAGGTGGGGCGGGGCACGGGCCAGGGGCTGGCCATTGCCCGTGACCTGGTGGTGAACAAGCACGGGGGGCGCCTGGAGGTGGATAGCGAACCCGGCAGGGGCACGCTGTTCACCGTGCATCTGCCCGTGGAGGCCCCATGAAGGCGGCGGGACGGTCATGACCAGGCGCGGCGGCGCAGGGGGACGGCTCGACACAGTGGGGTGGGCAAGGGAGCAGGCCGTGCAGCGACACCGCAACCATGTTTTCCGGCCGGGTGGCGGCGTGGCGGCTCCCGTGCCGGCCCTGACCCTGACCCTCACGCTGGTCCTGACGCTGGCCGTCGCCTTGGCGTGGCCAACGGGGAGCGCGGCGCGGGCCATCGCCGCCCAGACGGCAAACGGGAAGACGGGCGTTGCCCGGGCCAATCCGGTCCAGCCCGCCGGGACCGGCCGGGTGGCCGCCACGGGCCTTACTTTTGTCACCCAGCAGTTTCCGCCGTTCAATTATCAGGAGCGCACGGGCGACGAGGAGCGCGTGGCCGGGCCTGTGGCCGAGATCATTACCCTGGCCTGCCAGCGCATGGGCGTGGGCTGCACCTTTCGGCTGCTGCCCTGGGCCCGCGCCCAGCAGGAGGTGCGCAGCGGCGCTGCCGATGGCATCTTCGTCGTCGGGCGGGTGCCGGAGCGCGAAGACTGGCTGCACTTCTGTCCTCCGTTGGTGCGGGGGGAGTACGGCTTTTTCGTGCGCATGGAAAATCCGTTGCACTACACCGCCCCCCGCGACGTGGCCGGTTACCGCGTGGGCGTCTACGGCCCCTCGCTGACGGCGGAGATCCTCAACCAGTTGGCCCGGCAGGCGCGCATGACGGTGGACGTGGCGGCGGAGAACGATGCCGGGTTCCTCAAGCTGGCGCAAGGCCGCATCGACGCCGTGTTTTCCAACAAGGACAACGGCCTCGCCACCATCGCGCTGTTGCGCATCGCCAACCTGCGCTATGCGGGCTGGCATAGTCGGGTGGACTACACCATCGCCTTTTCGCGCCACGCCGCGCCCGAGGTCGTGGCGGCCTTCGAGGCGGCGTTGCATGCACTGCACCGGGAGGGTGAACTGGAGCAGCGTTTGTCCCGGTACGGGCTGCATTCGGTGTTTCCGGGGCAGAAGGGCGGCGCGCCTGACACGCCGGGCGCTCCGGGTGCTCCGCGCGGGGAAACCCCGGCCATGCCCGCAGCGATGCTGGACGCGGCGCCGAACCTGGCGGCGTCCACGGGGCTCGACTGACCTTGGCGTGGCTCAGACTGCCGCGCCAGCGCCGGACAGGGACGGACAGCGCCGGACAGCGCCGGACAGGGACGGACAGGGACGGACAGGGGCGGAAAGCCGCCGTTTTCCTTTCCGCCCCTTTTGCCCCTTCTCTCTTTTCGTGATGACGCATCCCCCGTTCCGTTCCCGCCGTGCGCGGCGTTGCACGCCATGTGGCGGCGGCGTGCGCCGCCGCTCCGGCGAGTGCCCGCCGCCGGACCCGGCATTGCCCGGTTGCGCCCCCGGTACGGCATGCGCTATGCATTGCCGGTTCCCGAAAGCGGTAATTCCGACGCCCGGCATGCCCGGTCCGGTCCCGCCCCGGTTCGGAGCTGTTCCGCCCCGCGCTGGCACGGCGTGCCGTTCCGGTCTTCTGACCGGCGTCGGTCCGGTCCCGCGCCTTGGCGCGCGGCCGGTTTTCCCACACGCACACCACGCGACCGCGCGTGCCCACACGGCGATACGGCATGAACAGCAAAAAGCGCATCCTCGGCATCCTGCTCGGCGTCATGGTTCTGGCGGCGGGCGTCTGGTACTGGCACGGCCTCGGCAAGGTGGAAACCGACGACGCGCAGGTGGATGGCCGCATCTTCATGGTTTCGCCGCGCGTGGCGGGCTACGTGGTGGACGTGCCCGTGGAGGACAACCAGTTCGTCAAGGAAGGCGAGGTGCTGGCCCGGATGGACCCCACCGAGTACGAGGTGGCCGTGGCCGAGGCGCGCGCCCAGCTCGCCGCGCTGCAACGCGGCGTGCCGCTGGAGCTTTCCCAGACCGTGCACCGGGTGACCGGCGCGCAGGCCGTGGAAGAGGCCACCAAGCGCCGCGCCGCGCAGGCCCGCGATGAAGAGGACGTCGCCCGCTACGAGATGGAGCGCCTTTCCACCGAACAGGCCCAGGCCACCCTTGACCGGCGCAGGCTGGAGGCGCTGGTGGGGCAGGGGGCCGTCTCGCGCGAGGCCATGGACCGCGCCCGTTCCGCCGACGATGCCGCCAGGGCGCGGCTGGATGGTTCCCGCGCCAAGCTGGAGGCCGCCAGCAAGGCCCGCGCGGCGGCCGAGGCGGAAATGCGCCGCGTGCGCGCCGAGGTGGATCTGGCCGGTACCGGGCAGGTGGTGGCGGAAATCCGGGCCCGACAGGTGGAGGCCCAGCAGGCCAAGGTCCGCCAGGCGGAGCTGAATCTGGAATGGACCACCGTGCGCGCCCCCGTGGACGGCTACGTGACCAAGAAGAACGTGGAGCCCGGCCGCATGGTCACGCGCGGGCAGCCGATCATGGCCGTGGTGCCCATGTCGCCCGACCACCTGTGGGTGACCGCGAATTTCAAGGAAACCGAACTCACCGACGTGAAGCCCGGCCAGCCCTGCGAAATCCGCATCGACACCTACCCCAACCTGGTCCTGAAGGGCCAGGTGGAGTCGATCATGGCGGGCACGGGCGCGGCCTTTTCGCTGTTTCCGCCCCAGAACGCCTCGGGCAACTTCGTGAAGGTGGTGCAGCGCATTCCCGTGCGGCTGCGCCTGACCGACTACGACCCCGCCGCCATGCCGCCCCTGCGCGTGGGCATGAGCGCGGTGCCGGTGATCTTCACCAACCGGGGCGTTTCCGAGGTGCCGCAGCGCGCCGCCGGGCCGGACGGGGCCACCGTGCGCGACGCCGGGCAGGCGGGGAAGCCCGCCGTTAATGGGACAGCCCCGGCTGTCTCGGCCCCGGCCCCGGCGGCCACGCCGTCCCCCGCCCCGGCCGAACCGGCCCGCAAGCAGTAGCCGCAACGGCAGGGCCGCATGTCGCGCGAACCCGAATCGGTCAACCGCTGGCTCATCACTCTGGCGGTGATGGTGCCCACGCTCATCGAAATCCTGGACACCAGCGTGGCCAACGTGGCCCTGAAGCACATTCAGGGCAGCCTTGCCGCGGGCGAGGAAGAGGTGACCTGGGTGCTCACCTCGTACCTGGTGGCCAACGCCGTGGTCATTCCCATGAGCGGCTGGCTGGCGCGCCTTGTGGGTCGCAAGCGGTTCCTCATGCTGTCCATCGCCGTGTTCACGGCCAGTTCCCTGCTGTGCGGGGCGGCCACCAGCCTGGCGCAGATCATCCTGTTCCGCATTTTTCAGGGGCTTGGCGGCGGCGGGCTGCAACCCATGTCGCAGGCCATCCTGATGGAGACCTTTCCGCCCCACCAGCGCGGCATGGCCATGGGCATCTTCGGCGTGGGGGTGGTGCTGGGGCCCATTCTGGGGCCGCTGCTGGGCGGCTACCTGACGGACAACTTCACCTGGCGGTGGATTTTCTACATCAACCTGCCGGTGGGCCTGTTCGCGCTGTACCTGGCCGGGGCCTTCCTGTTCGACCCGCCGTACATGGAACGACGCCAGCGCGGCGAGGTGGTGGACTACCTGGGCCTGGCCCTGCTGACCACGGGCATCGGCGCGCTGCAGATCGTGCTGGACAAGGGCCAGCAGGACGACTGGTTCAGTTCGCCGTTCATCACCACGCTGGCCGTGGTTTCCGCCGTGTCACTTGTCGGGTTGGTATTCTGGGAACTGCGCCACCCAAGGCCGGTGCTGGACTTCCGCATTCTGAAAAACCGCAGCTTCGCCATCGGCAACGCGGTGATGTTCTTCGGCTTCTTCGCCTTTTTCGGGTCCATTGTGCTGCTGCCGCTGTTCCTGCAGGGGCTGATGGGCTACACGGCCTACCTGGCCGGGCTGGTGCTGGGGCCGGGCGGCATGCTGGCCCTGGTGTTCATGCCCGTGGCAGGCAAGCTCACCGAGCGCATCGACGCCCGCTGGCTGCTGGCCTTCGGCATGCTGATCTGCGCGTATTCGCTGCACGTCATGGCCGGGTTCAACCTGTACATCGACTTTGGCACGGCGGCCTTCGCCCGGGTGCTGCAGGGCATCGCCATGCCGTTCTTCTTCGTGTCGCTGTCGGTGGTCACCTTCGCCTACGTTCCGCGCGAGGCCATGAACACGGCCTCGCCGCTGTACAACCTGTTGCGCAACCTCGGCGGTTCGTTCGGGGTGGCCTTCGTCACCACGCTGCTGGCCCGGCGCACCCAGTACCACCACAGCATTCTGGCCGAGGACATGACCCCCCTGTCGCCCGCCTACCAGCTGGGTTTCGAGCAGATCCGCATGGCTCTGGCCGCACGGCTTGGAGATCTGACCGACCTTGCGGAACGCGCCGAGACGCTGATCTACCAGATGTTGCAGCGCGAGGCCTCGGCTCTGGCCTTCAACGACGCCTTCTTCTCGCAGGGGGCCATATTCCTGGTGCTGTTCTTCTGCATCTGGTTCATGCGCAGGCCCCCGCGCGGCAAGCATGAGGGGTTCGTGGAATAGCGCGGCAAAGCCCGCGTGGCCTCCTGCTTGCCGCCCCTTTACAGGTCCGTCGCCCATGTTCGATAGTGCGCCATGCCCCGCCAGCACGCGGGCATGGAGGATTGCATGACCCCACCCGGCGACCCCGCTTCGCCCGGCAGCCCCGACCGTTGCCCTTCCGCTTTTTCCGACGACGTGTCCGACGTGCAGGCCGCCGTGCTGCGCGCCAGCGTGGACGCCCCCCTGCCCGACGGCGCACCCTGCCGCCGCCTGCCCCATGACGCCACGCCCCGCATCGCCCGCGCCACCGGCGCGCCCCCCCGCGACGTGGAGGTCACTGCCTGCGACGCGGGCATCCTGCCTGAACGCTACATTCGCAACCACGCCTTCTTCTCCCCGTCCGAGCAGGCCCGCCTGCTGCGGGCGACGGTGCTGCTGGTGGGGCTGGGGGGCCTTGGCGGCCACGTGCTGGACCTGCTGGCGCGGGCCGGGGTGGGGCGCATCGTGGGGGTGGACGGCGACGTCTTCGAGGCCAGCAACCTGAACCGGCAACTGCTGTCGGCGGAGGCCCGGCTGGGCATGCCCAAGGCCGAGGCCGCCGCGCTGCACGTGGCGGCGGTGAACGGCGCGGTGGAGTTCGCGGGGGTGGCGTCTTTCGTCGATGCGGCGGGCTTGGACGGGCTGTGCGCGGGCCACATGCCCGCCGGAGCGGGCGGCGCAGCGGTTGCGGCCGATGGCGGCCGGGCGGATGACGCCGCCGCATGCCGCACGTTGCCGGTGCCGGATCTGGTGGTGGACGCGCTGGGGGGGCTTGCGTCGCGCATGGCCCTGCACGGGGCCGCCGGTCAGGCCGGGCTGCCGCTGGTGACGGCGGCGGTGGCCGGACTCACCGGCCTTGTGGCCACGGTGCAACCCGGCTCCATGAGCCCCTACGAACTGCTGGGCGCGGGCGGAGCGGCGGAGGACGGGCTGGGCACGCCAGCGCCCGCCGTGGCCTGCGCGGCCTCCATGCAGGCTTCGGAGGCGTTGCGCCTGCTGGCCGGAAGGCCTCCGCTGGACGGGGTGCTGCTGTTCGATCTTTCCGACGGGACGTTTCAGCGGGTGCGGCTGTAGGGCGCGGACCGAAAGCGCGGCTTCTGGCCGCGCGCGGGGATACGGCCCTGGAGTGGGTGTAGACTGCCCGGTCAGGCCGTTGCCTTCCCGGCGAACTCAGCTCTTTCCGGCGGCGGCCAGTTCGGCGCGCACCGCCTCGATCACTTCCAGATAGCGGGCGAAGACCTGCGCGTCGTCCTCCACGCAGCCGAAGTCCGCGCCCGCCGCGATGTCGCGCAGGTCGAACACGGCGTTGGCCAGCGCCCACGGTTCCGGATCGTCCAGCACGCGGCCGGTGCGGCCGTCGTCGATGAGGTCGCACGCGCCGGTGGCGCGGGTTGTCACCGTGGGCACTCCCATGGCCTGGGCCTCGGCCACCACGTTGCCGAAGGTGTCGTAGAACGAGGGGTGGCAGAACACGTCGAGCCCCGCGTAGAAGCGCGGCATGTCGGCGGCCCCCACCTTGCCGAGGAACACCACCCGCTTCTCCACCCCCAGCGATTGCGCGTAGTCGGCATACTTGCGGCTGCGCCGTCCGCCCGCCACCACCAGCACGTATTCCTCGGGCAGGTGGGCCAGCGCGGCGATGAGCCGGTCCAGCCCCTTCAACTCGAAATTGCTGGAGCAGAACCCGAGGGCCCGGTGGCGTTCCAGCAGCCCCACGACCCGGCGGGCCTCGCCGCGCAGGTCGGCGAAGCGCTGCGGGTTGAAGCGGCGCTTGTCCACCCCGTTGGGAATCACCACCACCGTGGCCGGGGAATGCGGAAACTGGCGCGCCACGGCGGTCCGCACGTTCTGCGAGATGGCGATGATGCGCCGGGTGGCCGGGTGGGTGTAGATGCCCTTGTCCAGCACGGTCATGAGCAGGTTGTTGGGGTTCAGCAGGCGC
Source organism: Nitratidesulfovibrio sp. HK-II (assembly GCF_003402415.2). Classification (NCBI taxonomy): domain Bacteria; kingdom Pseudomonadati; phylum Thermodesulfobacteriota; class Desulfovibrionia; order Desulfovibrionales; family Desulfovibrionaceae; genus Nitratidesulfovibrio; species Nitratidesulfovibrio sp. HK-II. Next base: position 1,245,418 of record NZ_AP036014.1, read on the forward strand.
GACAGCGCCTTGGTGAACCGCCGCAGGGGCGAGCGCTGCGCCGCCAGGCTCCGGCGCATGAAATCGCGGTGCGGCCCGCCGGAGCGGTGGATGTGGCAGCCCGCCATGTTGCCGAAGCTGACGGTGACGGTGGTGGGGGGCAACTCGCGAAGGGCGCGGGCGGCGGCGAAGTGCAGGCCCAGATTCTTCATGAACCGGCCCGGCCGCCACAGCCCCAGCACCCGGATGTCCACGGCCAGCGGCGCGGCGTCGGGGTCGGCAAGCCGGATGGCGTCATCCGGCCAGGGGGTGTTGCCCTGCCTGTCCGCCACTGCCTGCCCGTCCGCATCATGTTGTCGATCGTCGCCGTCCTGCGGCGTGGCGGGCCGCACCTGCGTGTCTGGCGTGTCTGGCCTGTTCGGGCTGACCGCCTTGTCCGCCTTGTCCGCCATGTCGGGCATGTCGGGCATGCTGGGCATGCCGGGGGCCACTTCGCCGCACAGCACGCGTACGGGCACGCCTCTGGCGCGCAGGTATTCGTGAAAGCGATGGCAGAAAAGCTCTACGCCGCCGTAGCGCGAGTAGGTGCGGATGAACAGCGCGACCTCTGGCCGGCGGGTGGTGGGGGTGTCTGGCATGGCGAGGGGTGGGGGTGTGCGCGGGCGCGGGAAAGGGTCGGAACGCCCGTCCGGTCTAGCAAAGCCCACCGGCGGGCGCAAGGCCGCCGCACTGCCCATGGGCCGAGGCACGCCATGGGGCGGCGGCGCAGGGAAAGGGCGCGCGAACAGGAAGGACGCGCCCGCGCACAACCCGCCGCATCCGGCATCGCCGCTGCGGGAGCGGAGGGTATCAGCCTTGCGACACCGTGAGCGGGTAGTCCTTTTCGGTGCGGGCGCGCGTTTCGGCCAGGGTTTCCTCCGAATCGGCGTAGCGGTCGGCGATGTCCCGGAAGGACGGCAGGTTGGCCAGAAAGGCGTCCACCACGTCGGGGTCGAAGTGGGTGCCGCGTCCCTCGCGAATGATGCCCACGGATTTCTCCATGTCGAACGGCGGTTTGTACACCCGGCGGCTGATCAGCGCGTCGAAAACGTCGGCCAGGGCCATGAGCCGCGCCGAGACGGGTATGGCGTCGCCGGAAAGCCCCTGCGGGTAGCCGGTGCCGTCCCATTTCTCATGGTGGCAGTAAGCGATTTCGCGGGCGTGGCGCAGGAACGAGACCGGGGTGTCGAGCTGCCGTTCCGCCGCCATGATGGCGTCGCGCCCCAGCGCCGGGTGGCGCTTCATGTCTTCGAATTCCTCCGGGGTGAGCTTGCCGGGCTTCAGCAGGATGCGGTCGGCGATGCCCACCTTGCCGATGTCGTGCAGCGGGGCCGACTTGAACAGCAGGGGAATTTCGTCGGGTGCGAGCGCGGTGGCGAAGCGGGGGTGCGGGGAGAGGTGCTGCGCCAGCACCCGCACGTAGTGCTGGGTGCGCCGGATGTGGTTGCCGGTTTCGTTGTCGCGCGTTTCGGCCAGCGAGGCCATGCACATGATGGTCACGTCCTGCACGGCGGCCAGTTCGCGCATGCGGCGGGCCACCTCGTCCTCCAGAAATTCGTTCTTGTCCTTCAGAAAGTCGCGCGCGGCCTTCATTTGCAAATGGGTGCGCACCCGGGCCAGCATGATCGGCGCGCTGACGGGCTTGGTGATGTAGTCCACCGCCCCCAGTTCCAGCCCGATGCGCTCGTCGTCTTCTTCCGACAGGGCGGTAAGGAAGATGACGGGCACGTCCGCCGTGCCGGGCAGGGTCTTGAGCCTGCGCAGCACCTCGTAGCCGTCCATGCCGGGCATCATGATGTCCAGCAGCACGATGTCCGGCGGACTGCCGGAGGCGATGATGCGCAGGGCCTTTTCGCCGCTGTTGGCCACCTTGACCCGGTAGGCGTCTTTCAGCAGGTCGCTGAGCAGGGTCAGGTTGTCTGCGGTGTCGTCCACCACGAGCACGGTGCGGCGGGTGTCATCGGGATGCAGGTGCGTGTCGGTCATGGCGGCCTCGTGGTGGATGGGGTGACGGCGCGCGCCAGTAGGCGCGCGGTTGTCGGGGCGGTCCGGGCATGCCGGAACGGTGGGTCAGTCCCGCCCGGTGGGGCGGGCCGAGCGCAGCATCTCCAGTGCGGTCTCGAATTCGAAGGCGCGCAGCGCCTCGCCCATGGCGGACACGATGTCCCGTCCCAGGGCGGCGCGCAGGGCGTCGGCGTGGGCGTTGAAAAGGTCCACGGCTTCGCTGTCGTCTTCCTCCATGAGCGTCTCCAGCCGGTCCAGCAGTTCGCCGTCGGCCGCCTGGGCCGGGCTCTGGGCGGAAGGCGCGCCGGGTGCGTTGGCGTCGTCGTCTTTCGGGGCGCTGGCCGCGCCATCGGGTAGGTCGGCCCCCGCGCCTTCAAGCAGGGCATGCATGGCCCGCACGGCCTCTTCCAGCGCGGCGGAGAGAACCTTCACCCCCTCGCTGGCGCGTTCGGGCGACGCCCCGTGGCGCAGGGCCGATTCCAGGTTCGCGGCGTGGCCCTGCACCACGCGCGCCCCAAGGGTGCCCGCCACGCCCTTCAGGGTATGCGCCTCGCGCGTGGCGGATGGGCCGTCGCCTGCCGCGATGAGCCTGGCGATGCGCGCGGCGGCGTCGGCATGCTCGGTGACGAAGCGGCGCAGCAGGGCATGGTAGGTGGTCTGCTTGCCCAGCATCCGGCGCAGCCCGGCCTCGGGATCGAGGACACGCGGTGCACCGTCCTTGTCCAATGCAGCACCGTGCGGATGGCCAGCCAGGGGGGCAACCAAGGGCGCGGACGCCGGGCTGGCGAGCGCGGGCGTGTCGGGTTGGAAGTCCGGGGGGGCGGCTGGCGACGTGGCTGGCGATGAGTCTGGTCCGCCGTCTGGCGCGGCGTCCGGCCCGGCGGCCGGGGCATGCTCTTTTGCCGCAGCGGCGTCCCCACGCCGGGGCAGCCAGCGGATCAGCGCGGCGAACAGTTCGTCCGGGTCGATGGGCTTGGCCACATGGTCGTTCATGCCCGTGGCCAGGCACGCCTCGCGGTCGCCCTGCATGGCGTTGGCGGTCATGGCCACGATGGGCAGCCGGTCCGGACCCAGGGTGCGGCGGATGGCCCGCGTGGCCTCGTATCCGTCCATGACGGGCATCTGCACGTCCATCAGCACGAGGTCGTAGTCGCCCTCCATGACCATGCGCACCGCCTGTGCTCCGTCTTCTGCCGCGTCAGGGGCAAGCCCCGCCTCGCCCAGCAGGCCCAGCGCCACCTCGCGGTTCAGTTGGTTGTCCTCCACCAGCAGCACGCGCGCGCCACGCAGCCCTTGCCGCAGGGCGGGGGGCTCGCCGGGCTGCGCGCCGGGGGAACGTGCCCACGGCGACTCGGATTCGCCGCCCGAACGCGACGCAGGGTGCGCGGCGCCCAGAAGGCGCATGGCCGTGTCGAACAGCAGGGACGGCTGCACCGGCTTCACCAGTACGGCGTCCACCCCCACGCCCTCGGACGCGGCGAATATTTCCTCCCGCCCGTAAGCGGTGACAATGGCCACGGGCAGTTCGGGGGCCAGCTCCCGGATGCGGCGCGCCGTTTCCAGCCCGTCCATGCCGGGCATCTGCCAATCCAGAAATACCATGCCGAAGGGTGCGCCCGCCGTGCGCGCCTCGTCCATGACGCGCAGGGCAGATTCCCCGCCGTCGGCCTCCACGGGACGGAAGGTCATGCCTTCCAACATGTGGGCAAGCACGGTGCGGGCCTGGGGGTTGTCGTCCACCACCAGCACCCGCAGGCCGCGCAGGTCGATGCGCGGCACCAGGGTCCGCCGTCCGGAGCCCAGGCCCAGCCGGGCCGTGAACCAGAAGGTGCTGCCCCCGCCGGGGGTGCTCTCCACGCCCACGTCGCCGCCCATCAGGTCGGCCAGCTTCTTGGCGATGGCAAGGCCAAGGCCGGTGCCGCCGTACTTGCGGGTGGTGGAAGTGTCGGCCTGCTGGAACGAAACGAACAGCCGGGCCTTCTGCTCCGGGGTGAGGCCAATGCCAGTGTCACGCACGGCAAGGCGCAGCAGCACATCCTGCCCGGTTGTTTCCACTGCTTCGACGTGGATCACGATTTCGCCGCGCTCGGTGAACTTCACGGCGTTGTTGGCGTAGTTGATGAGGATCTGCCCCAGTCGCAGCGGGTCGCCGCGCAGCACGGGGGGTACGTCGGCGGCCACGTCGAGCACGAATTCCAGCCCCTTGGCCGCCGCCTTTTCGGAAACCAGGTTGGCCACGGTGTCGAGCACGGTTTCCAGTTCGAACTCGGTGTTCTCCACCGTCAACTTGCCTGCCTCGATCTTGGAAAAGTCGAGGATATCGTTGAGGATGCCCAGCAGATGCTGGCCCGAGGCGCGTATCTTGCGCACGTAGTCGGCCTGGCGCGGGTCCAGGTTGGTTTTCAGGGCCAGGTGGGCCAAGCCGATGATGGCGTTCATGGGGGTGCGGATTTCGTGGCTCATGTTGGCCAGGAAATCGCTTTTGAGCCGGGTGGCCTCTTCGGCCATGTCCTTGGCCCGCAGCAGTTCGGACTCGGCGCGCTTGCGCAGGGAAATGTCGCGCATGGCCCCGCAGGCGCTCATGGGGTGCCGCTCGGACGGGGGCAGCTTGCTGAGGCTGATTTCCAGCGGCAGGCGCGTGCCGTCCTTGCGCACGCCCTCCACTTCCCGCTCGTGGCCGATGACCCGCAGCGGCGAGGCAAGGAAGTCGCTGCACAGCTTCTCGTGGCGGTCGTGCAGTTCTGGCGGCAGAAGATCCTCGATGGGGCGCCCGGCAAGCTCGCCTTCGTCGTAGCCCAGCAGACGCTCGAACTGCGGGTTGCACAGCACGATGTGCCCCTCGCCGTCCACGACCACCATGGCGTCCGGGGCGGAGTGCACGATGCCCCGGTACCAGGCCTCGGTTTCCTTCAGTTCCGCCTGCCGTTCCTTGAGTTCCGTGATGTCGTCGATGAGCGTGAGGCGGCGGGGGGTGATGTCTTCGTCGGTGATCAGGGCGCAGCGCACGTCGGCCCAGCGCGTCTCGCCGTCGGGGCGCTGGTAGCGCAACTCGGCGCGCAGGGTGCCGCCCCCGCCGCGCCGTTCGGTCCGATCGGGCGTGAGCCGCCCCATCAGTTCGCCCATGGCCTCGCGGTCGTCGGGGTGGATGAAATCCGCAAGGTCGCGCCCGCGCAGTTCCTCCTCGCCAACGCCGATGAAGGCGCAGAAGGCGGGGTTGGCGCGGTCGATGCCGAGCCCGTGGCGCTCGCTGACAATGCCCACACCGGCCGTTTCGAACACGGCGCGGAAGAACGTTTCGCTGCGCCGCAGAAGCTCGCGGCTTTCCTCCAGTTCATCGGCCTGGATGCGGGTCTGTTCCAGCAGGCTGCGGGTGTGCAGGTTGCGCTCCAGCACTTCCTGCGACAGGGCGGCCATGGGCAGCAGGTCCTCGAACAGGGTGGCGGCCCTGGGGGACAGCGGTCCCAGGGTGGCCAGTTCAAGCACGCCAAGCAGCCTGTCGCCCAGCAGCAGCGGCCAGGCGTGCAGCGCGGCGGGGAGCACGTCGCCGAACCCCGTGGCGAAGCGCAGCGTTTCGCCGGGCGGAGGGGCCAGTTCCACCGGGGCGTGCGTGGCGGCGCAGCGCCCCGCCAGGGTTTCGCCCTTGGGGACCAGGGGCGGAGGGCCGCCCAAGGTGCCGCCCCGCGAGGCCGCCAACTCCAGGTGCACTCCGTCGTCGCAGGGCACGTACAGGGCCACGTGGGGCGCGCCGGTCACGTTGGCGACCTGACCGGCAAGGCGTTCGCCAAAGGCGTGCAGGTCGCCCGCCTGCTGCAGCGCGGTGGCCGCTTCCGACATTTGCGCCTTGATCCAGCGTTGCTGCTCCATCTGACGGGAAACGCCCCGCAAGACCTCCAGTGAACGGGCCATGGCCCCCATTTCGTTGCGTTCTTCGCCGTAGGGCACCCCCACGTCCAGGTCACCGTCGGCCAAGGCCTGCACGCAGTCGGTCAGGGCCAGCAGCCGTCGCCGGATGGCCCAGCTGACCAGGTAGGTGATGACGATGACCATGGCGCAGAACAGCGCGTAGGCGGCCATGGCCTTGTGCAGCATGGTGCGGTGTTCGGTCACCGAGGTCTGGAAGTACAGTTCGGCCTTGGCGCGCGCGGCGGCCATCAGTTCGTCGATGGTGTGCAGCAGCTTGTCGGCCGGGTTTTCGGGCGAGGATTCGGTGATGCGCCACGCCTCTTGTATCTCGCGGTTTTCGGCCAGGGTCATGGCCCTGTCGCGCATGGACAGGAAATCGTTGTAGTGATCTTCTGCGGTTCCGATCTGTGACGGGTCGCCCCGGAAGTTGGCACGCACGGCGTCCATGCATTCTCGATACAGGCGTTCCTCGCGCCGCAGCAAGACCACCTGGTCGGCCTTGATGCCTTCGTCCACCTCGATGATCTGCTCGCGCATGACGGCGCGCATGCGCTGCACGCCTTCCTTGGCCCGCTGCAGGTTGCTGGTGGCGATGAAGGTGTGCCGGTAGACGGTGCTGGCGTCTTCGGCCATGTCGCGCATCAGGGTCAGGGTGCTGTAGCCAAGGACGATGCTGAAGGCCACGATGAGCAGCGTGCCGAGCAACAGCCGCTGGAAGACGGAAAGATGGCGGAACAGCAGGGGGCCCGAGGTGATGGGCATGGCGGGGCTCCTTCCGGCCAGGGGATGACCGGCATGGGCCGGACGGATGACGATGATGATTCAAAAGGCACTATAGGCGGGTGCGGGGATTATTGTCCAGTAATCGTGCATGTCTTGTGCCGTCGCCAGGCGATGGCGCACGGCGCGGCGTTGAGAAAGGGAAAACCACGGGGAGTGGCGGGCGTGCGGAATGAAGGGCCGATGGCGGCCGGGAGCAGCGGGGATGTGGCGGGGATGTGAGGGTTGCCGGTTCCGGGGAGTGGGGGAAGGATAACGCCCAGACCGGGCAGCACCGCAGGGGGCGGGGCGTGGTCGGCGTATCGTCAATCGGGAAGGATGCTCCACAGGCGGTACACTGCGGCTTCAGTCTGTGCCGCGTCGCGCGCGTCGCGTGCGAAGGCAAGGGCCTCGGCGTCGGAGGCGGCGGGTTCATGGCAGGGGGTGCCGTCGGACAGGTGCCAGCGCACCAGAAATCGGGGCGCGGGATCGGAGCCGCGACCTTCTGACCAGGCAGGCCAGGCCGACCAAGCGGAGCGGGCGGAGCGGGCGGGGTCCGGTGCGCCGGGGTGGGAACGGGTCCGAGGCGCGCGGTGGTACGGCCGTTTCCCGACATTGGACGCGGGGGGAAGGGGAGCCAGGGAATCGTCGCGGATATGGGGCGCGCGCGGAGGGGCGGGAGGCAGCGGCGCGGCGGGCGAACCGGGGAGCGTGGCGGATGCGGGACTGGCGGGCGAAGCGTGCATGGGGCCTCCGTGTTCCAATGTGCGGAACAGTTTTGCACAAAAAGTGCGAATCGGTCCGCCAGGCAGCGCCGCGCCGGACGGCTGCGGCAAGCCGCGAGAAAAGGCGGACGCCGAAGCCGTCGTCGCGGTCTACAGTTCCTTGCCCGCCCAGATCACCCGGCCGATGACTTCCCAGGCCAGGGATTCGTCGCGCGGGTCGATTTCGATGTCCTGATAGGCGAATTCCGGGTTGTCGCCCCGGAAGTGGTAGCGGCCCGGGGTGCGGGAGAACCGCTTGATGTAGATTTCGTCCTGCACGCGCAGCAAGTAGACGCGGTCTTCCGCCAGGGCGCGGTCGTGCTGGTTCACCAGCACCAGGTCCCCGTCGTGCAGGGTGCGTTCCATGGAGCGGCCCATGACCTCCATGAGGCGCAGGCCCGTGGTGGAGCGTGCCCGCCCCAGCAGCCAGTCCAGCCGGAAGGCGTGCCGTTCTTCGGGGCGGTCGCCGGTTTGCAGTGAGCCGCCGCCAGCGCTGGGCCGGGCCTCGGCCTTGTCCACCAGCACGAACTCCTCGGCCAGTCGCCGGGCTTCTTCCCGTGCCTCGCCGCTTGCGTTTCCGGCGGGCTCGAGCCCGCGCGGGGCCGTGCCGTAGGGGCGCTGCATCCGTTCATGCAGCCCCCGCCAGTGCGGTTGCGGGGCGCTGGGCGCGCCAACGCTGGCGATGTGCTCCAGGTGCTCGGTAAGCCGGGCGAGGTTGGCGCGGCTGGGAAAACGCTCGCCGTTCTTCCAGGCGTACACGGTGCGCTCGCTGACCCCGGCGATTTCCGCAAGGCGCTTCACGCCGCCTACGCTGCGCAACGCATCGACGACGAACTCCCGGAGTTCATCCCAGTCGGTGCCCGTGGAATCGTATTCATTCATATATGAGATGTTAGCACATTCTGTGCGAATGTCCACAAAAATCTGCCATCGGCGCGCCGATACTCTTGACGTTTGTGTGCGAAGTATGAAATATCTGTGCGGAAGAAGCGCGGTCCTTGATGCGCTTGTGCGGCGCGGGTCGAGGCTCGGCCGCCGGGAAGGGGGGCGCGGCCTGCCCAGGGCCGGGCGAAACGGCGAGACACGGTTTTCATAGAATAACAGATAGACGGGCCGCGCACTGGCCGGACACACCCCAGGGGGGCGCTGTCCGGTTTCGCGGCAACGAGAGGGAAGGGAACATGCACGCGATGTCACGCGGCGCGCGTTGCGCCGTATGCGGAAGCGGCCTTGGCGCGGAGGGTGCGGTGGTCGCCGGGGTGGCATTGTGCCCGGCCTGCGCCGAAGGCTGCGCCCTGCGCGATCGGCGGCTGCCCATGATGTTCATTGAGGTGGACGAGCACCGGCGGCTGCTTGGCCTGTACCATGCGAGCCACGATGAGGCCCGACACCCAACGCCCGACATGGCGCGCGCCCGGTTGCGCGCGCTGGAGGCGTGCAACCGTTTCTATGAAGGAGGCGCGCCATGCCTGTAGTGACCTGCCTGCATTGCGGTTCCCCGTTTTCGGTCAATCCCGCCCGGTTGCAGCATGGCCGGGGGCGGTATTGCTCACGCGCGTGCCATGCCGCCGCGCGCACGCTGGAAAGGCCCGAGCGGTGCCAGTTGTGCGGCGGCCCCATGCCCCCTGGGCGCGCTCACCGGCGATACTGCTCGCGCGAATGCGTGGCGCTTGCCGCCGCCGGGCAGTCTCGACTGCAGCCGCGCACCTGCATCGTGTGCGGGCGCGGGTTTGTACCGGCCTCCCTGCGCGACAGGTTTTGCGGCCCCGGTTGCGAGGCTGCGGCGCATGGCGTGGAGCATGGACTGTTCGAGGACCCTTGGGCTTCGGGGGACATTCCGCCGGACTGCTACGGACGCGACTTGTTCCGCATGCCCGACATGGTGCTTGGTTTCTGAATCTCGCCGCAGGGCGAACGGCCGTGCCGGCGAGGGGCTGGTGCCGGACGGTCGCCACTCGGCGAGGATGCCGCCCGGCGCGCCCGCGTCGTGCGGGATATGCCGGACCCGCGCGACGGGGACCGGCGCGACATGATGCGTCGCAGAGGAGGATGCCGCATGGCGGCTGTGAACAGAGTGATGTTGCTCGGGCGCGTGGTGACCGGCCCACGCCCCGGTGCGGGGACGGCCGGAACCTGCGTGCTGTTTTGCGTCAGCACCGACGGGGCGGGCCAGGACGACGCGGGCCAGCGGCACCGGGTGCGCGTTGCCGGTGACCAGGCCGCGTGGTGCCTTGCGCGGTTGCGGCGGGGCATGCTGGTGCATGTGGAGGGCGAACTGGTGGCCTGCGCACTTGGCGGTGAAGCCTGCGTCGTTGTGGCTGCGTGGCTGGTCCAGGCCGTGGATACGGGCCACTGTTCCGGAACCCCCGCGTCTGCACGGGCAGACGCGGCTGTGCACCGAGCCGTGTGGAACCAGGTGGAAACCGCAGAAAAGCGCGACGCCCCCGCCGCAAGGAAACCGGCGGCAACGCCGGATGCGCCGGGAATGACCGTGATGCCGGACCGGCCCGCCATGGCGGCATGGCCGTGCGGCCCGGAGCGCGGCGGAATCGACGGCGGCGAGGCGACCGCATGGCCGATGGTTCCGTGGTGCGGCACATCCGGCGTGGATGGGCCACCGCCGGGCCGCACGCCACGGCGCATGCACTGAAGCGGGCCAGTTGCCGCGTACCCAGGAGGCCCGCACGCGTCCCGTGGCTTCGCAAGATGGAGAATTGGCCAGGGTGGAGGCTCGACAACCGCGACGCATGCGTCGCGAGGCAAGGAGGATGCTATTCATGCATGCCGCGCAGCAACCGCAGCGACAGGCTTCTCGTGTTCCCACGCCGGGGGCCGTCTGGCCGTCCCGCTGCACCGGTCCGTTCGAGGATGGACGCCCCGCCGGATATCCGCCCGGCGGCTGCCTGCCCGAGCGGCATGGACCGGGATGCGCCCGGCCCGAGGGAATGCCGGACCCTGCGCGAAGCCTGGCGCAAGGGCTGGTTTGCCCCCAGCCGTTCGTGCTGGTGGGGCTGGACGCCATCGGCCGCGCCGTGGGGGCGGGGCAGGGGGCCGTGAAGCGCTGGATTCGCGAGGACGGCTTTCCCGCGCGCAGGTGCTCGGACGGTACCTACCGTGCCGACCCCGAGGCCGTGCGACGGTGGTTCTGGCATGGTCACGGGGCTGGTACGGAGAGCGGGGGAAAGGGGGCGAAGCGCAGCCATTGACCGGTGGCGGCATCGGCAAGGCGGCGCAAGGGAAGTGGATGGCGGGGTGATTCACGGGATGCTCGGGGCCGGGCGGCGAGGGCCGCTCGGCCCTTTCTGCGTGTCCCGCCTCCGGCGCGACGGTGGGTTTGCCGTCGGCACGTGCCCTGCGTATGCGAACGGCCGCTTTCCGAGAAGGTTTGGACTCTTCGGATGAGACCCTGCGCAGTCATGCTCGACCGGATGCCGCCCGCAGCTGCCCCTGCGGCCATACGAGCCAGCTGCGGGCCGGGCGCCGGGTGTTGATGGACGTCACCCGGCGTCGTCGGGTTCACCTCTCCGGGCTACTGCCCCTGGATGGTCACGTTGAGTTCGTCGTCCACGGTCACCTTGATGTTGGCCGTGACGCCTATCCAGCGCGATGCCGCCACGGTGAGCGCGGGCAGGGCGTTCTGGATGTCGCGCGAACTGCCCGTGCTGGAAACCACCACCTTCCAGACCACCGGCCCGGTGAGCTCGGCGGGGGAAGGCAGGCCCTCCGCCGCGCCGATGGGCGTGCCGTACGGGGGCTTGGCGTAGTCGGGCACCTCGCCGGACGGCGGCGAGGCCGGTTGCCGGGGTGCGCCGGGGCTGCTGCCGCCCGTTGGCTGCCCGGTCGACGTCTGGCCCGTCAACGCCTGCCCAGCGGGAGGAGCGGGGGGCGGCGTGTCCTTCCGGGGTGTTCCCGGGGGGGCAGGCGGAGCGGGCCGCGCGTCGGGAACGGCGGGGGGTATCGCCTTCACCATGTCTTGCGGCTTCGGCTCCGCCGCGCCAGCGGCGGTCCGGCCGGGACGCAGGTCGCGCGCCTCAATGGACAGGGTGCGCGTATGCACCACCGTCATGGGCGGCGGATAGCCGTACCCATATCCGTAGCCGCCGCCTATCCCCCGGTATCCTCCGTATCCCCAACGCCCGTATCGGTCGCCGTAGCCGCCACCGTACCATGGGCTGGAGCCGTACCCGATGCCGATGCCTATGGACGGGCGCGAGTATCCGTAGGAGGACGTGTCCGGCACCTCGTGCGGGCCGTCCACCTTCCATTCCACCACCACGGCCAGATCGGCTTCCTGCGCGCTGGCGGCCTCGCGGTAGCCGTGCCCGGTAAGCACGGCGCGCAGCCGCTGGGTGGACTGCCGGAACATGTCGGCGTTGATGGTTGTGAACGTGGTCAGCGCCGGGCCGGGGGCCAGCACGTAGCTTTGCCCGGCCTTGCGGAAGCCGGGGGCCGAGACGGCCTGCACGTCGGCCTTCATGCGCGGGGCGCAGCCCGTGACCAGCAGCACGAGCAGCGCGAGCAGGCAGGCGAGCAGGCGTAGGGCGGATGAAGCGCATGTGACGCGTGGGGCGTTCATGGGGCGTCCTTTCCGTGAAGAGTCTTGTGCGTATGCGCCCAGGTGGTCCGCCGGTTGACGGTCGGCCGGTCGGCGCGGTGATTCAGGGGCGAGCCGATTGTGCCACGGCCGCGCCGTCGGTCAAGTGGGCGTCGGCCATGGGGCGTCGGCCATGGGGCGTCGGCATGCCCAAATGGGTTTTCCTGGGCTTGGACCTGGGGGCCTTGACATACTATGCGCACGCTGGGTGGCGGTGTCCATGTGGCAGCAGGCTGCCAGCCGGGCGAAACCGGTCGGCTGCCGACCGGGGCGGGGCGTCCGCCCCACCGTCCCTTCTGCCCGCTTGGTCCGCCTGGCCGTTTGCCCCGTCCGCGCGCTGTCGCCCCGGCGCATGCACGTTGCGCGCGTGCCGCGCCCACGGAATGCCGCCAGACGGTGCCGTGCCGTGGGGTCCGGCCAGGAAGGACGGCGGGTGATGGGGATGGGGGAATGGGGCGGCGGGCGCGTCGGGTTTGCGCATGCCCGGCCGGGCCGCTGCTAGCGTTGGCGCAGGGGCAGGGTGAAGGTGAAGTGCGCGCCTTTGCCCGGTTCCGTATGCAGGGCGAAGCTGCCGCCGTGATTGTGGGTTATCAGGAAGTACGACACCGACAACCCGAGCCCTGTGCCTTCGCCGGGGGGCTTGGTGGTGTAGAACGGATCGAAGGCGCGGGTGCGCACCTCGGGCGGCATGCCAGGGCCATTGTCGCTTACGGTCACCGCCACCAGGTTATGATGGCGTTCGGTGCGGATGGTCAGGGTGGGCGGCGCGCCGTCGGCCGGGGGATGGGCGGCCAGGGCCTGGGCGGCGTTCTTGAACAGGTTCAGCAGCACCTGCTCCACCTCGGTGGGCAGGCAGGGCACTGGCGGCAGACCGGGGGCGTAGTGGCGCACGATGCGCAGCATCCTGAAGTCGTACAGTTTTTTCAAATCGTAATCATTGGCGGCCAGTTCCAGCGTGTTCTCGATGAGCCGGTGCAGGTCCTGCGCCACGAAAGAGCCGTCCGCCTTGCGGCTGAAGTCGAGCATGTTGGCCACGATGTGCGCTGCCCGCGCCCCGGAGGCCGCTATGTCGTCGAGCATGCGCAGTATCTCGCGTCGCTTGAGGTAGCCCCGCACCTGTTCGAGGGAAAGCCCCGCCTCGCGGGCGGCGGTTTCGTTGTCTGGCCTCCCCGGCTCCACCCGGCGGCGCATGTTCTGCACCGCCTGCAGGATGCCGCCGAGCGGGTTGTTGATCTCGTGGGCCATGCCCGCCGCAAGGCCGCCCACGGTGAGCATCTTTTCCGTCTGGACCATCATCTCGCGGATGCGTTCGCGTTCGGTCACGTCATCCACGCGGATGACGGCCCCGTGCGCGCCGTTGGCCACCAGCGGAAAGACCGTCACCTCCTCGCAACGCATCGTGTCGCCCTCGGGATGCAACTGGCGCTGCCCCCCCTTGGGCTGGCCGTCCTCCAGCGCCTCGATCACCAGCGGCTTCAGCCGTTCCAGCCGGGGAAACACCTCGCCCAGGGGACGGCCCGTGGCCTCGGTCGCCTCCAGCCCGGTGGCGCTGGCCGCGTGGTGGTTCCAGTGGGTTACCAAGCCGTCTGGCGACACGCCGACGATGATCGAGGGCATGGAGTCGAGCGTGTTGGCCAGCAGGTTGCGCAGCCGCCGCAACTGTCGTTCAGAGGCAGCCCTGCGGCGCATCATGTACGCCAGCACGGCAATGGTGGAGGCCAGCGATGCCACCAGCAGGGCCAGCACGTTGAGCTGGATGCGATAGGCCCGGTAGAGCGAGAAGGGCCGGTCGACCACCGTGCTTTCCGGGGGCAGCAGGCGTTCGGAAATGGCCCACCGCTCCAGCGAGGGGGCGCGGTACAGGAAACGGTTCACCCCTTCGGTCTGTACGGGGATGTCCGCCGCGCGGGTGCCGGAAAGCACCCGCAGGGCCATGCGGCCCAGCGCCTCGGCCTGCATGGACGCACCGGACAGCTTGCCCCCCACCACCGCGCCGCGCAGGTTGAAATCCACCTGGCAGTGCACGGGAACCCGCGTGGCCTCGGCGATGCGCTCGCCCATGTCCTCGAAGGTGGTGGCGTAGCCCGTTGGGTCGGAAAAATACACGCCCAGCAGCACGGCCGCGCCCTGCGGCAGCGTGGCCAGGCGGGAGAGCAGATCGTCGAAGGGCAGCGGCGGAAACTCGTGCACCTGCACGCCGTCGGGCAGCCCGACCAATTGCTTCCGCATGCTCTCGGCCACGGCCCTGCCGGTTTCGGTGTGGTCGTTGACGAGATGGATGTGGCGCGTGCCGGGGTGCATCGCCAGCATCGCCTCTGCCGTCTCGCGGGCGGAGAAGGTGCTGAGTACGCCGGAAAGCTGCGGAATGGCCGTGGTCAGGCTGTCATGGTAATGGTTCACCCCGCAGAAAAGCACGGGCACGCCTGGGAACAGCGCGGCATGCCACTTCTCCAGAAAGTCGAGGGCGTCGTCGTCGCTGGTCAGGATGAGGGCGGGCGTGCGCCCCGCGTATTTCAGGGCCAGCAGGGCCGCGAAGGCGTTCAGGTATTCCGGCGTGGACACGCGTTTGGAATCCAGGTTTTCCACGCGCAGGGCGATGTTGTTGTCTGCGGGGGCCAGTATGCGCTCGATGGTGTCGGTGATTTCCCGCACCCGGCCCATGCCTTGTTCGTAAGAGTTCAGCAGCAGCACCAGTTTCCTGCTGTCCTGCGGCTGGACGCCCCGCGCGGCGATGGCGTCGGCCAGGGTCTTGACCACGGAATCTGCCACCGAGCGCGCCACGGCCTCTGACGTGGCGTTGGCCGCCGGGCGTTCCGGCCCCGCCCCGCTCGACATGTCCGCCATGTTCGCCCTGTCCGTAATGTCGGGCGGGGCGTTTCCGGTGGCCAGGGCGGCGGGCGTCCACACCATCACGGCCATCACGGCCAGCGCGATGAACAGCCCGGCCAGCGCCAGCCGCGAAAGGCCCTTTGCGGCTCCTCGCCGCCCAAGACCGTGCATTGCGCGTTGCAGGGCTGTCATGACGCTGGCCCCAGCGGCAGGGTGAAGGTGAAGGTTGTTCCCTGGCCGGGTTCCGACGCCACGGTGAAGGTGCCCTTGTGGTTCTGGGTGATGATGAAGAACGCCACGGACAGCCCGAGGCCGGTGCCATCGCCCGGCGGGCGGGTGGTGTAGAAGGGGTCGAACACGCGGGCGCGCACCTCTGGCGGCATGCCGGGGCCGTTGTCGGTCACGGTCACGGCCACGCCATCCGGGATGCATTCGGCACGCACGGTGATGGTGGGCGGCGCGCCCCCGGCCGGGGTGAACCCCGCGAGAGCCTGCGCGGCGTTGCGCAGCAGGTTCAGCAGCACCTGTTCCACCTCGGTGGGCAGGCAGGCGGGCTTGGGCAGGTCCGGCGGCACCAGCAGTTCCACGCGCAGTTTGCGGAAGTCGTGGTTTTCGCGAAAGCTGTAGTCGCTGGCGGCAAGTTCCACGGCGTTGGCCACCAGCGCGCCGATGTCGCATTCCACGTGCGAAGACGTGCTGCGGCGGCTGAAGTTGAGCATGTTGGAGACGATGCGCGCCGCGCGCAACCCGGCCTCGCGCACCCCGGCGGCCATGCGCAGCACGCCGCGCCGCTCCAGGTAGTCACGCACCTGCTCCACGGTGCAGCCCATGGCCTGGGCGGCCTCTTCGTTGGCGGTACGCCCCGGCTCGATGCGGCGCAGCACGTTCTGCACGGCCTGCAGGATGCCGCCCAGGGGGTTGTTGATCTCGTGGGCCATGCCCGCCGCAAGCCCGCCCACCGACAGCATGCGTTCGGTCTGGATCATCATTTCCCGCACCCGCTCGCGCTCGGTCACGTCGTCCAGCCGGATGACCGCGCCTTCCATGCCGTTGGCGGCCAGGGGAAACACGGTGACGTCCTCGTACCGGGGGACGCCGTTATCGGTGCGCACCAGCCGTTCGCCGCGCACGGGCAATTGGCTGTCCAGCGCCTCGCGCACGCGCGGCAGTTGCGGCGCAAGGCGCGGAAACACCTCGTCCAGCGCCCGGCCCATGGCCGCGTCAGGCTCCACGCCAGACATGCGCACCGCCTGGCGGTTCCACTGGATGATGCGCCCTTCGGGCGAGACGCCCACCACCACGGAGGGCATGGAATCGAGGATGTTGGCCAGCAGGTTGCGCAGCTTGCGCAGTTCGGCCTCGGTCCGCGCCTTGTGGCGCATGACGATGATCAGGGCCACGACGGTGGCGAGCATGGCCGCCACGAAGCCCGCGATGACGAGGATTTCCCTGGTGTAGGCGCGATAGAGGGAGAAGGGCCGCTCCACCACCTCGCTGTCCGGGGGCAGCGAGGCCTCGTCGATGCGCCATCTGTGCAACTGTGTGTAGTCGAAAAGAAACTCGCCAGGTCCGCGCCGTACGGGCAGGGCGGCCGGATCTTCACCCGCAAGGATGCGCCGCCCGAGGTCTGCCATGATGCGCCCCTGCGTCTGGCTGTTGACCAGTTTGCCGCCCACCATGTTGCCGCTCAGGTTGAAGCCCATGATGCAGTAGACGGGCACCCGCGCCGCCGAGGTGATGCGCAGCCCGGCTTCCTCGTAGGTGGCCGTGCGGGCCGTGGCGTCGGAGTGGTACACGCCCAGCAGCACCGCGGTTTCCGGTCCCAGCGCTGCCACCTGGCGCAACAGGTCGGACAGGGGGATGTCGGCGTTCCAGCGCAGCCGCACGCGGCCCTCCAGGGGGCGCAGCGCCTCGGCCAGCTCCGCCGCCGTGGAGCGGCCGCTTTCGGTGTAGTCGTTGATGATGAACAGTTCCTCGACGCCGGGGTGTGCGCGCAACAGGAATTGCGCGGTTTCGTACGGGTAGTGTTCTTCCGTGACGCCGGTGACGCCGGGCATGCCCTCGACGCGGGCGGGCGAGAAATTGTTGACGCCGCCGAACACCACCGGCACGCCGGGAAAGAGCGCATCGCGGTAGCGGCGCAGGAAGTTCAGGGCGTGGTCGTCGGAGCACAGCAGCAGCGCGGGGCGCGTGGTGGCGTACTTGGCGCGCAACATGGCGGCGAAGGCGGCGAAGTAGGCGTCGCCGTGCACCGCCTTGGTGTCCATGTTCTCCACGCGCAGCAGCACGTTGCCGCCGGGCGGGGCAAGGTCCGCCTCCACCGCGTCGGTAAGGTCGCGCACCCAGTGCATTCTCTGGTCGTAGGAATTGATCAGCAGGGCCTGCACCGGCGGGGTGGCGGGCAGCGCGTAAGGATCGGCGAAGGTGATGGCGCAGAGCAGGGCGCCAGCGGAAAGCAGCAGGGACGGCAGCAGCCAGCGCAGGCGCCGGGGGCTTCGCCTTGGGGAGCGGCCCGGCCTGGAGGGCTGCCGATCGTGGTCGCCCCCGCGTCCCTGGGGCGGGTCGGTGTCGGCGGCGGGGTCCGGGGGCTCTGAACGCCCGGCCTGAATGACATGCGAAACGGGCATGCGGCGCACTCGTGCTGCAGGAGGTGAGCGTGGGACTTCCTCCAGTATTGGCAGAACGCGCGGGCGAACGCAACGGGTATCGCCGCCGGAGAACTGTCGGCGGGCTGTCGGCAAGGGGGCCATGCCTCGCGCAGGCGGGGACGGAGAAGGGGGCAGTGCGCCGCAAGGCCCGACGGCACGCGCGGCGGACGCTGCCTGACGCAGCAATTGGGTCAGGATGAGGGCGGGCAGGCGCACGTGGTGCCAGTCGATGGTCGTGGAGCCAGCGGCGGATGGGGCGGGAGCCGAGCCGTCCCTGGCTACGTTGGCTGAAGCGTCCAGTCAGGACGTGAGGGGCACTGGGCGGGAACAGGTCGGACGAAGGAATGGGTGGCCGACGTGCCAGCGAAAACATATATAGCTTTTTATGTAGCGAGGCGGGCGCAATATGCGTTTTCGCCGCGCGGTGACGCAAGGCCAGTCGGGGGAACCGGCATATGCGCCGGGCAGGTCCGGCCGCCACGCCGTGCTGCATGAGGATGCGTCACGTTGCCGCGCCTCGGCCTGGTGTATGGTGTGATTGGGGCATCCCCTACTTTCCTTGCGGTGCGTTCTCGGCTACAATTGCGGGAGAACGAGAGGCAGGGAGTGCGCCGGGTCGCATCGCCGTGGCGGTGGGGCCATGCGGGCGCCGGGCCTGAACCGGTTCGCGAGCGACGCCGCGCGGCCCCATGCACATGTCGTGAACGCTTCGGTCCTTCACTCTCGTGGACCCCGCGTGATGCCCGCACCCTGCACCCCGAACGCCGTCGGAATGCAACAGAGATGGACGAGACCGAGCGCAGGAACAATTACAGGGTGGACGCTCCGACGGGCTTTTTGCGCGAAGTCGCCGTGTGGCGCGACCGCGCCGTGGCCGGGAACCGTCTGTCGCTGGAAGAACTGGGCGCGCCCGACGCGGTGGGCATGGCGGGCGGGGGCGGCATCGCCGTGACGGACGTGAGCACGCGGGGCCTGCGTCTGCGCCTTTGGGCGGACGTTGCGCGGCGTTTGCGTTTTGAGTCCGGTGGCGCGCTTCCTTCCGGGGAGATGCATGTCTACCTCAAGCTGCTGTCCCCCGCGCCCTGCGCGGAGACGCGCTACTGCACGCTTTTCCTGGGCGCCCGCGTGACCCATGTGGAACATGCGGACGGCGGCGTGCTGCTGGGGCTGCACATTACGTCACGCGGCGTGCCGGAAAAGGCCGATAAGGCCTTCCGCATGTTCGACGCGGGGCGCTACGGCGTAAAGGAACTGACCCGCTGGTGCGACGAGGTGGCCCGCATGGGCCGGGGCATCCTGCCCGCACCGTCGCCCGGCCTTGACCTTGAGCATCTGCTTGCGGAAATCGACGCCGTGCATGCGTGCGGCGACGTGCAGGCCAACAGGAACTGACGATACGCCATGTTCGCCATACTCGGTCTTGTTGTCGTTTTCGGCTCGATCATCGGCGGCTACCTGATGTCGCACGGCGTGATGCACGTGCTGTGGCAGCCCGCCGAACTGATCATCATCCTCGGGGCGGCCATCGGCGCGTTCATCGTCTCCAGCACCAAGTATTCGCTCGGGCTGGTGATGAAGAACCTGAAGATGGTCATGGGCGATCCGGGCATGAGCAAGGCCAAGTATCTCGAGATACTCGGGCTGCTCAACTCGCTGTTCGTCAAGATGCACCGCGAAGGGGTGATCAGCATCGAACAGGACATCGAAAAGCCGGAAGGCAGCTCCATCTTCAACAAGTACCCCGCCATCGCCAAGGACAAGCACACCGTGCATTTCATCGGCGATACGCTGCGGGTGTACCTGACCACCGGCGACCCCAACGAGATCGACAGCCTGATGGAAGTGGACATGAAGTCCATGCACGAGGAAGAGTCCATCGCCCCGCATTCCATCGGGCGCATGGCCGAATCGCTGCCCGGCATGGGTATCGTGGCGGCGGTGCTTGGCGTCGTGCTGACCATGGGCAAGATCAGCGAACCGCCCGAGGTGCTGGGCCACCACATCGGGGCGGCGCTCATCGGCACCTTCATCGGTATCCTGTTCTGTTATGGCGTGTTCGGCCCCATGGGCGCCAAGATCGAGCAGTGCAACCATGAGCACCACATGTATTTCGCGGTGATCAAGGAGGCGGTGGCCGCCGCCATCCGCGGATCGACGCCGATCATCGCGGTGGAGTACGGCCGCCGGGCCATTCCGCATACCTTCCGGCCCACGTTCGCCGAGATGGAAGAAAAGCTGAAGAGCTGACGCGCCGGGCCAACGGCGGCGGGCCGCAACCGGCCCGTGCCGCGCCGCGCGCACAGGGAGGAACGCCATGGCTGGCGGTGGATCATGGAAAGTTGCCTACGCCGACTTCGTGACGGCGATGATGGCCTTTTTCCTGCTGATGTGGATTCTGAACATGACCCCGCCGGAGACCAAGCAGGCCCTGGCCGGGTACTTCTCCACCGAGCGGTCCCTGTTTGATTCGAGCAACGTGTCGCCCGTGGCCAACAACCCCTTCGTGCAGGGGGTGGACAAGCTGGATACGCGCGACTTCAAGGTGTCGGAAACCGAAAAGTCGCATTACGCCATCGCCCAGAAGCTGAAGCAGATGCTGATGGCCGACGCCATTCCGCAGAACGCCAGCGGCATAAGCGCCGACGACGTGGGCGTGCTGCTGCGGGTGAACAGCGACGTGATGTTCAAGGCAGGTTCGGCGGAACTGGTGCCGGAAGGCTCCAAGGTGCTGGACGAGGTGATCAAGATACTGCGCGAATATAACCTGTACCTGATGGTGCGCGGCCACAGCGACAGCGGCGAGGTGGCCGCGGGCAGCCCCTATCCTTCCAACTGGGAACTTTCCGGCGCGCGCGCGGCGGCCGCCGTGCGCTACATCATCGAACGCGGCGGCATCAAGCCCACCCGGCTGCGCGGCATAGCCTACGCGGACACGCGGCCGCTGGAACCCAACACCACCCCCGAAGGGCGCGGCAAGAACCGGCGCGTGGAGTTTCATTTCCACAGGCCGGAAGTCATGTCGTACAACGTGGTCTACTGACGCGCCCCCCTGGCGCGGGCATTGCTTTTTCGCGCGGGGCGGGCCGGTGGCTCGCCCCGCTTGCTCTTTGGGGGATGGGCGCGTATTTGCGGCGTTGACGCCCGGCAAGGCCGAAAAGGTCTCTGGGGGGCCTGGCCAGGCCCGTCAGGCCAGCTTGACCAGCCTGGCCAGCCAGGTCTGGGGCGTCCGGCCGCGCAAGGAGTGATCGTCCCCACTTGGCGACGAGTGTCTCCGAGCTGGGCGAACAGGGCGAACAGGGCGAACAGGGTGAACAGGGGCAACCGCGTGCGACGCGGGCGCGCTATGGGCGCGACGGCTTCCGGCGTCCTCCTTTCAGCCCACCTCCATTCTCCCATCATCTCATCAACATGGGGCCGCACGGCCCGCACCCATACAGGAGACGGACATGCCGTTCATGTTGTCCCGCACCACAGCCACCGCAAAACGTTCCCGGCTTCGCGCATCCGGCCCGGTCATGGCACGGGCGCTTCCGGCGCGTTTGCAGTTGACCGTCGTCGTGGCCTTTGTGCTGGCCCTTTCGCTGGCCCTGGCGGGCTGCGCCTCGCAGGAGCCGTTGAAGGCATACAACCCCATGGGGGTTTCCGGAAAGGTCAACCCCGAGGCCGAGAAGTATTTCGCCATGGCCCATGTGCTGTGGAAGGGCGGCGAAACCTGCACCGAGCCGGAAAAGGCCGTGGCCTACCTGAACAAGGCCATCGCCCTGCAGCCAGACTACTGGCAGGCCCATGCCCGGCGGGGGCTGGCCTATAGCGACATGGGGCTGTGGGACGAGGCCTTCGACGACCTGACGTACGCGGTGCGGCAGCACCCCTCGGCCGAGAATTACGCTTACCGGGGCCTGGTGGCCTTTCGCATGGGCAACCGGCTGGGCGCGCGCAGGGACCTGACGCGATCTCTCGAACTTGACGCGGCGCAGCACCGGGCGTGGAACTACCGGGGGGCGGTGAACCTGGCCGACGACGAAATCGCCGCCGCCTGCGCCGACTTTGGCAAGGGCTGCTCCAACGGCGATTGCACCGGGATGGAATCTGCCCGGCGCGAGGGGCTCTGCAAGTAGCGGGGCGCGCGCCGCGTTCGCGCATGGCGGGGGGTTGACCAGCCCCCCTGGCCGCACCATGATATGGCATGGAGCCTGGACCGGCGGCGTCCATGCCTGCGCGGGCCTGCGCGGGCCAGCGCGGGCGGACGGGGGCCCGGCCGGAAGCGCCAGCCGCGAACACCGACCATCTCCCCGACGCGAGCCCAGCCATGCGAGACACCACATCGAAACCATTGGCCATGCCCGTGGCCGAATTGACGGGCGAACTGCCGGGCGTGCTTCCGCGCGCGGCGCGGCGCGTGATATTGGCGGTGGCGCTTGCCGTGGCGCTGTGGGCAGCGTCGTCCGCAACCTTGGCGCTGGCCGAGGTGTCTGACCAGGATCTGGAGGTCTGCATGGCCTACGCCCAGATCGAGCTGGCCACCCAGTACGGCTCACCGTCCAGCCTGGTCTTCATCAACGACGGGCGGGCCACCATGGAGCGGTACGACGGCATGGTGGACGGGCATTATGTGTCCACCATCCTGCGGCTGGACGGCGTGTTGACGCCCCCCGACGGGGTGCCCCGTCCGGTGCGCGTGACCTGTCTGTTGGCCAGCGTGGGAGAACCCGTGGGCTTGCGCCTGGAACCCCGGCGCTGACGCCGCGCCGGAGGGGCGTGCGCCCGGCACGGCAGGGGATGCGCGCCGCCGCGCTGCGGACGCACCGCCAGACCCCGCACCCGGCGCGCGCGGCTTGACGGTGTCGTCCGACAGGCGGGCGACACGCGGGCGGCAGGCGGGCGGGCCCGCTATCCGTACCAGTTTTCGATGATGTCCAGCAGGCGGTCTTCGCCGACCGCTGCCAGAATGGCGGGGTCGGCGTGGCAGGCGCAGTCGAGGCAGAAGTGGTCGTCGCAGAGGGTACGCAGTTCTCGTTCCTGTTGCTCGGGGGACGCGTCGAAACTGCGTCCGCAGAAGGTACAGGTCACCGGGTCGGGCATGGGTCCTTTCATGGATTGCTCCTTGCGGTTGCGCCCGGCATTCACCCATCGGAACGCCGGTGACGCATGACCGACTATACCTTTGGTACGGCTGCCGCCGACAACCCTCCATTATTTTTCCGGGACCGGGACCGCGCGCGGATGGGGCGCGGGAAAAGGTGTTCGTGCTCACGCCGGGTTGGCGCATGCGGAAAAATTTCGTCAGGCCACGGGCGAGGGTGGGGTAAGGACGGAGAAGGGCTTTCGGTGCGTGCCGACGTGACGGGCCGCCCCTTGCAAGGGCGGCCCGGCGTGTTTCGAGAGGGGGCCTGGCGTCAGGAGGGCTCCCCAGTGGGGCCGATGGGGCCGATGGAGCCCGATGGCCTTGGCGAGCCTGGCAAGCGAGTCCGATGAGACCCCGCGCATCCCGCACCTCCTGCACATCTGGGCAGGCGCGGCCGCGTGCGGCGGGTGGCCGGGCTACGGACAGCGGAAGTCGTCCGGATCGAAGTCGCCCCTGTCGCCCCTGTCGTCGCGGTCCCCGCTGTCCCTGATGTCGGGGTCGGCCTCGTCGTGGTCATCGTCTTCCGTGCAGTCTTCGCAGCAGTCCGTGCCGTCGTCATCCCCGTCGGCACCCAGGCGGCCGTTCCAGTCGTCGCACCCAAGGGCGGAGCGGCTGCGTGCGCGGGCGGGGTACAGTTCCTCGATGCGGGCGCGCAGTTCCGGCGGCAACTGGGGCGGAGCGTCGGCGTCGGGCAGGGCGTCACCGCCCGGACTGCGCCCGGTTCTGGATGTCCCGATGGCCCCGGCTGCCACCCCGAACATGCCGAGGTGCCGGGCCAGCATCTCCAGGGCCTTGAGCTTGGAGTGCAGCTTCACCTGCACGCCGCCGCGCACGGGGCCATCGGGCTGCTCGCCGCGCGCCGGTCGTCCCCCCCTTGCCGTTGACGACTCGCGCACCTCGGCCACCGCGGCGGCCTGAACCCGCGTCAGATCCGTCGAATCGCGCAGCCGCACGCCTTCGTCGGACCAGTGGCACAGGTCGGTCATCACCGAAAAGCCCACGGCGGCCAGTTCGCGCACCACGAGATCCTGGGTGACCTCGATGCGTGCGGCGCGGCGGCGCATGGCCTGCTCCACCGCCTCCAGCACGGCCGGGCTGCGCAGCAGGCGGGAGGCGGTGCGGGCTGCCCGGTCCGGCGCGTAGCCCGCCCGCTCGGCCGCCCGCACGGGCGACATGTCCACCAGGTATTCCTCGACGAAGCGGCGCTGGCGCACTCCCAAACGGGGGACCGCCGTTTTCCGCCCCGGTGGGGCGGCGGCGGGCCCTTTGGCGTGCCCGATGGGCGCGGGGTGGTCCGGCGTCCGCGTGTCCTCTCCGGTCATCGGGCCTCCTTCGCCGTGGCGGTGGCGCGCGCGTCGTCGCGCAGGCGGCGCAGATCGGCGCGCATGTCCTCCAGCGCGCGCTGCACGGCTGCCAGCCGTTCGTCCATGCGGGCCACGCACACGGCGGTCTCGCGCGCGGCGCGCACGTCGCCGTCCAGCGAGGCGGCGCGCGCCTCCATGGCATCCAGCCGGGCCTGCACGGTGGCGGCCAACATCACCGCACCGGCAAAGGCCGTGGCCGCCGCTGCCAGCGCCTGCACCCCCACCCGGCGGTCCAGCCGCCACCCCTCGCCGCCGGTTGCGGCGTCGTCCTGACCTCTTGGGCCGTTGGGGCCGTTCATCGCCCGCCGCCCCCTTCGGCGCGCGAGCGCAGCTCGTCCTTGCGGAACGAACCCAGCGACGACCCGAGGTAATAGTTGACCACCGCGCCGAAGGCCGTGCCCAGCGAGCCAAGCAGCAGCAGGGCCGGTTCGCTGACCGAGGGCTGTTCCAGCACCACGCGCAGCATGCCGAAGAACCCCGCCACCACCACCAGCGCCACCAGCCCGGTCACCCAGGCTCCGCCGTGCCCGGCGCGGGCCAGGGCCACCTCTCTCGCGCGGGCGTTGCGGGTGTTGTCCAGTTCGGCCCGCAATTGCTCGGCCTGCCAGTCGAGCAGGCGTTGCCGTTCACGCACTTCCAGTTCGCGCAGGGCGGTCAGGGTTTGCGGGTCGCCCAGGGCCGCCGCCACCGCTTTCGGCTCGGGCGCGACGCCCAGGGCGGACCCCAAGAGCGCCCCGGCCGCACCGGCCACCGCGCCCACGGGGCCGCCCAGCGCCGCGCCCAGCAAGGGGGCCACGCGGGCCACCGTGACGCCGATGCCTTTCCAGTCCATGCCGTGCTCCTTCCGCGCCGGTTGCCGCCGGGCGGCATGCCCGGCGTGCGTGGTGCGAGAGGACGTGCATACACCGGCCTCGCGCCCCTGGATGCGCCGCCGTGGGGTGGAGGAGGGGGAGCGCGGCCGTCCGAAGGGGGCGCGGCCATGCTCCCGGAGCCGCGAGGATGAATGGGGGCGCGTGTCGCGTAAACAAAGACGCCCCCGCTGGGCGGGGGCGTCGGAGGTTCGGGGGAGAACTGGGCGGAACCGGGCGGAACCGGACGGAACAGGGCGGAAACGGACGGAACAGGGCGGAACCGGGTTGGAATCAGGCGGCCAGCATGCCGCCCGAGGCGTCCTGAATGCTCACGGGGCCCTTTTCATTGCGGGGCAGGCGCGGGGCCTTGTCGGCCTTGCCCGTTTCGGTCCGGGGCTTGCCGTTGCGGGCGGCCTTTGCCGCCTTGTCCGCCGGGTCGGCCTGGCCGGGCTTGGTGGACCGGGCCACCTGCTTGGCCTTCTTGGCGTTTTTCTTGTTCGCCACGATCTTGCCCTTGCCGTCGGTGACCACGTGGTCTTCGGTGAGCCCGAAGGGGGTCCAGTCCGCCAGGGCGATGTCCAGCGACTCGAAAGAGCGGCCGGATGTGTAGATGACCGGCACGCTGCCTTCAGGGGTGGAGGCGAACAGCACGGTGCCGTTGGCCCCGGCTTCCGGCATGGCGGCTGTGGCCGCGCCGGGAGCCTGCGGCTGGCGCGTGGCGGCCAGGGCTTCGGTGGTCGCGGTGCGGCCGCTTTCGGAGATTCTCGCCGCAGCCAGCAGTTCCGAGGCGGCCTCGGCCTGGTCGCTGCCGTTGGCGGCGGACGGGGTACGTCCACCGCGCAGCAGGTACAGGAAGTCGCTGCCGGTTTCACCCACCATGGCCACCATGGTGTTGCCGCCGCGCGTGGCCAGCAGGCTGACCGGCACGGTGCCGCCGTGGATGCCGATGTAGGTCGGGCGCGAGCCGCCGGGCATGTCTATCCAGCCGTCGTCGCTGGCCTGGGCCTGCGGGCCGGAGCCGTGCAGGGCCACGCGGCGTGCGTCGCCAGCGCCGTCAACGGCCGCCCGGCCATGGCCGGACAGCGTGTCGGGCAGTTCGCCGCGCTCCGCCTCGGTGACGGTGGGAACGGCAAGCAAAGCCAGCGCCAGCAGCGAAGCCAGCAGCCGGAATGTGGTTACAGTGCGGAAAGATATGGAGAGGCAGGGTACACGCCGAACGTTGTCGCCGCGCATGGTGGTGTTTACCGTGAATCCTTCGGATGGTGTTGCATGGCGTATCGCCACGTGTGCAGGCTTTATTGATTCCAAAGGCCCCTGTCAAGGGCGCGGAATGGCAGACATAAATATTTTTTTAAGCGTGACATTTCAATGTGTTGCAAAGTGTGCCAAGGGGGCGTTTGCCGTGGGACGGAATCCCCCGCCACGCCATGGCGCGACGGCTTGCGCGATTTGCATAAAAAATTAGTAGTTTTAGGTGGTTAATTGTGTGTCGAAACTCTAGAGAAACGGTGCCCAAAAAGCGCCGGGCGGGCGCTTTTTGGCGATGACGCAGGAAATTTCACGATGTGGGCAGGCGGGCGGGGGAGGAAGGACGCACGCACGGGGCGGTGCGGGCAAACAGGCGCAGCAGGCGGCAGGCATGGCGGCTTGCGGGGACAAACGAGACTGGCGTGGCCGAAGCCCCCGGCCACTGGTCAGCCGGTGTTGCCCGCCGACGTCCCCATGCGCCCGGTGCGCGGCCAGATGCGGCCGGATGAGGGCTGTCGCGCCCCGGTGCGGTCGGTCGCGGCCTGATGCGGACATGCGGTGGCGCGGACGGAAACGCCGAGGCAGCCCCCCCTGCCTACTGCGTTCCGCCGCGCGCGGGGGGAGCATCCGGCTTGCGAGGCTTGGCGTCCTTTTTCCGTTTGTCGTCCTTCTTGGCCTTGGGCGCGGTGGCGTTGGCGTTGGCGGCGGGCACGTCCGGGGGCGGGGCCTGCTGCACCACGGACTCGGGCACGGGTGCAGGGGCGGGCAGGGGCGGACCGGCCTCGCCCAGGGTGGACAGGAAAAAGCGCACCAGCCGGGTGTTCAGGGCCTGGTGGATGGTCTGCCGGGCGTCGTCGTCCACGCCGCCGCACAGTTCGGGCAGGTCGCGCCGCAGCCCCGGCGGGCAGGACGCCATGAGCGCGTAGTGGTCGGCCCCGGCCAGCACGGCGAATTCCGGCGGGCGGGGCAGGGCGGCGCGCAGGGCGTCGGCGTGCAGCGGGGCGCGGTTCACCTCGTCGTCGTCGGCCTTCACGATGGCCACGGGAATGGTCACCCGGCTCAGGGCCGCGCGGGGAAAGAGCATGCCGTAGCCCGGGGCCACCAGCGCCACGGCGCGCACGCGGCTGTCCTCCGTGCCGGTGGGGGGTGGGGAGGCGTTGGCGGCATCCGCCGTGGCGGCGGCCCCGGCGGTTCCCGGCGCGCCCGCAGGGGGCTTCGGCGGGCGCAGGGCTTCCGGCAGCCGGGCCAGCCGTTCGGCCGCCCACTTGGTGCAGTATGGGTCGCCGGGGGTGGTGCGTTCGCAGTAGCCCGCGTAGCGGCTGCCGTCGGGGCGCGCCCCCGCCAGCATGAGGGCGGTGGCCCCGCCGGTGCCGAACCCGATGACCCCGATGCGGGCAGGGTCGATCATGGGCGCGGTTTCCGGGGTGCGCAGCAGCTTGCTGATGGTGGTGCTGATGTGCCGAGGCCTGGCCGTGATCTGCTCGGGCAGGAACAGCAGAGAGGTGTCGTTGCCGTTGTCGCCGGGGTGGGTGGGCGCGGCTACCACGAAGCCCGCGCGGGCCAGGGCCTCTGCCGTGTCGTGGTGGGCCAGGCGCGAACCGGCCGTGCAGTGCGAGATGAGCACCAGCGGGAAGCGGCCGGGCACTTCCTTGCCGCCGCGCGCCACGTCCAGCGTCCAGTCTCCGAGGTGGATTTCGGAGGGCGCCCGCGACGAGGGGTACCACACGGCCACGTCCAGCCGTTCGCCGGTTTCGGGAATCCAGATGCCCATGGTGCGGAAGCCGGCGTTGTAGGCGGCCGGTTCTTCGGCGTGGGCCTCGCGCGGCAGGGACGGGAAAAGGGCAGCGACCACGGGCGTCGGGGCGTGAGCCGGGCCGGGGGCCGGGGCGGAGGGCACGCCCACGGGCAGCAGCAGGGCAGCGGCCAGCACGGCGGCCAGCAGGGGGCGCGGCATGCGCCTGGCGGGCCGGGCGTGGGGATGGGTACGGGGCGCGTGGCCGCGCGGCATGGGAGACCTCCGGTATGTCCACGTGCCAGATACAGCATGCGCACCCACCCCGCAAGGCCCGTGGCGCGGGCGCCCACGGCGGCCGGGGTTATCAGGCGGGGAGATCGGGCGGGGCGGGGCTCGCGCCGCGTCAGCGGCTTCTGCCCCAGTAGGAAAGGTGCGGCGCGCAGCGCAGCAGCGGTTCGATGGGCACTTCCGTTGGAAGGGGCGCATCCGCCTCGGCACGGCGCTCATTGGCCGGGAAGCTGCCCGGCACGCTGGACGCGCCGCCCGTGGCGGCGTTTTGCCAGCAGCAGACGCCAGGCAGCAGCATGAGTCCCCGTGGAGTGAGCCAGAAGGTGACCGGCGTTTTCTGGCCGCCGGGCCGCGCGGACGGGGGAAACGCCGGGGTCTGCGCGCCCTGACCGCCCTGCGTGGCCGCGCGCGCCACGCCACCGGCCCTGGCCGGGGAGGCGTTCCGCGCGGGGTCGCCGTCCTGTCCGTTCAGTTGGCGCAGGTGGGCGGCCAGCACGGCACCGGCGCAGTCGTCGTCGCCGAACAGGTCGTCGAGTTCGATGCGTCGGCCCGCCGCGAGATCGTAGCTTACGGCCAGCAGTTCGCGCCCCACCACGGGGCCGTCCGCCGACCATGGCGACCATGGCGACCATGGAGACCACAGGCCGGTCTGCACCTCGAAGACCACGGACAGGGCGGTGTCGGACGGCCGCGTGACGGCGTGGGTCACGGTCATCCAGTCGCGTCGGGCCGGGGCGTAGATGTCGCCCCCCAAGGGGCCGGGCGTCTGGCGGGCGCTGCTTCGCGCCCCTTTCGCCTGTACGGGCGGGGGTGCGCCGGGGTGTGCGCCTGGGGATGGAGTTGGGGGCGCATCCTGGATCGCACTAGGGATATCATTCGGGGGCACGCCGGGGGGGCCTGCGGTGGGCTGCGGCGGCAGGCCGCGACCAGCCACGCGGCGGAAGGCGTCGGTCAGCTTCCAGACCACGCGCCCGATGTCCGCGTCGACGGCCGCGTGGCGCAGCACCGGGTAACTGATGGAAACGTCGTAGCGTTCTCCCGCCTGTTCGTACCGGGTCTCTCCGACGCCAGCGGCGCGCGCGGGAGGCGGAAACAGCGCGGAAACGACGAAAAGCGCGGCCAGGGCCACATGGCGGATGGGCATTCCAGCCTCGAAAGTTACGCGGATGTGTAGCAACGCCTGTTCTGCTAACCGGACTCGCGGGGTGCGGCCAAGGCAGGAAAGCTCCTGCTCGGGCGGGTCGGCAGGGGAATGCGCCGCGCCCGGCCCGTTTCGTGCGCGCCGCACCATGCCGGGCCATGCCGACCATGTCGGCCATTTTGGCCATGTCGGCCATGTCGGCCATGCCGGCCATGCCGGGTGGACGCCGCCAACGGCGGGAACCGCTCCGGCATGACCCTGTATCGGTTCCCTTGCGGTTCTTCTTAACCCGCTGGAAGCATTCTCCGCCCATTGCCCCTTCCCCTCGCCCGTCCCGCCAGCTTTCCGTCCACGTCCCCTTTCCGTCCAGAGCGGGCGGCGTGGGTTTTCCGCACCATGCCCGCGCATGGCCCGTACATCCTTCCGCCCCCCATGCAACCCCCTTGCGGCCGCATCCGCCCGAAAACCGGAGTGTACCACCTGCTCACGCGGCGCGGCCGTGGCGGCCGGATGGTCCGGCCCCGCGCAACGCCCGCGCACCCCAGCAAGGAGGCATTCCCATGGGTGGCGGAGGCGGCAAATCGTACAAGGCTCCCGATCCCCCGGCCCCGTCGGCCCCCCCGGCCGCCGACGAGGTGGCCGAGGAAGAGGCCAAGGCCATCGAGGATGCGCGCGATGACGCCCGCCGCGCCGCGCTGCGCGCGCGGGGCAGGCAAGGAACCATCCTGACCGGGGCGCTGGGCGTGCCCGGCGCGCCCGAGACCCAGCGCAAGACGCTGCTGGGACTGTGAGGAGAAAGGCATGACCAGCCAACGACTGCGCGACGCCCGCGAGGCGGTGGACTTTCTGGAGCGGCAGCGCTCCCCGTGGGACGAGGCGTGGCGCGACATCGCCGCCTACGTCCTGCCCCGGCGCGGGCGCATGCACGGGCGCGACCCGCTGCGCGCCCCGGCCTCTGACCCGCAGGACGCGCGCGGCGGCCGCGTCATCGACGCCACGGCCACCCGCGCGGTGCGCATCCTGGCGGCGGGCATGCAGGGGGGGCTTACCTCGCCCGCGCGCCCGTGGTTCCGCCTGCGCCTGGCCGATGGGGCCGACGCGGAATCCGGCCCGGCGCGCCGCTGGCTGGATGCCGTGGAACAGCGCCTGTACTGGGCGCTGGCCCGCAGCAACTTCTACCAGGCCAGCCACGCGCTCTATACGGAACTGGCCGCCTTCGGGTCCGCCGACCTCTACCAGGAGGTGGACCCGGAGCGGCTCACCCGGTTCGCCGCGCTGACCTGCGGCGAATTCTCGTGGGCCTGCGACGCGGCGGGCCGCGTGGACACCGTGGTCCGCCGCCTGCTGATGACCGCCCGCCAACTGGCGGAACGCTATGGAGAGGCGCGCCTTTCCACGGGCACCAGGCGCATGCTGCGCAAGGAGCCCAACCGCCACGTGGAGGTGGTGCATCTTGTGCGGCCCCGCGCCGTGCGCAGCCCCGGTCGCGACGGCAACCAGCACATGCCTTTCGAGTCGCTGGTGTTCGAGGCCGACGGCGCGGCCGGGGATCTGCTGCACGAAGGGGGCTTCGAGGAGTTCCCGCACCTTACCGCGCGTTGGGACGTCACCGGCGGCGACGTGTACGGCCGCTCGCCTGGCATGGACGTGCTGCCCGACGTGAAGATGCTGCAAGAGATGGCCCGCAGCCAGCTGCTGGCCATCCACAAGGTGGTCAACCCGCCCATGCGCGTGCCAACCGGGTTCAAGCAGCGGCTCAACCTCATCCCCGGCGCGCAGAACTACGTGGCGCCGGGCCAGCCGGAGGCGGTGGCCCCGCTTTACCAGATCACCCCGGACATCGCGGCGGTGACGCGCAAGATCGAGGACGTGCGAAAGGCCGTGCGGGAAGGGTTCTTCAACGATCTCTTCCTGATGTTCGCGGGCGACGACCGTTCCAACGTCACGGCGGCGGAGGTGGCCGAACGCGGGCAGGAAAAGCTGCTCATGCTCGGCCCGGTCATCGAGCGGCACCAGACGGAACTGCTCGATCCGCTGCTGACGCGCACCTACGGCATCCTGCGCCGGGCCGGGGCGCTGCCCCCCAACCCGCCGGAACTGGAAGGGCTGGAGATGCGGGTGGAATACGTCTCGGCCCTGGCCCAGGCCCAGCGGATGGGGGCGGCGCAGTCCATCCGCCAGTTCGCGGCCGAGGTCACGGCCCTGTCGGCCACCGCGCCCGGCGTGCTGGACAAGATCGACTTCGAGCAGGCCGTGGACGAACTGGCCTCCATTGGCGGGGTGCCCGCCAAGGTGGTGCGTTCCGATGCCGAGGTGGCCCGGCTGCGGGCCGCGCGCGAGGCGGATCAGGCGGCGGGCATGGCCCGCAGCGCCGCCGGGGCCGTGCAGGCGCTGGCGAAGACCCTTGGCGCGGGAAGCGCTGGTGGCGGGGGCGGTGAGGTCGGCGGGGGCGGCGCAAGCGAAACCTTGGCGGCGTCCTCGTCGTCCGGGCCGTCTGACGCTTCGGCCACCTCCGCGATCGCAAGGCCTTCGACGGCCGGTGGCGGCCAGGCCACGGAGGCGCGCGCATGAGCCATCACGACACCTCCGTTCCTTCCCATGCGGCTGACCGGGCGCGGCAGCCCGGAACCTTGCCGCACCCGGACGCGGTGCTGGCCGACCTGCTGGCCCGCAGCGACGTGGCGGATGCCGAAGGCCCCGGCGGGCCGCTCTCCGATCTGCTGACGGACCTGCTCGGCCCCGAGGTGGAACAGGCCCGCCGGGCCCGGCGCGAGGAGCGCACCCGCCTTGCCGCCTACCTTGATGACCTCGCGGCGGTGCTGCGCGCCGGGGGCGGGGCCGGGGTGCGCGTGCTGCGCCACTGGCTTGACGCCGCCTGCGCCAACGACCGCCTGTCCCGGCCCGAGCCCGCCATCCATGGGGCCGCGGCCCTCTACGACTACGCCCGCGACCGCACGGCGGAAATCGCCATGGCCGACCCGGCCAGCCTTTTGCGCATCCAGTTGGAGGGCGCGCGGCGCTGGGCCGGGGAACAGTTGACCCCCGACGGTCGGGGGGACTGAACCGCGCCGCGCCGGATGAACACGCTTTCAACAGACAGGACTTCAACCCTGCAACGGAGGACATCATGGAACAGGCACAGGCTCTGGCGGCATCCCTGCCCACCGCGCCTGCCACGCCGGTAGCGATTGGCGCGACTGGCGTGGCTGGCGCAAGCGGCGCGGCCGCCACGGGAAGGGCCGTGTTTTTCGCCCCGACGGGCGGGCCGGGCGCGGCCGATTCAGGCACGCCCGCCACTTCCGGCGACTCCGCAGCCACCACCGCACCGGGCGCACCGGGCGCACCGGGTGCGCCCGGTGCGCCGGACAGCCCGTCCGCCCGCACCGTCGCCGACTACGTCTTCGACCTGCCGTCCCACCTCACCGTGGATACGGCGGCGGCGGACCGCTTCCGCACGCTGTGCGCCGCCCAGGGGCTGACCCCGGAACAGGCCCGCGCGGCCGTGGACTTCTACGTGGCCGAGCACGAGGCGGCGGGCGGCCTTGCCGCCGACGGCTGCGAGGCGGGGCTGCGCACCCTGTGGAAGGGCCGCTACGACGAGCGCATCGATGCGGCCCGCCGCGCCGTGCGTACCCTGGACGGCCGCATGGAGGGGCGTCTGGCCCCCCTGGTCCGCGCCGGGCTCGGCAACCACCCCGCCTTCGCCGAGGTGATGGCCCTCGTGGGCGAGCGCATGGGCGAGGACTCCCTGGGCGCGGGGTCCGGCCCGGCTGGCGCGCGCGGCGAGGCCATGAGCACCGAGGAATTCCTGCGGACCGTCGTGTTCGCCAAACGCTAACCGCCAGGAGGCATCCGGCATGGGCAAGACGCTGAAGGACCTGACCAACGAACAGGCGGCCACGCAGCCGCAGCAGGTGGACGGGCTGACCGAAGAGGCCCCCATCCTGGGCATCATCCCCTTCGAAGAGGCCAGCCACGGCCTGTGGAACATGTACGAGGACGTGGAAGAGGTGCAGGGCGCGGGTTGGGTGGACATGAACGCACCGTTGCCCTCGGTGGAGGTGACCAGCAACCTGCGCAAGGTGGACCTGTCCATCCTGGGCGGCGAGATCGAGGTGCCGGAAGACACCGCCCGCATGTTCGGCGGCAAGGAGAAGTACTTCACCAAGAAGATGCCCAAGGTGCTGCGCCGCTCGGGCATGTCGGCGGAACAGCGCATCATCTACGACAACTTCCGCGCCTACGCCCTGGACCACGGCCAGGTCACCGATGCCGGGGCCGCCGCGGGCGGCTGCTATTCCATGATCGCCGTGCGCTTCGTGGAGGGCGAGACCTGTGGCCTGTACAGCCCGGAATGCTTCAAGCAGGGCACCGTGCTGGACGTGCAGCCCATCAACGGCGGCGACCTCTACAAGGCCACCAGCGGCCAGTACCAGGGCGTGCTGGTCTTCGGCCTGCGGCTGAAGTCGTACCTGGGCATCCAGATCGCCAACCCCCACAGCGTGGCGGCCATCGTCAACGTGAGCCGCGACCACGTGCCCACCGAGGCCATGATCGACGACATGCTGGCCCAGGTGCGCGCCACCTCCGGCTCCACCTACCTGTTCATGCACGAGCGGGCGCGCAACCTGCTGTACCGCTACAAGGCTGGCGCGCTGCAGATCGTGCCCGGCGGCAAGGACATGGATCGCCAGATCACCCACTGGAACGGCATCGAGATCGTCACTTCCTACAACTTCAAGGACGGCACCGAACAGGCGCTGACCCTGTAGCGGCGCTTCGGCGCGCATTGCCCCACAACACCATGACGGACACCGCCCGGCGGTGCCGATGAACAAGGAGAGACGCATGTACGGACACATGCTGCGCGTGCACGGCGAACACCTGGCCAAAGGGCAGGCCCTGCCCAAGAACACCCAGGCCGTGGGCAACGGCGGCCCGCAGCGCGCGGGCGCGCTGATGGGCGCGGCCGAGGTGGCGGCCGTGGCCGCCACGCCGGTCACCCTGGGTGACGGCAAGAGTCTTACCCTGATGCTGGAGGACAGCGACGACGGCGTGGCCTTCGCCGCGCTGCCGGTGTCGTTCCGGCGCAGCGCCCCCGGCGGGCGCACCTGGGCCGGGGGCGAGGTGCTGGGCCGCCTGCCCCTACCCTCCGACTGCCGCCGCCACGTGCGCGTGGTGATCGGCACCGATGACGCCGGGGCCTCCGGTACCGTGGACGTCGTCTTCGACTACCTGCCGCGCTAGCGCGGCAGCGCACAGCAACCCCCCGCCCGTCCTCCGCTGTGGGGACGGGCGGGGGCCACGGCACGGAGGTGCCCTATGAATGAAGACATTCGTGATGGCCATGGAGCGGCCCCTGGTTCAGCCCCAGACGCGGCCCCAGACGCGGCCATCGGCGTTGCGACCGAAGCGCCTGCCGACACGCCCCCCGAGGCGTTCACCGTGGCTGGCGGCGTGGCCCTGGCCGTGAACGAGGACCCCATGCTGGGAAGCACCAGGGGGACGGCCGCCACCGTTCTTCCCGCTCCGGCGGAACCGTGCGCCCCTCCCACGGCGGACGACGTGCGCCGTTTCCGCCGGGCGGCCCTGCGCGCCCGGCTGGCCCTGCTGGGGGTGGCCTTCGACCCGGCCACCGACGATGCCACCCTGCGCCGCATGCTGCGCGCCGCCGAAGGGCAGGGCAGCGGGGCGGAAGCTGTCCCCGCTTCCCCTGTTTCCCCTGTGTCCCCTGTTCCCACTGACCTCGCCGATGCCGCCGGTTCCGGCTGTACGGTTGCCGGAAACGGGCAGGGCGGGCAGGTGGAACCGGCGGAACCGGCGAAACTGGCGAAACTGGCGAAACCGGCAGAACGGGCCGCACCCGCCGCGCCGCCCAGCGCGGAGATGCGCCGGGCCACGGCCCGCCACCTGCGTGAACGGCAGCGGGCGGCGGCGGAGGATGCGGAATCCAACGCGGGCCGCCCGCGAGGCAAGGGGCGGTCATGAGCGCCCTCGCCAGTTCCGCCCCCGGCGCGGCCACAAGTTCCGTCATGACCAGCGAGGTCTCCGTCTGCAACAAGGCCCTGCGCTACCTGGGCGCGCCCGAAATCGTGGCCCTGGACCAGCCCTCGCGCGAAGCGGACCTGTGCGCCCGCTACTACGCCGAGGCGCGCGACGAACTGCTGGAATGCCACCACTGGAACTTCGCCACCCGCTACACCTCGCTGGCTCCGCTGGCGGCGGTGCCGCCCTTCGGCTTCGCCTGGGCCTACCGCCTGCCGGGCGACTGCCTGCGGGTGCGCCGCCTGCGCGATTCCCAACCCTTCGAGGTGGTGGAGGCGCGCACCCTGTACACCGACGCGACCCCGGCAGAGGTGGTGCTGACCGTGCGTGTCACCGACCCGGCCCGCTTTCCCGCATTGTTCGTCGAGGCGCTGGCTCGCCGCCTGGCCGCCGCGCTGGCCGTGCCGCTCATGAACAGCACGCGGCTGGAGCAGTCCATGCTCCAGCGCTTCGGGGATGCCCTGGACGCCGCCCGCGTGGCCGACGCCGCCGAAGGCGCGTCCGACCCCGTGGAATTGAACCCCTGGCTGACGGCGAGGTAGCCATGGCCCGCACCACCCTGATCCAGAACAGCTTCAACGCGGGCGAACTGTCGCCCCTCATGGCCGCGCGGGGCGACCAGGCCCGCTATGCCAGCGGCTGCCGCGTGCTGCGCAACATGCTGCTGCATCCGCACGGCCCGGCCTTCCGGCGTCCGGGGCTGCGCTTCATGGGGCCGTGCGCCGACGAAAGCGCGTCGCCCCGGCTCGTCCCCTTCGTGTTCAACGAGGAACAGGCCTACGTGCTGGAATTCGCGCCGGAGCGCATGCGGGTGTGGTGGTGCGGCGGGCTGGTGCTGGCCGAGGGGGGCGCGCCCGTGCAGGTGCAGACCCCCTATGCGGCGGAGCACCTGCCCACGCTGCGCTGGTGCCAGTCGGCCGACGTGCTCTACCTGGTCACGCCGCACGCCGCCCCGCGCAAGCTGGAACGCCACGGCCACGCCGACTGGCGGCTGGTGACGGTGGACTTCGGCCCGCGCGTGGGCACGCCCATGGGGCTGCGCGCCACCGGCGCGCCGTCCGGGTCGCGCCAGCACCGCTACGTGGTCACCGCCGTGTCCGTGGACACGGGCGAGGAAGGTCTGCCCACGGCGGAACTGGTCGTGACGGCGGGCACCCCGGCGGAAGGCTCCGCCGTGAACCTGGCCTGGAACGCGGTGGACGGGGCCAGCGAATACCGCGTCTACAAGGCCGGGGGCGGGGCGTCGGTGTATGGCCTGCTGGGCACCGCCGCCACGGGCGAGACCTATGCCGACACCGGGCGCGCGCCCGATTTCGCCGAAGGCCCGCCCGAACACCGCAACCCCTTCGAGGGCGAGGACGACCATCCCTCGTCGGTGCAGTTCTGGCAGCAGCGACTGTGCTTCGCCGGGTCGCGCGGGCATCCGCAGACCATCTGGGCCAGCCGCACCGGTTGTTACGAGAACATGGACGTCTCGCGCCCGCTCCAGACCGACGACGCCGTCACCGTCACCATCGCCTCGGAAACGGTCAGCGCCGTGCGCTGGATGATGCCCGCCCGCAAGCTGCTGGTGGGCACCGGCGGCGGCGAATGGACCCTGTCCGGGCAGGGCAGCGAGCCGTTCTCGCCCCTGTCGTGCCTGCTGGAATTCCAGTCGGCGCGCGGGTCGGCCGAGCTGCCGCCCCTGGCCGTGGGCGACGGGGTGCTGGCCGTGCAGCGCGGGGGGCGCGCGGTGCGCGACTTTCGCTACAGCCTGGACGTGGACGGCTATTCCGGCGCGGACCAGACCATCCTGGCCGAGCACATGCTGCGCGGCCGCAACATCGTGGACTGGGCCTACCAGCAGTCGCCCCATTCGGTGGTGTGGTGCGCCATGGACGACGGCGCCATGGCCGGGCTCACCCTCATCGCCGAGCATCAGGTGGCGGGCTGGCATCGCCACGAGACCGGCGGCGCGGTGGAGGCGCTGTGCGTGGTGCCCGGCGCGCCGTCCGGCCCGGCCAGCGGCGACGAGCTGTGGCTGGTGGTGCGCCGCGAGGTGGACGGCGCGCAGCGGCGGTACATCGAACGTCTGGACCCGGCCTTCGAGGCGGACACCCCGGCGCGGGCGTTCTTCGTGGATTCCGGCCTGTCGCATGACGGGCCGCCCGTGGCCGCGCTGGGCGGGCTGGAACATCTGGAAGGGCGCGAGGTGTCCATCCTGGCCGACGGCTGGGTGCACCCTCCGCGCACCGTCAGCGGCGGGCGCATCGAACTGGATCGCCCGGCCTCGGTCATCCACGCCGGGCTCGGCTATGCCAGCGACCTTGCACCGGTGACGCAGGAATTCGTGGCGGGCGACGGCCCCAGCCAGGGCCGGGTGCGCCGGGTGGGCAGGGCGCGGGTGCGGCTGTACCGCTCGTCCGGGTTCAAGGCCGGGCCGGACGCGGATCACCTGCGCGAGGTGCTGTTTCGCACCGCGCAGGATCCGCCGGGCCAGGCGCTGCCGCTTTTCGACGGCGACCGCGAGGTGACCCTGGACGCGCGCCTGGGCAGTCAGGGCGGGCTGCACATCCGTCAGGACGACCCGTTGCCGCTGACGGTGCTGGCGGTGATCAGCGAAGTGGAGGTGGGCGAGGCATGAGCGCGCATCCCTCTCCGATGGTCACGGCCCCCGCAGGGGCGCGGAAAACGGCCCCGGCGCGGCCAGCCGCATCCCCTTGCGATGGCCCTGTGCATGCCCAGCGCGCGTCTGTCCGCACCGGCTTCGCCCGTACCGGCGGCGACGGGCGGCGCACCCGGCTCACCGTGGTTCCGGCGCGGCGCGTGCATCTGCGCGAGGTGCTGGCCGCCCTGCGACCGCGTGACCGGGCGGAACTGGAGGCCCTTGGCCCGCGCGGGGCCACGACCGAGGCGGCGCGGGCCTTCGCCCTGTCGCCCATGCGCTGGGCGGTGCTGCGCGGGGGGCGGTGCGTGGCCTTGTTCGGCGCGCGGCCGTATCCCGGCCTGTCTTGGGTGTCAGGCCCGTCGGGCCCGTCGGGCGTGGCCGCGCCGTGGCTGTTCGGCACCCCGGAACTGGACGCGGAGGGCAGGGCGCTGGCCCGGCTGGGGCCGTTGTTCGCGGCGCGCATGCGCGCCGCCTGGCCGTGCCTGGTGAACATGATCCACGCCCCGGCGCTGGCGGAACGGCCCGCCACGGCCCGCTGGCTGGCGCGGTGCGGCTTTGCCGTGGCGGCTCGCCCCGCGCCGCTGGGGCGGGACGGCGCGCCGTTCCATCCCTTTATCAACCATCCTCTGACCCGTGCCATTCCGGAAACACCGTAACCACCACAGGAGGAGCACCATGTGCGGCGTGACCGAAGCGCTCGTCGCTTCCGCAATCATCCAGGGCGGCTACTCGCTGCTGGAGGGGGAGCACAGCGCGCGGACGAGCAAGGCCCAGAAGGAATACCAGGCGGCCACCCAGCGCAATGCGGCGGCGCAGGCCCGCTACCAGGCCGAGGAAACGAAGCTGGATGCCGAACGGACGGAGCGGGCCCTGAAGCGCCAGTCGCGCGCGCAGCAGGCGGGCGTGCGTTCGCTGCTGGCGGCATCGGGCATGGACGCGGGCTCGGGCAGCGCCCTCGATGTCCTGCAGGACCAGTCCACGGCGGCCGAGTCCGACGTGCTGGACGTGCGCAGGCAATCTGAGCGGCGGCAGCGCGCCCTGGAATACCAGGCCGCCGGGGCGGACAGCAGCGCATCGCTGTTGCAGGCCATGGCCGACGACCCGTGGGCGCGCACGCGGCAGGGCTGGCGCACCGGCATGATCATCGGCAACGCGGGGCGGGGCACGCGCGGCCTGCTGGACACCTAGAACGCGCGTCCGCCCCGGCACGGGGCGTCATCGACACGCAAGGAGACCAAATGACCATCGTATCGACCACTACCGTCGAGCAGTACGCCGGGGACGGCGTGCAGACGGAATGGCCCGTGACCTTCCCGTTCCACCGGCCCGAGGACGTGCGGGCCGTGGTGACCGGCATCGGCGGCGACAGGGTGCTGACCTACGGCACGGACTACGCCGTCGCCGCTCTGCCCGGCGGCGGGGGCCGCATGACTGCCATGCCCGGCATGGTGGGCGCGGGGGAACGGCTTACCCTGTGGCTGGACCAGCCCTTCACGCAGGAGATGGACCTGCGCAACACCGGCGTGCTGGACGCGGAAATGCTGGAACGCAGCTTTGATCGGCTGACGCTGATGGCCCAGCAGTTGCGTGAAGAGGTGGGCCGCTGCGTCAAGGTGCCGTTGACCGACCAGGCCACGCGCTCCGACGAACTGCTGGCGGGCATAGCCGCCAACGTGGGCCGTGCCGAGATGGCGGCATTGAATGCCGAGGCCCGGGCCACGGACGCCGGGACCGAGGCCGACCGGGCCGGTGCGGCGCGGGCGGATGTGCTGGAAGCGCGTGATATCGTGGACCAGGTCGTGGCGGATGCGCGGAACGAGGTGTTGGCGTCCGCCGCGTTCGTGCCTATCGGGGCCATCCTGGACTTTCCGGTGCACACCGTGCCGATGGGCTTTCTGCTGTGCGCCGGGCAGGAGGTGACGAAGGAAGCGTATCCCGAACTGGTGGCCTACCTGAACGGCGATGCGCTGGCCCTTTCCGCCACCTTGCCCGACCTGCGCGGCGAGTTCCGACGCGGCGCGGACCTTGGGCGCGGGGTGGACGCCGGGCGCGCGGCGGGCAGCGCACAGGGCGACGCCATTCGGAACATCACCGGCAGTTGCGGCACCATACGCCTTGCTTCCGCCGGGTCTGCGCCTTCCGGCGCGTTCACGGGGGCGGCCACCGGAGTGGCCATTTCCGGAATCGCAAGCGGCACGGCAGGCGGGGTTGGCGGCTTTGACGCCTCCGCCGTGGTGCCCACCGCCAGCGAAAATCGCCCCCGCAACATCGCGGTGGTGTCGTGCATCAAGGCGTACCATGCGCCCATGAGCGCAGCGCCCGTGGACCTGACGGGCGTGCTGGCCGCGCTGAACGCCATCCGGCTGTCCGGGGCCGAGGCCAAGCAGCCCCAGACCATCCTGCGCTGCCGCATGAAGTCTCCCATGGCCGCGCCCTTTCACGAACTGGCGTTGCCGGACTTCCTGTCCTTCTCCGGGCTGGTGGTGACCCTGCTGGCCGACCCGGCCGCGCCGTTCGCCGCGTGTTTCGGCAACGGCGGCGTCAGCGTGGCGTCGGAAATCACCGGCAACCTCTCCGTCGCCCTGCCGGGCGCGGCGGCCACCCATTGGCTGTATGTGGAGCGCAACCCCGACACGGGTGCGCTGGCGCTGGGCGCCACGGAGACGCCGCCCGAATATGGCTCGGCCCGGCGCGGCGTGGCCGAATCCGGCAATTACGCAGGTTATGAGGGCAAGTGGGGCACGGTTTTGGCCAGCAGCGAATACGCTGGGGGCGGCTCCCCGGCGTGGAAGGCGCTGGACGGGAACGCCACCAACCAGGCGTGGTACACGGCCAGCGGGGTCACCAGCGGGTGGTGGCGACTGACCATGAACCGCAAGCGCCGTCTGCGTGGCTACGAGATGGTGTGCGAGAACGATGCGCTGGCCATTCCCCGCGCCTGGAACATCAAGGTTACGCACAACGGCGTCCAGACCACGGTGGACAGCGTGACCGGGGCCACGTGGTCCGCCAACGAGCGCAAGCGCCACCTCTTCGCCGCCACGGTGGATTGCGACGTGCTGGAGGTGGAGTGCCTGAACAGCGGCCGTGAGTACACCGGCATGACCGAGTTCGCGCCCATCTTCGACGAGGACTGGTACAGCCCGCCGGAAAACATCATGCGCCGGGCCGACGGCGCGCGGGTGCAGCGGGTGTACGTGGGCAAGGCCGTTGTCAGCGGTGGGGCGGTGGCGGCGGTCACGCCCTTCGCGCCGGGGGTGGAGGCCGTGGTGCCGCTGAACGGCGGCAACGCGCTGGCCGCCAGCACCACCTATGTCATGGACAACCCGCTGGGCGCGCCCGTGTTCGGGGAGTTCGTGGTGGAAGGGTACGACACGACCTCCAGCCCGAACTACTGGGTGCCCTGCGGGCTGTGCTGGACCGGATCACAGTACATGGGCGTGATGACCAAGACCGCGAACCAGTCGCTCATCCGGTTGCGCACCAACACCGGGCACTTCTGGTGGGGAGGCGACCTTTCTTTCATGACCTACGCGGCCACCAGGGCGCGCGTGAAAGTGCGGAGGGCCTTCTGATGCAGACCTACGGAAGAGTCGGAACGCCGGACCTGTACGCCGTGGCGGCCGGGCTGGAGCATACCCTGCCCCTCGGCGCGGCGCCCGTGGCGGAGCAGCGCCCCGCGCCGGGCGCGTTGTTGCAGCCGGACGGCTCGTGGCTGACGGCGTCCGTACCGCCGCAGCCGGAACCGCTGGACCTGAACACCATCACCTACGACCAGGCAGACGCCATAATTCGGGCCGAAAGCGTGCAGGATTTGCGGTTGGCCGTGCTGGACGCGCTGGGGTTGTAAGGGAGGGGCCGAGTTCCATCGAAGTTGGGGACACGCCGGGCACAAACCGGGCACGGACAGGATGTCAGTGAAGGATGTGGCGGAGGACTGCGGCACGGTGGAAAATGGCATGGCGGCGGCGTGCCGCCATGCCGCCGCAACGGAAAGGCCCCGGCGCGTGCCGGGGCCTTGGTGGGGCATGCTAATTCCACAATGGTATCAGGGTAATCCGTGATTATGGGCGGGGCGGGCGGAATGCTGTGCCCCGTGCCGACCTGATCACTTCATGTCTTCCATCAGTCGGCGCAGGGCGGCGGCCTGGGCCGAAAGTTCGGCAATGGCGGTTTCCGCCTCGGACATGCGCATGGCTGTGGTGCCGGATATCTCGTTGACCTCGGCGATGATGCGGTTCAACTCGTCGCCGGTGGCGGCCTGTTCCTCGGCGGCGGTGGCGATGGAGTTCACCTGGTCCGAGGCCTGTTGCACCGCCTGCACTATCTCCTGCAACATGCCGCCCGCCTCGTTGGCCAGCGACTGGCTGCCGGTCACGCCGCGCACGGCGACGTCGGTGGCCTCGGCGCTGCGCCGGGCGGAAAGCTGGATGGCCCCGATGGCGGCCTCCACCTCGCGGGTGGCGTTCATGGTCTTTTCGGCCAGTTTGCGCACCTCGTCGGCGACAACGGCAAAACCGCGCCCGGCGTCGCCGGCCCGCGCCGCCTCGATGGCGGCGTTCAGCGCCAGCAGGTTGGTCTGGTCGGCGATGTCGCTGATGACCCCCAGCACGTTGCCGATGCCGCTGGCCTGGGCGCCCAGTTGCTCCATTTCGCCGCGCAGGTCGCGCGAATGGCTGCCCAACCCCTCGATGGCCGAAACCACCCGCGCCACGATCTCCGCGCCCTGCTTGGCGCGTTCGGACATTTCGGACGTGGTCCTGTTGGTGTCCGAGGCGTTGCGGGCCACCTCGCGCACGGTGGCGGCCATTTCGTCCATGGCCGTTGCCGATTCGGTGCTGCGCTGCAACTGCCTGTCGGCCCCGCGCGCTGCCTCGCCCACCCGGTCGGAAAGTTGGTCCGCCGCCTCGGCCACGGTGGTGGCTATGGCGTCGGCGTCGCGGGCCACTCCGGCGATGCGTTCGCTGCGTTCCCGCGCCGCGAGTTCGCCGCGCTTCACGTCGGTGATGTCCTGGCGGATTTCCATGTAGCCCACCAGGGTGCCGTCGGGCTTGCGCACCGTGGCCGCGCGGGAATGAAAGTAGCGCGTCTCGCCGGAAAGCACGCGGGTGAAGTCCAGTTGCGTCTCGGCCTCGCCGGTGCGGGCCAGCCTGTCAATCGGAGGCTCTGTGCCATAGATATCCGCCCCCTGGTAGTCGCCAAGGGGCTTGCCGATCAGGTCGGCCTCGGCGTGGCCCAGCAGGGTGCAGGCCGCGCTGTTCAACGCGCGGATGTTGCGGCGCGGCCCGGTGACGATGATGGGGTCGGGCACGCGGTTGATGATGGCCCGGTTGTAGGCCACCCGCTCGCGAATGGCGTCCACCATGTGGGTGATGGTTTCGTGCAGCGCGGCCATTTCCGCCGTGAAGCGGTAGGCGGTCTTGTGCTCGAAGTCGCCGTCGGCGATGCGCTTGCCGAATTCGGTCAGGGCCAGCAGGGGAGTCTGGATGGAGCGGTACAGGCCGAGGGCCAGCAGGCCGCCCAGCAGCACGGCCAAAGAGAAAGCCACGGCCGCGCCCGTGCGCAGCATGGAGGTGGTGTCGTTGGTCTCTTCCGCGTGCTCGCGGGTGGCCTCGATGGTGGCCTTGGTCAATTCGTCGATGGCCTGTTCCAGCTTGTGGGCCATCTCGCGCCCGGCGTCGAAGCGAATGTTGGCCTGCTCGGCGGAAAGGCCAGCCGTCGGGGCTTCGCGCGTCAGCGTGGCATAGGCCGAAAGATAGGGGGCGGTCAGGCTGCGGATGGTGGTGATGCGGTTCAGCATCTCGGCCAGTTCCGGAATGGCGCGCAGCTTGCGTTCGGCGGCGTCAGTGTGGGCGGCAAGGTCGGCGGCGGCCTTTTCGTGCCGGGGCAGGTAGCTGCGCAGACGTTCCTGGTTGGCGATGTTGAGCAGGGAGTCCTTTTCGTAACGGCGCAGCTGGCTCACGTCGTGGCGCATGGCGTAGACGGTCTCCTCCAGTTCGACGTGCTTGGAGACCAGTTCGTCCACCAGCATGTTGACCTCGCCGAGCACCAGCACCATGGCCACGCCCATGACCAGGTTGAGCAGGGTGAGCGCGCCAAGGCCGTAGATGAGTTTCTGGCGGATGGTCATCGAGTGTGCCCCCGAAAGGCTGCATGTTCACGGATTGTCGGCGGCGGAGCGCCGCGCGGTCATACGGGACTTGTTCGGTCGACTAGGACATAACTTTATGCGAATCGCAAGGCGTCCGCACGGAGAAAATGAAAAAGCCCGGCGAAAGCCGCCGGGCCGTGGAAAGCGGAACACGCCGCCTCAGCTCCATTCCAGCAGCCGGCGCTGGCCGCTCAGGGCGCGGATGTCCGTGACGTCCTGCGAGACTTCGAGGCAGCCGAGGTAGGCGGAGTCGGTGTCGCGCACCGCGAAGTAGCGGATGTGCAGGAACCGCCCGCCGAGCTCTATCCAGAATTCCGCCGTGTCGCGTTCGCCCGTCTTGAATTTGGTCAGGATGTCCTCGACCATGTGCACCGACTTGGGCGGGTGGCAGTTGCGCACGTTGCGCCCGATC
Organism: Nitratidesulfovibrio sp. HK-II; assembly: GCF_003402415.2. Taxonomy (NCBI): domain Bacteria; kingdom Pseudomonadati; phylum Thermodesulfobacteriota; class Desulfovibrionia; order Desulfovibrionales; family Desulfovibrionaceae; genus Nitratidesulfovibrio; species Nitratidesulfovibrio sp. HK-II. The sequence continues at coordinate 1,289,944 of NZ_AP036014.1, forward strand.
ACCGCCGCGCTGCGCGGAAAGATGCGGTGCGGCACGTCGGAATAGTAGGCCACCCGGTCGTCGGCATCCACGAAGTTGAGGTCCACCGGCAGGCTGCGCAGCATCTGGTTGAGCACGTTGGGGGCCAGCGCGCCGGTGTCCAACTGGACGAGCCGCGCGGAACCGCTGGTGCGCGCCTGGCCCGCCGTGCCCGCCGTGTCCGTCAGGCCCGCCAGTGCGGCTGCTTGCGGCGTCCATTCGCCGCCGGGCGTCACCCAGGCGTAGCCGATTTCGTCCTCGCCGTGGCGAACCCGAGCCCACTGGGCTTCGGTCAGCGATTCCAGGGCCATGGGGAAAAGCACCTTCTCTTCCTTGTATATCATGTCCTTCACGGCCTCGGCCGCTTCGCGGGCGGCCAGCGCGGAGCCCGTGGCTGCCAGGTTTTCCATGGCCGCGCGGGCGGCCTTGAACAGGGCGCGGATGTCGTCGTGCACTTCCCACATTACCTTGGGCGGGGCCTCGATGCCGTTTTCCTCCAGCAGGGGGAAGAGCTGGTTTTCCTTGCGGGTGTAGTGCACCTCGATGCGGGCCAGGTCTTCCAGCAGTTCCTGGACGTAGCGGCTGCTGAACGACCAGGCCATCTCGTCGATGGGCGAGGTGCGGTCGCCGGGGGTGCGGTGCATGCGGTCCACCTGCGAGATGATCTCGTCGGCCAGTTCCATGGCCTTGGCGTTCTCGTCCATGTAGGTGCGCACCGGGTGCCCGGCGGGCGCGGAAACGGCCGGGGCCTCGTCCAGCGCGCCCTTGAACAGGTCCACATGCAGCGAGCACAGGCGCTTTATCTCCGCTTCGGGCAGGCCCTCGGCCACCATGGCCTGCTCCAGCCGGGCGATGTCGCCGCCTGAGATGTCGCCCACGGCGGCGGCGAAGCGCGCTTTCAGGCTGGCCGGGTCCGCCCCGGCGTGCAGTTCGCGGATGAGCTCCTTCAGGGTGTCCATGCGCGCGGCGTCGGTGAGGGGCGGGGTGGAACCCTCGAGTGCCTGCCCCGCGTCGCACGGCGTGCCGCAGGTGGTGGCGCAGGGCGAGGCCCCTGCTTGGGGCCCGGGCTTCGCGCCGGTGCCGGGCGCGCCCTTGGGCACGATGGTCACGGCCTCTGTGGAATGGTCCAGCACACCACGGGCGATGTGCAGCATCAGGCCGTTGACCTCCAGCCCGGCGATGTCCGCCGCCTGCTGCAACGTGGCCACCCGGCCCAGCGTGTTGCGCAAGAGCGGGTTCTTCAGCTTGGCGAAGGCGGGCGCGAAATCGGCCAGCACGTCGATGAGGTAGGGGTGCTCGGTGACCAGATCGTGTATGGACGTGGACGGGGCGATATGCATGGGGCCTCCCGTGGGGTTGCGTGTGTCCGGTGTGCGTGGGCCGGGCGTCCGGCGATGTCGTATGGGCGGCACGGCGTGGCTGGCCCTGCATGGTCAGGTTAGGGGCTGGCCTGGCCCTGCGCCGTGACGGGCGTCACGTCCCCCAGCATAGCACGGATGTTTCCGGAGCGGCAGGGGGGCGGGGCGTGGTCGCCGCCCCCGGATGGGCATCTCCGGCCAAAGGGGCCGGCTGGCCCGAGCCCGCGACCCGCATTCCGCCCCGCGCGGCTCCGCGCACTGGACAAAATCCCGCTGGTCTGCAAAAGCACTAGGGCCGCGTTTCGTCGGCATATCCCCGAACACGGCGAACGGAGCCGTTTCCGCCACGCCCGGCCCATTGGCCAAGCCCTGCGCGCGCCGCAAGGCCAGAGGCGGCACGGCGGCCCCGGAACCCCAAGCCTGAAGACAACCCCGAAAGGTGGATGCACATGAGCAACGAACCGGACAAGATCATCTATTCGATGATCCGCGTCACCAAGCGCCACGGCCAGCGCGAGGTGCTGAAGGACATTTCCCTCTCCTACTTCTACGGCGCCAAGATCGGCGTGCTGGGCCTGAACGGCTCGGGTAAGTCGTCGCTGCTGAAGATATTGGCGGGGGTGGACCCCAATTTCGACGGCAAGACCGTGCTCGCGCCGGGATTCACCATCGGTTACCTGGAGCAGGAGCCGCTGGTGGACGAAACCCGCACCGTGCGCGAGGTGGTGGAAGAGGGCGTGCAGGACGTTGTGGACCTCGTGAAGCAGTTCGAGGAGATCAACGCCAAGTTCGCCGAGCCCATGGAGCCGGACGAGATGGACGCGCTCATCGAGCGCCAGGGCAAGGTGCAGGAGCAAATGGACGCCAAGGGCGCCTGGGACCTGGACGCGCGCCTTGAAATGGCCATGGACGCCCTGCGCTGCCCCCCCGGCGACACGCCGGTGTCGGTCATCTCCGGCGGCGAGCGCCGCCGCGTGGCCCTGTGCCGCCTGCTGTTGCAAAGCCCGGACATCCTGCTGCTGGACGAACCCACCAACCATCTGGACGCCGAGTCGGTGGCGTGGCTCGAACGCTTCCTGCAGACCTTCCCCGGTACGGTCATCGCCGTCACCCACGACCGCTACTTCCTCGACAACGTGGCAGGCTGGATTCTGGAGCTGGACCGGGGGCGGGGCATTCCGTGGAAAGGCAACTACTCTTCGTGGCTGGAGCAGAAGGAAAAGCGCCTGCAACAGGAAGAGAAGTCCGAGCTGGAACGCCAGAAGACCCTGCAGCGCGAGTTGGAATGGATCCGCATGTCGCCCAAGGGCCGCCACGCCAAGGGCAAGGCGCGCATCAACGCCTACGAGGCCATGCTGAGCCACGAGAGCGAAAAACGCGCGGCGGACCTGGAAATCTACATTCCGCCGGGACCGCGCCTGGGCAAGGTGGTGGCAGAGGCCAAGGGCGTCAGCAAGTCCATGGGCGACAAGCTGCTGGTGGAGGACATGAACTTCATCATCCCCGCCGGGGCCATCGTGGGCATCATCGGCCCCAACGGCGCGGGCAAGACCACCCTGTTCAAGATGCTGGCGGGCGTGGAAGCGCCCGACGCGGGCGAACTGAAGATCGGCGAGACGGTGCAGTTCGCCTTCGTGGACCAGAACCGCGAATCGCTGACCCCCGGCAAGACCGTGTACGAGGTGATCAGCGAAGGCTACGAAACGGTGAAGCTGGGCAACCGCGAGGTGAACGCCCGCGCCTACTGCTCGCGCTTCAACCTGATGGGCCAGGACCAGCAGAAGAAGGTGGACGTGCTCTCCGGCGGCGAACGCAGTCGGGTGCACCTGGCGCGCATGCTGAAGTCGGGCGCCAACGTCATCATGCTTGACGAACCCACCAACGACCTGGACGTGAACACCATGCGAGCGCTGGAAGACGGCATCGAGAACTTCGCGGGCTGCGTGCTGGTGATCAGCCACGACCGCTGGTTCCTCGACCGCATCGCCACGCACATCATGGCCTTCGAGGGCGATTCCAAGGTGGTGTTCTTCGACGGCAACTACTCGGAATACGAAGAAGACCGCAAGAAGCGCCTGGGCAAGGACGCCGACCAGCCGCACCGGATCAAGTTCCGCAAACTGACCCGCTAGGTTTGCGGTGAAATGAATGACAAGGCCCCGTACCGGAAACGGTGCGGGGCCTTGTGCGTGACCGAGGGGACACGGCTGGTCGGCGGCGTGCAGCGCCGCGCCGGGCGAGGCGGGCTTCGCCTGCCCGCACGGTGGAACAGGGCATCACGCGTGCAGCGCGTGTGCCCGTCATGGAGTGCTCCAGCCGCACCGTATCAAGTTCCGCAAGCTGACCCGCTAGGTTTGCGGCGGATTTTTGCCCGCTGGTTTCGTCATGCATCATCTTTCATTCCGGTCACGTACCGAAGAGCGCGGTGCGGTCGCCATCCGTAAGGCTCGTTGCCTCGCCTAACGGCTGCCGCACGCTCCCTTCATGAAAGATTTGCCTTCCTTGCCAGCGAACAAAATTCACGCCGCAAACGGTGCGCGATAATGCCACGGGAAAGAGAGTGAAGAGGCCCCTGCACCGGAAACGGTGCGGGGGCCTTGTGCGTGTTTATGGTCAGCGCGGCTGGGGCCACCGCACGCGGGACGGGGCTACCCTTCCTTGAACCGCGCGATGAGGTCGCCAAGGCGCTGCGCCTCGGCGTTCAGGTCGTCCAGCGAGCGTTCCGCGTCGCGCATGGCCTGGGCGGTGTCCTCGCTGATGGTGGTGATGTCGCCCAGCGAACGCACGATGTGCGCGCTTACCGCCGCCTGCTCCTCGCCCGAGGTGGCCACGGCCCGCACCTGCGCGGAAACGCCGGATGCCAGCCGCACGATCTCGTCCAGCGAACTTCCGGCCGTGCCCGCCTGGGCGTTGGCCTGCGTCACCGCCTCCACGGCGGCGTCCACCTGGCGCGCGCTGGCCGTGGTGCCTTCCTGGATGGCCCGGATGGCGTCGCCCACCTCGCGGGTGGCGTTCATGGTCTTTTCGGCCAGCTTGCGCACCTCGTCGGCCACCACGGCAAAGCCCCGCCCGGCATCCCCGGCGCGGGCCGCCTCAATGGCGGCGTTGAGGGCCAGCAGGTTGGTCTGGTCGGCGATGTCGTTGATGACCCCCATGATGCCGCCGATGCTGTCCGCCTTGCGCGACAGGTCGGCCATGCTCTCGCGCAGGGTGCCCGCGCCGCGCTCCACCCGCGCCACCGCCTCGATGACCCGCTGCACGCCCTCCGCGCCCTCGCGCGCCTTGGCCCGGGCGTCGTCGGCCGCATCGGCCGCGCCCGCCGCGCCCCCGGCCATGCCCGCCACGGCGGCGTCCATGCCTTCCATGGCGCGCGAACTTTCGGCCACGCGGGTCTTCTGGGCGTCCGCGCCGCCCCCGGCCAGCGTCACCTGCCTGCCCACGGTGTCCGCCACCTCCACGATGGCGGCGGCAATGCCCTCCAGTTTGGCGGCCGCTTCCAGCATGCCGTCGCGCCGGGCCTGTTCGGCCCGGATACGGGCCGCCTCCGCCTCCGCCGTGGCGGCTTCGGCGCGGCGGGCGTGTTCGGCGGCCTCGTCGGTGCGCGTGCGCGCCTCGTCGATGCGCGCGCGCAGCGCCTCCACCATGGTGGCGATGGAATCCTTCAGCCCGCGTAACTCGGCGCGGAACGTCCCACGCAGGGGCGCGTCCAGGTCGCCAGCGGCCACGGCGCGGGCATAGGCCACCAGCGCGCGCAGCGGGGTGCGCACGGAACGGGTGACCAGCACCGTCAGCACGCCGCCAACACCCAGGATGCACGCGGTGACGACCAGCACCATCTTCCGCAGCGAGGCCGCATCCGCGTCCAGGTCGTCCACGTACACCCCGGTGCCGATGATCCACCCCCACGGCTTGTAGTAGGCGATGTACGATTCCTTGGGGTAGGTGGCCTCGGTCACGCCGCCGCCCTGCTTGGGCTTGGGCCACATGTAGGCCACCAGTCCCTCTCCCCGTTCGCGCGCCACGGCAACGAACGCCTGGAACAGGTTGCGGTTGCCGCCGGGGTAATCCACAGCCGTGGCCCCCGGCGCGGGCCGCCAGTGCGTGGCCCGGTTGTAGGCGGGCTTGTCCAGGGGCTGGCCCTCCAGGGCCGGGGCGGTGGGGTGCATGACCATGACGGGAAAGGGATCGCGGTCGTCGTTGATCCAGAAATAGTCGCCGTTGCCGTAACGCATCTGCCGGATGCTTTCGGCCGCGCGGCGCCTGGCCTCTGCCTGCGGGAATTCGCCCTTGGCGGCGCGCGCGTCGTGGTCTTCCACCAGCTTCACCGCCGTCTGCACCAGGTGGCGCAACTCCTCCTGCCGCGCCCGCAGGGCGTCCGCCCGGACGTGCGGCAGAAAGCCCCCGATGATGGCCGCCACGAACAGCAGGACGATGAACGTGGCGAGGGCGATGATGCGCAGGGCCACGCCCGCCTCGAAGCGGGGGGCGGTGCGCGGTTCCGTTGGCTGCTGGGCGGCGCTGCTGGGGGCGTGCGGCTGGGACATGGCGTTTTCCGGCTCCGGTGTGATGGGGGGGGGGCGCTCGGGGCGGTTCGCGCCCGGCCAAGGGAAAACGTATCCTTCCGCCGCTTGGCGCGGGAATTATAACAACCCGGCGGCGGGGGCGCGCGGGGCGTCGTCCTGCCGGGCGGACACGCCTGCCGCACGTTGCCGCACGGTTGCCGCCCGCTTGCGCGGTGGGGCGTTTCTGCTACGGTGGGCATAAGGCGGCGGACCCTTCGGGGGCCGCGCGTTCGCCGTCTTCCTTCGCCATGGCGGCCCCGGCAAGGAGGTGCCCATGACCCGACAGGTTTCGTTCACCCGGCTGGAGCAGGCGCAGTTGCCCGGCTTCAGGGAACGTCTGGACCGCGCCGAGTCGCCCGACGAGGTGCGCAGGTTCTTTGCCGAAACCGTGGCCACGCTGCTGGCGGACGCCCTGGGCGCGGCCGAGGCGGTGCGCTACGACGCCGTGGCCCTTTCGCCGGATGCGGCCGACGGCTACGCGCTGGACGGGACGATCCGGGCGTTGCCGGGGTTCGCGGGGATATGGACCGATTCCGACCTGCCTCGCATCGTGGGCGACTTTGCCCGCGTGGCCGTGAAGCGATACCGCCACCTCGTGGGTAATCCGGAACGCACCGAGGCCAAGACGCGGCACAAGGACGGCAAGCGCTAGGGCCGTTCCAGGCGCTTTCCCCGACGCCGCTTCGCATTCGCCTCGTCGCGCCGCGCGGGCACGCCCCCGGCGTTGCGTCCTCCCCTCCGCATTTTCTACCGCCGCGACGAACGACGCCCCGCACGGCCATGACCGTGCGGGGCGTCCCGTTCCTGCGTTGGGGCGCGGGGGGGTTACAGCCAGCGTTTCTTGATGAACACCAGCCAGGCCACCAGGCATAGCCCCACGGTCACCCCGGAGACGATGCCGAAGGCATAGGGCGAATCATGCAGGGGGGTGTCTATGTTCATGCCGTAGATGCCGGTGATGATGTTGGGAATCATCAGGATGATGGTGAACCCGGTCAGGAACTTCATCACCGTGTTCATGTTGTTGGAGATGATGGAGGCAAAGGCGTCCATGGTGCCGGAAAGGATGTCGCTGTAGATGTTGGTCATGCCGATGGCCTGGCGGTTCTCGGTGATGGCGTCTTCCAGCAGGTCGCTTTCCTCTTCGCTGATGCGCAGGGTGCGCGTGCGCAGCAGTTTTTCCATGATGATGTCGTTGGCCTTGAGCGACGTGGTGAAATACACGAGGCTCTTTTCTATGTTCAGCAGTTCTATGAGTTCCTGATTGCGCATGGACTGCTGCAGGCGCTGTTCGATGAACGCGGTGCGCCTGTTGATGTCCTTCAGGTCGTTCAGATAGGTAATGGCGGTGCGTTGCAGCAGGTGGATGGCCAGGCACAGGCGGCGGGCCGTGTCCATGGTGCGGGCGCGGCCGTTGAGCAGTTCGGCCACGATGTCGCGCGGCGAGCGGCACACCGTGACCACGGCGGTGCGGGTGATCACGATGCCGATGGGCAGCGTAAGGTAGGGCACGCGCACGTCGGCCTCGTTTTCCAGGGGCACGCGGATGACCAGCAGCAGTATGCCGTCCTCGTGTTCCAGCCGGGCGCGTTCGTCGGCGTCCAGAGGGTCGGTCAGGTAGTCCAGCGGAATGCCCAGCAGCACCGAGGCGCGGCGCAATTCTTCGTCCGAGGGGTTGGAAAGGTTCACCCAGCAGTCGGGCTCTATGTGGTCCACGGGCGTCAGCACGCCGTCGATGGTCTTGTGAATGGTGAACACGGCAAGGCTCCTTGCGTCCGTTCCGGTGTGCGGTGAGTCGCGCGGCGAAAGGGGCCGCGCTATGCCGGGAACAGCCGCGCACGCGTCATGTCCGGGGCCGGAATCTGGTCAGTATCTGATCAGGGCCGGGGATGGCGCGGCGGCGGAAGCGAGGAAGCATCACGAGTACGGGTCCGCGGAGCGGGCCACGGAAAGCGTGCGCCGGTGCATCCGGCAACGGGCGCGCCGGATGGCAGGAACGGAAAGCGGGGAAAGCGGTGTGCGGAACATGGTCCACCTCCGGGGGCGCGCTGCGCCGCCGGGCGGACCGGGAGGGATCAGGCCCGGACGTGACGGCGGCAGCGGCGCGGGTGCGTCGTTGCGAGACGGTGCGATGCGATGATGCATCTACTACTGTCGCCGGAATCCACGTCTGTGCTCCTGTTGGGGGTGCGCGGCGCGCCGTGTGGCCGCCGCCTGCATGTGCCGTGGGCACGTTGCGGGGTCTGCTTTACGCCCGTGCGGCCCGCTTGGCAACCGGAAATGCGGGGGGCGCGGCGTTCGCGCAGGACGAAGGAAAAATATGCGCGGCGTGGCCGGGGGCGGGAATGCTGCGGACCCTACCGGGTCAGCCCCAGGAACTTGCGTCGCAACTGCTCCGCCCTGTCACGGTTGACGCCGAAATCCCACCAGCCGGTGCGCGCGGCCGAGCGCAGATGCACCACGGACGCCTCCGGATCGGCCGTGCACACCACGTCGTCGATGAAGCCGAACACCTTGCTGCGGCACTCGGCGCGCAGGGTCAGGCCGTCCTTGTCCACCACGGTGCAGCCGGGCTGGGCGGCCAGGGCCACGGCCAGGCGGCGCATGGCATGACCGGCTTCGCCGGTGAAGGGCAGGGGGTCGATGTACTGCCCGTCGCGCACGGCTCCTTCGGCCTGGGTGATGACGCAATTGGGGCGGCCGGGGCAGGCGGGCAGGCGCACGGCCCTGTCTGGCCGGTCTGCAAGGTCTGGCCGATCAGCCGTATCAGGCTGTCCGGCCGGGTCCGGCTGTCCGGGCTGCGCCGCGTGGGCCGACCGGACGGGCCACGCGGCAGTCGACAGGCCGAGCAGGACCAGCATGACGGGCAGGGCAAGGGCCTTTCGGCGGGGAAAGAACGCGGGCATGGGACACCTTCCGAAAAGGTTGCGCGGTGTGGCTGGCCGCAGGGGGGAGGCCGCGCGCCTGTGCGCCAGCGCGCCGCATGACAAAGGGCCGCCCCGTATGCGCGGAACGGCCCCATGGAAACGGTGCGGATGCCTCCGCTACGGCTTCAGGAAGCGGCTGACGTTGTCGATGACGTTGCGCAGCAGATCGTCGGTGGGTTCCACGAACTGGAAGTGGATGGTGCGCACGATGCCCACCATGATGCCCACGATCATGCATGCGGTGTCCTCGACATTGATGTCGGTGCGCACCGAGCCGTCCCGCTGTCCCTCGCGCAGGGCAACCAGCAGGTACTCATTGAGGTAGGTGTAGATTTCCTTGATGGCAAGGAACACGTCGTCGTTCCGCTCGCCGTAGCGGGTGGGCGCGTCGCGGAAGATCAGGCAGAACTCCATGCGGTTCTTCTTCACGAACACGTAGAACGACTTGATGATGGAAACCACCTTCTCCACGCTGGTCTCGGGCGCGCGCACTTCGAGGTATTTCTCGATGTCGCTGATGAGCTGATCCTTCACGTTGCGGATCAGGGTGAGGAAGATGTCGTCCTTGGTCTTGAAATGGCGGAAGATGGTGCCTTCCGCCACGCCTGCCTCCTTGGCGAGGAGACTGGTGGGGGTGTTGTTGAACCCGCGCTCGGCAAACAGCTTGGCGGCGGTAAGCAGGATGGTGTCGCGCTTCATGTCGGAATCCTTTCAGTGTCTGCCGCAGCACGGCAGAAGCGAGGAGTGAACGCTCAAACGAGAGAAGGCTAACCCCAGTCATGAGCGGTGTCAACGCCGGTGTTGGGCGAACGCGCAACCTGCCGTTGATGAACGTTGATTCCGGGGGATTTCGGGGCCCGATCAGGGGCGCGCGCGAGCTGCATAGACAAGGGCGAAGTGGCGGGCCAGGTGGAGGCAAGGGCTGCGCGGGCGGCACGCGTCGCCAACAGCCCGGCCGCCAACGCGGCCGGGTCAGGTAGAGCGCGGCATGGCGGCCGGGTGCGCGGGTTACCCCCCTGGGCGGCGGTTGCCCCGGCCAGCGCGCGGGGCCAGGGCGATGCGGTTGCGTTCCACGGCGGCCTCCAGTTCGGGCAGCAGGTCGCGCACGGCTTCCATGTCGTCGGCCGCAGCGGCGCGCTCCACGCAGCGGGCGATGCGTTCCAGCACCCGCAGGCCGAAGCTGTCCGCCTTGCCCGCTATGCGGGCCGCGGCCTCTTGCACCACGAAGGTGCTGCCGCCCGCCCGGCCGCGCCGGGCGTCGTCCAGGGCGGCATCCAGCGTTTCCAGCAGGCCGGGGATGAACGGCTCGATGTCGTCGCCCATGTGGCCGTGCGGCTCGGGCCGGTGCCCGACCGATGGCAACGAGTGGGCGGGGGCGGCGTCGCCCCGGTCCCTGGGACCGGCATGTGCCTGGCCGCCATCGGGGCTTGCGGGTCGGGCAGTGGCTCGCCGCGTCTTGTCGGATTCCCGGTCGGGAGTCCGCTCCGCCCCGCGCCCCAGATGGATGGCGATGCGCTCCGCGATGCGTTCGGCAAAGCTCTTGGCCGGCGCGGCCGGTGCGGCCTGCGCGGCCTGGGAGTGCGCGGCCGTGGTCTGGGCTTGGGGCTGCGTCATGGTCTGCACCGGGCGGGCCTGGCCGGGGTGCGTGGGCTCTGGCTGGGGCTGGCCCGGTTGCGGCCGGGTATACGGCATCTGCGGCGGCAGGGGCTGGGGGGGCTGCTGCGCTGCGGCGGGCTGGGCCGACGGCGTTTGACCCGGCTGACCCGCGTGTTGGGCCGGGCTCGGCGCGGGTTGCTGCTTCGGGCGGTAGCCGGGGCGCACTTCTGCGGACAGGTCGCGGATGGGGCGGGTGTCGAGTTCCGCCGCCGGGGCTGGCATGGGGGCGGGGTCCGCCGCCGGGGGCTGTGGCGTGACGCGCTGGCCTTGATGCTGCGCCCGCTGGGCGCGTTCCCAGCGTTCCAGCCGCGCCGCAGCCCCGTAGGACGACGAAGCGCTGGGTCCGGCATGGGCCGAGGCCCGATGCGGCTCCATGGGCATGGGATCGCCCACCCATTCGCCGCCTTCGGCGGCGGGCCGGACGCTGGCGGCATGGGCTGGCCTGCCCGCGCTCCGTTCCGTTTCGGTCGGTGCCCCGGCGGCGCTGGCCGGGGACTGTGGCGTTGCCGCGCGTTGCAGGGGCATGGGTTCGCCCACCGACTCCTCGAAATCGTCCCCCCATGTGGCGGGAACGGTGGCGGGCGACAGGGACGCGGCGGCACTCGCTGCCGTGGCGGGAATGGCGGCGGCCAAGCCGGAAACGGCAACCGCGGTTGCGGGCTCGGTGAACGCGGTGTCTGCCGTGCCGGAATTGTCGGCGGACTCAAAATCCGCCGCGTCGGTCACGATGAGGTCCAGAAGCGAACCGCCTTCGGGAAGCGAACCGCCTTCGGGCAGCGCGCCGCCCGACCCCGTGGCCGCAAAGGCCGCATCGCGGGGCTGTGTCTGATCGTCCCTGTGCGGGACGGCGAAAATGTCCGCGCCGAACAGGTCCGGCAACTCCTCGCCTGCCGCGCCCGTTTCATAGGCCTCGCCGGTTTCGCCGGTCGGGCCGGTCGGGCCGGTCGGGCCGGGTTCGCCCAGGTCAGCGCCGACGGTTCCGGGCGCGCGCGCCCCCGTGGGGGCTTCCTCCGGTCCGACCGCCATGGGGCTGTCCCACGGGTGCCACGAGGTTGGCCCGGCGGCCAGCGACGCCATCAGTTCGGCGGCGGCTTCCGCGCCCGGCAGGGCTCTGGCGTCGTCGAACATGTCCGCGTCGTCAGCAGCATCGGGCGCATCAGGCGCATGCGGCTCATCGGGCGCATCAGGCGCATCGAACCCATCCGCCTCGTCCGGCTCATCCGGTTCATCCGGTCCCTCCGGTTCCCTCGCCAGTTCGGGCTGCGGTTCCCCGTGGCCGTCGGCGAAGGGCTGGTCATGCCCCGTGCCTGCGTGGCCCAGCGCATCCCATGCGCTGGCCGTATCCGCCAAGGTTTCCATGTCTGCCATGGGCGGGTCGGCCAGGAACAGGTCGGGCAGCGCGGTGAACTCCGGCGCGGCGTCAGCATAGGCCCCCGACTGGGGAGCCTGGTCCGCTGCATCCGTGAACGCGTCCGCGTATCCGTATTCCGCGTATGCGGCTTGCGGCTCCGGTTCGGCATGGGGCGGGGCCAGACGTTCCACGGCGGCGCGCAGGCCGCTGCGGGTCAGGGGCTTTTCCAGCGTTTCGGTGCACCCGGCGGCCAGCATGCGGTCGGCCTGGGCCTCGTGCGCCACCAGCGCCAGCACCGGCACCGGGGCAAGGTCGTGCTCCTGCTCGAAGGCGCGGATGGAGGCCACGGCCGCCACGATGTCGTCCTCCGGCATGTCGCCGTCCATGATCACCAGTCCGGAAGGCGCGCGCCGGTACAGGATGCCCGCCTCGGTGGCCCCGCGCGCCTCCAGCGGCGCGTGCGGCAGCCCCTCCAGGAAAAAGGCCAAGAGCTGGCGGTTGCTGGGCACGTCGTCGGCCACGATCACCTGCAACGGGCGGCGCGGCGTTATCGGGCCAAGGTGCAGTTGGTCCGCCGCCGTGACGGCGTCGGGTATGGGCCGGGCCACGCGCAGGTCGTCGGTCAGATCCACGCCTACGAAGGGACGGGGGGCGGTGGCGTCGCCCGAAAGGGCCACCAGCCGCGCGGTGAACGACACGGTGGTGCCCTGGCCCCGCCCGCTTTCCACGGTCAGGGTGCCCCCGGCGGCGTCGGCCATTTCCCACGCGCGGGCCAGCGCGCTGACGCTGCGCTTGTGCGGCGGCGCGCCCGCGCCGGAATCGCTGACGGTGAACAGCAGGTGGCCGGGGTCGGTGCTGTCGGGCACGCGGCGCACCGACATGTGCACGGAGCCCTTGTCCGTGGAGCGCACCGAACTTTCGGCCAGCAGGCGCAGCAGTTCGCCCAGCTGACCCGCGTCGCCTTCATACAGCTGCGAAAGATGGGGAGCCATGAACCATGAGATGGCCAGGCCCTTGCGTTCCGCGCGGTCGGCCACGGCGTCGTGGGCGTCGCGCAGCATGCGTTGCAGGTCGAACACGGCGCGGCGCGGCGCGGTGCGCAACGGCGCGGCCACGCGGCCGAGATCACCGGCGATGGACGCAAGCTCGCGCCCGGCGGCGGCCACGGCCTCGGCGTGGCTGCGGGCCGCCGGGGGCAGCGCGCAGTTTTCCAGGCCGTCCAGTTCCTGCAACATGGCGTCGATGGGGCCGAGCAGGCTTTCTTCCATGCGGGCCAGCGCCAGCGGGTCGAGGGCATGGTTCGGGGCGTGGCCCGGGCTGAAGCGGCTCTGTTCGGCATGGTCCCGGCTCGTACGGGCGGCGGCATCTTCGTCCGCATCCGGTCCGTAGCCGGTGGCAACGTCCGCCATGCCAGCGGCGGCTGCGGCACGGGCCATGCGCCGCGAGCCGCGCGGCGCGGGGGCGTCCCCCAGTTCGGGCAGCACGTCGCCCAGGGAAAGCTCCAACGGTTCGTCGCCCGCGCCGTCATCGTCAAAGGGGTGAAGGGAATGGAGGGGATGTTCGGCTGCGTGCGACTGCCCGTCATGCCCGTCATTCCCGTCATGGCGGTCATGGCGGGCACCCCCGCCAAGGCGGGCCGGGGCAGACGTTTCGCCGCGCAGTTCTTCGGCCGGAATCAGGCGCAGGGTGGGTTCGTCGGCCAGCGGGTCGTCCAGGTCGGGCCGTTCGGCCGCCGGGCTCTTGCGCACGCGGTAGCCGCGTCCGCCGGTCAGCGAACCCTCGGCCTCGGCCGGGCGCGGGGTGCCGGTGCCCGCCACCAGCAGGGCCAGCAGGGCAAGGCCCCACAGCGGGGCCGTGGATATCCACACGGCGGGAACCGGCGAGGCCAGCCCCACGATGCCCACTCCGGCCCCGGCCAGCGCGGCCAGGCACCCGGTAAGGAAACGGCGCGACCCCGGCAGCTTGCGGACCTTGCAGGACACCGCCGCAGGCAGCACCAGCACCAGCAGCAGGGGCCACAGCGCCAGCAGGCGCGATGTCCAGGCCATGCCCGGCACCAGCGGCAGCAGGGCCAGCACCGCACCGGCCAGCGAGACAACGCGCAATTGCAGGTCGGCCCTGGGGGCATGGTCGCTGGTGCGCAACAGGTGCCGCCCCACGTGGGGCAGCAGCATCAGGGCAAGACCTGGCGCCAGCACGCCAGGCAGGCCGCGCAGCGGCACGTATCCTGCGGGCGTGGGCGGTTGCCCGGCCACGGCCTGGGCCAGTACGGCGGCGGCGAACAGGCTGGTCCACAGCCGCCATTCCCCCCGCTCGAAAAGGCCGCGCAGCAGGCACAAGGCCAGCACCGCCACCAGCACGCCGATCACCAGCGGGCGGGCCAGGGCGTCGTTGTTGGATGCGGCGTTCTGGGCGGTGCGCAGCATGGGCGCGAACCACGGGCCCGGCACGCCGTCCAGCTTCACGTACACCGGCACGGGCTTGCCTACCGGGTCGGGCAGGGTGAACACGTTGCCGCCCTCGGGGCTTTGCGCCTGCCATTCGTTGGGCTCGCCGGGCTGGTTGCGCTTGGCCAGGAACAGGGTCGCCCGGCCAGGCAGGTCGCGCCCGAGGTCGAGCAGCAACTGTCGGTTCTGGCCGTTGGCGGGTTGGGCGGCCAGCGTCAGGCGCAGCCAGGTGGAACCGGAGCGAAGCAGGGGCAGGCCGTTGCCCAGCGGGGCGAAACCGGCCTGATGCGAGGGCGAGAGCAGTTCATCCACGCTGAGCGCGCCGGTGGGGTCCACCATGAACTCCAGAAACGGGGTCAGCGGCTGGGTGGCGAGCAGGGAAGAGGTGTCCAGCGCGCGCGTGGCGTTGACCGACGCGGGGGGGGCGGCCGGGGCCGGGGCGTCGGCGCGTGTGGCGTTGGACGTGGCGGCGGGAGCGGCCGTGGCGGCCTGCGCGGGTGGGATCGCCCATGCCGCGAGGCACCAGGCCAGCAGCAGCCATGCGGCCATTGGCGGCAGAATGGCGCGGCGGCCAGAGGAATATGTATGGAGCGACGGGACGCGGGGCGAGCGGGTGGCCGAGTCGATGGTCGGGGCGTGCGGCATGGTTCCGTGGGCGCGCGGGGCGCGCGGGTTGCGTGTTGACCGTGCGCGGCGCGGCGCTAGGGCCGCGCCCCATCGGACCATAGCGCACTTCGG
>NZ_AP036014.1:1310000-1467500 GCF_003402415.2 Nitratidesulfovibrio sp. HK-II
GGTGCAAGCAGGTAGGCTTGAGGGTAGGCAAATCCGCCCTCTTCAAGGCCGAGACGCGAGTCCGTGACCGCAAGGTCTGAAGCTGTTGAGCCTCTACTGCCTAGAAAAGCTCCTAAGTTTAGCGCGTGCGAACCGTACCGGAAACCAACACAGGTGGGTGGGGTGAATAACCCAAGGCGCTCGAGAGAACTCTGGCCAAGGAACTCGGCAAAATAACCCCGTAACTTCGGAAGAAGGGGTGCTCTTATGGGTGAAAGGATTTACTCTCCAAGCCCGCGAGAGCCGCAGAGAAATGAGGGTGGCGACTGTTTACTAAAAACATAGGTCTCTGCTAAGTCGCAAGACGACGTATAGGGACTGACGCCTGCCCGGTGCCGGAAGGTTAAGAGGAGAGGTCAGCGCAAGCGAAGCTTTGAATCGAAGCCCCGGTAAACGGCGGCCGTAACTATAACGGTCCTAAGGTAGCGAAATTCCTTGTCGGGTAAGTTCCGACCTGCACGAATGGCGTAACGATCTCCCTACTGTCTCGGCCAGAGACTCGGTGAAATTGAAGTCGCGGTGAAAATGCCGTGTACCCGCAGAAAGACGGAAAGACCCTGTGCACCTTTACTATAGCTTGACATTGGGTTTTGGGCTTGCATGTGTAGGATAGGTGGGAGGCTGTGAACTCTGTACGCCAGTATGGGGGGAGCCATCCTTGAAATACCACCCTTGCAAGTCTAAGGCTCTAATCCATGCCCGTTACCCGGGATGGAGACAGTGTCTGGTGGGTAGTTTGACTGGGGCGGTCGCCTCCCAAACAATAACGGAGGCACGCAAAGGTTCCCTCAGCCTGATCGGAAACCAGGCGTCGAGTGCAAACGCATAAGGGAGCTTGACTGCAAGACAGACATGTCGAGCAGGGACGAAAGTCGGCGTTAGTGATCCGGTGGTTCCGCATGGAAGGGCCATCGCTCATTGGATAAAAGGTACGCCGGGGATAACAGGCTGATCGCGCCCAAGAGTTCATATCGACGGCGCGGTTTGGCACCTCGATGTCGGCTCATCACATCCTGGGGCTGAAGCAGGTCCCAAGGGTACGGCTGTTCGCCGTTTAAAGTGGTACGCGAGCTGGGTTTAAAACGTCGTGAGACAGTTTGGTCCCTATCTTCTGTGGGCGTAGGAGACTTGAGAGGGCCTGTCCCTAGTACGAGAGGACCGGGATGGACGCACCCCTGGTGGTCCTGTTGTCACGCCAGTGGCACAGCAGGGTAGCTATGTGCGGAAGGGATAACCGCTGAAAGCATCTAAGCGGGAAGCCTGCCTCAAGATAAGGTCTCCCTCTCTTCGGAGCTGAAGGGCCCGGGTAGACAACCCGGTTGATAGGCTGGAGGTATACATGCGGTGACGCATTCAGCTGACCAGTACTAATAGCCCGTGCGCCTTGTTTTCTTCTCTACACTTCCTTTCCACCCTGTTTGATTACATCTTTCGGTCCCGGCCGATGTGGCGGCGCTCAATAGCCAGCCTTGCCGGACGGTGACCAGAAATTTGTGCTGGTGTCCATGGAGGAGGGGGTACACCCGATCCCATTCCGAACTCGGAAGTTAAGCCCTCCATCGCCGATGATACTGCGTACTCTTGCGTGGGAAAGTAGGCCGATGCCAGCACTTATTTTCAAAAGGGATGCGACAAACCGCATCCCGACCCATCACGCAAAGGCCCCGGTGAGAAATCACCGGGGCCTTTGCGCGTTTGTGACAGGACGCGAGGGGGCGGGGGTTAGGAGCGTATTGGGCGAGTTTGTCGGCCTGCCTGTGGCGTTTGCCCACTTCCGTGTCGTTGCACTGCGGCGAAAATGGGGCCGGGCTGTTCGATGGATGCCTTCTGGGCTGTCAGCCGTGAAATTGCAAGGGAAGGCGCACATTCCGCCGTCCCTTTGTCTTTGGAAACGTGCCTCCAACTACCGCTCATCGGATCATCTGCGAAAGCACCATGTCGTCGATGTCGGTACGCATTTGCAGCCAGAGCGGCAGATGGTCGGACATCTGGTAGGTGAAGTCCGTCTTGCTCATGCCGGGGAAAAGCGCGTCGATGCCTGCTTCGCTCCCGTAGAAGTCCAGCACCCCGCCCGTGTTGGCGAAGTTTTCCGGGTAGGTGGGGTAGTGCAGGATCTGGTCGTAGCGCTTGTCCTTTTCCAGATTGGAACCGTGCGATAGCCCGGCAAGCCCCTTGGGCAGGCACAGCCCCCTGGACGTCACCGCCTGGTACAGCGGCCCGGTCGTGTCCGGCACGTTGAAGTCGCCCATGACGATCACGTCGCGATCCACGGCCCATTTTTCCGCGCGCTTGGCGTCCACCCATTCCGCCAGCAGGCGCAGTTCCTTTTCGCGCCCTTCCTCCGTGCCCCACTGGATGTGCGCGGTGATGACCAGAAAATCGAAGTTGCCTGAAGCGAACGACGCCATGTACGGCGGCCGCCACCACGAGGATTCCGGCAGGTATTGCGTGCCCGTCTTCTTGCGCGGCGGCGTGGCGTTCGCGGCCATGCCCTTGAAGGCCACGCAGCGGGTGTCATGGATGAAGGCCACCCGTTCGCGATTGCCGCCCGCGTCGGGAATCATGTCCGAGTACACCACCCGCCAGTACGGCCCCAGAATGTCCAGCACGCGCTTAAGGTCCGTCAGGTTGTCGCGCAGTTCCACCAGCCCCACCAGATCGAACTGACCGATGATCTCGGCGATGTAGTGCACGGCGGGTTCGGTCCGCCGTTTCTTGCCGAATTCACGGACGTTCCAGGTGGCGATGTTCAGCGTTTCGTCCACGCGCGAGGACGGGACTTTGGCCGCCTCCATGCGCGTGCGCAGTTCCAGAAGACCGGCCGCGATCTGCGGCGACACCTTGCCATGGAACATGGTGCTGCCCTCCTGTGAAGAGCGGATGACGCTGCCCCGGAATGGCCGACAGCATTTCTCCCCTCTAGGGTGAGCGAGTATCGAATGCCATTATAAGCAAGGTGATGGCGTGGTTCCCTCCGCGAACTCGTGATGGTAGGGAAGTGAGGCGGCCCTGCGGGCCGCGCCAGGTGTGCCGCGATGCCAATGGCCGGGGATGCCGTCTCGCAATCCTTCAGCATGGGATATCCACATGTCTTCCCCCTCGCCGTCCTGTTCTCCTCATTCCTTGCCGAGTGCGAATGCCGTTCACGATCTGGATATCGATTCCGCGCTGGTCGTGGCGCTTGATGCCGCCAAGGCCGGGTGCGCCGTGCTGTCGCGCGGCCGTTCGCGGCTTGCCGGGCTGCGCACCGCCACCAAAAGCCCCGGTGATATCACCACGGAACTGGACGCGAGGTCCGAGGCGGCCATTTTCGCGCGCATCCGGCAGGCCTATCCGGAACATGCCCGTTTGGGCGAGGAGACGGGCGAGGGAGCAGGCAATGCCGGGGCATCGCCGTACCGCTGGATTGTCGATCCGCTGGATGGAACGGTGAATTATGTGCACGGCATACCCTACTACGCGGTGTCGGTCGCGTTGGAAGTGGACGGGGCGGCGGTGCTCGGCGTGGTGGCAGACCCGGCCCGGCGCGAATTTTTCACGGCCGTGCGCGGCGGGGGGGCGTTTTGCAACGGGCGTCCGCTGAAAGTGGCCGGGCGTGCCCGCATGGACGAGGCCGTGATCGGCACCGTGGTGCCGCCGCCGAAGTGGCCGGGCATGGAGGCGTACCTTGCGCAGTTCTGCGCCGTGGCGCGCTGTGCGGCGGGAATGCGCCGTGGCGGCGCGGCCGCGCTGGACTTGGCTTACGTTGCCGCCGGGCGGTTGGACGGGTTCTTCGTGGTCAGTCTGAAGCGATGGGATTTGTCCGCCGGAGCCCTGCTGGTGCAGGAGGCGGGAGGGTGCGTGGCCGACATCGATGGCCACCCGGACCCGTTGCACGCCAACCGGCTTGCCGCCGCCAACGGGGCGTTATTGCCCGTGCTGCTGGAGCGGCTGCGGGTACCCGCGTAGGGGCGCGCGGGCTGCATCGGGCCGCGCAACGGCTGGCCGGGTTCCGCATGCGGCGCGGCTGCCTGCGGCCATGGGCCGGCACGCCACAAGGATGATCGGCCGGGGGGCAGGCGGACCCATCGGGCTCCGCCCTGCGCGTCAGCGGCCGCCCCGCGTCATGCCCTCGATGGCCGTGCCGCGTCTGCGCAGCCACAGCCCGAACCACAGCGCGTTGCCCAGGCAGACCACGCCCGCCAGCATGATGGCCCGCGAAGGCCCCACGGCGTGGGCCACCGCGCCCGCCAGCAGAGAGCCGAACGGCGCCATGCCGATGAACATCATGGAGAACAGCGCCATGACCCGCCCCCGGTAGGCATCGGGCGACATGGTCTGGAGCAGGGTGTTGGCAGAGGCCATCAGCACCACCATGCTCAAGCCCAGCGGCACCAGCACGGCCAGCGCGGGCCACACCGACCGGCACAGCGAGAAGGCGGTGAGGCTGGCCCCAAGGCCCGTGGCGGCGTACAGCACCCACCGGAAAAGCCCCTTGCCGCTGCCGCGCGAGGCAAGGCCCAGCGCGCCCGCCAGCGCCCCCATGCCCACGGCCCCCATCAGCAGCCCCAGGGTAGAGGCGTCACCCCCCAGCACCTTGTCCGCCACCACGGGCATCAGCACGGAATACGTGATGCTGATGAGGCTTGTGGCCCCCACCAGCAGCAGAATGGTGCGGATGCCCTCGTGCCGCGCCGCGAACCCGAGGCCCTCGCGGATGCGCTGCAACGTCGAAGGTCCGGATGGAGGGGGCACGTGCGCTGGCAGACGCATCAGCAGCAGCCCGGCGATGACCGCGACGAAGCTGACGCCGTTGAGCAGGAAGCACCAGCCTTCGCCCACGGCGGACACCAGCAGGCCCGCCAGCGTGGGCCCCACCATGCGCGCCCCGTTGAACATGGACGAATTCAGGCCGATGGCGGCGGGCAGGTCTTCCCGCCCCACCATGTCCATGATGAAGGCGTGCCGCGCGGGCACATCGAAGGCGTTGACGATGCCGAGGCCCGTAGCCAGCACGAACACGTGCCACACCTGCACGAGGTCGGTCATGGTCAGCACGGCCGCCACGAGGGCCAGCAGCATCGAGGCGACCTGCGTGCCGATGAGGATGGCGCGCTTGTCACGGCTGTCCGCCAGCGCGCCGCCGAACACCGAGAGCGCGAAGACGGGTATCTGCCCGGCAAATCCCAGCGTGCCCAGGGCCAGACTGGAACCGCTCAACCGGTACACCAGCCACGCCTGGGCCATGGACTGCATCCAGGTGCCCAGCAGCGATACGGCCTGCCCGGCGAAGAACAACCGGTAGTTGCGGTGGCGGAATACGCGCAGCAGGCCGCTGCGGCCAGATGCGCCGGTAAGGCTGGCGGCCTCGTTGTCCCCGGGGGACGGCGGGGCATGCGCCGGTTCTCCCGCCGATGGCGCCGGCCCTTGCTGTTCGCCGGGGGCGTGATGGACGTGGGGAGCGTGCACTGGAGGCATGTGGGGTCCGTGGTCGTTTGGCGTGCGAAGGAGGCCGCGTAACAGCACATCATGGCGCGCCAGCGGGGCGCATTCACCGCGTAGCCTGCGGGCTGCCGTGCCCGCTTTCCTGACCCGCCCGTCGCGCCTGTCCTGTCTGATTTGGCCGTCGCGCCGTCGCGCCTGCCGCCCGCCGGACGTGCGGCGTCAGTTGGTGGCGCGGGCGGCCTTGCCTGTCTTGGCGCTCTTGGCTTTCTTCTTCTGGACCGGGGCGGACGACTTCGTGCCGTTGGTCGATACCTTGGCGGACGAGGCCTCGGGCGCGGCCTGCACGGCGGGGGCGTCCTCTTGCACGGGTTGCACGGGCTGCGCGGGCTGCATGGACTGATTCGACTGTTCGGGCGTGGCGGGCATGTCGCTCATGCCCTGTCGGCCGGTGTCTTCGGGATGCCCCGGCGCCGCTTGCGGCTCGGGCAGGCCGGGAACGGCGGGCTGAAACTGCGGATGCGCCTGCATCCACTGCGCGGCGATGTTCTTGGAATGCACCAACTGGTCGGGCGTCATGCGCTGCTGCACCTCGGCCGCCACGGGGGCGGCGTCGCCATCGCCGAAGAGCATGGCGCGGGTCAGCCACGAGTGGGCGGTGACGATGTCCACCGGGGTGCCCTCTCCCTCGGCCAGCATGCTGCCCAGCAGGGTCATGCAGCGCGGGTGGCCGCCTTCGGCGCACTGGCCGAACAGTTGCAGACTGCGGCCAAGGTCTTTGGGCACGCCCTTGCCCTCGTGATGCAGGATGCCCAGATTGAGCCGCGAATGCTGGTCCCCCGCCTTCTCGCCCATCTGGAAATAGCGCACCGAGCTTGCCAGGTCCGGCTCCGTGCCCTGGCCCCGGTAGAGCATTTCGGCCACCAGGCCCATGGCGTCGGGGTTGCCGTTGTCGGCGGCCTCGCGCAGCAGTTGCAGGGCTTTCGCGTCGTCGCGTTCGGTGCCCATGCCGTAGCGGTAGTGCACGCCCAGCCAGAACCGGGCGCGCACCACGCCCAGCGCGGCGGCGCGCTCCGTCCAGCGGAAGGCCTGCTTCTGGTCTTCCGGCCCGGCCAGCCCCTTGCGGTGGTATTCGGCCAGCAGGTCGCAGGCCTGCGGATGGCCGCGTTCGGCCGCCAGCGAAAGCCACTTTTCGCCCTGCATGAAGTCGCGCCGGGTGCCGCGTCCGTACGTGTACAGCACGCCCACCAGGGTCTGCGCGTTGACGATGTCCTGCTCGGCGGCGGACATGGCCAGCGAGAACGCCTTGGCCTCGTCCTTCTGCACGCCCGCGCCGTCCAGATACATGCGCGCCAGCACGTCCTGCGCGGGGCCAAAACCCTGCGCGGCAGACTTTTCCAGCCACTGCGCGGCGCGGGCCGGGTCGGGCTGGCCGTCCGCGCCCTGCAGCAGGGCCATGGCGAAGGCAAACTGGTCCTGCGGGCGGGTGGGGGCCTCTATGCTGGTGCCGTCGGAAAGTTCCACCAGTTCGCCCACGGGGGCGGCGAGGGGGGCCGCCGTGGCGTTCCGGGGCGGTTGCGCCGGGGCGGTTGCCTGCCCCGCCATATCCGCCGTATCCGCTCGGTCTTTGCCTGCGTCCGCCATGCCCTCGGGTTGCACCACAAGGTCGGGCGTCGCGGGCTGGGCCGGAGCCGTGGCGGGCGGCGCGGCCTCTTCAGCCGCCTTGCCGTCGGCATTTGCCGCGGCGTCCTGTCCCGTGGCCTCGCGCACGTAGGTGGGGCGCTCCGGCAGCGCGGCCGTGCCTTTTTTGGGGGGCTTGCAGCCGCCCAGCAGCACTCCCCCCGCCAGCAACGCGATCAGCGCGAGCCGGGCGCAGAGGGCGGGGCGCGCCGCACGGCGCGCGCGGCCGGGCCTGGCGGGGGCATGGGGCAAGAACGAAAGGGAACGCGCGGCGATGCGGCGGGCTATGGTCATGGTCACTCCGGGTGTGCGGCTGCTGGCGGCGTGCGGAACGGGGCGAACGCATAGCGCTCGGGCGGCCGCGTCGAAGGTGTGGGCATAGCACGCGCCGGGGTGGGGGTAAACGGCTGCGGGACGGCTCCGACCGGTTGGGTCGAGCCGCCTTGCACTGCACGTGACTGGCGGAAGAAGAGGAAAAGGGCCGGTACGCGGACGCGCCGGGTGGGGGCTGCCTAGTGCGCGCCGCCGCCTTCACCGCCCGTGGAGCCGCCCCCCGTGCCGCCCGGCGCGTCGTGCCGCTTGGCGCGCGCGTGTTCATGGCCACCGGCCTCGCTGCCGCCCCGTCCGGGCTGACCGGTCTGACCGGGCTGCCCGGACTGTCCATTGGGGCCGGTGCCCATGGGGCGGTGCAGGCCGCTTTCGCCCCCGGCGGGGATGTGCCCGCCGGGTTCGCCGCGCACCGGAGAATGGCCGCAGCCTTCACCCGCGCGCAGGCCCTGCGCGCCGAGCCCTCCCGGCTCGCCGTGCTCGCCGCCGTGCTGCCGCTGCCATGCGGCCAGACCGCCTTCCAGATAGCGCGCCGCCACCCCGCGCGCCGCCAGGCGCGACTGGATGCCCCGGCTGGCCTCGCCCCCGCCCGCGCAGTACACCACGGCGCTGGTGCCTTCCGGAATGGAGGGCAGCCACGTGTCGGCCGCCGCCGGGTCGCGCCATTGCGAGCCGGGGATGGCCTCTGGATGCAGGGCGTGTTCGCTCTGGCTGCGCACGTCGAGCAGCAGCATGCGCTCTTCGCCGCAGAGGGCGTCGTCGAGTTCACGGGGGGTGATGGCGCGGACCATGGGGGCCTCCCTGGGCTGCGGTGTCATGCGGGCACACGGCTGTGACGGTTCGGCGCATCGGCCGGGCCGTGGCCCCGGGGTAGTCGCATGCGCGGAAAACCTGCGGGCTGCCCGAGCCGTGCGTTCAGGACGACTGCGGAAACAGGGTGAACTGGTCGTCCATCATGGTCATGGGCACGTCGTCGCGCCCGTGCAGCACACCCTTGCCGCGTGCGCCCCACGGGCACACCTTCACGCACACCCCGCACACCGAATGCCCGATGAGCGGACGCCTGGCGAAGTCTTCGCGCAGCAGGGTGCGGCAACGCTCGAAGTGCAGGGCCTCGTCGCGGCTTTCGTAGTGCGCGCCCGGCTCGTTGGGCAGCGCCGTCCCCTTGATGGCCCCGGCCGGGCAGGCGTCGGCACAGCGGGTACAGTTGCCGCAGCGGTTCATCAGCGGGCGGCCCGGCTGCAGGGGCAGGTCTGTGAGCACCGTGCACAGGCGGATGCGCGGGCCGTACAACGGAGAAATGGTCAGCAGGCTTTTGCCCTGCCAGCCCAGCCCGGCGGCCACGGCCACGGCCTTGTGCGAGAGCATGCTGGTGCAGGCCACGGGGTCCAGCGTTTGCGAGGCGGGCAGCGGCAGGGCGCGGCCGCCAGATTCCTGGATCAGCAGGGTGAGGCGCAGGGCGGTGTCGTCCAGGCGGGTGTTCACGGCCTGGTAATGATGGGCGTAGAGCGGGGTGGGGCCATCGACGATGTCGTCCAGCACGGGGTCCGCCAGGCGCACACCCAGGCTGATGGCCCGCGACCAGCCGTCCAGCAGGTTTTCCGGATGGGTGGGCAGGGTGCGCAGGCGGTCCAGGTCGGCCACGCCGAACAGACTTGCCCCCCACCGTAACGCCGCCTGTCGCAAGGAAAAACTGTCCACGGCCATGCTTGCCTCCGCAGCGTGCTGCCGTCATGGATGGCATGTTTTCCGCCTGGGTGCAACGGCCTTGGGCGCATGGGCGAACCGTTTCCGAGGTGGCGTGGTACGCCTGAAATATCGGGGATTGTCATGAAAATACATTGCGGGTGGACACAGGACATTTTTTGATTTATATCTAGAAAATGGTGCCGGTAGTTGATTGCATCATGCAACTAAAACATGCTGCCGCACGAAATTGAAATATTATGCTTCGATGTCCTGGAGGATATTGAGCGCACGGGCCAGGGCCAAGGAATGCCTGCCCGCACGCACATGAGTTCGGTTTGATGATGGCCTCCGGAATAGTGTGACTTTCCGGTGCGCGATATTCAGGATGCAGTCGCCTTGCGCGGCCCGTGCCTTTTGGTGTGCCTTGCGGCCCGGAGGGTGGCGGCCGTGTCGTGGCCCGTGCCGCATGTCCGGGCGCCCGCCTTGTGCGGGTGCTGTCGGGGGCGGCTGTCCTCGCGGCGTGCCCGCAGGGCCGCCGCGTGGTCCGCTTCACGCTCCCCGCCGTACTGCATCCGTTCCGTGTCTCCCTCCCGTGCATCCCCACGAAAACATGACGCGCGCCCTCGCCGGGTGTTGCCCCCAGCCGGTCCGTCCGTGTCCGCCCTTTTGCGGATGACGCACGGCATGGCCGGTGGCGGGTTCGCCCTGGTGCTTTGGCGGGGCCGCACCGCCCGCACCATGCACGGCGGGTGCATCTGGTCCGGTCCGCTCCGCCCGTTCCCGTCAGGTCCGGCGCGGGCCTTCCGAACCGGGACACCGATGGCGCGAGCCCACAGGAGGCAACATGGCCAAGATAGAAATCCGCAACCTTACCAAGATATTCGGGCCTGCGCCGGAAAAGGCGCTGGGCATGGTCCGCGAGGGCAAGCCCAAGGACGAGATATACAAGCGCACCAGGCACGCCGTGGGCGTCAACCGCGCCACCTTCGACGTTGAGGAGGGCGAGATCGTGGTGGTCATGGGCCTTTCCGGCAGCGGCAAATCCACCCTGGTGCGCTGCCTGAACCGGCTCATCGAACCCACCGACGGCATGGTGCGCATCGACGGCGCGGACGTGACCTCCCTTTCGGTGAAGGACCTGCGCGCCCTGCGCCAGCGCACCTTCGGCATGGTGTTCCAGAACTTCGCGCTGTTTCCGCACCGCACGGTGCTGGAAAACGCCGAATACGGGCTGGAGGTGATGGGGGCGTCCAAAGCGGCCCGGCGCGACAAGGCGGCGGAAGCCCTGGCCCGCGTGGGCCTTGGCGGGTGGGAAGCGGCCCGGCCCGGCCAGCTTTCCGGCGGCATGCAGCAGCGCGTGGGCCTGGCCCGCGCCCTGGCGCTGGACCCGGACATCCTGCTGATGGACGAGGCCTTCAGCGCGCTGGACCCGCTGATCCGGCGCGACATGCAGGACGAGTTGCTGCGCCTGCAGGACGACGTGCGCAAGACCATCGTGTTCATCAGCCACGACCTGGACGAGGCGCTGAAGATCGGCGACCGCATCGTGCTCATGCGCGACGGGGCCGTGGTGCAGGTGGGCACGCCCGAAGACATTCTGACCAGCCCGGCGGACGACTACGTGGCCCGCTTCGTGGCCGACGTGGACATTGCCCGCGTGCTCACGGCGGGCACGGTCATGAAGCGGTCCGAGGCGGTGGCGGTGCTGGGCGTGGACGGCCCGCGCACGGCCCTGCGCAAGATGCGCAATCACGCCATCGCCACCCTGTTCGTGCTCGACCGCAACCACAAGCTGTTGGGGCTGGTCACCGCCGACGACATCGCCGACCACATGGCGGGCGGCGAGCGCGACCTTGCGGCCATCATGCGCACGGACATCACCACCGTGCCGCCTGAAACCCCCGCCTCCGAACTCATCCCCCTCATGGCCGGGCTGCCCCACCCGCTGGCCGTCACCGACGAGCGCGGGCGGCTGGCGGGCGTCATCGTGCGCGGACTGTTGCTGGGGGCGCTGGCCGAACGCGGAGGGAACGCCTGATGGAGGTGACGAACATGACGAGCGTGACGAGTATGGCGGATATGACCGGCCTGCCCGATCTGACCGGTCTGCCCGATCTGACGGGCCTGCTGGAAGCCTTTCCCCGCATTCCCCTTGGGCAATGGCTGGAGGCGGCCATCGACTTTCTGGTCACCCACCTGGCCCCGGCCACGCGGGCCTTTTCCGCCGTGACCGAAAGCGGCCTGGACCTGCTGGAGGCCGGGCTGGACGCGCTGCCTCCCCCGCTGGTCATCGCCGTCGTGGGGCTGGCGGCGTGGCGCGTTACCCGCAAGGTGGGGCTTGGCGTGTTCGCCGTGGCCGGGCTGGCCCTGGTCTGGAACATGGGCCTGTGGCAGGCCACCATGAGTACCCTTGCGCTGGTGCTGGTGGCCACCCTGCTGGCGGTGCTGGTGGGCATTCCGCTGGGCATTGCCGCCGCCATGAGCGACCGGGCCCGCGCCGTGGTCATGCCCGTGCTGGACGTGATGCAGACCATGCCCGCCTTCGTCTACCTGATTCCCGCCATCCCCTTCTTTGGCCTTGGCAAGGTGGCCGCCGTGTTCGCCACGGTGATCTTCGCCATGCCGCCCGCCATCCGCTTTACCTGTCTGGGCATCCGGCAGGTGCCCGCCGAACTTGTGGAATGCGCGGAAGCCTTCGGCACCGGGCGCTTCCAGCGGCTGGTGAAGCTGGAACTGCCCCTGGCCGCGCCCACCATGCTGGCGGGCGTGAACCAGACGGTCATGCTGGCCCTGTCCATGGTGGTCATTGCCGCCATGATCGGCGCGCGCGGCCTTGGCGGCGAGGTGTGGAAGGCCATCCAGCGGCTGGAAATGGGCAACGGCTTCGAGGCGGGCATCGGCATCGTCATCGTGGCCATCTGCCTTGACCGCATATTGCAGCATGTGGGGAAGCGGGTGGGCGGGTAACAGACTGTTGGAAAACCAAGTTCATGCGGGGGAGGGGCCCTTTTGGAAAAGGGTCTCCTCCCCCGAACCCCCTCCTCCTAAAACTTTTATTTGTATTCTGCGTACCTTACGAGAGTGCAGAGAAAAAGGGATTCCAAGAGGCGACAGCCACTTGGCCGCTGGAGGTGTCCCAAAGCAGATTTTTCCAACTGCCTGTTAAGGCCCCGCCCACACGCCCCGCATCACATCGCCGCAGTGCGCGGCATAACCTCCAACAGAGGAGCACGACATGAAGAAGATACTGCTGATGACCGTGGCGGCCCTGCTGCTGACGTCGCAGGCCCTTGCGGCCCCCGCGCCCGTTGCGGGGGACGGCAAGCCCGTTCGCCTTGCCTACGTGGAATGGGACTGCGCCACGGCCAGCACCCATCTGGCCAAGGCGGTGATCGAGGACAAGTTGGGCCGCAAGGTGGAAGTGCTGCCCGTCAGCGCCGCCGCCATGTGGATGGCCGTGGCCTCTGGCGACGTGGACGGCATGGTCACCGCGTGGCTGCCCGTGACCCACGGCGACTATCTGAAGAAGGTGGACGGCAAGGTGAAGGACCTTGGCCCGCTGGTGGGCGGGGCGCGCCTTGGCTGGGCCGTGCCCGACTACGTGCCGCTGAAGTCCATCGAGGAACTGAACGCCAACGCGGACAAGTTCAAGGGCAAGGTCATCGGCATCGACCCCGGCTCCGGCCTGATGAAGCTGTCCGAAAAGGCCATGCAGGAGTACGGGCTGAATAAGCTGACCCTGGTGGAGGGCAGCGGGGCCACCATGACCGCCGCGCTGGATGACGCCATCCGCCGCAAGGAATGGATCGTGGTCACCGCCTGGTCGCCGCACTGGATGTTCGGCCGCTGGAAGCTGCACTACCTGGATGACCCCAAGAAGACCCTGGGCGAAGAGGAGCGCATCCACACCGTGGTGCGTAACGGCCTGGACAAGGACATGCCCGAGGTCTACGCCTTTCTCGACCGCTTTCGCTATGCCAACGCCAACCAACTGGAAACGCTGATGGCCTGGAATCAGGAAAAGGGCGCGGACCTCATGGCCAACGCCCGGCGGTTCATGAAGGAACACCCCGAACTGGTCAAGGAGTGGCTGGGGAAGTAGGGAAAAGGGAAGAAGAAAGAAATGAAAAGCGCGGCGGGTAACCGTCGCGCTTTTTTTGCCGGGATGCGTTTGCGCTACCCGCCCCCCATCCGCCGCTCCATGCGCGAATGGATGATCGACGCCCGCACCTGCACCCCGCGCGAGGTGCCCGTGGGCGACCAGCGCAGGGGGTTGGGCAGCACCGCCGCAAGGCGGGCCGCCTCCCAAGAGGTGAGCGCGGCGGCGGACTTGCCGTAGTGATGGCGCGCGGCGGCCTCCGCCCCGAACACCCCGTCGCCCCATTCCACCACGTTCAGGTACAGTTCCAGAATGCGCTTTTTGGGTAGTTCGCGCTCCAGGCGCCAGGCCATGATGGCCTCCTTGGCCTTGCGCGACAGGCTTTTTTCCGGGGTGAACCACAGGTTCTTGGCAAGCTGCTGGGTGATGGTGCTGCCCCCGGCGGCAATGCGCCCTTCCTCGATGTTGCGCAGGAATGCCTCTTCCATGCCGTCGAGATCGAACCCCTCGTGCTGCCAGAACTTGTCGTCCTCGGCGATGGTCACGGCCAGCACGAGGTTGCGCGAGATGTTGCCCAGGCTCACCCAGTTCTGGCGGTAGCTGGGGCCGCGCCCCTGCCGCGCCCACTGCGCCTGCCGGTATTCCATGAACGAGGTGACGGCGGGGTTCTGTTTCTCCAGCCGTTCCACGGGCGGCCACACCGCGTAGCGGGCGATGTCGCCCCCCATCAGCAGCGCCACCAGCAGCGCCAGCCGCACGGCCAGCGGCCAGCCGGAGCGGGGCGCGCGCGGGCGCGTGGGGCCTTGCGGCGTTTTTCGTGGCGGGGTGGGCGAAGTGGCGGGCGGCTGCATGCTCAGGTAGGGGGAGGAGCGGTGATCGGCGTCCCGCGGCGATGCGCTGGGGCCGCCGTGCGTCCCGGTTTCCTGGCTACCACCAGAACCCGGCACCGTGCCCGATTTTCCAGAGATTCCTGCCGAACTGGCCGGACTGGCGGCCTTGCCGCCCTTGCGGCCCAGCAGCGCGCCCACCACGTGGGCGATGACCGCCCACAGGCCGCGCGCCATGCGCCACACGGACACGGCCAGCCAGCGCAACGCGCCGAATATCCCACGGCCTGTTGCCGTCACCGCCAGCGTCAGGCCCAACGCCACCCCCCGCAACACGCGGCCCGCCAGCCAGCCTACGCCGTGCAGCGCGCGGCCGGTCAGACCGCCTTCGGTGTGCGGGGCGGGCAACTGGATGTCCGGCAGATCGGCTGCGGACGTGGCGGGGGCATGGCCCCTACGTGGGGTGTGGTGGCTGGACATGCAAGGATGCTATCCGTGCCGCACCGGGTGCGCAAGGGACCCGTGCGGCCATTTTGTCCCTCGCCGCCGGGCCGGGCGTCATCACGACAAAGGGCGGATGCCTCGCGGCATCCGCCCTTCGCGGTTCTTACGGCAGGTCCGGGTTAGTTCTACAACCCCGCCGCCACCACCATGTCGGTGATGGGGCCGCGGCTCTTGCGGCCGCGCAGCACCAGGTGGGCATAGCCGGGGTTGCCGCGCAGCAGGCGCACCAGCCAGTTAAGGCCGTTGTTCTCCGGGCTGTTGAAGGGGGCGTCCACCTGCTGGGTGTCACCCATGCAGATCACCTTCACGTTGCGGCCCATGCGGGTGAGCAGGGTGCGCAGGTCTTCGCGCGAGAGGTTCTGGGTTTCGTCCAGTATCACCACGCAGTCTTCCAGGTTGCGGCCGCGCGTGTAGTTGATGGGCAGCACCTGGATCACCTTGGGGTTCAGGCGGCTGAGGCTGGTGCCGTTGGGCGTGGCCGCCAGCGCGTTGGGGGCGCGGCGGTGCTCGTTGTGCAGCTTCAGCATCAGGTCCACGATGTATTCCATGTACGGGTCGGTCTTTTCGGTCAGGTCGCCGGGCAGGTAGCCCAGCTTGGGGCCGATTTCCACCAGCGGTTTGGAGATGAAGATGCGCTTGTGGCGCTTTTCCTTCAGCACCATTTCCAGCGCGCAGCCAAGGGCCAGGAAGGTCTTGCCCTTGCCCGCCGTGGATTGCAGGCTGACCAGCGGAATGCCGGGGTCCAGCATCAGGCGCATGGCCAGCGCCTGGTACACGTCGCGCGGCACGATGTTCCACGGCGTGGCGGCAAACTTCACCTCGTGCGTATCCAGCGCGTGGTCGTGGAACAGGGGGTAGGCCCCTTCCCAGGTGAAGCTGTTGGGCACCACGTCGGCGGGCGCGACGAAGCCGGTGTAGCGTTCCGATTCCGAGCGGAAGGGGATGGAGCAGCGGTATTCCTCGCTGCGCAGGCCGGAACTGGTGTCGGCCATGATGCGCAGCAGCCGGTCGTTGGAGACGAGCACCACGGGTTCCTCGCGCGGCACGGTGGCCAGCAGCGAGCGGGCGTCGGCGATGATGTACTGGTCGGGGGAGGATTTTACCTCCGGCGCGGAGGAGGGCAGGGCCAGGGCCTGGTAGTCGCCGGTGACCACCCGCAGATGCCCCTGGGTGACGGCTGCCTCCACGGCGGATACGGCGCGGGATACCAGGTGGGCCTTGGCGGGCTGGCGTTTCAGCTTGTCCAGTTCCTGCAGGACGGTCTGGGGCAGGTAGCAGGCGTTCTCGCTGCCGCTGCGCAGCTGCTCGATGCAGCCGGGGTCTTCCAGCAGGACGTTGGTGTCGATGACGTAATGCTTGCGGATTTCTCCGGCGGAGGGGCGCGTTGCGGCCTTGCGGCGTCCCGCCGCGCCAGTTGCGGCTGTCGCTGCGGTCTTGCCGCCCGGTTTGCCGGTGGGGCGGGGGGCCGCGCGGGCGGCGTTCCTGAGGTCGGCGTGGTGCGCCTGCTTGTGCTCCTCGAAATCCTCCAGTGACGAGAGCCTGAGCTTGCCGTTGCGTTCCGGCAGGGGCGGGGCCTCTTCCTGCATCGCAGAAGGCGCGGGGACGGATGTGGCGCCGGTGACGGGGACAACCCGTTCCTTGCGGCGCTTGCCGTTGCCTGCGTCCACCTTCTTCTTCGCCATGGGTGCTCCTGGGTTGGGGGCCACGAGGCGGAATGGGCGGGGCGACGTGCGCTCCCTATTTCGAGACTCTAGAAAATCTTTAGCGCGGTTTCACCAAATAAGGAAGCATCCCTCGGCGTGCGTTGCGTGAGGATATGGTGACGGCGCGGTGACGGCGGCGCGGGCGCGCGTTGGAAGGGCGTGACGGCGCGGTTCCGGATACGTCGCGCGCGCGCGTGACCGGCGCGTGGCATACGGCGCGAGGCATACGGCGGAGCAGGGTGGGGCACGGTGACGGGCGTTGCCACCCCGGCGAGATGGTACGCGCAGCCGGGGCCGAACGGAATGCGGCCCGGCAGTGCTGACGGGCCGCCTGGGTTCGTGCGTGGTGCACGGCCGGGAACGTGGCCGGATCAGTCGAAGTGGCGGTAGAACACCGCGCCGTCGCCAAAGGCGGGTTCCACCGTGGCGGCGGGAAATCGCTGGAACAGCCGTTCGGCCGCGGCGTGGGCCTCGGCGGGTTTGGCGTAGAAGCGTGGCGGCATCAGGTAGAAGCGCAGCCCCCGGTCGGGCTTCCACACCGGGGCCAGCACCACATCCCGCTTGCCGCCGCCCTTGGCGCGCAAGGCGCGGTAGGCTTCTTCCACCGTAGGGTGGCTTTCCAGCAGCAGGGCGCACTGGCCGCGCCGCTCCATGCCCGGCTCCGTGGCGATGGCGGGCAGGGCCAGGATGGTGTCCGACGGCAGGCGGTTGGGGTTGGTGATGGCGGGGTTGGCTTGCAACACCGCGTCCAGCACGGCGGCGGCGCGCCCGTACACGGCGTCCAGCAGGCTGAGCAGGGTTTCGCCGCGCGGCAGCACCACCATGCCCAGCCGGGCGGGCGGCGCGGTTGTCGCGCCCGTGGGGCCTGTGGAACCTGCTCCGGGCAGCGCGGCCGTTGCCGGGCCAGCCATGGCGGGGGTTGCCGCCTGCGGCCGG
The DNA here is from genome assembly GCF_003402415.2 of Nitratidesulfovibrio sp. HK-II. NCBI lineage: Bacteria > Pseudomonadati > Thermodesulfobacteriota > Desulfovibrionia > Desulfovibrionales > Desulfovibrionaceae > Nitratidesulfovibrio > Nitratidesulfovibrio sp. HK-II. The sequence goes on from NZ_AP036014.1 coordinate 1,327,226, forward strand.
GCCGATGCGCTGGCGCGCGTTTCCGCGCCGGGCGCGTTGGCTGGCGCAGCGTCCTTGCCTGTTCCGGTGCCGGTTTCCGCGCCGGACAGCCCCAGAGAGGCCAGCAGCGGACGGAAGAAGCCCACCATGCCGCCGTCCGCTGCTCCTTCTGCGGGCGCGGGCGTGGAACCCGCCATGCCGACATCGGCCACCTGTACGCCCTTGGCGGCCCACGGCAGGTGCAGTTCGCCGCCGCGCAGCATGTGCCCGCCCGTCCACATCCCCGCGCCCAGCAGCAGGGCGGCCAGCGCGACGTAGCCCGCCACGCGCAGCGGCCCCGGCCCGCCCCCGACCGCAAGGCCGACAAGTCCCGCCGGGCCGGTTTCCAGCCTGCCGCCCAGCCCGGCATCGCGGCTGGCGAAGGCGTTCACCTCGCGCCAGGTGACGCGGCGGCGGTTGTTTATGAGCAGGTTCATGACCAGTTGGTGGCACAGGCGCATGATCTTGCGCGGGTAGCCGCCGGTGGCGCGGTGCACGGCCAGCAGCGCGGGCAGGGTGAACAGCCGCTCCCCGGCGGGGCCGCCCGCCAGGCGCAGCCGGTGGCGCACCAGGCGGATGGTTTCGCGCGGCGAAAGGGGGCGCAGGGGCAGGTATTCGTTGATGCGGTCGCGAAAGTTGGGCAGCGCGGCGATGGTGTCTTCCAGTTCGCGCTGGCCGAACAGGATGATCTGGAGCAGCTTTTCGGTGTTGGTCTCGAAGTTCAGCAATTCGCGCAGCACTTCCAGGCATTCGGGCAGCAGCTTCTGGCCTTCGTCGATGCACAGCACCACGATGCGCCCCTGCTCCTGCGTCAGGCGCAGCAGGGCGGTCTGGATGCGTTCCACCGCCTCGCGCCGCAGTTCGCTGCCGGGGGCCGCCCGCGCGGCGTCGCCCGGTGCGTGCGCCGGGGCGCTGCTGACGGTGATGTGCGCCGGAGTGGGGCCGAACCCGTCGTCTTCGCGCATACTGCCGATTCCGGCGTCGGGCGCGTTCACCGTATCGGCTGCGGCCGCCTTCGCGCTGGTCCCGCCCGCCGGGCTGGCGGCCGGGCTGGCAGAAGGCCCGGCCAGCAGTTCGCACAGGTGCAGGGCAAAGGCTTCCGCGCTGGCGAATCCGGGGTCCAGAATCAGGTGGGCCGTCACTTCCGGCTGTTCGGCAAAGGCGCGCAGCAGGCAGCGGCACAGGGTGCTCTTGCCGGTGCCCACCTCGCCCAGCACCACGTTCAGCCCGCGCCGCAGCCGCACGGCGATTTCCAGCCGGTGCAGGCACAGTTCGTGGCCGGGCGCGCGGTAGTACGAGAGCGGGTCTGGCGAGGTGGAAAACGGTTCGCGCGAGAGGCCGAGCAATTCAAGATAGTTCATGGCGTATCCTTGAGCGCCTTGGCGTCCTTGGGGTCCGTGGGGGGGGCCGCCGCTCAGAAATCGTCGTCCGTTGCGTCCGATGCGCTGGCCGCGCGGCCCATGGCGGTGGGGCCGACCCCGGCCAGATACGGCTTGAAGCGCGGCTTGTCGGCCACGTGCACGGCGGCGTCGCGCGGGTGGATCAGCCCCGCGCCCAGCAGCCGCAGGATGTCGTCGTCCAGGGTCTGCATGCCCGCGTTCTTGCCGGTTTGCAGCACGCTGGTCAGCTGGTAGGTCTTGCTTTCGCGGATCAGGTTGCGCACGGCGGGCACGCCCAGCATGATTTCCAGCGCGGCCACCCGGCCCGGCCTGTCGGCGCGCGGAAACAGCACCTGCGAGATGACGGCCTGCAGGGTTTCCGAAAGGCTGGTGCGGATCTGGGCCTGCATTTCCGACGGAAACACCTCGACGATGCGGTCGATGGTCTTGGGCGCGGAGATGGTGTGCACCGTGGACAGCACAAGGTGCCCGGTTTCCGCCGCCTCCAGCGCCAGGCTGATGGTTTCGAGGTCGCGCATTTCGCCCACCAGGATGATGTCCGGGTCTTCGCGCAAGGCACCGCGCAGGGCTGCGGCAAAGCTCTTGGTGTGGCGTCCCACCTCGCGCTGGTTGATCAGGCACCCGCGCGGCTCGTGCACGAATTCCACCGGGTCTTCGATGGTGATGATGTGGTCGCGGCGGTGGGTGTTGGCGTGGTCGATCATGGCCGCCAGCGTGGTGGACTTGCCGCTGCCGGTGGGCCCGGTAAGCAGCACGAGGCCCTTGGGCAGCATGGCCAGGTCGCGCAGCAGCGGGGGCAGGCCCAGCGCCTCCACCGAGGGGATGTTGCTTGGAATCTCGCGGAATGCCGCGCCCACGCCGCGCTCGTGGCGGTAGAAGTTGGCGCGGTAGCGGGCCATGCCGGGCACGGCGTAGCCGAAGTCCAGGTCGCCTGTTTCGGCGAATTCCGCGCGGCGGGCGGGGGGAATGATCTCGTCCAGCATGGCGGCGAGGTCCGCGTCGTCCAGCGCGGGCTGGTCCAGCCGTTGCAGCGTGCCGTGCACGCGCACCATGGGGGTGCAGCCGCTGGAAAGGTGCAGGTCCGAGCCGCCAAGCCCGTGCAGGATGTGGAAGAACTGGTCGATGCGTGCCATGCGTGGTTCCTTGCGCCGCACGGGCGGCAGCGGGGGATGTGCGTGCGCGGGGCCGGTTGTGGCGGTCGTGCCGGTCATGTCGGTCATGCCGGTCATGTCGGTGTGCCGGTCGGGTCGGTCGTGCGCCAGCGTGCCTCGGTGCCTTGCCGCCGTTGCGAAGCGTTTCCGCCGTTGCGGGCGCGCAAGGCCCGCGCGCCGCTCTCGCGCCCGGTTTTCAGGCTGGCCCGATCCTATGCGGATGGGCGGAATAATCAAGCATCGTATACTAATGGCGTCACATGGCCCCTTCTGCTAGAAGGCGGGTGCGCAACGGCGCAGGAGGAACCGACACCCATGCCGTTCACCGATCCCGCCGTCTTTCCATGGCTGGCGCTGGTGCTGGGCCTTGTGCTTGGCAGCTTCTACAACGTGTGCATCCACCGCGCCATAGAGGGCCAATCGCTGCTGTGGCCGCCGTCGCACTGTCCGCATTGCGCGGCGCGGCTGCGCCCGTGGCATCTGGTGCCCATCCTCAGCTATCTTGTGCTGCGCGGCCGCTGTCATGCCTGCGGCCAGCGCATCAGCCCGCGCTATCCCATCGTAGAGGCCGCATCCGGCCTGCTGGCCCTGCTGCTGGCGCTGCGCTTTGGCCCAACGTGGCCCTTCGCCGTGTACATGGTGTTCGGCGGGGCGCTGCTGGTGGCCTCGTTCATCGACTTCGAAACGTTCATCCTGCCCGACGTCATCACCCTGTCCGGCGCGCTGGCCGCCCCTGTGGCCGCCGTGCTGCTGCTGGACATGCCCCTGGCCGACAGCCTGATCGGCGCGGCGGCGGGCGGCGGCGCGTTCTGGCTGGTGCTGGCGGGCTTCAAGCGGGCGCGCGGCATCGACGGCATGGGCCTTGGCGACGTGAAGCTGATGGTGCTCATCGGCGGGCTGTGCGGCTGGCAGGCCCTGCCCGTGGTCACGCTGCTGGCGGGCCTTTCGGCCCTGCTGGCAGCCGCGTGGTTTCTGCGCCGCCGCGAAGCGGGGCAGTCGGCCCGCGAGGTGGCCATTCCCTTCGGCCCGTTCCTCAGCCTGGGCGCGGTGGTGTACATGCTGTACGGCCCGGCCATCGTGCGCTGGTGGTTCGGGTTCGTCACCGGCAAGCCCGCGTAGCCAGCCAGCAGCCATCCTTTTTACAACGGGCGAAAGGACAAGTTGTAACTGCCTCTAGGGGCTGTTTCTAAATAAGGCATTTCGTTCGTTGGCAAGGAAAACAAGCCCGCCATGAGGGAGTATACTCTTCTTGTATTCGACCGAAATGGCAGGTGAAGTTTGACGATGCCAACGGGCGAAAGGACAATTTAGAAACAGCCTCTACCGCGAAAGCCGCGCATAGGTATCCATCACCTTGGCCACGTACTGCTGCGTTTCCGGTATGGGCGGGATGCCGCCGTGCTTCGCCACCCGTTCCGGCCCGGCGTTGTAGGCGGCCAGCGCCAGCGGCAGCTCGCCGAAGCGGTCCATGAGCGATTTCAGGTAGCGCACGCCGCCCTCCACGTTGGCGTCGGCGTCGAACGGCGCGGAAACGCCAAGGTCGCGCTGGGTGCCGGGCATGATCTGCATCAGCCCCTGCGCCCCGGCGGGCGAAACGGCCGTGGGGTCGTAGTTCGATTCCACGGCTATCACCGCCTCCACCAGCTTCGGGTCCACGCCGTGTCGCGCGCCGTGCCGGGCGGCCAGCCCCTTGATGCCCACCGGCCCCACCGCCTTCACCAGTTCCTGCACCCGAAACCGTCCGAACACCCGGTAGCGCGCATCGCCCTTGGGCTTGTCGGTCAGGTGCACCACGCCGTCCTCGTCCACGTAGCGGTAGATGGTGACGACTTCTGCGGCGGCGGCGGGGCGGACGAGCGCGCCGCACGCGCCAAAGGGCGCGGCCATGGCCACCAGCAACGCGGCGGCCAGCACGGCAGCGCGGCCCCGCCCGCGCCATCTAATGGGCGTGGCTGATGCGCCGTTCCTGGTGTATGGTCCGGATTGCGGGGCGAATGCCCACGGTAGCGACGAAATTTGTACGCGATGCATGGGAGGTGCCGATGTTCTCACCGAAAAAGCCGGGTTTGCCGCTTGCGGCATTGCTGGTGGCGGGGCTGCTGCTTGCGCCGGGCACGGCCCTTGGCGGCAAGGTGTACATATGGACCGACGAGAAGGGCGTGAAGCACATTTCCGACACGCCCCCGGCGGCAGCGCCCGCCGACATGAAAAGTCTTTCCGCCACGCCCAACGCGGGGCGGGTCGATGCCCCGTCCGACCCCTCGCCTGGCAACCCGGCGGGCGTCGCCGCTGTGCCGGGCGTTCCGGGGCCGGGCGAGGGCGGCACGCATGTCGTTGACGGCGTGGTGGTGGGGCCGGACGGCCAGCCCGTGCTGGGGCCGGACGGACAACCCGTGCGCGTCGCCCCAGACGGCCAGCCTGCCGCACCCGGCCAGCCCGCACTGGACGCCGACGGGCAGTTGCTTCCGGCCATTCAGGCCGGGCCGGACCCCAAGGCCGAAGAGCGCGAGGCCCTGCAACGCCGCCTTGAGGAACTGCTAAAGGAAAAGGACGCCTACGACCTTGCCAACCGCCGCGCCCGATCCTCTGGCGACGGTTACGCCAAGCAGCGGTCGCGCTACTACCAGAACGAGGTGGAAGGGCGCATCAACGAGGTGCAAAGCCGCCTCAAGCTGCTGTCCCCCGAAGGGGCCGAGGCGTCCGGCGAGGGCGGCGGCCAGTAGCGGCCCGCCTTCCCGGCCCTTTTCCCCGCGTCGCCTTCGCGCCGCGTTCACCCCGGCGTTGGGCCGCTGCCCGGCCATGTCTTCCACTATCCAGCAAGCACGCGCCCCTCGAACAACGGGGGGCGCGCTTTTTCCTGCCCTGTTCCTGCCCTGTCCCTGCCCTTGTCTTGCCTGTCCTCGGCGTGTCCGCGCCTTTCCCTGCCGCCTACTGCTGGATGGGCGGCAGAAAGCCCTTGCCGCCGCGCAGGTCCAGTTGCAGCCCGAAGTCGTCGAAATACAGGTTGTCGCCGCTGGGGCCGCTGGTGACGATGGATATCCCTTCCGACGGCGAAAACACGGGGTTGGCGGCATCGTACGCGGGTGAAAGCAGGTTGGTGCTGCGCACTATGGTCAGCCGGTCGGTGCTGTCGCCCAGCCGTTCGTTCATGCCGGTGGCCCCCACGGTGTTCACGCCGTCCCACTGCACCAGGGTGAAGTAGTCGGTGGTGGATGTCCACTGCTCGTAGTCGTCGGGTATCCAGTTCAGCTTGGCGTCGGTGGTGGTCAGGCGCTGGTTGGAACGGCGGGTGTTGTCGTAGGGCGTGGCGTTGCCCGTGGTCGAACTGCCCGCGTCGGAATAGTAGATGCGGATGTAGTTGCTCTTGGCGCCCAGCCCGCCCGCCCCGGTGGCGGCATGCTGCACGTTGTCCACCCGGATTGCCTGGTTGGCGCTGAAGTTGCCTTGCGTGGTGTCGATGTTGGTCAGCACCAGCGTGCCGGCTGCGGTGCCCGACGACCACGCCCCGCCGGTGACGATGGGCGGCCCGATGACCCGCGCCTTGGCCCCGGTGGCGGTGGTTATCTCGTCGTCGTAGTTGATGCGCAGCGTGCCGCCGGAACCGTCCGCGCCGCCCCCGCTCTGGAAGGCCAGAGACTGCCCCTCCACCAGCCGCACCAGCATGGTGGGCCAACTGGTGAGCCGGTAGCGCTTGTTGCTGTCGGTGTAGGTCACGATGCCCGACGTGCTGCCCGTCAGCGCCTTGTAGGCCAGCCAGCGGAAGTTGCCGTCGCGCCGTTCCCACAGCAGGATGGCGGGCACGGAATACTTGTAGCGGATAAGGCCCAGAAAGCCGGACCGTATTTCGCTGTTGCTGTCCGAAAGGAACAACGGGCCGGGGTCGGCGGCACTGTTGTAGTAAGGCGCCAGCGCCGTGGGCACGTCGCCTTCCCAGTACCAAGAACCGCCAAACACGCTGGTCATGCGGTAGCGCACGAACGAGATGCCGAAGGAATCCAGGTCGTCGCCCGCCGCGTTGTTGCGGGCGCGAAACAGCACGCCCCCAAAGAATTCCTGCGCGCTGCCCTGGTCCGGGTCGTACATCTTGAATTGCAGGTCGTAGCTCAGAAAGCCTTCCGCGTCGCTCCAGCCACGGGCCAGGTTCACGTTGGTGGCCCCCCAGTTGAAGAACAGCGTGCTCCACTGGTTGCTGCCCGTCAGCCAGCTGAAGAAAGCCCCCACCCCGCTGGTGGATGCCGTGGCCATGCCGGTGATGTCCAGCGCCGAACTGCCGTCCGCCGTGGCCACCTGGTGCCCGCCCAGATGCCCTTCGCTGGAACTGCCGGTGTACCACGCGCTCAGGTTGGCGAAGGTGTCCTGATACTGTTCCTTGCTGAAGTTGCCGCCGCCCAGAATCCAGCCGATGGGCACGTTGTAGATCACCTCGCGCGCCATGCCGCCGGGCGGGGTGCCCGTGGAATGCAGGCGCAGGTAGGCTTCCAGCGTGATGTTAGAGGCGGCGGTAAGCGCCAGGTTGGACCACGTGACGCCCTGGCCCTCCACCAACCGCACGTCTTCCAGCGTGTTGCCCGTCTTGCGGCGGTACACGTAGGCCACGCGGCCGGTGTGGGTGGTGCCGTCGCGGATGGTGAACATGCCGTTCACGTTGGGAAAGGCGGAGACATGGGTGGAATTGAGGGTAAGGTTGCCGCGCTGGGTCACGGTCTGGCTGGCGCTGGGCTGCCCGCTGAAAAAGACGTCCGTGCCCGATGAGATAAGCGGCGAGGGCGTGCTGGTAAGGGTGAAGGTTACCGTGTCGCCCGAAACAGCAATGTTGTTGTAGGTGTAAAAGGTGGACCCGGTGCCCACGCGGATGCGCCCGGTGGTGTTGGCGGGCAGGGTGGGCGGCGTGCCGTAGGCGCGCGTGGTCAGGGTGGTGCCGGTGTTGTTGGTCACCTCGTACCAGTAGGGTTCCACGCCCAGGGTGAACGAGCCCGCGTTGCCCGACAGGTTGTAGGTGGAGCCGTCCATGGTTTCCAGCAGGTCCTTGCGGGCCTGCTCGTCGCCCGCCGCAAGAAACATGCTGCCCGCCGCGCCAAAGCCAGATTCCGCAAGGTAGTAGGCCTGGTCGCCCTGCACGGCCGAAATTTCGCCCATCAGCGATCCGGTCATCATGGGCACCAGGGTGGCGGCCAGCACCGAAAAGGCCATGATGGTCACGATGACGCTCAGCAGCACGGCCCCGTGCTGCCGCTGCGCACCGGGGGCGATGCCGCCCGCCTCTTGCCCGGTCCTCGCGCGCGCGGCGGTGCGGCCCCGGCGCAGGGCGCGCCCCGTCACGGCCACCAGCAGCACCGACAGCGCCACCGTGGCCGCCAGCCAGCCGGGGGCGTGCACGGCCATGCCCGCCAGCGCGGCCACGGGCGTCAGCGCGGCAAGGGTGGCCACGCGCAAAGGTTCGTGCGCGGCCACCACGCGGGCCATGTCCGGCCCCACGGCGTAGTAGGCCCGCACCAGCGCCCGCCCGCCTGCCCACGGCAGCAGCAGCCTGTCGCGGAACTGGCGCAACTGCACCACCACGGGGTGCCCGCCGTCGCCCGCCGCCGCCGTGGCCACGAAGCACACGTCGTAGCGCGCCAGCGAAGGGGGCGCGGCATTGGGGCTGGCCCCGCCCCGGTTTTCGTTGTTGCGGGGCACGATGCGGTTGGTGAAGGTGCGGGTGGTGCCGCCCGGCGCGGTGAGGGTGAAGGTGACGTCGATGGCCGAAAGCAGGCGGGCGTCGGTGGTGGATGCCCAGGTGGTGCTTGATGTGTCTTCCTGCCAGTAGGTCAGCCCGAAGGCCGTCACGTTGTCGATAAGCGTATCGCCGTTGGCAGCGCCGCCGGTGCCGTCGGCAACGCGGATGGCCTGCGCGTTGGCCACGTACTGGATGGACCGGTTGAACTGCGCCGTGCCTTGCGCGCCCACGTTGCGGATGACCAGCAGGGTGGAGGTGCTGTTGGCCGGAACGTCCACCAGTTCCACAATCTCGCGGGTCAGGCGGTCCATGGCCAGTTGCGCTTCCTGCGCCAGTTCGCTGGCCTCGCGCGCCTGCACGAAGCTGCGCGCCCCGGTGACAATGCCCACCCCGGCCACGGCGGCCAGCAGGCCCGTAAGCATCAGGACCACGACGGTTTCGATGAGGGTGAAGCCCTTGGCGTTCATGGCATGTCCCCCTAACGCGAAAACAGGGTGGTGGCGGTGGAACCGTCCACGCTGATGGTCACGCGCAGGATGTCGCCGTTGCTGTCGGCCTGTTCGCTGAAAGCGGGCGCTGCGCCGGTGAAGCGGATGCGCCGGTTCACCACCACGGTGTATGCGCCATAGGTGTTGTTCTGGGCGGAGCCCGCCGTGCCGATGCGCGTCATGATGGTGGCGATGGGGTCGGCGACGGTGGCGTACAGTTCGCGGTAGTCGGCGGTCATGGATTCGATGGCGTCCGTCAATCGGGCTTGCGCCGTGGCTCGGACAAGGCTATCGGCACTGCCGCGCAAGGCCGTGCCGGACACTGACCACATCATGGAAGCCATGAGCGCGAGCATGATAATGGTGGCGATGATTTCGATGAGCGTGAAGCCCGCGCGCCTGTCCTTGAAGTCGTTGCGGTCGTTGAGGCCGATGAGATCGGTGCGGACGGGCGCGGCTGCGGTCATGCGGGGATGGTGCCGGTTCATTGCAGATACCCCGTGTTGCGGACCACGACGATGTTCTCCGTCTGGCCAAGGTAGCTGACGGTGACGGTGGTGTTGGCCGTGCGCAGGGTGGTGCCCGCCGCGTTGGAGCAGGGCCTGCCCCATGCGTCGAAGCTGATGATGGCAGCCCCGGTGGTGAACGCGGCCTGGTTCTCCACGGTGATGATGCCGGTGGCCGGTTGGCCGGGCAGCACCACGCGGGTGCCGGTATTGCCGTTGCGGAATACGGCGTAGGTGGTGGCGGAGATGATCTGCACCCCGAACACCTCGTCGCTGTTCATGGACCGGGTGCGGGCGTAGCGCAGGTGGCTGCGCACGCTGGCGGAGATGCCCGCCAGTTCCGCCGGGGTCTGCTCGAAGATGCGCCCGGCGGCCACGGCGGTGATGACCGCCATGATCACCAGCACGGCCACCACTTCGAGGATGGTGAAGCCGCGCTGCCCGGCGGGGGGCATGGAAGCGGTATGCGGAGTGTGCATCGTCATGTGCGTGCCCGCCGGGCGCGGGGCCCGGCCGTTGCGGCGGGCGCTGGCCCGCCCGTAAGGCGTGAAAATTTCCTGCTGCTGCGTGGCGGCGTTCCCCCCTGCCGCCCCTGCTGCTATCGGCCGGTAAACTCCCGCAACACATCCTCCAGCCTGCCCTCGTCGGTCAGGGTGTACACCGGTTCGCCGTGTTCTTCGGGCTGGGCCATGTCGGCACGGGTCGCCCCCGGCTGGGCCGTGTCCACGGTTGCGTGCATGGCCGCGTGCAGGGCCGGTCCATCCGGCCGGGCCAGGTGCCGGGCCGATTCCGGGGTGTAGTGGGTGGTGCCCAGGCCCCGGTCCATGAGCGGAGAATCGTAGTCCGGCTGCTGGTCTTCTTCCGGCGCGGGGCGAAACACGTTGGACGGGGCGGAAAAGCGCTGCGGCCGGTTCAGGAAGTCGTCGTAGTAGGCATCCATGGTGTACATGCCCTCGCCGCGCCCCATTTCCATGATGCTGTGCAACTGGGCGAACTTGCCCTCGCGCACCAGCATGCGCACCGGGTGGGTGCCGATGAGCAGCGACAGCACCGGCACGCGGAACCGGGCCACGGGGTGCATGCGCAACTGCTGCACCACGATGGCGTGCAACGTGGACGACAACTGGTGCCGCACCAGGTCTTGCGCCTCCAGCGGAAAGGCGTTGCACAGCCGGTACAGGGCTTCTTCCGGCGTGGCCGAGTGCAGGGAAGCGATGACCAGGTGGCCCGATTCCGCGGCGGAAAGGGCAAGGCGGATGGTTTCCGCCTCGCGCAGTTCGCCCACCAGGATCACGTCCGGGTCTTCGCGCAGCACGTCCAGAAGGCCGCGCTCGAAGCTGGGAAAATGCGCCCCCAGTTCCCGCTGCTCCACGAGTGCCTTCTTGGAGGCGAAGCGGTATTCGATGGGGTCTTCAAGGGTGATGATGTGCGCCGGGCGGTTGCGGTTTATCTCGTCCAGCATGGCGGCGATGGTGGTGGTCTTGCCGCTGCCCGTGGCCCCGCACACCAGTATCAGCCCGGCCCGCAGGCGGGTGAATTCTTCCAGCGAGGGGTGCAGGTTCAGGTGGGCCAGGGTGGGTATGCGCCCGGCCAGCAGCCGCACGGCCAGGCTGAGGCCCCGCGTGGTGTTGAAGATGTTCACCCGCACCCGGATGCCCGCCACGGAATGCGCGAAGTCCACCGACCAGCGGCGGCGCAGTATGTCCGCCCGGTGCGGGTTCAGCAGGTCGCGGGCCAGCCCGTCCACTTCCACGGGCGACAGCACGGTGTCGCGCAGCATGCCGATGTCGCCGTCCTTGCGGTACGCCACCGGATGGCCGCCGGTGATGTGCACGTCGGACCAGCCGTGGGCCACGGCCTGGGAGATGATGCGGCTGAAGGCTTCGTTCATGGCGGACACCTGTGCGTAGATGGGGAAAGGGCGGCGGCGCGGGTGCGCCGCCGCCGACGTGGTGTTAGTCGCAGAGAGGCGGACGCAGGTTGTAGGCACCGGTGATAGTGGTGTCTGCGGCGTTGGTGAGAGTAACCGCAACCACACCGTTGGTAGCAGCCAGCGGGTCAGCCCAGCCAGTGCCCGCAACCGTCCAGCCACCCACGTTGCCGTCTGCGTCCGTCAAGTTGGTTGAGCCAACTTGAGCAAGGGCAGTCGTGCAAACGCCGTTGGAAACTTGCAACTGTTGGGCGAACAACTGGTTGATGCGTGCTTGGACTTCAGCGCCAGCCGCGCGAACCGCAGCCTGGTTGGCGTTGTTGGTGAGCTCAAAGTAGCGTGGCGCAACAACCGCTGCCAGAATGCCCATGATGACGAGCACCGCGATGATTTCAATGAGGGTGAAACCCTTCTGCCCTTGCCTGTTGGTGCGATCCTTTTTCATAATTCCTCCTGATATACATTTAATATAGCCTGTTGACGTCATTCGCGGTCTATCCGCATATGCTCCCATATCTTTCCTCCGAGTACCATCAGCATGCTTGATAGTCCGGAGTGTTGGGCCGATTTACCGCTGGACCATTTTTGTCAGGTCCCACATGGGCATGAAGATGGCGAGGGCGAAAAAGCCCACCACCGCCGCAAGCGCCACGATGAGCACGGGCCCGATGGCCTCGGCCATGCCCGCCACGGCGTATTCCACTTCCTCATCGTAGTGGGCGGCCACGTCTTTCAGCATGGAATCGAGGCTGCCCGATTCCTCGCCAATGGCCACCATGTTGATGACCAGCGGGGTGAAGAATTTGGCCGATTTCAACGGGTCTGCAATGCCCCGGCCTTCGCGCAGCTTGTCCTGTATCCTGCGAAATTCGCGGGCGATGGCCGCGTTGCCGATGGTGTTGGTCAGCACGTCCAGCGCATCGAGCACGGATACACCGCTAGACTGCATGATCGAAAAAATGGATGCGAAACGGGCCATGACAGACTTTTGCAGCACAGGCCCTGTAATGGGGATGAGCAGAAGGGTGTGGTCGCGCCAGTAGCGGCCTGGTTCAGTGCGCACCCACCATTTGTAGGACACAATTCCGCACACCAACAGGCCGAGCGCAATTGGCCAATATGTAGTCAGAGCATGGTGTAATCCCAACGCAACCTTGGTGGGCCAAGGAAGCTCAATGCGCGCTTTGGAGAATATGGTGATGAACTTGGGAATGACCATGTTCAGCAGCACGAAAAACGCAATGGTCAATGCCCCCAGCACCATCTTGGGGTAGCGCATGGCCGACTTGATGTCGGAGCGTATCTTGTGCTCGTGCTCCAGCAGGTAGACCAGCCGTTCCATCACGTCGCCCAGCGCGCCGCTGGCTTCGCCCGCGCGCATCATGGAGCAGTACAGTTCGCTGAACACGCGCGGGTGCGCCTTGAAGGCGTCGTACAGGGTGCTGCCGCCCACGATGGACTGGGCCATGTCTGCCGCCACGCGCTTGAGCTTTTTGCTTTCCGTCTGGTTCTGCAGCACCTGCAACAGTTGGGTGATGGGTATGCCCGCCTGGAACAGGGTGCGGAACTGCTTGGTGAACAGGATGAGTTCCTTGGGCTTTACCGGGTTCAGGATGTCGCCCAGCGCGCCGAACTCGAAGCTGGCCCCCTGCGCCTTGACCTTCATGGGCACGTAGCCGCGTGACAGCAGCAGGGCGCGGGCGGCGTCTGCGGTGTCCGCGTCGATGGCGCCTTGCATGTTCACGCCGTTTTCGTTCAGCGCGGTGTAGACGTAGGTGGGCATGTCGTGCCTGTTGCTGATGTTGCCGGTTAGCTGAGAAAATGTGCCTGTACGTTGGCCGATGGCTTTTTGTTTGTTCAGCGCTCTGGTTTTTTCACGCCGTTGCGAGGCTGTCAGCTTTCAACGTAGGATTTTTCTTCGTTGGCGAGGAAACCGAGTCCGCCGTGAGGGAGTATACTTTTGTGGTATTCGACCGAAGCGGCGGACGAAGGTTGACGACGCCAACGGAGAAAAGGACACGTTGAAACTATAGCATGACGGACGTCGCCGCTTCCTCGACCGTCGTGGTGCCCCGCAGAATCTTCTGCGCCGCGTCCTGCTTAAGGGTGCGCATCAGCCCGGCCTCGATGGCCGTTTCCGCGATGATCTGCGTGGAGCTGCGCTTGATCACCAGATCCTGGATGGTCTGGGTCATGGGCAGTATCTCGAACACCCCGGTGCGCCCCCGGTAGCCGGTATGCGCGCAGTGGTGGCAGCCGCGCCCCTTCAGGTAGGTGGCCCCCGGCGTGTCCGGCGCAAGGCCGAAGGCGGCAAGGGCCGCAGGCAGCGGCTCGTAGGGTTCCCCGCAGTTGGTGCACACCCGGCGCACCAGCCGCTGCGCGAACGAGACCAGCAGCACCGAAGACACCAGAAACGGCTCTATGCCCATGTCGATAAGGCGCGTCACCGCGCCCGCCGCGTCGTTGGTGTGCAGGGTGGACAGCACAAGGTGGCCGGTAAGGGCGGCCTGCACGGCAATGGCGGCGGTTTCCGCGTCGCGTATTTCGCCCACCATCACCACGTCCGGGTCCTGCCGCAGGATGGAGCGCAGGCCGCTGGCGAATGTCATGCCCGCCTTGCGGTTCAGCTGCACCTGGCGGATGCCCCGGATGCGGTATTCCACCGGGTCTTCCAGGGTGATGATGTTGATGTCCGGCCGGTTGATGCTTTTCAGGATGGCGTACAGGCTGGTGGACTTGCCGCTGCCCGTGGGGCCGGTGGACAGGATCATGCCGTAGGGCTTGTGGATGGCCCCTTCGATGGTCACGTGGTCGTTCTGCTGCATGCCCAGCATGTCCAGCGTGTAGTCGCGCCCGCTCATGTCCAGCAGGCGCATCACCATGTTTTCGCCGTAGATGGTGGGTATGCTGGACACGCGCACGTTTATCTCGCGGTTGTCCAGGTGCATGGTAAAGCGGCCGTCCTGCGGCACGCGGGTGACGGCGATGTCCATGTTGCCCAGGATCTTGATGCGCGAGACAACGGCGGGGGCCACGCTGCGTGGCGGGGCCGGGGCCTCGCGCAGCTTGCCGTCTATGCGAAAGCGCACCTGCACGCTGTCCTTTTCGGGGCTGATGTGCACGTCGCTCGCGCCTTCGCGCACGGCCTGCGCCAGAATGGAGTTGACCAGCCGGATGACGGGCGCAAGGTCGGCCTGGTTGGCCAGTTCGTCCACGGCCACGTCGCGCTCGGCGGCGTCTGTGGTGCTGGCGGCGGCGGTTTGCAGGTCGCCCAGGCTTTCGATGACGCCATCGAGGTTGGTGAACATGCCGTAGATGGCGCTGAAGAGCTGGTTGTACTCCTGCTCGGTGCAGATGAGCGGCTCCACCTCGCTGTTGGTGATGAACTCCAGCGTGTCCAGCGCGTCGATGTCCAGCGGGTCGACCATGGCCACCACCAGCACGTGCCCGTGCTGCTGGATGGGCACGGCGCTGCACTTCTGCGCGGCGTCCAGCGGCAGGCGCTCGGCCATGTTCAGGCTGAGCGGGTACTGCTGCGGGCTGTACCGGTCTATCTTCAACTGGCGGCTTACCAGTTCCACCACGTCGGCTTCGCGGCACAGGTTGGTCTTGGTCAGGTACTGGCCAAGGCGCAGCCCGCTTTTCTTGTGTTCGCGCAGGGCGGCCTTGAGCTGCTCGTCGGTGAGCAGCCCGGCCTGCACCAGCAGTTCGCCCAATCGTACACGCTGACGCACGGCGTTCCTACCTTGCTACGGGGTGATGGTGTGGCGTCATGGTTTGCGTTCCTGCGGCTACTGGCGGGGCAGCACCGGCTGGCTGACCACGGGGGGCTGGCCTTGCTGGCCAGACTGGATGGTCTGGCCTACCTGGCCCGGCTGCACGGTGATGCTCTGGGTGCCGCCCTGTTCCGCCAGTTCGCGGTAGGGCAGCACGGACGGGGTGATGAAGATCAGCACTTCTTCCAGCTTGCTGCCCTTGGAATCGCTGCCGAACAGCCAGCCTATGCCTTCCACGTCGTGCAGGCCGGGCACGCCGCTGCGGCCCGTGCTCTTGCGGTCCTTGGTCAGGCCGGAAATGACGATGGTCTCGCCGTCCTGCACGATGAGGGTGGTTTCGGTCTGCTTCTTGATGATGAAGGGGTTGCCTTCCACCGTGCGGGTAAGGTCCACCTCGTCCTTCTTTACCAGCACCTTCAGCTTCAGGTTCTTGTCGTCGATGACGTGGGGGGTGATTTCCAGGCGCAGCACCGCATCCTCGAACTTCACCTCGCGGTCGCCCTGGGCGTTGGTGGAAACGTAGGGCACCTTCTCGCCGTTTTCGGTGAAGGCCATCTGGTTATCCAGGGTGGAGATGGAGGGCGACGAGAGGATGTTGACCTTGTTGTTTTCCTGCAGGGCGGAAAGCTGCATTTCCAGGATGTTGCCGCCAATGGTGCCGAACATCAGCCCAAGGGACGCAGCGCCCGACTTGCCCGTGGTGTCGATGGGAAAGTTGACGCCGTTGCCCTGCCCGCTGATGCCGGGGCTGCCGAAGAACGGCGTGTAGCCGCCCGTCTGCGGGTTGGTGCTGGTGGAGCCGCTGGTGCCGCCGGGGGTGAAGTAGAACCTGTCGCCGTTGCCCGCGTTGCCGCTGCGGCCAAGGCCCGCCCACTGGATGCCCAGGTCGCGCGCGGTTTCCTTGGTGGCTTCCACGATGTGGGCGCGCAACTGGATTTGCGCGCGGGGCTTGTCGAGGTTGGCGACCAGGGTCATCAGCTTGCGCTGGTCGTCTTCCACGGCCTGGATGATCAGCGAGTTGGTGAAGGTGTCCACCACCACCGAGCCCACGGGCTTGCCCGCGTCGTCCTTGGAAAGGAAGCCTTCCAGGTTCTTTTTCAGTTCCGCCGCCTCTGCGTAGCGCACGTCGAGCACGGTGGTGATGAGCGGGCCAACCTTGCGGCCCTTCAGCTTTTGGGCGATGCGCTGGTTTTCCAGGGTGGTGCGTTCAAGCTCGGCCTTCTTGTCGGCCATGGTCATGACCTTGATCAGCTCGCCCTGCCACGCGTAGTCCAGCCCGTTGCTGTCCAGCATGCCCTTGAACACGTCGGACCACGGCACGCGGTTGACGTTGACGTTGACCGCGCCCTTCACGCCGGGGCTGAGGATGATGTTGCGGCCAGCGGCGGCGGCCAGGCTGCGCAGGGCCACGCCCACGTCCACGTTGTGGAGCTTGAGCGTTACCGGCACGGTGGGCAGCGGGCGGGCCTGCTGGTCTTGTTCTTCCGCCACCTTGTCCTGCCGCAGCACGGCGCGGGGCTTGAGGTCGCGCGTTTCGCGCGAGGGCGAGAAGCCCGTGGAGTTGGTGGCCATGGTCTTCCACTTGTCGAAGAACGGGTCGGCCTCTTCCTTGCGTTGGGCGCAACCCAGGGTGCCGACGATGAATGCCGCCGCAAGCAGGACGACGAAGGCCAGGGGAACGTGTCTTCTCATGGAGCGCATCAGAATTCTCCCGTACTGCTCGCAGGTTACAGGTCGTCGCCCGAGTAGGGAATTTCCCTGTCGGTCACATCGCCCGGCGATGCCAGGACGACCTTGCCCGGCGTTATCGACTTCACCACGTATCCGGAGTCCGCAACGGTTTCGCCCACGCGGTATTCAAGCCCGTCGAGTATGGCCAGCACGCTGTTGCCGATGGCCACGTAGCCCGTAAAGGCGATGTCGTGCGCGGCGCTCTTGCCGTCTTTTCCATACTGCCCGCCGCCCGCGCCGCCCATGCCGTCGCCCTTGCCCGGCAGGGGGTGGAAGGGGTTGGGGGCCGCCTGCCGGGTGGCCGCGTCCAGCACGTAGAGCTGGCTTTGGGTCACCACCGCCTCGGCCAGGGTCTTGCGGGCCTGATCGACAATGGCCTGCGGGGCCTGCGGGGCCTGCGGGGGGCCGGAGGCTTCCGCGCCGCCCGTAGCGCCCGTCGCGCCGGTCGGGCCAGCAAGGCTGGACGACATGGAGCCGGGGGCTCCGGCGGCCGGGACGGGCCGCGAAGAACCCGACGGAATCAACAGGATGACCACCGCCGCGATGGCCGCGACGCCCGCCATGCCGAGCAAAATCTTTTCCCTGGTGGTCATGCCGTTATCCACCGATGCGCGTTGCGCTGCCGTTAACCTTCACCCAGATGGACACCTTGTAGCCGGGCCACTGGGTGCCCGCGGCCACTTCCATCGATTCCACCCTGTCCAGCCACGGCTGGGCGGTGACCTGCATGAGGAAGGCGCGGAACGATTCCAGCGGGCCGTCCATCGTGCCGTCCAGCCGCACCAGGTTGCTGCCGCCCAGCACCGATTCCGCCAGCGGCACGAAGCGCACGCCCTTGAGCGAGGCGTGGTTGCCCATTTCCTGCAACGTGCCGATGGCCTCGGCCAGCGCGGGCGGGTTGGGCGAGGCCAGCGCGGTGCGGCGCGACAGGGGCGCGTCGAAGCGGGCCGCGTCGGCCTTCATTTCGGCGATGACCGGGGCGAAGGCCTGCTGCATCTGCAACATGGCGCGAACCTGCGCCGTTTCTTCGCGCACGCGGGCCGTTTCGCGCATGGCGGGCGCGATGAGCAGGGCCGCCATGCCCACGATGGCCGCCAGGGACAGCCCCGGGACGAGAAAGGGCGATGTGCTTTTGGATGCTTGCATGGCTGTGCCCGTCACACCAGTTTGAGGGTGGCTATGAACTGCAGCGATTCGGTGGCCGCGCCCGTTTCCGGGGTCTTTTTCTCCACCGTCACCGAAAGCACCATGGGGGAGCGTTCCAGCCGGTACAGGAAGTCGGCCAGCATGGCCTCTCGCTGGAGCATGTCGCCGGAAACCACGCCCGTCACCACGGCCATGGCCGTGGCCTGGGCCGTCTTGTCTTCTGGCTTGCCCTGCGGCTGCGCGGCCTTGCCCTTGGTGTCCTTTGCCCCCTGGGTCTGCCCCGGCTGGTCGAGCTGGGTCAGGCGCAGGCCGGAAAGGCGCACCCCCGAGGGGGTGACGGCCGCCAGTTCCGCCAGCAGCGCCACGGAAACCTGCCGCCTGCTCATGGACTGCACGGCAAGGCGCAGCGCCTTGCCCTTGGCCGATGCGGCCAGCAGCTTCGGCTTGTCGAGTGTTTCGCCGTAGGCGGCAAGCTGCTGGCGCAGGGCGTCTCGGTCGGACCGGGCGGACAGCAGGATCGCCCCCTGGAAGCTGGCGAACACCGCCGTGCACAGCACAACGACAATGCTGCCCACGGCCACCGCCATGCGGATGCGTTCGTGCTTGCGGGCTTCCTTGCGCTCGCGGAAGGTGTTCACGCAGTTCTGGGTGCGGGCGTCGTCCGACAGCGAAAGCCCGATGGCCCACTGGGCCTCGGCGCAGTCGGACGGCAGCTTGGCGATGTCCAGTTCCGCGCCGGGCGTGGCCGGGCCGCGCTGGCTGTTCAGCGCCGCGCACGGAATGCCCACCTGCCGCCCGAATTCGTCCACCAGCGGTTGCAGGCAGCCGCCGGGGGTGGAAAGGAACATGCGCGACACGGCCGGGTAGCCGAGGGTGTTGGCGAAGTGGTCCATGGTGCGTTCCAGCTGGCGCACCAGCCGTTCCACGGCAGAGGCGATGCTGGAGCCGATGTCCGCCACCGGCGGCCCCGCCGGTGAGGCGGCTTGCGCCGTGGGCGCTGCGGGCACGGGCACGGGCTGGCCGGTGGACCCCGTGGCGTGGGTGGCAACAGGCCCCGCCATCGTGCAGGTTGCGTTGCGCAGCAAGAGTTCGCGGGCTTCGGCGTCGGTGAGGGGGCGGGCGGTGGCGGCGGTGGATTCCACCAGGGCGCGGGCCAGGCTGGCGAAGCCGGTCTTGACCATGCGGCTCAGCACCACCTGCGACGAGGAGTAGATGTCGATGCGGGTCGATTCCTCGTCGATGTGCAGCACGGCGAACTGTTCGGTGGCCGGGTCCAGCCAGCCGGTGGTGAACAGGTTGTGCGAGGCGATGACCCGCGTGGCCGCGCCGGCAAGGGCAAAGCCCGCCCGCTGCACGATGTTGCGCACCTCGCCAACGGCCGCGCGCACCGCCAGGGTGGCGGTGACGGGGAGCTTGGGCACGCCCTTTTCGATGATCTCGCCGCCGATGGTGCAGTCGAACACCGACTGCCGCTCGTCGAACTCGCGCTCCTTGCGGGCGGTCCAGAAGGCCACGTCGTCGCGTTCCTTGGCCGCAACCTTGGGAATGCGGAAGTGCCAGTGTTCGGCGTGTTCGTCGGGCAGGGCGGCCCACACCTCAAGGTCGGGCGCGGGGCCGCAGAAATCGAGTATCTGCTGGCGGAGAAAGGAGGAGAAGGCGTCGTCGCCGGGGCGGATGCCCGCGGGAATGCGGATGGCCTGCACCCCCTGCAGCACCGGCAGGCCGGCGCGGCCGTGGCGGCTTTCCGCCAGGTACAGGCAGCGGCCGCGCCATTCCACGCCGAGCACGCGGCGTTCCTTCAGCGGGCGCAGCAGCGGGATGTTCCACTTGCCGGGGCCCGGCACGGGCCGTGGCGCGGGGCGCGCGGAATCGCCCTTGCGGATGAGTTCGAGCAGACGCCCGGTGGAGGACGCATTGGCGTGCAGACCCATGAAGCCACCATCCCGATTACGGTTTCCCGGGCGGCGCGGGGCCGCCCGTGGTTGTCGTGCCGTATCGCAAGGTCGATGCGCGGCGCGCGTGGCTGTCCGTCGCCGGGGCGACGGCTGGCTGCCGCGCGGGCCATGCTCAACCGCTTGTCAGTTCCCGGCGGCCCCATAGGTTCCACCAGGTCATGACGGTGAGGTGTCCGTCCGGTTCTGCATGTGTGGAAACGTTGGAATGCGCCAGGTCGAAGGCCCCCCCTGCGGCCCGGCGTATCCCCCCCTCAATGCTGCGGCTGCGACCTTGCTACAGAATATTGCTGACGCGCAAGCGTGTTATAACTTTTCTAGAGAAAAGGCCACACACCGTTACATCATTTGACAGGCCGGGTGGCCCAGGCCGGGTGCGCGGCCAGATTGGCGCGCGACGGGCCGGGGGCTGGGCCTGATCATGGAAAGGTAACGGTGCTGCCAAGATATCCGTCGAAAGAAAAAAAACAATCACCCACCGTGGAATCTGCGGGTGATATTTTGGGTGATTTTTAAGGGGGGAGGCGCGGCGCGGGCCATGGCGGGGCGCTTTGCGCGTTGTCGCGAACCCTGGCGGTCGGTAGCGCCCCGTAGCGCCCCGTGGCCAACAGTTGTGCACGGTGACGAACGGCCGCGAACGGGCGCGCCTGTTGCGCGACAAGGCCGATCGCATGCATGGGGGCCGCAGGGAGCCTATCGGGCGGGGACTGGTTGCTACGCGCTTGGCCGGGCGGGGTCGAACCGCGTGACGGCGTTGCGCAATTCCTGCTGGTTGGCCACGCCGAGTTGGCGGTAGATGTTGCGGACGTGGGTCTTCAGGGTGTTGTAGGAAATGTTCAGCCGGTCGCAGATTTCCGGGCCGGAGTGGCGGTCGGCCAGCAGCAGGGTGACGGCCACCTGCTGCCGGGTGAGCCCCATGCGGCGCAGGGAATCGGCCAGGCACTCGGCGGGCGGGGCCGAAGGGTAGGGGCGCGGCGCGGCCGAGGCGGATGGCGCGGGGCGGGCCGGTGGCGCGGGCTGCGCCGCGTCGGCGGGGCCGCTGGCGGATGCGTGGGCTGGCGGGCTTATCGTTGCCCCCATGCCGGGCAGGGTGAACGGGGTGGGCAGCGGCAGTTCCGCGCCGTCCGCGCCCACGGGGGCGGGGTGGCGCGGCATGGCTGGGTGCTCCGGCGCGGCGGGCGCCGAGCGCGCGGACTCGACGGAGACGGGCGTGCCGGGAACGCAGGTCGGCGCGGGCGGCCAGGCTTGGGGGGGCGCGTCCGTGATTGCGGCATCCGCAACCGCACTGTCCGTGGCCCGCCGTCGCGACGCGGCGCAGGCGTCCGTCGCCGTCGTTTCTTCCGTTTCCGTCGCCATGTCGGAAAGAATGGTCCGCAGCATGGCGTTGTCATCGCAGTCGGCGTCGTCCACCGGGCAGGCGATGTCGGATGCGTCGTCGTCCGGCACGTGGCCTGGCAGCCGCCAGCCCATGTAGGTGGCCGGGTCGGGGCGCACCACCAGCATGATGGAAATGATGGCGCACACCGCCGCCAGAGAGATGATCTGGATGTGGGCGATGTCCGGCGGCAGCAGCCATCCGAGTCCCATGGACAGCAGGCTGCCGGTCCACTGCGCCCCGAAGATCATGGCCCAGTAGAGGGCCACCATGCGCGCGCGGTTGCGGTTCGCGTGCAGCCCCGCGCTGTGCAGCAGCGAGGTGTACATGAACACGTCCAGCAATGCGCTGCCCGAAAGCTGGATGAACATGGGCACGCGCGGCAAGCGCTGGCCCAGCAGCATCAGCGTGGCAAAGCCAAGGCCCAGCAGGGGCAGGGCCAGCCGAAACAGATGGCGCGGGGCCACGGTGGGTTGGAAGCGCAACAGGATGGCCGCGCACAGGGCAACCCCGCAGAACACCGCGCTGGAGGCCATGACCGTGGCGTCGCTTTCCGGGGGCAGTTGATCCAGCAATTGGTAGAACAGCCCGCACGCCGCGCTGGCCAAAAACAGCGCCGCCAGCAGCGAAGGGGGCAGGGGCCGCAGCGGAGCGGGTTCCCTGCCGTCGGGGACTTCGGGCAGGGAGACCTTGCCCAGCAGCAGGCGCGCGCCCAGCGGCAGGCCCACGCCCACGGCCAGCCAGGCGGCTTCGCCGCCCAGTCCGGAAATGGACAGCGCCAGCACCGATTCCGCCACGAAGGTGGCCACGGCGAAGCAGAGCGCGGCGTCGAGGCTGGACAGGGCTGCCAGGCGCACGCCCCATCCGTGGAACAGCAGCGTGGCCCCGGCCACTGCCAGCGCGCCACAGAGTATTCCGATGCCCGGGGCGAGCGGGCCAAGGCCCGGCACAAGTCCCAGCAGGGGCAGCAGCAGCGCGGCCAGCGCCGCGTCGTGCACCCGCGAAAGGTGCGTGGCGCGCGGCATCAGGGCCACGCAGCGCGAACACGCCAGCATGGTCATGATGGCGATGGGCATCACCCATTCCCCGGCGGTCTCGGGCAGGGCCAGCACCTGCGGCAGGTGGGCGCGCAAGAGGCCCGCGCGCATGAGGTACCACACGCAGGCGATGGAAAGGCCGAAACCCAGCCCCCCGCGCACGATGGCGGTGGCGGAACGCAACGGCGGACGATCGACGGGCAACGGCATGGGCACTCCCTTTCGTCGTGGCGCGATTGAATGGGAATCTCTTGTGCCATGCATGATTTTGGCGATGGGGGCAACGCGGTTAGAGATATTCGCGCAAGGATGGGAGCTGCGGGGGGAAGGCGCTTGTTGGCGCGATGGCGGGCTGAAAATGCAGAAAGGTCCCGGCGAATGCCGGGACCTTTGCGTGCGATGGTGCCGAAGGGGAGAGTCGAACTCCCACTCCCTTGCGGGAACTAGACCCTGAACCTAGCGTGTCTACCAATTCCACCACTTCGGCGCAGGAGGGTCTTCTAGCCAAAAGGGGGGGATGTTGGCAAGCGTTTTTTTTAAATCCCGTGGGAATTCCGGCCAAAGTAGGTTGCCGTCTCCCCATGGGGCGTTGGCGGGCGCGGAAAAATACTTGCGCTGCGGGCGTGGGCTAAGGCAATGCGTCATGCCTGCCGATAGCACCGGGGCGGGCATGTGGACAGGCGCGACAGCGTCGCCCGGCACGAGGGAAATGGAGGTGCGATGCCAAAGGTCTTGAAGGGTGGCGACACGCCGACCCTGCACGGGGATGATGCCGGAACGGATGCGTCGCAGCAGCGGAGCGTCGCCGTTGATGGTCTGGACGGCGCACGCCCCGGCATGGGGGGGGCTGTGGGGTGCCTCGTGCTGGTGCTCGACGCGCACCCGGCTGCGCGCGACGCCCTGGCGGCGCAGGTGGCCCTGCTGCTGCCGGGGGCGCGGCCTGCCTCGGGCATTGGGGGGGATGCCGTTGTTGGCGGAGCCTCCGCTGGCCCGTTTTGTCAGTCTGGCCCGTCGGGCCCGGCCGTTTCTTTTGGCCCGGCCGCGCGGCTTGTGGTGCGCAGCGCGGGTGGGGGCATCCCCATTCCCCCGGTCTGGGAGGGGGTTCCGGTGGCCGAGGTGCGCCCCCGTGACGTGGACGGCGACGGAGCCGACGTCGTGCCGCGAGGCCGTGCGGGCGCACGGCGCGAGGCCGACCCGGGCGGGCGCGTGGATCTTGCCGATGTGGCGTTGGCCCTGGCACGCTGCGGCCAGTTGCGACAGGTGGCCGTGCCGGAGGCGTCGTCCGGCCCCGGGCTTTCCGGATCGGCCCTGGCCGCGGGGGTGCCTGAAGTGATGCGCCCGCTGCTGCCCGGCGTGCAGCGTACGGCCGATGCCCTGGTGGGGCAGGCGGAGGCGGCGCTGGCTGCGGGCGACCAGGCGCTGCTGGCCCGAGTGGGGCACACCCTGCGCGGCATGGCGGCCAACTACGCCATGCCGGAACTGGCCGCCTGCTCGGCGGCGCTGGAACGCTCCGCCCATGGAGGCGACGTGGATGCGGCGGCGGACGCCCTGGCGTGGCTGCGGGCGGCCGTGGCCGCCCTGACCTCGGTGATCGCCATGCCCGGCGATGCGGGGATTCAGGAACGCGAATAAGCGCCGCGCCCTTCGGTGCGCCGCCGCAAGCGGGCAGCGCCGCCAAGGCACGGCGATTTCCTCCCTACCCATTTCCAACGCCTTTCCGGATGCCCTGGTGAACCCGGCGGTTCCGGCGACTGGGGCGCGAACGCATCGACGGGCCGGACTCCCATGGGAGTCCGGCCCGTCGTCAGTGTCTTCTCGTGATGTCGGGCCGCGTTGCGGCGTCGGGGCACGCCGTGCCCGGCTACGGCGTGACGGTCAGCCCGTGCTCGATGGCGAAGCTGACCAGTTCGGCCGTGCTGTCCGCGCCCAGCTTGCGCTTCAGGTTGGCCTTGTGCTTTTCCACGGTCTTGTGACTGATGCACAGCTTGTCCGCGATCATCTTGTTGCCGTGGCCCTCGGCCACCAGCTTCAGCACCTGCTTTTCGCGGTCGCTCAACAGGTCGAGCAGCGACCCGCTTTCGCGGCGTCCGTGACGAAGGAAATCCTCTATGAGCAGTTCGGAGATTTCCGGGCTGATGTAGCGGCGGCCGGAAAGCACCGTCTCCATGGCCTGCACCAGGATGTCGCTGGAAACGTTCTTCAGCACGTAGCCGTCGGCGCCCGCGCTGAGGGTGCGGTAAATCAGGCTGTCCTTCTTGTGGGCGGTGAGCGCCAGCACCTTGGTGTGCTCGCAGCGCCGCTTGATTTCACGGATGGCTTCCGTGCCGTCCATGAGCGGCAGCGTCAGATCCATCAATACGATGTCCGGCGTGTGCTTTTCGACGATTTTCAGGGCCTGGATGCCGTCCGGGGCTTCACCCACGATGGTGAACGCGGGATAGGTCCCGAGCAGGGCCTTCAGCCCTTCACGGACGATATCGAGGTCTTCAACGAGCACAACGGTTTTCGACATGTTGGCAGCCTTTGACTATGATGTCATCTGGTCTGAAAATAACACGATACCTTATATGTGCCCCGGTTGGAATTGTAAACCTGCTTTCGGCGCAGTAGGGTTATTCCCCATTATAACGTAGGGAGGGGTGTGCGCCATGGCGTAAATGAACGCATCACCGCGGCGTGGGTGGAAAAGGAGCGGCGCACCTGTGCGCTGCTGTGTCGGCGCATGCGGCGCGGGGTGCGTGCCGCGCGCAACTCCAGCCCACTGCGGGGGCACGCGGGCGCCAATGCGGCCAGCCCGGCTATTGCGCGCCCTGTGCGTGCAGCCAGCAGCGCACGCCGCGGGCATGGGGGGCGGCATGGGGGGGCTCCCCCGTCTCGCGGTCGGGGGTGAGCAGGGGCGGTTCTTCTTTCCCGCACCGCGCGAAGGCGTGCGGGCAGCGATCGCGAAAGGTGCAGCCCGTGGGCAGGGCCCACAGCGGCGGCACCGTGCCCGGAATGGCCGAAAGGCGGTCGGCGCGCGGGCCGGAAACCGCCTGCGGCACCGAATGCATCAGCCCTACCGCATACGGGTGCAGCGGCCGGGTGAAGAATTCCCCCACCGGAGCGTATTCCATGATCCGCCCGGCATACATCACGGCCACGTGGTCGGCGGTTTCCGCCACCACGCCCAGATCATGGGTGATCAGCAGCACGGACGCCCCCCGGCGGGCCGCCAGTTCGCGCATCAGGCGCAGTATCTGGCGCTGGATGGTCACGTCCAGCGCGGTGGTGGGCTCGTCGGCGATGAGCAGGCGCGGGTCGCAGGCCAAGGCCATGGCGATCATCACCCGCTGGCGCATGCCGCCGCTCATCTGGTGCGGAAAGTCGCGGGCGCGCAGTTCCGGCGAGGGAATGCCCACCTGGCGCAGCAGGTCCACGGCGCGGGCGGCGGCCTCGGAGCGCGAAAGGCCCAGGTGCAGCCGCAGTCCCTCGGCGATCTGCTCGCCCACCCGGAACACCGGGTTCAGCGATGTCATGGGCTCCTGGAAGATCATGGAGATGCTGCGCCCGCGCACCCCGCGCATGTCCTGTTCCGGCAGGGTCAGCAACTCCCGCCCTTCCAGCCGCACCGATCCGGAAGCGATGCGCCCCGGCTCGGGCACCAGGCGCAGCAGGGCCAGCGCCGTCATGCTCTTGCCGCAGCCCGATTCACCCACCAGGCACAGGGTGCGCCCCGGCTCTATGGCGAAGGAGACGCCCGCCACGGCCCGCAGGGACGCGACGTCTGCCGCATCTCCCGCGCCGCCCGCGCCGGTCCGGCCGGGAAACTCCACGGTCAGTTCGCGCACGTCCAACAGGGGGTGGGGCGTCGGCCCGGAGAGGGGCTGATCCTTGGCGGCGGTCTGCGCGCGAGGCGCTGTCGAGGGCGCCTGGTCGGGCATTGCGTCGGTCGTGGAGGTGTTGGCGTTGGTCATGTCTGGCCTGTAGCTGTTTCCTGCGGATGTTGCCAGCGGGCGGCGGGGCGGGTGGCGGCTATGCCCCGGCCCGGTGCGGCCGCCCTTGCTGTCCGGTCGTTCCGGCCTCTTCGAGCGCCAGGGCCAGCAAGGCCTCGTACACCGGCACCAGGCTGGCGATCAGCAGATGCTCCCGGTCGGTATGCTGACTGGTTTCACCCTCCGCGCCCCAGACCACCCCGGCAATGGAAAGGTCGGTCAGGAAGCGGGCGTCGCTGGCCCCGTGGGCGCAGCCGGGGGCCGCGCCGGGGGCGTGACGCAACAGCCTGCCCATCCACGGGGTGTCGCCGGTGACGAAAAGCGGTTCCATGCGGGTGACGGCCAGTTCCCCTTGCACGGCGGCGCGCATCTCGGCCACCAGTCGCTGCGGGTCGTCGTGTTCGGTGTAGCGCACGTCCAGATGGGCCACGGCCTCGCCGGGCACCAGGTTCACCGCCGTGCCCGCGTGCAGCAGGCCCAGGTTCATGGTGCGGTGCCAGTGGTCGGCCGCGCGGGGGGCGTCTCCCTCGGGCGCGCGGTCCGGGTGCGGGCCGGGGTACTGGCCGGGAAAGAGCGGCTTCAACGCCTCGTAGTCGCGCACCAGCGCGTCCACGGCGTTTTCGCCCATCCACGGCCGTGCGCCGTGGGCGCTCTTGCCCCGCGCGGTAAGCACAAGGTCGATGACCCCTTTTTCCCTGGTAATGACGGAGCCGGGCGCGCCACCGTCCAGCGCCACGCAGAAGTCGGCGCGGATGTGGGGCAGGGCGCGGAACGCACCATTGCGCCCGCCGGTTTCCTCGTCGCCGGTGATCACCAGCACCAGGGGCAGGGATTCCGCCCCACGGCCCTGCACGGCAAGTTCGCGCAGGCAGCGGCGGCACAACACCAGGGCCATGGCCACGGCGTACTTGTCGTCGATGGCGCCGCGCCCGTGCAGCACGCCGGTGGCCGTGTCCATGCGCGGTGTGAACAACGCGTCCGCGCCGTCCACGACGTCGAAGTGCACCAGCAGGGCCAGCGGGGCGGCATGGGCGGGGTTTCCCGCCAGCAGCGAGGGTATGCCCTCGTGCTCCATGCGGGTGCAGGGAATTTCGTTATCGGCCAGCCAGGCGGCGATGACGTCCGCGCAGCGGGTCACCTCTGCCGGGCGAGAGGCGGTGGAGCGGATGGCCATGAGCCGGGCGGTCAGCGCCACCATGTCGGCGATGTCTTCCGCCGTGACGTCGGCAAGGTCGGCTGGCAGGCAGGCGCGGGCCTGTTCGGCGAACGTGGAGAAGGAGGCGTCGTCATCGGCGACTGTGCTCTTGTCTCCGATGACGGCATGGCTTTCGGCGGCGTGGTCGGCGGTGCGATGCGACATTTCGGTGAAGGCTCCGTGGATGCGATGTGAGGCCGGTGCGGGCTTTCCGCACATTGCGCGGGGCTGGCCGGGCCGTCCGCAAGGCTACCGCAGCGGGCGGGGCGCGTCCAGTTCGCCGGGGCCGGGCGAAGGCCGATGGCGGGGGAGCGGCAAGGCCGTGATCTGTCGGCAGGGCGGGCGGAACGCCTGCGGTCGTGCACGAGTAGCCGCGTGCTGCCCGGAAGAAGGCGACTTTGTCGAGAAGGAACTTGACAATCATTTTCAGGAGGTGCAGATTTGGTGCGTCGGGCGTGCACGCCCGGTTGTTGTCCCGTTCCCGTTCCCGTTCCCGTTCCTCGTGCCCGCGCAGGCGCGGCGCAGGAGCAGGACGGCGGCGGTGCGGCGACGGTCGCGGACCGAACCAAGGAGTAGGATATGCCCTGTTGCAAGTTGAGCGATGTTCCCGCCGGGTGCCGGGTTCGGGTGCGTCGCCTGTGCGACAAGCAAGGCGAGCGGGGCAGGCTGTGTGCGCTGGGCATAACGCCCGGCACGGAGCTTGAGGTCTGCTCGCAGTCTGGTTCGTGTTGCGTACGGGTGCGTGACGCCTCGCTGGTGCTTGGCGACACGCTTGCCTGCGACGTTTACTGCGAGCCGGTGGCCTCCGCGTCGCCGGATTCCGCACATGACGCGCCGCGTCGATAGCGGCGCGCTGACGCAAGGAGAATGCTGATGACCTGGGACACCCTTGTGGTGGTAGCCATCGTGGTGGCGGCGGCGTGGTATGTCGCGCGGCGCTACCTGTTCCGCAAGCCGGGCGGTTGCGGTTGCGGCTGCTCCACGAGCTCTGGCGGTTCGGGCTGCTGCGGCGGCGGGGGGCACATAGCCTCCAGGCCGGGCGCATCCTGCGGCTGCGGCAAGTAGGGCTGATAGTGCTGGAAATGGCCGGCCCGAGGGCCGCGCCTTTTTTTAACGCCGCCTAATGAGAAAGATTTTCAATTTCGCGAGGGCAGCCAGCCCCGCGCAGCTTGAGGAGGAGACACGAAGATGGGCAAAACCATTCCCCTGCGGCAACTGGCCGTGGGCCAGCGGGCGCGCATCGCCAAGGTGGACGCGCACGGCGAACTCGGGCGGCGCATCCGCGACATGGGGCTGATCCCCGGCGCGGAAGTGGAAGTCGTGGGGCGCGCGCCCCTGATGGATCCGGTGGCCCTGCGCCTGAAGGGGTTCACCCTTTCGCTGCGCAACAACGAGGCCGATTTCATCGCCGTCGAGACCGACGCCCAGCCCCGCCCGCAGGAGTAAGCATGTCCGCCAACGTCATCGTCGCCCTTGCGGGCAACCCCAACTCCGGCAAGACCACCGCGTTCAACGAGTACACCGGCTCGCGCCAGCATGTGGGCAACTACCCCGGCATCACGGTGGAAAAGAAGGAAGGCATCGCCCGCGTGGACGGGCGCGAAGTGCGCGTGGTGGACCTGCCCGGTACCTATTCGCTCACCGCCTATACCCAGGAAGAAGTGGTGGCGCGGCGCGTGCTGGTTGAAGACAGGCCCGACGTGGTCATCGACGTGCTCAACGCGGGCGCGCTGGAGCGCAACCTGTACCTGGCCGTGCAGCTGATGGAACTGGGCATTCCCGTGGCCCTCGGCCTGAACATGATCGACGAGGCCCGCAAGCAGGGCCTGCGCATCGACGTCGCGCGCCTGTCGCAGCTTCTGGGCCTGCCCGTGGTGGAAACCGTGGCCCGCACCGGCGAAGGGCTGAAGGACCTGATGTCCGCCGCCATCGCCCATGGCGACGCCCGGCGCGGCACCCCCTGGAAGCCGCTGGAAATCTCCTACGGCCCCGACCTTGATCCCGTCATCGCCCGCATGGTGGAACGCATCGAGGCCGCGCGCTTCCTCACCGACAAGTATCCGGCCCGCTGGGTGGCCCTGAAGTACCTTGAAAGCGACGAGGACATGCGCACCCTTGGCCGCGCCGCAGGCCCCCTTTCGGCCGAGCTGGAAGCCATGGCCGCCGAAGTGGCCCGCCATCTCGACGCGACCCTGAACAGCTACCCCGAAGCCGTCATCGCAGACTACCGTTACGGGTACATTTCCGGCGTGCTGCGCCAGGGCGTGCTGACCCGCCATGATGAGCTTTCGCAGCGTCTCGCGGCCTCCGACCGCATGGACCGCGTGCTCACCAACCGCGTGCTCGGCCCGGTGATCATGCTGGCGATCCTGTACGGCATCTACGAGGTCACCTTCGCCATCGGCGAATACCCCATGGGATGGGTGGAGGCGTTCTTCGGCTGGCTGAACGAGACGGCGTCCGCCGCGCTGCCCGACGGCCTGCTGAAGTCGCTGGTGGTGTCCGGCATCATCGACGGCGTGGGCGGGGTCATGGGCTTCGTGCCGCTGATCATGCTGATGTTCATGATGATCGCCTTCCTGGAAGACTCCGGCTACATGGCCCGCGTGGCCTACATGCTGGACAGGGTGTTCCGCATGTTCGGCCTGCACGGCTGCTCGGTGATGCCCTACATCGTGTCCGGCGGCATCGCGGGCGGCTGCGCCGTGCCCGGCGTGATGGCCGCGCGCACCCTGCGCAGCCCGCGCGAGCGGCTGGCCACCATCCTCACCGCGCCGTTCATGACCTGCGGCGCCAAGCTGCCGGTGTTCATCCTGTTCGTGGGCGTGTTCTTCGCCGAGCAGCAGGCCCAGGCCATGTTCGCCCTTACCCTGCTGGGCTGGGGCATGGCGCTCATCGTGGCGCGCCTGCTGCGCTCCACGGTGATCAAGGGCGAATCCACCCCCTTCGTCATGGAACTGCCCCCGTACCGCCTGCCCACCCTGCGCGGCATTCTCATCCACACCTGGGAGCGCACCTGGCAGTACATCAAGAAGGCCGGCACCGTCATTCTGGCCATCTCCATCCTGCTGTGGGCGGCCATGACCTTCCCGCAGTTGCCGGAAGACAAGACCGCCGCGTTCGAGGAGCAGCGCGCGGCCATCACCGCCCAGAAGGAAGCGGTGGAAGCCGCGGCCCAGCAGGAAGCCGGTCCTGAAGCCTCTGGCGAGGCCGTTGCCGAGGCCCCCGCTGGCGCAGCCGATGCCCCGGCCGGAGAACCCGCCGGTGAGGAAGCCGATGACGAGGAAGAGAACCCGTTCGACGCGCAGCTTGCCGCCATCGACGCGGCCGAAGCCGCCGCCGGGCTGGAATACTCCATCGCCGGTCGCGTGGGCGTCGCCCTTGAATCTGTGACCAGGGTTGCCGGGTTCGACTGGCGCACCAACATCGCCCTGGTGGGCGGCTTCGCGGCCAAGGAAGTCATCGTCTCCACCCTCGGCACCGCCTACTCGCTGGGCGAGGTGGACGCGGAAGACGCCGCGCCGCTGGCCGAGCAGATCAAGGCCGACCCGCACTGGACTCCGGCCGCGGCCGCCGCGCTGATGGTCTTCGTGCTGCTGTACGCCCCCTGCTTCGTCACCGTGGTGGCCATCAAGCAGGAATCGGGTTCGTGGGGCTGGGCCATCTTCAGCACCGTGTTCAGCACCATCCTGGCCTTCGGCCTTGCGGTGGCGGTGTACCAGATCGGCACTTCCATGATGTCCGGCGGCTAGCCCGGGGGACAGCGCGGCGGGCATCACGCCCGCGCTCCCTTCGCAACCACACGGGGCGTCCTTATGGACGCCCCGTTCGCGTTTTCCTGGGGCGCGTCCCCGCAGGGGCGGCACCTTGGGTGCCTTGCGGGGCGTTACCCTTGTCCCCCGTGCTCGCTGCCGTCGGCCCATCGGCCCGTGCGCGGGTTGCATGCCGTTTGCCGTTCCACGCTGCCAGCCTTACCCAGCAGGAACATCCGCAGGTGAGCAACGCGAAAACGGCGCCCCCTTCAGGGGACGCCGTTCATGCATTCGGGCATGGACCGCTGGCGACCCGGCCGGTTGTTCCGGGCCGGGCGGGGCAGCTTTCCTAGCAGATTTCGACCAGTTCGATGTCGAAGGTCAGATCTTCGCCGGCCAGGGGGTGGTTGGCGTCGAGGGTGACATGCTCTTCGGTGACGTCGGTGACGGTGACGTCAAGTTCGCCGTCGTCGGTCATGAGCTGGAGCATCAGGCCCACTTCGGGCTCGATGTGCGGGGGCACCTGGTCGCGCGGCACGGTGATGATCATTTCTTCCACATGTTCGCCGTATGCTTCGGCGGCGGGAATGGTGACCTTCACCGACTGGCCCTTGCCAAGGCCGATCACGGCCTTTTCAAAGCCGGGGATGAGCATGCCTTCGCCCAGGGTAAATTCCAGCGGTTCGCGGTCGCGCGAAGAGTCGAATTCGGTGCCGTCGTCCAGCGTGCCGGTGTAGTGGACGCGGACGGTATCGCCGTTCTTGAGTGCCATTTGGGGCTCCTTGGGGGAGAATCTGTGATGATGTCCGCCAGCCGGATCGCCAGGGGCGGCAATGGCCCCGGCGAGCGGGCGGACCCGCCGACAATCGCCCGCCGGGTGCGGAATGTCAAAACTTATTCTGGCGGGGGCCCTGCCGGGGC
Source organism: Nitratidesulfovibrio sp. HK-II (assembly GCF_003402415.2). NCBI lineage: Bacteria > Pseudomonadati > Thermodesulfobacteriota > Desulfovibrionia > Desulfovibrionales > Desulfovibrionaceae > Nitratidesulfovibrio > Nitratidesulfovibrio sp. HK-II. The sequence goes on from NZ_AP036014.1 coordinate 1,359,291, forward strand.
GGGCCTACCCCTCTGCGGCGGGCGCATCCCATCCGGCGCACAGCAGCGCGGCGGCGCGGCACAGCACCTCGGTCCCCACGGGCAGGCAGGCCTCGTCCGGGGCAAAGCGCGGGTTGTGCACCGGGGCCACGCCCGGCCCGCCGCACCCCACGAAGAAGAAGCACCCCGGCACGCGCTGCAGGAACATGGAAAAATCCTCGCCGCCCATGGTGGGCAACGGCTCCACCACGTGCTGTGGCCCCACGGCGTCCAGCGCAGCCCGGCGCACCACGGCCGCCGCGCGCGGCTCGTTGATCACCGCCGGATGGCACCAGTGGAAATCCAGGCGATGGGTGGCTCCCATGGCCGCGCATACCCCGCCCGCCACCTGGTTGATGCGCTGCTCCCACAGGTTGCGCACCTCGGGCGCGAAGGCCCGCACCGTGCCCGTCATGCGCGCCTCGCCGGGGATGACGTTGTATGCCGTGCCCGCGTGCAACTCGCCAATGGTCAGGATGACCGGCTCCAGCGGGCTGGTCATGCGGCTGACCACCCGTTGCAGCGCGCCCACCACCTGGGTGGCCGTTTCGAGCGCATCCACGCACAGGTGCGGGTTGGCCGCGTGCCCGCCCTTGCCCTGCACGGTCAGTTCAAAGCGGTCCATGGCCGCCATGAGCGGGCCGGGCTTCACCCCCACGGAACCGGCGGGCAGTTCGGGCCAGACGTGCGCGCCAAGGCATACATCAACCTTGGGGGCGTCCAGCACGCCCTCGGCGATCATGGGCTGCGCGCCGCCGGGGCCTTCCTCCGCCGGTTGGAACAGGAACAGGATGCGCCCGCGCAACGCGCCGGGGCTCTCGGCGGCCAGCGCGGCCAGCACCCGCGCCGCGCCAAGCAGCATGGCCATGTGCATGTCGTGCCCGCAGGCGTGCATGCGGCCGGGGTGCTCCGAGGCGTAGGGCAGCCCCGTGGCTTCGGTGATGGGCAGGGCGTCCATGTCCGCGCGCAGCATCACCGTGGGGCCGGGCCGCCCGGAGTCGAGCAGGGCGGTGACGCCGGTTCCGGCGATGCCGGTGCGCACGGGCAGGCCCAGCGCGGTCAGTTCTTCGGCCACCAGGGCGGCTGTGCGCACCTCGTTGAAGCCGGTTTCGGGGATGCGGTGCAGACGGCGGCGCAGTTCCACGATGTGCGGTGCGGCAGCGCGGACGCGGGCGGAAAGGGAATCCATGAAGTCTCCTGCCGCATCCCCGGAGGGGGCGGCGATATGCGGTGCCGCTGCCCCTTCGGGACGCGGCCCATGACGCAACGCAGGGCGCGGCGCGCGGGATGCGCGGGGCGCGCGCCTACGGCGTACCAATGACGCTGCGGGCGCGTCATGACCGACACGCAGTTGGCCGGATTCGCGGCTTGGGCGTTGACAAGCCGCGCCCGCAAGTTTAGTAGTACCAATCAGTACCACGCATAAGGTCTTCTTCGCCACGCACGGGATCCGGTGCCGCCTTGGGCAGCAACTGCCAAGGCGCACGGAGCGGGCAAAAGAACGCCACGGACGGTGTACGGGCGCAGTGTAGCGCAAGGCGGCATCGCCGTCAGCCCCGCCGCCGCATTGCCGTCCGGCGGCCCTCATGCATCGGTACCCCGCCGCCCGGCGGGCCTTTGGAAGGAAGCACATGGAACTCATTCAGGCGTTGCGCAAGTTCGGTTTCACCCAGCAGGAATCGTTGATGTATCTCACCCTGCTGCGGCACGCGGGCCAGAATCCCATGACCGGGTACGAGGCGGCCAAGGCCGCCGGAATTTCGCGCTCCAACGCCTATGCGGCGCTGTCGAGCCTGGTGGAAAAGGGCGGGGCCGTGGTGGCCAGCGGCGACACCAGCCGCTACATGGCCATCCCGCGCGAGGAACTGCTGCTGAACCTGCGGCGTGACGCCGAAGGCACGCTGGCCTTCCTCGAAGCCCACCTGCCCGAGACGGAGCCCGACGAGACGCCCTACCTGACCGTGGCGGGGCTGCGCAACACCGAGGACAAGATCCGCAACATGCTGCACCTGGCGCGGCTGCGGGTGTACGCCTCGATGCACGCGGACAACGTGGCGCTGTTCCGGCGCGAGTTCGACGACTGCGTGGCGCGGGGGCTGAAGGTGGTGTTGCTGTCCAACGCCGATCCGGGCATCGCCGGGGCCACCTTTCTGAAGAACCAGGCGGGCAGCGGCCACGTGAAGCTCATCGCCGACACCAGCGAGGTCATCGCGGGCCTGCTGGAGCCGGGCGTGAGCGGGCGCTGCCTGTATTCGCGCAACGAGCACCTCGTGTACCTGATGCGCGAGGCCATACTGCACGAAATGGAACTGATCCGCATCCGCGCCGCCATGCCGGGCGCAGCAGCGGACCCCGTTTCGGACAACTGACGCACCACCGGCCGGACGCACCGCGGCAATCCGCGGGTCCGACGCCGGAAACACGACGGAGACCTTCATGCCCAACGTTCGTTCCACGTACACCGATGCGGTCGGCTTCTTCGGCCGGACCACGCCCGAAGAATTGGTGGCCGCCTTCGGCAGCCCCCTGTACGTCTACAGCGAGGATATGCTGCGCGCCCGCTGCCGCGAGATGAAGGCCCTTTCGTCGCACCCCGGCTTTTTCGTGAACTATTCGGCCAAGGCCAACACCAACCTCTCCCTGCTGCGCATCGTGCGCGAGGAAGGGCTGGTGGTGGACGCCATGTCGCCCGGCGAAATCCACGTCAACAAGGCCGCCGGGTTCACCCCGGACCAGATCCTGTACGTGTGCAACAACGTGTCCGAGGCGGAACTGGCCAATGCCGTGTCGCACGGCCTGCTGGTGAGCGTGGATTCGCTGGCGCAGTTGGACACCCTGGGCAGGGTGAACCGGGGCGGCAAGGTGATGGTGCGCTTCAACCCCGGCATCGGCGCGGGGCACCACCAGAAGGTGGTCACGGCGGGCAAGGCCACCAAGTTCGGCGTGGACCCGTCCGACGCCTCGCTGGCCGAGTTGCGGGCCATCCTGGCCAAGCACGACATGACCCTGGTGGGCATCAACCAGCACATCGGCTCGCTGTTCCTTGAGCCGGAAGGGTACGTGGCGGCGGCGGAATTCCTGCTGTCCGTGGCCGAGAAGTTCGACACCGTGGAGGTCATCGACTTCGGCGGGGGCTTCGGCATTCCCTATCGCAAGTACGAGGACCAGCCCCGGCTGGACCTTGCCGCCACGGCGGAGCGCCTGCACGCGCTCATCAGCGGCTGGTCGGAACGCACCGGCTACAAGGGCCGCTTCTACATCGAGCCGGGCCGCTACGTGGTGGCCGAATGCGGCCTGCTGCTGGGCACCGTGCACGCCACCAAGCACAACGGCCCCACCCGCTACGTGGGCACCGACCTTGGCTTCAACGTGCTGGCCCGGCCGATGATGTACGACGCGCACCACGACATCGAGGTGTACCGCACGGGCGGCACCCCCGACGCGGCCCTGCACCCCCAGACCGTGGTGGGCAACATTTGCGAGAGTGGCGACATCATGGCCAAGGAACGGCAACTGCCCGCCATCCAGGAGGGCGACATCCTGGGCGTGCTGGACGCCGGGGCCTACGGCTACGCCATGAGTTCCACGTACAACCAGCGGCTGCGCCCCGCCGAGGTGCTCATCGGTCTTGATGGCCAGCCCCGGTTGATTCGCCGCCGGGAAGAGCTTTCGGATTTGATGCAACTCTTTCCTGACGCCTAGTCCGGTCAGGGGCTAATCAGGCGTCGTCACCCCGTCCAGCACGTCGAGCATGCGCCGCAAGGGCGCGAAGGCGGCGTCGGGCGGATGCAGCAGATTTTCGATGGGCGGCACCACGCCGCTCACCGGAAAACCGGACAGCATGGCTACCGCCTCCATGTTGTCCCGCACAAGGTCCGGGGATGCGGAACGTTCCTTGGTGTGAACGAAAACGATCCCTGCCGGTTCCATCCCTCTCCGGACCAGCGCCTCCACCGAGAGGAGCGTGTGGTTCACGGTGCCCAGCCCCGCCCGCGCAACCAGCACGGGACGGGCGTCGGCGGCCCGGATGCAGTCGATGCACAGGGCCTTCGGCGTGAACGGCACCATCAGGCCGCCCGCGCCCTCAAGGACCAGTGAGGCGTGTTCACTGCGCAGACATGCCAGACTGCGCACCAGGTCTTCCGTCTCCACGCCGCGCATTTCGTCCCGCGCGGCGTGGAGCGGAGCCTTAGGCGCCGCGAAGCACCACCCCACCGCCTCCGCCGGGTCGCGCCCGGCAAGTTCCGGAACGTGCCGGTACACGAAGGCCGCGTCGCTGTCCGTGTCGCACGGGTTCCTGCACCCGGTCTGCATGGGCTTGGCGTAGAAGGGCCGCTCCCCCCGCGCGAACAGTTCGCGAACCAGCAGCATTGAAGCCACCGTCTTGCCCACGCCCGTGTCCGTGCCCACCACGAACAGGGCGCGGGAGGGGGGGATGTTCATTGCGTTCATGATTGATCCCCGGGGGCACCGCCCCGCTTTGCTTCCTCTTTATTCCACGCGCGGGTCAGCAACTCCACGCAACGTGCCACGTCGTCCACCCGGTGCAGGGCGGTAAGCCCCAGGCGCAGCACGGCCGCGCCGCGCCCCACGGTGGGGTGGCGCGCGGCCAGGGCCAGCACGCCGGGGCCGCCGTCGTCCGGTTCGCGCAGCTTTGCGGCAAGGCGCGTGCAGCGGGCCTCGTCGCCCACATCCACGCAGACCACGTGCGCGCCCTCTCGCACCGGCAAGCCTTCGGCGCGCAGCCCGTCGCGCAGGGCCGCGCCCAGCGCGGCAAGGTGGTGGCGGCGGTCGTCCAGCCGGGGCAGCAGGTCCAGCAGGGCCAGGCAGCATGCGGCGTGCGCCTCCGGCAGGGCGGTGGAATGGATCACTGGCGAGGCCAGGTTTTCCAGCGCATTGCGGGTGCCGCGCGGCAACAGCAGAAATGCCCCGAACAGCCCCAGCGCCTTGCCCAGCGTGCCCACGGCGGCGTCGGCCACACCATGCGCCCGGCCGCGCCCGCCCGTGCCCAGGACGCCGAAGGCGTGCGCCTCGTCCACGATGACGAAGGCCCCGTGTTCGCGGGCCACCGCGCCAAGGCGCGCCATGTCCGGCAGGGTGGAGTCCATGCTGTACAGCGATTCGGCCAGGATAACGGGCTGGGGGGCGTCCGTGTCGGCGGTCGCCCCGCAGGCGGGCGGGACGCTGTTCCCTCCGTCGGCCTCGGCCCGCCACGCGGCCAGACGGCGCGACAGGTCGTCCATGTCGCCGTGGCGGTGGGTGTGCAGCCGCGCGCCGGTGGGCGGCAGGGCATGGGCCATGCTGGCGTGCACCCTGCGGTCCAGGAACACGGCGTCGCCGTGGCCCAGCAATCCCCACAACAGCGCCAGATTGGCCTGGTAGCCGCTGGGCAGGAACAGGCATTCGGCATAGCCGAAATAGTCGGCCCAGGCGGCTTCGGCCTCGGCCGCCAAGGCGGTGTGCCCGGCGGCCAGGCGCGAGGCCGTGCCCGAGGGCGCGTGGCGGGCGAAACAGGCGGCCACCGTGCCCCGCCATTCCCCGTCGGCGGCAAGGCCGAGGTAGTCGTTGCCCGCGAAGTGCAGCAGGGGGCGGCCGTCCATGCGCACCAGCGCCGGGGAGGGGGAACCCGCCGTCCTGGCGGTCACGCCGGTTCCGGTGAAGGGTGCGGCAGGGGCGGACACGGGCAGCCCGTCGAGCAGCAGGGCGCTGCGCCCAAGCCCGGCGGCGCGCAACTCCTCCACCCGCAGGGTCAGGCGCGCGGCCAGCAGGCCGGGAGACACAGGGGGCGGCGCGGCGGTGGGCGTCGCGCCGGATGGGGCAGTGCCGGACAGGTCAGCGCCGGGCGGATGAGCGTCGGTCAGGCGGGTCTGGTCAGCCATGCGAAGGTCTCTTGGTAGCGGGCGGCGAGGACGTCGCCGTTGAAGCGGCTGTTGTAGTTCGTGCGGCCGATGGTCAGGGTGGCGGTCATGTGCGGGGGCACCGCCGTATCAGCACCGGGGGCGGCCGGTAGGGGCGTGATGCTGGTGGCGTAGGTGGCGGCGCGGTCGCTTTCGGCCAGCAGATCGGCCCGGATGTGCAGGGTGCCATGCAGGGCTCCGGCGGACGGCCAGGTGCATTCATCTGCCGTCAGCAGGAAGGCGTGGCGGGCGAACCCGGCTGCCCAGCGGGCGTGCAGTGCGGCCAGTTGGGCCATGGCCTCCAGCCCCTGCCACGCGGGGGCGCTGGTGAAGGCGCGGCGGGCCGTGGCCCCGGTTTCGTCGCAGCTGTCCAGCCGATCCAGCAGCAGGAAGCGGGCAGGTGTATTTTTCGGCAGGGCGGCAACGATGGGCGTCACAACCGCACCACCAATGCCGCGTTCTGCCCGCCGAAGCCGAAATTGAGCAGCAGCCCGATGGAGCCATTCCCGTTGCCGGGCAGGGGGCGCGTCCGGCGCACCCGGCGCACAAAATCCAGCCGCCCGCTTTCCGGCGCGGACAGGTTGCGCACTGGCGGCAGAAAGCCCTCCGCCGTACAGGCCAGCAGCACGGCCAGTTCCACCGCGCCGCAGGCCGAGGCGCAGTGCCCGGTCCACGACTTTACGGCGGTGACGGCGGGCGCGTGGCCCGCGTCGGCGAACATTCGTTCCAGCAGACGGATTTCCGCTGCGTCGTTGAGGGCGGTGCCCGTGCCGTGGGCGGCTACCCAGTGCACGTCGCCGGGCGACAGGCCCGCCTCGGCCAGCGCGCCGCCCACGGCGGCCTCGGCCCGGCGGGCGTCGGGCTCCGGTGCGGTCAGGGCATGGCCGTCCAGCGTGGCCCCCATGCCCAGCACTTCGGCCAGCGGCGTGGCCCCGCGCGCCAGCGCCGCGTCCAGCGGCTCCAGCACGAAGGCAGCGCCCCCCTCGCCGGGCACGAAGCCGCGCCGCGCGGCGTCGAAAGGACGGCAGGCCGCGTGCGGGGCGGCGGCATCGGCAGGGTCCAGGTCGCGCTGGATGGCCCCGGCGCGGGCGTAGCCCAGCAGCCCTCCTTCCGACAGGCGCGAATCGCCGCCAACGGCCAGCGCCGCTGGGGCAAGGCCCCAGCGCACCCGCCGGGCGGCCTCGCCCACGGCCTGCAATGAGGCGGCGCAAGCCGTGCCCAGCACCAGTCCTTCGCCCCGGATTCCGCAGCGCATGGCCACGGCCGAGGCGGCGGTGTTGGGCAGCCAGCGCAGCATCCACAGGGCGTCCAGGCCGGGGTGTTCCAGACCGGGCGGAGTGTCGTGTTGGATTCTGCCCCGCCCGCAGGCCGTCGGAAAATCGGCCCCCACGTCCATGTTGGGGCCGCTGGCGGCCACCAGCGCGGTGTCTTCAGGGAAGGGCTGCGGATGCGGGGCGTCGCCGCCCGTCGCCACTCCCGGCATGCCGGCCATGTCGGAGCAAGTGTATCCGGCCTGCCCGGCGGCGGCCAGGGCCGCCGCCAACGCCAGCAGTCCCCCGCGCGAAAGATAGCGACGGTGCCGCCAGCGGCCGGTGGCCGCTGCGGCGTCGAAGTCCGGCACCGGGGCGCAGGCCGCGCCGGGCAGGGCCGGGGCATGACGGAACGGGCTGCGTCCCTCGCGGATGGCGCGCGCCATGTCCTGCGGGGTGTGCCCCAGCGGGGTGAATGCGCCCGCGCCGGTGATGACCACGCGACGGGAATGATGGGGGGGAGAAACGTGAAACTGCATATGGTTGGCAAGCATGGGCGCAGACGGTGCCGTTCAGGCCGGTTGACTGTTGTTCCGCGCCAGCGCCCACGCCACATAGGCCGCCACGTCGCCGATGGTCAGCACCGGGGGCGCTCCGGGCACGCGCACTGCCTCCAGCACCTCCGCCACGCGCGCGGCGGACAGGTGCGGGTATTCGCGCGCCAGCCGGGCTTCGGGCGCTTCGCCGGTACGTTCCGCCTCCAGCACGTGGATGCGCAGGTCGGTGAGAAAGGCGGCGGCGTCGCGCACCGGAATGGCGAAGCGGCGGTTCAGCCCCGCGCCGACTTCCAGCAGGTCGATGGATTCGCAGGGCAGGTCGGCCATCAGCCGGGTGGCGGGCGACAGGGTGGAGGCGTCCATGTCGAAGATGGGGGCCACCAGCGCGGCTATGGCCGCCGCGATGTCGTGCGGTTCGTGTCGGATGTGTTCGGGCATGGTGCTTCTGCCTGTGGGTAATGATGGAAGGGGTGGCGGCTGGTCCCGCGCCGGAACGCGCGCCAGCCGGTGGAGCCGGGCCGGTTGTTCCAGCCGGGACAGTCCGCGCAGGCGGTCCAGCCGGGTGCGCGGAAGGGCGGGTCAGCCCGCAGGTTTCAGCGCGCCGAAGCCGCCGTCGCAGGTCAGGGTTGTGGCGTTGATGGCCGTGGCTGGGGCGGACAGCAGAAAGCGCAGGGTCTGCACGGCCTCGGCCACGGTCACGGTGCGCCCGGTGGGCGGCAGGGGGGCGTCGGCGGCGTGGGATTGCAGGAACGGCGCGCCCCGGCCCGCATCCATCCAGCCCAGCCGCAGCGAGCAGGCGGTGACCCCGCGCGGAGCCAGTTCCACGCCCACGGCGCGGTACAGGGCCTCTCCGGCCAGCTTGGCGGCGGCGTAGTAGCCCTGTCCGGGCGCGGCCCGCTCTGCGGCGGTGGATGAGACAAGCACGCACCGTCCGTCGCGCGCGGCCAGCATGGACCGGCTTACGGCCCGCAGCAGCCGGGCGCGGAAGGCGATGTCGCGCGCGGCCCACAGGTCGATGGCGGCGGGGTCGGCTCCTGCCAGCAGGCATTCGAAGCGCGAGTGCAGCAGGTCCACGAACAGCCGGGGCGCGGCCCCCAACGCCGCGCGGGCGCGTTCGGGCAGGGTTTCCGGGGTGTCGTTTTCGGCGTCGTCCCCTTCTGTCGCCGCTGGGGTGAAATCTTCATGCGTGTCCGCATGCTCCGGCCCCCCCGCGCGCAGGCGCAGCACCGTCGTCTCCGGCAGGGCCGCGCGGATGCGCGCCGCGCCCGCCGCATCGCGCGCGGTGAGGGCCACGGCCATGTCGTCGGCGGCCAGCGCCGCCCCCAGGGCCAGCCCCAGTTCGCACGAGCCCCCGGCGATGAGCACGGGGCCGCGCAGGGGGAAATCCTGCGGGGAAGGGCCAGCTACCACGCCAGCACCCCCGTCACCAGCGGGCGGGCTTGCTCGTCCTGGCCCACGTTTGCTTGGCCCACCTCGCCGCCGTTCACCTCGCCGCCGTCCGGCGCATCCGCGCGTCCCGTCGTGTCGAGGGCGTGCAGCGAGCAGCGTATGCCGCCATCCGTGCATTCCATGCGGAAGGCGTAGTCGCCCGGCGTCACGAAGCGCCGGAAGCGGAAACCGCGCACGTCACGTATCGGGCGCATCCGTTGCACCAGGTGTCCCGTCCCGGCGAGGGGCAAGAGCGCCTCGTCGCCGCCCGTGTCCGTCTTGTCTGGCGCGTCTGGCGCGTTTGGCCCAGCCGTTATCTCGTGAATCCAGCGCGCCGCCTCGTCCGCAAAGGCCTGCACGATGCACGACCCCGGCGCCACGGAGGCGCCAGGGAAATGGTCCGCGAACAGCGGGTGGGCCGGGTCGAACCGGAACACCCCGCTCCGCACGGTGCCGCTGCCGTCCTTCGCGGCGGTCATGCCGCCCCCGTCGCGTCCGGCAACCCGTCCAGCCCGCCGGTGGCCCCATGCTCGGTCACGGCGCGGATGGCCTCGCCCGTGGCGTCCACCAGCAGGTCGATCTCCTCGTCGGTGATGGACAGCGGCGGCATGAGCACCATCACGTCGCCCAGCGGGCGGATGATCACCCCGCGCCGCCGGGCCTCCAGCGTGACGCGGTGGCCGATGCGTTGAGCCAGGTCGTACCCTTCCTTCGTGTCGCGGTTCCGCACCATCTCGATGCCGGTCATCACACCGCGCTGGCGGATGTCCCCCACGTGGGGCAGGCCCCGCAGCGTTTCCAGCCGCGCGGCCAGTCGGGCGATCTTTGGTTGCAGCCGTTCCATCACCCGTTCCTCGTCGAACACGTCCAGCGAGGCGATGGCCGCCGCGCAGGCCAGCGGGTTGCCGGTGTAGGTGTGGCCGTGGAAGAAGGTGCGCAACGCCTCGTGGCGGGCCAGAAAGCCGTCGTGCACCCGTTCCGTGGTCAGGGTGGCGGCCAGCGGCAGGTAGCCGCCGGTGATGCCCTTGGCCAGGCACAAGAAGTCGGGGGTCACCCCTTCCTGCTCGCAGGCGAACAGGGTGCCGGTCTTGCCGAAGCCCACGGCCACCTCGTCCGCAACCAGGAACACCCCGTGCGCGTCGCACAACTCGCGCACCCGGCGCAGCCAGCCCGGCGGCTGCAACAGCATGCCCGCCGCGCCCTGCACCAGCGGCTCCACCACGGCGGCGCACAGTTCGTGGCCGTGGCGGGCGAACAGCGTTTCCATGTGGGTGATGCATTCCTGCTCGCACGCCCCGGCCTGCCGCCCGAACGGGCAGCGGTAGCAGTGGGGGCTTTCGGCCTTCACCGTGTCGAACAGCAGCGGCGCGTAGATGGAGTGGAACAGCTCCATGCCGCCCAGGGCCACGGCCCCCACGGTGTCGCCGTGATAGGCGTTGCGCAGGCTGAGAAAACGGGTGCGCCGAGCGTCGCCGCCGATATCTGCCGGGGCCTGTCGGTGGAACTGGAAGGCGATTTTCAGCGCCACCTCCACCGACGTGGACCCGCTGTCGGAATAGAACACCCGCGTCAGCCCTTGCGGGGCGATGGCGGCAAGGCGCGCGGCCAGTTCTATGGATGGTTCGCTGCCAAGGCCCAGCAGGGTGGTGTGGGCCACCTTGTCCAGTTGCGCGCGCACGGCCGCGTCCAGCCGGGGGTGGCGATGCCCGTGCACGTTGGTCCACAGCGAGGACACCCCATCAAGGTAGGATGCGCCGTCGGTGTCGATGAGCTGGTTGCCCTCGGCGGCGGCGATGACCAGCGGGTCTGAGGCCAGCCAGTCGCGCATCTGGGTGAAGGGGTGCCACACATGGGCCTTGTCCAGCCCGCGCAGCCGTTGCGTTGCGGCGGTGGGTGTAATGGCTTTTGCGGGCGTGCCGTTTGTCGTCGTCCGTCCGGTCATGCCCGTGCCTCCCCGGCGCATTTCCACCCATCCACGGCTCCGTCCACGGCTCCGTCCACGCCCAGCGCGGCCAGCATCTCCATGTCGTCGGCAAGGGCGCGGCCCGCCGTGGTCAGGTAGTTGCCCACCATCAGGCCGTTGGCCCCGGCGGCGAACACCCACGCCTGCCACGGGCCCAGCGTGGCCTCGCGCCCGCCGCAGACCAGGACGTCCCGCGTCGGGTGCAGCAGCCGGAACACGGCGATGGCCCGCAGCGCCTCCATGGGCTGCAGCGGACTGCGATGCCCCAGCCGTGTGCCCGGAATGGGATGCAGGAAGTTCAGCGGGATGGAGTCAACGTCCAGTTCGCGCAGGGTAAGGGCCAGTTCCACGCGCTGTTCCCACGTTTCGCCAAGGCCCAGAATGCCGCCGCAACAGGTGCGCAGCCCCGCCCGCGCGGCCTCGCGCACGGTGGCGAGGTCGTCGTCGTAGGGGTGCGTGGTACATACCTGCGGGAAAAAACTTCTGGCCGTTTCCAGATTGTGGTGGTAGCTGGAAATGCCTGCGTCCTTAAGGCGGAGCGCTCGTTCCCGGCGGTTTCCGGCCCCCGGCGCGAGTTGCCCCAGCGAGGCGCACAGGCCGATGTCCACCCGTTCGCGCAGCAGGCGCGCCGCATGGCAGACCGCGTCGAATTCCCGTTCCGAAAGGGCGTTGCCGCTGGTCACGATGCCGAAACGGCGCACCCCCGCGCGGGCCAGTTCTTCCGCATGGCGCAGCAGCGTGTCCGGGCCGAGCAGTGCATGCACCGGAGCGCCCGTGTCGTGGCGCGACGACTGGGCGCAGAAGGCGCAGTCCTCGCCGCAGCGGCCCGACTTGGCGTTGATTATGCCGCAGGTGGTCGCCAGCGGCCCCTTGTGGGCCGAACGAACGGCCTGCGCCACGGCCAGGATGTCCAGAATGTCGGACGCGGGCAGCGCCGCCACGGCGAGCGCCTCTTCCCTGGTGATGCCGGGGGCGTGGGGGCCTTTCGCCGCGTGGGCGCGGCCGGGCGATGCGCACGGAGTCTCCGTTCCGGGGGGAATGGTGTCCGAAAGGCGCGCGCGCAGACGTTCCAGCAGGGGGTTCATGTACTGGTATCGCTCCTGTTGAATGGCAGTTCAGGGCGAGTAGCGGGCGTGTTCCTTTTTGTCAACCAAACAATTGCCTAGTGGTTTACAATCGCCGTGGACACTGACAGGACGACCACGAAGGGGCGGGTGTTCGCCATGTTGCTTGAAGCGGGCGGCAACTGGCGATCCGGAGAGGAACTTTCGCGGCTGCTCGGCGTGAGCCGGGCCGCCGTGGCCAAGCACGTGCGCACGCTGCGCGGCGAAGGGTACGAGATCGAGGCCATGACCCGTCGGGGTTACCGGCTGCTGGCCGAGGCCGACGTGCTCACCGTTGACGGCGTCCGCCGGGGGTTGCGCACAGCCTGCTTCGGGCAGGGCGACTTCGTCCTGCTCGACCGTACCGACTCCACCAACCGCGAGGCCGCGTTGCTGGCCCTGGGTGACGCCCCCGAGGGCGCCGTGGTGGTCGCGTCGGAGCAGACGGCAGGGCGCGGCCGCACCGGGCGGCCCTGGGCTTCGCCCGCCGGGGTGGGGGTGTACGTCTCGCTGGTGCTGCGACCCCGCCTGGCCCCGCAGGCCGCGCCGCTGGTCACCCTGCTGACCGCCGTTGCCGTTGCCGAGGCCGTGGCCGAGGTCACCGGCCTTGCCCCGCGCGCCAAATGGCCCAACGACGTGCTGCTGCACGGCCGCAAGGTGTCGGGGAACCTGACCGAGGTGTTCACGGTGGCCGATGCGGTCTCCCATGTGGTCACCGGCGCGGGTATCAACGTGAACACCCGCGTGGCGGACCTGCCCGAAGACCTGCGCGACAAGGCCACCTCGCTGGCCGCCGAACTGGGCCGTCCGGTTTCGCGGCTGGACGTGCTGCGCGCCTTTCTGGAACGGGCCGAGCACTGGTACGGTGCCCTGCGCGAGGGCGACCCCGGCCCGGTCATCGCGCGCTGGAAGGAACTTTCCTCCATCGTGGGCACCCCCCTGCGGGTGGGCACGCCGCACGGCGTGGTGGAGGGCCTTGTGGCCGACGTGGACCCCGACGGCCTGCTGCGCCTGGTGGATGCCGGGGGCCGCGAACATCGCCTGCATGCGGGCGACGTCATTGACAGCAGGCCGTAAGCGCCTATCTCTTCGGGGCCGCGACCGGCCGGTGTGACGCACCGGCGCGGGGCGCGGCGGCGCGCCTTGCCGTCGGCCCGCCGGTTTTTCCGGCGCGGCCGTGCGGTTTTGAGCGCCCGGCCACGGGCGGGGCCAGCCGTGCATGCGCGCGGCGGCGTCCCGTGGCCCGCGCCGGATCATGCCTGCGGGCGGGTGCGACGCCCACCACCGATACCGAATCGAACGGACGGCAAGAGATGTCGCAACACGCGCGCCCGCTGGGCGACGATGCTTCCTATCGCGGCATCTGGCGGCTGACATGGCCCCAGATGCTGATGATGGTCTTCCACTTCCTCATCGGGTTTACCGATGTGTGGGTGGCGGGCCGCATTCAGCCAGAGGTGCAGGCCGCCATCGGCCTCGTTTCGCAGTGTCTGTTCTTTCTGCTGGTGGTTGCCGTGGCCGGGGCCAATGCCGGGGTCGCGGCCATCAGCCAGGCGCTGGGGGCGGGACTGCTGCCGCGTGCACGCCGCTACGTGGGCATGGTGCTGGCCGGAGGCTGCACGGTGGGCGTGGGCATCATGCTGCTGGGCCTGGGCACCATCGATCCCTTCCTGCGCCTGTTGCAGGTGCCCGAAACCATTCTGCCGGTGGCCTCGTACTTCTGGAAGGTGTACCTGCTGGGGCTGCCCGCCAACTACCTGTTCACCATCACCGGGGCGGTGTTTCGCGCCCGCAAGCGCATGATCGCGCCACTGCTGTCCATGGTGGTTGTCTGCGCCGTCAACGCCGGGGCCACCCTGGGCTTCGGCCTCGGGCTGTGGGGTCTGCCTGCGTACGGGTATGCCGGGGTGGCCTGGGCCACCTTTGCGTCCATCATCATCGGGGCCGCGCTGAACATGCTCATGCTGGCCCGCGACAGGGAGCTGCTGCAACGCGCCTCGTTTCCCCCGCTGCGGTGGATGCGCCGCGGCGCGCCCTACCTGATCCGCGTGGCCGCCCCTGCGGCCGGGCTGCAGATCATGTGGAACCTCGGCTACCTGGTGCTGTTCGCCATCACCGCCTCGCTGCCCGTGGACAGCGTGGCGGCCCTGGCGGGCATGACGGCGGGCATGCGGGTGGAGTCGTTCATCTTTTTGCCCGCGCTGGCCTTCAACATGACTGCCTCCGTGCTGGTCGGGCACCTGCTGGGCGCGGGGCGCAAGCCCGAGGCCATTCGGGTAAGCCTGCGCCTGCTGGTCACCGGCTGCGCCTCCATGAGCGTGTTCGCCGCGCTGCTCTGGCCATGGACCGCCGACATCGCCGCCTGGCTGTCGCCGCAGCCCGCCGTGGCCGCCCAGGTGGTCAGCTATCTGCGGTACAACCTCGTCTCCATCCCCTTCACCGTGGCCAGCATGACCCTTGGCGGCGTCATGACCGGCGCGGGCGCCACCCTGTACTCCTTCCTGGTGTACGGCTCGGCCACGTGGTTCGTGCGGCTGCCGCTGGCATGGATCATGGGGCACATGGTGTGGAAGGATGCGGCCGGGATCTTTCTTGCCATGTTCATTTCCCAGGTGTTCCAGTCTTCGGTCATGCTGTGGCTGTTCCATACGCGTGACTGGAGCCGGTTCAGCATGATCCGGCGCAACGGCCGCACGGCCGCGCCACAAGGAGCTGCCTCGCATGACCGACAGTGAGTTGACCCCCGGAGAGTTCCGGCCCGTCTCGCTCGACCGCATGGCCGAGTATCTCGACCTTTTCGCCCGCACGCCGCAGCACGCGTCGGACTACAGTTTCACCAACGTCTGGGGCTGGGCCGAGTATTACGGCCTGGAATGGACCTTTGCGCACGGCCTGTGCTGGCTGCGTCAGACCCGGCCCGAGCCAGTGTGGTGGGCCCCCGTGGGGCCGTGGCTGGACGCCGACTGGAGCAGATGCGCGCTGCTGGGCGCGGGAGCGCGGTTCATCCGCGTGCCCGAGTCGCTGGCCGTGCACTGGCAGCAGACCCTGGGCGGCCGGGTGACCCTGACCGAGGCGCGCGGCCAGTGGGACTACCTGTACGGGGCACAGGACCTTGCGGAGCTGAAGGGCAACAGGTTTCACAAGAAGAAGAACCACGTGAACGGCTTTCTGAAAGCCTACCCGCACGAATACCACCCCATGACCCCGGACTGCATCGAGGCGGTGCTGGACATGCAGGAGGAATGGTGCAAGTGGCGCGAGTGCGACGAGTCGCACGCGCTGGTGGCCGAGAACACCGCCGTGCGCAGGGTGCTGGAGCACTGGGACAGGATTCCCGGTCTTTCCGGCGGCGCGCTGTACGTGGACGGCGCCATGATCGCCTACACCGTGGGCGAGCGGCTGGACGACGAGACCCTGGTGGTGCACTTCGAGAAGGCCAAGTCCGAGTATCGCGGCGTGTATCAGGCCATCAACAACCTGTACGCGCGCGAGCACGCCATGAGCTTTCGGTACATCAACCGCGAGCAGGATCTGGACGACCTGGGCCTGCGCCAGGCCAAGGAGAGCTACAATCCCTTGGGCTTCCTGAAGAAGTTCGCGGTGGACGTGGCCCCGGCGTAGGGGTGGTTTTTTGTATGCCTCTGGCGGCAGGGGGCAGCAGCGCGCTGCGATCGCCATCCGCGCTTTGCGGTCCCTAGCCGTAAGGTTCGCTTCGCTCACCTAACGGCTAGGGCAATGCTCTATGATTCGCATAACGGCTGCCGTCCCCTGCACTCCCGCATCCTTGCCAACCCCGCCCGTGGTTTGACACCCCGCCGCCGAAGGCAGTAGAAGGGCGCGGCGTTCGCCGCCCCTGCGGGGCGCGCCATCCGCCCCCATGCGGGGGAATTCCTGGAGGTTTCCATGTCCGATGCCATTCGCGAAAAGGTGCAGGCCGCCCTTGACAAGGTTCGTCCCTATCTTCAGGGCGACGGCGGCGACGTCGAACTGGTGGAGATCACCGCCGACGGCGTGGTCCGCGTGCGCCTGACCGGCGCGTGCAAGGGCTGCCCCATGTCGCAGCAGACCCTGAAGGGCGGCGTGGAACGCATGGTGCTGAAGGACGTGGCCGAGGTGAAGCGCGTCGAGGCCGTGTAGCCTCCGCGCCGCGCGCCGTTTTCCGCGATTTTTCCGCATCGTTTCCGCGCCGGGCGCGTCCGCGTTCCGGATTCGCGCAGCTTTCCTTCGTCACGCCGTCCGCGTTGTGCCGTCCTTGTGCGGCTGCCTGCCGGGCCTGACCCGGTCCGACCGGTGCGTGCACGCTTTTTACGCCATATCGTTACCCGAAGAACGGGGAGAACATCATGACCAAGGTCGTCACGCGCTTCGCGCCGAGCCCCACCGGGCACCTGCACATCGGCGGGGCGCGCACCGCCATCTTCAACTGGCTGCTGGCCCGCCACTTCGGCGGCACCTTTCTGCTGCGTATCGAGGACACCGACCAGGAGCGCTCGCTGCAGGAGTACACCGACTCCATCCTGGCCTCCATGCGCTGGCTGGGGCTGGACTGGGATGGCGACCTCATCTACCAGAGCCGCCGCTTCGACATCTACAACGGCTATATCGACCGCATGCTGGAAACCGGCCACGCCTACTGGTGCGAATGCACGCCCGAAGAGGTGGAGCAGATGCGCGAAACGGCGCGCGCGCGCGGCCTGAAGCCCAAGTACGACGGCCGCTGCCGCGAGCGCGGCCTTGGCCCCGGCCCCGGCAGGGTGGTGCGCCTGAAGGCCCCGCTGACCGGGCGCGTGGTGTTCGAGGACCTGGTCAAGGGCACCCTGGCCTTTGACGCGGCGGAACTGGACGACATGGTGCTGCGCCGCTCCGACGGCACGCCCACCTACAACATGGCCGTGGTGGTGGATGACGCCACCATGGGCGTCACCCATGTGCTGCGCGGCGACGACCATGTGTCCAACACCCCCAAGCAGGTGCTGATCTACCAGGCGCTGGGCCTGCCCCTGCCGGTGTTCGGCCATGTGCCCATGATCCTTGGCCCGGACAAGAAGAAGCTGTCCAAGCGCCACGGCGCGCGCGCGGTCATCGAGTACGAGCAGGACGGCCTTTTGCCCCAGGCCCTGGTGAACTATCTGGTGCGCCTGGGCTGGTCGTTCGGCGACCAGGAAATCTTCGCGCTGCAAGAACTGGTGGAAAAGTTCACCACCGACAACCTGAACAGCGCGCCCGCCGCCTTCGACCCGGACAAGTTGCAGTGGCTGAACGCCCACTACCTGCGCGAGACCCCGGTGGACGAACTGGCCCGGCTTGCCGCCCCCTTCGTGAAGGCGGAAGGGTTCGACGTGGCCCCGGAACGCCTGGCCGCGCTGGTGCCCCTGTTCCGCGAACGTGCCTCGAACCTGGCCGATCTGGCCAGGGTGATGCGCTTCATGCTGGTGGACGCCGCCGCGCTGGAATACGACCCCGCCGCCGTGGTCAAGGCCCTGACCGCAGAGGGCAAGGCCCACGTTGCCGCCCTGCGCGGCCTGCTGGAGAAGGCCGAGCCCTTCGACAAGGCCGCGCTGGAAAAGGTAGTGCACGACTACGTGGAGCAGGGCGGCCTGAAGTTCAAGCAGGTGGGGCCGCCGTTGCGCGCGGCCCTGGTGGGGGCGATGGGCGGCCCCGCCCTGCCCGAGATCATGGAGTTTCTGGGCCGCGCGGAAACGCTGGCCCGTCTTGACCGGGCCGTGGCGCTGCCCTGACCTTGCCCTGACCTTGCCCTGACCGGGGCTGGCAGGACGGGACGATGGTCGACGACGTTCCATCGGCGGCGGAAGACTGCAGCGCCATCGCAGCGCGGCCGCTCCGCCGCCGCGTGGGTCTCGCAATGCCATGCATTGCAGCCCGTGCGCCGGGCACATCGCTCCTGTGTTGCGTCAATGGCGGCATGCCGGGGGCGCGATAAAACGCCGCAAAGCCCGGCATTACGCCACGCGCCGATATGATGCGGAATGATGCATGCCTTGCAAAGGGGCTGGAAGTGAATGCTTCCGGCCCCTTGTCGTTATGTCGCGCGCATGGCGTGGGGCGTGGATCTGCCGGTTCGCGTGCGCATGGACCTTCATGTTCTGTCTCCGGTTTCCTCCGTCCGGGGGCAGGAGAATCCGGTAAATCGTCATTTGCTTGTTGACATTGACATTTGCTGGTCGATAAAGTCTGCAATCATCCAATTGACCGGCCGACGTCAGGCATTCCAACGCGGCGGCCGGGC
The DNA here is from genome assembly GCF_003402415.2 of Nitratidesulfovibrio sp. HK-II. Classification (NCBI taxonomy): domain Bacteria; kingdom Pseudomonadati; phylum Thermodesulfobacteriota; class Desulfovibrionia; order Desulfovibrionales; family Desulfovibrionaceae; genus Nitratidesulfovibrio; species Nitratidesulfovibrio sp. HK-II. The sequence continues at coordinate 1,377,754 of NZ_AP036014.1, forward strand.
GGCGGGGAGCGGCCGCGAGGCCGTTCGCAGCGCGCGGGTTCATGCCGGGGGGGCCATGTATTCGGGGATTTCGGTCGACCTGTCGGACATGCTGTTGTCCATTTCGGAAGCGCTCGACCTTGCGAGCCCTTCGCTGTCGCAGCATCAGTTGCGGGTCGCCTTCGTGGCGTGGGAACTGGCCGAGGCGCTGGACCTGCCGCAGAAGGACAAGGAGACGCTGTTCATCGCGGCGCTGCTGCACGACGTGGGCGCGCTGTCGCCGGAAGACAAGCTGGACGTGCGCGCCTCGCGCGTGGAAAGCATGGACGAGCACTGCGTCGTGGGCGCGGGGCTGCTGGCGCAGGGGCCTGGCCTGGCCGAGGCGGCCGAGGTGGTGCGGCTGCACCACGCCACCCTGCCGGAACTGGAGGTGCGCGGGCCGGACCAGCGGGTGGCCCTGCTGGCCCAGATCGTGCTGCTGGCGGACACGCTGGAACGCTCCATGGACCGGCGCATCTACGTGTTGCACCAGCACGACGACCTCACCGCCGAAATCCGCCGCATGTCGGGCTGCGCCATCGACCGCCGGGTGGTGGAGGCGTTCCTGCTGGTTTCCGGCCGCGACGAATTCTGGCTGAACCTCGTCTCGCCGCGCCTGTTCGCCTTTCTCAGCGAGCGCAACCCCTGCCGTCGCCTGCAACTGGACCTGGACGGCGTGCGCACCTGGTCGCTGCTGGTGCGCGAGATCATCGACTTCCGCTCTCCGTTCACGGCCACCCATTCGGCCGGGGTTTCCGCCTCGGCCGGGGCGCTGGCGCGGGCCTTCGGCCTGCCGGAGCCGGAGGCGCGGCTGCTGGAAATCGCGGGCAACCTGCACGACCTTGGCAAGATGGTGGTGCCCAACGCCATCCTGGAAAAGGCGGGGCCCCTCTCCGACGAGGAATTCGCCGTCATGCGCCAGCACACCTACCACACCTATCTGGTGCTCAATTCCATGAAGGGGCTTGGCGGCATTTCCGAATGGGCGGCCTTCCACCACGAGAAGCTCGACGGTTCCGGCTATCCCTTCCGCATCGGCGCGGGGGGGCTCAGCATCGGCTCGCGCATCATGGCCGTGGCCGACATGTGCACCGCCCTGGCCGAAGACCGGCCCTACCGTCAGGGCATGCGCCGCGACGAGATCATCGACGTGCTGCGCGACGGCGTGCGCCGGGGCCTGCTGGACAAGGCCGTGGTGGCCACGCTGGAATCGCGGCGCGACGACATCATCGACATTTCCGACGCGGCCCAGCGCGAGGCGCGCAACAAGTTCTCGCGCCACCTGGGGGCAGAGGCCGCCAGGTCCGTTTCCCGGTAGCGCCGCTGCCGCCGGTTTCGCGGGTTTCGCCTATTCCGGGCACGAAAAAGGGGACGCCGTGGCGTCCCCTTTCACGTCATTGCAGGCGCCGGGCAGGCACCAGGCAGGCACCGGGCAAGCGCCGGGCGGCCCGCGCGCTACTGCACCGGGTAGCCGCCGTTGCGGCGACTGGCGGCATCGTCCCCGTCGTCCTCATCGTCCTCATCGCCGAAGTCGTCGTTGCCGGAATCCTCGTCGTCCAGCAGGCTGGCAAGGATGTCCTCGTCCAGATCGTCGTCGTCCTCATCGTCGCTCTCGTCCGGATCACCGCCGCCGTAGGCGCGGTCCATGTCCAGCAGGGGGCCGTCGCCGCGGGTCATCCGGTCCGCCGGGTCGGATGCGAACCCGTCGCCTTCGTCGTCGCGGGTGAACATGCGCCAGGTCACGCTGCCGTCCTCGTGCTGTTCCGAGGATACGCGCAGGATGGGGGTTTCCTTCCAGATGTAGACCATGGTGTCGTCCGGCCATATCTCGCAGCGCATGTGCGCCGCGATGGCGTGGGCGTCGATCTCGCCGGGGTTCTCGCCAAGGTCTTCCAACTGCTCGCGCAGCAGTTCCTCGACGCGGGCCGCCACCTTGCTGCCGTATTTCATGGGATTGTCTCCTGTGGATGGGGCGCGCGCGCCCGTGGTCACTCACCGCTTACCGCACCCCGCGCACGGCCGCAACAGGCAGGCGCACGCCCGTCCCGGCCCTTGCCCTGCCTTCCGCCATGTGCTCCGCCCTGTTCGGGGCGTGTCGCGTTCTTGCCCCGTGGGCCGACGTGTCCTATGCTGCAAGCACCCCACGACCACAACCAGAGGAACGCCAGTGACCCAGCAGAACCGCCGCATCATCGAACGCCTGCCTTTGTTCGACGGCCTGTCCGACGCCCAGTTGGAGGGCCTTGCGGGCATCGTGGTCGACCGCCGCGTGGACAAGGGGCAGATGATCTTTTTCGAGTCGTCCCCGGCGGAGGGATTCTACGTGGTGGCCGAGGGCCGAGTGAAGATATTCAAGACCGCGCCCGACGGGCGCGAGGCCGTGATGCACGTGATGGGCCCCGGCGAAACCTTCGGCGAGGTGGCCGTGTTCCAGGGCGGCACCTTTCCCGCCCACGCCATGGCCGTGGAAAACGCCCGCGTGCTGTTCTTGCCGCGCAAGGGGCTGGTGGACCGCATCACCCGCGACCCCACCCTGGCCATGAACATGCTGGCCGCGCTGTCGCGCAAGCTGCGCGTGTTCACCAGCAAGGTGGAATCCCTGACCCTGCACGAGACGCCGCAACGCCTTGCCGCCTACCTGCTGCACGCCAGCGAACTGAAGGGCGACGCCGACACCTTCCGGCTGGACATGGCCAAGGGAGTGCTGGCGGGCATGCTGGGCACCGCGCGCGAGACGCTTTCGCGCTGCCTCGGCAAACTGGTGGAGCGGGGGGCCGTTACCGTGGACGGGCGCGAGGTGACCATCGTCGACCGGGACTATCTGCAGGCCCTGGCTGACGGAGACGAGACGCTGTGATGCCGGGGGGCGCGCGTGGGTGCGCGGCCCGGCGGCGGCCGTCACGCGGCCTTCGCGGGCGTCGTTCTGACGGCAGGGAGTGGACGTCCGGCTTTTCTTCGCCGCGCGCGGCGAATCCGTAGCGGAGGAACGATGCAACACCCTCAGGCGTATGCCTGGGCGCTGGTGCTCATGGTGGCCCTGGCGCTGTGCGCCCTTGCCGTTTTCGTGTTTGCGCTGGGCATGCGCAGGTACCCCGGCATGCTCGCCTGGGCAGGCGGGGGCTTCATGATGGCCACGGGCATCTTCCTGATGCTGCAACAGGGGGCCTGGCCGTTGCTGGCCAGCGTCATAGTGGCCAACCTGTGCCTGGTGGGCGGCGGCATGCTGGCGGCGGCGGGACTGCGCCGGTTCCTGGGCAGGCGGGTGCCGTGGCGCGTCTTTGCCGTGGTGCTGGCCTCCCTGGCCTGCTGGGCCTCGTGGTACACTTGGGTGCGGTTCAGCTTGCCCGCGCGGGTGCTGGTGTTCAGCCTGCACATGCTGGTGGTCTATGCCGATCTTGCGCTTGTGGCCTGGCGGGCCTGGCGCACGGGCAGTCCGTGGCCGGCGCTGCTGATCGCGGGCAGCAACGTGGTGTCCGGGGTGTTCGCCGTGGGGCGCGGGGCGGCGGCCCTGTCCGGCGCGCTGGACGCCGTGCCGTCGGTGTTCATCTGGAAGTTCGCGGCCTATGGCGCGTTCGTGGTGGGGCCGCCCGCCGTGGTGGTGCATACGGCGGGGTTTCTGCTGCTGGCGGGCTACCGCAGCACGCTGGAGTTGCGGCCCGGCAGATCCGCCTGAACACGGCGGGGAGAGGCGGAGCCCATCCGGCGGCATTCCCGCAGGCGGGGCCTTACGCCGCGCGGCGCGCCGCGGGCAGCAGCACCGTGAAACGGCACCACTGGCCCGGCTGCGATTCCACGAGAATGTGCCCGCCGTGGTTGCGGCTGATGATGAAGTACGAGACCGAAAGGCCAAGCCCCGTGCCTTCTCCCGGCGGCTTGGTGGTGAAGAACGGCTCGAACACCCGCACCCGCGTCCGCTCGTCGATGCCGGGGCCGTTGTCCTCCACCTCTATGCGCACGTAGTCGGCGTCGGCCCGCCCGGCATCGATGCCGCCAATGCCGTCGGCCCCTGCTGGCATGCCCGGCGCGCCGCGTTGCACGCCCACGCGCAGGATGATGCGCGGCGCTTCGCCCTCGGGGTAGACCTTCTGCGATATGGCCTGCGAGGCGTTTTTCAGCAGGTTGAACAGCACCTGTTCTATCTCGGTGGCGGCGCATTCTGCCGGGGGGGTGCCGGGGGCGTATTCCCGAACTATGCGGATGTTGCGGAAATCGTGTCGCTTTTTGAGGTCGTAATCGTTTTCCGCCAGTTCCACGGCCCGGTCCAGCAACGCCGCAAGGTCGCATTCGGCGCGCTCCGCGTCGCTGCGCCGGGCGAAATCCAGCATGTGCCGCACTATTTCTGCGGCGCGCCCGCACGCCTCGCGGATGTTGGTCACCAGCTTGGCCAGCCCGCGCAACTCGAAGTAGTGCTGTACGCGCTCAAGGTCCACGCCGGACATCAGGGCGGCGGCTTCGTTGTCCCGCACGCCGGGGGCAAGGCGGCGTTGCAGGTTCTGGGCGGACTGCGCGATGGCCGAAAGCGGGTTGTTGATTTCGTGGGCCATGCCCGCGGCAACGCCGCCCACGGACATCATCTTTTCCGTCTGCACCATGATCTCGCGCAGCTTCTTCTGCTCGGTCACGTCGCGGATGATGGCGATGAGCCACGGTTCGCCGCGCAGGGTGAACCGGCTGAGGGAAATCTCGCAGTCGAAGGGCGTGCCGTCCGCGCGCAGATGGGTCCACTCGAAGAACTGCGGCGCCCCGGCCAGGGCCCTGGCGATGCGCATGCCCTCCTGCTGGGGCGAGGGGCCGCCCAGCGGTTGCACGGGCGGCGAAAGGTCGCGCGGGGCCATGGTGGTCAACTGGTCCATGGGCCTGCCGAACAGTTCGCAGGCCCTGCGGTTGGCGTCGCGCACCAGGCCGTCGCGGATCAGGAATATGGCGTCGTTGGCCGCCTCGAACAAAGCCCGGTACTTGCGCTCGCTTTCGCGCAGTTCTTCTTCGGCGCGCAGCCGTTCCGACACGTCGCGCGCGATGCACGAAACGTAGGGCGTTCCGCCGATGTCGTGGCGCTTCAGCGCCAGTTCCAGCCACAGGTCTGCCCCAGGCGCGGGCTGGCGGATCAGGCGGCGTTCTTCGGCGCCCACCGGGGGCGGGCAGGATGGGGGGGGCGTGGCGTGGAGGATGTCGGCCAGGGGCCACGCGCGGTCGCGCGGGCCGTCTTGCGACGGGCGCTCCGTGCCGCCCGTAAGGTGCGGCTTCCATCCCGCCAGTTCGGGAAACGCCGCCGCCAGCGGGCGTCCGGTCAGGGTCTCCCACGGCAGCCCTGCGAAGCGGCAGGCCGCGCCGTTGGCGTCGAGCACCATCAGGGTGTCGGCGGCCAGCAGCAGCACGCCGTCTCCCGCGCTTTCCAGCAGGGCGCGAAACAGTTCCAGCTGCTGGATGCGTTCCCGCAGTTCCGGGTAGTAGCTCTTGCGGGTCGAGCCCTGCCCCAGCCCGATGAGTTTTTCCCGCAGCTCGTCAGAACGCTTCGGCATACAGCTCTTCCAGTTCGCGCGCGCCGAGCGGGGCCGGATTGGTGGAAAGGCAGGGATCTTCCAGAGCCATGCGCGCCAGTTCCGCCAGTTGCTCGCGGGTGACGCCGTACTGGGCGAGCCCCTTGTCGAACCCGGCCCGGCGGCGCATGTCGGAAAGGCGGGCGAACAGCGCGTCGCGCACCTCGTCGTCGGGCGCGGCCAGGGCATCGGCAACGCCCAGGGCCTCGGCCACCTTGCGGTAGCGTTGCGGGGCCGCCGTGAAGTTGCGGCGCGCCACAAAGGGCAGCAGCAGGGCGTTGCATTCTCCGTGGGGCAGGTCCAGCATGCCGCCCAGGCTGTGCGAAAGGGCGTGCACCGCCCCCAGGATGGCGTTGGAAAAGGCCAGGCCCGCGTTCATGCTGCCAAGTGCCATGCGCGCGCGGGCGTCCCTGTCGTGCAGGTTGTCCAGCACGTCGAACAGGGCCGTGCCGATGCCCCGGATGGCCTCCAGGGCGAACATGTCGGTGACGGGCGAGTGGGCGTTGGAGGCGTAGGCCTCCACGGCGTGGGTCAGGGCGTCGAGACCGGTGGCGGCGGTGAGGTCGCGCGGCTTGGTGAGGGTGGTCAGCGGGTCCACCAGGGCCACGTCGGGCACGTTGGCCTTGCTGACGATGGCGATTTTCACCCTGCGCGGCGTGTCGCGGATGATGGCGAACTGCGAGACGTCGGCCGAGCTGCCCGCCGTGGTGGGCACGCAGACCAGCGGGGGCATGGGCTTGGGGATGGCGTCCACCCCCTCGTAGTCCAGGATGTGGCCGCCATTGGCCACCACGATGCCGATGCCCTTGGCGCAGTCCATGGGACTGCCGCCGCCCACGGCCACGATGGCGTCGCAGCCTTCGGCCCGGAACAGTTCGCCGCCCTGCATCACCTCGGTATCGCGGGGGTTTTCCGACACCCCCAGAAAGGTCGCGCAGGCGATGCCTTCTTCGCGCAGGGTAGCCAGCACCGTTTCGGTGTGCCCAGCCGCGGCCACGCCGTGGTCGGACACCACGAGGCAGCGCGATGCGCCCAGATTTCGTGCGTGCCGACCCGCCAGGCCAGCCGCGCCGTAGCCGAAGACGAATTCCGGCGCGACGAATTTCCGCAGTTCGTAGTCGTTCATGGAACGCCCCCGATGCCGCCATGCGACGCCTTTCCCCAAAAAAAGCGCCGCCAGTGATTCCCCGTATCACCACTCTATGCAAGCCGGGGCCTGTTCGTCACCCTTTTTGTGCATTTGCCTTGACATAATGTCACAATGGCGAACGGCCCGCGAGTGCGGGCCGTTCGTTGTCTGCGGAAGGTGGTGGCGCGCGGAGCGCCGTGCGGCTTACGCCGCGGGCGCTGGCGCGTCAGGTGAGAGGTATTGACGCTGGCGCATCAGGCCAGATGTATTGACGCTGGCGCGTCTGGCCAGAAGTCTTGACGCTGGCGTGTCTGGCCAGAAGTCTTGACGCTGGCGCGTCTGGCCAGAAGTCTTGACGCTGGCGCGTCAGGCCAGAAGTCTTGACGCTGGCGCGTCAGGCCAGAAGTCTTGACGCTGGCGCGTCAGGCCAACGGGGTGGGCGCGGGCGCGCCCTGACAGGTCATGATCATCTCGTTCAGCGGCACGTTGGTGCCGGAAAGCGCGCGCGCCTTGGCCAGCGCGGCGGTAAGGCCGCGACAGCAGGGCACTTCCATGCGCAGCACGGTCATGGACCGGATGCCGCTGGTGGCCAGGATGTCGGCCAGCCGCTGGGCGTAGGCTTCGGTGTCGTCGAACTTGGGACAGCCGATGAGCACCACCTTGCCCTTGGCGAAATGGCTGTGGAACAGGGGCGAGGCCGCGGCCGCGCAGTCCGCCGCCACCAGCACGTCGGCGTCCTTCAGGTAGGGGGCCGTGGGCGGCACCAGGCGGATCTTCAGCGGCCAGTGGCCAGGGCCGGATACCGGGCCTTCGGCCACGGCGAAGGTGGGGGCGTCGGCCTTGGCGAAGCTGCGGATCATGGAGCCGGGGCAGCCGCCGTGGCCGCCGCCATGCCCATGCTGGCCATGCCCGGGCTGACGCGCGCCAAGGCCGTACTGGCCGTGCACGCCGTGTCCGTCGTGCCTGTTGTGGTGGGCATGGTGGGCGTGGTGGCCGCCGGAAGGCGTCCGGGGAGCTTCGGCCCCTTCGGCCCCGTCGCGCTTGCGCACGTGTTCCATGGCGGCGTCTTCGTCAAAGGGCACGGCCTCGCGCTGGATGATGCGCAGCGCGCCCTGCGGGCAGCTGCCGATGCACGCGCCAAGGCCGTCGCAAAAGCTGTCGGAGACGATCTTGGCCTTGCCGTCCACGATGGCGATGGCGCCCTCCGCGCAGTCCAGCACGCACGCGCCGCAGCCGTCGCAGCGTTCCTCGTCGATTTCCAGGATGTTCCGGGTGGTCTTCATGTCTGTGATCCTTGCCCGCGGGTTGGAGCGCGGGCGGCCCTGGCTGCCCGTGGAGGCGGGATGGGGCCGGTGGGTGATGTCGGGCGTGGCGGGGGTCGTTGCGGTCGCGGTGTCTGGCGGTGCTGTCGGGTGCGTCGCTGATGCCGTGCCCCGGCGCGATGCGCCGGATTGGTGATGCCGTGCCCTGGCGGGGCGCGCCGGGGCGGAATGGGGGGGCGGCCCGTGCCGCCCCCCGTCGCTTGCTTCCGTCGTCCGGATATTAGCCCAGAATGGCCTTCAGGTCTTCGTCCGGGGTGGTGATGGGCTTGATGTTGTAGTTCTGCACCAGGAAGTTCAGCACGTTGGGGGTGATGAACGCGGGCAGTGACGGTCCGAGGCGGATGTCCTTGATACCCAGGGCCAGCAGGGTGAGCAGGATGACCACGGCCTTCTGCTCGTACCACGAGAGCACCAGCGACAGGGGCAGGTCGTTCACGCCGCACTCGAAGGCGCCGGCAAGGGCCACGGCGATCTGGATGGCCGAGTAGGCGTCGTTGCACTGGCCCACGTCCAGCAGGCGCGGAATGCCGCCGATGTCGCCCAGTTCCTTGTCGAAGAAGCGGAACTTGCCGCAGGCCAGCGTGAGCACCACGGTGTCCTTGGGGGTCTTTTCCACGAACTCGGTGTAGTAGTTGCGGCCCGGCTTTGCGCCGTCGCAGCCGCCCACCAGGAAGAAGTGGCGGATGGCGCCGGACTTCACCGCGTCGATGACCTGGCCGGCCACGCTCATGACGGTGTTGCGGCCAAAGCCCACCAGCACGTTCTTGCCGGGCGCGTCTTCGGTGAAGCCGGGCATTTCCAGCGCCTTTTTGATCACGGCCGAGAAGTCGTAGTTCTCGCAGTGCACAAGGCCGGGCCAGCCCACGAGGCCGGTGGTGAACACGCGGTCCTTGTACGAGTCCTGCGGCTTCTGGATGCAGTTGGTGGTGAACAGGATGGCGCCGGGGAAGGCCGGGAATTCCTTGTGCTGGTTCTGCCAGGCGGTGCCGAAGTGGCCGTAGAAGTGGGCGTACTTCTTCAGTTCCGGGTAGCCGTGCGTGGGCAGCATTTCACCGTGGGTGTAGATGTCGATGCCCTTGCCTTCGGTCTGCTTCAGCAGTTCGTGCAGGTCGCGCAGGTCGTGGCCGGAAACGAGGATGCACTTGTTCTTGCGGTGGCCCAGCGGCACCTGGGTGGGCACGGGGTGGCCGTAGGTGCCGGTGTTGCCCGCGTCCAGCAGTTCCATGGCGCGCAGGTTGGTCTTGCCGCATTCGAGCGCAAGCTCCACCCACTGGCCAAGGTCGCGCTGCACGCCGTCGTACCCGGCGGCCAGGCCCTTGAACAGGAAGGCGAACACTTCGGGGTCGGCCTGGCCCAGCACGGCGGCGTGGTCGGCGTAGGCGGCCAGGCCCTTCATGCCGTAGAGCAGGGTCTGCTTCAGCGAGACGATGTCCGGGTCGCTCTTGTCGGCGGTCAGCGCGGCCACGTCGGCCTGCGCGCCCAGGGCTTCCAGGGTGGCGGCGGGCTGGAACGAGGCGGGGCCGGCGCTAGGCGACACGCCCGCGCGGGCGGCCAGAGCGGTGCGGTGTTTCACGATCTCGTTGATGTACGCCTGGAAGCGGGCCGGGTCGAAGTTGACGTTGGTCAGGGTGGTGAACAGGGCCTTGGCCCCGTAGTGGTCGATGGCGGGATCGACGATGCCCTTCTTGCGGGCTTCCAGGGCCACCAGGGCCAGGCCGCGCAGGGCGTAGACCGTCAGATCCTGAAGGGCGGAAACTTCGGGCTGCTTGCCGCACACGCCGATGGTGGTGCAGCCGGTACCCTTGGCGGTCTGTTCACACTGGTTGCAGAACATGGACATGGGGCTCTCCTTTTTCTGGGGTTCATTCTTGTGGCCGAACAGGCCTAAAATTTTCGAAAGGACCATGGCTCGCTCCGTCGTGGTTGTGGTTCGGCGGGGCGGCGTCGTCGGATCGGCGCATCCGCCGCATCCGTCGTGGCCTTTCGCCCCGTCGTTGAGTGCACAATAGTCCGGGGGGCGAAGGCGCGATGTGACGGGCATCAAAACCACGGGGAATTTCGCGCGGAATGCGATTTTTTTTGCCAATGGCGAATGCCCGGCAAACCGTGGCCCGACGGAGGAGCGATGCGGGCATCTCCTTCATGCTAGCACCGGGCGCGTGAAACGGCAGTATTTTTCCGCCGGGACGGAGCGTGAAAGGACGCCCCCCGGAAAAGCCCCTCCAGAATCCGGCGTGGTCCGGCCTTGCCAGTAGGGAGGGCGCCTGCATGCCGCCCGCAAGATATGCGGGCATCCGTCTATGTATCCATGGCGACAGGATAGAGAATATCAATTTTACCGAAACTTGGCAGGTGGGCTATCCAGTGGCAAGCCACCGCGCGTGGCGCAGCTTTTCCGCAGGAGGCCCCATGCCCGTTGCCAGACCCGCCGCTGCCCTGGTTGCCGGAGTGGACGTGGGGTCCACCGCCGCCAAGGCCGTGGTGCTCCACGGCGCGTCGCGCGCCGTGCTGGGCGTGGCCGTCACCCCCACAGGCTGGAACCCCCGTGAAACCGGCCAGGCCGTGCTGCACGCCGCCCTGCGCGAGGCCGGAACCGGCCTTGATGCCGTCGCCCGGGTGGTGGGCACCGGCTACGGGCGCATCTCCCTGCCCTTCCTGCACCGCACCGTCACCGAAATCACCTGCCATGCGCGCGGCGCGCACCACCTTGCGCCCGATACCCGCACCGTGCTCGACGTGGGCGGCCAGGACAGCAAGGTGGTGGCCGTGGATGAGCGCGGCAACGTGCGCGACTTCGTCATGAACGACAAGTGCGCCGCCGGTACCGGCCGCTTTCTCCAGGTCATGACCGGCGTGCTCGACATGACCCTGGACGAGCTTGGCGACGCGGCCCTGCGCGGCACCCCCATGCCGCTCAACAGCATGTGCGCGGTGTTTGCCGAAACCGAAGTCATCGGGCTCATCGCCCAAGGGGTTTCCAAGGACGACCTGGCCGCTTCCATCGTGGCCTCGGTGGCCCGCCGCCTGAAAGCCCTGACCGGCCGCGTGCCCCTGGTGCCCGGCTGCGCCTTTACCGGCGGCCTTGCCACCAACCCCGCCTTTGCCCGCATCTTTTCCGAAACCCTCGGCCTTGCCGTTACCGTTTCCCGCATGCCCCAGGCCACCGGGGCCCTCGGCGCCGCCCTCATCGCGGCGCAGGACATCACGCATGGCGTGGCGGCGGGGTAGTGGTGGCGGGAATTCCTGCCGGGGGGAAGGGGAAACCCCCTTTTGAAAAAGGGGGTTTCCCCTTCCCCCCGGACCCCCCATCCCCTTCCCCCCCAAACTTTTCAATTGTGGGGTGTTGCGCGGGGAAGTGGTTAACAGTTGGGTGCTTACAGTATGGCGATCTGTGTCACGAGATGGATGCGCCCCAATTAGAAAGTTTGGGAAGGATGGGGGTCCGGGGGAAGGAACCTTTTCCAAAAGGTTCCTTCCCCCGGATTCAGATAGAGAACGCTCAAACCGGAAAGGAGCAGGCACATGACGTGGGAGAGCATCGAACGGCTGAAGACGGCGGCGGAGCGCAATGCCCTGGCCATCAGCGAGGCCAAGGCGGCGGGCCGCAAGGTGGTGGGGTTGTACTGTCTGTACTCGCCGGCGGAAATCGCGCTGGCGGCGGGTGCGGTGCCGGTGGTGCTGTGCGGCACGCGCAACGACCCCATTGCCACGGCCGAGCAGGTGCTGCCGCGCAACCTGTGCCCGCTCATCAAGAGCAGCTTCGGGTTCGCCATGGAAGGTTCGTGCCCGTACCTGTCGGCGGCGGATCTGGTGGTGGCGGACACCACGTGCGACGGCAAGAAGAAGATGTTCGAACTGCTGGGCGAGATGAAGCCGGTGCACCTGCTGCATCTGCCGTCCACGCCGGGCGAGGAGGCCCTGCCTTTCTGGCGCGGACAGTTGGAAGGGCTGGTGCAGCGGATGGAGAGCGACTTCGGGGTGACCATCACCGAGCAGAACCTGACCGACGCCATCACGCTGGCCAACCGCGAACGCCGCGCGCTGAAGGCGTTGATGGACCTGCCGCAGATGGACCCGGCCCCGGTGACCGGCATGCAGATGCTGGAAATGCTGTTCAAGCTGGGCTTTTTCTCCGACCGCGAAACCATCATCGAACTGGCCGAAGGCGTGGTGGCCGAGGTGCAGGCCGCGGCCAAGGCCGGAACCCTGCCCGAACGCAAGGGCGGCCCGCGCATCCTGCTGACCGGCGTGCCGGTGGGCATGGGCTCGCACAAGGTGGTGCGGCTCATCGAGGAATGCGGCGGCCAGGTGGTGTGCATGGAAAACTGCACCGGTTACAAGAAGGCCGACTTGGTGGACGAGACGGGCGACCCGCTCACCGCGCTGGCCCGCCGCTACCTGTCCACGCCGTGCTCGGTCATGGCCCCCAACCAGGGCCGCTTCGACCTGCTGGAACAACTGGTGGCCGACTTCCGCCCGCACGGCGTGGTGGACCTGACCTGGCAGGCCTGCCACACCTACAACGTGGAGGCGTACAAGGTGCGCAACTTCCTGCGCGACCGGTTCGACCTGCCCAGCCTGCACATCGAGACGGATTACTCCGAGGCCGACGCCGAACAGCTCAAGGTGCGCATCGAGGCGTTTCTGGAAATGATAGCCTAGATTCGTGGCGGTGCGGTGCGGGTTGCGCCCGTGCCCGCCGCGTCCGGGCTGTACAGTGTGTATAAGGGGCCGTCCGCAAGGGCGGCCCCTTTGCCATGCGGGGCGACCATCGGCCGCAGCGACATCGCCCCCCGGCGTTCGCATGCGGTGCGAACTCCAGGGGGGCGATGAGGGGGTGCCGGGACGGACACCCGACGGAAGCGAGGAGCGGCATGCCTCCGGCGGAAGGGCGTCGTGCACGCGTGCATGCCCGTCCCGGCGGGGTGTGGCGTTGCGGACCGCCGCACCCCTTGATTCCAGTGCGCCTTGGGGCGCTACAATTCCACCTGCGCGCCGATTTCGATGACCCGCCCCGGCGGGATGCCGAAGAAGGTGGTGGCGTTCCACGCGTTGCGCGACATGAAGGCGAACAGCGCCTTGCGCCAGCCCGCGATGTTCGAGGCGCCGCTGGTGAGCAGGGTTTCGCGGCCCACGAAGAAGGTTGTGGTTTCCATGCGCATGGGCAGGCCGCGTGCGGCGGCCAGTTGCACCAGTTCGGGCACGCGCGGGGTCTGCATGAAGCCGTAGCGGGCCACCATGCGGTGAAAGCCTTCGCCCAGCTTGTGCACCACCAGCCTGTCGGGCCGGGGCACGAAGGGCGTGGGCTCGGCCACGATGGTCAGCAGCATCACGGTTTCATGCAGGGTATGGTTGTGCTTGTAATGGTGCAGCAGGGGCAGCGGGGTGCCCGTGGGGTTCACGGACATGAACACCGCCGTGCCGGGCACGCGCAGCGGCTTGGTGCGGCGCACGCCTTCGAGAAAGGTGCCGAAGGGCACCGAGGCAGCGGCAAAGCGGGCGGAAAGGGCGGCCCGGCCGTCGCGCCAGGTCAGCATCAGGGTCATGACGCCCAGGGCCAGCAGCAGGGTGAACCAGCCGCCGTCCATGATCTTGAGCAGGTTGGCAGACAGGAACGCCCCGTCGAAGACCAGGAACAGAGCCACCAGCGGCACCGCCTGCCAGGCCCGCCAGTTCCAGCGCTGGCGCGCCACGGCGTAGTACAGCAGCGAGGTCATGCCCATGGTGGCGGTGACGGCGATGCCGTAGGCCCCGGCCAGTCGGCTGGATTCCTGGAAGGCCAGCACCAGCCCCACGCAGGCGATCATCAGCATCCAGTTCACGGTGGGCAGGTAGATCTGCCCGCGCGTTTCCTCCGAGGTGTGGACGATGCGCATGCGCGGCACGAAGCCCAGCTGGATGCCCTGCTGCGTCAGCGAATACACGCCGGATATCATGGCCTGCGAGGCGATGACCGTGGCCACGGTGGACAGCGCCACCATGGGGTACAGCAGGGGGCGCGGCACCAGGGCGTAGAAGGGGTTGAACGCCAGTTCCGGGTCTGCCAGCAGCATGGCGCCCTGGCCCAGATAGTTGCACATCAGCGCCGGAAAGACCACGGCCATCCACGAAAGGCGGATGGGCCGCGCGCCAAAGTGCCCCATGTCGGCGTACAACGCCTCGCCCCCGGTGATGCACAGCACCACGGACCCCAGCACCACCATGCCGTGCAGGTGGTTTTCCATGAAGAACCGCACGGCATAGGTCGGGCTGATGGCCGCGAACACCTGCGGGTTGCGCAGCGCGGCCATGATGCCCAGCGTGGCGATGGCCGCGAACCACACCACCATCACCGGGCCGAACACCTTGCCGATGCGTTCCGTGCCGTGCCGCTGGGCCATGAACAGGCCCACCAGCACGCCGATGGTGATGGGCAGCACGAAGGGCGCGGCGGCCTCGGTGGCCACCTCCAGCCCTTCCACGGCGGACAGCACCGAAATGGCCGGGGTGATCACCCCGTCGCCGTACAGCAGCGCCGCGCCGAAAATGCCCACCACGGGCAGTATGCGCCGAAAGCGCGAGATGGCCGGGGCCGGGGCGGGCTTCGCCGCGCCCCCCGGCGTCGTGTCGTCGCTGCCTGCGGCCTGGCGTGCCGCGTTTTCGCGTGGGCCGTCGCGCGACCCGTCGCGCAGGAGGGCCAGCAGGGCGAAGATGCCGCCTTCGCCGTCGTTGTCGGCGCGCATGATGAACAGCACGTACTTGAGGGTGACCACCACGGTCAGCGCCCAGAACACCAGCGAAAGCACCCCCAGGATGTTGGTGGGCGTCACCGGCAGGGCATGCAGACCGTGGAAGCATTCCTTGATGGCGTACAGCGGGCTGGTGCCGATGTCGCCGTACACCACGCCCAGCGCGGCCAGGGCCATGGGCAGCAGGCGGTTGGCGGCGTGGGTGGGCACCGTGGCGCCGGGTTCGATGAACGGGCCGGACGGCGCGGATTGAGCGGACGGCGTGAGTTGGGCGGATGGCACGGTCGGGCCGGAAGACACGGCAGAGGCGGAAATGGATGCGTGCGTGGACATGGGCTCATGACCGGCAACAGGCGCGGACCCGTCGGAATGCACGGGCGATGCGCCCCCGGTGGCGGAGGCTTGCGGGGCGGACTGCCCTGTGATGATGGAAGTGGCGGACGAGGACGCAACGGCATCGGTGCGCGGCGAGGCGCACGCGGTGCCGTCCGGCATGCTGCCGGACGCGGCTTCGCCCAACGGATCGGAACCGGTGGACATGAGGCCTCCGAAAAGGGTGGGGAAAGCTTCCCCCACCCCGAGGCCTGTCCATCCGGCGGTGGCCGCCCGCTGCATGGCAACGGACGGATGCACGGAAAGTGCTCGGAGGGGTGCTCTCCCTTCGACGCCTGCGAGGTTAGCTGACGGGCTCGGGCCGAAGAGATTGCCCTACGCCTTGCGGCGATGCGCCCCGTACCGGCGGACCGGTTGTTGGGTCCCCCGCTTCCGCCCCCAGGGCGGAACTCGGCGATTTCGACGAGGGGCTACGCCTGTCGGCGCATGCTGTCAATGGG
This sequence comes from Nitratidesulfovibrio sp. HK-II, assembly GCF_003402415.2. NCBI lineage: Bacteria > Pseudomonadati > Thermodesulfobacteriota > Desulfovibrionia > Desulfovibrionales > Desulfovibrionaceae > Nitratidesulfovibrio > Nitratidesulfovibrio sp. HK-II. Next base: position 1,393,321 of record NZ_AP036014.1, read on the forward strand.
GCGCGAATGCCATGCGGCGCAAGGCGTCACGGTCGTCGGCAACAAGGCTGGGAACGCTGGGCGTGGCTATGCGGGGACTGCGCGCGGGATGAAAGGGTGGAGGCGGCGGTGCGTCGGGCACGGCCGGGCCGCGAACGCGGACCCCGGGCGGGGAAGGGCCGCGAACGGAGGGCCATGCAGGGCATGCGAGCGAGCGCCGGGGCGCATGGCATTGCCGGGGGCGCTTCGGCCGTATATATTGTAACGCGCACGCGCACGCGCGAGTGCGGCGACGGGGGCAGGGGGCCGCCTGGGCTGTGCTGCCGCTCCCGGAACCGGTTTTTTCCCATTTTTCCGGGCCTCGCGAAAGAAACCGCTTGACGGTGACGGCGTGCCCATGTAGATACCCCTCCTGCCTCGCAGGTGTAGGCGCGTAGCTCAGGGGGAGAGCACTTCCTTGACACGGAAGGGGTCAGCAGTTCAAATCTGCTCGTGCCTACCACACCGAAAGCCCAGAGAGGGAGGTTCCGGCCTCCCTTTCTTGTTATGGTGCGCGCGGCGGCAACAACCAACTCACCGAGGAGATTCGGCGTGAACGTGACCATCGAAGGACAGGTGTTCGACGTGCAGTCCGGCGTCTCCTGCCGTGACGCCCTCAAGGGCGCCTTGAGCGGGAAGAAATTCAAGAATGTCGTGGCCTGCCGCTGCAACGGCGACATGCTCGACCTTACCGCCGCCGTGCCCGCCGACACCACCACCATCGAACCGGTCTTCGCCGATTCGCCGGAAGGCGTCGAGCTCATCCGCCATTCCGCCGCGCACATCATGGCGGAAGCGGTGCAGAAGCTCTTTCCCGGCGTGAAGGTGACCATCGGTCCCGCCATCGACAGCGGGTTCTACTACGATTTCGACTACGAGCGCCCCTTCTCCGTCGACGACCTCGAGGCCATCGAGGCCGAGATGCAGAAGATCGTGGCCGCCGCCCATCCCTTCACGCGCACCGAGATGACCAAGGACGAGGCCGTGGCCCTGTTCGAGGGCATGGGCGAGACCTACAAGGTCGAGATCGTGCGCGACATTCCGGCGGACACGGTGTCCGTGTACCGCAGCGGCGACTTCGTGGACCTGTGCCGCGGACCGCACATTCCCGACACCAGCTTCGTGAAGGCGTTCAAGCTGCTTTCCGTGGCCGGGGCCTACTGGCGCGGCGACGAGAAGAACCGCATGCTTTCGCGGGTGTACGGCACCGCCTTCGCCGACCCCAAGGCCCTGAAGGATCATCTGCACCAGATCGAAGAGGCCAAGCGCCGCGACCACCGCAAGCTGGGTCAGCAGCTGGACCTGTTCGCCTTCCATGAAGACGTGGCCCCCGGCATGGTCTACTGGCATCCCAAGGGCATGCTGCTGCGCACCATCCTCGAGGACTTCCTGCGCAAGGAACACCTGAAGCGCGGGTACGAACTGGTGCAGGGGCCGCAGCTGCTGCGCCGCGAGGTGTGGGAAAAGTCTGGCCACTACGACAACTACCGCGAGAACATGTACTTCACCGTCATCGACGACAACGCCTATGGCGTGAAGCCCATGAACTGCGTCTCGCACATGCTCATCTACAAGAGCCACCTGCGCAGCTATCGCGACCTGCCGCGCCGCATGTTCGAGCTGGGCGTGGTGCACCGCCACGAGAAGTCGGGCGTGCTGCACGGCCTGTTGCGCGTGCGCCAGTTCACCCAGGACGACGCCCACATCCTGTGCCGGCCGGATCAGCTTGAAGCCGAGATCATCGGCGTCATCGCGCTGGTGCGCGACCTGATGGGCCTGTTCGGGTTCGACTACCGCATCGTCATCTCCACCCGGCCGGAAAAGTCCATCGGCTCGGACGAGGACTGGGACCGCGCCACCAACGCGCTCGTCGGCGCGGTGGCCACGGCGGGCCTGTCGTACACCATCAACGAGGGCGACGGCGCGTTCTACGGTCCCAAGATCGACATCAAGGTCACCGACGCCATCGGCCGCGAGTGGCAGCTGTCCACCATCCAGGTCGATTTCACCTTGCCTGACCGATTCGACTTGGTGTACATCGGGCAGGATGGCGAGCGCCATCGCCCGGTTATGGTCCACAGGGCCATTCTGGGTTCGCTGGAACGTTTCGTCGGCGTGCTCACCGAACATTACGCCGGGGCCTTCCCCACGTGGATAGCCCCCGTTCAGGCGCGCCTTCTGACCGTCACCGACGCCCAGAACGAATTCGCCATGGGCGCGCGTGAACGGCTTGTCGCCGCCGGTCTTCGCGTGGAGGCCGATACGCGCAACGAAAAGCTGGGCTACAAGGTCCGCGAAGCCCAGTTGGAAAAGATCCCCTACATCCTCGTGGTGGGGGACAAGGAAGTGGAGGCGGGGAGCGTCAACGTGCGTCTGCGCACCGGCGAAAACCTTGGCCTCAAGACTCTTGCCGAGGTGGCGGAAATGATCACGGCGGACTGCCAGGAACCGTTCAAACGTGGAGGAATGAGCTATAGCTTCTCCTAACAACAGGATGCGCCGCGATATCCCGCAGGACACCGTGCGGCGTAATGAACAGGTCCGTGCCCGCGAAGTGCGGGTCATCGGAGCGGACGGCGAACAGCTCGGCATCCTGTCGCGCAACGACGCCATCGCGCACGCCAAGGAGCTGGGCCTCGACCTCGTCGAGGTGGCCGCCACGGCCGATCCGCCGGTGTGCCGCGTGATGGACTACGGGCGCTTCAAGTACGAGCAGCAGAAGAAGAAGGCCGAAGCGAAGAAGAACCAGACCGTGATCCAGATAAAGGAGATCAAGGTCCGGCCCAAGACGGATGACCACGACTACGACACCAAGGTCAGGCACATCCGCCGCTTCCTCGACGAAGGCGACCGCTGCAAGGTCACCGTCTTCTTCCGCGGGCGCGAAATCGTCCACAAGGATCGCGGCCAGTCCATTCTCGACCGCATCGTCGAGGATACCAAGGACATCGCCAAGGTGGACCAGGAAGCCCGCGCCGAAGGCCGCACCCTGTTCATGATGCTCGCTCCGCTGCCGAAGAAATAGGCCACATCGGCCCTTGCTTCCGGCGCGTTTTTATCGCATTATGCCCCCTCTCGCCGGGGGTGCGGTCGCTTGCGCCGCTGCAACCGACCGGGAAATTTCGACGATCCAGTCCTTGAGAAGGCAAACCGGGTCCTCCGCCTTGCGGGGGGCTTCGTCATGCGTCCGTCGCCGCCCCGGCGGCCTCGGCGCGAGCAGAGAACGGCAAGGAGTATCCAATGCCCAAGATGAAGACCCGGCGTTCCGCCGCCAAGCGCTTCTCCGTGACCGGCAGCGGCAAGTTCAAGCGCCGCAAGCAGAACCTGCGCCACATCCTCACGAAGAAGAACGCCAAGCGCCGCATGCGCCTCGGCCAGTCCGCCACCGTGGACAGCACCAATGAGAAGGCTGTGCGCCGGATGATGCCCTACGCCTAACGAAGGCGTTCAAAAAAGTACTTTTGCCCTCCGGCTGCGTCGGACTCGCCTTTTGCTCCGGTCGAGTACCTAAGAGTACACTCCCTTCGCAAAAGACTCGTCCTCCTTGCCGGAGAACAAAGTTCCTTTTTTTGAATCGCCTTCGTCGGGGCCTGTGCCCCGGCAAGGCGTGCTCTCTGAACAACGAGAGCGCATCCCGCACTTTACATTATCCGCTCCGCTGGCCCGGTCTCTCGCCTCGCGGAGTCAAGATCACGATGGAGGTATTCCATGCGCGTGAAGAGAGGTCTCGCCTCACACAGGCGTCACAAGAAGTATCTGGACGCGGCCAAGGGTTTCCGTGGCGGCCGCAGCAAGCTGTACCGCACCGCCCGCGAGGCTGTGGAACGTTCGTGGATGTACGCGTTCCGCGACCGCAAGGTGAAGAAGCGCGAATTCCGCAAGCTGTGGATCCTGCGCATCAACGCCGGCGCCCGCATGCACGGCCTGTCGTACAGCAAGTTCATGCACGGCCTCACCCTTGCCGGCATCTCCCTGAACCGCAAGGTGCTTGCCGACCTTGCCGTGCGCGAGAAGGAAGATTTCGCGAAGCTGGCGCAACTCGCCGCCTCGAAACTCAACTAACCCCATACGGGGTCTCTACGCATGGACCTTCTCAAGGAACTGGAAAGCCTGGTCCCGGAACTCGAAAGAGGCCTGGACCAGGCTTCGTCGTTGACGGAGCTTGAGGAACTGCGTGTCGCCTTCCTTGGCCGCAAGGGGCGTCTTGCGCAGATCATGGGCCGCCTGCCCGAACTTTCGCCCGAGGACCGGCCCCGTCTGGGGCAGGTCGCCAACGGCGTGAAGCTGGCCCTCACAGAGCGTTTCGAAGGCCGCAAGGCCGCCATCGAGGCCGCAAGCGAGGCCGAGGCGCTGTCGCGTTTCGACCCGACCCTGCCCGGCCGCGCGCCGTGGCGCGGCTCGCTCCACCCGGACACCCTGGTCATGGAGGAAATCTGCTCCGTGTTCCGGGGCCTTGGTTACGACATCGTGACCGGGCCGGAAGTGGAAATGGACCACTACAACTTCGAAGCGCTGAACATGCCCGCCGAACACCCGGCGCGCGACATGCAGGACACCCTGTACGTCACCGAATCGATCCTGATGCGCACCCACACCTCGCCGTTGCAGGTGCGCACCATGCTCTCGCGCAAGCCCCCGGTGGCCATCATCGCCCCCGGCAAGGTGTACCGCCGCGATTCGGACATCACGCACACCCCCATGTTCCACCAGATCGAAGGCCTGATGGTGGACAAGGGCGTGAGCATGGCCGACCTGCGCGGCACGCTCACCTCGTTCCTGCGCACCGTGTTCGGCGGCGATACCAGGGTCCGCTTCCGCCCCAGCTTCTTCCCCTTCACCGAACCCAGCGCCGAGGTGGACATCTCGTGCTGCATCTGCGGCGGCAAGGGGCACGTGGGCAACGAACCCTGCCGGGTGTGCAAGACCACCGGCTGGGTCGAGATCCTGGGCTGCGGCATGGTGGACCCCGCCGTGTTCACCGCCGTGGGCTATGATCCCGAGGAATACACCGGCTTCGCCTTCGGCCTCGGCGTCGAACGCGTGGCCATGCTCAAGTACGGCATTGGTGACCTGCGCATGTTCTTCGAGAATGATGTGCGGTTTCTTTCCCAGTTTCGCTGAGCTTTTGAATACAAGCGGGGGGCGGGGAAGGGGACCCTTTTCAAAGGGTCCCCTCCCCGGTTCCTCCCCCGATTCTCTTAATCATGGAGTAGCCCCATGCTGCTGTCCCTTGCCTGGCTGCGCGAATTCGTTCCCTTCGAAGGCACCGCCGAACAGCTCGGCGACCGTCTGACCATGCTCGGCCTTGAACTGGAGGAAATCCGCCGCCCGTTCGACGCCATCCGCACCATCGTGGTGGGCCACGTGGTGGAGCGCGCCAAGCACCCCGAGGCCGACAAGCTGTCGGTGTGCAAGGTGGACGCGGGCCAGGGCGAGCTGCTGGACATCGTGTGCGGCGCGCCCAACGTGGCGGCCGGGCAGAAGGTGCCGGTGGCCCTGGTGGGCGCCACCATGCCAGACGGCATGGTCATCAAGAAGGCCAAGCTGCGCGGCCAGCCCTCGCACGGCATGATCTGCTCCGAGCGCGAACTGGGCCTCAGCGACGACCATGAAGGCATCATGGTCCTGCCCGAGCACTTCACGGTGGGCAGGCTGCTGGTGGACGAGCTGCAACTGGACATGGAGGTGTGCGACATCTCCATCACGCCCAACCGCGCCGACTGCCTCTCGGTGCTGGGCCTTGCGCGCGAAGTGGCCCTTGGCTTCGGCCTGCCGCTGACGCTGCCCCGGCTGAACCTGGTGGAGGACGGCCCGGACTGCTCCGGCGAGGTGGCCATCGAAATTCCCGACCCGGCGCTGTGTCCGGTGTACCAGGGCCGCATCCTGGAGAACGTGCGCGTGGGCAAGAGCCCGGCGCGCATCCGTCACCGCCTCACCGCCATCGGCGTGCGTCCCATCTCCAACATCGTGGACGCCTCCAACTACGTGATGATGGAACTGGGCCAGCCTCTGCACGCCTTCGACCTGGACCTGCTGGAAGGCAGGCGCATCGTGGTCTCCCCGGCCGTGGCGGGCGAGCGCATCGTGACCCTGGACGGCCAGGACCGCGCGCTGACTCCCGGCGACCTGCTGATCCGCGACGGGGTGAAGCCCGTGGCGCTGGCGGGCGTCATGGGCGGGGCCAACACCGAAGTTTCCGACGCCACCACACGCGTGCTGCTGGAAAGCGCCGTGTTCCGCCCCGGCACCATCCGCCGCACCTCGCGCAGGCTGGGCCTGTCCAGCGAGGCCGCGTACCGCATGGAACGCGGGCTGGACCAGCCGGGTTCGCTCTTCGCCCTGCACCGCGCCGTGCAGATGATGGCCGAACTTTCCGGCGCGCGGCTGCGCCCCGGCGTGTGCAGCGCCGAACCGCGTCCGTGGACGTCGCCCGCGCTGCGTTTTCGCCCGGCGCGCGCGCGCATGTTGCTGGGCATGGGCGAAGACACCATCGGCGACGGGTTCTGCGCCGACACCCTGACCAGCCTCGGCTGCGTGCTGGACAAGTCCGACGCCGCCGACTGGAAGGTTTCAGCGCCCAGCCACCGCCTGGATTTCGAACGCGAGGCCGACCTGATCGAGGAAGTGGGCCGCGTGTACGGGCTGGACGCCATCCCGCCGGTGCTGCCCAAGGTCATGCGCCCCCTGGACCAGGCGGGCGCGCCCGAGTCTGAATACGATTTCTGGCGGCGCATCAAGGGGTGGGGCCGCGGCCTTGGCCTCAACGAGGCCATCAACTACAGCTTCGTGGGCCAGAAGGATCTGGATCACCTGGGGCTGCCCGCCGAAGGCCGCATTCCGATCATGAACCCGCTCTCGGAGGACCAGAACGTGCTGCGCACGGCGCTGGCCCCCGGCCTGCTGAACAACCTGCGCCACAACATCGCGCAGGGCAACGCGGGCCTGCGGCTGTTCGAGCTTGCGCGCATCTTTACGGCGGATGAAACGTCTGAAACCACCGCCTGCGAACGGGGGCGCATGGGCGTCCTGATGTACGGCGCGCGCCACGACGACGCGTGGCCCAACCCCGAAGCCGACGCCGACTATCTGGACCTGAAGGGCGTGGTGGAACACTTCGCCGCCTTCCTGCACCTGCCCGCGCCGCGCTGCGAGATGGCCGAGGGCGCGCACCCCTTCCTGGCCCCGTGCGTGGCCGTGACGGTGGCGGGCAGGCGGCTTGGCGTCATGGGCCGGGTGAAGCCCGACCTCGCCGACGCCTACCACGCCCGCAAGGACGTGTGGCTGGCGGACATCGACCTGGATGCCGCGCGCCAACTGCACGACGCGGTGGCGGTGCGCTTTGCCGCGCTGCCCGTGTACCCCCCGGTGCGCCGCGACATCACCGTCATCGCCCCGGCCTCGCTGCAGGCGGGGGCGGTGCTGGACCACGTGCGCGCCATGAAGCTGCCGCTGCTGGAGGGCGTGGAACTCATTGATGTCTTCGCCCCCGAAGACCGCGAAGAGCGCAACCTGACCTTCCGCATGACCTTCCGCCACGCCGGGCGCACCCTGAAGGACGCCGAAGTGGACAAGGAACGCGAGAAAGTGGCAAGTTCCGTGGTGCAGGCGCTGTCCGTGCGGATCTAGGTCCGGAGCGGATGCGCCGCGTGCCCGCGCGGCCCGTGCGGGCGCACGGACAGTGAAACGGGAGACGGCATGGCGGAGCGGACATACCGGATAGGCGAGGCGGCGTCGCTGCTGAACCTGAAGACCTATGTCCTCAGGTTCTGGGAAACGGAGTTTCCCCAGTTGGACCCGTTGCGCACCGAGAAGGGGCAGCGCCTCTACACGGAGGCGGACCTGGCCCTGTTGCGCCGCATCCGGTTTCTGCTGCACGAGCGCGGCCTGACCATCGAGGGCGCGCGCCGCATGCTGGCCGAACGCGGGGTCGCCGCCGGGCCGGGCCTGGCGGATGCCGCGCCCGGACTCGCGGAACTGCGGGATTTCGGCCCCGATGCCCCCGACATGCCCGAGTTGCCCGAGGCTGATGATGTTGGCGGTGACCAGCAGGCAGACGCCGGATTCGACGACGAAACGCGCCATGCGGGCCCCGCGTCGGTGCGCCCCGCTGCCCGCATGCAGGCGTGGGACCAGTACCTGCACGGCCTGCTGCTGCCCGACGAGGGCGCGGCGGTGAACAGCGGCCCGGCCCACGGTGGGGACGCCGCGCCGCGCAAGGCCCGTTCCGATGATGCCGCCTCGCCTGGCACGGTGCGCGAGATCATCGCGGAACTGGAGGCCCTGCGCCGCCTGCTGACTGGCGCGGCCTGATCCAGCCTGACCCGGCCTGACTGCACCTGGCTGGCCCCCGTCGCGCCGCCACACCGGATTTTTCGCCGTTCCCCCCGCGCCCCGCGCGGGAACAAGGACCGGCCCGATTCCCGCAACCGCGCATCCGCGCCACGAGCATTGCATGATCCTTTCCCCCTCGCTGCTGTCTTCCGACTTCGGCCGCCTGGCCGATGAACTGGCCGCGCTCGAAGCCGCCGGGTTGTCCTGGGTGCACTGGGACGTCATGGACGGCACCTTCGTGCCCAACATCACCTACGGCCAGCCGGTCATCGGCCACCTGCGCAAGCAGAGCCGCCTGTTCTTCGACGTGCACCTCATGGTGGAGCGCCCGGAACGCTACCTGCACGAATTCGTGGACGCCGGGGCGGACATGCTGGTGGTCCATGCGGAGGCCACCCCCCACGTGCAGCGCGCCCTGGCGGAAATCCGCCGCCTGGGCGTCAAGTCGGGCGTGGCGCTGAACCCGCACTCCCCGCTTTCCGTGCTGGACTACGTGCTGGAAGACGCGGACATGGTGTTGATCATGACCGTCAACCCCGGTTTCGGCGGCCAGTCCTTCCTGCCCGCCAGCTATCGCAAGATCAGCGACCTGCGCGCCATGATCGACGCGCGCGGCCTGTCCACGCTCATTCAGGTGGACGGCGGGGTGGACCCGTCCAATACGGCGCAACTGGTGCGCAGCGGGGCGGATGTGCTGGTTTCCGGCTCGGCGTTCTTCAAGTTTCCGCCCTACGCCGAACGCCTGAAGGCGTTCGAGGCCGCTGCCGCAGAGGCCGGGCGCTAGCCCCGCCGCCACGATCCTGCTGCCCGTGGGCGGCGGATGCGCAAGGCCCCGGGCCGGACCGCAGCGCGCGCTCCATTTTCCCGTTGCCAGAAGGCGCGGAACGGACTAGTCGGGTGTGGGCGCCGCCGCAGGGCAGTGCCCACGCCTCGCGTGTGCGGTGCAGGTCGCTCACGCATGCCGCTGCCAACCGGCGCATCGCGCGTCCGGTGCTGATTTCCGGCGCGCCACGCGCCTTACCGCTGCATCGCCAACGGCACCGGGCGTCCGCCCGCCGCCGCATCGAACCCCGCTGGAGGTTGCAATGCCGTCTCGCAAGGAACTCGCCAACGCCATCCGCGTGCTCAGCATGGACGCCGTGGAAAAGGCCAAGTCCGGGCACCCGGGCGCGCCCATGGGCATGGCGGACATCGCCGAAGTGCTCTGGAACGATTGCCTGAAGCACAACCCCGCCAACCCCAAATGGGCCGACCGCGACCGCTTCGTGCTTTCCAACGGGCACGGCTCCATGCTCATCTACGCGCTGCTGCATCTTTCCGGCTACGACGTGAGCATGGACGACATCCGCAACTTCCGGCAGCTGCACTCCAAGACCCCCGGCCACCCCGAATACGGCATCACCCCCGGCGTGGAGACCACCACCGGTCCGCTGGGGCAGGGCATCGCCACCGGCGTGGGCATGGCCATGGCCGAAAAGCTCATGGCCCAGCAGTTCAACCGCCCCGGCTTCGAGGTGGTGGACCATGCCACGTACGTGTTCCTGGGCGACGGCTGCATGATGGAAGGCATCTCGCACGAGGCATGCTCTCTGGCGGGTACTCTGGGCCTCGGCAAGCTGACGGCCTTCTATGACGACAACGGCATTTCCATCGACGGCGACATTTCCGGCTGGTTCGCGGACGACACCCCGGCCCGCTTCGAGGCCTACGGCTGGCATGTGGTGCGCGACGTGGACGGCCACGATGGCGAGGCCATCGCCGCCGCCGTCAAGCTGGCCCACGGCGTGCCCGGCAAGCCCAGCCTGATCTGCTGCAAGACCCGCATCGGCCAGGGCGCGCCCACCAAGGCGGGCAGCCACAACTGCCACGGCTCGCCCCTTGGCGCGGCCGAAATCGCCGCCGCGCGCGAGGCCATGAACTGGCCGCACCCGCCCTTCGAGGTGCCCGCCGACATCTACGCCGGGTGGGACGCCCGCCCGCGGGGCGCGGCCGCCGAAGCCGCGTGGAACGACCTGTTCGCCCGCTACCGCGCCGCCCATCCCGAACTGGCCGCCGAGTTCGTACGTCGCATGGCGGGGGAGTTGCCCGCCGACTGGCAGGCGGGCGTGGCCGCCGCGCTGGCCGCCACCGATGCCGCCAAAGAGACGCTGGCCACCCGCATCGCCTCGCGCAACGCCCTGAATGCCGTGGCCCCGCTGCTGCCCGAAATGATCGGCGGCTCGGCCGACCTCACCGGATCGGTGGGCACCTGGCACAAGAATTCCAAGCTGGTCACCCCCGGTGACTGGTCCGGCGACTATATCTCCTACGGCGTGCGCGAATTCGCCATGGGCGCCATCATGAACGGCATGGCCCTGCATGGCGGGTTCCTGCCCTATGCGGGCACCTTCCTCATCTTCTCCGACTACGCCAAGAACGCCATCCGCCTTTCCGCGCTCATGGGCGCGCGGGTGGTCTGGGTGCTCACCCACGACTCCATCGGCGTGGGCGAGGACGGCCCCACCCACCAGCCGGTGGAACAGCTGGCCGGTCTGCGCCTGACCCCCAACGTGCAGGTATGGCGGCCCTGCGACACCGTGGAAACCCTGGCCGCGTGGAAGGCCGCCGCCGAATGCGCCACCGGCCCCACCTGCATCTCGCTGACCCGGCAGGACGTGCCCTTCGTGGAACGCACCGCCGAGCAGCGCGCCGACATCGCGCGCGGCGGCTACGTGCTGCGCGACTGCGCGGGCACGCCGGAAGCCATCGTCATGGCCACCGGTTCCGAGGTGCAGCTGGCCCTGGCCGCCGCCGATGCGCTGGCCGCCAAGGGGCGCAAGGTGCGCGTGGTGTCCATGCCGTGTTCCACTACCTTCGACAAGCAGGACGCCGCCTACCGCGAATCGGTGCTGCCTTCCGCCGTGCGCGCGCGCGTGGCCGTGGAAGCCGCCGCCGTGGACGGCTGGTGGAAGTATCTTGGCCTGGACGGCAAGGCCGTGGGCATGACCGGCTTTGGCGAATCGGCCCCCGGCAAGGTGCTGTTCGAGTACTTCGGCATCACCACCGGGAAGGTCATTGAAGCCCTCGAGTCGCTGATTTAGGGCCAACACTGCCGGAAGGCGGCCCCCGCCCCCCCCAGTCTGGACACCGGGCGCGAACGTGGTAGGATGCACAAGCCACGTTCGCGCCTTTTCTTTTGCCAACCAAATCAAGCCAATCGAGCAATAGAGGGTATATCCATGGCCGTACTCAAGATGACCGACCTTGATCTGAAGGGTAAGCGCGTCCTGTTGCGCGAAGACCTCAATGTGCCCCTGAAGGACGGCAAGGTGACCAGCGACAAGCGCATCCGCGCCGCGCTGCCCTCCATCGAAATGGCCCTGAAGGCGGGCGCCCGCGTGCTGTTGGTGTCGCACCTGGGCCGCCCCACGGAAGGCGAGTTCGACCCGGCCTTCTCGCTGGCCCCGGTGGCCGAGCATCTTTCCAGGGCCTTGGGCGTTCAGGTGCCCCTGGTGCGCGACTACATCGACGGTATCGAGGTGGCCGAGGGCCAGTGCGTGCTGTGCGAGAACGTGCGCTTCCTGAAGGGCGAGAAGAAGGATGACGAGGCCCTGGGCCGCAAGCTGGCCGCCCTGTGCGACATCTTCGTCATGGACGCCTTCGGTGCGGCGCACCGCGCCCAGGCCTCCACACACGCCGCCGTGCGCTTCGCCAAGGTGGCCTGCGCCGGTCCCCTGCTGGCGGCGGAACTGGACGCCCTGTCCCGCGCCCTGGACGCACCGGCCAAGCCCATGGTGGGCATCATCGGCGGCTCCAAGGTGTCCACCAAGCTCACCCTGCTGGACACGCTGTCCAAGAAGGTGGACCGGCTTATCGTGGGGGGGGGCATCGCCAACAACTTCATCAAGGCCGCCGGGCATGAGGTTGGCCGTTCGCTGTACGAGCCGGAACTGGTGGACGAAGCCGCCCGCCTGATGGCCGCCGCCAAGGCCGCCGGGGGCGAGATTCCCGTGCCGGTGGACGTGGTGGTGGGGCCGGAGTTCGCGGATTCCGCCCCGGCCACGGTGCGCAAGGTGTCCGAGGTGAAGCCCGACGAGATGATCCTGGACATCGGCCCCGAGACCGCGAAACTGTACCGCGACATCCTGATGCAGGCGGGCACCATCGTCTGGAACGGCCCGGTGGGCGCGTTCGAGGTGGAGCAGTTCGGCCAGGGCACCAAGGCCCTGTGCATGGCCGTGGCCGACAGCCCGGCCTTCTCGCTTGCGGGCGGCGGCGACACCGTGGCCGCCATCGAGAAGTACGGCGTGGTGGACCGCATCTCGTACATGTCCACCGGGGGCGGGGCCTTCCTGGAGTTCCTGGAGGGCAAGACCCTGCCCGCAGTGGCCGTGCTGGAGGAACGTTCCCGAAGCTAGCGGCGCGGCAGGGGGGGGCCGTATACTGCGGGGCCGCCCGTAGATGCGCTGGTCGCCGTTCATGTTTCACGCGGCGCGTTTCCGTTGTCCTGATGGCCAGAGCCGTAGGGAACGGGGGCGCGCCGTTTGTGTTTCACGCCGGGCGACTGCATGGGCAGGGGCGATGGATGTTCCGCCAACGCTCCGCACATGTCGGATGCGGGCATGCATGCACGCGTGACGGGACGGGGCTGCTGGGGAAGGGGGGCTTGCCGTTGCGTTGCATCGGCGTCGCGGGTGACGGCGGTGCGTTGCCGCGCCGTGCCCCGCAACGTGCGTGCGGAGCGCGTCCCGCCGGGGACAGGACCGGAGGGAAGCGGCCACTGACGAAGGTTTTCACCTTTGCGTGCAGCGTGGCTGCGTGGCGATACGTTGTTTTTGCGTTCCCGTTGCCGTTTTTTTGCTACGGTGCTGTTGACTTGCTGTAGTGGCGGATGTAAGAGCGGCGATGTGCCGTGACTGGTGCCGGTGTTCCGGCGTTGTCGCTTCGGCCCCGTCGTTCAATTCCCGCGGAGGTCCAACATGGATGACTTTTTGAAGGAAGCATTGGAAATCGTGAAGGCGCAGGCCAGCGTGCGGACCATGACGGAGGACGAAATCACCTCCATGGTGCAGAAGCTGGCCAATGGCATCCGTGTCATCAGCCTTGGCGAGGCCGAGCCGGAAGAGGCGTGCGAAACCTGCGGCGACCCCCGCAAGGCCGTGAAGGAAAAGTCCATCACCTGCCTTGAATGCGGCAAGTCGTTCAAGATCCTTACCCGCAAGCACCTTGCCTCGCATGGTCTCGACGCCGTCGCCTACCGCGAGAAGTGGGGCCTCAAGAAGAATACCCCGCTGGTCTGCAAGGCGCTGCAGCGCGAACGCCGCAAGAAGATGAAGGACATGAAGCTTTGGGAGAAGCGGCGCAAGACCGCTTCCTAGGCGGGGGGGCTCCGGCTTGCGGGCCGGATTGCCTCGGGAGGGCCGCGTGTTGCGGCGGCGCCGCCGAGAATTCGCGACGGAAAAGGCCGTCCTGCGTAAGCAGGACGGCCTTTCGCGTCGCGCGGAGTGCCCCGTTGCGTGATGGCCGGGTGTGGAACGGGTGGTTACGCTGGCGCGGCCAGCATGCCCGGTGCGCCTTGGCGGAGCGGGCGCAGCCAGTAGCGTCAGTCTCACTAGTCTCGCCCGTCTCGCCAGTCGGGCCGGGCGCGGAAACGGCGAACCGCCCAAGGAGGGCGGTTCGAGTTGTTCTGGCGGTTTGGCCGGGCCGATGCGGCGCAGGGTAGGGGGCGGCGTTCAGTTGTCCAGCGCGCCCTCGCCCACGATGAGCGAACGGCCGCCGTCGTCGGCCCCGTCCAGTTTGGGCTCGCGTTCGGTGGCCACCATGCGGTAGCCGAAGCTGACGTACAACGGCCCTGTGTCGTCCGGATCGAGGTAGAAGCGCGTCTCGAAGGGGATGGCCCCTTCGTCGCCAACGGCGCGGGGCAGGTAATCGTATTCCTGGGCGTCGATGACCCGGCCCGTGGCGTCGCTGAGGTAGACCATCACCGTGAGTTGCTCGTACCACTTGGCCCAGCCGGGCAGGGCGCCGGGCATGGGGGCGGCCATGCCGCGCACGCCCACCGATTCGCGCAGCGGCACCACGCGGTAGGTGAAGCGCAGGTACTGCATGGAAACGGCCTGGGGGGTGTCGGCCTGCAACTGGGCGCGGGCAAGGTGCCCCACGGTCTGCCGGGCGCACCCCGTCAGCAGGCCCCCGGCCAGCAGGGCCACCGCCAGGGCGAGGGCCGCGAGGGCAGTGGCGCGCAGGCGCGGGGGGACGGAGCGGGAAAGGGGAGACGGCGCGGGCGAGTGCGGCAGGAGCAGGGACATGACATCTCCGGCGGTTGCGGGACATGCGGGAGGCAAAACGTGCGGAACGCCCGCAGCGCGCGTTGACGGTGCTATCCCCTAGCGGCGCTGCGGCTTGGGCGGACCATAGACCAGCATTTCCGCCAGCGTCAAGGAAACGCGGGATGCCCCGGCGCCCTTCGCGCCGCCGTGCTCCATCTCCAGTTCCGCCAGCCTGCGATAGAAGTGGGTGCGGTCCAGGGTGGGCACCGCCTCGTCGGGCTGCCCGTCGGTCAGGCCGCAGAAGCGGTGGCAGCCGCGAAACACCTGGCGTTGCCCGTCGGGGCGCAGCAGCACGTTGCGCGTGCCGTGCATGCGGCAGATCATCAGGCGGTGGGCGTACAGGCCGCACAATCCGTCATCGTTGACCGGGCACATCACGCGCGGCACCACCCCGGCGGCCTGTGCGGCCGCGCACTGGTCCACCACCTCGCGGGCGCGGCGCAGGTAGTCGGCGCGGCGCGCCTCGGGCAGGGCCAGCATGCCTTTCCACAGGTAGGCCCATTCCACGTGGGTGTGGTGCTTGAAATGGGTGCGGCAGCAGTTGTCGTCGCAGTTGGCACAGGTCAGCCCGGCGGCGTGGGCCGTTTCCGCGTAGGCGTTTTCCATGTCGGCGTACAACTCCGCCAGGCGGGCGAAGACACCGGGACCCTTGCGGCCGCCCTTGGAGGCCGGTTTGCCCGGTTGGGTCTGCCCGGCCGCCTTCAGCGCGGCGGCAATGCGTACGGACGCCAGCGGATCGGACTTGCGGCCTGGGTTGCGAGAGGACATCACGCCTCCCCGCCGGACAGCCAGGCCACGATGCGCTGCGCGCACTGGACGGGCGACAGCGTGTCCGCCGCCACGGTGAACGTGGCGTAGCGGCGGTACAGGGCAATGCGCTCGTTGTACAGGTCCTCGATGGTCTGCCCCGGCGCGATGGCCAGCCCCCGTTCGGGGTTCATGGCGATACGCTCGAGGATCAGCGGCAGCGACACCTCAAGGTAGACCAGCGGTCCCAGAGCGGCCAGGTGTTCCATGGCCTCGTGGCGGTAGACCACGCTGCCGCCGGTGGACAGCACGGTGCGCCGCGCGCCGATGCGGCGGATGACGCCCGCCTCCACGTCGAGGAAGCTCTCCTTGTCCATGGAGTCGGCAACGGCCTGCAACCGGGTGCCGTAGGTGGCCTCAATGAGGTTGTCGGTGTCCACGTGGGCCCAGCCAAGCTGGAGGGCCAGTTCGCGGCCCACGGTGGTCTTGCCCGCGCCCGCCATGCCGATGATGCTGACGCACCCTTCGGGCGCGATGCGCGCGGGGTCAAGCGGGAGGGGGGCTGGGGATGTGGTCATGCGGTGTCCTGTACGAAAGCAGACTGTCCGCGCCCGGCGCAGGCGGCGCGCACGGCGGGCGTGCGCAGGGCCAATCCCTTGCGGCGCAGGCCCGGCGCGTGTGCCTGTGTAGTCGGCGGCGGCGTGCGGTGTCAACCTCGGCGGCGGTCGGGACGGTAGCGGCCGTCGCGGCTGTCGCGGCCGTCGCAGTTGGCGCGGGCTGGACTTGGCCGAACGCCCGTGCCGACCGCACCGCACGGCCCTGCAAATGCAAACAGGCAGGTCCGCATGCGCGAACCTGCCTGAAAGGCGTCGTAGAGGAAGCGATTAACGCTTGGAGTACTGGTACCGGGCGCGGGCAGCGCGCTGGCCGTACTTCTTGCGTTCCTTCTTGCGGGCGTCGCGGGTCAGGAACCCGGCGCGCTTCAGGGCGCCGCGCAGTTCCGGCTCGACTTCGAGCAGGGCGCGCGAAATGCCGTGGCGCACCGCTTCGGCCTGGCCGGTCACGCCGCCGCCGCACACGTTGACCTTGATGTCGAAGCGTTCGACGTTCTTGGTCAGCACCAGGGGCTGGCGGATGATCATCTGCAGCGACTTGCGCGGGAAGTAGTCTTCGAAGGGGCGACCGTTCACCACGATCTGACCGGAACCGGCGTACAGGCGGGTACGGGCCGTGGCGGTCTTGCGGCGACCGGTGCCGTAGTTGAATTCGTTGGCCATGATTCTCTCCGGCTCGAGCGGGTTAGTACTTGATGGCGAGCGGCTGCGGGTTCTGGGCGGCATGCGGATGCTCGGGGCCAGCGTAGACCTTGAGCTTCTTCAGCATGGCGCGGCCAAGCCGGTTCTTGGGCAGCATGCCCCGCACGGCGTTCATCAGCACGCGTTCCGGATGGGAGGCAAGCAGCTTCTCGAGGGTGATCTCGGTAAGGCCGCCAACGTACCCGGAGTGACGGTAGTATTTCTTGTCGGCAAGCTTGTTGCCGGTGACCTTGATCTTTTCGCAGTTGACCACGACGATGAAGTCGCCGTTGTCCATGTGCGGGGCGAACTCGGGCTTGTGCTTGCCACGCAGGCGATGCGTGAGCTGGGTGGCAAGGCGGCCGAGAACCAGGTCGGAGGCATCGACCACGAACCATTCGCGGTTGATGTTCTCGGGCGTGGGGCTGAACGTTTTCATCAGAGCGTACTCCTGTGCGAGCTCGAAAGAACGGTCTATGTATTGGGTTCCCCGCCCCTTGTCAACAGAAAAAGGGCGTGGAAACGCGCGACGGACGGCGCCGGGGCCCGAAGGCGCTGGCGCCATGCGTGCGATGCTTGCCGGGCTGGGCCGGTCAGCCGTCCATTATTCATGGATGTCGGCGGTTCCGGCGCATGGTGCGCTGGCGCGCGGGTTCGCCTGGCGGCCGTCCACACTTCGGTCCCACTGGCGCGCCTAACGGGGCGGCTGGCCTGGGGAGCGGACGGCTTGCCCCGCCGATGCGCCGAAGACGGCGGACGGGGCTGACGCCGGGCAAGCGCCGGGATGGCACGGTCGGAAGGTTGGCTTGGACGTTCCGGCCGGTTCCCGTGGCGTGAACCCGAAGCGTATCGCTTCAAACTCTTGAGCTTTACACCACGACCGCATACATTGCCAAGAGCTTTTCTTGAACCCCCCGGGAGGCCTCATGCCCAGCATTCGCAAGAGCCTGCTCCAGTTCGTCTTTTCCGGCGCGTACATGAAGCGCTGGAACGACAAGCTGCGGCCCGTCGAACTGATGGAAGTGGACAAGCAGGCCCACAAGATGATCGTCGCCTGGCTGCTGCTGCAACTGAACACCCGCCACCTGCCCGCCGACGAACGCCTGCGCCTTGGGGCGGAAGTGGTGGAAGGCGGACTGTTCGACTACTTCTACCGGCTGGTCATCACCGACGTGAAGCCCCCGGTGTTCTACCGCATAAAAGAGAACGAGGCCCACTACCGCGAACTTACCGAATGGGTGGCGGACGAGTTGGAACACATCGTGCGGCCGCTGGACGAGGACTTCTGGCAGCGCCTGCTGACGTACATCCGCCGCCGTGAAAAGAACAACCTGGCCGACCGCATCCTTACCGCCGCGCACCTCTACGCCAGCGGCTGGGAATTCAACCTCATCAAGCCGCTGAACGGGCACGACGACGAGATTCCTGACATCGACGGCTCTTTCCAGAGGCGCCTGACAGCCATGGCCGATCTGGCCGGGGTGCCCGAGCTCATCGGCGGCTCCAGCAACGCGCTGGGGCGCTTCGCCAACCTGTGCGGGCAGCTGCGCTTTCAGAAGCGCTGGTCGCAGACCCCGCGCATTCCGGAAACCTCGGTCATGGGCCACATGTTCATCGTGGCCTGCTACGCCTACTTCTTCAGCATCGCCGTGGGCGCGTGCCCGGCCCGCCGCCTGAACAACTTCTTCTGCGGCCTGTTCCACGACCTGCCCGAAGTGCTGACCCGCGACATCATCTCGCCGGTGAAGCGCTCGGTGAAGCAACTGCCGGAACTCATCCGGCAGTACGAAGAGCAGGAGATGCAGGAGCGGGTGTTTTCGCTGCTGGACAAGGCGGGGTACGGCGACATCGCCAGCCGCCTGGGTTACTTTCTGGGGCTGTCCACCGGCTCGGAGTTCGACGAGACGGTGCGCGAGCCGGGACCCGACGGCGCGCCGGACACGGTGCGTAAAGTCACCTTTGACGAGTTGCAGAACTCCTGCAACCTCGATGCGCTGGACCCCAAGGACGGCAGGCTGGTGAAGGCCTGCGACACCCTGGCCGCGTTCATCGAGGCGCACACCTCGGTGCGCAACGGGGTGACGTCGAGCCATCTGCAAGAGGCCATCGCGCGGCTGCGGGCCGAGAACCGCCGGGTGACGCTGGGGCCGTTGCATGTGGGGGCGCTTTTCGCCGACTTCGACTAAACGATGCCGGAGCATGGGGGCTTTTGCCCTCTGCCCGCGTCAGAACGCCGTTTCATTCCGGTCGAGTACCACAAAAGTACACTCCCTCCATGAAACGGCGTTCTTCCTTGGCAGAGAACAAAATCCCCACCTGCACCGGCATCGCCAAGCGCACGGCCTTGCCCGAAGACTGTTTTTTCATGTGGCAAAGAGCCACACCGGAAGTGCGGAGTCCGGCATCGTCCCCGCTTCGTATCCACCCGTGGGGCTTGTGAAAGGCGAGACAAGCGCGGCGTTTTTTGCTAACGCTACACCATGCCCGATACCGGCGCGCGGCCGGGGGGCTTCATGTGGCCAGATGCCGAAGCCCATTGGACGAGATGGCCCGGATGTCCACGAACACACCGTGAGGAGAGTACAGATGCTGTTGCGTAAGCGTGCCTGGGACATCGTGCGGGAAGAATTCCCCAAGCTGCGCGAGGACGATTCGTTGGCCGAGGCCATGCGCAAGCTCAGTTCCTGCGTCGGCCCGGACGGCGGGGGCGGGGCGGGCTGCCTGTGCGCCCTGGTGTATGACGAGCGCGACATGCTGCGCGGCGCGCTTTCGGTGTGGGACACCGTGCGCTTCATGGAAGATTCGCTGCTGCGCAGCGGCTCGTTGCGCGGCATAGAGGAAGACGGCTTCGACCGCATCTACCGCAATGCCTGCAAGGTGGCCGGGTCCACCAAGGTGCGCGACGTCATGGACCGCGACATGACCCAGGTGGCCCCCGACGACCCGCTGCTGGTGGTGCTGGAAAGCTTCGTGAAGAAGGGCCGCAGCTACGCCGTGGTCACCGAGGCGGGCAAGGTGCTGGGCGTCATCATGATCAACGACGTGTTCCGCGAGATCAGCGGCGAGATCATCAGCCGCGCCTGATGGCGCGTGCGTCATCACAGCCGGACGAAGGAATGAAGGCGGGCCGCCCCTGGTGATGGGGCGGCCCGTTTCGCGTCGATAGGGGGCGTGCCGTGGTCCGGCCAAGCTCGGCCCGACTCGGCCTGACTCGATCTGTTCCGGCGTGGCGTGACCAGGGCGGATTTGGCCCGGCATGCCCAGTGGGGCGAATGCTCAGGCTGCCCCTTCGGGTTTCGTCTCGGCCTTGGGCTTGGCCGCGCCGAAGGCGTTGGTCACCAGGGCGTTGAGCAGCAGGGTGGCATAGCGCGTGTCGTAGCGGGCCTTGTCCGCCGCCAGTTCCTGCGCGGCGGGCACCAGATCCTTGCCGGGGGCGTACGGGCGCGTCGCGATCATGGCCGAAAAGGAATCGGCCACGGCGCAGATGCGCCCCAGGCGGCTGATCTGCTCGCCCTTGAGTTTCTGGGGGTAGCCGGAACCGTCGAGCCGTTCGTGGTGTTCCAGCGTGCACTGGCGCAATTCATCGAAGGCCAGCCCCATCTTGTGCATGATCTTGGCCCCCACCAGCGGGTGCAGGGGAATCTTGTCCTTCTCGTCGGGCTTCAGCGGAGTGGTCTTGGACAGGATGAACGCGGGCACCTTGGCCATGCCCAGGTCGTGCAGCAGAAGAGCCAGGGCAGACCGGTCCAGGTCGCGGCGCTTCAGGTTGTCGCCCATGGAGGCGACCAGCAGCCACAGCCCCACCGAAAGGGTGTTCAACGAATGCTTGGCCAGCGAATGTTCGCGGTGCAGACGGCGCATGAACTGTTTTACCCGGTGCTTGTCCTGCCACAGGTATTCGGTAAGCACCATGACGTCGCGGTACAGCGCCTCGAATACCGGCTTCACCGGCTGGTCGATGAATTCGTTCACCCGCATGGCCAGGGCCTGCTGGAAGATGTCGGCGATCTCGCCTTCCTTCAGGTTCTTGTCCACCAGCAACAGGTCGAGCTGGTGGACGATGTGCTGCGAGTAGATGGGGTGGTCCGAACGGGAAACGAACAGGTCGCCCGCCTCGCACAGTCGCTGCACCTCTTCCACCTGCTCGTTGGTAAGCCGCGCCCCTTTGCGGGTGTACGGCTGCAACTGCGCGATATCCTCGCGGAAGCGGAACAGGTCCACCGGCGGCCGGTATTTGGGAAAGCTCGACAATATCTCCGTGCTGATCTGGTAGTATTCCTCGGAGATATTGTCGGGGATGGTTGCCTTCACCGTGGGTAGCTCCCTTGTCGTGCTCGCATTCGTGCATGCATGCCGCGCGGGCATGCCGTGGTCGCGTGGAACCGGGCCTTTCCGCCTGCCGCCGTCATTTCCTGTAGATCTTCACCATGTTTGTGCCGCGCGGCTTGCGGCCCGCCTTGGGCTGACCGGCGGTGATGACCACGTTGTCGCCCTTCTCGAAGTCGGGCGCGGTGTCCACGAAGCGCTCCGCCCGGGCCACGTGGCCGGGAATGTCCTGCGGAATGTCCTGCGGCACGATGCCCCACGAGAAGTTCAGGGCGCGCAGGGCGGCCGGGTCGGGCGTCAGGGCCCACACCATCTGGCGGGGGCGGCGCGACGAGATGAGCCGGGCGGATGCGCCGCTCATGCTGTGCGAGACGATGCCCTTGGCCCCGGTCTTCTCGGCCAGCAGGCAGGCCGCGTAGGCCAGGAAGTCCGCCGTGCCCTTTTCTTCGGCGGGCTCGGCAAGGCGCTGTGTCTCGAAGTGCAGTTCTTCCGCCTTTGCGGCGATTTCCTTCATGAACTCAACGGTTTCCACGGGAAAGTTGCCCATGGCCGTTTCTTCCGAAAGCATCACGCAGTCGGCCCCGTCCAGCACGGCATTGGCCACGTCGGTGGTTTCCGCGCGGGTGGGCGAGGGGCTGTTGACCATGGAAAGCAGCATCTGGGTGGCCACGATGACCGGCTTTGCCGCGCGGTTGCAAGCGCGGATGATGCGCTTCTGCATGGCGGGCAGGGCGGGCAGGGGGCATTCCACGCCCAGGTCGCCGCGCGCCACCATGATCACGTCGGCCTCGCCCAGGATGTCGTCCAGCCGGTCCACGGCGTTCTGCCGCTCCAGCTTGGCGATGACCGGGATGTGCTTGCGGCCGCTGGCCGCGATGATTTCCTTGGCGTCGCGGATGTCTTCCGGCGTCTGCACGAAGGACAGGGCCACGGCGTCCACGCCCAGTTCCAGGCCGTCGGCCAGGTCCTTGCGGTCCTTTTCGGTGAGGGCGGGCAGCCGCACCGACTTGCCGGGCAGGGCCAGCCCCTTGCGCGAGGTGATGATGCCGCTGCTGTCGGCCTCCAGCTCAAAGCAGCCCTCGGGCGCGGTGCCCAGCACCCGGAACTGCAGCCCGCCGTCGGAAAGCACCATCCGGTCGCCGGGCTCCAGCCCGTTCAGCACGGCCTGGTTGGTGAAGGGGATGAGCGGCAGCACCGCGCCGGCCGGGGCCTTGGGGCCCAGCAGCACGCGGTCGCCCTTGCCTACGGAGATGGCCCCGTCGGGGATCTCGCCGATGCGGATCTTGGGGCCGGAAAGGTCTTGCAGAATGGTCACCGGGCAGCCGCATTCGGTTTCCAGTTCGCGCAGCGTGCGCACCAGGTCCACGAACATGGACGCGCCGCCGTGGGAAAAGTTGAGCCGAAAGATGCGCACTCCGGCGGCGATGAGGCGCGAAAGCACCTCCCGCGAGCGCGAGGCCGGTCCAATGGTGGCGATTATCTTCGTTCTCATGATCCACCCCTGTGCAATAAGTTGTATCTTGTCAAGCCGTTTGTGCGTCGCTGGCCGCTCTGGAGGCCCCGTGGCCGCGCCGTGGCGGATACACCCGTATATCGTGCCGACACCCTTCGTGTCCCCATGCTTTCCGTGAAAATATCAGGGAGTGGTGCAGCGCCGCGTTGGCGCGTTGCCCGGCGGGCGCGTTCTGCGTGCGGCAGCGCACGCGCGGCGGGTGCGCGCTCGTCGTCGTCGGGGCGGTGGGGGTATTGTCGTCTGCCTTTTTACACCCTGTAAATACAGGGTATTTTTTCTTTTTGGGGTGTGGGCCAGGGGGCGTTAGAAAATTTCTAGACTTCGGGAAAGGCCACGGCTTGACAGTGCCCAACATATCATAGAGAAAGTGGGAAATTGTGGTAAAAGGTGGTAGAGTCTTCTCGAAAAGCCCTCTTTCTTCCGGCCAAGGTCCCCGCCCCCAGGTTGGCGTGGGAAACGGCGAAAGCGGGTGACCGAATGCTCTGCCGCACGCAACAGTCCGCCATAACAGGCAAGTGGTGCCGTCATGTTGTTCAGGGGCCGTTCCATCCGCAGTCTTGACCCGAAAGGTCGGCTGATGCTGCCGCCGGATTTCCGCGACATCCTCGTGTCGCGCGCCGAGGGCGGCAAGCTGGTGCTGACCAGCTTCGACGACTGCGTCATGGGCTACCCCCTGCCCGACTGGGAGGACTTCGAGCGCAAGTTCTCCAGCCTCAAGAACCCTTCGCGCAAGATGCGCGACTTCCGCCGCCTGGTCATCGGCAGCGCCGAACTCATGGACCTGGACGGGCAGGGGCGGGTGCGCATCTCGCGTTCGCACATGGACTACGCGGGCATCACCAAGGATGTGGTGCTGCTGGGCCAGGGCAGCCGCTTCGAAATCTGGGATCAGGCCCGCTTCGACGGCATCGTGGCGCAGGACTTCGACGACGTGGCCGCCGAATTGGCCGACAGCGGCATCGAACTTTCCCTTTAAGTCCGGCAGGGCACAGCCCCTCAAGGATAACAGGATACCAGCATGACCGGCGCATCCGATACCCCCGCACCGCAGGCGACCCCCGTTCCCACGGAAGGGGCGCGCGCCGCCACGCTGCACGTGCCCGTGCTGCTGGACGAGGTGCTGGAAGCGCTGGCCCCCCGCGCCGGGGGGCGCTACCTGGACGGCACCGTGGGCCTTGGCGGCCATTCCGCCGCCATCATGGAACGCATCAGCCCGGACGGCGAACTGTGCTGCCTCGACCGCGACACCGCCGCCCTGGCGCATGCCCGGCAACGGTTGGCCCCCTGGGGCGGCCGGGTGCACTTCTTTCACACCCGCTATGCCGATTTCGAGGCCGCGCTGGACCAGCTTGGCTGGGACAAGGTGGATGGCGCGCTCATCGACATCGGGGTGTCGTCCATGCAGATCGACTCCGCCGAGCGGGGGTTCAGCTTTCACGCGGACGGTCCGCTGGACATGCGCATGGACCAGGACGGCGACGAGGCCCCGGCCGCGAAGCTGGTGAACCGCGCCACCGTGGACGTGCTGAAGGACATCATCCGCCGCTACGGCGAAGACCCCATGGCCGGGCGCATCGCCCGCGCCATCGTGGACGCCCGCGCGGCAGGCCCCATCGAAACCACGGCCCAGCTTGCCGCCATCGTGGACCGGGCCTACCCGGCCAAGTGGCGCGCCACCTCGCGCAACCACCCGGCCACCCGCACCTTCCAGGCCCTGCGCATGGCCGTCAACGATGAACTGGGCCAGTTGGAACGCTTTCTCGACCGCATCCTGGACCGGCTGAACCCGGGCGGGCGGCTGGCGGTGATCACCTTCCACTCGCTGGAAGACCGCATCGTCAAACATCGTCTGCGCGACGAATCGCAGGGCTGCGTGTGCCCGCGCACCGTGCCCCGCTGTGAATGCGGCCACAAGGCCCGCGTGGACGTGCTGACCAGAAAGCCGGTCACCGCAAGCGAGGCGGAACTGGCCCGCAACTCCCGCGCCGCCAGCGCCAAGCTGCGCGCGGCCGTGCGCCTGGCCGAAGGGCAAGCCCCGCGCCCAAGGCGGCGCAATAAGTACGCCCCGGAAGGCCGCGATGCAGCGGAAGGGGACGCGTCATGAGCCAGGGCGTGGGAAGCTGGGTGCTGGCCATGATCCTGTCGGTGCTGACCAGTCTGGTGCTGGGGCTGTCGCTGGTGTGGCTGAACATCGAACGCATGGACATGGCCTACAACCTGCGCAAGTTGCAGGGAGAACTGGACGGACGGGCGGCCCTGACCGCCAAGCTTGAAGTGGAGCGGGACCGGCTGATGTCGCCGTATGAACTGGGAAGGAAGGCGGAGGCCATGGGCATGCGGGGGGCACGCCCCGGCCAGATCCGCCGCATCGAGGAGGCGGGGCGCTAGCGCCCCGGATGGTCATGCTGCGAGCAGACAGGAAGTCACGCATACTCGGCAGGCCCGCGCCGCGCACCGCGCGCGACGCGCGTCCCTCTCTTGAATTGCGCGCCCCCCGCGCCGCTCGCGTTGCCCGCGACAATGGCGACAGGCGCGACGCCCGCAACCGGCGCGCGTCGGGTTCCGTTTTTGGCGGCACCTCGCGCTTCAACCCGTTCGCCCGGTTCGGCGACGCGGACTGGAGCCGGGTGCGCCTGTACGGCGTGGGCTGCGTGTTCGCCGTGCTGTGGATGCTGCTGTGGTCGCGCGCCTGGTACGTGCAGGTCTACGACGGCGACCGGCTTGCCGGCCTTGCCCGCCGCCAGCACATGGCGGCGGAGACCGTTTCCGGCAGGCGCGGGGCCATCCTCGACCGCAATGGGCAGATCCTGGCCCGCAGCGTTGAGGTGCGGTCCATCTACGTCCGCCCCGGCGAGGTGCGCGACGTGGACGCCACCGTCAATGGTCTGGCCACCGCGCTGGAAGCCCCTGCCAAACATGTGCGCGACGCCGTTACCGCCAAGCGCGGCTTTTCGTGGGTGGCCCGCAAGGTGGATGACCTTGCCGCGGAAAACGTGCGCAAGGCGGGCTTGCCCGGCGTGTACCTGACCAGCGAGTACGAACGCATCTATCCCTTCAAACAGATGGCCGGGCAGTTGCTGGGCTTCGTGGGCATGGAGAGCAAGGGCCTTGAAGGCCTGGAACTTACCTTCGACGAGGTGTTGAGCGGCGACTCCGCGCGCAACGTGGTGCAGCGCGACGCGGCCGGGCGGCGGCTGGACATGGACGGCGGCGCTGCCCGCGCGTCCCTGCGCGGCCGCGACGTGCGCCTGACCATCGACACCCAGGTGCAGTTCTTTGCCGAAGAAGCCCTGGCCCGCTCCGTGGACCAGTTCGACGCCTCGTGGGGCGGGTGCCTGGTGGTGGACGTGGACTCGGGCGACATTCTGGCCTGGGCGCAGTACCCGTTCTTCAACCCCAATTCCTACCGCGACTACAAGGCCGACCGCTGGCGCAACCGCCTGGCCGCCGACGCGCTGGAACCCGGCTCCACCCTCAAGCCGTTCCTGGTGGCCGCCGCGCTGCAGGAAGGCGTGGTCAAGGGCGACACCAACTTCAACTGCGAAAAGGGCCGCTGGAAGACCCGCTACATCACCATCCGCGACACGCACAGCTACGACGTGCTGCCGGTGAACAAGGTGCTGCGCTACTCCAGCAACATCGGCATGGCCAAGATCGGCCTGGAGCTTGGGGCCAAACGCTACTGGGAATACCTGAACCAGCTGGGCTTCGGCGACCGCACCGGGCTGCCCATCACCGAGAGCAAGGGCATCCTGCGCGACCCGCGCCATTGGTCCGAGCCGGACCTGATCACCACATCGTTCGGCCAGGCCATCGCCGCCACCGGCGTGCAGATGGCCCAAGCCTACCTTACCCTGGCCAACGGCGGCGAACGCAAGCCGCTGCGCCTGGTGGTGGACAGCGGCGACGACGCCCCGGCCAATTCGGCCAGCCAGAAGGTCTACAACGACAAGACGGTGAAACAGGTCATCTCCATGCTGCGTGAAGTGGTGGAGGAAGACGGCACCGGCACCCGCGCGCGCATCCCCGGCATCATGGTGGGCGGCAAGACCGGCACCGCGCAAAAGGCTGACGAAACAGGGCGTTACGGACACGAGCGGCTGGCTTCGTTCGTGGGTTTCGCGCCCATCGACCGGCCCAAGTACCTGATTTTGGTCATGGTGGACGAACCCCAGAAAAATTCGTACGGCGGCGTGGTCGCCGCGCCCGTGTTCAAGCACGTGGCCATGCGTACCATGGCCTATCACGGCCTGCTGCCCGACGCGCCCGACCCCGAGGCCCCCGCCTACGCCACTCCCCTGGGCAAGACCGGCCCGGTGGAAGTGCGCCGCGAGGTGGCCGAGGCCGTGCGCGAGGCCCCCGACGGCGTGCCCAACGTGGTGGGCAAGTCGGTGCGCCGCGCCGTCGAGGTGTTCGCCCGGCAAGGCATGGTTCCCATCCTGAAGGGGGCGGGCCAGACCGTGATCCGCCAGACGCCGGAACCGGGCGCAGAATGGCCCAAGGGCCAGCCCACGGGGCAGTGCGTCCTGTGGCTTTCCGAGAATTCCTAGGAGCATCGGCAGATGACCCGTATCTCTTTTGATGGCCTTCTGGCCCGTGTGCGTGAAAACACGCCGGAAATCCGCACCGACTCGCGCAAGGTGGGCCGGGGCGACGTGTTCGTGGCCGTGCCCGGCGTTGCCGCCAACGGCGGCGCTGGCGTGGACGGCGCGGACTTCATTTCCAAGGCGTGGGCCGCCGGGGCGGGAGCCGTGGTGTGCCTGTCCGAGCGGGTGGATGCGGCCCTTGCCGCCGCGCCGGAAGGAGCCGTGGTCGCCGCCCACGACGACCCGCGCGCGGCCATCGGCCTGCTGGGCCAGGCCCGGTACGGCACCGATGCGCTGTCCTTCCCGGTGGTGGCAGTTACCGGCACCAACGGCAAGACCACCATCACCTATCTTCTTGAGCATGTGTTTTCCGCGCAGGGCCGCCGCGCCGGGGTGCTGGGCACGGTCAGTTACCGCTGGCCGGGCTTTGCCATGGACGCGCCCCTGACCACGCCCGACTGCATAGAAACCCACGCCATGCTGGCCCGCATGGAGAACGCCGGGGTGGACGTGGCGCTGATGGAGGTTTCGTCGCACGCGCTGGATCAGCGCCGGGTGGCGGGCATCCGCTTTGCCGGGGCCATCCTGACCAACCTGACGCAGGACCATCTGGATTACCACGGCGACATGGAACAGTACTATGCCGCCAAGGCCCGCCTGTTCACCGAACTGCCCGACGCGGACAAGGCCTGCGCCATCAACGCCGACGATGCCTGGGGCCGTCGCCTGCTGGGCGAGGTTACGCACGCCATCGGCTTCGGGCTGAATGCGGCCAACACCGTACCGGGCCGCCGCCATCTGCACGGCGAGATGATCCGCAACGCCACCTCGGGCCTTACGCTGCGCATGACCTTCGAGGGGCGGCAGTGGGAGCTTTCCTCGCACCTCGTGGGCGCGCACAACGCCTCCAACCTGCTGGCCGTGCAGGCGGTGTGCCTGGGCATGGGGCTTGCGCCGGAAGACTTCGCGAGCCTTGCCGCCTTCACCGGCGTGCCGGGGCGGCTGGAGCGCATCGTGAACCCGCGAGGGCTGGACATTTTCGTGGATTACGCCCATACCCCCGACGCGCTGGAAAACGTGCTGCGCGCGCTGCGCGCGGTGGGCTTTTCGCGCATCGTCACCGTGTTCGGCTGCGGCGGCAACCGCGACCGCACCAAGCGCCCCCTGATGGGGCAGGCGGTGGCCCGCCATGCCGACGTGGCCGTGCTCACGTCCGACAACCCCCGCCACGAAGACCCGCAGGCCATCATGGCCGACGTGCTGCCCGGCCTTGCCGGCGCGCGCGAGGTGGTCAGCGAACCCGACCGGGGCCGGGCCATCGGCAAGGCGCTGGCCCTGCTGCAGCCGGGCGACGTGTTGCTGGTGGCGGGCAAGGGGCATGAAAGTTACCAGCAGATCGGCGACCGCAAGGTGCCGTACAGCGACCAGCAGGTCATCCGGGAGATATTGGGGTGCAACTGATCTCAGACGCCACGCCGGTCCGGGGCTTTTCGCCATCCGGGGGCGTAGTCCCAGCCGGGCGCGCGGCGCGCGCCATCCGAACCACGCAGTACACCGGCGGGGGGCGTCATGCTGTATAACCTGCTGTATCCGTTAAGCACCGAATTCACGGTCCTCAACGTCTTCCGCTACATCACCTTCCGGTCGGTGTGGGCGCTGCTGACGGCGTTGCTGCTGTCCATCCTCATGGGGCCCCGGTTCATCGAATGGCTGCAGCGCATCAAGTGCGGCCAGCAGATCCACGAGGACGTCACCTGCCACGTGCAGAAGGCGGGCACCCCCACCATGGGCGGCCTGCTCATCGCCTTTTCGCTGTCCATCAGCGTGCTGCTGTGGGCCGACCTGACCAACAAGTACGTCTGGCTGACCATGCTCATCTTTCTGGGATTTGGCCTGGTGGGCTTTCTGGACGACTACATCAAAGTGCGCCGCCGCAACAACAAGGGCCTTTCCGCGCGCGCCAAGTTCCTGGGTCAGGTGGTTGTGGCCGCCGTGGCCATGTATCTGGTGGTCGCCGAGCCGGTGTATTCCACGCGCCTCGCCTTCCCGTTCTTCAAGGGCCTCGCGCCCGACCTCGGCTGGCTGTACATCCCCTTCGCCGTGACGGTCATGGTGGGCTCGTCCAACGGGGTGAACCTTACCGACGGGCTGGACGGCCTGGCCATCGGCCCCACCATCATCGCGGGCATGGTCTTCGCCGTGTTCATCTACGTGGCGGGCAACGTGCAGATGTCCAACTACCTGCAGGTGCCCTACGTGCCCGGCGTGGGCGAGGTGACGGTGTTCTGCGGGGCGCTGGTGGGTGCGAGCCTGGGCTTTCTGTGGTTCAACGCCTACCCCGCGCAGGTGTTCATGGGCGACGTGGGCTCGCTGGCCCTTGGCGGCGCGCTGGGCTTCCTGGCCGTGCTGTGCAAGCAGGAACTGCTGCTGCTCATCGTGGGCGGGCTGTTCGTGGTGGAAACCCTGTCGGTGATCCTGCAGGTGGGCTACTTCAAGTTCACGGGGGGCAAGCGCATCTTCCGCATGGCCCCGCTGCACCACCATTTTGAACTGCAGGGCATCCCCGAGTCGAAGATCATCATCAGGTTCTGGATCATGTCGGCGCTGCTGGGGTTGATGGCGCTGTCGGTCCTGAAGCTCCGCTAGGGGTTGTTTCTAAATTGTTCTTTCGCCCGTTGGCGGCGTCAATCTTCGCCTGCCATTTTGGTCAAATACGATAAGAGTATACTCCCTCATGGCAGGCTCGTTTTCCTTGCCAACGAACGAAAACCCTAATTTGGAAACAACCCCTGGGACAAGGAAACGGCAATGACTTGCGACAAGCACATGGCGCGGACCATCGGCAAGGGCGACCTTGTGGTGGTCGTGGGCGCGGGCCGCTCGGGCATGGCTGCCGCGCGGCTGCTGCACCGCATGGGGGCGCGCGTGCGCCTGCTGGAACGCAAGGCCGACGGCGTGCCTGCCGACTTTCTGCAATGGGCGGCCGCATCGGGCGTGGAAATCGCCACCGGCCCCCATTCCCCGGCGCAGTTCGAGGGGGCGCGGGCCGTGGTGCCCAGCCCTGGCATGGCCGTGGCCACGCTGCGCCCGCTGCTGCCCGAGGGGCCGGACGCGCCCGAGGTGCTGGCCGAAATGGAGCTTGCCTGGCGGCAGCTCAACGGCGAACCCGTGTTGGCCGTCACCGGCACCAGCGGCAAGACCACCACGGTCTCGCTGTGCGCGGCCATGCTCAAGGCGCAGGGTCTTGGCGTGTTCCTGGGCGGCAACATCGGCACCCCCCTCAGCGAGTACGTGCTGTCCGTGGCGGATGGCGGGCCGCGCGCGGATGCGCTGGTCATCGAGATTTCCAGCTTCCAGTTGCAGGCCTGCACCACCTTTCGGCCGCGCGTGGCCATGCTGCTCAACGTCAGCGAGAATCACCTCGACTACCACGCGGACATGGCGGAATACATCGACGCCAAGTTCCGGCTGTTCCGCTGCATGGAAGAAGGCGACCTAGCCATCTTCGGCGAGGGCGTGCGCGATCTGGTCGCCGCGCGCGAGCTGAAGCCCCGTACGCTGTTCTTCGACGCCGGGGCGAAGCGCTTTCCGCAAACCCGCCTGCTGGGCGGTCACAACCTGGCCAACATCGAGGCCGCGTGGCAGGCCTGCCGCGAATTCGGCGTGACGCCGGAGGCGGCGGGAAGGGCCGTGGCGGACTTCGCCCCATTGGAACACCGGCTGGAGGCCGTGGCCGAGCGAAACGGCGTGCTGTGGGTGAACGATTCCAAGTGCACCACGGTGGAGGCCCTGCGCGTGGCGCTGCAAGCCTTCGACAGGCCGGTGGTGCTGATGGTGGGCGGCAAGTTCAAGGGGGGCGACCTTGCGTCCCTGCTGCCGCTGCTGCACGGACGGGTGCGGGCCGTGGTGGGCTTTGGCGCCAGCCGTGAACATTTCGAGGGGGCATGGTTGGGGCAGGGGGATTTCTCCATGTCCTGGCATCCCGCGCTGGAACCCGCCGTGGCCGAGGCCGCCGCGCTGGCCCAGCCTGGCGACGCGGTGGTGATGGCCCCGGCCACCTCCAGCTTCGACCTCTTCGCCAACTACAAGGAGCGCGGCCACGCCTTCCGCCGCGTGGTGGAGGCCCTGCCATGAGGTTCGGCGCGCAGGCGGACGCCCACCCCTCGGCCGCGCTGGCCGAACTGCGGCACGGCGGCGGCAGCTTTGGCGGCATCGCCCACGGCGACCACGGTCCGCAGAACGGCGTGGACTGGTGGCTGTTCGCCATTGCGCTTACCCTGCTGGGCATCGGCCTGCTGATGGTGCTTTCCGCCAGCGGCATCGTGGCCGAGCGCTTCAATGGCGACAAGTACTACTTCTTCAAGCGCCAGATGATCTTCGCCTGCGTGGGCGGCGTGGCCATGTTCATCGCCGCGCTGATGCCCCGCAACCTGCTGTACAAGCTGCAATACCCGGCCCTGTTCGGGGTGCTGGCGCTGCTCATCCTGGTGCTGACCCCGGTGGGCACCAAGGTCAACGGCGCGCGCCGCTGGATCCTTCTGGGGCCGGTGGCCGTGCAGCCCATGGAATTCACCAAGATCGCCCTGGCCCTGTATCTGGCCTACTTCATGAGCACCAAGCAGGCGCTCATCAAGACCTTCAGCCGGGGGGTCATCCCGCCTTTCGCGGTCACGGGGCTGTTCTGCGGGTTGCTGCTGCTTCAGCCCGACTTCGGCGGGGCGGCGGTGCTGGCCATGATTCTGTTCTTCATGTGCCTGGTGGGCGGCACGCGGTTCATCTATCTCGCCCTTTCCGGCGCGGCCGCCGTGGCCGGGGGCTGGCTGCTCATCGTGCAGTCGCCGTACCGCTTCCGCCGCCTGACCGCCTTTCTCGACCCCTTCGCCGACGCGCAGGACTCCGGCTACCAGTTGGTGCAGTCGCTGTTCGCGCTGGGGTCGGGCGGCATCACCGGCGTGGGCATCGGGGCCAGTCGCCAGAAGCTGTTCTACCTGCCGGAAGCGCACAACGACTTCATCATCGCCGTGCTGGGCGAGGAACTGGGCTTCATCGGCATGTCGCTGGTCTTCGTGCTGATGGGACTGATGTTCTGGCGGTGCTTCCGCATTGCCGCCCGGCAGGAGGACCTGCGAGACCGGTTCACCGCCTTCGGCATCACTCTGGTGCTGCTGCTGGGGGCCGTGCTGAACATGGCGGTGGTCATGGGCGTGGCGCCACCCAAGGGCGTGCCCATGCCCTTCCTGAGTTATGGCGGCAGCAGCCTGTTGACCACGCTGACCTGTGTGGGCCTGTTGCTGAATTATTCGCGGACGGCGCGCTGACGGCGCGCCTTCGCACGTTTCTGCCACCGAACGAAATACCGGAGGACACACCATGCGCCGCGTCATCCTCACCACTGGCGGAACCGGGGGGCACATCTTCCCGGCGCTGGCCGTGGCCGAGGAGATCACCCGCCGCCATCCCAAAGCCCGCGTCCTGTTCCTGGGCGGGCAATACGGGCCGGAGGCCGACCTTGCGGCCCGAGCGGGGCTCGAGTATGTGGGCCTGCCGGTGCGCGGGGTGATGGGGCGCGGCCTGCGCGCGGTGACAGCCGCCGGGGCCATGGCCCTTGGTGTATGGCGCGCGGTTTCCGTGGTGCGCCGGTTCGACCCGGACATGGTGGTGGGCTTCGGCGGCTACGCCGCCTTTGCCGGCGTGCTGGCCGCGCGGCTGTGCGGCAGGCCCGCCGCCATCCACGAGCAGAATTCCATCCCCGGGTTGACCAATCGCCTGCTGGGCCGCGTGGTGCGGCGGGTTTTCCTGTCTCTGCCGGACACGGCGGGCGTGTTTTCCGCAGGACGCTGCGTGCTCACCGGCAACCCGGTGCGTGCGGCCATCGTGGCGGCGGGTGAGGCGACCGGGGTGCAGCGTTCCACCCGTTCGCGCCGCCTGCTGGTTATGGGCGGCAGCCTGGGGGCCCGCGCCATCAACGAGGCCGTGGTGGCCGCGCTGCCCGCCCTGCGCGACGCCGGTGTTGAGCTGTGGCACCAGACCGGCACCTCCGATTGGGAACGGGTGCGCGCGGGCTACAAGCAGGCCGGAATTTCCGAAGCCCGCGTCGAGGCGTTCATCGACGACGTGGCCAGCGCCTACACCTGGGCCGACCTCGTGCTGTGCCGCGCCGGGGCCACTTCGGTGGCCGAGTTGGCCGTGGCGGGCAAGCCCTCGGTGCTGGTGCCGTTTCCGTTCGCCACCCACAACCACCAGTTGCACAACGCCCGGCACATCGCCGACGCCGGGGCCGCGCTGGTGGTGGAGCAGAAGGATCTTGTCCCCCAGGTAGGCGGCCCCGACGGCAAGGCCGCCGTGGCCCTGGACCGCGTGCTCACCGGACTTCTGGCCGATCGCCAGCGCCTGGACCGCATGGGCGGCGCAGCGCGCGCCATGGGCAGGCCGCAGGCCGCTGCCGCCGTGGTGGACGGCATGGAAGCCATCCTCGCGGGGCGCAAGTAGGTGAGGACACAATTCGTTAGGGTGTGAATTTTTTGTGTGCCTCCGGCGGGCAAGGTGCTTCGCGCTCTGCGATCGCCATCCGTAAGGTTCGCGCTTCGCGCTCACCTAACGGCTGCCGTCCCTGCACCCCTGAATAGGGGAAAATTTCATCGGTGCAGCGCGTCCCCTCTACAGGGGGGCTGACAGCAAATTGAAAGTTTTTCGAAATGGGGTTGCAAGGGGCAGCGCCCCTTGCCCGCCGGAGGCGTAAAAAACGGAACCTTGCCTCCGTCAGTGATTGCAATCAAGCGCAAGGCAATATGAAAAGCTATGAATAACAACAAGATCAAGAAAATACACATGGTCGGCATCGGCGGCTCGGGCATGAGCGGCATCGCAGAGGTGCTGCTGAACCTGGGCTACGAGGTCTGCGGTTCGGACATGGCCGACGGCACGGTGGTGCGCCGCCTGCGCAAGCTGGGGGCGGAGATTTTCATCGGGCATGGCGCGGGCAACGTCACGGACGCGCAGGTGCTGGTGAAGTCCACGGCCATCGGCGACGACAACCCGGAAGTGGCGGCCGCGCGCACGCGGGGCATCCCCATCATTCCGCGCGCAGAAATGCTGGCCGAGCTGATGCGCCTGCGCACGGGCATCGCCATCGCGGGCACGCACGGCAAGACCACCACCACCTCGCTGGCCGCCGCCATCTTCGACGAGGCGGGCACCGACCCCACGGTGATCATCGGCGGGCGGCTGAACGCCTATGGGGCCAACGCACGCCTGGGCGACGGCCAATACCTTATCGCCGAGGCGGACGAATCGGACGGGTCGTTCCTGTGCCTGTTCCCCATCGTCACCGTGGTCACCAACGTGGACATGGATCACATGGACCATTACCCCTCGTTGCAGGCCATCGACGACGCCTTCGTGGACTTCATGAACAAGGTGCCGTTCTACGGCATGAACGTGGTTTGCGGGGACGACCCAGGTGTGCGCAGGCTGCTGCCCCGCGTGAAGCGCCCGGTGATCACCTACGGCTTCGACGAGCACAACGCCATTCGGGCCGAGGTGCTGGCCTGCGCGGACACCAGCCTTTTCAACGTCATCGTCAACGGCGAGGACATCGGCCAGGTGCGCCTGGCCCAGCCGGGCCGCCACAACATCCTGAACGCCCTGGCCGCCATAGGCGTGGCGCTGGAATGCGACATCGCGCCCGAGAAGATCGTGGCGGGCCTTGCCAAGTTCGGCGGGGTGGGGCGTCGCTTCGAGCGCAAGGGCGAGCGCGACGGCGTGCTGGTGGTGGACGATTACGGCCACCACCCGGCGGAAATCGCGGCCACCCTGGACACGGCGCGCCAGTGCTTTCCGCACCGGCGGCTGGTGGTGGTGTTCCAGCCGCACCGGTTCACCCGCACCCAGGCCCTGTTCGGCGAGTTCTGCAAGGTGTTCGACGGGGTGGACAAGCTGCTGCTGACGGAAATCTACCCCGCGTCGGAAAAGCCCATCCCTGGCGTGAGCGGGCAAAGCCTTGCCCAGGGCATCCGCCAGGTGTCCAAGACCGACGTGACCTACCATCAGGACTTCGATTCCGTGCTGGCGGCGCTGCCCGGCGTGCTGCAACCCGGCGACCTTCTGCTGACGCTGGGCGCGGGCAACGTGACCACCATCGGCCCCCGCTACCTGGAAAGGGAATAGCATGCTCAAGGTTCTTGACGGCCCCGTGCTTGCGCACCGCACCACGCTCCGCCTTGGCGGCAGGGCGCTGGCCGAGGTGCGCGCGGCCGGGCCGGAGGACCTGGACGGCCTGCCCGAAACACTGGCCCGCCTGGGCGGCGAACCGCGCATGCTGGGCTGCGGCAGCAACATTCTTGCCGACGACGGCGAACTGCCCGTGGTGGTGGTGACGCTGGCGGGCGACGGCCCCTTCGGCGCGGAGCCGCAAATCACCGGAGAAACCGAGGATGGCCGCGTGCTGGTGCGCGTGGGCGCCGCGCAGCGACTGCCGCGCCTGCTGGCGCGCCTGGCCTCGTGGGGCCTTGGCGGCATGGAGGGCCTTGCGGGCATACCTGGCGGGGTGGGCGGCGCGGTGGCCATGAACGCCGGTTCTTACGGTTGCGAGTGCGGTTCCGCACTGCATGCCGTCACCGTGTTTTCTCCCGCCCTTGGGCACGCGACCCTGGGGCCGGAGCGGTTCCGTTACGGCTACCGCCATTTTTCCGTGCTGGACGCCACTGGCGCGCCGCTGGACGGCTGGTTTCTGGTCACCTCGGCCACCTTCGCCCTGACACGGGGCGACGGGGCAGCCATCCATGCCGCCATGCGCGGAAATTACCTGAAGAAGAAGGCGACGCAACCTGTACTGGCCCACAGTGCGGGCTGCGTCTTTCGCAATCCTTCGCCGCAGAACCCTGCAGGAAAGTTGCTTGATACGGCAGGACTTAAGGGATACCGCATTGGTGGTATGGCTTTTTCAAAAATGCACGCGAACTTCATGATCAATGAAGGAACAGGCACTGCGAAAGACGCCTTCAGTTTATTGCAGTTTGCAAGAGTTGCCGTGAGTGAACGTTTTGGAATGAATCTTGAGCTTGAAGTGAAGGTCTGGTCATGGCGATAGCATTGTCGCGTGGAAAGAAAGGCGCGAAGAATGCGTACAGCAGAAAAAGCGTGAAGCCACAAAAGGCCACGCTGCATCCCGGTAGCGGGGTGATGCCATTGGTCAGATGGATCTTCACCATGTCGGTTCTGGTGTCTATTCTTGTCGGAATAAGTGTAGGTTTGCTGTACGTCTACAGATATGCGACGAGTTCTGAATATTTTGCAGTCAAAACTATTGAAGTCTCCGGCAATTTGAGGTTAAGACAAGAGGAAATCCTGGCGTTGGCGGGCATTGCCCCCGGCTCGAACAGTCTGGCGGTCAACATCGCGGAGATGGAGTCGGGGCTGCTGCGCAACCCATGGGTTACGGAAGTGTCCGTAAAAAGGTTGCTTCCTGACGGATTTGCGATAAAAGTCGCTGAACGGGAGCCGAAGTTCTGGGTACAGCGCGGAGGCGAACTTCTCTACGCCGACGAACACGGCAACATCATCGCCCCGGTTGGGGCGGGCCGGTTCACCTCGCTGCCCACGCTGGAAGTGGAGGCGGGGGCCGAGGAGGCGCTGGAACGCCTGCCCGAGATAACCGGCGATCTGAAGCGGGCCAGGCTGCCCGTGGATATCGCCCTGGTATCGTGGGTGCGCCTGAGCCCCGGCAAGGGCGTGGAACTGTATCTGGAAAACAGCGACCTGCGCCTCAGCATCGCGCTGGAAGACTGGCGCGACAATCTCGACAGGCTGGGTAAGGTGCTCGACGACCTTGCCCGTCGGGGTGAACTGAAGCAGGTGCGCGAGGTGAAGACGGGGGGCGTCAACGTCTGGGTACAGAAGGACGCCGCCCTCGGCGGCTGACCCGGCAGTGCGAAACCGCACGGGCAGCCCCAACGGCACCCGTTCGGCATCGCGTAAACAGGAGTAGCAGATGCCCAAGTCGGATCTGATTGTCGGCCTTGATATCGGAACCACCAAGATTTGCGCGGTCGTGGGCGAAGCCACGCCCGACGGGGTCGATATCGTCGGCATCGGCACCAGTCCCTCCACCGGCCTGCGCAAGGGCGTGGTGGTCAACATCGAGCAGACCGTCCAGTCCATCAAGAAAGCTCTCGAAGAAGCCGAGTTGATGGCTGGCTGCGAAATCCGTTCGGTCTATGCGGGTATCGCGGGCAGCCACATCAAGGGCTTCAACAGTCATGGCGTCATCGCCGTAAAAGGCGGCGAGGTGGGCCCCAAGGACGTCGAACGCGCGCTGGACGCGGCGAAAGCCGTGGCCATTCCGCTGGACCGCGAAGTCATCCACATCCTTCCGCAGGAATACATCGTGGACGACCAGCGCGGCATTGCCGACCCGCTCGGCATGGCGGGCGTGCGGCTAGAGGTCAAGGTGCACATCGTGACGGGCGCCGTGACGTCCGCCCAGAACATCGTGCGCTCCTGCCACAGGAGCGGGCTCGACGTGTCGGACATCGTGCTTGAGGCGCTGGCCTCCAGCAAGGCCGTGCTGACCGAGGAAGAGAGGGAGATTGGCGTCGCCCTCGTCGACCTTGGCGGCGGCACCACCGACATCGCCGTGTTCTCCAACGATTCCATCAAGCACACGGGCGTGCTTGCGCTGGGCGGGCAGAACCTGACCAACGACATCGCGTTCGGGTTGCGCACCCCCATGGTTTCGGCCGAAAAGATCAAGGTCAAGTACGGCTGCGCCATGGCCGACCTTGTGCGCAACGACGACCTCATCGAGGTGCCGAGCGTGGGCGGGCGCGAACCGCGCCGCCTGTCGCGCCAGGTGCTTGCCGAAATCTGCGAACCCCGCATGGAGGAAATCCTGTCGCTGGTGGATCAGGAACTCGTGCGCTCCGGCTTCAAGAGCATGATCGGGGCGGGCGTGGTGCTGACTGGCGGCACGGCCCTCATCGATGGGTGTCAGGAGCTTGGCGAGCAGATTTTCAACATGCCCACCCGCATCGGCTACCCCCGCAATGTGGGCGGGCTGCGCGACGTGGTGAACAGCCCGAAGTTCGCCACCGCCGTAGGGCTTTTGCGCTACGGCGCGGAAAAGGAGGGCCTTGAGCTCAAGTTCCGCATCCGCGACGGCAACGTGTTCAACCGCGTGCTGTCGCGCATGCGCAAGTGGTTCTCCGACATCTCGTAAACCGTGGGTCCTGCGGACCAGTCATTCGGACAAGGAGAGGCGTATGGAATTTCACGAGATCGATGCCGAAAGCACTGCAAAGATAAAGGTCATCGGCGTCGGCGGCGGCGGCGGCAACGCGGTCCAGAACATGATATCCTCCGCGCTGAAGGGGGTCACCTTCATCGCGGCGAACACCGATATCCAGGCCCTCAGCCGGTCTTCCGCCGAACTCAAGATCCAGCTCGGCGACAAGCTGACCAAGGGCCTCGGCGCGGGCGCCAACCCCGGCATCGGCCGCGACGCCGCCCTTGAGAGCATGAGCGCCATCAAGGACGCCATCGGCGAGGCCGACATGGTCTTCGTCACCGCGGGCATGGGCGGCGGCACCGGTACCGGCGCGGCCCCCGTCATCGCGCAGGCCGCCAAGGAACTGGGCGCGCTGACCGTTGGCGTGGTCACCAAGCCGTTCTTCTTCGAAGGCAAGAAGCGCCTTGAAGCCGCGGAAGTGGGCATCTCCGAATTCCGCGAGCACGTGGACAGCCTGATCACCATCCCCAACGACCGCCTGCTTTCCCTGGCCCCCAAGAAGGCCACCTTCGTGGAAATGCTGAAGAAGGCCGACGAGGTGCTGTACTTCGCGGTGAAGGGCATTTCCGACCTGATCATGGTGCCCGGCCTCATCAACCTCGACTTCGCGGACGTGAAGGCGGTGATGGGCGAATCGGGCCTGGCCATGATGGGCGCGGGCATCGCGCGCGGCGAATCGCGCGCCCGTGAAGCCGCCATGAAGGCCATCACCAGCCCGCTGCTGGAAGACGTTTCCATCGACGGCGCGCGCGGCGTGCTCATGAACATCACCTGCGGGCCGGACCTGACCATCGACGAAGTCAGCGAAGCCGCCGGGATCATCCAGGAAGCCGCGCACGAAGACGCGCGCATCTTCTTCGGCACCGTGTTCGACGACACGGCGGGCGAGGAAATGCGTATCACCGTCATCGCCACCGGCATCGACGCGGACATGGTCAGCGTGGATGGCGCGGGCAAGTCGGGCACCGTCACCCCGTTCCGCAAGGGCGGCGCGGCCCCGCAGGCCCAGCCCGCGCCCCGCTCGGCCGCGCAGCCGCGCGCCGAACAGGTGCAGCAGGCCAAGCCCGCGCTGCAGCCGCGCGGCATGGGCGGCTTTTCGGAAGACGACCGCAACATCCCCGCCTACCTGCGCAAGCAGGGGCAGGTGCAGGCCACGGTGAACCGCATCAACACTCACGCCCCCGGCGAAGAAGACTTCATCTTCGACGAGGACGAGTTCGAGATTCCGTCCTTCATCCGCAAGCAGGCGGACTAGCGGACGGAAGCCCGACGGGCCGTACCCTTTCCCCGCCCCGCGCGGGAAGGAGGCATGCGGCCAACCCGACCCTGCGGATCCGGCGTTACAACCGGGGGGGTACGCCGCAGGCAACGGTGCATACGCGCCACGCGCGCACGATAGACCCCGCGCACGGGACGAAGAAGACGCCTCTCCATCCCGGGCACGGTTTACGGGAGGGCCGCCCCAACGGGGCGGCCTTTTCTCGTTGCGGGGGCTGGATTTTTGCGTGGCAGTGGTTACGCTGTATGCCGTGCGTGACCGCGCCCGCCGAAAGGAGGATGGGGGTGCAACCCGCGTGCGCGTGCACGCGGGGGTTGTCCCTCTGGCCGCATGTGCGGCCCGGGAGCGTGGCCCGCCAAGGAGAGACCCATGCGTACGCAATTCATTCCGGAAGTTCGCTTTGCCCGGTGGGCTTCCCTGTTCCTTCTGTTGGCCCTGGCGGCGCTGGCCGCCGCTTGCGCCCCGCTGACGCGCGGCTTGAGCGGCGACGCGGTGGCCTCTTCGGCTCGTCCGGCGGCGCTGGTGCGCCCGGCGGCCGGGTTCGCGCTGCTGGGCTCTGGCGCGGCATCGCCCCTGCTGGACACCGAACTGGGCATGCGCCACGCCGAAGCGGGGTGGGCCTTCTACGCCGATGCCACCCGCGAACGGCAACTGGCCGTGCTGCTGGCCGAGGCGCCCACCGGCTGGCAATGGGAACTGGACGTTTCCAGCCCCTGGCGTGAAGTGCGGCGCGACGTGTACGCCACCGGCCCGGCGCGCTTCAGCGGCGCAACCTTCCTCATGCCCGCCTCGGCCGACCCGTTCACGGCCCTGCTGCCCGCCACGCCTAAGCTCGCGCCTGAAGACGGCGAATGGCGCTGGCTGGTGCGGCGCTACACGCAGTTGCACGATTTTCGCGCGGTGAAGCTGGTGGTGGAATACCGCGAACCCGTGCCCGTGGGCGCGGGCGAGCAGCTTGCCGATGCGCTGGACGCCGGGCAGCAGCCCTCCGGCCGTGCGGCGGCCCTGCTGGGAGAGTTCGAGGCCCGCGCCCGCGCGGCGTTCTCGGTAACGGAGTATCCGGCGGGCGGCGTTGCCGTGGAGGGGTTTGCGCATGACGCGCGCACGGTGCACCTGCGCAACCTGGCCGGGATGGCCGGGCGCATGGAGCCCATCCGCAACCTGCCCAGTGACGACAGATAGACGCAGGCGCGGAAGGCCAGCGAAACCGCCAGCCTTCCGCGCCTGCCAGCCCCGCTGAAACGCCAAGGAGGCCCCGTGCCCAAGCTGATCGTTCTCGCCCTTGCCGTGCTGTTGGCCGGGCTGTTCTATGCGCTCATGCACCGCAACCCCATCCGGCGCGGCCTTGCGGGCGACATGCTGGCCTCGTCGGCACGGCCCGCGTTGTTGGTGCGCGCTGCGCACGGGCTTGCGCCCGCCGGGGCGGGCGTGGCGGACATTGCGCCAGAAACGGCCAGCGCCAGCGGCTCGGCACGGGTGTACTACGCCCTGCACGCCCGGCCGGGGCGGGGTGGCACGGGCGACCCGGCCCGCCTCGTGGCCCTGCTGGCCGAAACCTCCAGCGAGTACCGCTGGCCGCTGGACGTATCCTCCGGCCTGACGGAGATGCGCGCGGCCAGCGGCGAACTGGCGGGCATGACCCTGCACGCGGCCACCTTCGCCTTGCCGCCGGACAAGGATGCGCTGGCCCCGGCCTTTGGGGACGACCCCTCGCCGTGGGGCGCTGGCGCGCTGGTGCGCAGGTTCACCGGGCTTGCGGAAATGCGCCACGTGAAGGTGGTGGTGGAATATCGCGAGCCGTTGGAGGAAACCAGGGACTCGCCCCGCTTCGGCCATCCGGCCGTGCTGGACGA
Source organism: Nitratidesulfovibrio sp. HK-II (assembly GCF_003402415.2). Lineage (NCBI taxonomy): Bacteria > Pseudomonadati > Thermodesulfobacteriota > Desulfovibrionia > Desulfovibrionales > Desulfovibrionaceae > Nitratidesulfovibrio > Nitratidesulfovibrio sp. HK-II. The sequence continues at coordinate 1,434,861 of NZ_AP036014.1, forward strand.
CCCCGCCGCCCTGGCCGCCTTCGAGGCGCGGGCGGAACGGGCCTTCCAACTGGAGCGACCCGGCGGCGACTGGGCCAAGGGCCGGGACATCAGCCGGTTGGATGCCGCCCCGGAACGGTTGGAGCGGCGCGCGCTTGCGCGGATGCTGGGCATTCTCGAGCGGGACAGGGGGGACGACCGCTGACACGGTTGGGGGGACAACCGCTGATGCGGGCAGGATGACACCCCTTGCCGTCATGGGAAAAATGCGCAGGCCCCGCCGGACAACCGGCGGGGCCTGCGTGCGTTCGGGCGGTGCGCGCTACTCGGCGCGCTTCACGTAGCAGACGATGCGGCCTTCGGCCACGGCCACGCCGGGCGCGGTTTCGGACGCGATGCGCACGAAGATGTTGCCGATGCGGTAGCCCTGCAAGCGCACGTCGGCCTCGGCGATAAGGTCGGCGAAGGGGGCGGGCCGCAGGAAGTCCACGCGCATGTCCACGGTGGAGACCAGGTCGTTGGGGCCGAAATGGGTCCACAGGGCCACGTTGCCGCAGATGTCGGCCAGGGTGGATATGACCCCGCCGTGCAGCGCCCCGCGCGACTTGTTGCCCGCGAATTCCTCGCGAAAGGGCAGGCGCAGCCTGGCGTAGCCGGTGCGCACCTCCTCCACCTTGATGCCAAGGTGACGGTGCCAGTCCACGTGCTGTTCGACAAAGGGCACGAGGTCTTCATGGACGGTGTTCACGGGGCCTCCGGGTTGCGGCGTGGGGAACGGAAAGGGCGGGGGCTCTCGCCCCCGCCCGATGATATACCCCAAGTCGGGCATGCGCGCCACCGGCGGAAGCGGATCCGCCCGGCGCGCCACGTTTTGGCGTCAGCGCGCCCCGGCCATGGAGCGCAGTCGTGCGATGCGTTCCTCGATGGGCGGATGGGTGCTGAACAGGCTGGCCATGCTGGCCCCGCTGAACGGGTTCACGATGAACATGTGCGCGGTGGCCTGGTTGCCGTGCTGCATGGGCACTCGCTGCGAGAACGCCTGCAGCTTGCCCAGCGCCCCGGCAAGATACAGCGGGTTGCCCGCCAGGGCCGCGCCCGTTTCGTCGGCCAGGTATTCGCGCGAGCGGGAAATGGCGAACTGGATCAGCGAGGCGGCGATGGGCGCGACGATGGCCATCATGATGGCCACCAGCGGGCTGGCGCCGCCTTCTTCGTCGTCGCTGCGGCCAAGGCCGAAGATGGCCGCCCACTGCATCATGCTGGCCACGGACACGATGACCGAGGCCAGCACCCCGGCCACGGTCTGCACCAGGATATCGCGGTTGGCGATGTGCCCTATCTCGTGGGCCAGCACGCCCTTCAACTCTTCCGGCGAGAGGATGCGCATGATGCCGTGGGTGACGGCCACCACGCCGTGGGCCGGGTCTCGCCCGGTGGCGAAGGCGTTGGGGGCTTCTTCGGGTATGACGCACACGCGCGGCTTGGGAATGCCCGCGCGCGCGGCCAGTTCCTCGACCATGGCGTGCAGCATGGGGGCGTCGTTGGGCCCCACTTCCTGCGCGCCGTACATGGAAAGGACGATCTTGTCGGAATACCAGTAGCTGCCGACGTTCATCACCAGGGCCAGGATCAGTGCGATCATGATGCCCGTCTTGCCGCCCATGGCCCCGCCAAGGACGATGATGATGCCCGAAAGAAGGGCAAGCAGCATGGCGGTCTTGATCTGACTGGTCACGGTCTGTGCTCCTTGCGTGGGGTGGGCGCGGGATGGCCCGCGCGGTTGGTGTCGGGCGGATGGCGCGCGTGCGGCCGTAGGCCGTATCGCATGGACGTGCCGGGCCGCATGGCCGCGCGGCGCGTCCTTCCGCCTGCGCAACTATGTAATATCGCAGCGGGAGATGGCAAGGGGGGTGATGCCGCAATACTGCGGCAGGGGGCTGCGAAAGAAGGGTGTGGCGCTTTCGTCGTGCGGCAAGGGCTGGGCGGGGGCGCACTGGCTTGCTGCGTGCCTGCACCATACCGGTAAGGCGGGAAGACGTGTCGCCGCTGGCCGGGTAATGGATGCCGAACCCGCGCATCACGGACCTGGCGGCGAGGTTCCGGGATGCGGCGCTGATGGAGCGTTACCTGTGTGCGTCCGCAAAAGTGATGGAAGGGACGAGGACGGAGCGGACTGGCTAGTGGGTGATCAAGCCCACCTGCAGCATCATGTGGAAGCGCCGGACCATGGCTTGCGGCAGGGGCGATTCCCACATGCCCAGCGCCTGCGCCGCGCCCCAGGTGACCAGCAGCACTGCCACGCATCCGGCGGCAATGGACCACGCGGGCAGGCGGCGCTTGCCGGGGGCCGTCACGGAGAGGCAGCCGTCCACCGGACAGGCGGCGATGCATTCGGTGCAGCCCACGCATTCACCGGAAGAAACCCGCTCCAGTCGCTGCACGGGCAGGGCGGCGGGGCAGGCGCGCGAACAGCGCCCGCAATCCACGCAGACTGCCGGGTCGCGCCGCACCGCCACCGGGGAAAGGCGCGCCAGCAGCGAGAGCAGCGCGCCGTAGGGACACAGCACCCGGCACCAGAAATAGGGCAGCACCAGCGAGGCCACGCCCAGCACGGCGAACACGGTGAGCGCTGTGGGGCTTGGCGCGAGGAAGAACTGGAGCATCCGGGTGTCCGCCACGAAGTTGTAGGGCGAGAGCAGGAAGCCCTCTATGGATTCCACATCCATGGACACCACGGAAATCCATGCGAACTGCGCCAGCAGCAGGTACTTGGGCAGCGAGAGCAGGCGGGATACGCGCGGACCGGTGCGCCGGGCGATGCGCAGCCGCGCGCCCAGCCGGGCCAGCAGCGACGAGATGAACCCCACCGGGCAGATGTACCCGCAAAAGCCCTTGCGCAGCAGCACGGCCATGCCCAGCACGGCAATGAAGATGAACAGCCCGGCCGGATGCACCGGGTCCCACTGGCCGGTGAACAGCAGCCGCTTGAAGGCGATGAGCGCGCTGATGGGCAGGAACCCTTCCACCGAGGGGGGCTTGGGCACGAAGTCCTCGGTTTCTCCCATGGCCCAGCGCACGTACAGGACGAAGCGCCACCCGGCGTACAGCAGAAAGATGGCATAGGCGGCCTGCACGCCAAGGCGGACGCGCGAAGGGGACAACAGGCGGGATGCGGAACGCGGCACGGAATGCTCCTGTGGTAGAGGCTGGCGGAACGGGGCCGGTGGGGCCTCGGAGGGGACGGGCGGAATCGGGCACGCATGGTTCTGGCGCAGGGCAGCCGAACGGGTCGGGCGGACGCCATGACGGTGTCCCGCGTCTATCCGGAACGGCATTCGGTTCCACGGGCAATCTTGCCCCCTGGGTGCGGCGGTGTCCGTCGGCCAGGCGACAGTTATCCGCGCGGGGCGGCAGCCCTCGCCAACCATGCGTGCTGAGAACGCGGCTGAATCTGGCCTGACGGAGGCCCGCCGCGACCGTGGCACATGGCGGCGGACACGTCCGTGATGTGGGTCACGGTGCCGTGCGCGGGGCGGGGCGTCCATGCCCTTCAGGCGGCGGAAACCGCCATGGGCCGGAGTGGGCAGGCTTGTGCGGGGATGGCCGTGACGCCTGGGGATGCGCTCAACAAGGGAGGGGAGCGGCACCTGGGGGCGTTGCCGGTGGCCGATGCGGCGTACACGTGCGCCAGACGTGAAAACGGACGGCGAATGCCGTCCGTTCTGCCTGCCGTGGCCACCCGCAGGACGGGGGGCACGGGAAGGGTGGTCGCGGGGAAACGCCAAGCGCGGGCATGCCCGGCGTCAGGCGCTGCGCCCGCCGCAACCCTTTAGTGGTGATGCGTATCGTTGGGGGTCGAACACTTGATGTAGCGCAGACCGATGGCCACGCCCAGAATACCCGCGAAGAACCATGCGAAATCCATGACAGCCTCCTTCTGGTGCCCCGGCGCGGAATGGCGCGCGGGTTGTGCGCAATTTCCCAATCCTCGCTTCGAGGTGTACCGGAAAGAATCAGGAAGTTCAAGGGCCTTGCCGCCGGGGAAGGGCGTCAGACCCCGGTGCGGCCAGACCCGGCGTGGGCAGCATCCTGCCCTGCCTCCGCAAAGCCCCGTCCGGCCTCGGCCACGAAGCGGCGCAGCCTGTCCGGGCACTTGCGCCCATCCGGGCCTTCCACGCCGGTGTGGGCGTCCACTCCTGCCGGGCGCACCCGCAGGATGGCCTCGCGCACGTTGTCCGGGTTCAGCCCGCCCGCCAGGATCACCGGACGGGGTGAGCGGCGCGCCAGCTCCGCGCTCACGGTCCAGTCGTGGGTGCGTCCGGTGGCCCCGTCCGCCCCGGTGGCCGGGTCGTGGGTGTCGGTGATGAAGGCGTCGGCCAGGGGGGCCAGTTCACGTACGGTGTCCAGCAGTTCCGGCAGGTTGTCCTCGGTGCGCACCACCAGGCTCTTGATCAGGAACAGGTTGGGCATTTCCCGGCGCAGCCGGGCCAGTTCGGCGGCGGTCACCGGGCCGTGCAGTTGCAGGCGGCGCAGGCCCAGCGCGCGGCAGAAGGCCGCCGCCTCGGCTCCGTCGGCGATGTAGGTGATGCCCACGGGCAGCAGGGGCGGGGCGGGCAGGCGCTCCACCTCGGCCACCAGCCGGGCGGCCTCGGTCTCGGTCAGGTCTTCCGCGTTCACCGGCAGGCGCAGGGGCAGGCCCATGGCGTGCACCCCCGCCGCGCGCAGGGCCAGGGCCTCGGCCAGGTCGTGCACGCCCGCCACCTGGATCAGGCTGGCGATGGGCGCTCCCCGTTCCAGCCGGGGGAACGTCGCCCCGGTCATGCGGGCGCGCCCTGCGGCGTGCCGCCGCCGTCACCGCGCGGGCCAGATTCGGTGACACGTCCGCCGGACAGGCGCAGCACGTGGGTGATTTCCGGAATCAGGTCGCCGTCGTGGTGGGTGACCAGCACCATCTGCACGCCAGCGCGGGCCAGTTGGCCCAGCAGGCCCAGGAACGCGGCGCGGCTGGCCGGGTCCAGCCCGGAGCAGGGTTCGTCCAGCAACAGCAGGTCGGGCGCGCCCGCCAGCGCGCGGGCCAGCAGCACCCGGCGCAGCTGCCCGGTGGACAGGGTGCGGATGCGTTGCCCGGCCAGCCCGGCCGCGCCCAGCATGCGCAGCCAGTGGGCGGCCTCTGCCCGCTGGTCGTCGTCGGGTTCCTCGTACAGGCCGATGGTGCCGGAAAAGCCGGTGAGCACCAGCTCTTCGGCGGTCAGGTCGTAGCCGTAGGTAGCTTGCAACTGGTCGGAAACAAGGGCCACGCGGCGGTGCAGCAAGGGCAGGTCGCGCAGCGAGGCCTGCGCCGCCGGTTCGCGCCGGGCCACGCCGCAGGAATTCTCGTTGGCGAACCACACGATGTCGCCGCCCACGGCCACGTTCTCCTCGCCGTGCAGCAGGCGCAGCAGGGTGGACTTGCCCGAGCCGTTGGGGCCGATGACGCACCAGTTCTCGCCGCGCCGGATGGTCCAGTCGATGGCGTGCAGCACGTGCACCCGATCGACGTACACGTCGCCGTGTTCGATGCGGGCCAGCACCGGGGCCAGGGGCGATCCCGAATCGCCATTCCCGCCGGGCAGGCGGGCCGGGGCGGCTGGGGCGATGTCCGGTGCGTCCCACTCATCACCCGCGCACACGCCGGAATCGGCGGGCAGGTTGGCCATGACCTGCGCCAGCGGACCCTGCGCCGTGATGCGCCCGCCCTGCACCAGCAGGGCGCGGCTGAGGCAAGCGGGCAACTGGTCGGTGCGGTGGGTGGCGAACAGCACGGTCACCCCCTGCGCGGCGGCCTGGTCCACGGCGCGCAGCACGGCGTCGCGGGCCGTGGCGTCCAGCCCTTCGCACACCTCGTCCAGCAGCAGCACGGCGGGTTGGCGCACCAGGGCGCGGGCCACCAGCATCAGGCGCAACTGGCCTTGCGACATGCTGGGCACCTTGGCGTCCAGCAGATGCGCCGCGCCCAGGCGGCGGGCCAGTTCGCGCGCAGCGGCGATACGTTCCGCGCCGGGGTCCTCGTAGAGCAGGGGGGTGTCGAAATAGCCGGTGAGCAGCAGTTCCTGGCCGGTGAGCAGCCAGCCCTGGCGCAGGTAGCGTTCCTGCTGGGCAGAGGACACGCTGGCGCACAAGGCCCGGCCGACAAGGGGCGATGTTTCGCCGGGCGGCGTGGGCGCCCCTTCAGGCGCGGGCGGAAACCAGGTCACCTTGCCGCCGTCGATCTGGTCCGGCCGGGTGGTGCCGCGCACCACCCGCAGCAGGGTGGATTTGCCCGCGCCGTTGCGGCCGAACACGGCCCAGCATTCCCCGGCGCGCAGGGTCCAGCTTGCGCCGTCCAGGGCGCGGCGTCCGCCGAAGCTGACGCGGACGTTGTCCAGCACCGCCAGCGGGGCGGCGTGATGGGTATGGTGGGTGTGCGAGTTGGTCATGATGATGGGGGATAATGGGAGAAAAGGAACGTGGTGCAAGAAAAGCCGGGAACGACGGGACGCCGTTCAGTCATAGGGGCGCGCCGAATGAGGTTTTTCGTTCGTTGGCAAGGACAACGAGCGTGCCACGGAGGGAGTATGCTTTTGTGGTATTCGACCGGAGTGGCAGGCGAAGTTGGACCGCTTTGCGCTCGATGCCCGTAAGGCTCGCAAGCTCGCCCAACGGGCACGCTTCGCGCCCTCCGGGTCGGTCTTTGCGCTCGATGCCCGTAAGGCTCGCAAGCTCGCCCAACGTGCACGCTTCGCGCCCTCCGGGTCGGTCTTTGCGCTCGATGCCCGTAAGGCTCGCAAGCTCGCCCAACGGGCACGCTTCGCTCCCTCCGGGTCGGTTGGGCAACGGGCGAAAGGACCATTCGGCGCGTCCCTAGAAGGGCCGCTGCTGCATCACGCCATTCCGGAACCACACGCTGTGCGCGTAGCCGAACCCGCGCGCGTATTCCGCAAGCTGGTCGAAGCCCCAGGCCACGGTGGAGGTGCAGTGCGCGTCCGAGCCGAAGGTGACGGGCAGCTCCAGTTCGCGGGCCATCTCCATGATGGTGGGGCAGGGGTAGATTTCCTTGCACAGCTTGCGCAGCCCGGCCGAGGATATTTCCATGGCCATGCCCGCGGCGCGCAGGGTGGCCAGGGCGTCGTGCACCCGGCGGCGCGATTCGGGGCGGTCCAGCCATTCGTGAAAGGCGTCCACCGCGAATATCTTGATGATGTCCGGGTGCGCGGCCACGTGGAACATGCCGGAGGCCGCCATGCGGCGCAGGCTGTCGAAGTAGCGCTCGAAGGCGTCGTGGGTCTGTTCGGGTGAAAGGACCTTCCAGTCGTCCACGGTGCAGTCGAAGCCCCAGGTGCCCAGAAAGTGGATGCCCCCGATGATGTAGTCGAAGGGATAGCGGGCGATGGTTTCCGCCGTGAACGGTTCCTGTCCCGGCAGCCAGTCCATCTCCAGGCCCAGCAGCACGGTGCGGCCGTCCTGCCGCGCGGCGGCCAGGGCGCGCACCTCGTCCACGTAGCGCGGAAAGCCCGCCGTCAGCTTTTCCTTGTAGTCCTTGGGATAGGAGTAGCCGAGGGGGCGGGGCGAGTGTTCGGAAAAGCCGAAGATTTCCAGGCCGCGATCGATGGCGGTGGCGAACATCTCCTCCACGGTGGCCTGCCCGTGGGAGTGGCTGGTGTGGGTGTGCAGGTCGACGGTGATCACGGCGGTGTGTCCATGGCCGCCCCGTGGTGGCGGGACGGGTTGCGGTGGCGGGCCGGGGCTATTCCTTGGGACGCTCCATGACCCGCACGAAGGCGTTGCGCACGGCCTCGACGATCTGGTCGTCGCGCACCGGGTCGCGCAGCACGATGGTGCCGGTCTGGGCGTAGCGCGGGGCCAGGTTGTTCAGCGCCAGCGCGTAGATGTCCTGAATGTCCTTGGGGTCGGGGGTGTACACGGGGGGTTCGCGCAGCACCTGCTCGATGGCCTTGATGACCCGCAGTTCGTTGCGGTTGCGGACGTCGGTCAGGTCGATGTCGCCGATGCGGTACTTCTCGCGTCTGGACGGCATGTGCGGGCCTCCTGCGGTTGCCGGGCGCTCCGGTTGGTGTGGATGTCGTCGGCTGCGGAGGAGCGGCCCCCCGCCATGCTGCGGCAAGTGCCGCTTCAAAAAGCATAGCAACGGCGCGGGCCGGTCGCAAGCCCGCGCCGCGCGAAGGCGGCACGTGAAACCGCCGCCCCTCCGGCCCGTGCGGGCGGATGGGCGGCGGCATGACGTCGACAAAGGAACGGCGGACAGATGGCAGGCAGCCCGCACAGTCCAGGCTGCCCGGCGCGATCGGCCGTCCGTTCGGGTTTGCGGGCTTACGCGCCGCCTTGCAGACGGCGGCGGATTTCCTTGGCCGCCCTGCGGCCCGCGCCCATGGCCAGGATGACCGTGGCCGCGCCGGTGACGATGTCGCCCCCGGCGAACACGTTGGGCATGGAGGTTTCGCCGGTTTCCTCGTCCACCTCGATGTAGCCGCGCCTGTTCAGCTTCAGTTGCGGCGTGGCTTCCAGCAGGATGGGATTGGGCCGGGTGCCCACGGCGATGACGGCGAGGTCGGTGGGCAACTCGTAGGTGTCGCCCTCCACCGGCACGGGGCTGCGGCGGCCAGAGGCGTCCGGCTCGCCAAGCTGCATGCGCTGCAGGGTGACGCCGGTCAGGCGGCCCATCTCGTCGCCGTGGAAGGCCACGGGGTTGGCCAGCAGTTCCAGGATCACGCCTTCTTCCTCGGCGTGTTCCAGTTCCTCGTGCCGGGCGGGCAGTTCGTCGCGGGTGCGGCGGTAGACGATGCGCACCGATTCCGCGCCCAGGCGCAGCGCGGTGCGCGCCGCGTCCATGGCCACGTTGCCGCCGCCGTACACCGTCACGTTGCGGCCCTGGTAGACCGGGGTGTCGTAGTCCGGAAAGGCGTAGGCCCGGCCAAGGTTGACGCGGGTAAGGTATTCGTTGGCGGAAAACACCCCGGTCAGGTTCTCGCCGGGAATGCCGAGAAAGCGTGGCAGCCCCGCGCCCACGCCGACGAACACGGCGCGGTAGCCTTCCGCGAACAGGTCGTCCACCGAGAAGGTGCGGCCGCCCACCCAGTTGGTGACGAAATCCACCTCCTGGGTGCGCAGGGCCTGCACTTCCTTTTCCACGATGGCCGACTTGGGCAGGCGGAATTCGGGAATGCCGTACACCAGCACCCCGCCCACCTCGTGCAGGGCCTCGAACACGGTCACCTTGATCCCTCGCGAGGAAAGGTACCCCGCCACGGTAAGGCTGGCCGGGCCGCTGCCGATGCAGGCCACGCGCAGTTCCGGGTCCACCGCCGGGCAGGTGAGCTTGGCGGAAAGATGGTCGCAGGCGTCGAGGGCCATGTAGGTGTCGGCCACGTAGCGTTCCAGGCGGCCGATGGCCACGGGCTGGCCCTTGGCGTTCAGCACGCAGGCGCCCTCGCACTGGTTTTCCTGCGGGCACACCCGCCCGCACACGCCGGGCAGGCTGTTGGTGGACTTGATGGTGCGGTACGCGCCTTCCAGGTCGCCCTTGGCAAGCTGGCCGATGAAGTCCCTGATGGGCACTTCCACCGGGCAGCCCTTGACGCATTTGGGGTTCTTGCACTGCAGGCAGCGCAGGGCCTCTTCCGTGGCCATCTGCTGCGTGTAGCCCAGGGCCACCTCTTCGAAGTTGCGGATGCGCTCCTTGGCGGGCTGGCAGGGCATGTCCACACGCGGGGCGATCTTCCGGCCCCCGGCGGGCTTGCGTTCGGCGGTGGCGGTCATGGTCTTACTTCTCCCCCGCGCAGGTACACTTGCAATGGTGGTCGTACGATGCCTTCTCTTGCGGCTTGAAGGCGGCAAGGCGCTGGCGCAGCTCGTTGAAGTCCACCTTGTGGCCGTCGAACTCGGGGCCGTCCACGCAGGCGAAGCGGGTTTCGCCGCCCACGCTCACGCGGCACGCTCCGCACATGCCGATGCCGTCCACCATGATGGAGTTCAGGCTGACCGTGGTCTTCACGCCGAAGGGCTCGGTGGTCTTGGCCACCGCCGCCATCATGGGCACGGGGCCCACGGCCACCACCTCGGACACGGTCTTGTCGGCTTCCAGCCGCTGGCGCAGCAGGTCCGTCACCAGGCCCTTGTGGCCGAAGCTGCCGTCGTCGGTGGACACCAGCACCTCGGGGCAGAAGGAGGAAAGTTCGTCGTAGAAGAGCAGCAGATCCTTGCTGCGCGCCCCGATGACGGCCACCACGTGGTTGCCCGCCTTGTGGTGCCCCTTGGCGATGTGGTGCATGGCCGCGATGCCCGTGCCGCCGCCCACGCAGATGACCGTGCCCGCCTTTTCGATGTGGGTGGGCTTGCCCAGCGGGCCGCACAGGTCGAGGATGGAATCGCCCGCGTCCAGGGTTTCCAGCAGGGCCGTGGACTTGCCCATCACCAGATAGACGATGGTGATGGTGCCGCGTTCGGGATCGGCGTCGGCGATGGTGAGGGGAATGCGTTCACCCTTTTCGCAGACGCGCAGGATGACGAAGTTGCCCGGCTGCGCCTTTTTGGCGATGTGCGGCGCATCAATGACCAACTTGCTGGTCTGGCCGGGGATGAGGCGCTCTTTTTCCAGTATCTTGCAGGGCATGCGCGTGCTTCCTTCCTTGCGGGGATTGCTGTCTGCCGTGCCCGGACCGCTGCGATGAACTGGCGCGCAGGTGCGGCACTCGGGGTGTCAGCGGCGAACCGTGGCGAAAAACCGTGGTCGGCGCACCGGTATAAACCGGGCCAACCGGTTGAACGGCCAGCGACCTTCGTAAGTTCTGCGTCCACGCAATGCAAGAAAAATGCGGGTTGCGCGGGCGTGGAGAGATATGTAAATTAATGTATCACGCCAGAGGCCGAAGGCGGCCCCCGCGAGCGGGGCGACCGTCCGACCGTCCGACCGTCCGACCGTCCGACCGTCCGACCGTCCGACCGTCCGGCAGGCCCACGGCATGGCGGAGAGGGACCATTGCATGGATATCGGCGACGCAACCTCTTCACGCGGCCTTGCCGCGTACAGCCGCGCACTGACCCGCGATGCGGGCGATGCGCTGGGGCTGCTTGCCGCGCGCCGCACGAAGACGGCCTTTTCCCTTGGGCCGCTGACGGTCAGCTACGAGACCGAAACCTCTCCCACCGCCGAGGACGCGGCCGTACAGGCCGCCGAATCGTTGCAGCGCATGCGGGCCTTCAATTTCGCCGACAGCCTGCAAACGCAGCAGTTGCTGGCGGAACTGGCCCCCGTCGACAGCACGCTGGAAGCCGCTGGCGTGACTGGCGCTCTCGGCGCGGACGGCAGCGCCGCCCAGGCCGCCCAGGCCTCTCTGACCGGAGAGGCCGCCCCCACGCGCACCCCGGCCGCCGGGGCGCGGGCCTACGCCCGCTCCGCCGCGCGCATCGACCGCGACCCCATGCTTCAGGCCGCCGTGTAGGCGCAGCACCCGCAAGGGGCTTTTGTCGCACGGCCCCTCTTGAGCGATTGACATTCATTATCACTTGAGTGACAACACCCCCGTAACGTCATGGCGTTTCGGGGGTGTCGCCTTTCAGGCGGCTTGCTTCATATCCGGAAGCCCAACAGGGCGGCGCAGCGCCGGGCGTCTTCCGACGATGCGGGTCCGCCCGACGGGCCGCCCGTTTGCAGCAGTTCCCACATCCGGTTCTGTACGGTCCACCAGTCGAAATCGGGCGCGACCTCGCGGGCGCGCTGGATGGCGGCGCACAGTGCGGGCCAGTCGGTGGTTGATGCCCCCAGCAGGTCGAGCAGGTGGCGCTGCACCAGCAGATGCAGACCGCGCCGCTGCCGGGGAGATGCTTGCAGGCCGCGCAACAGGTCCAGCCCCTGCCGCCAGCGTGCTTCGCCGCCGGTGCGTTCGCCGGATGGATGCGAGGTCGGGGCGTCGGCCACCAGCGCCAGTCCCAGTTGCGGGGCAAGGTCGGCCCACAGGTGGCTGTCGGGCATGTCGTGCTGGGCTTCCTCCCACGGGTCCACCAGCCCGAGGGCGTGGCGGGCCAGCGCGGCGCGGCGGGGACCTTCACGGTGTTCCTCGCCGTGCAGCAGGGCCAGCAGCAGGGCCTGGCGGGCGTTCGTCGGCAGATCGGCCACGGACAGGGATGTTTCGGCGGCGTCCGCGTTCGAGGCGGGGCGCACCGCCACGCGAGAGGCGCGGGCGGGCGTGCCTGGTCCCGGCGGGATCCAGGCGAAGCGCACGGTGCGGCCTTCCGCCTCCAACGGCAGACGCAGGGCGGCCACGCCGGTGACGGTGTCGCCCGGATTTCCGGTGGTACCCGTGGCGGCGGCATTGGAATCCGGGGTCACGTCCACCTCGGCTCCCGGCCAGGCGTGGGTGGCCGTCGCGCCCGGCGCGGGCAGACCGCTTTCGGCGCGCAGCCTCCACAGCGCCTGGAGCACCAGGCTGGTGTCCGTGCCCCGGCGGGGCAGCACGGTGCGGGCAAGGATGTCCGCCCCGGTGCCTTCCTCCGGCTTGTTGGAGGCGGCGCGGGCCAGGTGTTCCGCCATGAGCGGCAGCAGGTCCGGCCCGCCGGTGGCGGTGCACAGGTCCACGGCGCGCAGGGCGAAGGTCATGGCGTTCACCGGCTCGATGCGCGAGATTTCGTCGAAGAACCAGGCGCAACTGGCAAAGGACGCCAGGCCCGCCTCCTGCATGGCCAGCAGCTTCCAGGCCGCGTCGGCCTGTCGCCCGGCGATGCCGGGAGCTAGATGGGCGGCGGCGAAGGCCTCGCGCGCGGCCGTGTCGCCCTGGCGGGCCAGCACCTGGCCGTAGTCCAGCAGCGCGGCCTTGGGGCTGCGGAACAATGCGGCCCCCGCGGCGGCGAAGTGGGCGTCCAGCCCCTGCTTCACCGCGTCCAGCCCCTGGCGCAAGGGGCCGCGCCAGCGCTGGTTCCAGCCGGGGTGGCCGCCGTCGGTGCAGCCGCAGTCGGAGCGCCAGCGCTCCACGCCGTGGGCGCAGCTCCACGACGAGGGCTCGTGGAGCCTCACGCGCATGCGCGGCGGGTTGCGACGCAGGAAGGCGGCGAAGTTGGTCAGGGCCACCCCGTCGCGCCCGGCGTAGCCCTGGGCCAGCACGTGGGCCAGGGCCATCTCGCCGAAGGTGAAGTGGTGGCCGTAGGTTTCGCCGTCGGTGCATACGGCCAGCAGCCGGTCGGCGGGGGCGCTTTCGCCTTCCCTGCCGCTGGGTGTCGCGGGCAGGTCGCGGGCCGCGTCGGCCAGCCTGCGCCAGAAGATTTCGCCGTCGCGCAAAAGTTGCTCGAACGCCACGGCCCGCGAGATGGGCCCGTTGTAGAAAAAGATGTCGATGTGGCGACCCGAGGGCAGTTCCGCCCGATAGGGCAGCCCGATGTCCAGCGTGCCCTCGTGCACCGGCTGCCAGGCCGCGTTTTCGGGGGCGATGCCGTCCAGCACGGCCACGGCCCGCGCCTGCCGGGGAGCCAGCACGGTGAAGGCGATGCCCGCCGCGGCCAGTGTTTCCAGGGTGGGCGTGTCCACGGCGGCTTCGGGCAACCACATGCCCTCGGGCGCGCGGCCGAACCGCGCGGCGAAGTCGGCCACGGCCCAGGCCGTTTCCACCTCGCGGTCCAGCGGGGTGGCCAGGGGCATGATGACGTGGTGGTAAACCTGGGCCATGGCGTTGCCGTTGCCCCAGCGCGCCGCGCTTACCCGGTCGCCTTCCACCATGCGGCGCAGGGTTTCGGGGGCGTGGCGGTCCATCCAGCGCAGCAGGGTTGGCCCGGCGTTGAAGCTGGTCCATTCGTAGCAGTTCAGGATGTCGCCGATGCGCCCCTCGCGGTCCAGCCTGCGCGCCCAGCCCAGCGGGGCGTAGCTTTCCCGCAGGATGCGGGTGTTCCAGTCGGGGGCGGGGGCGGCGCTGGGCTCTGGCAAAATATCATCCAGCCACGGATCCTCGCGTGGCGGCTGGTAGAAATGGCCGTGGATGCACAGGCTGCGGGGCATGGCGACCTCCTCTTTTCCAGCAGGATATACCGGTTGGACGAACGGGGAAAGGGCACCCCACCCGACGATGGGGGCACAAGCAGGGTTTACGGGGGGCAAATGCGAGGCTATCATCACAACGTACTTGGTCGAGGGTCCGTCCCACGGGGGTCCGTCGTGCATGGCGATGCCGAAATAGCAAAGAATTTCCCTGTGATGGGTGAAAAGCCCATGCGCGGGGTCTTTTCCACGACTGCCGACATGAAGATCGGCTTCGGCGGGACGCGGCGCACCGTGCAGCAGAACGTGATGATCTACGTCGTCCGGCGCGACGACGGCAGTTACGACTCGCAGGTGCTGAACGACAACTTCGTGCCCACCGGCGATCCGGACATCATCACCTACGAGGACCTGCTCCTCGACTACATTCCCGAACCCGCCATCTACCACGAAAAGGTCTATCCGGCCATGCGCGAGCTGGCCGGGCACATCGCGCGCGGCGAACGCCATCGCGAACGCGGCGAGACCTGGAGCGCCGAGTTCGAGTTCCAGAACGCCCTGGCCATCGACGAGCAGAACGTGCGCGCCACCTTCGGCCTGGGGCTGACCTACCTTGCCCGCGAAGACCTGGACAAGGCGCGCGAGGTGTTCCAGCGGCTCATTGCCCTGCCCGGCGCGTTCGACCCGCGCCACAAGCACATGTTCAACGATTTCGGCATCAAGCTGCGCAAGAGCGGCATGTTTGGCGAGGCGTTGCGCTTCTACGCCCGGGCCGCCCAACTGGCGCCCAAGGACGACCACCTGCTGTACAACATCGCCCGCACCCTGTTCGAGTCTGGCGACTACGAGAAGGCCAACGGCTTTCTGTGCCGGGCCCTGACCCTGAACCCCCGGCTGGAGGAAGGGCAGCAGTTGCGCGCCGTCATCGCCGTGCGCAAGGGCCGCGAGGTGGGGCACCCCATGGACATGCCGCAGGAACTCTTGCTGAACGACCCGTGCGATTTGCCGGAGGCGTTGGCCGACACGGTGGAAAGCTACTAGCCGCAAGGGCCTTTTTGCCCTCTGTCTTCCGACCCGAAGGACGAGAAGCGTGCCCGTCAGGCGAGCTTGCGAGCCCTGCGGGCATCGTGCCCAGAGCGGTCAGAACGCGTTTTCATTCCGGTCACGCACGAAAGAAAGTGCGCTCCCTCCATAAAAAAGCATTCTTCCTCGGCAGAGAGCAAAAATTCTCCTTGCAGCCAGCGCGTGGATACGCGTTCGCAGTGTGCGGACACCTCCTCATATCACGGGGCGGCGTTTGAAGGAACGCCGCCCCTTTTCATTCAGGCGAAGGCGACAGAGAATCCGGTGCCAAGCCTGACACGGCGCGCCCGAATTCACGGCGGCATGCACGGTGGCCAGAAGGGTACCGTCCGGCCCGCCAGTTCGCCAGCAGCACCAGCGGCCCATCCATCCTGAATGCGCGGGCTGGGCGTCAGCGCCCCCAGCATCGCAAAGATGCCCGGCGCCAGCCGCGCGTGCCTCTTCCGACTCCCTCCGGTTCCATCTGGCCCATATGATTACGTGGGCAGGGTGATGGTGAAGGTGGTGCCCTGGCCCGGCGCGCTTGTGAAGTCGATGGCGCCGTCATGCTTCTTCACCACGATGTCGTGCGCGATGGCCAGCCCCTGCCCGGTGCCCTTGCCCACCGCCTTGGTGGTGAAGAACGGGTCGAACACCCGGTCGCGGATGGCCTCTGGTATGCCGCTGCCCGTGTCTGCGATGCGGATTTCCACGTGGCCGCGCGCGGCGGGGGCGCTGCCCGGCGTCAGTTGCGTGGTGATGGTGATGCGACCGGGCGGTGGCGGTGCGCCGCCCCCCGATCCGATGGTTCCGCCCTGGCCGCCGGGCTGCCCCTCGGCCGTCTGCCGCGCCTCGGCGATGGCGTGCGCCGCGTTGACCACCACGTTCAGCAGCACCTGCGCCAGGTCGCCGGGCAGGCAGGGAATGGGCGGCAGGTCTGGCGCAAGGCGCGTCTCCACCTCGGCCACGTATTTCCATTCGTTGCGCGAGACGGTTACTGTATCCAGCACCAGTTGGTTGATGTCGGCCGGGCGTTTTTCCGTCGTTTCCGGGTGCGAGAATTTCTTCATGGCCAGCACGATGGTGGCAACCCGTTCCACGCCTTCCAGCGCCTGCCCGATGGCGCGGGGCACCTCGTCCATCAGGAAACCGGCGTCGGTGTCGGCCAGGGTTTCGCGCAGGCGGGCCAGCCGCTGGGCCGGGTCAACCGCGTCCCCGCCCGCCTCTCCCCCGGCAGTTCCCGAGCCGCCCAACTCCGTGCCAGCCAGTTCGCCGCAGGCGGCCAGGGGGCGCAACAGGTCGTCGAACGCGCCGCGTAAAAAGCGCAGGTTGTCGCCAATATATTGGATGGGGGTGTTGATCTCGTGCGCCACCCCCGCCGCCAGTTGGCCGATGGATTCCAGTTTCTGGGCCTGGGTCAGGCGGCGTTCCATGCTCTTCTGCTCGGTGGCGTCGAAGAACACCAGCGCCATGTGCTGCTCGCCCTGCCAGAGCACGGGCAGCAGGCTCCAGCGCAGGGGAATGTTGCGCCCGTCGCTGCGGCGCAGCACGTGCTCCTGATCCAACTGGGGGGTGAACCCGGCATGGCCCGGCAACAGGCACGCATTGTGCGTCACCTGCCGGAACAGGTCGGCACAGGCGTCGAACGCGTCCCCGCAGCCTAGCAGGCTGCGCGCCACCTCGTTGACTTCGGCCACGGCGCAGTCGCCCGGCCGGATGATGACGATGGCCGCGCGCAGGCCGGAGAAGATGCGCGACAGCAGTTCCTCGCGCTCGACCAGGTCGCGGGTGCGGGCGCGGATGCGTTCCTCCAGTTCCTCGTTGGCGGCGAGCAGGGCTTTTTGCAGTTCGTATTCCGTGGTCACGTCGCGCCCCACGCCCTGGAACCCCGCCAGCCGCCCTTCGCCGTCGTGCAGGGCGCGCCGCGTCCATTGCAGGCGGCGCTCCACGCCCGGCGGCACCACCACCCAGTGGTCGAACGTGATGATGGGGGGCAGGTCCGGGTTGATGGCGTCGGCGAAGGTGTCGCTTTCCGCGCCGGGGGGATGCTGCGCGCGGAATACGCTGCCGATCAGTTGTTCCCGTTCCAGGCCGAAGAACGCGCAGAAGGCGTCGTTGGCGAAGGTGCAGGTGCCGTCGGGCAGGTAGCGGCAGATCAGTTCCGTCTGGTCGCTGATGATGGATGAGAGCAGCGCCTCGCTTTCCTCCAGCAGGCGCGACTTGGTTTCCAGCAGCGAATCCACCTGCTGCTGTTCCTGAATCACCCGTTCCAGCCTGCGGTTGCGGTCTTCCAGTTCGCCGCGCAGGGCCAGCAACGCCTCTTGCGGGGCCACGAACAGGCGGTGCCCCAGCCGGTGGAAGATGGCCACCAGCGCGGCGGTGCCCGCCAGCAGCAGCGGCAGGATGCGCAGCAGCAGATCCGTGGAACGCGCCTGTATGCCCGAATCATCCGTTTCCAGCGCAATGCGCATGCCCGGCACGGAAAGGGCGTGCTCCGTGCGCAGGGCTACCTGCATGTCCGGCCCCATGACGGCCACCGGTTCGCCGTGGCGCAGCAGCACCTTGCGCAGATTGCGGTCCGTGGGGTCGTGCGGCAGGAAGGTGATGTCCACGGGCAGCAGGGCGCTCAGCACCCCCACGGGACGTCCGTCCCGCAGCACCGCCCGGGCCATGCGCCAGTAAGCGGCCTGCGGGGCTGTCTCGCCGGGTTTGGTTGCCGTTTCCGCGACGTCGCGCAGTTCGATTTCAAGAAGCACGGCCTGGGGCGCGGCCAGGGCCTGTTCCAGCCAGGGCGGCGACGGTCCGTCCGTGTCGCACGGAGCGCCGTTGGCGATGAGCGGGACGCCGTTGCGGTTGTACAATGCGGTGCACGACCCGCGCCCCACGGTTGCGAAAAGGACCATGGTTTCGGCAAGTTCCGGTGGGGCATGCCCCTGCTGCGCCGCGTGGTCCAGGGCTCGGCGCAGTTGTGGCAAGGCCGCGTAGGCGTCAAGCATCTGCCTGCGGTTGTTCAGGTAACGGTCCACCAGTGCGGCGTACACGGTGGCTTCGTTGGTCAGCGTTTCGGCGCGCTGGTCAGACATGGCGTCGCGCGCCTGCACGCGGGTGAGCCAGTAGGCCCAGACCGCCTGAAAGGCGATGAACGCCAGCAGGAACCAGGCGAACAGCACCCGCACCGGGCGGTGCGGCGCGGCCGTGCCGGAAGGCGAGGAAGGGATGTGGCGCGACGGGTCCGTGCCGGGAAGGGCAGGGGGCATGGCGGGCCTCCGGAATGCGGCGTGCAGGGTGTTTCACGCGGAGATGCGGTGCCGCCCTTGTCAGAGTGCCAGAGGATTGTTACCTATCATGGCTGGAGCGGCGTATTATAATCTGGATGTTTCCCCCGGCCCCGCCGGAACGGCCGCTTCGCACAAACGTTACAGGAGGATTCGACATGCTCGGACGCACGGTCTCCGCACCCACGAGGGCGCGGGCTGAAACCGTCAACGCCTTCATGCGCGGTGTATACAACTGGATGTTCGTGGGGCTTGCCGTGACGGCCGCCGCCGCGTGGTTCACGGCGTCCAGCCCGGCCATGCTGCAACTGGTGTTCGGCAACAGCTTCGTGCTGATCGGCCTGATCCTCGCGGAGCTTGGCCTGGTCATGGGCATCAGCGCGGGCATCGCGCGGCTTTCCGGCGGCGCGGCCACCGGGCTTTTCGTGCTGTACAGCGCCCTGAACGGCATCACACTGTCCGCCGTGCTGCTGGCCTACACCATGAGTTCGGTGTTTCAGGCGTTCGCCACGGCGGCGGGCATGTTCGGCGCCATGTCGCTCTACGGCCTGACCACCAAGAAGGACCTCACCTCCTGGGGCAGCTTTCTGTTCATGGGGCTCATCGGCATTCTCATCGCCAGCGTGGTGAACATGTTCGTGGGCAGCTCCGCCGCGTCGATGGCCATCAGCGCCATCGGGGTCATCGTGTTCACGGGCCTGACCGCCTATGACAGCCAGAAGCTGCGCATGATGGGCGAAACAGCCCCCATGGACGACGCCACGGCCATCCGGCGCGGCACCATCCTGGGCGCGCTGACGCTTTACCTGGACTTCATCAACCTGTTCCTGATGCTGCTGCGGCTGTTCGGCTCCTCGCGCGACTAGCCGCCGCGCACCACATGTGCGGATACGGGGGGCGCAAGCCCCCCTTTGCGTGACGGCGGGAAAGGCTCCGCCCATGCGCCGCTGCCAAGGCCACTCTTCAACTCCGGCAGGTTCACCGTTTCCTTCCTTTCGCCTTCCTTCGTCCTTTTCCGCACTGTCTGGCCGGTTCGTCCCCCTTGTCCGGTTTCCTTCCGCGCCGTGCACGCCCCTTGGCCGGTCTGGCCATACCCCCGTCCGCATTCCCCCGGCGACAAGCGCGCCCGCGCATGGTAGAATGATTTCCATGCGCATATCGTTGCAGTTCCCGGAACGTATCCGGGTGGCGTCATGAACGTCGCCGCCGTGCAGAAATCCTGCGCCCCCTTGTTGCGCCCCCTTGGCGCGGCCTATGCCGCGTGCATGGCCGCGCGCCGCTCCGTGTACGAGGCGGGCGTGCTGCCGCGCTTTTCCCCGCCGCGCCCGGTGGTGTCGGTGGGCAACATCTGCTGGGGCGGCACGGGCAAGACCCCCCTGGTGCACTGGCTGTTGCGCTGGTGCGGCGCGCACGGGCTGTCCGCCGCCGTGCTCACGCGCGGCTACGGGGCGAAACCGCCGCAGTTGCCCCTGCTGGTGCGGCCCGGCCACACGGCGGCGCAGGCGGGTGACGAACCGCTGATGCTGGCCCGCCAGAACCCCGACGCGGCCGTGCTGGTGGACCCGGTGCGGCGGCGGGCCGGGCACTGGGCGGAGGCGCACCTTTCCCCCCATCTGTACCTGCTGGATGACGGCTTTCAGCACCTGGCCGTGCGGCGCGACCTGGACATCGTGGTGCTGCGCCCCGCGGACCTCGTCGGCGAGTGGGGCAAGACCATTCCGGCGGGCTCGTGGCGCGAGGGCGCGGGCGCGCTGAGCCGGGCGCACGCCTTTTGCGTGAAGGCGGAGCCGGACATGTTCGATGCCCTGGGCCCCCAACTGGAACGCCGCCTGATCCGCCACGGCATGCCGGTGTTCAGCTTTCGTCTTGTCCCGCGCGGCCTGGTGCGCGTGGGCCGGGGGCTGGACCCCCGCCCGGCGGAGCACGGCGCGGCCACGCGGCCGCACCTGGACGGCGATCCCTACGTGCTGGTCTCCGGCGTGGGCGACCCCGCGCAGGTGCACGCCACGGCCACGCGGTTCTTCGGGTATGCGCCGGTGCGGCATCGCATCTATCCGGATCATCATCCCTACGGCCCGGACGACGTGCGTTCGCTGGCGGCCGAGGGGCACGCGCTGGTGTGCACCCCCAAGGACGCCGTGAAGCTGGCCCCCCTGTGTGGCGAAGGGGCTGGGCACGACGGCGCGCGCGCCCCTGGCGGGGCGGACCTGTGGGCCTTCGACCTGGCCACGGAATTCGGACCGGCATTGTGGTCCGCAACGAATTTTCCTGAATGGTGGGCCGCCCGCTGGGCGGGGCTTGCCGCCGCGCATCGGGCTTGAAGCACGCTTCTGCCGATGCGGCCCGGTTCGGCCGCGCAATGGCCCATTCAACATTTCATCTCCGACATTTTCACTCCGGCACGGCCGGAAAGGACATCCATATGGCAAAGAAGAAGCGTGACGACAGCTACGTGCTGCCCGACGCGAACGAACTGGCGAACCTGTTCCGCGAGGCGCACCGCCCGCTGAAGATCGACGCGCTGATGCGCATGCTGGGCCTGCACCGCCGCATGAAGGCGGACCTGGAGGAACGGCTGGACGCCCTGGTGCATCAGGGGCGCATCATCCGCCTGCGCGGCGGGGCCTGGGGCCTTGTGGAGCAGTTGCGGCTGGTCACGGGCACCCTGTCCATCCAGCGTTCCGGCATGGGCTTCGTGCTGCCCGAGGAAAAGGGGCGCGACGACATCTACGTGCACTCCTACCAGATGGGCGACGCCTGGCACGGCGACAAGGTGGTGGTGGCGCTGTTGCCCGGCCGCCACGGCAAGAACCCGGAAGGGCGCATCGTGCGCGTGGTGGAACGCCGCCGCAAGGAAATACCCGCCCGCGTGGTGCGCCGCATGGGCCGCAACAGCCTGCTGTGCCGCCCGGCCGACCCGCGCATGGCTGTCAGCTTCGTGGTGGACATGAGCGCGGTGGAGGCCAAGGCCGAAAAGGGCGACCTTGTGGTGGCCGCCCCCGGCGAAAAGGTGGAGGACGGCCTGTGGGCCGCCACCGGCCTTGCCGTGCTGGGGGCCGACGATGACGTGGCCGTGCAGGAACGGCTGGTGAAGATCAACCACGACGTGCCCACCGACTTTCCGCCCGAGGTGCTGGAAGAAGCCCGCGACCTGCCCTCCGTGCCCAGCCGCGACGACATGGAAGGCCGCATCGACCTGCGGCACCTGGAATTCGTGACCATCGACGGGGCCAAGGCGCGCGACTTCGACGACGCCGTGTACGTCGAGGAACAGGGCAACGGCTACCGGCTGTGGGTGGCCATCGCCGACGTGGCCCACTACGTGCGGCCCGGCTCGGCCATGGACCGCGAGGCGCAGGCCCGCTCCAACTCGTACTATTTCCCGCAGTCGGTGGAGCCCATGCTGCCCGAGGCCCTTTCCAACGGGCTGTGCAGCCTGAATCCGCGCGTGCCCCGGCTGGCCATGGTGGCGGAAACCTATTTCCACGCAGACGGTTCGTACGGGCGCAGCAAGTTCTACGCGGCCATCATCGAATCCAAGGCCCGCCTGACCTACGGGCAGGTCAACCGGGCGCTGATCGTCAAGGACGAGAACGAGCGCCGCCTGCTCACCCCGGTGCTGCCCCTGCTGGAGCGCGCCGAGCAGCTTGCCCGCCTGCTGAACGCCAAGCGCTCCGAGCGCGGCAGCCTGGACTTCGACCTGCCCGAGCCGGAGGTGATCTTCAACATCTACGGCGAGACGGTGGACATCGGCCGCAAGGTGCGCCACTTCGGCCATCAGATCATCGAGGAGTTCATGATCGCCGCCAACGAGGCGGTGGCCCGCTTTCTGACCGAAAAGAACGCCCGCTTCCTGTACCGGGTGCACCCCGAGCCGGATACGGAAAAGCTGGAAGGGCTGTTCAAGGTGCTGGCGCGCACCTCGCTGGCGCAGCATCTGCCGCACAAGGCATCGGCCAAGGCGTTGCAGGGCGTGCTGCAGGCGGCCAAGGGCACGGACCAGGAGTTCGTGGTCAACCGCATGGCCTTGCGCACCATGATGCAGGCCCGCTACGCGCCCGACCACGAAGGCCATTTCGGCCTGGCCTCGGATTGCTACTGCCACTTCACTTCGCCCATCCGCCGCTACGCCGACCTGATAGTGCACCGCGCGCTGCGCCGCACCCTGGGCCTGCCGGTGAACGGGCCGCTGCCGGGCGAGCGGGCGCTGCTGACCATCGCCGACACCCTGAACGTGAACGAGCGCGTGGCCATGGAGGCCGAGCGCGAGATACTGAAGCGCATCACCGTGCTGTTCCTTTCCCAGCGGGTGGGCGAGGAATTCACCGGGGTCATTTCCGGCATCATCGACTTCGGGTTCTTCGTGGAGTTCAACGAGGTGATGGCCGAGGGCATGGTGCGCCTCTCGTCGCTGGACGACGACTATTACGGCTACCTGCCGGAGCGGCAGGAACTGGTGGGCGAGCGCACGGGCCGCAGCTTCCGGCTGGGGCAGAGCGTGACGGTGCGCCTTGCGGACGTCAACGTGGCCCGGCTGGAAGTGAACCTGGCGCTGGCCGGTGCGGACGCCGTGGCATCCACCGGTGCGCGCAAGGTGCGCCGCGATGGTGGGGATGGGCGTGCCAGCCGTGATGCGGGTGATCGGCGTGGCGGGCGCGAGTATGGCGGCCGGAACGACCGGAATGACCGAGGTGACCGGGGCGGGCGCGGCGCCCGGCCTGGAACCCGGCCCGACAGGCCCGCCCGACAGGACAAGCCCGAGGGACAGGACAGGCTCGCGACGCGCGCTGATCGTGGCGGGGCCGATGGCGTGGCCACCGTGCCCGTGAAGTCGGGCTCCGTTGACGAGCGCGCCGCCCGCAAGGTCCGCGCCCGCGCGGCCACCGACGCCGGGCTGGATGACCCGATGCCCACCGCCCTGCCGGAGCCGCTGGAAAACGCGCCGCGCCGTGGGCGAAAGCCCGCACGCCCCAATGGCGGGCGCGGCGGCGCGGAGAAGGCCGGAACCCGCAAGGGGGAAGGCGGCACGAAGACGACGGGCAGCGTCTTCGGGCAATCCACGGCAACGCCGAAATCCGGTGATCATGGCAAGGGCGGCGTCGCCAAGGCCCAGCCTCAAGCGGACAAGGCGTCCGCGCCAGTGAAGGCGACGGCCCAGGCGAAGGCCACCGGCGGCGCTGCAGCCGTCGGCAGGGAAAAGGCGTCGGCCAAGGGAGGCGCTTCGGCCAGGCCCGCCGGAAAGGACGCCGCTGGCGGAAAGGGCAAGTCGGGCGCCGCCAAGGCAGCCCCGGCTTCCGACATGTCCGCGTCCGGCACGAAGGCAAAGGGGGCCGCCGACAAGGCCGGGAGCGCCCCGAATCCGTCTGGAGCATCGGGCCAGTCAGGTCAGTCAGGCCAGTCGGGCCAGTCAAAGAAGACGGGCCAGTCAAAGAGGGCGGACAAGTCGGGTACGCCCGCCAAGCCAGCCAAAACGGACAAGGCGGAGACGGGCAAGCCTGCCGGAAGCGCTTCTTCCAAGGACAACACCCCCAAGGGCGCGGCTGCTCCCCCCAAGGACGCGCGGTCCGCCAAGGACGCCTCCGCCCCCGCCAAGCCCGGGGCCGCCAGGCAAGCGTCCCGCAAGCCCAAGCCACCCAAGGGTGGAGAAGGCGGCCAGAACTAGCCGCACCCCACGGCCGCTCATCGACACGCAATGCAACGCCGCCCCGGAGACTCCTCTCCGGGGCGGCGCTTCATTCACGGTGGCGGTGGCTTGCGAACCTGCCGGACTGACGGTGCGCGTTTCGGGAATCGTGCGCTTCCGGCGGACGCCTTTCCCGGCCTATAGCCGGGTGATGCCGAAGCGGGCCAGCAGTTCGGCAAGGCGCTGGTTCAGGTTGGTGGTGGATCGGGCCAGCAGGTCCAGGCTGATGTACAGCGCGAACTCCACCCGGAACGAGGCGTCGGTCCACAGCGCCCCGATCTCGCGGGCCAGTTGCGGCTCGATCTGCAACAGATGCAGCAGCGATTCCAGTTCGGTGGCCGTCTGGGGGCGGAACAGCAGCATGTTGGCGCGGCCGGGATCCTGCTGCCACAATTTGTTCCTCCGGATGCGCGTGAGGCCTGAGTCGAACAGCGTCTCCACGGCGGCGACGGAGGTGCGCCGCTCCTTGCGGGTGCGGATGTGAATCTTGCCCATGTCCTCGCCCGCCCGGCGGCGCAGCAGGGTGACGAACTGGAACTCCAGCAGCGATTGCAGCGCCTTGCCCAGGCACGGCAGCGAAAAATCGCCCAGAGTACGGCGCACGATGGCCGTCTCCTTGGGGGAAAAGCCGTCCAGCGCGCGCAGGAAATCCTCGCGCAGCAGGTTCAGGGTGATGGCCACGCTGCACGCCATGCCCAGCACCTGGTCGCGCAGAAACTGCACCTGCTCGGCGTTGACCTCTGCGGGGGGCGCTTCGGCGGCCTCTCCGTCAGCGCCCGGCATGCCGCCGGACAGCAGCAGGGTCTGCATCCGCTCCATTTCCTTGGCTGCAGGGTCGATGCACACGATCTGGCTGATGAAGTCTATGTCGCCCTGGGCAAAGGGGTAGCCCGGCCGGACGGCCATGCCCAGCAGGATGTCGTGCACCAGCTTGCGCGCCTTGCGGCTGGCGAAGTCGCGGGTCTCGAACTCGAAGAGGGTTTGCACCCGCGTCTTGTCCAGGGGTTTCGGCGTGCGGCACAGCCGTTCCAGCAGCGCGTCGAAGGGGTAGCGAATGACCAGCAGCGAGCGTTCCTTGGTCAGGGAGAACGCCTCCTGCCCCATGATGGCGTCGTAGGCCTCGTCCACAAGCCCCACCACGAAGTGCGCGAAATGCTTGCGCCAGAACTGCTCGTCCAGTTCGGTGGATTCTGTGATGGCGTCGGAGGGGCCAAGGGCTTCTTCGCCGTAAGCGCGCACCAGCGTCTCGATGAAATTGTCGGTGCACAGGGCCGTGGTGTACACCACGCCCTGTACGCATTTCAGCAGCAATGTCTCGGTGTTGACGAGGCCGATGCGCAACTGGCCGGAATCTGCCCCGCCCGGCTTGGCGTACAGGCCAAGCTGGGCCACGAACTCGGCCACCAGCTTGCGGATGTGTTCGTGCAGCGGGTCCACCGCGCCGCGCGCGGCCAGGATTTCGATGATGGAGCGCTGCTGCGTTTCCAGCAGGGGGTATTCATTGATGCGGTCGCTGTTGGTACGGATGAGGCACAGCAGCACCTCGCGTTCCACCACCTCGCGCACGGCGCGGCGGTCCTTGGTGGCGGCAAGGCAGGCCACGTAGGCGGCCAGACGTTCTTCCGGCGGCGGGCCTTGCGATGGGTCGTGGTTTCGCGCGTCCGTCATGACAGTTCCTGCGTGCGTCTTGCTGGGGGTGCGACACTGGGTGAAATCCCCCATTCGCACATGGGGCGCTCCACGTCTCTGGCCGCTGCCGGGCAGATTGTCAACCTGCTATCATGAAATCAGTTCGCGAGCCATGGCCTCGCCCTGTCCGCCGCCACCCGCCATGCGGGCCAGCTCCTTGCGGATGTCCTCGCCGTCGAGCCTGCGGCACAGGGTGAAGGTGGCGTTGTCCGCCACTTCCTTGCTGACCTGGAAGTGACGGCCCGCGCGGGCGGCCAGCTGCGGCCAGTGGGTGATCAGGATCACCTGCCTGCGTCCGGCCAGCGCGGCCAGCCGGTCGGAAACGCGGTTCAGCGTAAGTCCGCCCACGCCGGAATCCACCTCGTCGAAGATCAGCGTGGCGGCTTCGTCGCGGGCCATCAGCCCCACCACCGCCAGCAGGAAGCGCGAAAGCTCGCCCCCGGAGGCGATGCGATCCAGCGGTTGCGGGGGCTGGCCGGGGTTGGGCACCCACAGCAGGCGCGCCCTGTCCTCTACGCAGCCGGGCCACGGTTCCTGCGGCGTGAACTCGAAGGCCACGCGCACGTGTTCGGAAAAACCCAGCCCCGCCAGTTCGCCTTCCAGCGCCTGCGCCAACTGCACGGCGGCCCCGCGGCGGGCGGGGTTCAGCTCCGCCAGCACGCCAGACAGGCGTTCCTTCAGGGCCTCTTCCTCGCGCTCAAGGGTGCGCAGATCCAGGCGGCAGGCGTCGAGGAATGATAGGTTTTCCTCTATCTCGCGGCGCAGGTCCACGATCTCGTCCAGGGTGCGGCGCAACTTGCGCTTGAGCTGGGCCAGTTCGTACAGCCGCTTTTCGATGGACTCCACGTCCATGTCGTCGTCGCCGGAATTGAACACTGGTGGAGCGGGGCGGCGGCGCAGGCGGCGTTCCAGGTCGGCCAGCCCCTGGCGGAAGGCGGACACGGCGGCCACGTCGTCCGTCCAGTTGGGCTGGGCGTTGGGGGATGCGTCCGCGCTGTCGCCCGCCGTCGCGCCATGCAGGCGGGCCAGCCCGTCCAGGGCCCGTTCCAGCAGGCCCAGGGCCTCGGCCACGCCGGGGCCGTCCTCGCCGCGCAGCACGGCCAGGGCGCGTTCCTGCACCTCCTGGGCGGAGGCCACGTCGCGCAGGGCGCGGCGGCGTTCTTCCAGCCGTTCCTCTTCGCCCGCCTCCGGGGCCACCTTGTCGATCTCGCGCTGCTGGAATTCCAGCACGTCGCGCCGGTCTTCCAGCGAGCGGGCGCGCGCGGCCAGTTCCTCGCGCCTGGCGGCCACCTCGCGCAGTTCCTTCAGGGCTTCGTCGCGCGCGGCGACAAGGTCTGGCCGGTTCAGGAACTCGTCCAGCAGCCGGGCCTGAAAGGCGGGCTGGAGCAGCTTCTGCTGGCCGTGCTGGCTGGTGTGCACCACCAGCGATGCGCGCATGTCGCGCACCGCGTCTTGCGAACTGAGCCGGTCGTTGATGAACAGGCGGCTGCGGCCCGTGTCGGCCGCCAGTTCGCGGCGCAGCACCATGTCGCCGTCCGGCAGGGCGAACAGGGCCTCCACGTGGGCCTTGTCCTTGCCGGGGCGCACCATGTCCGCCGACAGACGGTCGCCGATGAGGAAGTTGAGCGCCTTGAGGATGAAGCTCTTGCCCGCGCCCGTTTCACCCGTAAGGGCGTTCAGACCGGGGGCGAAGTCCAGTTCCATGTCCTCGATGAGCGCGAGGTCCCGAATGCGCAGGTATTCCAGCATGAGGTGTCCTTGCTCAGGTCCGGCCGCCGTCGTCCGCCGAAGGGGCGATGGTGGCGTCCGGTGCAATGTCGGCTTCGATGTTCGGGGCCGCGACGGAAGATGCGGCGGGCGGGGGAGTGGAGGGCGCTTCCAGCCCGCGTCGCAGATGCCCGCCGGGGCCGTGCCCGTCCAGCAGCCGCAGAAAGGCCTTGGAGCGGCCTTCGGCGGCGGCCCTTCGCCCCGCCTCGGCCAGTTCGTGCAGCCCTTCGTCCACGCGGTAGGCGCGCAGGCTGGTCAGGCCGTATTCGGCCTGGGTGCGCCACGGCGCGCCCGGCTCCAGCGCAAGGCGCGCCAGCATGCCCAGCCTGATGAAGGTGAGCGCCTTGCGGCGTGAAGTCAAGCGTTCAACCCCCCGCATCCATTCAAGGTCGTCGCCGCAAAAACGGTGGGCCAGCACCAGCATTTCAAAGGCGGCTTCCGGGCAGTGGCGCTGCGGGTCGTAGGTGAAGCCCGGCTGGGCGTCGCGGCCTTCGCGGCGCAGCAGGTCCGCCCACAGCAGGCAGGCGTGGTAGACCGACTGCGGTTTTTCGGGTTCGCGCAGGCCCCGCGCCTGATGCAGGCGGTACCAGAAGGGTTTGGCGGCCTTCAGGTCGCCCCGCGTCAGCGCCGCCCCGGCGGCGGCCACGTTGAGGTCCACGTCATGGGCATGGTCCCCCGTGGCCAGCAGGCGGTCGAGCAGGTCGGCCAGCCCTGGTGTTTCGCGCACCGGGCGCGCCGGTTCCTGTTCCGCCATGGCGCGCAGCCGCGCGGCCACGACGGCCGGTGATTCGGGCAGGGCGTTCAAGGCGGCGCGCAGCGTATCCGCAGGCATGTTCAGCCCGCCGCTGCGTACCCGGTGCGACAATGTCAGCCACAAGGCTTCCGCGCCCGCCGGGCCGGTGGCCGCGGTGTCCGGCGCAGTGCCGGGCGCGTCGCCCATGGTGGCCAGCACGGTCGCCGCCCGGTGTGCGGACAGGTGCTGCGCCTGCACCCGCGCCCACGCGGCACGGCCGATGCGCTCGGCCACATCCGGCTTGCGCAGCAGGAAGCGCAGCTTCTCGGCAAGGTCCAGCCCGTCGGCGTAGACCACCATCTCCCGGCCGTCGTCGAACAACGCGTCCTGGTCCGGCCCCACGTCGGGCGTGAGCACGCAGGCCCCGCACGAGGCTCCTTCCGTGAGCCGAAAGTTTACTTCGAAACCAATGGATTCATTGGGGATGATCCGGGTGTCGCCATACAGGTGCAGCATTTCGGCAAAGGGCACTCCCTGACGGGGCAGCACCCCGAACCGTTCACGCAGCAGGTCGGCCATCCAGCCGCGCAGGGGGCGATGCCTGTCCAGCACGCCCACCAGGGAGATGTCGTGGCCGCGCTGTGCGTGGGGATGCCACGGGCGGGCGTGGCCGGACATGGCCAGGCCCGCCGGGTGCGGGTGGCGCCATTCCGGCGGCAGCGCCTGAAACAGGGAAAGATGGGGGGTGAACACCACGTCGAACAGCCGCGCGTAATGGCGGTGCCAGTGCATGTTCAGGTGGCTGTCGATGGCCCAGAACGCCTTGCGGCAGGGCAGGTTTTCCAGCCCGGCCAGGATGGCGCGCACCCCCAGCGTCTCCTGCTGCACCAGCAGGTCCGGGGCAAAGCCGCGCGCATCCAGCAGGGCGGCGATGTCCACGATGCCGCCGGGCGGGTGCAGGTCCAGCACCTCGTGCCCCATGCGCCGGAATTCGACGGCCAGGTGCGTGCCGACACAGGCGATGCGCATGGGGTTACCGCTTCAGGCGCGGGTCCAGCAGGTCGCGCAGGCTTTCACCCAGCAGATTGTAGCCGAGCACGGTGAGCAGGATGGCGCACCCCGGAAAGATGGACAGCCACGGGGCTATTTCCAGCACGTCCTTGCCTTCCAGCAGCATGTTGCCCCAACTGGGCATGGGGGGCTGCACGCCAAGGCCCAGAAAGCTCAGGGCCGATTCCGTCAGGATGGCCCCGGCCACGCCCAGGGTGGCGGAAACCAGCACCGGGGCCACCGCGTTGGGCAGCACGTGCAGGGCCAGGATGCGCACCGGCCCCGCCCCGGCCAGCCGGGCGGCGGCGATGAAGTCGCGCTCGCGCAGGGACAGGGTTTCCGCGCGCACCAGCCGTGCCACGCCCATCCACGAGGTGAGCCCGATCACGGCCATGATGTTCAGCAGGCTGGGTTCCAGAAAGGCGATGACCGCAAGGATCAGGAAGAACGACGGAAAGCACAGCATGATGTCCACGCAGCGCATGATCAGTTCGTCCGTGAGCCCGCCGAAGTAGCCCGCCGCCAAGCCGAGGGCGAGGCCGATGGCCACGGATATGCCCACCGAGACAAAGCCCACCCACAGCGAGACGCGCGCGCCGTGCAGCATGCGCGAGAGCACGTCGCGGCCCAGCGCGTCGGTGCCCAGCGGGTGCGCGCCGGACGGCGGATGCAGGATGGCCGTAAGGTCCAGCGCCGTGGGATCGTGCGGGGAAATCCACGGGGCCAGCAGGGCCGCCACGGACATCAGGCACACCAGCGAAAGGCCGGCGGCCAGCATGGGGTGTCGCGCCCAGAAAAGCAGCCACTGGCGGGGGGAGAACAGGGCGGCCGCGTTCATGCGCCGCCCCCTGCACCGCCGCTTCCCCCGCTTCCCCCGCCGCCGCCGTCTCCCCCCGTGCCCCCGGTGAGCCGGATGCGCGGGTCGGCAAGGCCGTAGCACAGGTCTGCCAGCAGGTTACCCACCAGCGTCAGCACTGCGCCCAGCACCAGGTTGCCCATGATCAACGGATAGTCGCGGGCCATGACGGCCTGGTAGAACAATTGCCCGAGGCCGGGCAGGGCGTAGATGGATTCGATGATCACGCTGCCGCCGATGAGCCCCGGCAGCGACAGTCCCAGGATGGTGATGACCGGCAAGAGCGCGTTGCGCAGCGCATGGCGGAAGATGACGGTGCGCACCGGCAGCCCCTTGGCCCGCGCGGTGAGGATGTAGTCCTGCCGCAGCACTTCCAGCATGGAGGCGCGCATGAACCGCGAAAGCCCGGCCAGGCTGCCGAAGGTGTAGATGAAGATGGGCATGGCCAGGTGCGCCAGGATGTCCCACGCCTTGCCCAAAGGCGACATGGCTGCGTGGTCCAGCGAGGTCAGTCCGGAAATGGGCAGCCATTGCAAGTGGATGCCGAACAGCAGCATTAGCAGCAAGGCCAGCCAGAAACCCGGCATGGCGAAGCCGATGAACACCAGCACCGTCATGGCCCTGTCGAACAGCCTGCCCTGCCAGTGGGCGGAGGCCACCCCGATGGGGATGGCGCACAGCAGGGTGAGCACCAGCGAGGCCACGTTCATGCCCACGGTGAGCGGCAGGCGTTCCTTGATCTTGTCCCACACCGGGCGCGGGTCGCTGGACATGGAATTGCCGAAGTCCAGCCGGGCCAGCCGGCCCAGCCACTGCACGTACTGCACGTGCAGCGGCTTATCCAGCCCGTACAGGGCCTCCAGGCGCTTGCGCGTCTCGGCCCCGGCCAGCGGGTTCATGGTGGTCTGCATGTCGGTGGGCGAGCCGGGGGCAAGATGGATGACCCAGAAGCTGATGATGGTGATGCCCCAGAACACGAAGAGCATCCACGCCAGCTTGCGGGCCATGCGGCGCAGCATGGCGGCCATGCGGCCGCCGCCGTGCGCCGTGGCCCTTGATGGGGAGGCTGCGGTGGAATGTCCAGGCCCGGCGGGCTGTTCCGCGCCAACAGGCTGCCCGGCGGAGGGGAGCCCCCCCCGCGAAGGCCCCGCATCGCCCGCCCGGTTTTCTCCGGCGGCGGGCGACGGTGGCGGGGTATCGCGAAGATCGCTGGTCACGTCGTCGATGTCCTTGAAGCCTTGTGGTGGCAGGGCCTGGGGGTGTTTCTACGCCTCGTGCTCCATCCAGCCGCGCAGGTCGCGCACTTCATCGGCCCAGCGGGGCGAAAGGCGCACCTCCATGAACTGGCGGTACACCTCGTCCAGAAAGCCGAGGCAGGTTTCGATGAGGTAGATCTTCTCCAGCAGGCGGGCGTCGGGGTCGTCGTCCTCGCCGTCCTTTTCCACGGTGGGCGTCTTCAGGCTGTTGAGGGAAAAGTCCTCGGCCCGCAGGCTGACCTGCCAGGAATCGGCCTCGCGCTCGAAGCGCAGCAGGGCGCGGGTCACCTTCTTGCCGGTGGTCAGGCCCAGGCGCGCCTCGCGCAGGGGGGACATGGAACCGGAAACGGTGGCGGTCTCAAGGCTTTCGCCTTCGCCGCCCTGCACCGAGATGCGCTGCTCCATGTGCACGCCGAAGGGGCTGCCGTCGGGCATGCGGAAGGAGCCGGGCGCCGTTTCGCTACGGTACCACAGCCAAGTCAGGAATTCCTGGCCCAGGATCACGTCGGTGGTCTGGCCGAGATAGGGAGTGTCGCTCATTGTCTGTCCTTGTCCGGTGGCCTAGCTGGCGAAACGGGTGGGTTCCAGGGCGTCAAGCCTGGTCATGGCGGCCTCGTCCAGCATGGAGGCGGCCAGCGCGTACGGCGTCATCGGCTCCAGGTGCAGGTCGAAGGTCAGCGTGAAATAGTCGGAGAACAGGTCGATCATTTTCGACTGGGTGGAGGCGAAGTAGATGACGCCCGTGTCGATGGCCCACAGCACGTTGAACTCGGCCGGAATGGGCAGGAAGCGCGCCATGAGCTTGATGCGCACCTGTTCGCGCAGTTCCTTCTTGCGCTCGCGCGAGACGAACTTCTTGCCCTGCTCCTTGTTGCGGGCCTCTTCCTCGCGCAGGGCGAGGGCCAGGTGCTTCTTCAGCACGGCAGCCGGAATGCGCCGGGTGTCCTGGCGCAGCGAAAAGGCGATGTACCCGCCCTTTTCGGGCGGCGCGGTGCGCCATGCCGTGTCGAGCATGTCGTCGAAGCACACCCAGCCCCACGAGCGCTCGTCGGATGTGTTGTCGATATCACGGAAGCAGAACTGCTTCAGCTTGTCGGGCAGGGTGGGCCAGAGGGTGGCGGGCACCGGGTCCGCGATGCGGAACCGGGTGAAGCTGCTGCTGGCGTTGAGAAAACCCATTGGTGTCTCCCTTGGTTGCGGATTGGGCACATACCTAGCCTATCTTGCCGTGGCGCGCCACCCCGTGGGCCACGGTGCGCTGGACGGGACGGCGGGTGAAGCGCGGGGAAAGGCGCGG